>NZ_JAVKNB010000008.1:0-10055 GCF_031537875.1 Flavobacterium sp. | reverse complement strand
GTAGGTATTTTTGACAGGGCTTATGGGCAAACCATAAACGGGGCTAACAACCATAACTTTGTTTATTTTCCTGTAACGGGAGCCGATGGTAAAACCTGGTTAAACAATAACTTAGGGGCGCATTATGCTAATGTAAACCATACTAGTTATAACCCTAGCCAGCAAGCCACCAGTGCTACAGACTATAAAGCTTATGGTAGTTTATTTCAGTGGGGTAGAGGTGCCGATGGGCATGAGCTAATAAAGGATGCAGGGAACAAAACCCCACAAAACGGCACTACTACAACACTCTCTGATGGTGATACTCCTGTAGATAATTTGTATATTCTGGCCACTACTAATTCTAATGACTGGCGTAAGGGGCAAAACCCTAATTTATGGCAGGGTGTCAATGGTATTAATAATCCTTGCCCAGTGGGATATAGAGTGCCTACTAGTGCTGAACTAACCAATCTAGTAACTACAGCAGGCATTACGTCAGTTTCTACGGCAGCAGGTTCTACCTTGAAGTTTAGCATGGTAGGGTTTCGTTATTGGAATAATGGTGCGATCTACAGTACTGGTACCGAAGGTAACTACTGGACTAGTACCATAAGTGGTACTGGCGCATCAAACCGCATCTTTAATGGCAGTGGCACGTCCGGTCCTACTGGTCGCCGAGCACTTGGCTTTGCTGTTCGCTGTCTTAAAAATTAACCCTGAGCTTGCCGGAAGGGCTAGAACCCTTGGCTCTCTTTTGCTCATGACCTTGTGGCAAGAGCTTTTTACCCGCCACTTGTGCTGAGCTTAGTCGAAGTAAGCGGTCGTTTTTTTTTAATAGTTAACCCTCTGCGACTCTGTGGTAAAGAAAATACACCGCCAAGACGCAAAGAACGCAAAGTGATAATTGATAATGTACAATTGATAATTTATTAATGGATAATTTATAATTGATAATTTATAATTGATAATTTATAATGGATAATTGATAATTGATAATTTATAATGTACAATTAACCCGTTGGGTGTAATTAGTTTTTGATGATAATTTTTCGTCAGTTCGAGTGATTTTCTCCCGACGCTTCGGGAAGAAAATTGTCCTTCGTCTCCGCTCAGGATGACAGAACAAGAAAAATTTCATTAAAAACGGTTCTCGATACATTTTTTCTTCCATTTCATTACACAAAAAACACTCGAATAGACGTTTTTAATAATTACACCCAACGGGTTAACAATTAAATAAAAAACGGCTGCGTGCTCTGTGCCTCTGCGGTTAATAATGCACCGCAAAGAGCGCAAAGTTTTTAACTCAATGCCAACAACAGCAAATAAAATACTACATCCAAGGTTAAAATATATTTTTTGTCTACACAGCGAATAGTTTTTAATACAATTTTACTAGTCCTTCCTTTCCTTAGCCAAAATTAAGGGCCTTTCTTTTCAAAGTGTATGATAGAATCTCTATTACCCATATAAAAATTTCCTCAACATAAACTAATTTTAGTCTAATGCGTTAATAGAAAAAATCCTGATGCAGTCAAAAAAATGTTAGGAACCTACTTATTAGGTTGAAAATTTTTAACTCACCATTAACTAAACGATAAGAGAGCCGAGAGTAAGCTCCAATTTATCAAAATTAATTTCACTAAAATAATAGAATTACTAACTGAAACGGAGGTTTTTAAAACCCCTCTCTTTTGGGCTAAAATAGAAAACATTAATCTTGTGGCTATAAAACAAGGAGTTATTTAAGATGAAATTGAATAAAGCACAATTTACAATAATTTTATTTTTTAGCCTATTAGTTAATTGTGTTTATTCAAATTCAATTGATAGTATTATGGTGGAAGGTAAATTTTTATTTGCGAAGGGTCAGTTTGCAAGAGGAAGAGTATATCAATTCAAATCCAAAAAAACAATCAAGTCATTTAAAATTGAAACTAGTGTATTTTCTTTTAAACTCCCAGCCTCAGTTGAACTTGGAGTTTATAGAGTATTTTATGAAAGAGAATAAAGTGAATTCTATACGGATATAATAATTGACGGTAAAGAACCATTAATAAGTTTAGAATTGAAATCTCTAGTAAATGGTTCTTATCCTGATTTTATAGTATCAGTTGAAAATAAAAAATGGTACGACTATTTAAAAAATGTAAATCCAAGAGTAGAGCAATTAAATAGTTTGTTTAATTATTTAGCAAATTTCTCAAATCAAGCTGCAGGGAAAAAAATAATCAAAATTTATCAAAAAGAGAGGCGAAAATATTATGTTCTTTTCTCTGAATTTATAAGGGTTAACGATACGACTTGGCCGGGATTAATGGTTGTAAACACCCCTTATTATTTCTCTGATTTAAAGAAGAAACCTGTGATTAGAGATTTTATTAGATTGAATTTTTATTGGGAGGGTATAGATACTTCTAATCCGCAGTTAATAAATACACCTGTTTTTTGCGAGCATATTGAAAGATATTTAAACAGAATTATTGAACGTGTAAATAAACATAATTCAGGATTTAAAGAGTATGAAATTAAAAAAGCGATTGATACTGTAATAGAACGCTTCTCAGGAACTGATATAACTAAAAGATATGCAATTGAATGTCTTAAAGAATATTGTAATAAATCAGACCAAGGCGAAAGTATGTTAAATTATGTTTTTCAAAAAGAAAAGTTGATGTAAAAAATTTTTGTTGTTGTTTATTTAAAATTGAGTTGTTGTTTTGTGGGGAAACTTAAATACCGTCATTTTCTAATTACCTCTTTTGACGGGTATTTACAGCTCAATTTTAGCTAACGCTTTATTAGATTGGATAATTACATTTTTAAGATAAGGGAGTGTAATTTGGGGCTCTAATAATTTGTTAGCGAGATTGAAATCATACGGGCATTTTGCCCGTATGATTCAATCATAAAAAAACTGTTTGTTATGAAAATAATGAAATATGTTATCAAAAGTGATGGAGTTCTATTACTTTTTAGTTCTAAAATTATGCATTCAGAGGCTATAGACAAAGGGATTTCGGCTGGTTTTGCAATTATCGATTACGATGTTACAATTAACCAATTTAAAGTAAAGTGCTATGGGGGTAGTGATTCACTACAAGTTAGTTCAAGAGAGGAAGATTGTAGTATTGTTCAAAATTGTTTAAATGAGTTGTTATGATACCTCTTTTTGATTCTATTGTGATATATTTTTTTTGATTTTTTTAAAATTTAAATTTTGAGGGATAATTTAATTATGGTAAATTCTAAATACAAAATAGGAGTTGTTGATAAAAAAGGGAAGTATTTTTTTTTATTTCAGGGTTTTAGAAAAAATAAATTTGCTGTCTCAGGTCTTGAAACAGTTGTATCTATGACTTCTGAATTAATAACACAATACAATTTATTTTTTGTAGTGGTTTATGAATATAAAGACGTATTTGAATTATTACAATTGAAAGACTGCGGTATTCCAATAATTGTAGCTTCAGAAAATTTTAAAATCATTAAAAAACTGCAAATAATTGATTTTCATCATTGTATAGGTTTATCCGAAAAAATAAATATTCTTACCAGTTTGCATGATTGTATAGACGGAATCCTTAAGAAATGATGAATTATTTTGGTATTAAATTGAAACTAAAAATACTGTATTTAATAGGTCTTTTTTTGACAATCAGTGCAAATGCAGAGGTTGATAAACTTACTGCCTTTTGTAAAAAGGAACAAGTTGTTCCTCCTCCATCATCAATAAGTCCTATAAGTGTTACAACTAATTCGGTTTGTTTGAATGGCTCCCAACCCATAGTCACATTTCAGGCATCAGGGAGTACAGATTCGTTTGATTTTAGTTATTCCATAAACGGAGGAGAATTGGTAACAATTCATTCTTCCTCTAATAAAGTTACTTTGACTGTTCCTACTACTACCGCAGGGACGTATGAATATAAATTAGTTTCCTATTCAGATTCTGTTGGTGCTATTACAACAGTTAATCAATCAATATCAGTTGTGGTTAGTTCAGTTCCTGTTCCAGACACTACTATGAATGGAACAGGCAAATTTGTTTACAATGGAGCCACTGTGTTTAAGATTTGTGGCAATTCGTCTGCTGAATTTGAATTTGTAAATGCTTCTACTACAACGGATACTAATACTTCTTATACAATTGACTGGGGAGATGGCACAGTAGAAACAATTAGTAGTTGGACCTCAAAAAAACACATCTATGCTGTGGGGTATTATAATTTAGTATATTCAATTACCAATAGTGCTGGTTGTAGCGCTACTCAGACTTATAAAGTTTTTTTAGGGTCTAATCCTGCTGTAGGGTTTACGGCTGCATTAAATGCAGATATTTGTGCAGGGAGTACTTTGATTTTTCCCTTAACAGGGACTAATAATAATCCTCCTGGTACAACTTATGAGGTTAGTTTTAGTGATGGTTCAATAGAAAATTACACACAAGAAACCCTGCCTGCTACAATCTCGCATACATTTGATAAAAACTCTTGTGGCTATACTTATGTGAGTGGGTCATCGTCTATTCCAAACTCTTTTTCAGGAACGGTAAAAGCTATTAATCCATGTGGTGTTGCGGTAGTGAGTGTAGGGCCCATTTTTGTATCGTCTCCGCCTAAGGCTGAAATTACGGTTACAAAAAACAATTGTCTTAATACAATAGTTTGTATTCAAAACACCTCCAAAGGCTCAGTAGAAGTCTCTAGTGGGACTGCATCGTGTGATTCTAGCCCAGCAATAGTTTGGACGATTACTCCTAATACTGGATTTACAGTACCTGCAGGGAGTACTTTAGGGAAAGATTATGGTTCAAATACTATCGGGCTTTGGGATAAAGGTTCTGCTACCATTTGCCCTACCTTTACTGTAGCAGGAACCTATACAATTAAAATGCGAGTTGGTAATCGATGTGGTGTTTCAGAAACTACTACTACGATTAATATTGACGCACCCTTAGTTCCAAAATTCTCATTAGATAGTAATACAGGGTGTACCCCATTAATTATAACTACTTCAAATACCACTGTAAACACCAATATTTCAGAGGCACCTACTTATCAATGGGATGTTGCTTATACTGAAGTGAATTGTGGCTCATCAACACCGATCTGGGACTATGTTTCCTCAACTAATCAAAATTCATTACAACCCAAGTTTAATTTTACATCCTCAGGGATTTATAAAATTAAGTTATTTGCCATTAATTCTTGTGGTGCAGTTGGAACTACTCAGCAAGAAGTACAAGTGTTTAAAAAATCGGAAGTTAGTATAAACCCTATAGCAAGCGTATGTCAAAATAAATTGGGTGAGCCAGTACTTCTATCACCCACAGCAATAGTCAACAGCTGTACTTCAACAGGAACTCCAGTTACCTATGCTTGGAGTTTTCCCGGAGGGACCCCAGCATTGTCTACTGATGTTAATCCAAAAGTGAGTTATATGCCAGGGACTTATACGATTTCCTTGTCAGTCACTAATCAATGTGGAATAAAACAGGCCACAGATGTTACGTTTACGGTAGCGGCATTACCGAATTTAGTGATTACTAACCCATCTCCAATTTGCGCACCTACTACAGTGGATTTATACGATGAAAAGATAAAGAATGGTTCAGATGCTAATTTGGAATATTCCTATTGGGCTGATGATAAAGCTACAATACCTTTAGATAAGCCCTACCAGATAGCTATTTCAGGAACCTATTATATTAAAGCGACTCATAAAGCCAATGGTTGTTCTTTGATTCAACCAGTTACAGTAGTGGTGAATCCCATTACTGCCATTATTGGGGATTTAGAAATGTGTTTAGGAGGTTCAACCGTTCAATTGCAAACCAATCCAGTTCATGCATTAGTTGCACCTTGGACCTCGTCAGATCCTACTGTAGCAACCATTAGCAATTCTGGGCTTATAAACAGCGTGGCTGTTGGTCATACTGATATTACTTATACTGATGAGAAGGGATGCGCCTTTACCAAAACGTTTTATGTAAATACTTTAGTCAGTATTAAAAAAAATCCAGAGCCCACACAGACTATATGCGTGGGAGGAGAAATACCCCCTTTAGTGGTTGATTATAATGGAGGAGCAGGTACTCCAAAATACGAATGGTATTCCAATACCGTGTCATCTAATTCAGGTGGAACTCTTATGCCAGGCGCAACTACATTACAATTCACTCCGCCCGTATTTAATACTCCAGGGAAGTACTATTACTATGCCGTTATTAGCCTTAGTAGTAGCGGTTGTGGAACGGCAGCGACAGACCCCGCAGAAGTAATTGTTCTTGACAACATAAAGGTAACTTCGCAACCAATGGCTACTCAAACTTTGTGTAAGGATACCACTCCTACAGCTTTGCATGTTGTGGTAAGTGGTGGAGCCACTGGGGGATATTCGTATCAATGGTACAAAAACACGATACATAGTGATGTAGGTGGACGAATCCTTCCATTTGAAATTTATGATACGTATACACCTCCTACTACAAGCACAGGAGTAGTATATTATTATTGTGTAATTACTCAAATTAATAATGGTTGTAAAGTGAATTCTCAGCCTGCTAAAGTTGAAATTGTAGTACCACCAACAATTACGCTCAATCCGGTTTCTGGAGGAGTGTGTTTAGGGACTGTGGCTCAACCATTAACAGTGAGTTATACTGATGGAGCTGGTGTTCCAAGTTATCAATGGTATTCTACTACTTCTACTTTGCCACTAGTAGGGAGTCCAATTAGTGGAGCAAATGATGCGAGTTTTATACCCCAATCGGGTAGTTTAGGGACGTTTTATTATTACTGTGTTATTTCATTTACAGGAAGTGGCTGTACAGCGATTACGAGTGAAGTGGCTAAAATAATTGTAAGTACGTATCCTATAATAAGCCCAATTACAGTTTTTACGTGTAGTGGTGTACCCTTTGAAATTGCACCTCAGGACGGAACAGGAAATGTAGTTCCACCGGGAACAACGTATACTTGGGATTATCCTGTGGTAAGCGTTACTAATGCCATACAAGGAGCCGAAGCAAGAAGAACAGAGCAAAGTACTATTCAACAAAATGTAATCAATTCATCTACCACTAGTGTAGATGTTATTTATTCAGTAACGCCTAATTCAGGCGGATGTATTGGTACTAATTTTATAGTGACGGCTCAGGTAAATCCTGATATTGTAATTAATCCAATCACAACTCCTATTAAATGCTCAGGGGCGAATGACGCTTCTATTGTATTAAATATTTCGGGAGGAACGGCTCCTTATGAAACAAGTTGGAGTAATTTGGCGGGAGGGGTGTCCCAAAACAATTTATCAGCTGGTGACTATACGGTTATTGTTACGGATGCTAAAGGTTGTGCTAGAACAAGAACTATAAGCCTACCAGAGCCTCCTGTTTTTAGAATGGATGTGACGGTGAAAGAAATAAGTTGTCATGGGGCTAATAATGGAAGTATAAACTTAAATATTATTGGAGGTGAGGCTCCTTTGAAATTAATATGGTCAGACAATGCTTTGGCTGGAAAAGATAGAAATAATTTAGCACCAGGAGGATATTCAGTAGCTATATCAGATGGGACAGGCTGTATTGTCAATAAGACTTTCGTTTTACTAGATCCACAAGAATTAGTTCTTACCGCAAATACAATTAATGCATTTGATTGTACTGATGCTAATAGTGGTGCTATTAATTTATTAGTTTCGGGAGGAACTGCACCTTTTGCTTATCAATGGTCAAATGGTGTTGCTACTAAAGATTTAACAGCCCTATCCGCTGGAAATTATGGTGTTAAAGTAAGTGATAGTAGGGGATGTGTAAAAGAGACATCGTACAGCATTAATAGGCAAGAGCCTTTAGTTATAAAAGTTGATACCAATACAATTTTTAATTGCGATGCTAAATGGGTTAAACAAAAATTTATTGCTCATATTACGGGAGGAGTAGCACCCTATCAATTGCACTGGCTTAGTGGAGAAGTTAGTGGAGTTAATAATGAAATCATGACTGCTTCTCAAAATGGGATAGTGCTATTAGAAGTAATAGATGGATTAGGCTGTGAGGCTAATTATAGTATAAATGTAAAAATACCAGTAATAGGGAATACGGGTTTCAATAAGAGTTCACTAGGCCAATCAACTTATGGACTGTATGCGGTTAAAGACCCCATTCAATTTAAGAATATAGCAACAGGTGATTTTGAATCTATTGCATGGGATTTTGGAGATGGTACATCATCTACTGATTTAAATCCATTGCACACCTACTTAAAAGAGGGTATTTATGAAATAAGACAAGTAGTCAAATATGCATTTGGATGTAGTTATACGAATAGTCTATCGCTTAAAGTAGAAAAGGGATATGAAGTAATTATACCTAATGCTTTTACACCAAACAATAATGGATTCAATGACACTTTTAGACCAGTTTTTAAAGGAATTACTAAAATTAAATTGAAAATTTTCAATACTTGGGGAGGTACTGTATTTGAAGAAATCGGTTCCTCTTTAAGGGGATGGGATGGTAAATGGAATGGAAATAATGTACCTAATGGAAATTATTTTTATAAAATAACTGCTACTACTTTTTATGAAGATGAAGTGGAGTATAATGGACCATTTGTATTAATAAAATAAGTTTATGATAAGAATAATAATCATAATCATTTTTTTCTTTTTATCAACTTGTAAGACTTGTGCTCAGGATCCTTTGTTTACACAGCGCTCTCTAGTACCCGAAACTTTGAATCCTTCCTTTATAAGTGTATATGAATCAAGTAGTGCTGGCTTATTACATAGGTCACAGTGGCCTAATTTAGATTTAAAAATTGAATCTAAATATGCTTTTGTAAACATTTGGATTGAAAATAGCAATAGTGGCTTAGGAATCAGTGTGATTGACCAAAGACAGAATTTTACTAATTATGGTTTTACACAAATTGATATTAATTATGCTTATCAAGTACAGTTGACAGACGAGTGGTTTTTCCACCCTTCAATTAAAGGGGGATATGGTACTCGAGCATTTAATACAAGTGGGTTCAACTTTGAAGATCAAATAGATATTTTAAATGGTATTATACATCCAACCTCTGTTGAATCTACAGGTTTTAATTCTAAACTGGGATATTTAGATTTTTCTACGGGGATGCTTTTTAACAATGAAAATTGG
Source organism: Flavobacterium sp. (assembly GCF_031537875.1). Classification (GTDB taxonomy): domain Bacteria; phylum Bacteroidota; class Bacteroidia; order Flavobacteriales; family Flavobacteriaceae; genus Flavobacterium. The sequence continues at coordinate 904 of NZ_JAVKNB010000008.1, read as the reverse complement.
TTTTTCGGAACCGCATTAAAGCATTTTAATAGGCCTGATATTTCGTATTTAACCAATGGTAATGTGCCATTAGAGATGCTTTTTACAGTTAATTTAGGATATCAATTCACTATTTCAGACTATGTTAATTTTTTCTCATTTCTCTACGATACAAAACTAAAATTGACATCAAATTATATAAAACAGGGAGGTTTTAAAGTAGTTGATTTTGAAGGGTCACTGATTTTTCCAAATTATTTTTTTGGGGTAAATACTAAATCTAATCTACAGTCTATAGATTCGGGTTTAGCTGCTACCACTTTTAGTTTATTTGGGGGACTAAATTATGAACATTTTCAATTTGGGTATTCCTATGATTTTAATGGGTTAAAAGGATTAAATACGGGAGGTGCTTATGAGTTCTCTGTTGTGTATCGATTTGATTTGTCAAAAAAGTGCTACGCCTGCCCAAATTATTAATAGAAAGAAGCGGATATTATGTTTAGATATACAAAAAAAACAAATAAGAATATTCAATGTATTGATAATGGAGGAGAGTTGAGTAAATTTTATATGATGCTTTTAAAGTATCAACAGAATCATCCTAATTTTAATTATAAGAGAATAATGTTAAAATTATATCCTCGAATTGAACTAGACTCATTAGAGATAAAAAAATAAAGAGAAGCACTCATTTAGTGAAAATAAACATCAATTAATTAGTATAGTTATGTTAAAAATCCCACATTTTATTTTATTTTTTCTAGCAGTTATGGTTGCAAAAGCACAAGAAAGAGTTATTACTACTGGAGTTCCATTTTTAATGGTCTCAGCAGATGCTAGAGCTGCGGGGATGGCAGATATTGGTATTGCCACTTCAACCGATGCCTTTTCACAACAATGGAATCCTGCTAAATACGCCTTT
>NZ_JAVKNB010000007.1:0-163557 GCF_031537875.1 Flavobacterium sp. | reverse complement strand
AGCTTTTCATTGGTCTAACTACTAAACCCGGTCAGCTTACAAGGCCGACCAAACAACACAACTAGCCTTAGATACCATTTTTGGGCAAAAAAGCACTTCTTTACGAAGTGCTTTTCCCAATTTAGCGGTCTGGACGGGACTCGAACCCGCGACCCCATGCGTGACAGGCATGTATTCTAACCAACTGAACTACCAAACCTCTGCTTAATTGCGGTTGCAAATATACAACAGATTTCCATTTACGCAAGTGTTTTTAGAAAAAAAATTAAATATTAGTTCTTGAAATCAACCAAAGTTTTGTTTCTCAACCAAATAGGTCAATAGGATTTTTTCAAAATTTTCACCAACCGCTACGGGAACATATTGAATTCGATTTTGAGCACAAGTCAACGCTACCTTTTTGAAATAGGTTGTGACTTCATTTTTATATTCCTGTTGAACTGAATCGGCAAAAACAGCCACTTCTTCTCCAGTTTCCATATCCACAAATTTTCGAGGAGCCGTATCAAAATCAAAGCTTAATTCTGTTTTGGCATCATAAACGTGAAATAGCACCACTTTGTGCTTATTGTGTTTCAAATGTTGCAAAGCCGTAAACAACGCTGCTTCATTTCCGGATTGAAACATATCAGTGAACAAAATAATCATCGAACGACGATGAATTTTTTCGGCGATTTGATGTAAGAAAGTAATCGTATCGGTATTTTTTGAAACTTTGGGTTGTTCCAAAAGTCCCTCAAGCGCATTCAAAATCATTCGATGGTGGCGATCACTTCCTTTTTCGGGCGCATAATATTCATAGGTGTCTGAAAAAACACTTAATCCTACGGCATCACGTTGCTTTTTCAGTACATTCATTAAAACTGCTGCTGCCAATACAGAAAAACCGATCTTACTTTCATAAAAATTCTGATTGGGTTTTAAAACAGGATAGTGCATCGAAGACGAATTGTCGATAATAATATGACAGCGTAAGTTGGTTTCTTCCTCAAATTGTTTGGTGTACAAACGATCGGTCTTGGCAAATAATTTCCAATCGATGTGCTTTGTACTCTCACCAGAATTATACACTTTATGCTCAGCAAATTCAGCAGAAAAACCATGAAAGGGACTTTTGTGCATGCCTGAAATAAAACCTTCCACCACTTGATGAGCCAATAACTCCAAATGCTGAAAACTAGAAATTTTATCTCTTTGCGCTTCAATCTTCATCTTTCAAATATAGGAAAACGATCGGTATTTTTATACTAAAAAAGGGCTGACTTTCGTCAACCCTTTTTAGTATATATTATAATCTAATGATTACAACAAAGCATCTAAACTATCTGCGTAGGTTTGTTTTGGAGCTACTCCTACTTGTTTCCCAACTACTTCTCCATTTTTAAAAATCAAAACTGTTGGAATGTTTCTAACACCATATTTTGCCGCAAATTCTTGGTTAGCATCTACGTCTACTTTACCCACAACTACTTTACCTTCGTATTCATTGCTTAATTCGTCAACGATTGGCCCAACCATTCTACATGGTCCACACCAAGCTGCCCAAAAATCTACTAATACTGGTTTGTCTGATTTTAAAACTACTTCGTCAAAAGTAGCATCTGTTATTGCTAATGCCATAATATCTTTGTTTTTGTTTGTTTATTAATTGTACTGCAAATTTATAAATTAAAAACCATTCCTCTATCAATCCTAAATTAGTTTTGATTATGAATGTATTGCCTTTTTTTATGTGTTCGGCTAATTCAACTTAAAGTTGATTTGTCTTTTTTCTAATTCCAACAACAACTCATTGGATATTTTGACTTTTAATTTTCTACTAGGCATACTTAATTTAGTTACCACATTGATTTCTTCTACTTCAGTGGTTGTACTGATCTTTTGTGCTTCCATCAAAGGAACGTCAACATCTTCTGTATCCGTTTCTTCTACAAATACTTCCTCATCCGTTTCAGCAATTTCAGCGGTGGTTTCAACAATTTTGGTAATTTTTTCTAATTCCATAATTTCGAAAGTAACCGTATTATCCCCTTTATTCTCTTGAAAAAGTTGGTTCAACTGCTGAATAAAATCAGTTTGAATATCGTTGATATTCAATAAAAGAACCAGTTTTTTTGCAAATGACGGCAATACATCTTGTAGATATTGAATCAACGTAAATTGCAAACGAGGCTCTCCTTTTTTGCCTGTCTCTTTGTCGGCCCAACCTTCTTTAACCAACACTCGCATATAGGTAAAGTTATTCTGAATTAGAAAGTGACGAAATTTCAAATATTCTTCACCAAAAATTCTAAATTCATAACTTTCATCATAACCTTCTAAAGAAAAAGAAGCCCAACCTTTACCATTTTTAGCTACACGATGTTGTACATTATTAATAATTCCACCAAACGAAAGGGTTTTACCAACGAACTGTTCTAAGTGTTTTAGCGCTTCTAGTTTAGCGTTACAGAAGTATTTCATTTCGAATTTATAATCATCCAAAGGATGTCCAGAAATATAAATCCCAACTACTTCCTTCTCCTTAGCTAATTTCTCCATCGTACTCCAATCCTCACAAGGCGGCACAACTGGCTCAGCAATTTGTACATCGCTGCTTTCGCCAAACAAACTCACCTGTGAAGAATTTTCGTTTTCTTGAAACTTAGCTCCGTAGCGCATCGCTTTTTCATAGAAAGTAATTCCATCTCCATCATCATGAAAATATTGCGCGCGGGTGGTTCCTTCAAACGAATCAAATCCGCCGGCTAACGCTAAATTTTCTAAAGCTTTTTTATTGGCTGCACGCAAATCAATACGTTTAGTCAAATCAAAAATGGACTTGTATTTTCCGTCTTTTCTATTTTCTACAATTGTAGCTACAGCACCCGAACCTACTCCTTTTATCGCTCCCATTCCAAAACGAACGGCATAATCATCATTTACTGTAAACTTATAGAAAGACTCGTTGACATCTGGACCTAAAACTTGCAATCCCATTCGTTTACATTCTTCCATAAAGAACGACACTTGCTTGATATCGCTCATGTTATTAGAAAGTACCGCCGCCATGTATTCAGCAGGATAATTCGCTTTCAAATAGGCTGTTTGATAGGCAATCCAAGCGTAACAAGTAGAGTGCGATTTGTTGAACGCATATTCGGCAAAGGCTTTCCAGTCGTTCCAAATTTTCTCTAATTTGTCTTTGGCGTGTCCTTTTGCCATGGCTTGTTCAATAAATTTTGGCTCCATTTTAGCCAAGACATCGATCATCTTTTTTCCCATCGCTTTACGCAAAACGTCGGCATCTCCTTTAGAGAAATCGGCTAGTTTTTGCGACAAAAGCATTACTTGTTCTTGATACACCGTAATTCCGTAGGTGTCTTTCAATAATTCTTCGCAATCGGCCAAGTCATATTTTATAGGCTCTTCACCATTTTTACGTTTAATAAAACTTGGAATGTAGGCAATCGGTCCCGGACGGTACAAGGCATTCATGGCAATCAAATCAGGGAAAACCGTTGGTTTTAATTCCTTCATATATTTTTGCATTCCAGGACTCTCGTACTGAAAAATCCCTACTGTCTCACCACGTTGAAAAAGCTCGTATGTTTTTAGATCATCAATAGGAAATTCATCAGGATTCAATTCGATACCCGTTCTGTATTTCACTAATTTAACCGTGTCTTTGATTAAAGTTAGGGTTTTCAAACCCAAGAAGTCCATCTTCAATAACCCGGCACTTTCTACCACTGAGTTGTCAAATTGGGTCACGTACAAATCCGAATCTTTGGCAGTCGAAACTGGTACAAAATTCGTAATGTCATCGGGGGTAATAATCACACCGCAGGCATGAATTCCTGTATTTCGAAGATTTCCCTCTAATACTTTAGCTTGCTGAATGGTTTCTCCTCCTAAATCAGTTCCGCCTGCTAAAGCAATTAATTCTTTAATTTTATCGTATTCTTCTGGACGAACCGTTTTCTTGATTAAAGCGTCGTCTTCATTTAAAAAACGAGCCAAATTCCATTTCGACGGCATCATTCCCGGAATTAATTTCGCTATTTTATCCGCTTCAAACAAGGGTAAATCCAATACACGCGCTGTATCACGAATGGCTGATTTCGTTGCCATTTTACCATAGGTAATAATTTGAGCCACTTGTTTAGAACCGTATTTTCGAATTACATAATCCATTACACTGCTTCTACCTTCATCATCAAAATCAATATCAATATCGGGCAATGACACACGATCTGGATTCAAGAAACGCTCAAAAAGTAGGTTGTATTTCAGTGGATCAATGTTGGTTATTTTCAAGCAATATGCCACCACCGAACCTGCTGCAGAACCCCTTCCTGGTCCCACAGACACCCCCATATTTCGAGCCTCAGCAATGAAATCTTGTACAATCAAAAAGTACCCTGGGTAGCCTGAATTTTCAATCGTCATCAACTCAAAGTCCAAACGTTCTTGAACTTCGGGAGTGATTTCTGCATATCTATTCTTTGCCCCTTCAAAAGTCAAATAGCGCAAATACTTATTTTCTCCTCGTTTTCCTCCATCAACTTCATCTTCTGGAACTAAAAACTCGGCGGGAATTTCAAACTTGGGCAATAAAACATCTCGGGCTAAATCGTAAATCTCAATTTTATCTACAATTTCGGCAATATTCGAAATCGCCTCAGGCAAGTCGCCAAAAAGCTGCTTCATTTCATCGCCTGATTTGAAATAATATTCCTGATTGGGCAATCCGTAACGATAGCCTCTTCCACGACCTATCGGTGTAGTTTGTTTTTCACCATCGCGCACACATAATAAAATATCGTGCGCATTGGCATTTTCTTTATCGATATAAAAGGTATTATTAGTCGCTACAACCTTCACTTCATGTTTTCTTGCCAAAGCAATCAAAGCGGTATTCACCCGATTTTCATCTTCTTGATTGTGGCGCATGACTTCTATGTAAAAATCATCTTGGAATTCGTTTTTCCACCAAAGCAAGGCTTCTTCCGCTTGGTTTTCACCCAAATTCAATACCTTATTTGGAATTTCTCCGTAGAGATTTCCAGACAAAACAATAATATCTTCTTTGTATTCTTGAATGACTTTTTTGTCAATTCTTGGCACATAATAAAACCCTTCTGTGTAGGCAATCGAAGACATTTTAGCCAAATTATGGTAGCCTTTTTTGGTCTTTGCCAAAAGGACAATTTGATAACCATTATCTTTTCTTGACTTGTCTTTATGGTCTTCGCACACAAAAAATTCACATCCTACAATAGGTTTCATAGGAACTTCGGTAGGCTCCTCTCCATTTTCAACGGCAGCTTTATTTTTGGCTGCCACCGATTTATTATGCGCTAAAATATCACGAACAAAATGAAATGCTCCCATTAAATTAGCGTGGTCTGTCATCGCTACAGCAGGCATTTTTTGCTGTGCTGCCGCTTTTACCAAAGCCGCAATACTTATAGTAGATTGCAAAACCGAAAATTGAGTATGATTATGAAGATGCACAAAATCAGCGTCAATCAGTACTTTTTTATTCTCCGAAAGAGTGGCTTTAGAAACGGTTGTCGCTTGTTTTTCTCCAAACTGCTGACGAATTTTATCCGAAGCTTCCTTTAGATTGATATGTTGCAATCCAATTAACTCAATTTCTCTTGGATTTCTATTTTGAAAATCCTGGAAATAAGAAGCTGGTACATCAAGTTCTTCTTTTGTAAATATTTCGCGACGAATTAATTCTAGAAAACATCGAGTAGTAGCTTCCACATCGGCAGTCGCGTTATGAGCTTCTGCAAAAGGTCGTTTAAAAAGATAACTATGTAATTCTGTTAAGGTAGGCAATTTGAACTTTCCACCTCGTCCACCTGGCAGTTGCAAAAGAGACGCTGTTACTTCGGTACACGTATCCAAAACTGGCATCGAAGCCATTGGCGACTCCACTCCCATTCGGTGAAATTCACACCCCATAATATTGATATCAAAACCTAAATTTTGACCCACAATAAATTTGGCTTTCGCCAACGAAATATTGAATTTTTCTAAAACTTCTGCCAAAGAAATTCCTTCGGCTTCCGCCAATTCGGTAGAGATACCGTGAATTCGTTCCGCATCATACGGAATATTAAACCCTTCTGGTTTGACCAAATAATCTTGATGCTCGATGAGTTTTCCCATATCATCATGCAACTGCCAGGCAATTTGAATGCATCGCGGCCAGTTGTTAGTGTCGGTGATTGGGGCATCCCAACGCTTTGGTAATCCTGTGGTTTCGGTATCGAATATTAAGTACATAAATCTCCGTCCCAGCCCGTCCTGATAGGTCGGGAATCAAAATCGGTCGAATTTTGATTGTTTATTTAACTGGTTGTAAACATTTTAAAATTAGTAAAGCTCCTGAAAAAGGAGTTTCAAATTTAGTTTTTTTTAGCCTAAAATAATCGGTAAGTTATTAACAAAAAAACGAGGTTTGATTTTTTTGGATGTCGTAAAATTAGTTCAAAAAAATAGTCAAAAACATCCGCTTCTTTTTTTTAAAAAAAGACTACTTACACCTTAAAAAAGTAATGCAAACCCAAATCTTAAATTGGCCATTTTTTTCAAATTATGACTATTTTACACCCAAATGTTACATTTTTTCACTCAAAAACCATCAATTTAGACCAAAACAAGCCTAAATTTGCAAATTCTCAAAAGAGAGTAAATTGCATTAAAAAGAAGTTTCAAAAGGACTCTTATTACTAAACTGTAGAAAAAACTATTCGAAACCCACTCCTTTAGAATACTAATAGTATCATTAAAGGTATTTTGGGTATCGTATATACTACATATTGTATCAATAGTACTTTAATTCTTTTTTTAAATTTGCATAAATTGTTACAATTGTGCCTTATAAGCCTGTTGTGAAATACAGAAATACATTTAAAAAATAGTTACAATGAGTAAGACATTATTTGACAAAGTATGGGATTCGCACGTAGTGCGCAAAATTGAAGATGGACCAGACGTGTTTTTTATTGACCGTCATTTCATCCATGAAGTTACTAGTCCTGTTGCTTTTTTAGGTTTAAAAACAAGAGGTATCTCGGTTTTATACCCAGAGCGTACTTTTGCTACTGCCGATCACAATACACCAACCATAAATCAACACTTACCAGTTGCAGATCCGCTATCCGCTAATCAATTAAAAGCGTTAGAAGTGAATGCAAATGAATATGGTATTTCTCACTGGGGATTGGGTCACCAAAAAAATGGAATCGTTCACGTAGTAGGTCCTGAAAACGGAATTACTTTGCCTGGAGCCACTATTGTTTGTGGTGATTCACATACTTCTACTCACGGAGCTTTTGGTGCCATTGCTTTTGGTATCGGAACTTCTGAAGTTGAAATGGTATTGTCTACACAATGTATTATGCAGCCAAAACCTAAAAAAATGCGCATCAACGTTAATGGTCAATTAAGTAAAGGTGTGGGTCCAAAAGACGTAGCACTTTATATTATTGCACAATTAACTACTTCTGGTGGAACTGGATATTTTGTAGAATATGCAGGGGATGTTTTCGAAAACATGACCATGGAAGGACGTATGACTGTGTGTAACCTAAGTATCGAAATGGGTGCGCGTGGAGGAATGATTGCTCCAGATCAAACTACTTTTGATTTCCTAGAAGGAAGATTACACGCTCCAAAAGGTGAAGCTTGGGATAAAGCCGTAGCGTATTGGAAAACATTAAAAACAGATGCTGATGCCGTATTTGATGCCGAATTAAACATCAATGCTGCGGATATTGAACCAATGATTACGTATGGTACTAATCCAGGAATGGGAATTGGTATTTCTAAACATATTCCAAATGCTAATCAAGTTGAAGGTGGCGAAGAAACTTACAAGAAATCATTGGCTTATATGGGCTTCGAAGAAAATGATGTAATGATTGGAAAACCAATTGACTACGTTTTCTTAGGAAGTTGTACTAATGGTCGTATTGAAGATTTTAGAGCCTTTACTGAAATTGTAAAAGGAAGAAAAAAAGCAGACAATGTTACCGCTTGGTTAGTTCCAGGTTCTCATGTTGTGGAAGCACAAATAAAAGAAGAAGGATTATTGGATATTCTTACTGAAGCAGGATTTGTATTGCGTCAACCAGGTTGTTCAGCCTGTTTAGCAATGAATGACGACAAAGTACCTGCAGGAAAATATGCAGTAAGTACATCCAACAGAAACTTTGAAGGTCGTCAAGGACCAGGTTCTAGAACCTTATTGGCAAGTCCAATTATGGCTGCTGCAGCTGCAGTTACAGGAAAATTGACAGATCCTAGAGATTTATTTTAAGAATATATAGATTACATAAAAAATAGTGATCGAGATTTACTTTTCTGTACAGAAAATCAAAACTCTTCAATCGCTAATCAAAAATCAAAAATCAAATGGCATACGATAAATTTAATGTTCTTAGAAGTAGTGCGGTGCCACTACCTATAGAAAACGTAGATACCGACCAAATCATCCCAGCACGTTTCTTAAAAGCAACAAAACGTGAAGGTTTTGGAGATAATCTTTTTAGAGACTGGAGATACAATGGAGATGATACTCCAAAAACTGATTTCGTTTTAAACAATTCAACTTACAGTGGTAAAATCCTTGTGGGTGGCAAAAACTTCGGTTCGGGTTCTTCAAGAGAACACGCTGCTTGGGCAGTGTACGATTACGGATTCAGAGCAGTAGTATCTAGTTTCTTTGCTGATATTTTTAAAGGAAATTGTTTGAATATTGGCGTACTTCCTGTTCAAGTAAGTCCAGAATTTGCTGATACCATTTTCAGCGCTATTGAAGCAGATCCAAAAACTGAATTGGAAATCAATTTACCAGCACAAACGATTACGCTATTGGCTACAGGTCAAAGCGAATCATTTGCTATCAATGGATACAAAAAGAACAATATGATCAACGGTTTTGATGATATTGATTACTTACAAAGTATGAAAGAAGAGATTGTTGGTTTTGCCAACAAATTGCCTTACTAAAAATAGACCAAACAAATGCAGTTACTTGATGTCAAATCTACCATTTGACTGAGTAACTGCTTTTACCGTTTTAGACCAAATAGAATAATCTGATTTCAAAATACAGAAATCAAAGTGCTTTTAGAATCAAATTTATAATGGGAAAAAGAAAAATTGAAATAATGGACACGACACTTCGCGATGGAGAACAAACATCGGGAGTATCTTTTTCTGCTGCAGAAAAATTAACCATTGCACAATTGTTGCTTGAAGAATTAAATATTGATCGCATCGAAATTGCTTCGGCGCGCGTGAGCGAAGGAGAATTTCAAGGAGTGAAAGGCATTATGGAATGGGCTTCAGCCAAAGGTTATACTGATAAAATTGAAGTATTATCCTTTGTAGATGGCGGTGTTTCTATCGAATGGATGAAAAAAGCAGGTGCCAAAGTTCAAAATCTATTGACCAAAGGTTCGCTCAACCATTTGACCCATCAATTAAAGAAAACTCCTGAACAACATTTTACTGAAATTGCTCAGGCAATCGCTTTAGCAAAAGCAAATAACATTGAAACCAACGTATACTTAGAAGATTGGAGCAACGGAATGCGAAATTCTCCTGACTATGTTTTTCAATATTTGGATTTTTTAACACAGCAACCAGTTAAAAGAATCTTATTGCCAGACACTTTGGGCGTATTAATTCCGTCAGAGACATTTGAATTTATTTCAAAAATCACGGCCAAATACCCAAACACTCATTTTGATTTTCATGCGCACAACGACTACGATTTAAGTGTTGCCAATGCTATTGAAGCAGTAAAAGCAGGGATTCACGGCTTACACGTTACTGTAAACGGAATGGGAGAACGTGCTGGAAATGCACCATTAGAGAGTACCGTAGCGGTTATCAATGATTTTATTCCAGAGGTAAGCATCAACGTAAAAGAATCTTCATTGTACTCCGTAAGTAAGTTGGTTGAAACCTTTACAGGCTATAGAATTCCAGCCAACAAACCAATTGTAGGCGACAACGTCTTCACACAAACTGCAGGAATTCACGCCGATGGAGACAACAAAAACAATCTGTATTTCAATGATTTACTTCCAGAACGTTTTGGAAGAAAAAGAAAATATGCTTTAGGGAAAACTTCCGGAAAAGCGAATATCGAAAAGAACCTTCAAGAATTAGGATTACACCTGAACCAAGAAGATTTAAAATTAGTTACCCAACGAATTATCGAATTGGGCGACAAAAAAGAAACCGTTACCAAAGAAGATTTGCCTTATATCATTTCCGATGTTTTGGATAGCCAAACCTATGAAGAACGTATCACCGTGGAATCGTATGTATTAGTTCACTCCAAAGGAATGCGCCCATCGACTACGCTTTGTCTAAAAATTGACGGAGAAATTATCGAAGAAAACGCACAAGGTGACGGACAATTTGATGCTTTTATGAATGCGTTAGCTAAAATTTACAAAAGCAAAAAAATGAGTTTGCCAAAATTAGTGGACTACGCCGTGAGAATTCCTCCTGGAAGTAGCTCGGATGCGTTGTGCGAAACCATTATCACTTGGACCAACAACGGTAAAGAATTCAAAACTCGCGGATTGGATTCTGATCAAACCGTAGCCGCTATTGTTGCCACTCAAAAAATGCTGAATGTAGTAAGCATCTAAATAGATAAACAAATAAATAACACGAAAAATAATACCAAATGAAATTCAATATTGCTCTTTTAGCCGGAGACGGAATAGGACCAGAAGTAATTAATGAAGCTGTAAAAGTTTCGGATGCTATTGCAAAAAAATTCAATCACGAAATCAACTGGACACCAGCACTAACGGGAGCTTGTGCTATCGATGCGGTTGGCGTTCCTTACCCTGATGAAACACACGAAATCTGTATGAAAGCCGATGCGGTTTTATTTGGTGCCATTGGTCACCCAAAATACGATAACGATCCTTCAGCAAAAGTTCGTCCAGAACAAGGGTTGTTGTTGATGCGTAAAAAATTAGGATTGTTTGCTAATGTACGTCCAACTTTTACTTTTCCTTCATTGATTGACAATTCTCCTTTAAAAAGAGAGCGTATCGAAGGAACTGATTTAGTTTTCTTAAGAGAATTAACAGGAGGTATCTACTTTGGTGAAAAAGGCAGAAAAGACAACGGCGATACTGCTTTTGACAACTGTGTTTACACTAGAGCAGAAGTACAACGTTTGGCTAAAAAAGGGTTTGAACTAGCGATGACCCGTAGCAAAAAACTATGTTGTGTAGACAAAGCTAACGTATTAGAAACCTCTCGTTTGTGGAGAGAAACCGTTCAAGCAATGGAAAAAGACTATCCAGAAGTGGAAGTGTCGTATGAATTTGTGGATGCCGTTGCGATGCGTTTGGTACAATGGCCTAATTCGTATGATGTCTTAATTACTGAAAACTTATTTGGAGACATTTTAACAGATGAAGCTTCTGTAATTTCAGGATCAATGGGATTAATGCCTTCGGCTTCTGTGGGAGAACACACTTCATTATACGAACCAATTCACGGATCGTATCCACAAGCAACAGGATTGAATATCGCTAATCCATTAGCAACTATTTTATCAGCAGCGATGATGTTTGAAGATGCTTTTGGATTAAAAGCAGAGGCAGAAGCGATCAGAAACGTAGTTAACAAATCATTAGAAGAAGGAATTGTTACTGAAGATTTAGCTCCAAAAGGATCAAAAGCTTACAAAACAAGCGAAGTAGGCGATTGGTTAGTGGCGAATTTGTAATAGAAATCAACTTAAAATAAAAAAGGTGTCAATTTTCATTGACACCTTTTTTTATATAAAGAAAAAATACTAATATCCTCCTCTACCTCCACGGTCTCCACCGCCACGGTTGTTTCCGTAACCTCCGCGTGAATCTCCACCACGGTTGTTGTTAAAACTTCTTCTTTCGCCTTCTGGTTTAGGCTCAGATTTGTTTACTACAATTGTACGTCCTTGAACAGTAGCACCATTCAATTCATCAATTGCTTTTTGAGCTTCCTCGTCGCTTGGCATTTCAACAAAACCAAAACCTTTACTTCTACCAGTAAATTTGTCAGTAATAATTTTAACTGAATCTACTGCTCCGTAAGCCTCGAAAGACTCTCTTAAATCTGCTTCCTCAATACTGAATGGAAGACTTCCCACAAAAATGTTCATATAAACTTGTTTAATTAAGGGACAAATGTAGTCTTAATTAATCCTAATCTACTATGATTGAACTTATTTATGATTTATTTATCATAAAGGGAATTCAAAGTCAGCTAATTAGTACAAAAAATGCTAAACAATTATCTATCATTAAAATACGATTCAGATTAGCATTTTTAAATAAAAAATGTATCTTTGCACCCTTAATTAACCGAGGTCGAGTACCTCAAAATTTAATCATAAGATTATGTCAGTAAAAATTAGATTACAAAGACACGGTAAAAAAGGAAAACCTTTTTACTGGGTAGTAGCAGCAGACGCTCGCTCAAAAAGAGATGGTAAATACTTAGAGAAAATCGGTACTTACAACCCAAACACTAACCCAGCAACTGTTGAATTAAACCTTGACAGCGCAGTAAAATGGTTACACAATGGTGCACAACCAACGGATACTGCAAAAGCAATCCTTTCTTACAAAGGTGCCTTATTGAAACACCACTTAGATGGAGGAGTTCGTAAAGGTGCATTAACTCAAGAACAAGCTGATGCTAAATTAGCTGCTTGGTTAGAAGCAAAAGCTGGTAAAGTAGATGCTAAAAAAGATGGTTTATCAAAAGCGCAAGCTGATGCTAAAGCAAAAGCTTTGAAAGCAGAAAAAGAAGTTAACGCAAAACGTATCGCTGCTGCGGCTCAAGCTGAAGCTGATGCAATTGCTGCTGCAACTCCTGCTGTAGAAGAAGAAGTAGCTGTTGAAGCTGCTGCTGAAGAAGTAACTGAAACTGAAGAAGTAGTTGTTGAAGCTGCTGCTGAAGAAGTTGCAACTGAAGAAGCTCCTGCTGTTGAGGAAACTCCAGCTGCAGAAGAAAGTAACGAAACAACTGAAGCATAAATTCTCTAAGCGACAATGCGTAAAGAAGATTGTTTCTATTTAGGTAAAATCGCTAAAAAATTTAGTTTCAAGGGTGAAGTCTTAGCTTATTTAGATACTGACGAACCCGAGTTATACGAAAATCTGGAATCAGTGTTTGTTGAATGCAACAAACACTTGGTTCCTTTTTTTATTGAAACATCTTCACTTCATAAAAACGACTTTCTTAGAGTTCGCTTTGAAGATGTAACTACAGAAGAAGAAGCCGAAGCCTTATTAGGCAATGACCTTTACCTTCCTTTAAGTATGTTACCCAAATTAAGTGGTAATAAATTCTACTTTCATGAAGTAATTGGGTTTGAAGTAGAAGACCAACGTCTTGGTATAGTTGGAAAAATTCAATCCATCAACGATTCCACCGCGCAACCTCTTTTTGAAGTACTTAAGGGCGATGTCGAAATCCTAATCCCAATGATTGACCATTTCTTGGTAAAAATTGATCGCGAAAATAAAAAAGTAGTGATGAATTTGCCAGAAGGATTGATTGAGATGTACCTTTAAGCCATTTTAGATTCGCTGCGCTTTTAGATTAATAGAAACGTCTGCGACTTTAGAAAAAATCGAAGAAGTCTAATATTCTAAAAAATCTAAGTTGTCTAAATTCCAATTCAAACAATTTTCTGTTCAGCAAGAGCAATGCGCCATGAAAATTGGCACAGACGGAGTTCTATTAGGGGCTTGGGCGCCAGTCGAGCAAAATCCGTTTAGCATTTTAGACATTGGAACTGGAACTGGTATTATTGCTTTAATGTTGGCACAACGCTCTACTGCGCAACAAATTGATGCTTTAGAAATTGACGAACAAGCTTACGAACAAGCGACCGATAATTTTGAAAATTCACCTTGGAACGACCGCTTATTTTGTTTTCACGCAGGTTTAGACGAATTCATGAAAGAGCCAGAGGATGAGTACGATTTAATTGTATCTAATCCACCTTTCTATGCCGAAGATTACAAAACTAATAACGATCAACGTGATTTGGCTCGCTTTCAAGACGCACTCCCATTTGAAGATTTAATTGAAGCTGCAGATTTATTACTTTCTGAAAACGGAATATTGGCAGTCATAATTCCTTTCAAAGAAGAAGACCGATTTTTGGCTATTGCCAAGGAATTCGAACTGTATCCAACAAGAATTACACGAGTTAAAGGAACCCCAACTGCCGAAATAAAACGCAGTTTATTGGCGTTAAGCCGAAATAAAACTACCCTATTCTCTATTGACGAACTGACCATCGAAATTGGACGTCATGAATACACCCCTGAATACATCGCACTAACTCAGGATTTTTATTTAAAAATGTAATTGTTTTCTGGAAGTAAACAACTATTAAAGTATTTATAAAATCGATACTAAAAGTAGCTGTAAAACAAGAAGCTTTTCTATTTTTACAAAAAATTCAAGACATGAATATCGAAACAATTAACCACAGTATTCAATCTCAAAAAGAGGTATTATTACAACACCCCTTATACAATAAAGTACAGTCCATTGAAGACTTGCACCGATTTTTAGAAAGTCATGTGTATGCCGTTTGGGATTTTATGTCTTTGCTTAAAGCATTGCAATCTAAACTGACTTGTACCACAACCCCTTGGTTTCCTACAGTCAATACCGAAACACGGTACTTAATCAACGAGATTGTTGTTGCCGAAGAAAGCGATTTAACTTTAGACGGTCGTCGTCAGAGTCATTACGAAATGTATTTGGAAGCGATGCAAGATTGTGGTGCAGACACAACAGAAGTAGCAGGTTTTTTAGCGAATATCAATTCGTTAAACAATATTTTTGTAGCCATCAAAACAAGCAACTTACACCCTAATATAAAAGCCTTTTTAGATTTTACTTTTAGAGTAATTGAGGAAGGGAAAACGCACGAAATCGCAGCTGCTTTTACCTTTGGTAGAGAAGACTTAATTCCGAGTATGTTTACTTCGATTTTGAAAAATTTTCAAGCCAATTTTCCTGAAACAGATTTAAAAAAATTGATCTATTATTTTGAAAGGCATATCGAATTGGATGCAGACGAACATGGTCCTATGGCAATGCAAATGATTACCGAGTTATGCGGAACCGATACTCAAAAATGGAAAGAAGTCGAGGCTGTTTCTATTCTTGCTTTGGAAAAACGTATTGGACTATGGAATGCTATTGAAGAAAGTATTTCTTTGAAAACTGAAATGGCTTAAAACCATCAAACATAAAAAAAGCGAGAAAAATTTCTCGCTTTTTTATTAACTCTCTGGGGCCAATTCCAGTTCCAAACCATCTAACTCTTCAGTGATAGGAATTTGACAACCCAAACGGCTATTGGATTTCACATAAAAAGCTTCGGATAACATAGCCTCTTCATCGTCTCCTTTTTCAGGTAGAGGCACATCATTCAAAACATAACATTGACAAGAAGCACACATCGCCATTCCGCCACAAGTCCCTTCTACCGGAAGCTCATAAGCCTTGCATAATTCCATGATATTCATCGCCATGTCTGTAGGCGCCTGTAATTCATGTACCACTCCTTCTCTGTCTTTAATTTTAATTAAAACGTCCATTCTTATTTATTTCTAGTTGTGTGTATATATTCAAAAAACAGAAGCTATTTAAAGCACGTTAACTACTGTTTCTATTTGGGGTGCATATTTTTTGATTGTAGTTTCCACTCCTGCTTTTAAAGTCATTTGGTTTACACTACAACTAGTACAAGCTCCTTCTAAACGAACTTTCACATGCTTGTCTTCTTCAATTTCAACTAGTGAAATGTCTCCACCATCTGAATTTAAAAAAGGTCTAATTTCGTCTAAGGCTTTTAGCACATTAGCCAATACTTCTTCTGTTGTCATATCTTCAAAAATTATTTTTTAACCGCTGAACAACCCGCCATTGTGGTAATTTTTATCGCTTCGGTAGCAGGTAAACTATCATTTCTATTCACTGTTTGTTGGACTACATTTCGTGTAATTTCTTGGAAAACCGATTCAATTAGAGATCCTTCTTGCATTGCTGCAGGTCGTCCAAAATCTCCCGCTTCGCGAATGGATTGTACTATTGGTACTTCGCCAAGGAATGGTACATTCAAGTCGGCAGCCAAGTTTTTAGCACCTTCTTGTCCAAAAATATAGTATTTGTTATTCGGTAATTCTTCTGGTGTGAAATATGCCATGTTTTCTATAATTCCTAAAACAGGCACATTGATAGCCTCTGACAAGAACATTGACACTCCTTTTTTGGCATCTGCCAAAGCCACAGCTTGAGGAGTACTCACTACAACAGCACCCGTGATAGGCAAAGATTGCATAATAGAAAGGTGAATGTCTCCAGTACCCGGCGGTAAGTCAATTAACATAAAGTCTAATTCTCCCCAATCAGCATCAAAAATCATTTGGTTCAAGGCTTTCGCAGCCATTGGCCCACGCCAAATAACTGCTTGACTTGGCGAGGTAAAAAAACCTATCGATAGAATTTTTACTTCATAACTTTCAATTGGTTTCATTTTAGATTTCCCGTCCACTTCAATAGAAATTGGCTTCTCGTTTTCAACATCAAACATAATTGGCATTGAAGGTCCATAAACATCGGCATCTAAAACCCCTACTGAGAATCCCATTCTAGCTAATGAAACAGCTAAGTTAGCTGTAGTGGTAGATTTTCCTACTCCACCTTTTCCAGAGGCAACAGCAATAATATTTTTAATTCCTGGAATGGCTTTCCCTTTTATTTCAGGTTTATCAGCCACTTCTACTTTAATATTTACTTTGATTTTAGCTTCTGGAGAAACTAAATCGTGAATGGTTTTTTTGATATCATCTTCGGCTCTTTTTTTGATGTGCATGGCTGGGGTGTGCAATACCAAATCAACCACTACCTCATCTCCAAAAGTAATCACATTTGCAACTGCTCCGCTCTCCACCATGTTTTTTCCTTCACCTGCAATTGAAATGGTTTCTAAGGCTTTCAGAATCTCTTTTCTATCTAATTTCATTTTGTTTGTTCAAAAAAATTACGCGTTTAAATATTCCATTTATTTAAACTGAATATGAATTGCAAATATAACAGATTCTATTGTTATTTCACCGCTTTTAGATTGGATTTATTGATAATCAAATCGAGACTTATTATTTGATTTCAACTGTAAAAAGGAGGGTTATTTTTGGATTTCTGGTGTCCAAAAATGAATTTCAAAATCAACAATTTGGTTGTCTCTAACTTGAATTCCTTCGTTTTCTAATAATTGTTGCATTAAATTAGTTCCGTCAAAATGCAATTTCCCTGTCAACAATCCTTTCCTATTGACTACTCGATGCGCTGGAACATCTTCTAAATGATGTGAAGCGTTCATTGCCCAACCCACCATTCTTGCTGAACGTGCGGTTCCTAGAGCTTTGGCAATAGCTCCATACGAGGTAACTTTCCCGTAAGGAATTTGTCTTACAATAGCATAAACGCGTTCAAAAAAATTATCGTTTGATTTTGCCATCAATTATTTATTTCAAATAATATTTAACAACATTAAATAAGGTAATCAATGCAATGATTCCCGTTATAATCCCTATGATTTTATTCATATTTTGCATAAAGAAATCCGTCTTACTTTCTATTTTATTAAAGAAAGAAATGTAGCCATAAAAAACAAGAAAAGAACCCAAGATAGCACCTGCTACAAACACCATCACCGAAAGCGGTGCGAAGGTGAACCAACCATAAGAAGCTAAAGACAAACTCACTACTACATAATAGGGAACAGGGAAGAAATTTAATGCCGACAACAACATTCCTAGAAAAAATCGAGTCGAAGTACGTTGTTTTTTGATTTTGCCTTTTTTCTTTTGAGGCGTTTTGGCAATACCCAAAAAATAAATAGTGAGCAATGCAAAAACACCACAACCCACTTCTCTAAATAAAACCACTACTTGAGGACGTGATCCAATGAATTGAGCAAACAATAAAGCCAAATACACTTGGAAAAAGATGACAATAACTGCTCCAATTACAAACCAAAGTGCAGCACGTTTTCCTTCTTTGATATCTACCTTGGCAGCTGTCATATTGATTAACCCTGGAGGAAGAATCCCCACAACAGCGCTAATAAATCCGAAAAATAATGCGGTTATTATAGTCATATAGTGCCTGTTTCAGTACTAATGTGTTGCTTTTACTCCAATTCCTGAAACCGAAACGACACTATTTAATTTTAAATCGAATATACGTAATTGCCTTGTTAATTTCTAAGTATTGTTTTTCATAAAACGTTTGAAAAGCAGTAACTTCTTCAGGACTTCCTTCGTTTTTGTACACATTATGATTGGCATACAATACTTCATGTCCTTCTCCGTGCAACAAACCAAGGGTGTATCCGTGCATGAATTCACTATCTGTTTTCAGGTTCATCACACCTTCTTTTTTCAAGATTTTTTTATACAATTGCAAAAATTCTGAATTGGTCATTCTGTGTTTCGTACGCTTGTATTTGATTTGTGGATCTGGAAAAGTAATCCAAATTTCGTCCACTTCATTTTCAGCAAAAATATGATTAATCAATTCGATTTGAGTTCGAACAAACGCCACATTGTGCAGTCCTGTTTCTACAGCAGTTTTAGCCCCTCGCCAAAAACGAGCTCCTTTAATATCAATTCCAATAAAATTTTTGTTAGGATATCTTTCGGCTAAACCAACAGAGTATTCTCCTTTTCCACAGCCTAATTCTAAAACAATAGGGTTGTCATTTTTAAAAAAATCAGCATTCCATCTCCCTTTCAACGGAAATAAATCACCCACTACCTCTTCTCTTGTTGGTTGAAAAACATTAGTGAACGTTTCGTTTTCCTTGAACCTTTTTAATTTATTTTTACTTCCCACTTGTATTCAAATATTTCGACAAAATTAAGGAAATATAAACGCAAAAAAGACTCCTTTTGAAAAAATAAATTCGCAGTAAATCCCTTATTGTTTAGCCCGTAGCTTTTGAATTAAAAGATCCTCAATGGGCGTTTTTATTTTCACTACTTCTTTAGTAGTGTCATTGGGGATGGTCATTGACAATACATACTGTTTAATTTTCCACTCTTTGCCAATTTTAACCATAACCCCTGACCCTCTACAAATTTTCATTTGAGTATCTAGAAGTTCGTCAAACCAAGCTAAATTTCCCGTTGCATCAAAATAAATATGACGTTCTAGTGCAGTAAAAGACCAAGCCTTTCCTTTGTCAAAATACGGTTTGGCAAACTTTTCAAAACCGGCACGATTCCAGTTTTCATTGGCATCTGTTCCTATAAAAACGGCATCTTCTGTCATTAGCCCAAAATAAGCATTGTAATCTGCATTAGCAGCCGCTTTATGCCAGGCGTTCAAAGTAGAAGTTACAGCCGATGTTTGGGCAGGGCAAGTAGTGGTAGTCAAAAGAAACATTCCTAAAGCAACTAAAATACTAGGTTTCATATGGTATGATTTTTATTCAATTATTATACATAGTTACAAAATAATTCCTCCTTTTTTTAACCAAACGAGATATTTTTTGTAAATTTAATACACCTTAGATTTTCAAATCATGAAAAAGAGCCTCAGTCAGTTAACTAAAATCATTTTGTTTTTTTTACTGCTAATTGTTTCTTGCCAAAACAGTAAAAAAGAAACTAAAAAAATGGCTGTTAAAACCATTTCTAATTATAAAACACTAGAACTTACTCCTTTTGACAGTACTTTAGTTGCGCCTTTTTTTAACCAATATCCCGAACTTAAAAAATTCCAAAATGAAGTAGTGACTTTGTACCAAAAACAACATTACAATTACATTTGGTTTGACCAAAAAGGAATCAAAGAAGTGGGGTATTTATTATACAACAAGTTGAATAACTTGACTTCTGAAGGTATCAATGCTAAAATTCCGTATCAAAATCAGCTGGACACTATTTTCCAAGAAGAAACGACTAAACAAGACCCCGAAGTCAATTCTGAACTATTACTATCCTGTATGTATTTTTTTTACACTGAAAAAGTATATACCGGTTTACCCATTGAAAAAAGCAATCAATTAGGGTGGTATTTACCTCGAAAAAAACAATCCTTTATCAACTATTTGGATTCTATTTTAGCCAAACCTTCTCTAATGGACAAAGATGAGCGGGAGATTCTTGGACAATATTACCGCCTTCGCGAAGTTTTAAAAAAATACCGCGCCTTGCAAAAAGAGCCTTGGAATCCTATCCAACTTGACTCAGCAGTCAGCCAATTAAAAGTAGGAGATAGTGCCAAAGCCATTGCTGAAATTCGGAACCGATTGTATCTGTTAGGCGACTTGGATTCGGATTCGAAAAGCACTCTTTATGACACCATTTTAACCAAGGGCATTCTCAATTATAAAAAACGAAATGGTTTAGGAATCAATACTAGTATTTCTAAATCAATCCTTAATCATCTCAACATTCCAATTGCTAATCGTATCAAAACCATCATCGTTAATATGGAGCGTTGTCGATGGTTTTCATCGCCTTTATCCACTTCCAAAACGTTTATTTTCATTAATATTCCGGCCTATCAATTGCGTTATTTTGAAAATGGGAAACCCGTATTACAGTCCAAAGTGGTCGTGGGCAAAGCAATGAATAAAACAGCCGTATTTAGTGCTGATATGAAATACATTGTATTCAGTCCGTACTGGAATGTACCTAAAAACATCTTGTACAAAGAAGTACTACCTGCCATTGAAAAGAATCCTAATTACTTGTATGAAAACGATATGGAGTGGTTTGAGGGCGGCATTCGCCAAAGACCCGGTCCGAAAAATGCATTGGGAGTGGTCAAGTTTATGTTCCCTAATTCGAACTCTATTTATTTGCACGATACTCCTTCCAAAAGTTTGTTCAACCAAGAAAAAAGAGCCTTTAGTCACGGCTGTATCCGACTTGAAAAACCAAAAGAATTAGCCCATCTCATACTGAAAAACGATCCCAATTGGACTTTTGAAAAAATAGAAACTGCTATGCATAGCGGAGTAGAAAAATGGTATGCTTTGCCCAAAAAAATTCCTGTTTATATTGGCTATTTCACGGCTTGGGTAACCAAAGATGGTGTAGCTCATTTCTATGAAGATGTGTACCAAAGAGATGAACGATTAGCCGCAATGTTGTTAGAAGAATAACAAATACGCATTAGAAATTAAAATGCAATCCTAGCACCACATTTCTTCCCATATTCAAAATGCTATCTGTTTTGAGTCGGGAAAGATGTGCCATGTATTTTTTATCCGTTATATTATTCGCATTCAAATTGACCTCTACCTTCATTTTTTTAAAATGAAGTGTTCCTCCTATACCTAAATTCAACAAGCTATACCCACCTGTTCTAGTCTCAAAACCACTTATTTTATCTTGATTGAATGTTGAAGACAAACTAATTGTAGCAAATCCTTCCTTTAACCATTTGCTATCGTTCCATTCGAAACGTAGTGTGTTATTCCAATTGTTAGCCGGAATCAAAGGCAAATACTCTCCGGTTTGTTTTTTGCCAGTAACAGTTTCATAACTCGTCTCAAAATGCAACCAATCCAAGGGATGTGGATGAAAATGCAGTCCAATTTCACCTCCATAAAGATTGGCATCGCTTTGCTTATAATTGTATACTTGAATAAAATTAGCTGCCGCCGAATTATAAAAAGTAGTTCCCGTTGGAGACAGATAGATATAATTCGCAATGTGATTGTAAAATCCGTTGACAAAAAATTCTATGTGATTCGTTTTGTACTCTAGATTCAAATCCGTCTGAAAATTCTGTTCGGTATTCAAGTTCGCATTCCCCACTTCGTAGCGATTGGCACCTTCATGAATTCCATTGGAAGTAAGTTCTGCTAAATTAGGCGCTCTAAATCCTGAAGCCAGATTCAACCTCAAAATACAATCATCTGCCAAACTGGTTTTATATCCTAACGAGGCATTACAACTTGTATACGATTTATTGATTGCCAAAAAGGAATTGTGCGTTTGAGTACTAATTGTTCTATTGTCAAAACGCAATCCCGCTTGAATAACATTCGATTTCCATTCGTAATTGGTAGTCCCAAAAAGACCAAAGTCATGAGTTATCGCATCTGGAATTAAATATTCTTCTGCCGAGTTGGTATTCGTTTGGCGCATTCCCTGCACGCCAATAATAGTTTCCATTGTACCCCAAGCAGGCAAATAATACTTTGCATTATAATTCAACGTATTCAACTTCATTTTTAAATTAGGAATGGTACTATCTTCAAATTCGCTTCGATCATTGGAAATGTATCCCAAATCCAAATCTAATTTGGATTTCTTGAAAAAGAGAATCGTATTTAAACTGAACAAATGATTGGTAACTGCTTGTTTGGGAAACAAAACTCTTTTACTATTGCTTTGTTCAGCTATACCCGTTGGAATTCCTAAATCAAGATAGTTGTAGTTGTATCGAAAAACAGTTGAAAAAGCCGCATTGCTATAACCGATTCCTGTTTTAAAATCGTTCTCTTGGTAACGAGTATTAGTTACCCGCTCGCCTCCTCCTGTGGTATAATCCGAATGGGTATTGAGTGAACCTCGTGCTAAAAATTTCCAATTTTCAGTTGACGTTTTTATTCCTAAAGTGGAATTACTCCCCAAGGTATTCGCAAACAGTTTTTGACCAAAATCAACTTTAAGCACATTGGGATTAGCAAATTTCTCCGGATTAAAATACAATACACCACCCAAGGCATCTGAACCGTACAATAACGAAGCCGGTCCTTTAATTACTTCAACGCTTTCCACTCCTGCATCATTTAAGCCTAAACCATGCTCGTCGCCAAATTGCTGATTCTCCACCCGAACACCTTGTGAATAGACTAAAACTCGGTTACCACTTAACCCTCGAATGACTGGTTTTCCTATTGAAGTCCCTGTTGACACCTGAGACACTCCAGGAATAGTGGCTAACCCTTCAATTAAAGTGGATGTTCCCTTAAGTGTTAAATTTTTGATGGTTTCATGGGCTACTTTCATTACATTTTGCGATTGTAATTTATTGAAAGCCGTCGATACCACCACCTCATCCATTTCAAAAATCGTAGGTTCTAGTTGAATGTCTAAATGGTTTTGTTTTTGAACTTTATAAATGGTTTTGTTTTGGGTTCCATAACCCATTAAAGCAAACGAAATAGAAATAGTCCCATTAGGCAAATTGGTCAAACTATAGTTGCCATTGGCATCTGAAAGTGTGCCTTTTTGAAGTTCTTGAATATAAATGGAAACGCCCTGAAGCGCTTTATTATTGGAATCCGTTATGATTCCTGAAACCATATTTTGTGCATATCCCAATATAGAATTTAATAGCTCTAGTACAAACAAAAAACGGATAATGAGTTGTTTTGATTTCATTGGCACAAAGATAATGAAACAAAAAAAGAAAACCATTTACAATCCAGAATTCTCTG
Organism: Flavobacterium sp.; assembly: GCF_031537875.1. GTDB lineage: Bacteria > Bacteroidota > Bacteroidia > Flavobacteriales > Flavobacteriaceae > Flavobacterium. Next base: position 140,024 of record NZ_JAVKNB010000007.1, on the reverse strand, counting down.
AATCGTAAATGGTTAACTTAATTAATTGTTGAGTGGCTTACACCAATTGAGCTGCAATTAAATATTCTGCAATTTGAATGGTGTTGGTAGCTGCTCCTTTTCTTAAGTTATCCGCTACAACCCACATGTTTAAAGTATTCGGCTGGCTTTCATCACGACGAATTCTACCTACAAAAACTTCATTTTTACCCTCAGCATATCTTGGCATTGGATAGGTAAAAGTGTCCAAATTATCTTGCACCACTACACCATCCGTTTGACTCAAAATAGTACGCACTTCGTCCACATCAAAATCATTGGTAAACTCCACATTCAAAGCTTCGCTATGACCTCCTACTACAGGAACACGAACGGCAGTTGCAGTAACGGCAATACTGTTGTCACTTAAGATTTTCTTCGTTTCGTTAACTAATTTCATTTCTTCTTTAGTGTAGCCATTGTCTTCAAAACTGTCACATTGTGGAATACAGTTTCTATTGATTTTGTATTTGTACACCATATCACCTTCAATACCCGCACATTCGTTTTCAAATTGCTGTACTGCTTTTACTCCTGTACCCGTAATCGATTGGTAAGTAGAAACAATAATACGTTTGATGTTGTATTTTTTATGCAAAGGAGCCAATGCCAAAACCATTTGAATAGTCGAACAGTTAGGATTAGCAATAATTTTATCTTCTTTAGTCAATTCTCCTGCATTGATTTCAGGAACTACTAATTTTTTAGTAGGATCCATTCTCCAAGCAGATGAATTATCAATTACAGTAGTTCCTGCTGCTGCAAATTTTGGTGCCCATTCCAATGAAGTTCCACCACCCGCAGAAAATAAAGCAATATCTGCTTTCATATCGACAGCTGTTTGCAATCCCACTACTTTGTATTTATTCCCTTTGAAATCAATTTCTCTACCCACTGATTTTTCAGAAGCTACAGGAATTAACTCCGTTACAGGAAAATTTCTTTCTGCTAATACTTTTAACATTATTTCGCCTACCATTCCGGTAGCACCTACTACTGCTATTCTCATTGTATATTTTTATTATTGAATTCTAATTTTATTTGGCAAAAGTAACCAATACTCTACTCGAAACAAGGGGGTTCACAAAAAATAACAAATTGTTATATTTATAACATTTCTATTTATTTTTCAACAAATCTCTAATTTCCGCCAATAATTGTTCTTGAGTTGGCCCTTTGACTGGTTTGGGTTCGTCCTCTTTTTTGATTTTTTGTTGGGCTTTCTCATAGGCTTTCAAAACAATAAAAATACAAAAGCCAATAATTACAAAATCGAAAATAGTTTGAATAAAAGCGCCATAATTTAAGGTAACCTCAGCGATAGCAGGTGTTTTTTGCACCCCATGCTCTACCACAGCAGGAACACCATCTTGGAGAACTAATTTTAGATTTTTAAAATCTACTTTCCCTAAAAGTAACCCAATAGGCGGCATTAAAACATCATTAGTAAACGAAGTTACGATCTTCCCAAAAGCACCCCCAACAATAACCGCAGTGGCTAAGTTGACGATTTCGCCTTTCATCAAAAACGCTTTAAAATCAGAAAAAAATCCCATAGTATTTATATTAATTATTTATTCTCTGTAGAAAACTCGTTTCACTCGTTGTGAAATACTAGTTAGAATCTCATAGGGAATAGTATGTGTTTTTTGTGCCATTTCAATCACTGTTGGGCTTTCGCCAAAAACAATCACCGCAGCTCCTTCGGCACAAGCAATTCCTGTAACATCCACCATGAGCATATCCATGCACACGCTTCCTAAAATTAATGCTTTTTCCTTATTAATCAAAACATAACCTACTCCATTACCCCAAAGTCGGGCAATGCCATCAGCATACCCTATAGGAATTGTGGCTACTCGAGTTGGTTTTTCTGCCATAAATCGGCGACCGTAGCCCACGCTCTCTCCGGTAGGAACAGTTCTGATTTGCGAAATAACCGATTTCAACGTACTTACATTTTCCAGGTATTTTTGTTCTTCGCTATCATTAGAAACACCATACAATCCGATGCCTAAACGGACCATATCAAACTGACCTTCTGGGAAATTACTAATTCCAGAAGTATTCAAAATATGACGAATCGGTTGAATGTGTAACTCCTGCATCAATTGATTTGATAGTTCTTCAAACAATCGGATTTGAGCAAGTGAAAACGCCTTGTGTTCTTCGGCATCACTGGTGGCCATGTGCGACAAAATACTTTTTATCACAACACGTTGGTTTCCTTTCAAAGTCTGAATCAACTCCTGAATGGTATCGGCTTCAAAACCCAAACGGTGCATTCCTGTATCCAATTTAATATGAATAGGGAACTGATGTAAATTGTGCTGCTCTGCTATTTTAAGAAAGGCTTTCAGTCCTTTTAAACTATATATTTCGGGTTCTAATTCGTGTTGAATAATGGCCGGGAAGCTTGTCGACTCCGGATTTAACACCATAATAGGCAATTGAATCCCTGCATTTTTAAGGCTAATTCCTTCATCGGCAAAAGCCACTCCCAAATAATCAACTTGATGGTATTCTAATAATTTAGCAATTTCAAACCCCCCATTTCCGTAGCCAAAAGCTTTCACCATCACCATCATTTTAGTGTTGGGTTGCAATTTGGATTTATAAAAATTCAGGTTGTGACTAATCGCATTCAAATTGATTTCTAAAACCGTTTCATGTGTTTTTTCTTCTAAAGCAGCCACAATTTTTTCAAACTGAAAACTACGCGCGCCTTTGATTAAAATCGTTTCGTTTTCAAAATTCAGTTGTTCTAATTGGGCTAAAAAATCAGAGGTGTTTTTAAAAGTGATGCAATTTTGAAATTGATTTTCGAACTGAGCAATCGTTGCCCCAATTCCTATTACACGGCTAATTTTATTGGCAACCACTAACTGTCCCACTCTTGAATACAACTCCTCATTGGTCAAACCACTTTGAAAGATATCCGAGAGAATTACTGTTTTATTGGAAGATTGTTTTTGGCTTTCTAAAAAGTCCAAAGCAATTTTTAAAGACTGAAAATCGGCGCTATAACTGTCGTCAATCAAACTACAATTATTGATTCCGTCCTTTACTTTCAAACGCATTTCGACTGGATATAATAATTCCATTCGGTTTTGAATGGTTACTACATCATAGTTCAAATACAAAAGCACTAGCAAACACGAAATAGCATTTTCTATTGACGCTTCATCATGAAATGGAATGGTAATTTCAAACTGCCTCTTCGCTTGACGAACGCTTAAAATAGTGTTGTTAGTACTTCTTTGTTTGGTTAAAAACACATCCGCATCAGGAGCAGTACAACTCCACGAAAAAGTGGAAATGGCTGCTGGAATCAGTGTTTCTACTAGGTCATTTTTCTCGTAAATCAAAATTTGAGAACGATCAAAAAGATGTAATTTTTCTTTTATTTTTTCATCTGTATTCGAAAACCCTTCATCGTGTGCTGAACCGATATTGGTCAATACTCCAATGGTTGGTCGGATAATTGGCTCCAATTTTTCCATTTCGGAAACAGTAGAAATACCGGCTTCAAAAATGCCAAAATTGTGTTGTTCGTTAATCCCAATTACTGATATTGGAACGCCTACTTGCGAATTGTAACTTTTGGGACTTCGAATGATATTATAATCGGGACTTAATACAAAATTAAGCCATTCTTTTACGATGGTTTTGCCGTTGCTTCCTGTAATTCCAATTACTGGAAAATCAAATAAGGAACGATAATAAGCGGCAAAGTGTTGCAATGCCTCCAGGGTGTTATTGACAATTAAAAAATTGGCTTTGCCCTGACAGCCTTCAGGAATATGAGTTACCACAAAATACTGAACCCCTTTCTCAACAACCTCTTTGATATACGAGTGTGCATCATTATTGGGCCCCACCAAAGCAAAGAACAAGGTAGTCGAACTGTTTTGCAACGAGCGGCTATCAATGGCTACCGCATCAATGATGGCTTCTTTTGGATTGCCAACAAATTCAGCTTCTAATAAGGTAATGATTTTTTGGATGGGTATGTTCATGAATTCAAAAAGCGAGCAAGCTCATTTTATAATTTTGTTTATCAAAAATAGCACTTCTTTTCGAATTCAGGCTTTCGAACTATAAAATATAAAAGATGAGTCCAATATTTAAAGACTTCATATCGACTTTTGTGCCTGCTATTTGTGCTGTTTTGAATATTGGGTTTAACCCATAATAGACATACAAATTGACTCCCCCATAACCTGCCGACACATAGGTCCCGTACAAGAGTTTATTAAAATCGGCATTACCTGTAATGATACTATCTCCTGAACCACTTCGATACACAGAGCGATCATACAACAAATAACTCAACTTGATTCCTCCGTGGATGCGAAAAAAATTGTGATTTTCAAAAGTAGAACCTCTCCATCTGAACTCCAATGGAAGATCTACTAGTAATTGGGAAAATTTATTATTAGAATAGGATGTTGCATCCGTTAATACGGTGTAAACAGGCACACCATTTGCTGTAGTGATTGCAATGTTTTGACTGTAATTATTGAATGTCAATCCCAACCCAGGAGCAATGGCAAGATTTCTATTTTTATTAAGAGGCATGTCTCTCAAGAAACCCGCCGAAAAACCTGTGGAGAATTTATCGTTAGAAAAATCGGTTGGTGCGTTTTTTAATAAATTATACGTTACCCCAATATAAAACTGATCTTCTCGGTACAAGGAATCGATTTTTGTAGTTGACAGTGCTGTATTACTGTTTTCTTGTGCCAAAGTAGCAAAGCAAGAAAACAAGAATACTACAAATAAGACTGTTTTTTTAGTATTGAATGATAGTGCTTTCATCGGCAGTTGGGTTGGATTCTATACAAAGATACTACTTTTCGGTTGTCGGTTGTCGGTTGTCCGATATTGATTATCAGTTAAAAAAATTGGTAATCGCAATGCTGCAATCTAAAATCAATTTTTGCCGCGAAGACACAAAATCAGGAAATTATTACACGGAGGAAGAACGAAGAAATTTTTTGCTATAAAAAGAACCTCTAGTGATTTGCAAATTTTATTAAATCCTATAATTTTAATACCCTAAATAAATAAACGTATTGACCACTAAGCTGCGTGGGGTTTTGTCTATAACTTGTTGAATTACTCCACCATTGATACTCGATGCTGTAGCGGCATGGCTATGGGTATCCATAGTATGACTGTGAGTACCTGAAGAACCAATAATTCCTGTCGTAATGAGGCTAGCAAAATTACCTCGGTCTGTTATGTCTGAATAAGTTTCATTCATTGGTGAAGGGGCTACCCCAGTTTTAAAAGCATGGGGGTTATTCGCTGCATATCCTCCTGTTGAACTGGGAACAACATTAACAGGATGATCGTGGTAACCTCCATTTTGCATAGTGGCCACAGTATTGTTTACGGTTATAGTTGGTGCAATATTAGGTAATTGATTTTGGGCAAGCGTGGTACTCATACTTCCTGTTATGGTTCCTAAAGTGCCACTGGATTGCATTAAAACAGCATTCGTAGCGTCAGGGAGATTCGTACCAATCCCAAGTAAATTAGCTTGAATCTGTTGCGAAGCAGACAAAGAAGATTTTAGTCTACCATCTAACTTAACCCAACCGTTGTGATCGCCAGTTTGTATTCCTGTTTTAACATCGCCTAAAGTATATTGGTTAATCGGTAAATTACCAGCTATTAATTTATAATGAATTTTATCATAATCTCTATAGTCCCTGCTTCCAGTAGTTGTTACCACCTGTACATTATACGTTTCTCCTACATTTAAATTAACTTCAAATCTTCCTTCATATTCAGCCCAAATATTGCTACTTGTCGACTGATGATAATCTGAAGCTAAAATTGTTGTCCCGTTTCTAACATTGAAAGTTAGCTTAATAATACTGCCATTTGAATTCCAACCCGTACAATTAAAGATAAATTCATATCGTCCAGATACAGGCACAGTAAAGCTATAACCACTAGAGCTAGGTGCTTTCCCAATTGTTGTACTATATGCCTCTTGGTATAATTTTACTAAATCACTTGCTGTCACACTAGTTCCAGCCAAACTTGCCGTAGCAATGGTAGCCCAATTAGCTCCATTCCAATAATAATAACCCGCTTGTAATCCAACCGATCCCACATTGTAAACTAACAAACCTACTGCAGGGGATGGAATTGTTGCCGCATCAGTTACACCTGTTAAGGTTACTCGCGGTGGCAAAAATCCTTTGTTAGTAGCACTCACTTCTAACTTTGCTGATGCATCAGGAGTAGTAGTACCAATACCTGTTTGGGCATTCAAAAAATTAAAAGCTACAATTGAAACGAATACGAATACTAGTTTTTTCATTTTAATGCTTAAAAACCTAAGTAAATAAAAGTGTTAATAGACAAGCTTTTAGGAGTTATATTAATTTGTTGTTGTGTAACTCCACCGTTTAAGGGAATAGTTAAATTAAAGGTTTCTGTTGTACCGCCACCACCAGCATTTCCCCATGAAGTGCCGTTTACTCTTGAAAAGACTCCAGATGCAGTAGCACCTATTGCTGCGCCATGAGCCAATTCCGCAATTTGCCCGATGTAATTAACATTTGGAAGTTGATTTTGAGCCAAAGTAATTGAATTACTCCCAGATACTGTTCCAACACTACTCCCATTTTGAACTAAAAAAGCATTGGATGCATCTGGCAAATAAGTTCCTATCCCTAATATGGTTGCTTGTGCTTGTTGTGTTGCACTTAAGGTTGATTTTAATCTGCCATTTAATTTCACCCAACCATTATGATCTCCTGATTGAAATCCTGTTTTAACATCGCCATAATTGATAACCGACATCGCCGCATTCCCACTGATTTTTTTCCAAGTTACTCCTGTTTTTCCATTAAATTCGGAAACAGCAGCATAACTCCCATAAGATGCCCAACCTTTTATTTTATAAATGGCAGCTCCTGTAGTGGTAACTCTTACTACGCCTGTTCCTGTGGCGCCATTTGGTCCATAGGCTGCTAAAATTTCAGAATTAGGAACCAATGTTTCGGCGGGATCATAAATACCATATTCTCCTGCAAATGGAGGAGCACCCTGCGCACGTAAGAAATAAATCAACTCCCAAGTTCCAGCAGAAGGCAAAGTAAATGAAAGTACATCGGTTGGTGTCGCTGAACTTATTGTAACCGAAGTTCCTAAAATTGCTGAACCATATTCAGCAGCAACACTACCTGATCCACCTGCCGTAGCAATGGTAGTCCATACGGCTCCATTCCAATAGTAATAACCTGCAACCAATCCTGGATTATTACCCGTGTTGTATACCAACAAGCCTGTAGCTGGGCTAGGTATGGTGGTATTATCTGTACCACTAGTTAAGGTTACTCGCGGCGGCAAAAATCCTTTGTTTGTAGCACTCACTTCTAACTTTGCTGAAGCATCTGGCGAAGTCGTGCCAATACCTGTTTGGGAGTAAGAAACTGACACCATTAGGAATAACCCTAACACAAAGAAATGATTTTTAATCATTTGAATTAGATTAATATTTAATGATATAGTTTAAAGATAGAAATGGATTCATCACACTGAATGATGTTCCGCTTCCTGTACTATTGATCGAAATGCCTGTATAATTTGTATTAATATTATTCCAAGTTTTACTTCCAGCACCGTCTGCTGAAAACCCTGGTGGATTTCCTCCACTATTATTAAAGTCATCATTAACTGTTGACTGAGAATGTGTATGTCCCGGGTCATTTATAGTATGACTGTGGTTAGGCATTTCGGCAATTGCTAATGTCTTTGACTCAATACCCCCTATGCTTGCTAAAGTTCTATTAGTTAAGCCGGAACCTTGTCCAGTACCTACAATGGTTCTTGATCTCAAATCAGGTACATTAAAGGTAGTACTTCCGTTTCCTATTCCATAAGTTGTGCCTATTATTGCAAACAGATTGGCATACGTTGTTCTATTCACTGCCGCACCATCACAAATTAAATAGCCTGAAGGAGCTAGACTACCGGCAAACGCCGTGATAACTCCAGAAGGAGGAACTGTGGTCCAAGCTGGAGTACCAACTCCATTAGTAACTAATGACTGACCATTAGTTCCATCATTAGCAGGATATCCAGATATAGGCAAATTACCAGACATCTGTTTCATGTAAACTCTACAATAATCATTATTATAAATGCTGCCATAACCAGAAGTTGTTTGAACTAGTACATTATAGGTTTTCCCTGCCACTAAATTCACTTCCACTTTTCCATTATATTCTGCATGCACATTATTGCTATAACTAGTTTGCATATCAGATTTTAATACTGTTGCTCCATCTCTTACATAAAAATTCATGATAAGTATTCCTCCTCCATTTGATCCGCTACACGAAAAGTCAAATAAATAAGTTCCAGATGTTGTCACAGAAAAGGTAGCGCCATCTACATTTATGTTAGTTGCATTACCAACACCGTCATAAATTTTTCTCAAATCCGACGAAGCCACCCCATTACCTGCTGAAGTAGCAGTGGCTATGGTTGCCCAATTGGCTCCATTCCAATAATAGTAGCCAGCAGCTAATCCCGCATTATTCCCATTGTTATATACCAGTAATCCTTCAGCAGGAGAGTTGATAGTTGTTGCATCTATAGCACTTGTAAGTGTTACACGAGGCGGCAAAAATCCTTTATTAGTGGCATATACATCCAACTTTGCCGAAGCGTTCGGCGTAGTGGTACCAATACCCGTTTGGGCATTGCTCTGCCAAACACAAAAAAATGTTACCACAATAATTAAGATTCGCTTTTTCATCATCGTATTATTTCAATTTGGCTTCTAATTGGAGTAATCGAGCTTCCATATCGGCTTGTTGCTTTTTCAAGGTTTCAATTTCGGCTTGTTGGGACTGAATCACTTTTAAAGACAAGGCGTGTAAGGCTTGGTAATTTACTGATTTGGTTTGCATTTCATCGGTTCCCGTATTCACCATTTCAGGAAAAAGAGTTTCCACTTCTTGAGCAATTAAACCGTATTGTAATTTTGTATCTCGAGATCGATCTTGATTCCAATAATAACTTACCGGTCTTAATTGCAAATACTTTGCAATTAAATCATTAGTAATGGTAGTAATAGTATTTTTCAATCTTTTATCTGATCTTGCTGATAATGAAGTATAATAAATCCCAGCGCAAGAAAAATCAAAAGTAGCTAAGCCGCCTCCCCAACCTGAGGGCCAATCTGTCACATAAGTTCCCGCACTAGCCGGTATGATAACTCTAGATTGACCTGTTCGATTAATGATAATGGCATTATTACTAGCAGTAGTATTAAAATCCCAACTGGTATTTAAAACCATTTGATCGGTAGGATTATTAATCCCCATACTATACCCAAATGCACCATTCACGTCCAAACTATAATACGGCTTACCACTCCCTGTCCCCGCCGTTCTGACGCTTACAGTCGAATTAGCAGTTGTTGAGGCATTGTTAGTATTATAGACATATATACTCGGGCTTGATGTACCTCCAGGGTTTCCAAATGTGTTGCCATTTTCGATATGAAGCGATGTAGTAGGACTTGAAGTTCCTAAACCCACTTTTCCATAAGGATCTATTCGCAATCGCTCAATGCCTAACGTTCGCATTGCAATAGTACTACTCATATCAGCTACCGTTGAATACCCAGATAAATCAATAGAAGCTTGCGTATTTGTACTAGTTCCACCACCTGCCGATAATCGTAAGAATCCATCATCTGATGCATCTGACTGCGCTGTACCGCCACCACCTGCACCTACACCCCTAATTTCGTAACTACCCACACTCCCTGAATTTAGAGCAGGTCGGGTTGTTGCATTTCCAAAACCAGTGGCAATTCGAATGCCTCCACCTGCAATATTGAGTCTAGCAGTAGGCGATGTGGTTCCAATTCCCACATTCCCTCCATTAGGATTCAAGGCTAAATTATAAAAAGTGCCATAGGCCGATTTAGACCTGGCTTGCAACCATGAGTAGGTAGAAGAAGAACTCAATCCAAAATCCAAGACATGACTTCCTGTAGTACCACTCAAACGAAAGTTGCCATTGGCAGATGCGCCCGAAGTGGCCGGATCAGATGTAGTCGCTTCGACCTGAAATTTATTTACTGGCGTAGTGGTGCCAATACCCGTTTGGGCCCTCCCGCTCAGGAAAACCAAAAACAACCCTAGTACTGCTACACCTTTTTTCATATTGACTACGCTATCGATTAGAATAAAGCTCTGAATGCAATCCATTGTGTTCCATCCGAAATAACACGAATCCAGTTATTAGAAGCTTCTACACCCAAACTTGCTGTAATTGCGGCATTGTTTACATTATCAACTACTATTTTTTGACTAGATGTAGTATTTACTGTTACTCCAAAAGCACTAATATTTTTAATTATATATTCTTTACCAGCTCCCACACCTGTAGCAGTAGTAGCGTCTGGCAAAGTAATTGTTCCTGCAGCAGCATTGGAATAAATAACATATTTATCTGTTGTCGCTACGTTATAGGTTGTAAGAGCTGAAACAGTATAAATAGACGTATTAGGATTTGAAGACCAAGTCGCCAATCCAGCAGCATCAGAGGTTAACACTTTACCGGCCCCCGGAGAACCACCAGCTACTTTTAATGTTCCTGCAATAACCGTATTTCCAGTTGAAGCATCTATTGTAAATTTATTTGTATTAACTGCTATATTCCCAGTAACACCTAATGTACTCGATAAAGTTGTAGCTCCTGTTACTGCTAATGTGCCTCCAAGGGTTGTTGCACCAGTTCCTACTGTCAATGTATTTGTTCCACTTACAGAAGTATTCCCGTTTAATGTTGTAGCGCCTGTAACGGCTAATGTACCACCAAGAGCTGTTGCTCCTGTTCCTACAGTAAAAGTATTTGTTCCACTTACAGCAGTATTCCCGGTGAATGTTTTAGCTCCCGCTATTGTTTGTGCATTGGTCAAATCCACAAAATTTTGAGTAGTTGATCCTGTACCTCCATTAGCAATGGCTACCGTACCTGTAACATTCGCCGCATTACCCCCAATATTTAAGTTAGCCACTGGCGTAGTAGAGGTAACCACTAATGGTGCTGTTCCTGTGGCTACGGTAGAGGTTAATTGTCTTCCTGTAATACCCACCGCTGAAGTTATCGCTCCAGAAGTATTTACTAAGGTTACTGAGCCATTTCCTAATTGGATTGTGTTACTTGCGGTGACTGAAGCACCATTACCAATGGCCGTTGAATTTGTTAAACCATCTGCGATATCAGCACTATTTCCAAGAGCCGTTAAATAAGTTCCTGTTGTATTCGTGGTTAAGGAATTATTACCTATTGCAGTATTATTAGTCCCTGATATATTGTTTCTTAATGCGTAATAACCAAGGCCAACATTATTACCTCCTGTGGCATTATAACGACCCGCTTCTGTACCTAAAACAATGTTATTGCTTCCCGTTGTATTGGCCATTAATGTGTTTCCACCAAAAGCAAAGTTGTCAGTACCTGAGGTATTCCCATTTAAGGTATTCGCATTACCCATGGCGACATTAGAGGCAATATTTCCTGCTCCATTTTTTAAAGTCACACCATTAAATGTTGCAGCAGTCACTTTGCCTGATGTTACGATATCGGCACTTGTATTTACTTTAGTTAGTGATCCGTTACCCAATTGAATCGTATTGCTTGTGGTAACATTTGCTCCATTACCAATTGCTGTTGCATTGGTTAAACCATCCGCTGCATTTGCTCCATAACCTAAAGCAGTTAAATACGTTCCAGTTGTATTGCCTGTTAAGGTACTCTCTCCAACAGCCACATTGTAACTACCGGTTGTATTATTTCGTAAGGTGTAATATCCAAGACCCAGGTTATGACTACCAGTCGTATTGTATCTAAAACCTCCATTACTTAGAACGAGATTGTCACTACCCGTGGAGTTATCCATACCATTTTCTAAATTACCCATAAGGATATTGGAACTAACAGCGCCTCCGCCTAATCCAAATTTAATACCATTTACTTTAATGTCACTATTGAAGGTCTTTACACCTGCAAAAGTTTGGGCTGATGTCGTAACCACACCACCGTAGGTTCCGTCGGCCGGTTGTAAGGTAAGTGTAGTTCCCGAAACACTTGCCCCATTAGCATTGGGTGTACCACCAATAGCAGCTACTGTCGCGATACCTGCTGGTGAAGCCCAAGAGGGCGCTCCACTGGCTAGGGTTAATACTTGTCCATCGGTGCCTTTAGCCAATACTGTTCCTACACCACTAGTACCACCATAAATAATATCTCCGGCATCCGTCATAGGTGACAAGGCATTAAAAGCTGCTGCCTTTGTTGTTGCGCCTGTTCCACCGTTAGCAATTGGCAAAGCCCCTGTAACCTTAGTAGTCAAATCAATAGATCCTGCTAACATGGCATTGGTTACTTTGCTATTTCCAATAGTTAACTCGGTAGAACCTGTTACATCACCAGTATGTGTGGCATTTGAAACCAATCCACTATACAAACTATTAGTAGCATTATCTCCAGTATTACTTCCAGACAAGGCTGACCAAGATAAAGTTTGTGTTGAATAAGTGGTACTGAAATAAAAATCCCTAGCAAAACTTCCAGAATTTTGATATGCTGTTCCGCCTGAATACAGGTCTCCAGATGAATTCCATCTAAATCCTCCTGTTATAGAAACAAACTCGAATGTATAATGCTGCCCACTTGTTAATGCAATTGGTGTTGTTAAATTAAAAGTATTAATGCCTGCAGTATTTATTGTAACTGTTTGAGATCCTAATAAAGTTCCGCCCACACCGTCACCATTATAAAATTTTAAAGTATACGTTCCTGGAGAGTCAATATTACCTACATTAATAGTAACTGCTGTTAAATTGGCATTCATTGATGGAGTAAAAGACTGAGCTTCATTTATTGCTGGACTTGGCATTCCCATAAAGGTACTTGCGGGTGCTACAGGATTATTTCCTCCGTTATTTAAGTTACTTTCTCCTGAAACGTTATTTACCGTTGAAGAAGCATAGAATTCAGCTGCGCCAGTTGTAGTGTTATAAATTACTGAGCCTTCTAATGGATTTGTCAATGCGTTTCTTTGTGTTGTAGTCATTCTTGGTACTACCAATGTTTTGGAAGTAGATGACAAATCCAAAATAGCCGAAGAATTTGGAGAAGACGTTCCTATCCCTAAACTTCCATTTGTATTGTCCCAAAATAAATTAGCATTAGAACTAAAAGCATTGGTTCCGTTCCCAAAAGGAATATATCCTGCAGTTAAACTCGTCAATCCTGTACCTCCATTAGCCACTGGTAATGTACCTGTTACCCCAGATGATAAAGGCAAGCCTGTTGCATAGGTTAATACCGCAGCACTTGGAGTCCCTAAATCCGGTGTCACTAATGTTGGAGAAGTTGCACGTACTACATTTCCTGAACCTGTTGTAGCAATTTCTTCTACGACTCCTGCTCCTGCTGTTACACGTCCTAATACTTTATCAGTAGCACTTATATTTTGGATTTTGGCATAGGTAACATTCGCATCGGTAATTTTTGCCGTGGTTACTGCGGCAGCTTTAATTTTTGCAGTTTCTACTGCATTATCAGCTAAATCAGCTACAACTATAGTTCCGTCGGCGATCATGCCCGTTAGTACTTTACTTGCACCAATTGTAGTAGTATTACCTGAACTAGTTACATCTCCTGTCAAGTCTGCATTGGTAGTAACCGTAGCGGCATTTCCTGTAATAGAGCCCGCGATTGTAGCACTAAACGTTTGTGTTCCCGTAAATGTTTGTGCGGCATCTGTTCGTGCCAAAGTTGCGTTAGCATCAGGCAATACAAAGGTCTTTTCGGAACTTGTTGGGCCGGTAAATTTAGCAAATCCATTGCCTGTTCCTCCATAAGTTGAAGCAATAATCCCTGATAAACTCGCTGATCCATCAAAGTTATTCCCATAAATAGCACGGGCATTAGTTAATGTAGCAGCACTTCCTGTTGTATTTTGATTCAAAGTTGGGAAATCGGCAGCTACTGCAATACTAGGTACACCTGTCGAAGTTGTATTTTTTAATATCCCTGTAGCCAAACCAGCTAATGATGTACCATTAATTTTCCCTACTATAGTGGCTCCTTGGGTACCTGTAACATCTCCAGCCAAAGCTCCAGAAAAATTAGTTGCTGTTCCGCTAGTAATATCAGATGTCAATGCTACTGTGCCTGTTGCAGCGGGCAAGGTAATCGTATAGTCTGTTGCAGAACTGTTAGCACTAGCAACTGTTGTTTTTCCTGTTGAACTTCCAGTAAGCGTTGGAGTAGTTAAAGATGGTGATGTGGAAAAAACCACATTCCCTGTTCCTGTTTCGTCTGAAATAACTCCCGCTAATTCAGCTGAAGTTGTAGCTGATAAAACACTAATTTTATCTGTTGTTACAACTAATGTCTTTGAGGACGGAATAGTAGTCCCATTTACACTAGTTGCTGTAGCTACGCCTAAAGTTGGTGTTACCAAAGTAGGACTTGTGGCAAAAACTAAAGCCCCTGTTCCTGTTTCATCGGTTACCGCAGCAAGTACATTCGCACTCGATGGAGTTACTAAAGCTGTTGCTACTCCCGTTCCTAATCCGCTTACCCCTGTTGCAATTGGCAATCCAGTAGCATTGGTTAATACCGCAGCACTTGGAGTTCCTAAAGCTGGTGTCACTAAAGTAGGCGAAGTAGATCTCACTAGATCACCAGTTCCTATAGTTGATAATTCTTGTACTGACCCTGTACTACCAGAAAAATTTCCTAATACTTTATTGTCGGCTACATTTTGGATTTTGGCGTAGGTAATAGATCTATCTGAAACCCCTGCTGCTGCATTCAATCCATCAACATAATCTTTGATTAATTTCACTGAAGGGTACTTCGTAGTAGAAGTAGCATCTGCTACAATATCAGTACTTTTGTTGGCTAGATTTTCTTTCAAATCCAAAGCCGTTTGTGTTGCTGTTGAAACTGGTTTGTTCGCATCTGTAGTATTATCAACATTACTTAAACCTACCATCGTTTTGTCAATACCCGAAACCGTTCCTGTGAACGTTGGTGAAGCCAAATTGGCTTTCAAATCCAAAGCCGTTTGTGTTGCTGTTGAAACTGGTTTGTTCGCATCTGTAGTATTATCAACATTACTTAAACCTACCATCGTTTTGTCAATACCCGAAACCGTTCCTGTGAACGTTGGTGAAGCTAAATTGGCTTTTAATCCCAAAGCTGTAGTAAGTGAAGATTCAGCTACTCGTGCTATGGTAGCTTCGGCTGCCAAATTAGTAGTCAATGTAGCTTCCGCAGCCGTAGCTCTATTTACCTCTGTTGTCAAATCAGTAGCATTGGCTTTCAAAGCCAATCCTGGGACAGTTGGTGCAGCGGCAGTTCCTGCTAAGTCTCCCGCTAATTGCAATTTCCCTTTGGTTGTAGCATCTGCATCCACTATAGTGCCTCCAGCTACTGCAGCGTCTACGTATGTTTTAACTGCATTTTGTGTTGGAAACAATACATTGCTTGTCCCTAAAGTGGTTGCTGTGGATTTGTTAGCAGCATTTTCTTTTAAAGCAATAGCTGTATTTGCGGTAGCTAAATTGGTGGTCAATGTAGTTTCGGCTGCTGTGGCTCTGTTTACCTCTGTGGTCAAATCAGTAGCATTGGCTTTCAAAGCCAAACCTGGGACAGTTGGTGCAGCAGCGGTTCCGCCTAAGTCTCCCGCTAATTGCAATTTCCCCTTGGTAGTAGCATCCGCATCCACTATGGTGGCTCCAGCTATTGCTGTATCAACGTATGTTTTTACTGCATTTTGTGTTGGAAACAATACATTGCTTGTTCCTAAAGTGGTTGTAGTAGATTTGTTAGCCGCATTTTCTTTTAAAGCAATAGCTGTATTTGCAGTAGCTAAATTAGTAGTTAATGTTGTTTCTGCTGCGCGCGCAGTAGCCGCTTCAGTTGTAATAGCTGTTGCATTGGCTGTAACATTAGTTGTCAATATTGTTTCTGCTGCAGTAGCTCTGTTTACTTCTGTTGTTAAATCGGTAGTGTTGGCTTTTAAAACCAACCCTGGGACAGTTGGTGCAGCGGCAGTTCCTGCTAAGTCACCTGCTAATTGCAATTTTCCTTTGGTAGTAGCATCTGCATCCACTATGGTGGCTCCAGCTATTGCTGTATCTACGTATGTTTTTACCGCGTTTTGTGTTGGAAACAATACATTGCTTGTTCCTAAAGTGGTTGTAGTAGATTTGTTAGCCGCATTTTCTTTTAAAGCAATAGCCGTATTTGCAGTAGCTAAATTAGTAGTTAATGTTGTTTCTGCTGCAGTAGCTCTGTTAACCTCTGTTGTCAAATCGGTAGTATTGGCTTTCAAAGCCAATCCCGGTACCGTTGGAGCTGCGGCAGTTCCTGCTAAGTCACCTGCTAATTGCAATTTTCCTTTGGTAGCAACTGTTGCATCTGCAATGGTTGAATTCACTATTTGACTATCTACATACGTTTTAGTTGCTGTAGACATCGGTTTGTTTATATCTGCTGTATTTTCTACATTCCCTAATCCTAAATTAGTTCTTGCTCCAGCTGCAGTTGTAGCTCCTGTTCCTCCATTGGCAATCGCAACCACTCCCGAAATATTTCCTGCAGTTGAAGCCGCATTAGCAAAAGGAACGGCATCTAGTTTTTCAACTGACAATTCATCAAATTGATTGCACAATCCAGTCGCATCCAAAGCTACTTTTAATGATTTATCTACAGCAGCACTCCAAACTATTGCAGCATACGAACTCGCATACCCTCCAGTTTGATTGCCTGAACCAATGGTAATATTCACCATCCCGAATTCATCTGTAGTAGTTTTCACTACTTCTTCATATTCAACAGCTGTCGCCGCATCTATAAAACTAAATTTCAAACAAATAGACCTGTTGGTTAAGGGTATATTAGACACATTCACACCTGGGACGTTTTGTCCGCCCGGAGCATAAATTACCGCTTGGTACGTAATGCCTCTATTTTGTGCAAAACCAAAAGTAGAAACCAGTAATACAAGGATGTAAAATAATTTTTTCATGTGGTATTATCTTTTTATTAAATCAAAATATCCGCCAAATAGAATCTGGCAATTATTAATAGAAACATTATCTGAATTGTTGCCTAACTTAACACTCTTGCTTAAGTTCAATCCTGCACTTAAATAGCCGCTTTTAGACAAATAGTATTTGGCATACACCCCAACAACGGGCTGTACAATCAAACCTGAAAACTCAGTATTGTGAGCCAAGTTGTAGGCCGAATTGTCAACTTCTTGCTTGCCACGAAGAATAGTAGACAGATTCAATCCCGCTTTTGCACTTAAGAAAAAGTAAAACGAATCGTAAAATTGATAGTCTACTGTGCTTTGAACACCTAGGTAAGTGGTTTTCCATTCAATTTTATTCACAGCTGATTCGGCAATCGCATTATAGTCGTTGATGGTAATGCTTCCCGTATAAGATAGATCTTTGTAGTTTTTGTATTTTAACGGATGGGTATATCCTAATTCATAAGCATCGCCTACGCCGTTAATGGTTAGTTGATTCGTGTAAGCGGAATGGTTGGTGTACGAAAACGAACTGAAATTTTTTCCGAGATTGAAAAAAACGCCTTGCGAATACGTTGTGATTGTGAGTAGGAAAAAAAGGATGTGGGGTACAATTTTTTTCATTTTTTTATTTTGATTTTAGAATGGTGGTCACAAAGGAGTACCTATTCCCGTCGAGCTTGACGAAATACTCTCCTGCTGCGAGCAATAAATTAGTTATGGTGAGTATATTATCTTCGGCTTCTTTTTCTTGATAGAGTAAAAGTCGGCCATGAATATCAAAAATAGACACAGCGATTTTGCCTTCAACCGGTGCCGAAAATTTAAAATTAACAATATCTTCTACAGGATTAGGATACACTAAAGTGTTGATAGCATCGTTTTTGACAATGGCAGCATTTGAGATTTTGCTTTGTTGAAATCCTTGACTTACAATGGCTTTTTTTGTAGCCGAAGTTCCTATCACTCCTTTTTGAGCAATAGTTTGACTCACTTTAAAACCTTTAGACGTAGTAGCAACTCCCCCCTGAGCAGAGAGCATTTGATGGTGCAGTTTTTGCCCATACATCAAACTACAAAAGAAAAACAAGACTACTACTTTCATTTTTAATCACTCCATTTTTACAAAAAAAAGGCACAAAACCGCCTTAGTATATATACCTATATGTGTTAACCTACAAAAATAATATTATTAGCATAGGTTTGTATAAAAAACACAACAAATTTGTCAAGTAAATTTAAAAATAAGACGATTTTTCAATTTGTAAATTCCTGATTCCAAATAGTATTATAAAAAATCCCCAAGAAATACGGTAATCGCATTTCTTGGGGATTCAAAATTGCAGAGAGGATGGGATTCGAACCCACGATATAGTTACCCATATACAAACTTTCCAGGCTTGCTCCTTCAACCACTCGGACACCTCTCTAATTGGGATTGCAAATAACTTAAAAAAAACTGATTTAGAAAAATGAAACGAAACTATTCTTGAATTTCGCCACGTAATGAAGTTTCAAATGTCTCTTGAAATTGAGAAGGCACAATACCCTCACCTAGGAGATACATCAATTTAGTAATGGCAGCCTCAGTTGTCATGTCTTTTCCAGACATTACTCCGATGGATCTTAAAGCGGTACTCGTTTCGTATTGACCCATTCGAACACTACCTCCTGAACATTGTGTTACATTCACGATGTGAATTCCTTTTTGAATTGCCTTTTGCAACACCTTCAAAAACCATTCGCTCGTAGGAGCATTTCCTGCTCCGTAAGTTTCCAAAACCACTCCTTTTAAATTGGAAATTGAAAGCACTGATTCCACTACTTGCTCGCTTATTCCAGGGAATAATTTCAGAATTATTACATTGGTATCTAGCTTTTTATGAACGTATAAGGGCAACTGATTTACTGGCAAAAACAACTCAGCATTCCATTTCAAATGCACCCCCGATTCCATCAAAAAAGGATAATTGGGCGAGGTAAATGCTTTGAAATGTTCGGCATTGATTTTAGTAGTTCTATTGCCACGGTACAACTTGTATTCAAAATACAATCCCACTTCTTGAACAACAGCTTTTTCGTTGTCACGCAAGGACGCAATTTGAATGGCGGTAATTAAATTTTCTTTGGCATCCGTTCGCAAATCACCTATAGGCAATTGAGATCCTGTAAAAATAATTGGCTTTGCCAAATTCTCCAACATAAAGCTTAAAGCCGATGCGGTGTACGACATGGTATCAGATCCATGAAGAACCACAAATCCATCAAAAGAAGCATAATTATCCTCAATAATTGTGGCTAATTGTACCCATTTATCTGGATTCATATTGGAAGAATCTATTGGATTTTCAAACGAAATGGTTTCGATTTCACAATCCAATAATTTAAGTTCGGGAATGCGTTGTAATAATTTACTAAAATTAAAGGCCTTCAACGCACCCGTTGTAAAATCTTTCTTCATACCGATGGTTCCACCAGTATAAATCAAGAGTATTTTTGCTTTAGAAAGCATTGGTGTATTTTAATTTATTCACGACAGGATTAGCATACATCGCTAAAAATCCTTCTAAGGAAATTGGATTGTCCAAGCCTATTCGCATTTCTAAACGACGCTCAAAAAGTGACTTTTCCGCCTCGGTATAGCGATGAGAATACGTAGTCGTTTTATGTAAAATGTCGTAAGCAATAAAATTAGTAGGCCACAATTTGTAACTACTCAATATTGCATCGTCAATTTCTTGTGCCAAAGCTTGAATTTGCTTGTTTGATGAATCATTTTCAGCTACAATTCGGTCAATTTCAGTATCCAAAACTTTTCCAATATGCAAATGGATACGTTTCTTTTGCCCCATCACTCCACTTAAAATGGTATTTAAATCTTCATTTTTAGATTTTACATACACTTCGTTATTCGCTTCTGCCAATAACTGCGGCATTTTCAACACATCGGTTGGGTCGTACTCATAGGATATAGATACTGGAACTATTTTTAATTTTTTGAAGTACAGCATCACATCCGCTTCATCTGATGCCATCCCAATCATTTTCAACACCCCTGGATTGGTTTCGTCATTGCCATCTTTAGTTCGTCCTTCGCGTTGTGCAATCCAAACCGAACGATTTTCATGCAACAACAATTGACCAATATATTCTGATAATAGCTTAGAACTTTGCAACATTTCTCTTGGCGACAATCCTCTCAAAACTAAAAAGTTACGATTTAATCGTGCCAAGGTTTTTATAAAGGATTTTTGCACCAAATTATCTCCAATTGCCGAAGCTGTCATCAAATGACCGTTTTGAAACAAAGCGGCATTCAACAAAGTAGTATCCAAAAGAATGTCTCTGTGATTCGAAATGAACAAATACGAATTATTTTTTTCTAGATGTTCAAACCCAGAAGTGGTCAAACCATCGGAACTATTTTCTAAGATTTTTTGAACCGTATGATAGATGAAATTACATTGGAAATCACGGATAGAGTGGGTTTTTCTTAATTGTTCTTTCCAAACCTCATCTTCCATTTCTGGAAAAGTAAAATTCATCAAAGCCTTCATCATGGGATGTGGGATCACACTTTGTAACGCCTCATTTACTTCAGTTTCATAAAACGGGCGAATCGCATCGAATTTTTGCATTTTGGAATAATTTTATAAGCAACAAAAGAACAAAAAAAATATGAAACTAAAGGCAATTCTCGATTAAATCCCAAAAACAGCTTTGGAGTTTTCGGTCGTAATACGCGCTATTTCATCTAAGGGCAACTGGTAAATTTGGGCTAATTTTTGGGCTACCAAAACCGTATAACTGCTCTCATTACGTTTCCCTCGATGGGGAGCTGGAGCCAAATAAGGTGAGTCTGTTTCGAGCACAATATGTTGTAAGTCGATTTGATTTAAAAACTGATCGATTTTCCCATTTTTGAATGTCGCAACGCCTCCAATTCCTAATTTTAACCCCAATGAAATCGCTCTTTTGGCCTGTTCCAAATCACCGGTGAAACAATGAAAAATTCCAAATAATTCAGCTGATTTTTCCGATTCCAAAACTTCAAAAACTTCATCAAAAGCATCGCGACAGTGAATATTGATGGCCAAATTATGTTTTTTAGCCAATTGAATTTGGCGTTGAAATGCTGTTTTTTGAATAGCTAAAGTCGTTTTGTCCCAATACAAATCAATCCCAATTTCGCCGATGGCATAGAATTTATGAAGGGCTAATTGTGCTTCAACATGGGCTAATTCTTCCAAATAATTTTCTTTTACATAACACGGATGCAATCCAATCATCAAACGAACATTTTCTGGAAATTGTGCCTCTAAATCATACATTTTTTGCGTTCCTGTACTATCAATTGACGGAATAAAAAATCGAGAAACCCCAACTTCAATCGCACGCTGAATCATAGCTGTTCGGTCTTGGTCAAATTCTTCTGAACACAAATGTGTATGGGTATCGGTAATAATCATGAATGAAAATTTATATTGTTTAGTGGCGCTTTTTAAAAGAAAAATAAGCAATAATAGTACTCAATAGCATCAATACGCCTCCTAAAACAAAAGGCGCACCTGGAAATTTAAACGGCGCTTCATTATGTGTAAAAAAGTAAAAAACAGTAGACATCATTGGAGGTCCAATAATCGCCGAAGCGCTCATCAAACTAGACATAGTTCCTTGGATCTCTCCTTGTTCGTTAGCCGGAACTTGTTCTGAAATTACGGCTTGCATGGCTGGCCCAGCGATACCTCCTAAACAATACGGAATTAAAAAGACAAACATCATCCAGCTCTCGGTTGCAGTGGCAAACAAAAACATTCCAATCGTATACAATGCCATTCCTATATAAATACTCTTTTGATTTCCTAATCTTGGATTAATCCAACGGATCAAACCTCCTTGCACCAATCCTACCAAAAGTCCAATTACTCCTAAAGAAATTCCCACCATTTTTTCGTCCCAATGAAATTGGTACATGGTAAAAAAACTCCAGTTGCTCTGTATTGCATGAGAAGCGACATACAATAAGAAAGTAGCGATGACTAACCCAATCAACTTGGGGTGTTTTTTTAAATGTAATAAAGCGCCAATAGGGTTGGCTCTCTTAATATCAAAATCCCTTCTGTATTCTTTTGAGAGCGATTCAGGCAAGATAAAAAAGCCATATAAAAAGTTCAACAAACAAAGAATTGCTGCGGCATAAAATGGCACTCTAGCTCCGTATTGCCCTAATAAACCACCTATTACTGGCCCTATAATGAATCCCAATCCGAAAGCCGCTCCAATCATTCCAAAGTTTTTCGCTCTGTTTTCAGGTGTACTCACATCAGCAATATAAGCCGTCGCTGTCGTAATACTCGCACCTGTAAGTCCTGCAATAATTCGCCCCACAAATAACCATTCTATTGTTGGCGCAAAAGCCAAAAACAAATAATCCATCGAAAAGGCAAACAGTGAAATCAATATGATAGGTCTTCGTCCAAATTTATCACTTAGATTCCCTACTAATGGAGCAAACAAAAACTGGGTGATCGCATACGCAAAGGTCAACCATCCCCCATATTTAGCTGCTTCGCTAATATCACCATGAATTAGTTCTTTGATTAATTTAGGGATAACAGGAATAATAATTCCCCAACCCGTAATATCAATTAACATGGTAATGAAAATAAAGCCGATTGCTGCCGATTTTTTATTGGATGACATAGTTGTAATTTTTAGGAAAGGCAAATAAACAAAAAAATCCCAAACTCTTTAAGGAGTTTGGGATTTAGATTCTGAATCAAGTTCAGAATGACAATTATTTTAACTGAGCTTGTAAAATTCTTACAACTCAAATGCTTTTTTAGGATTGTTATCGCAAAGCAATTCTGCTGGATTTTCTAACGCTTCTTTAACCGCTACTAAGAACCCAACAGACTCACGTCCGTCAATAATTCTGTGGTCATAAGATAAAGCCACATACATCATTGGGTGAATTTCTACTTTTCCATTCACCGCAATTGGACGCTCAATAATGTTGTGCATCCCCAAGATTCCTGATTGTGGTGGGTTGATAATTGGCGTAGATAACATACTCCCAAAAACACCTCCATTAGTAATGGTGAATGTTCCTCCTGTCATATCATCTACAGAAATTTGTCCGTCACGAGCTTTGATTGCCAAACGTTTAATTTCAGCCTCAACACCACGGAACGTTAAATTCTCTGCATTACGAACTACGGGTACCATTAATCCTTTTGGACCAGAAACCGCAATAGAAATATCGCAGAAATCAAAAGCTACTTTATGGTCTCCATCCATCATCGAATTTACGTCCGGAAACAATTGTAAAGCTCTTGTTACTGCTTTTGTAAAGAAAGACATGTATCCCAAACCAACACCAGCGTGTTTTGCTTTGAAAGCGTCTTTGTATTCGTTACGCAAATTATTAATAGGCGTCATATTGACTTCGTTAAAAGTAGTTAACATCGCTGTTTCGTTTTTAGCAGCTACCAAACGTTCTGCTACTTTACGACGCAACATCGATAATTTTACTCTTTCTGTACTACGACTTCCTCCTGTTGGAGTTCCCATTGAAGGTACTGCATTTACTGCATCTTCTTTGGTAATACGTCCGTCTTTACCTGTCCCAACAATGTCAGAAGGTTGGATGTTTTTTTCGTCTAATATTTTTCTTGCTGCTGGAGAAGGTGCTTGAGCAGCATACGTCGCTGCTGGAGCTGGAGCCGCTTTTGGCGCTTCTACCTTTTTTTCTTCTGCTTTTGGAGCTTCAGCAACTGGTGCTGGTGCTGAACCTGATGGTTTTGCCGCAGCGGTATCAATCAAACAAACTACTGCACCTACTGCAACTGCATCGCCTTCTTCTGCTTTAAGTGTAATGACACCACTCGCTTCTGCTGGTAATTCTAAAGTCGCTTTGTCTGAATCTACTTCAGCAATGGCTTGGTCTTTTTCTACATAATCGCCATCTTTTACTAACCAAGTTGCGATTTCTACTTCTTTGATTGATTCCCCTGGTGAAGGGACTTTCATTTCTAAAATCATCGTTTGTAATTTTATTGTTGTCTATTATTATCTAAATAAATTTTTGTCAAAAACCATTCTAATGGCGTCTGCATGACGTCTTCTATCTCTTGTATGACTTCCAGATGCTGGTGCAGAGTAATTTTTCAACGAAGCTAAACGCCATGGAACCAAATCAAAATTCACCAACATATAGCTGTAAGCCCCCATGTTTTTTGGTTCTTCTTGTGCCCAAACGTAATCATCCGCATTAGGATAGGTAGCAATAATTGCTTTTAATTGCTCTGTTGGTAACGGAAATAATTGCTCGATACGAACCAAAGCTACATCATTTCGTTCTAATTTTTCTCTTTCCGCTAAAATATCATAGTAAAACTTACCAGTACAGAAAACTACTGTTTTTACTTTTGATTTATCTACAGAAGTGTCGTCAATCGTTTCTTGGAAACTTCCATTAGCCAATTCCTCTTGAGTAGAAACACAAGACGGGTGACGCAATAAACTCTTAGGAGAAAATACTACTAATGGTTTGCGGAATTTCGTTTTCATTTGTCTTCTCATCAAGTGGAAGAAGTTAGCTGGAGTAGTACAATCAGCTACATACATATTATGACGAGAACACAATTGTAAGTAACGCTCCATTCTAGCCGAAGAGTGCTCAGCACCTTGTCCTTCGTATCCGTGAGGCAATAACATTACAATTCCGTTTTGGTTATTCCATTTATCTTCACCACAAGAAATGTATTGGTCAATCATAATTTGGCAACCATTAGAAAAATCCCCAAACTGC
The DNA here is from genome assembly GCF_031537875.1 of Flavobacterium sp. Lineage (GTDB taxonomy): Bacteria > Bacteroidota > Bacteroidia > Flavobacteriales > Flavobacteriaceae > Flavobacterium. The sequence goes on along the minus strand of NZ_JAVKNB010000007.1, from coordinate 115,083 downwards.
GCTTCCCAAATCGTTAAGGCATTTGGATTAGCCAACGCATATCCATAATCAAATCCTAAAACTCCATATTCAGAAAGGAAAGAGTTGAATACATTGAATTTTCCTTTTTTCTCTTTTACTGCGTTCAAAAGAATTACTTCTTCCTCGCTATCTTCTACTTTTACCACGGCATGACGGTGAGAAAAAGTTCCTCTTTCTACGTCTTGTCCTGACAAACGAATATCATATCCTTCTTGTAACAACGACCCGTAAGCCAATGCTTCGGCAGTACCCCAATCAATTTGATTGTTGTCGTACATCGTTTTTCTGTCCGTTACAATCTTAGAAATTTTATTGATGAATTTTTTATCCGATGGCAAAGTAGAAATCGTTTCTAAAATACCGTCTAATTTTTTCTTATCGTAAGTAGTATCTACTTTTTGCAACATTACATCATCAGAAACCTGTACAAATCCTTTCCATTCATCTTGCATAAATGGCTTGATGATAGTCAAGTCTTTCTTACGGGATTCTTGCAAATTTTCATCCAATTTCGATTTGTAATCACTTTCGATTTTGTTTACATACGCTTGGTCGATAATGCCGTCAACAATTAATTTCTCAGCATAAATATCTCTTGGATTTTTATGACGCGCGATGATTTTGTATAAAACAGGTTGGGTAAAACGAGGCTCATCCCCTTCGTTATGTCCATATTTTCTATATCCTAAAAGGTCGATGAATACATCGCCTCCAAAAGTCATTCTATAATCTAAGGCAAACAACATCGCATGAACCACGGCTTCTGTGTCATCTGCATTCACGTGTAATACTGGCGAAAGAGTAACTTTGGCCACATCCGTACAATAGGTTGATGAACGTGCATCTTGGTAATTAGTTGTAAAACCAACTTGGTTATTAATCACTAAGTGAATAGTTCCTCCTGTTTTATAACCGTCCAATTGTGCCATTTGCACAATTTCGTACACGATTCCTTGTCCTGCTACTGCAGCATCCCCGTGAACGGCGATTGGCAATACTTTTGAGAAATCGTCTGGAAAATATTTGTCTTGTTTAGCACGGGTAATTCCTTCAATAACGGCTCCAACAGTCTCTAAGTGAGACGGGTTTGGCGCCAAATTAATATTGATTGATTTACCAGATTTCGTTTTTCTTTCTGAAGTTAACCCTAAATGGTATTTAACGTCTCCGTCAAAATATTCTTGGTCGTAATCTTTTCCGTCAAATTCCGAGAAGATGTCTTGAGTTGCTTTTCCAAAAATATTGGCTAAAATATTTAACCTTCCACGGTGTGCCATTCCCATTACAAATTGCTCCACTCCTTTTTCGGCAGCTGCTTCAATCAAAGCATCAAGTGCAGGGATAATACTTTCTCCTCCTTCTAATGAGAAACGTTTTTGACCTACATATTTGGTATGAAGAAAGTTTTCAAACGAAACCGCCTCATTTAATTTATCAAGAATATTTTTCTTTTGCTCTACGTTAAAGTTTGGCAAATTGTCATTAACATTCAAACGGTCTTGAATCCACTGTACCACTTCTGGCTTACGGATGTACATATATTCTACACCAATCGATTGGCAATATAAGTTTTCTAAACGACGGATGATCTCTTTTAACGTAGCAGGCTGATGTCCTAAAATTTTAGCTGCATCAAATACCGTATCCAAATCAGCGGTTGACAATCCAAAATTCTCAATGGCTAGGTTAGGCGAATAGGTTCTTCTATCACGAACTGGATTGGTTTTAGTAAACAAATGCCCGCGAGTTCTATACCCATCAATTAATTTAAGAACGTTAAATTCTTTTAGCACTTTTTCAGAAACTTGTCCTGAAGCTACTGCTCCTGAAGAATAATTTGCCAATTGTTCTACGGCATTTTCTTCATTGTATGTAGCCATTCCAAAATCAAACCCTTGGAAAAAACTTCTCCAACTTGGTTCAACACTGTCTGGACTGGTTAAATATTGATCGTATAATTGGGCAAAAAATTCGGTATGAGCTGCGTTTAAAAAGGAAAACCTATCCATAATTATTGATTAATATGCTTTTTGTTTAATTTGTTGACAAAAGTACAATAAACCAATCTATATAATCCTATTTTTAACCTACTTTTACGTTAAATTTTGTTAAAAATCTTTAAAATAATCATGAAAAAAAACGTTTTCGACCTCGTTTTGAACCCAAAATTAATTCTGTCCGTCCTATTTGCGTTTTGTTTTTCTTTTTCGTTTTCGCAAACGATTGCGAAAAACACGCCAAATGATTTTTGGAAACAAGTCCAATTTGGAGGTGGTTTTGGATTGAATTTTGGAACTGGATATACTGAAATCACATTGGCTCCAAGTGCTATTTATCCTGTAAATGACTATGTGAGTTTAGGCGCTGGACTATTAGGTAGTTTTACCAATTCGAAAAATTACTATACTACAGGTGTTTACGGTGTAAGTGCCATCAGTTTATTTAATCCCATCGAAAAAATACAGCTTTCATTGGAAGTCGAACAAGCAAGAGTCAATACCCAATTGCAAATGATTCCAAATCCTGTTACCAAGAACTACTGGAATACGGGATTGTATGTTGGAGCGGGTTATCGGAATGGCAATGTAACTCTTGGGGCGCGTTATAATTTGCTTTTTGACAAAGACAAAAGTATTTATAGCGATGCGCTAATGCCTTTTGTGCGGTTTTATTTTTAATGAATACCGTTAATATTTATTCCTGAACCAAACTTTCATCCATTCGCGTTTCAATACTAAGAAAGCGACTTGCTTTGACAATTCTGCAATATCAGAACCATCTAGTTTTTTGACTTGATCTTCGGGGACGTCTACTATATATAATAGGTTTAAATATTCAGCGAATTTATACTGAATCAACCGATATATTTTTTCATGCAATTCAGATTTCAACTCCTCCGGCTGAATCGTTAAAGGCAAATCAATCGCTTCATTAGCAAAATTAAAATCCTTATTAATTTGCTCAATCAATTTTAGGTACAAGTCTTCCTTTTCTGCTTCAGAAAGAAGTCCATCTGTAGTTACAGGCGGAGTGAACACAATACTATTAGACATTGCGATTCATTAAATTTTCTCCAAACGCCTTTAACATGGCTTTTTTATCTGAGCTGATATTCATTTTATCTAAAGTAGCAAATGCTTTCAAAGTATAGTCTTGGATCGCTTGTTGCGTCGCTTTTGACGCTCCCGTAGCATTGAAAAGAGTTTTAACTTCTTCGATTTTAGACGAATTATCTTCTAGTGAAACCGAAAACAATTGAAGTAACTGCTTTCTTTCTTCGCTTGACGCAAATTCAATGGCTTTAAGGTACAAATAGGTTTTTTTATTCTCAATAATATCCCCTCCTACTTGTTTGCCAAAAGTGGCTGGATCGCCAAAAGCATCTAAATAATCATCCTGTAACTGGAATGCCAATCCCAAATTCAGTCCAAAATCATAAATTAAATCACCATTTTCAGCAGAAGTTTGAGCTACAATGGCTCCCATCTTCATCGCTGCTGCAACCAAAACTGCCGTTTTGAATTCAATCATTTTTAAGTATTCTGGAATAGTCACATCCGAACGCGTTTCAAAATCCACATCCCATTGTTGTCCTTCGCAAACTTCCAATGCCGTTTTACTAAACAATTTAGCTAAATCTCTAAAAACAACTGGCTCATAGTGTTCAAAATATTGGTACGCCAAAATCAACATCGCATCTCCTGAAAGAATTCCCGTATTGACATTCCATTTTTCATGAACCGTTATGTTTCCTCTTCGCAAAGGTGCATCGTCCATAATATCATCATGAACCAAAGAAAAATTATGAAATACCTCAACGGCTAATGCTGCTGGAAGTGCTTTTGCATAGTTTTCATTAAAAATTTCAGCACTCATCAAAGTCAATACTGGACGCATTCTTTTACCACCCAAATCTAATATATAGTGTATTGGTTCGTACAAATTCTTAGGTTCTCGAACACAATGTTGCGCCTTTAAATAGTCCAAAACAAATTCTTGGTATTGCTGAATAGAATGCATAACTAATTTAATTCCTGTTTACAAAGGCTCAAATATACAATTCCATTGCGAATAAATGGGTTGAAAAGCACCACTGATTACTCGATTTATACTCTTTTTTCAAAAAAAACAATAAAAACATTGGAAACTTTTTTGGTATTCAAAGTTTCCGACTATATTTGCAAACGAAATTTAACAGTAAAAATGATGACAAAAATCGCTCTGGTTACAGGAGGCAGTAGAGGATTAGGTAAAAACATGGCTCTACGATTAGCAGAACAAGGAGTAGACGTTATAATTACTTACAATACTCAGAAAGAAGATGCTCTAGCAGTTGTGAAATCAATTGAGTCAATAGGAAGAAAAGGAATAGCACTTCAACTTGATGTCAATTCTATTGATACGATAGACGCTTTTGTTAATGAAATTACTGAAGTATTAAAGACCAACTGGAATGTATCTACTTTTGACTTTTTAATAAATAATGCTGGAATTGGTGCTACAATTCCTTTTTTAGAGGCAACCGAAGCTGACTTTGACAGAATGATGAATATTCACTTCAAAAGTGTTTATTTTTTGACTCAAAAAGCACTACCAATACTTAATGACGGTGGAAGAATTATAAATATTTCAAGTGGTACAACTCGTTTTTGTGTTGCAGGTTATTCTATTTATGCTTCTATGAAATCTGCCATTGAAAATTTCACAAAATATTTAGCTAAAGAAGTCGGATCGAGAGGTATCACGGCCAATGTTGTGGCCCCAGGTCCAATAGAAACCGATTTTAATGGAGCTGCAATTAGAAACAATCCACAAATGAAAGGATATTTAAGTAATCTAACTGCTTTAGGAAGAGTAGGAGAAGCGAATGATATTGGTGGAATTGTTGCCTTTTTATGTTCAAAAGATGGATACTGGATTAATGGTCAAAGAATAGAAGCTTCTGGAGGAATTTCTTTATAAGACAAAAAAAATGAAAGATAAAATCATATCTAAAGCAAGTAACCTATTTTTAAAACTCGGTTTTAAAAGTGTAACAATGGATGACATTGCCAACGAAATGTGTATTTCTAAAAAAACGATTTACAAATATTTCTGTAACAAAGAAATCCTAATTGAAGAAACGACTGAAACTGGATTGAAACAAATCAACCAGACTATTGCCAAAATTGTGGCTAATAACCACAATGCCATCGAAGAAAATTTTGAAATCATCAAAATGTTCAAGGAAATGTTCAATTCAATCGAGACTTCGCCATCCTATCAATTAAAAAAGCATTACCCTGAAATTTATCAAAAATTAATTTCGCAGTCCAAAACAGAATGTCATTCGATGTTTCAACAAAATATTGAAAAAGGCATCCAAGAAGGTTTGTATCGAAATGAACTAAATATTCAAAGCCATGTCTATTTCTATTACGCCTTAATTTCATCTATTAATGAAAATATTGTATCAGAAAAGGAATCAAAAAAATTAGAATTAGAAGCCTTAGAATACCACATTAGAGCTATGGCAACCCCAAAAGGAATTATTGAACTCGAAAAACATTTAAAAACCCCTCACCTATAATTGTATAATGAAAAAAACACATTTAATTGCGCTACTTGCTTTTACCGTAAGTATAAGTGCACAACAAAAAAGCACCAAACAATCCTATTCGTATAATTTAAACGAAGCGATTGAATATGCATTAGCACACAACTACAGTGCTATTAATGCCGGAAGAGATATCGATGCTGCCAAAGCAAAAAAATGGGAAACAACCACTATTGGTTTACCTCAAATCAACGCAGCTGTTGGCTATCAAAACAATATTAAACTGCAAAAATCGTTGATTCCTGCTGAGTTTTTTGGAGGACAACCGGGTGAATTTGCGGAAGTAGCTTTTGGAACCAAACAAAATATGGCGGCAACTGCAACATTAAGTCAGCTTATATTTAATGGATCGTACTTAGTGGGACTACAATCCGCCAAAGTGTATTTGCAAATTTCTGAAAATGCAAAAATCAAAACCAATCAAGAAATTCGCGAAATGGTAATTAACGCCTATGGAAATGTATTGTTGGCAGATGAAAGTAGCACTATTTTAGAAAAAAATAAAACTAACTTAGAAAAAACCTTAAACGAAACCAACCAAATATTTAAAAATGGTTTGATTGAGGAAGAAAATGTAGAGCAACTCCAAATTACATTGGCTACAATAAAAAGTGCTCAAGAAAATGTAAAACGCCAAAAGACGATTGCAACCAATATGCTAAAATTAGTATTGGGAATTGCAATGGAAAACGATTTGACTTTGACTGATAAACTGAGTACGTTAGCACAAAACAACATCAACTTAGGATTAACTCAAGAGCCCTTTTTAGTAGAAAACACTATTGATTATAAAATCCAACAAAACGTAGTTGAAAGCAACAAACTGTTAGTGCTTTTACAAAAAAGTAATGCTTTACCAACCTTGGCAGCCGCTTATAACTTTGGATACAATGCCTTTGGAAACCAATTCCAATTCTTTAATTCCAACCAACACTGGTTAAACTATTCTAACGTAGGATTAAGTTTAAACGTCCCTATTTTTAGTAGTTTGGGTAGAAGCGCTAAAACACAACAAGCCAAAATTGCTTTGGAACAGTCTAAAACAAAAATGCTACAAGTGGAGCAAACGCTTAAATTACAATTCGAAAAAGCAAAAAGTGATTACGAATACAGTTTAGAACAATTAAATACTACCAAAAGCAGTTTAACTCTAGCGGAACGTATTGAAAATAAGCAACAAATCAAATTGAAAGAAGGCTTGTCGTCTAGCTTTGATTTGAGCGAAGCACAACGTCAATTGTACACTGCACAACAAAATTATTTACAAGCTATGCTTGACGTTATCAATAAAAAAGCCACTTTAGAAAAAATCGTAACTAAGAACTAATCTCAACATCAATATGAAATCTAATAGAACACTTATGACTACTAAAATACTTCCACTAATCATTGCATCAGCACTAGTTGTTTCTTGTGGTGATAAGCAAAACAATCAAACGGTTGACCAATTGATTGCATCAAAAAACAATAAAGAATTACAAGCTAAAAAAGCTTTAATTCAAGCTGACTTAGCTAAAATTGACGCGGCCTTAGCTACTTTGAATGTAAAGAAAGAAGAGGCGTTAGTTTCAGTATTAACTTTAAAAGACACTCTTTTTAATCATTATTTGGACATACAAGGAAGTGTAAATACTAAAGAGAATATCTTGATTCAGCCAGAAATGCCTGGAACTCTGGTAATGTTAAATGCTAAAGCAGGTCAGCATGTAAGCAAAGGACAAATTTTAGCACGTGTTGACGACGGAGGCTCTAGCCAGCAAGTAGCGAGTTTAGAAACACAATACCAATTAGCTAAAACCACTTTTGAAAGACAAAAAAATCTTTGGAATCAAAAAATTGGTTCTGAAATCCAGTACCTACAAGCGCAAACACAAATGTTGAGCTTACAACGTTCTGTGGCACAAGCCAAAGCGATGTTAGCTAAAACCGTAATTCGTGCACCGTTCTCAGGAACAATCGACGAGGTATTTGTAGAAAGAGGACAGGTAGTTTCAGCAGGCGCTCAAGGGTTAATGCGTATCGTGAATTTGAATAATATGTACGTTTCAACTTCTATTCCAGAAAGCTACATTGGCAAATTAAAAGTAGGAACTCAAGTAGATGTTTTCTTGACTTCGTTGAATAAAAATTACAAAGGGAAAGTACGTCAAGTGGGTAATTTCATCAATCCAAACAACAGAAGTTTCGGAATTGAAGTAAGCATTCCAAATCCAGAAAATTTATTGCGCCCTAATCAAGTAGCAAAACTAAAAGTAATTGACTACAGTTCTAAAAATGCTATTGTAGTCCCAACCAATGTGATTCAAGAAGATGGTGATGGAAATAAATTTGTTTTTGTAGCCATCAATAGCAACGGAAAAACAGCAACTGCTAAAAAAGTAATTGTAACTGTTGGGAAATCATCTGATAATGTAACTGAAATCCTAAATGGTTTATCAGCAAATGATATCCTTGTAACCGAAGGAGTAAATACGATTTCTGAAGGAATGAAATTAAATTTCTAAATGTAAAACAGTTGTCATTTTGAGTTGTCATTTTTTCCGACAACCAACAACCGACAACCAACAACTATAATTATGAGTCATCAAAATAAAGAATTCAGCATTTCAAGTTGGGCAGTAGACAACCGAGTTACCGTCTATATCTTGACCTTCATTATTGTTATTGCAGGGTTGACTGCATATATCAATATGCCACGTGAAGATTTCCCAGAAATCATCGAAAATAAAATTTATATCTCGTCTGTATTTCCAGGAAACTCAGCCGAAGATGTAGAGAAATTGGTTATCAAACCCTTAGAGAAACAAATCAAAAACATCAGCGGAGTTGACAAAGTAACTTCAAGCTCGTTCCAAGATTACGGAATGATTATCGCTGAGTTTTCAGATGATGTTACTATCGAACAAGCCAAACAAAAAATAAAAGACAAAGTAGACAATGCTAAAGCCGATACCGATTGGCCCAATATGGACAACGGAAGCAAGGTAGAGCCGAATGTTTTTGAATTGAACATTTCAGAAGAAGTGCCTATTTTGAACATCAATTTGCAAGGTAATTACACTACCCAACAATTGAAAAAATACGGAGAATTATTGCAAGATGATATCGAAGAAATTTCGGAAATCAAAAAAGTAGACATCCTTGGGGTAGACGATAAAGAAGTGGAAATTGCGGTGGACATTTTTAAAATGACGGCTGCACAAGTTACTTTTGACGAAATTCAGAATGCGGTGAAATATGAAAATATGACGCTTTCTGGAGGTAATTTAACTTCGCAAGGTTCTCGAAACAACATCCGAATCGTGGGTGAATTTAAAGAGCCTAAAGAATTAGAAAATATCATTGTCAAATCGTTTGGTGGCCCTGTATATCTAAAAGATATTGCAACAATTCGTTTCAAAGAAAAAGAAAAAACCACCTACGCTCGTGAAAAAGGTGCCGAAGTGGTGATGTTGAACGTGAAAAAACGTGCCAACCAAAACATGATTTCGGCTATTGATCAAGTGAAAGAAGTAGTTAAAAAAGCACAGGAATCTTATTTGCCTAAAAACTTAAAGGTAGAATTAACCAGTGATCAATCTTCGAGAGTAGAACACCAGGTAGACGAGCTATCGAACCACATCATTTTCGGAATTATTTTAGTAATGATTGTATTGATGTTCACCATGGGATTGCGTAACTCTTTATTTGTTGGGGCGGCCATTCCGTTATCAATGATGATTGCTTTTGCTATTTTATCTATGTTTGGATTAACCCTAAATACGATGGTATTGTTTGGGTTGGTAATGGGATTAGGAATGCTCGTAGATGATGGTATTGTGGTGGTTGATAATGTGTATGCCAATATGCAAAAAGGAATGACCCGAATTCAGGCTTCAAAAGTGGGAATTGGAGAGATTGCTTGGCCAGTTATTTCGTCTACAGCGACTACTTTGATGGCCTTTTTACCTTTTGCCCTTTGGCCGGGAACTATGGGTAAATTCATGAAATATTTCCCAATTACATTGACGGTAACATTAACCGGATCTTTGTTTGTAGCTATGGTGATTAATGCGGCTATGACGGGAGGTTCAATGGCTTTAGAAGATAAAAACATAAAGAAAAAAAGCTTGCGCTTTTACACTATTGTATTTGTCGCATTGGGAATTTTATTTGCTGTTCCAGGCAATCTTTACGACAGTAAATTATTGAGAGGAATTGGCCATTTATTATTAATCTCTGTCGGATTAATGTGGTTGTATTATTGGAAAGTGTTCCAATGGACACAAGATTTTCAGTACAGCTTCTTCCCAAGAATGGAAGAGAAATACAAAATCTTTTTAGCTAAAATCTTAACGGGTAAAAATGCTTGGAAAGCCTTGGGTGGAATTATCGTTTTGTTATTCTTCTCCTTCATTCTTTTAGGAATTTTCCCAAGAAAAGTATTGTTTTTCCCTGATAATATACCGAATCAAGCGATTGCTTATATCGAATATCCTCAAGGAACTTCTATCGAAAAAACAAATAAGGCTACTTTGTTTGTAGAAAAACAAATTATCCAAATTTTAGAAAAATATGTCGATCCAAAAACCAACAAAAACTTCATGGCGGAATCCATTATTTCGCAAGTAGGTGTCGGTGCTGGAAATCCAAATGTAGATGCTGGTTCGGCTTCAGAAACACCATTTAAAGGAAAAGTAACCGTAAGTTTCTCCGAATTCAAATTTAGAAAAGGGGTCAACACTTCGGATATTTTAGAAGAGATCAGAAGGAATGTAACTGGAATTGCTGGCGCAACTGTTACCGTTGAAAAAGATTCTAACGGACCTCCTGCGGGTTACCCAATTAGTATCCAATTAACTGGTGCTGATTACGATCAGATGTTGAAAGAAGGTGATAAAATGATTGCGTTCATTGATTCGAAAAACATTCCAGGTATCGAGAAGTTAAGTATCGATATCAATAAAGAAAGTCCAGAATTAGAAGTAAAAGTAGATCGTGCCAATGCAGGAAGTATGGGAATTTCTACAGGACAATTAGGTTTCAATTTACGTCGTTCCGTTTACGGACAAGAAATCTCGACTTATAAAGAAGGTGATGACGATTACAACATTGTAATGCGTATGCAAGACGACCAACGTAAAAATGAAAATATTCTTTTCAACCAATCGTTGACGTTCCGTAACCAAAACAATGGTCAGATTATGCAAGTACCAATTTCTGCAGTTTCAAAAACAGAAAAAACAATGACTTATAATCAGATCAAGAGAAAAAACCACAAACGAATTATGACTATTTATTCGAATGTGTTGACTGGATATAATGGAGATGAAATCACCAAACAAATTAAGGAAGAATTAAAAAATTATGAGCTTCCTAAAAGTGTAACTTATTCGTTCTCTGGAGTGCAAGAAGAACAAGGCAAAAACCAAAGCTTCTTGATGTATGCTTTATTTTTAGCACTAGCTGGAATTACCATCATCATTGTATTGCAGTTTAATTCGGTTTCAAAAACATTGGTGATTATGTTTACCGTATTACTAAGTTTTAGTGGTGTATTTTATGGTTATGTGATTGCTAATATGGATTTTGTCATCTTAATGACGATGATGGGAATCATTTCGCTCGCGGGTGTTGTGGTGAAAAACGGAATCGTATTAATGGACTTCTTTGTATTATTATTAGACAAAAAAGTGGCCGAAAACAAGTTGGAAAATCACGACGATTTATCACTAGAAGACATCAAAGAAGTAATTATCGAATCAGGTAAATCAAGATTACGTCCAGTACTATTGACGGCATTAACGGCAATCTTAGGATTAATTCCACTGGCTATTGGATTGAACTTTGACTTCTTTACTTTGGTAACTGACTTTAATCCGCATTTCTTTATGGGAGGAGATAACGTAATGTTCTGGGGGCCTTTGGCTTGGACTATTATCTTCGGTTTGACTTATGCTACGGTATTGACTCTAGTAATGGTTCCTGTAATGTTCTATTTAGTAAAACGAACTAAATATTGGTTGAGAGACCGAAGAAACAAAAGAAATCAAGATGCAATAGCGGAATAAAAATTGTTTTAAATAGAGTGAATGAAGAACCTGCAAAGTAAAATTTGCAGGTTTTTTTATTCTGATAACTTTATCCTTAATATATTCATAATTAGTCCTAAATTTGCACACAAATATTTTTAATCATGTACAGAAGTCATAACTGTGGCGAATTGAACGCCTCACATATCAATACAGAAGTTACACTAGCGGGTTGGGTTCAAAAATCGCGCGATAAAGGATTTATGAATTGGGTCGATTTACGCGACCGTTATGGAATAACGCAATTGATTTTTGACGAAAGTCGTACTGAGAAATCGGTTTTTGAATTAGCCAAAACTCTTGGACGTGAATTTGTTATTCAAGTAAAAGGAACAGTTATTGAGCGTGAAGCCAAAAACAAAAATATCCCAACAGGTGAAGTAGAGATTTTAGTTTCAGAACTAACTATTTTAAATGCTGCTTTGACTCCTCCTTTCACTATCGAAGATGAAACAGATGGTGGTGAGGATATCCGAATGAAATACCGTTACCTCGATATTCGAAGAAATCCAGTGAAAAACAGTTTGCTTTTTCGTCACAAAGTGGCAATGGAAGTACGTAAATACCTTTCGGATTTGGATTTTTGCGAAGTAGAAACACCTTATTTAATTAAATCAACTCCCGAAGGAGCACGTGATTTTGTAGTACCTTCTCGAATGAATGAAGGACAATTTTATGCTTTACCACAATCGCCACAAACCTTCAAACAATTATTGATGGTGGGCGGAATGGACAAGTATTTCCAAATCGTGAAATGTTTCCGTGACGAAGATTTACGTGCTGACAGACAGCCTGAGTTTACTCAAATTGACTGCGAAATGGCCTTTGTAGAACAAGAAGATATTTTGAATATTTTCGAAGGACTTACCCGTCATTTATTAAAAGAAATTAAAGGTGTTGAAGTAGAAAAATTCCCAAGAATTACCTACGACTATGCCATGAAAACTTACGGGAATGACAAACCAGACATTCGTTTCGGAATGCAATTTGGTGAGTTAAACGCCGTAGCACAACATAAAGAATTTCCTGTTTTCAATACTGCCGAATTAGTGGTTGGAATTGCCGTTCCGGGTGCTGGAAATTATACTCGAAAAGAAATTGACGGATTGATTGATTGGGTCAAACGTCCTCAAGTAGGTGCCTCAGGAATGGTGTATGTAAAATGCAACGAAGACGGTACTTTAAAATCATCAGTAGATAAATTTTACGACCAAGACGATTTAACGAATTGGGCAAAAGCAACGCAAGCGCAAGCTGGCGATATGATTTTTGTGTTGTCTGGCCCTGCTGACAAAACTAGAGCACAACTTTCCGCTTTGCGTATGGAATTAGCCACTCGCTTAGGATTGAGAAAAGCAGATGAATTTGCTCCATTATGGGTAGTCGATTTTCCATTATTGGAATTTGACGAAGAAAGTGGCCGTTATCATGCAATGCACCACCCGTTTACCTCTCCAAAACCAGAAGATATCCGTTTATTAGAAACGGAACCAGGAAAAGTACGTGCTAATGCGTATGATATGGTATTGAACGGAAACGAAATTGGTGGAGGTTCTATTCGTATTCACGACAAAGCCACACAAGAATTGATGTTCAAATATTTAGGATTCACTCCTGAAGAGGCTAAAGCACAATTTGGATTCTTGATGGATGCTTTCCAATTTGGCGCTCCACCTCACGGCGGATTGGCCTTTGGATTGGATCGATTAGTCGCTATTTTAGGCGGTCAAGAAACCATTCGTGACTTTATCGCTTTCCCAAAAAACAATTCGGGAAGAGATGTTATGATTGATGCGCCTTCAACAATTGACGAATCGCAACTAAAAGAATTACACATTCAATTGAACCAATAATTGTAGTTGAACGAGTATTTTGGTCAGAAAACGTTGAATATCAATATTTTTACAAAATAAAAACCAAAGAACGCATTTCGTATTATATTAAATGCTACATTTGTCTTATTATAAATTATTATTACTATTACAATGCGTACAGGTACAGTTAAATTTTTTAATGAATCTAAAGGTTATGGATTCATTACGGACGAAGAAACAGGAAAAGACATCTTCGTTCATGCATCAGGAATCACAGCGGAAGAATTACGCGAAGGTGACAGAGTGAGCTACGTAGAAGAAGAAGGAAGAAAAGGAAAAGTAGCTGCACAAGTAGCTGTTATCTAAGCTGAAAAAGATATTTTTTTAGCCTGAGAATGGTCTAAACGCCTCGATTTACATCGAGGCGTTTTTTTTGTTTATTATTTTTTAAAACCCCTTAAACACAATTGAAATTCATTCTTTATTTATAATCAATAAAAATAAGCTATTTTTTAGATTTACAGTACTATTAAATTCCGATTTCTGCTTGTGTTTTAAATACTTGAAAGTTATCTTTGTGGCTAAAATTCAATAAAAATACCAAATAATTATGCAATCAGAACAATTGAATTATATTCCAATTTTCATGCAGCTGCTTTTAGCTGTTGGTTTTGTGGCAGGTACCATATTTGTTTCAGGAAAATTAGGTCCAAAAAGAAACTCTCAATCTAAAGATAAAAACTTCGAGTGCGGTATTGAATCTGTTGGTAATGCACGTATCCCGTTCTCTGTAAAATACTTCCTAGTAGCTATACTTTTCGTCTTATTTGATGTGGAAGTTATTTTCTTATACCCTTGGGCAATTAATTTCAAGGATTTAGGAATAGAAGGAATGATCAAAATGGTAGTTTTTATGCTTTTGTTGTTGGTTGGATTTTTCTACATCATCAAGAAAAAAGCACTAGACTGGGAATAATTAATTATAAATTCAAAATTACGAATTCAAAATGAGTGATTCAAAAACTAAAATGGTAGCACCACCGGAAGGAGTTGTAGGAGAAGGATTCTTCGCCACAACGCTAAATGATGTAGTAGGTTTGGCTCGTGCCAATTCGCTTTGGCCGTTGCCTTTTGCAACCTCTTGTTGTGGAATTGAATTTATGGCCACAATGGCTTCGCATTATGACTTAGCTCGTTTTGGTTCTGAGCGTGTGAGTTTCTCTCCTCGTCAAGCCGATATGTTGATGGTAATGGGAACTATTTCTAAAAAAATGGCGCCAATTTTACGTCAAGTATACGAACAAATGTCTGAACCTCGTTGGGTAATTGCTGTTGGAGCTTGTGCTTCTTCAGGAGGTGTTTTTGATACATATTCTGTTTTACAAGGAATTGATAAAGTAATTCCTGTTGACGTGTACGTTCCAGGTTGCCCTCCAAGACCAGAACAAATCGTAGACGGTGTAATGAAGTTACAAGAAATCGTTAAAAACGAATCGGTTAGAAGAAGAAGTTCTCCTGAGTACCAAGAATTATTAGCTTCTTATAATATCAAATAACAAGATGGCTTTAGAAACAAACGAAATACAAGAAAAATTAGTAGCTACTTTTGGTGCAGACGTTTTTCAATTCAATCAAGAAAAAGATATTTTTTCATTTGAAGTAGCCGCTGATAAAATTACAGCTGTTATTCTCTTCTTAAAAAATGATCCCGTTTTACGTTTTCACTTCTTGACTGATTTATGTGGAATTCATTTCCCAGATAACGAAGAAACAAGACAATTTGCAGTGGTATATCATTTGCATAATTGGTACGAAAACAAAAGAATTAAAATCAAAGCGTTCATCAGCGGGAACAATCCTGAAATCAAAACCGTATCGAATATTTTCT
Source organism: Flavobacterium sp. (assembly GCF_031537875.1). Classification (GTDB taxonomy): domain Bacteria; phylum Bacteroidota; class Bacteroidia; order Flavobacteriales; family Flavobacteriaceae; genus Flavobacterium. The sequence continues at coordinate 99,693 of NZ_JAVKNB010000007.1, read as the reverse complement.
TAAGTTCTAACTGGATGGAAAGAGAAACCTACGATTTTTACGGAATCAATTTCATTGGTCACCCACAATTGAAACGTATTTTAAATATGGATGAAATGGTTTCTTTTCCAATGCGAAAAGAATTTCCAATGGAAGACAGTGGAAGAACCGACAAAGACGATCGTTTCTTCGGAAGAACAACAGCAAATTGCTAAAAAAACAATATATAATTTTTCACATTCACTAAATGTCAGAACTATTATTACCACCAGAGCATCGCTATGCTAAAATAATCAAAGAGCGCCATAACGAAGACGGAAGTGAGCTTTCTATTCTGAACTTGGGGCCAACTCACCCAGCAACACACGGTATTTTTCAAAATATCTTGTTGATGGATGGAGAAAAGATCTTGGAAGCAGAACCAACAATTGGTTACATTCACAGAGCATTTGAAAAAATAGCTGAAAATAGACCGTTTTACCAAATTACACCGCTTACTGATAGAATGAACTATTGCTCCTCTCCTATTAACAATATGGGATGGTGGATGACTTTAGAAAAACTATTGGATATTGAAGTGCCAAAAAGAGCGCAATATTTACGCGTTATCGTAATGGAATTGGCTCGAATTGCCGATCACTTAATTTGTAATTCAATCCTTGGTGTAGATACTGGAGCGTATACTGGTTTCTTGTATGTATTCCAATTCAGAGAAAAAATCTACGAAATCTACGAAGAAATTTGTGGTGCTCGTTTAACAACTAATATGGGACGAATTGGTGGTTTCGAAAGAGATTGGTCACCAGAAGCTTTCCGTAAATTAGAAGTGTTTTTAGAAGAATTTCCAGTAGCTTGGAAAGAATTTGAAAACTTATTCGAAAGAAATAGAATTTTTATTGACAGAACGGTTAATGTAGGAGCTATTTCAGCTGAACAAGCTATGGCGTATGGTTTTACAGGGCCCAACTTGCGTGCTGCAGGTGTTGATTATGACGTTCGGGTAGCACAACCTTACAGTTCTTACGAAGATTTTGACTTTATTGTTCCTGTTGGAAAATCAGGAGATACTTACGATCGTTTTTGCGTTCGTAATGCCGAAGTATGGGAAAGTATTAGTATTATTCGTCAAGCTTTGGCGAAATTACCAGAAGGACCTTACCACGCTGATGTTCCTGAATATTACCTTCCTCCAAAAGAAGATGTATACCATAATATGGAATCGTTGATTTACCACTTCAAAATTGTAATGGGAGAAGTTCCAGTTCCAGTAGCTGAAATTTACCACCCTGTTGAAGGTGGAAACGGAGAAATTGGATTCTATTTAGTAACTGATGGAAGTCGTACTCCTTATAGACTACATTTCCGCAGACCTTGTTTTATATACTACCAAGCTTATCCTGAAATGATAAAAGGCGCCATGCTTTCGGATGCCATTGTAATTTTATCAAGTTTAAATGTTATTGCCGGAGAATTAGACGCATAAATTATGGAACGTACCTTTCACAAACAAGAAATAAACATGACCGAAACCTTGATGAATCGCATCAATGAATTGATTGGTCATTATCCTGAAGAAAATAGAAAATCAGCTTTGATTCCTGTTTTACACGAAGTACAAGATGCACACCAAAACTGGTTAAGCATTGAATTGATGGATAAAGTTGCCGAAATACTAAACATTAAACCTGTTGAAGTATACGAAGTCGCTTCCTTTTATACCATGTTCAATTTGAAGCCAATTGGGAAATACATGTTTGAGTTTTGCCAAACTTCTCCTTGTTGTTTGAACGGAGTAGAAAACCTAATGGATTACACTTGTGAAAAATTAGGCGTAAAAGTGGGCGAAACTACTGCAGACGGTCTTTTTGAAGTTCGCGGTGTTGAATGCCTAGGTGCTTGTGGGTATGCCCCAATGATGCAATTAGGCGATTTCTATAAAGAGCATTTGAACGAACAAAAAATCGATCAAATTATTGAAGATGCAAGAGCGGGTAAAATAATCTTACACGATAAATAAGATGTCACAAAAAATATTATTAGACAAAATCAATATTCCAGGGATTAAAACCTACGAAGTATACCGTCAAAATGGTGGATACGCTTCTGTAGAAAAAGCCTTAAAAACATTGACCCCTGACGAAGTAGTTGAAGAAGTAAAAACTTCTGGTTTACGTGGTCGTGGTGGTGCAGGATTCCCTGCTGGAATGAAATGGAGTTTTATTGATAAAAAATCAGGAAAACCAAGACATTTAGTGTGTAATGCTGACGAGTCAGAGCCAGGGACTTTCAAAGACCGCTACTTGATGGAATACATTCCGCACTTGTTGATTGAAGGAATGATTACTTCAAGCTACGCCTTGGGTGCTAACCGTTCGTATATCTACATTCGTGGAGAATACATGTGGGTTTTCAAAATTTTAGAAAGAGCCATCGCCGAAGCTAAAGCTGCTGGTTGGTTGGGTAAAAATATATTAGGTACTGGTTACGATTTAGAACTTCATGTTCATTGTGGTGCTGGTGCCTACATCTGTGGTGAAGAAACCGCATTAATTGAATCATTGGAAGGAAAACGTGGAAATCCACGTATCAAACCACCTTTCCCTGCGGTATCAGGACTTTGGGCTAACCCAACAGTAGTAAATAACGTAGAAACTATTTCGGCTGTGCCTTGGATTGTCAATAATTCAGGTGCTGATTATGCTAAAATAGGTGAAGGACGTTCTACAGGAACTAAATTAATATCCGCTTCGGGACATATTAAAAACCCAGGAGTATATGAAATTGAATTAGGATTGAGCGTGTATGAATTCATGAATTCTGACGAATATTTAGGAGGAATGAGTTCTGACCGACCTTTAAAAGCATTTGTGCCAGGAGGAAGTTCTGTGCCTATTTTGCCAGCCAATTTAATTTATAAAACCGCCAATGGCGACGATCGTTTAATGACCTACGAAAGTTTGTCAGATGGAGGTTTCGCCACAGGGTCGATGTTGGGTTCTGGAGGATTTATCGTGTATGATGATACTGCTTGTATTGTTCGTAACACCTGGAATTTCTCTCGTTTTTACCACCACGAAAGTTGTGGACAATGTACCCCTTGTAGAGAAGGAACAGGTTGGTTAGAAAAAGTATTGCACCGAATCGAAAACGGTCACGGTCGTGAAGAAGATATCGAATTGCTTTTGAGCATTCAAAGTAAAATCGAAGGAAACACCATTTGTCCTTTAGGTGACGCTGCTTCTTGGCCTGTAGCCGCTGCAATTCGTCATTTTAGAGAAGAATTTGAGTACCATATTCGTTTCCCAGAAAAAATAAAACATAGAGACCATTTTGTCAATGAACCATTTGAAAAAGTGAGACATTTAGTAGCAAAACAAACAGTATAAAAGTTGAAGGATGCTAGTTGCTAGTTCAAAACTAACAACCAACAACCAACAACCAACAACTAATAATATGAAAGTAACAATAGACGGTCAGTCAATAGAAGTAGAACCAGGAACAACGATCCTGCAAGCCGCTCGTATGATAGGTGGAGATGTAGTTCCGCCAGCGATGTGCTATTATTCTAAACTAAAAGGAAGCGGTGGAAAATGCCGTTGTTGTTTAGTGGAAGTTTCTAAAGGAAGTGAAGCCGACCCAAGACCCATGCCAAAATTAATGGCGTCTTGTGTAACGGGATGTATGGACGGAATGGAAGTGAACTCTAAATCTTCGGAACGAGTTACTGAGGCTAGAAAATCAGTTACTGAATTCTTACTGATTAACCATCCTTTGGATTGCCCAGTATGTGATCAAGCGGGTGAATGTGATTTGCAGAACTTAAGTTTTGAACACGGAAAATCAGAAACACGTTATATTGAGGAAAAAAGAACTTTCGAACCAGAAGATATTGGTCCGAATATTCAATTGCACATGAACCGTTGTATTTTATGCCAACGTTGTGTTCAGGTTGCTGATCAATTAACAGATAACAGAGTACATGGTGTAATGGATCGTGGCGATCACGCTAACATTTCGACTTGTATTTCTAAAGCAATCGACAATGAATTCTCTGGAAATATGATTGATGTATGTCCAGTTGGTGCTTTGACTGACAAAACATTCCGATTCAAATCGAGAGTTTGGTTCAGCAAACCGTACAACGCACACAGAGATTGTGATAAATGTTGCGGAAAAACAACCGTTTGGATGTTTGGAGATGAAATCCAAAGAGTTACTGGAAGAAAAGACGAGTACCACGAAGTAGAAGAATTCATCTGTAACGGATGTCGTTTTGACCATAAAGAAGTAAGTGATTGGACTATCGAAGGCCCAAGAGCTTTTGAAAAAGATTCGGTTATCAATCAAAATAAATACAACCACAAATTAGAAAAAGTGGTCATCAATACCGAAGAGAAAATCCTTTTAGGTAGAGAAGAAGATCGTAAAAAAATCAGTATGGCTGAAATTCCATTGGATACCAACAACAAAAAATCATAAGAAATGGATAGTACGTTTATTATAGAAAAAAGTGTTGTTATTGTAGTAGTTTTTGCTGTAACCATGATTATGGCGATGTACTCTACTTGGGCAGAACGTAAAGTAGCTGCTTTTTTACAAGATCGTGTTGGTCCTAACCGTGCTGGTTTTGGAGGGTTATTACAACCGCTTGCGGATGGTTTGAAATTATTCTCAAAAGAAGAATTTGAACCGAATACACCCAACCGTTTTTTATTCTTCGTTGGGCCGGCCATTGCAATGAGTACGGCTTTAATGACGAGTGCTGTCATTCCTTGGGGAGATAAATTGCATTTGTTTGGGCGTGATATTTTATTACAAGCTACCGACTTAAATATTGGTTTGTTGTACTTCTTCGGAGTAGTTTCTGTTGGAGTATACGGAATTATGATTGGAGGTTGGGCATCGAATAATAAGTTCTCTTTGATGGGAGCGGTTCGTGCTGCTTCGCAAATGGTATCGTATGAAGTAGCCATGGGATTATCCATGATTGCTTTATTAATGATGACAGGGTCTTTAAGCTTACGCGAAATTTCGGCGCAACAAGCGGGAATGAACTGGAATGTATTTTATCAACCCGTTTCGTTTTTGATTTTCTTGATTTGTGCTTTTGCCGAAACAAATCGTACTCCTTTTGACTTGGCAGAATGTGAGAGTGAATTGATTGGGGGTTACCACACCGAATATTCTTCGATGAAGATGGGATTCTATTTGTTTGCTGAATACGCGAACATGTTTATCTCTTCTACCATTTTAGCCATTTTATTCTTTGGAGGATATAATTATCCAGGGATGAATTGGGTAGTTGAAAATGTAGGTGTAAACATTGGAAATATCATCGGAATTGGAGTGTTATTTATCAAAATATGTGGATTTATCTTTTTCTATATGTGGGTGCGTTGGACTATCCCAAGATTCAGATACGATCAATTGATGCATTTGGGATGGAGAATATTAATTCCGCTTTCCATTATTAATATTATGATTACAGGAATTGTAATTTTAAGAGCGGATATCGCTGCTTATTTAGGATTCTAAACTATATCAATTTTAGGGGTGCCAATTGAAAACACCTTAAGAAATAAAAAAATAAAAAATGTCAATAGAAACAATATCCTTATCGGGAAGAAAAAAAGTGGTCTCCAACAAAGAGATGACTTTTTTGGAAAAAATGTATCTTATCGCAATTGTCAAAGGATTGTTCATTACGATCAAGCACTTTTTTAAGAAAAAGGCAACGATTCATTATCCAGAGCAAGTGCGAGAAATGAGTCCGGTGTACCGTGGCCGTCACATGCTAAAACGTGACGAACAAGGCCGAGAAAATTGTACGGCTTGTGGACTTTGTGCCTTGTCTTGTCCAGCTGAAGCCATCACGATGAAGGCTGCAGAACGCAGACCAGACGAAAAACACTTGTACAGAGAAGAGAAATATGCTGAAATCTACGAAATCAACATGTTGCGTTGTATTTTCTGTGGATTGTGCGAAGAAGCTTGTCCGAAAGATGCTATTTATTTGACTATTTCGAAAGAATTAGTTCCTTCTAATTACGATAGAGAGGATTTCATTTTTGGAAAAGATAAATTGGTCATGCCTTTGGAAATGGCAATTCAAAATGCTCAACTTAAAAACGCGAACTAATGTCTATATTACTTATCCTTTTTTGCGTATTAGCCGCAATTACATTATCAACCGCATTTTTGACCGTTTTTAGTCGAAACCCTATTCACAGTGCTATTTACCTTGTGATTTGTTTCTTTTCTGTGGCGGGACATTATTTATTATTGAATGCACAATTTTTAGCGATTGTACATATTATTGTGTACTCAGGTGCTATCATGATTTTGTTCTTATTTACCATCATGTTGATGAATTTGAATAAAGAAAACGAAGTGCACAAACCAAGAATTACCCGTTTAGGAGCAATTGTTTCTTTCTGTTTGGTATGCTTGATTTTGATTGCGATTTTCATCAATTCAAAACCAATTGCTGGAGAATACATTGCTACTGGCGAAGATTATCAATCGATTCAAGTCTTGGGTAAAATCCTATTGAACGAATATATGGTTCCTTTCGAATTTGCATCTATCTTGCTATTAGTAGCGATGATTGGTACAGTTCTATTGTCTAAGAAAGAAAAATTAGAGAAATAAAATGAATAATATTTTAAATCAAATTGGTATAGAAAACTATATCTTCCTGAGTGTTATCCTTTTTTGTATTGGAATATTCGGAGTTTTATACAGACGCAATGCCATTATCGTTTTTATGTCCATCGAAATTATGTTGAATGCGGTGAACTTATTGTTTGTTGCTTTTTCAACCTATCACCAAGATGCACAAGGACAGGTTTTCGTGTTTTTCTCGATGGCTGTTGCTGCTGCAGAGGTTGCTGTTGGATTAGCCATTTTAGTATCGATATTTAAAAATTCAGGTTCGATTAGTATCGATACCCTAAAAAACTTAAAAGGATAAATGGAAATGAATACCAATATAGCTTTACTATTAGTCCTAGCTCCTTTTGCAGGATTTTTAATCAACATTTTCTTCGGGAAAAATCTAGGGAAAACCGTTTCTGGAATCATCGGAACACTTGCTGTAGCGATTTCTTTTGCTACTGCTATCTATTTCTTTAGTGCTTTGTCTGCTGAACCAAAAGGATTCAACATTACCCTTTTTGATTGGATTCATGTGAGTAATATTAAAATCGACTTTGGGTTTTTATTAGACCAATTGTCTGTTTTATGGTTGCTTTTCGTTACTGGAATTGGTTCGCTAATCCATTTATATTCGATTAGCTACATGCACGACGACGAGAACATGCACAAATTCTTTGCTTACCTCAACTTATTCGTTTTCTTCATGATTACGTTAGTAGTAGGTAGCAACTTGCTAGTTTTATTCATCGGTTGGGAAGGTGTAGGATTGTGTTCTTATCTATTAATTGGATTTTGGCACAAAAACCAAGACTACAACGATGCGGCTAAAAAAGCCTTCATCATGAACAGAATTGGAGATTTAGGATTGTTAATCGGAATCTTCATCTTAGGTCATTTGTTCTCTACATTAGATTATGCTACTTTAAAAACAGCTATTGCTGGCGCAACCAACCTTGATGGCTATTGGCTTTCAGCTGCTGCTTTGTGTTTATTTATTGGTGCGACAGGAAAATCAGCACAAATACCTTTATACACTTGGCTACCTGATGCGATGGCAGGACCTACACCAGTTTCGGCATTAATTCACGCAGCTACAATGGTAACAGCGGGTATTTTTATGATTACGCGTTTGAATTTCATCTTTGATTTAACGCCCGACGTTCAAAGTATTATTGCTGTAATTGGAGCTATAACTGCTCTAGTAGCCGCAACGATTGGATTGGTACAAAACGATATTAAAAAGGTCTTGGCCTACTCTACTGTTTCGCAATTAGGATTAATGTTTTTAGCATTAGGATTAGGTGCTTACGAAGTAGCTGTTTTCCACGTAATTACTCATGCGTTTTTCAAAGCGTGTTTGTTCTTGGGTTCAGGATCAGTTATTCACGCTTTGCATGGCGAACAAGACATGCGCAAGATGGGTGGACTGAAAAAAGTGATGCCAATTACGTTCATCACCATGTTAGTTTCTTCATTAGCGATTTCAGGGGTGCCAGTGTTTTCAGGATTTTTCTCAAAAGACGAAATTTTATTAACGGCTTTTCATCATAATATTCCGTTATGGGTAGTTGCTTCTGTAGCTTCCATTATGACGGCTTTTTATATGTTCCGTTTGATGTTCTTGACTTTCTATAATGATTTTAGAGGAACAGAAGAACAAAAACACCACTTACACGAAAGTCCTGCTTTAATTACTTTTCCTCTAATTGTTTTGGCTATTTTGGCAACTATAGGAGGATTGATTAGCTTACCAGGGAATTCTTGGTTAAATGAGTATTTGATTCCAATTTTACCAAAATTAGCTTCAGAAGAACACCATTTAGGCAACACAGAATACCTTTTAATGGCTATAGCTGTTGTTGGAGGTTTAGTAGGAATTGGCATTGCTTATTCAAAATACAACAAACAAAACACAGTTCCTGGAGACGATGCAAGCATCACAGGATTTGCAAAAGTATTGTATAACAAATACTACTTAGACGAAATTTACGATTTCTTGTTTGTTAAATCGATTAACGAATTGTCTAAATTCTTCAGAGATCAAGTAGAAACTGCTTTGTCTGCTGTAGTCTTTGGATTCGGTAAAATAACCAATGAAATTAGTTTACAAGGGAAGAAAGTACAAAACGGAAGTGTGGGATTATATCTTTTTGCTTTTGTTTTAGGTCTTTGCGCCATTATTTCCTTTTTATTTTTAGCTCAATAACTACTACTATGAACGTATCTCTTATATTAATTATCCTTTTAATTGGTGCTTTAGCAACCTATACTGTAGGTGATAAATTTGCATCCAAAGTAGCCTTACTTTTTGGACTCGTTTCCTTGGGCGCTTCGATTGTATTATTGAACCACTATAATTTGGGCGAAAATATTGGATTCATTTCACAATGGATTTCAAAACCGAATATCTCTTTTGCATTACAAGCTGATGGATTGGCTTTGGCAATGCTGTTGTTGACTACCGCTTTGACACCAATAATTATCTTTTCAACTTTTGGTAACGAACCAAAAAATGCGAAAACATTCTATGCTTTGATTTTATTCATGGCATTTGCTATGGCGGGAACTTTCTTAGCGGCAGACGGGTTGTTGTATTACATCTTCTGGGAATTGTCATTATTGCCAATTTATTTCATTGCTCTAGTTTGGGGGAATGGCGATGCCGAAGAACGTAAAAAAGCAGTAGTAAAATTCTTTATCTACACATTAGCTGGTTCGTTGTTCATGCTAGTAGGTTTTGCCTATTTGTACCAAAAAGCAGGAAGCTTATTGATTGAAGATTTATACCAATTGAACTTAAGTGGAACAGAGCAAGTTTGGTTGTTTGTTGGGTTTTTCTTGGCGTATGCCATTAAAATTCCGATCATTCCTTTTCATACTTGGCAAGCCAATGTGTACCAAAAAGCCCCAACTGTTGGAACCATGCTTTTATCAGGTATTATGTTGAAAATGGGATTGTACAGTGTCATTCGTTGGCAACTGCCTATCGTTCCATTAGCTGCCAAAGGTCATGTAACTATCATGTTAATCTTAGGTATTGCGGGAGTAATTTATGGATCCATTGTTGCTTTAAGACAAAAAGACTTGAAAAAATTATTGGCGTATTCTTCCTTGGCACACGTGGGATTGATTGCTGCAGGTGCTTACACTTTAACTGCTGATGGTATTAGTGGTGCAGTATTACAAATGATAGCACACGGATTTGTAGTAGTAGGTTTGTTCTTTATTGCTGAAATCATTTACAGAAGATACGAAACCAGAGTCATTGCTGATATGGGCGGCATTCGTTCTCAAGCACCAAAATTTGCTTCGCTATTTTTAATCTTGGTACTAGCATCTGTTGCTTTACCAACTACTTTTAACTTCGTTGGAGAATTTACCGTTTTATACAGTTTATCACAAGTGAATATTTGGTATGCCGTATTTGGCGGTACCACCATCATTTTAGGTGCTTACTACATGCTAAAAATGTTTCAATCAGTTATGTTAGGCGAAACCAATGCAAAACTATTTGCTGATGTTACGGTTAATGAAGGTATTGTTTTGGTAATCATAATTGCAGTATTGTTCTTTTTTGGATTGTATCCAAAACCAATCGTAGAATTGATTGCGCCAAGCATCGAAGGAATTTTAAACCAAATTAATAGAATCAAATAAGTCCACCACAAAATGAATACATTAATAGCTATAATAGGATTAGGTGTTTTATGCCTTTTATTTGAAATTTTTAATTTAAGAAAAGCCATTGTGCCTATCACCATTATTGGATTATTGGCCGTATTGGGATTGAATATCTCTGAATTTGGTTCTACTCAAAGTTACTATGGTAATATGATTGTAGTGAGTAAATTCTCAACTGCTTTCTCATCTTTATTCATAGTCTTGACTATTTTCTTAGTGGCATTGGGACATAATTTTTATGAAAATCATCAAAACAAAATCTCCGATTACATTGCCATCAAAGTGTTTTTGTTATCTGGAGCGGTTGCTATGGTTTCTTTTGGCAACTTAGCCATGTTCTTCTTAGGCATCGAAGTATTGTCTATTTCTTTATATGTTTTAGCAGCAAGCGACCGTTTACTTTTAAAAAGTAACGAAGCCGGAATGAAGTATTTCTTGATGGGATCTTTTGCCTCTGGGATTTTACTTTTCGGAATTTGTTTGGTCTACGGAGCAATGGGAAGTTTTGATGTAACTGAAATTAGCGAATTATCACAATCAGCAGAATTGCCAGTTTGGTTCCCAATTGGAATTGCCTTATTAACTGTGGGAATGTTCTTCAAAATCGCAGCGGTTCCTTTTCATTTTTGGGCACCAGATGTGTATGAAGGTTCTCCAGCTTTAACAACGGCATTGATGAGTACGTTAGCGAAAGTAGTAGCCATGGCTACCTTATACAAACTATTGTCTGTGATGAACGCTGATATCTCTGATGCCTATAAAATGGTAATCGTTGCCGTTTCTATGGCTTCTATGACCGTAGGAAACATCATGGCATTGAAACAAACCAATGTAAAACGTATGTTAGCCTTTTCAGGAATCTCACATGCTGGTTTTATGTTGATGACTTTATTGAGTTTGTCGACTTCAGCAAGTAGCTTGTTATATTACACTACAGCCTATGCTTTAGCGGGAATTGCTGCTTTTAGCGTGATTTTATACGTTTGTAAAAACAAACATAACGAAGACATTACCAACTTCCACGGACTAGGAAAAACGCATCCCTTTTTAGCAGCTGTATTAACGGCTTCTTTGCTTTCTATGGCCGGAATTCCAATTTTCGCAGGATTCTTTGCGAAATTAGTTTTGTTTACTCAGACTATCGAAAATGGCTTTATAGCTTTAGTGATTGTTGCGGTAATCAATTCGATTATTAGTGTAGGTTACTATTTCAAATTGATCTTGGCTATGTATACCAAAGAATCTAACGAAGAACGTACTGGAAAACCTTTCTTACTTTATGCCGTAGCGTTTACTGCTATTGCTTTGAATATCATCATTGGTTTGTTCCCTTCTTTGGTATTGGACTTATTAGGATAAAATATTTTACTATTATAATGAACAACCCGTCAAGAGTAATTTTGATGGGTTTTTTATTTTGCCACGAAGTCGCTAAGGCACAAAGTTATTGCTGGGAGAAACTATGATGCAAACTAACTACCGATTCGCAGAGTAATAGAAATTTGAAGTCATTTTTAAAATTGATATTTGAATTGATTATCAGCAAAATAGTTATTATGAAAATACTGGAATCTATATTTTCTTTTGATTTTGTATAAAAAACAAACAATTTATTATTACTTTTCCTACTTGCAATTTTTATCCCCAAAAAATGAAACCAAAACAGATACCATTTTTAGTTATTGCTATACTATTTTCGTTTGCTAGTTATACACAAACCTGGAACTTCAATGACCGTGTAATATTGTTTATTGAAGCAAAATCACAAAAATCGATTGTATTTGTAAACGACTCACTATTCTATAAAAATGGAAAACGTTTTCAATTAAAAACAACCGAATTTCCAGGAAAAATAAGTGAATATCTAGCCTTTTCCATAGCTAAAAAAACGTATTTAGTTCACTCAGGTTGCGGACCCGTTTTAGAATTTAGAAATGATTCTTTAGTTAGAATAGATAATTCGTATCTACACAATAGCCAGTTTGGCACTACACCGTTTGTTTACAACAACCAGATTCATTATTTTGGAGGGTATGGGCTTTTTACCTATAAAAATATCATTACTCGTTTTGACTTTAAAAGTGGTGAATGGAATCAAGAGCAAACCTATGGAGAAGAATTTCCTGAACCTAGATGTTGTGAAGTGTTTAGTTTTAGAAAAAAGAACAGTTTGTATTTATTTGGCGGAATCGCCAATGACCCAAAAAATATAAGAGAGGTTCATGATGTAAAACCACTATTTTGGAAATTAGATTTAGCTACAATGACTTGGAAAAATATCGGCTCTTACAACAATAAACTGATTACCTCTAATTACAATTCCATCCAGATTAAAGACAAATTATATCTATTTAATGAAATTCTTCTAGAGGTAGATTTTGAACAAAATAGTGTAAAAAAGTACGACTATACAAATCATATAGTTCCAAAAAAAATGTTGGCAAAAAATGACACCATTTATGGCATATTTGAAAATAACAAACGAAAAATTTATTTTTCAAAAAAGACAATTCAAGATATAAAAGGCAAATATTTAGGTAGCGAACCCTTTATTACATCATATGAAGGATTGATTGATAAAAAATATATTGTGTGGTGCGCATTCTTTCTTATCTTAAGTATTATAATTATAGTTTACACTAAAAAAAGATTCCAGAGAAATTTTGACATTGCCATTGTATACAATTCAAAAACAAACGAATTTGAATTCAAACAAAAGAAAATAACTTCTTTTGAAGATAATGAAAAGAAAGTCCTTTACTTTTTGTTAGAACATCCGAATGAATTTGTTTCGTTGAATCAACTAAACGAACTCTTTGAAAACTCTAAACAAACAGAATCGGTAACTACTATTATTAAAAGACGGGAATTAACAGTTAATAGCTTGATTGCAAAAGTGGCACTAATAACTGAAATTCCAGAATCTAATTTACTGTTAGAACGTAAAAATGCAGAAGACAAACGCTTAAAGGATGTGATGTTATTACCTAATTTACTTAAACAAATCTAAGCACAACAAACCGTTTTTTTAATTAAATCCCTACCAAAACTTCACATACAATGCAAAAATAGTTAAGACTAATAAAACAATTAAGATGGTAGTTTGTGGTTTCATTTTGAACATGGCTTTATCTAGTTCAAACGCTTTTTCGTTTATTTTAGGCCCAGCCAGACTCACTCCAATCATTAGGATCATGGTGAAAATAAACGACAAGCCCATACAAATCAAAAATGGAATTTCGTAACTGCCTTTACCGTTAGGGTAAGCCGTGTATAACCAAGTATCGTTACCAAACCATGCTGGTGCCAACTCATTAAACACCACTGACAAAACAAAACCAGCTAAAACTCCTACTACTGCTGCTGCTCCTGTAGTGCGTTTCCAAAACATTCCTAAAATAAACATAGCAAACACACCCGGGCTAATAAAACCCGTATATTTTTGAATATAGGTAAATCCACCTACTCCACCAATCCCTAAAGTATCATTCCAAGTAAAAAGTACCGCTAAGAACATCGCAGCAAAAACGGCATATTTTCCAATATTCACTTGACTGGAATCCGAAGCTGTTTTTTGAATGTATTTTTTATGAATGTCTAAGGTATAAATGGTAGAAATACTATTGACTTTTCCTGCTAAAGAAGCTACAATCGCTGCAGTTAATGCCGCTACTGAAAGTCCTTTTAACCCTGTAGGTAAGAAGGTCAATATTGCTGAATAGGCACCGTCTTTTCCTCCTACTAATTGTGGTAAATGACCACTTTCGTGTAAAACATAAGCAGCTATTCCAGGCAAAATCACTATTAAAGGCATGAACAACTTAATAAATCCGGCAAATAGAATTCCAGAACGAGCAGTATCCAAATCGGCACCCAAAGCGCGCTGGGTAATGTATTGGTTACATCCCCAATAATTTAGATTAATTATCCAAATTCCTGCCAAATACGCCATCAATCCCGGAATGGTTAAATACTTATTGATTTCCTCTTGTGAGGAAGTAGCGGTTGGCTCAGGCATAATCATTTTAAAATGCTCAGGCGCTTGTTCCATCAAAACTTGAAAACCGGCAATAGCATCTTGTCCAAAACCAAAATAATGACTCACCGTAGTTAATGCAATATACGAAGTCACTAAACCACCAATAATTAAAACTGCTACCTGAATCACATCGGTATAGGCCACCACTTTCATGCCGCCGAGCGAAATTAACAAAGCAAAAAATGCCAAGCCAATCATAATTACATGTAAGTATTGACCGCCCGCCAAACCGTTAATGGCAACTGCACCTAAATATAAAATGGAAGTCAGGTTCACAAAAACATACAAAAACAACCAAAACACCGCCATAATCAAAGCAGTCGATTCATTGTATCGCGTCTTTAAAAACTGTGGCATGGTATAAATCTTATTTTTCAAATAGACTGGTATGAACCAAATCGCAACAATAAGCAACGTAATGGCTGCAATCCATTCGTAAGCCGCTACTGCAATACCTAAAAAGAAGCCTTCTCCACTCATGCCGATGAATTGTTCGGCAGAAATATTTGAAGCAATTAAAGAAGCGCCAATAGCCCACCAGGTGAGTTTACCTTCAGCTAAAAAGTATGCTTTCGCGTCATTTTCATTTTTTTCGCGTTTGCGGTAAATGGTGTATCCATAAATTGAAACTACTAAAAAGTAGATAATAAATACAATATAATCGGTTAATTCAAGGCTGTTTTGGTTCATAATAGTTATAGGTTAAATAGCGGTAATAAATATAGTGGTTTTTGGTTTAAAGTTCGTTAGATTGTATTCTTTTTAGTTCGTAAATCCAATATTGTATGTCGGAAATCATCTCAACTTATAATGCACATTGGATTGTTCCCTCAGCATCGCGGCGCTTTTTTCTGGTATGATGTCACGTTGCGATTCGCCCATCATTTCGTACCCCACCATGAATTTTTTTACTGTTGCCGAGCGCAACAATGGCGGATAAAAATGCATGTGAAAATGCCATTCTGGATGTTCTATACCATCAGTGGGTGCTTGATGAATCCCAGATGAATACGGAAACGAGGTTTCGAATAGATTGTCGTATTTCGTAGTCATTTGTTTTAAAATTAGAGCAAAATGACTCACTTCCTCAGCAGTAAAATCCGTGATTTTAGCAATAGCACGTTTACTTACAATCATCGTTTCGAATGGCCAAATCGCCCAAAACGGCACCAAAGCTACAAAATGATCGTTTTCAATCACAATGCGTTCCTCTTGGCGCAACTCTTCCTGAATATAATCGTGCAAAAGAGTGCGTTGATGCTGGTCGAAATACGCTTTTAAATTGTTTTGGGTTTTCTCGACCTGTGTAGGCAATGACGATTGCGCCCAAATTTGCCCGTGTGGGTGCGGGTTGCTACAGCCCATTACACTTCCTTTATTTTCAAAAATCTGAACATGATTGATGTAGTCTATTTTTCCTAAATTGGTATATTCTATTTGCCAAGTCTGGATGATATTTTCAATCGCCTCAGCTGACATTTCTGGTAACGTTTCATTATGATTGGGCGAAAAGCAAACTACTCTTGAAATGCCTCTTTCGGGTTGTGCTTTAAAAAAAGTAGCTTCCTGATTGGCTTCAAAAAGAATTTCATCTTGCTTTAAAGCGGCAAAATCGTTATCAAAAACAAAAGCTTCCTGGTAATCTGGATTGTGCATTCCATTAGCACGAACATTGCCCGGACACAAATAACAACTTGGGTCGTATTGTGGTAGAGCCGTTGTAGCCAATTTTTCGTTTTGACCTTGCCAAGGGCGTTTAGAACGATGAGGGGATACTAAAACCCATTCGTTAATTAATGGATTATACCTTCTGTGCGGATCTTCGTTTATGTCAAATTTTCTCATTATGATGGGTGGTAAAGTGAGGTTCCATTACTAATAGTTACCTCGTATATTTTTAATTCGATGCCAAAAGTTTCTTGGTACAATTGAGCTAACTTCGTTTTAATAGCTTCTTCTTGTCCTTTTTTAATTAAGTTGATGGTGCAACCGCCAAAACCGCCACCCATGACGCGCGAACCCACTACGGCAGGTTCTTTTTTAAGGGTATCAACAATCATGTCTAATTCGGCACAACTCACTTCATACTCTTTAGAAAGTCCTTCATGCGTTTCAAATAGCAACTGCCCCAAAGTCTCAATATCGCCTCTATCTAAAGCTTCACAAGCTAAAGTAACTCGTTTAATTTCTTTAATAACATAGTGACTTCGTTTGAAAACATCCTCAGTCATTGTATCTTTAATGCTTAGCAGTTGAACTTCTGTAGCCTCTCTAAAACTTTTTACTTCTGGAAAATGAGAAGATAAAATAGCCAATCCTTGTTCGCATTCTTCTCGACGTTGATTGTAAGCCGAACTGAAAAGCGAATGCTTAACATTACTATCAAACAACACTAAAGAATAATCACTAAAATCAGCCTTATGGTATTCGTATTCCAAGGTACGACAATCAATTTTAATTACTTGATTGGTTTTTCCCATCACACTCGAAAATTGGTCCATAATGCCGCAGTTAATTCCTACCCAATGCTCGGCGCTTTGTCCCATTAAAGCAATATCAACAGGTTTTATATCAAGATGAAATAATTCGTTCAAACCAAATAAAAAGCCACATTCTAAAGCTGCCGAAGAAGACAAACCTGAACCTACGGGAATGGAACTGCTAAAGACACAGTTGAAATTACCAATGACTAATCCTTTATTTTGTAGTTGTTGTAGTATCCCTCTGAAATAATTCGTCCAAATCGTATCTGAAAGTTTGGAATCGGCCGTTACGTCAATTGTAACGCTTTCGCCCAAATCAATCGCAACAATTGTTGAGGTTGTTGAATTGGTTTTCTCAAAAGCAAAACAAATCACTTTATCAATGGCAGCGGGCAATACATAGCCGTCATTATAATCAATATGTTCTCCAATAATGTTAATTCGACCAGGAGAAAGCACTATTTTTTGTGGGGTGTTCCCAAAAGTCTTTTCGAAAAAAGCCTTTGTAGATTGTATTAATTGAGTATTCATCTTAGGGTGTTAGAGTAAGTGTATTTGTTGTTGCCAATTTTATCGTAATAAATTATATATTCAATAGGTATAATTTAATATCATATATTACTTAAAAGCGTCTAATGCTGGAGAGGGTTTACCATCCGATTGCCAAGCGCTTAACGAATAGCCGCTCCAGCTTTTCTCTCCTTGTGGTTCCCAATACATTACTCCTAACCCTCTGTTATTAGGTACATTTTTTACCGCTTGAATGGTGGCGCGTAACATGTCAAAGGTATTTTGCACTTTGTCATACTCACCTCCCACTTCAACTACCATCACATCTTTGTTATAGCGAATTACCATATCGTTCAAATTAGCGGCTAAATCGCCAATTGTTTCTTTATAATCTTTCTTAATCCAATACGGGTAATAAGACAGTCCAATTATATCGTATTTGACATTTTGATCAGTCGCGGCATCAAAAAACCATCTGAATTTCGCACCATTGTTTCCTTCATCTACATGAACTACCACTTTAATTTTAGAATCGACAGCTTTGACTGCATCGTAACCACTATTTAAGAATTGCGCCAACTGACTCCAATTATTGGTACTGCCCTCAGGCCATAACATTCCTCCAGGAATCTCATTTCCCACCTGAACCCATTCAGGAGTAACTCCTGCCGTTTTCAAAGCAGTTAACACTTCAAATGTATGATTATAGACATCTTGCTTCAATTGAGCTACGGAATGATTGGCCCAAGCCAAAGGTTTGTTTTGTTTGGCAGGATCAGCCCACGAATCGCTATAATGAAAATTAATCATGATACGCATCCCCATTTTTTGAGCGCGAACTGCCATAGCCACAGTTTCTTCTTTGCTGCAATGCCCATCAATTTTGTGATTAGAAGGATTTACCCAAACGCGCAAACGAACTGAATTAATTCCTCTGTCTTTTAGCAACTGTAAACCATCTTTTGGCGTACCGTCTTGATCCAAAAATCGATACCCAGTAGCTTCCATTTGGGGTAGCCAACCTATATCAGCGCCTTTTACAAAAACATTAGCCCTGTTTTTTGATTGTGAAATTCCCATAACACAAGTCAACAAGATTATTATATTTAAGAAATTCGTTACTAAACGTCTCATATTAAAAAGATTGAAATTGGTAAATAGTTTTTTGAAAATAGATTTCTCCTTGCTTTAATACAGCACTAGGAAAATGAGTATGATTAGGTGCGTCAGGGAAATTTTGGGTTTCAAAACAGACACCACTTTGCGAATGGTAAGACGTCCCTTCTTTGCCAATTATCTGATTAAAACAATTTCCTCCTACATATACATGAACTGCTGGTTGATTTGTAAAAACCAACATCCTTAAATTATTTTTTTTACTTAATAGTGATGCTACCTGCACTTCTTTTACATCCAAAGCAAATGTAGTATCAATAGATTCTGGGCAAGATTTTGAATTTCTAAAATCAAAGCTGGAATTGGCTGTAGGTAGAAGTTTGCCTGTTGGAATCATATCTTCAGTCTCAAGAAATTGAGAAGCATTGATTTGTAGGTCTTGGTCCAAAACACTGGCATATTGCCCATCCAAATTAAAATAACTATGATGGGTTAAATTCACTACCGTGTCTTTGGTGGACAAGCCTTTATACTCTATAACCAATTCATTTTCTTCGGTAAGTAAATACGTGACTTCTACTTGTAATTCTCCCGGAAAACTTTCTTCTCCATCTACACTAATATAACTCAACGTTATCGAAGGATTAGTCCCTGTAGTCAATTGTTTTAGCTGCCAAACCTTCTGACTAAAGCCTTCTACTCCGCCATGTAAAGTATTTCCATTATTGTTTGGCTGTAACGAAATTTCTGTTCCATTCAACTCAAATCGAGCTTGAGCAATACGACCAGCATAGCGACCTATAGTTGTACCAAAATAAGGAGCGCTTGGCAAAGAATACGAATTCACATAATCATTCAAATTGTCAAATCCCAAAACAACGTCTATAACTTCTCCATTTTTCAATGTTTTTTTTAAGGCAACTAATGTCGCACCATAATCCATTACATTCAGAATCATTCCTTTGGAATTCGAAATTTCATATGCATGAATTTCTTGTCCATTTGGCAAAACCCCAAATAATGAAGTACAAGATGCAGATGTAACCAGTGGTTTTGATTTCATAACAATCCCATTTTAGAAGATAGTGATTTCAAAAATAGGAGGTATTTTATAAAAAACATACCAGTACCTACCAGTTTTTAGTATCTTGCAAAAAAAATAAGCATGAACTTGATTAGCATTAAGAACAATATTGGAATTCCAAAATACAAACAAATTGTGCTATCTATTGAAAAGGCCATTGAAGGAGCACTACTTCGTAAAGACGAGAAATTGCCTTCCATAAACAAAGTATGCCTCGCCCACTCATTATCGAGAGACACTGTCCTACAAGCCTATGATGAATTAAAAAAAAGAGGTGTAATCTACGCTATATTAGGCAAAGGGTATTTCGTAAAAAGCACCGAAATAAAACCCAAAGAACGGCTGTTTTTACTCTTTGACGAGTTGAATATTTTTAAAGAAGATCTCTACAACTCCTTCTTAAACGCAATGGGTACAGAAGCTGAAGTGGATATTTATTTTCATCATTTTAATGTTTCTCTTTTCCGAAAATTAATTCAAGAAAGTAAAGGAAATTACACCAAATACATCCTCATGCCAACTAATTTATCTGGAATAACCCCTATAATAAAAACCCTACCAGTACAGGAGGTGTTTATATTAGACCAAACTAATCCTGAGCTTAAAAACTACCCTGCCATTTATCAAAACTTTGTTAAAGATATGTATGAAGGCTTGTTAAAAGGAAAGTCACAGCTCGCCAAATACACTAAATTAATCTTATTATTTCCTGGTTTTAGAGAGCCTATCGGTATGAAAATAGGGTTTGAAAAATTTTGTAATGAGTTCCGTTTTAATTACGAAATAATTGCTGAATTCACCCATGAAAAAATAGAGCTAGGAAGCGTTTATATCATACCCAGCGACCGAGATTTAGTTCAAGTTATCGAACAAGCCAAACGACAACAATTGGAATTAGGCAATGACTATGGAATCATTTCTTATAATGAAACCCCTCTCAAAAAATTAGTTGAAAAGGGTATCACAACAATCTCTACCGACTTTGAAGCAATGGGAAAAACACTTGCTGAAATGATTTTGAAAAACAAAAAAATACAAATTGAAAATCCGAGTCAATTGCTTTTACGGAATTCTTTATAAACTTAAGAATCAAAAATGTAGAAAATTTTCAACAAACTAACTCATTTAAAATACAATTTATTGTAAGTTTGACTACTTTAGTTCCTACTCCAAAAACATAACATTCAATGGACAAAAAACCAGACAATATCGTATATTCTGAAGAGCAAGGATACAACGCCAGCCTACTTCCGTATGCTACGAATGTGGGAGCACCTGTCATTAAATCAGATGATCTTGTAGCTTGGAAAACTCGTGGCATTCACAATGTCAACAAAGCATTTGAAAATAAGTTTGCCGAATTGAAATTGGAATACCAAAAATTAATGGAAGAATACCATTGGAATGAATTAGTGTACAATGCTAAGTTCTCATTTGAACCCGTAATTGGCGAAACGTATCACATGTATTTAGGAGATGATGGAATAGAATTCTTATCATTAATTGGCCCTAACGAATGGAACAAAGAGTTTATCGGTTCGTTTAAACTCAATAGCGATAAAAAATGGATTGTTGTTGAAATCAAAAACAGCGACCTCTTTTAAATGGCTAACCACAATTTTCGAAACTCCATTTTTTTGTCATAATCGGCTGCTTGTTTCTCAATATTGAAGTAGCGATGTCCTCTTGGATCATTGCCAACTCCAGCCAAGTACGCCCAATTACCCCAATTGTTACACACATCATAATCAATTAGTTGTTGTTCAAAATACGCAGCTCCAATTCGCCAATCCATGTTGAGTTCGTTGCAAAAATAACTGGCGACGTTTTGCCTGCCGCGATTACTCATAAATCCTGTGAGCTGCAATTCCAGCATATTGGCATTGATAAAATCCGATGGAGTTTCACCATTAATCCATTGATTAAGCAATTTTTCGTTCAAGGATTTCGAATTCACTTTTTCCGTTTTTATACCTTCATACAAGAAAAATTTCGTTTGGTATTTTTTAAACATGAATCTAAAAAAGTCCCTCCAAAGCAATTCGAAAATTAACCAATAGGTAGAATCATTGGCTCCAAATTGTGCTTCATATTGCTTCACTTCGGCATGAATATACCTTGGCGAAATACATCCCAAAGCCAACCAAGCTGAAAATTTAGACGAATAATCAGCGCGTATCATTCCGTTGCGGGTCTCTTTGTAAGTAGACAAACACTGCGTATCATAAAAATAATGTTGTAATCGTTGAATCGCTTCCGTCTCGCCACCTTTAAATTGAAGTACCGCACGAGAATCCATATTGATTTTTGTCAAACCTAATACTTCTAAAGTTGGTAATTCCAAAGGAGAAATTTCAGGCGAATTGATTTTCGTGGGGGCATCAAATGGTTTTCGTATTTCGGAATCTTTTTCTGTTTTTTTTCTAAAATTGGTAAATACATCCGGAATGTCTTTGATAGAAAAAGGCAAATCTTCAGCATGGTACAAAGTGCTGGTGCTGAACGTTTCCAATTCACATCGCAATTTGAATAATTCACTTTGTACTTTTTTCTCGGTTTGTTTTTCTTCAAAAGCCACTTCGCGCTTGGCAAATACTTTTTGTACTTTGTATTCTTGTACCAATTTAGGTATTTCTATTTCGGGCTTGCCCTTTACAATTAGCAATCCCGAACCCAATGCTCTTAGACTAGCATCCAAATCGTGAAGTGATTCCAATAAAAATTGCGCTCTAAAACTACCAGTTTTCTTGAATCCATATGACGTGGTTTCAAAATGAGATTCATCAAAACAATAAACGGGAATCACTTTTTCGCTTTGTGCAATGGCTTTTAAAAGTGTTTCGTTATCTTGAATTCGTAAGTCGGTTTTAAACCAAACTAGTGCATTCTTCACCATACTTGTGTTTTTTTCGTCACTGATACATATTTATTTAACCATTTTGGAATAAAGGTTATCAAGATATTTTAAATACTTTTCTAATTACTATTAACTATTCACTTCGAAGACCTACATTTATCACTACAATATTTTACTTCGTCCCAAACTTTTTCCCATTTTTTGCGCCAAGTGAATGGTTTTTGGCAAACCAAACAGATTTTAGTTGGTAGGCTTTGTTTTTTTACTCCTCGCATTTTTAGGTTTATTGGGGTTACTCACGTGTTTTTGTAAAATTCGTTTTCCTTCTATTTTTACTTCGTCTTTTTTTCGAAAACTCCACACAATATCGCTTGCATACTTCCGAGTTTCTTCAATATTTATAATAGGTGCTGGATAATCTTTTCCGATACTACAATTGTAAAATTGTTGTTCCATTTCGTTCATTTTCCAAGGTTCGTGAAGCAAATGAATGGGTACTTCTGCTAATTCGGGTAGCCATTGTTTGATAAAAATGCCTTCTGAATCGTGTTCTTCGGAGTTTTTTATCGGGTTGTAAATTCGTATCGTATTAATTCCGGTTGTACCGGATTGCATCTGAATTTGAGGATAATGAATTCCGGGTTCGTAATCTAAAAATTGCCTTGCCAGAAAATGCAATTCGCGCCAATCTTGCCATAGATTAAACGTGAAAAACGACACCACCATCGCACGCATTCTAAAATTGATATAACCAGTTGCAACTAAACATCGCATGCAGGCATCCACAATTGGCACACCCGTTTTTCCTTCTTGCCAAGCTTTGATATAGGTTTCGTTTTTGGGTTTCACCAAAGAATTATAGGCTTTGTTCACATTCTCAAATTCCATAGAACATTCGTCTTCGAATTTTTGCATGAAATGGCAATGCCAATGCAAACGCGAAACAAAATTGAGAATGGCGCGTTTGTTTTTGGATGATTCGTAATGCTGATTGGTATACTGATAGACCATTCGCATACTGATATTTCCGTAGGCCAAATAGGGAGACAATCGACTACAGCCTTTTCTACTCAAAGCCGGTTTTGAAATGTGTTTGCTGTAATTGACATAGCGCTCTTTGACAAAGCTATCCAAATAACGCCAAGCCCAATATTCCCCACCGCGTTGAAAGTTGGAATTGGGAGTAGTAATTTCAATGGGTAAATCGACTCCTTTTATTTTCTCATAAAAATCAGAATCTAATTCTATAGTTTTTAAATCAGATTCTTTTATCATTTTAGGAGTGTCACGCATGACTTGTTCCCATCGTTTGTCCCAATCTTGTCTCGATTTTAATTTTCGAATGACGCCGTGCATTTGAAATTCTTTCCAAATGATGTCATTGGATTTGAAATATGCTTTCATTTCCAAATCGCGGTCATAGGTCAATTTGTTCCCTATTTCTTGATGGGAGAAAACGGTTTTGACGTCAAATTTTTGAATTAATTCTGAGAAAACAGTTTTCACTTCGTTGTGAAAGAAATATATTTTGGAATTGAAAGGTTGTAGTTTATTATTCAAATCTTGAATGGATTCATATATAAAGCGCCAATGACGCACATCTGAATCATCGTAGTCCATCACTGACGGTTCGAAAACATAAATCAACAGTAGCGGTAAATCGGATTGATACGCATGAAATAGTGCCTCGTTATCTACTATACGCAGGTCGCGTTTGAACCAAACAATATGTACGGGATGTTTTTTCAAGTCTATTGAATAGTATTTTGTTTAATTATTTAATTAAAACAATAAACAAATATACTGTTTTTAGCCTCACAAAAAAATAAAAAGTGAATATGAATTGAGAAGTTAGCAAAACAAAAAAGCCTCTTCTTTCGAAGAGGCTTTTGTACCCGGAGCCGGAGTCGAACCGGCACGGTTTCCCACAGGTGTTTGAGACCAGCGCGTCTACCAATTCCGCCATCCGGGCTTAGCAGACATAAAATAACAACAGTTATTTTAACGCAATAAAAGAGGAGATTGTAATAAATCAACCATCGATTCCTTTAACACGGTGCAAATGTAAAAAATAAAATTAAAAACGCTAAAAAAAATACTTAATTTTTTCCTTTCAGAGTTGAATAAATTTTCTAAATTTGCAGCTCGTTAAAACACAACACACTAACTAACTACGTTCGAGGCGAATACAATTAATAAGCTGTAACACAGTAAAACGATTCGAAGCGCAGCGGAATAAAACAACAGATTATCAATGTCACACCAAGAACCAGAAGCTAAAATTTTTGCCTGTTCACAAAGTGTATATCTCGCCGAGCAGATAGCAGCAGCTTACGGAGTCCCTCTAGGAAAAGTAATTACTTCTACCTATAGCGACGGGGAATTTCAGCCTTCTTATGAAGAGTCTATTCGAGGATTGCGTGTTTTTATCGTATGTTCTACGTTCCCAAGTGCTGATAATTTGATGGAATTGTTATTAATGATTGATGCGGCTAAACGCGCATCAGCTCGACATATTACTGCTGTTATTCCTTACTTCGGTTGGGCAAGACAAGACAGAAAAGACAAACCAAGAGTGCCAATTGGAGCTAAATTAGTAGCTAATCTATTGGATGCTGCTGGAGCAACAAGAGTAATGACTATGGATTTGCATGCAGATCAAATCCAAGGGTTCTTTGAGAAACCAGTAGATCACCTTTTTGCTTCTACTATCTTTTTACCGTATGTAAAAAGCTTAGGTTTGGACAATTTAACCATTGCATCTCCTGATATGGGAGGTTCAAAAAGAGCTTACGCCTACTCTAAATTTTTAGAATCTGATGTAGTCGTTTGTTACAAACAAAGAAAAGTAGCCAATGTAATTGACACAATGGAGTTGATTGGAGAGGTGAAAGGTAAAAATGTAATTCTAGTAGACGACATGATCGATACTGGTGGTACATTGGCAAAAGCCGCCGATTTAATGATTGAAAAAGGAGCATTGAGCGTAAGAGCTATTTGTACTCACCCAATCTTATCTGGTGATGCCTACGAAAAAATAGAAAACTCAAAATTAAGTGAGTTAATAGTTACCGATTCTATTCCGTTGAAGAAAAAATCGAACAAGATTAGAGTGTTGAGTTGTGCGCCTCTTTTCGCTGAAGTAATGCACATGGTGCACCACAACAATTCCATTAGTGGAAAGTTTATTATGTAATATTTTTAATAACTATATTTTTTTACAATGAAATCGATTACAATTAAAGGATCAGAAAGAGAAAGCGTGGGCAAAGTTGCTACTAAAGCCTTACGTAATGCTGGAGCGATTCCTTGCGTATTATACGGAGGAGATCAACCAGTACATTTTTCAGCAGAAGAAAAAGCATTCAAAACATTGGTTTACACTCCAAACGCGCACACAGTTGTGATCGAATTGGGTAACGGAAAATCATATAATGCAATTCTTCAAGACATTCAAGTTCACCCTGTAAGTGACAAAATTTTACACATTGACTTCTTCCAATTATTTGACAACAAAGAAATTACTATGGAAGTTCCTGTGAAAATTGTTGGTACATCTAAAGGTGTTCTTGCAGGAGGTGTTCTTCGTTTGAACACTCGTAAATTAAAAGTGAAAGCTTTACCTTCAAATCTTCCTGATTTTGTTGAAGCTGACATCACTCCACTTGAAATGGGTAACAAGTTGTATGTTACGAAATTAGTTTCTGACAAATACAAATTAATGCACCCAGACAACACTGTGGTTTGTCAAGTAAGAATTTCTCGTGCGGCTATGAAAGCGGCTCAAGAAGCTGCAAAAGCTGCAAAAGCACCTGCAAAAGGAAAGAAAAAATAATCTTTTTTCAATCATACGAAAAGCATCAGTTCTACAACTGGTGCTTTTTTTTTGGAATCTATTTTTCATTCAAAGCTTCTAGCCTTTTGAAGGCTGGAAGCTTTATTATTAAAAATTAAGTTTATTTTTGCAGTATGATACGATGGATAACCCAATTATTTGCATCAAAAAAAACAGCAAGTGATACTGATACTGTCAAACCGGAGGTTCACGAACACCAAAAAAACAATATGAAAAGCGTAAGTAATAAATTTTTAATTGTAGGATTAGGTAATATTGGAGCCGAATATGTCAATACACGTCACAATATTGGATTTAAAGTGTTGGATTTTTTAGCCAAAAAAGAAAGCCTATCTTTTGAAACGGTAAAACTTGGGACTCTTGCTGAATACAAATTCAAAGGGCGTACTTTTTTCTTGTTAAAGCCTAATACCTATATGAATTTGAGCGGTAAAGCCGTAAAATACTGGATGGATAAGGAAAATATTCCTTTGGAAAACATCCTAGTCATTACTGACGACTTGAATTTGTCTTTTGGCACCATTCGCATCAAACCTAAAGGTAGTGATGGTGGTCATAACGGATTGAAAAACATCAATTTGATTTTGAACACTCAAAATTATACGCGTTTCCGTTTTGGAATTAGTGACCAATTCAAAAAAGGACAACAAGTTGATTATGTACTTGGCGATTGGGACGAAGAAGAAAAAACAAAACTTCCTGAACGACTAGAACTCGCCTCAGAAATTATCAAATCATTTGGAACAGCTGGATTAGAAAATACCATGACCTCATTTAACGGTAAATAAATCACTATTTATTCTATCACTATTTTTTGCACAGTGCGTTTGTAACCATCAATTACTGTTAATAAATAAACCCCTGCCTGAACCGCACCCATTTGAATAGATTCGTTAAATATTGGCGCGCTTGGAAATTCTCTTGCGTATATATTTTTTCCGGTCAAGTCGTGAATCAAAATCGTAACTCCTGAAGTTAACAAGCTTGAAAAAATCACATTAAACTCTCCCTTACTAGGATTAGGATATATCATAACATGACTTAAATCAATTGAAAATGTATCTATTGGGGTATACGACTTAGTGCAAATAGTTATCGAGGCAGAATTTAATGTACCCACATCTCCTATAAATTGATCTCTAATTCGTAAAGTCCAAATTCCAGCAGGATTAAAATCATTAAATAAATCCAATGAATCATATGGAGCAATGGTTTGAAAGGTTGATTTTCCACAAGAAATAGCACCTCCTAAATCATCATAATTCAACGCTAAACTCCCATTTGTATCCGCGCAAGTTTCTTCTAATAACTTCACTGTTTTACCCTGTGGGTTAACAATTTCTAGTTGAACATCCGACATATATTCATGAGATATATTCACCGCTACATTCACATCCGAAACCGTAACTGATGTATCTGGTACCGTTATTGTTTTAGCGGTATATGAAGATGATTCGGGTATTGGAAAAGGCGTTGGAAAATTATAAGTGGTACAAGTGGATTGTGACATATAACCAATAGCAAATGGCTCTTGATTAATTGCATAATAAATATTTCCTATTGGTTCAATTAATAGTCTGCAATTTTTTCCCGAAGCATTCTTAGGAACTATAATAAGTTCTGAACCATCATTTGGAGTATTTGACTTTAAATTTATAGGAAAAGTCAAGCCACCATCCACAGACAACTTAATATTTATATGAGTTGAACCCGGTAAACTTGTAGTATTATTTACTGCCCAAGTAATGGTTTGAAAACTCAGTGGCGCCCAAGAAATATCTGATGTGTTTTGCGAAGTTATTGCAAAAGGTCCTTTGGTAGCATCGACCGAAACTGTCATAGCGTCTGTATTGGTTTGTGCTAAACCAATTGTAGCATTATCTCTAGTGGTACAAGTGAAATGTAATACTCGAGACACATCTGAAACCGATTCCCAGGTTGAACTCAACCTATTTGCCAATACTTTCTTAAGAGATGGCATATAGCGTATGGGAGAAATTGTAGGAGGGAATGATCTAAAAATTGGACCGCCCGTTTTAGTAGCAAAGGCAACACTAGTAGCCCCTATTTCACTAATAGCAGAATCATTTTGCTCCCAACAATAACTCAACACATTCCCGTTAGGATCTGAACCAGAACCTTTTAATACAAAAGCAGTTCCTTTAGGAATAATGTAATCTGCCCCAGCGTTTACAACTGGAGTTTGATTGGATAAAATAGTTATTGTTGGACAGGATTTTGTTGCCAAATTATTTTGTATTTGCGCAATACTCACATAGGCAAAATAATCATCCGAATGGCTCTGCACATTATAATCGGTAACTCCTGCATACGCCATAATGGTAGACCCTCCTCCTGGCTCAACATTGACTCCAGTACCTTCGGATTCATGCGAAAAGGTATGATTAGCTCCCAATTGATGGCCCATTTCGTGTGCTACAAAATCAATATCGAAAGTATCTCCTTCAGGCTTACCATCGGCAGGAGAAGTATAACCACTCCCTTTCGCAAAATCATTTGATGAAGTTGGATTTCGACAAACACAACCGATACATCCTGCATTTCCACCTCCTCCAGAAGCTCCAAATAAATGGCCAACATCATAATTAGCATTCCCTATTTTAGCCGTTAAATCATGTTGTAATTCCAAATTCCAAGCGCCGTTAGCTCCACTATTTGCAGGAGAATATGGGTCGGTGGCTGCGTTAGTATAAATCAAAATGGTGTTGTTAGCAATCAAATTCAAATGCAAAGCTAAATCTCTATTGAATATCCCATTCACTCTAGTTAAAGTGGCATTCATAGCAGCCAAAGCCTGAGGCACTCCCCCAAAATAAGTCGTATATTCCGCTGTACAAGCTAATGCTAAACGCAATGTTTTGTAAACCCCATTGTTAGCCGAAGTACTACTTGATTTACTCAATAATTGCTGACTTAATGCTACGTCTTTAGTGGAACAGCTTAAAGGCAAATCTTCTTTATTTCGACTATTAGAATCAAACAATTCATATACGGACTGATTCCCTGAAAATCGTTCGATGAACTCCGTTGCACTGTCAGAACGGAATACCATCGTTTGAATTCCCTTTGGCGACAAGCTAAAATAAACAGTGGCATTTTTATCTGTCAAACCCACCCCAGTATACGATCGAATGTCTGGAAATTGAGCTTGTAAATCTGGTTCAAAGTTAGAGAACTCTCGAACCTTAAATGTTTCCAAATCACCTGCAGTATTTGGAATTTCAATTTGGATTTCAATAGGAGAGACAGCGTTTTGAAGCGGAGCTAAGGATTGTTTTAGAGACACCTCATCCAACTCATACAATAGTGCGTTTTTTTCTTTTATTCTAGTGCTTTCAGTGTAAGCAATTTTGCTTTGAGGGATTCTCTTCCACGGAGATACATTTTGGGCTTGTATCAGCGAAAAAGAAAAGATAAGGAGTAAGAATCGAAAATATCTTTTCATAGATTTGGTGTCTTTGGAATTCCAAAATTAGTTTTTTTGATTTAAAGTTAGGTTTCAAAAATCTTAATTTTATTTAAAAAATGACGATTTAACTTACTTTTGACTGATAGTTTAAAATTGCAATGAAAAGGTATCCGTTTTGGAACGAAATTTCAAATAGATTAGCTTAAATTTGCAGCCAAAATAAACGGAAACCGACTTGAAAATTTTTCATTCTATAAACGAATTTCATTCTAACAAAAAAACCATACTTACCTTGGGGACTTTTGACGGAGTACATATTGGTCATGCAGCCATTCTGAAAAAATTGACTCAGAATACTGCTGACGGAAAATTTGAAAGTGCCGTGCTTACCTTTTTTCCGCATCCCAGAATGGTATTACAAGGGAAATCTGATTTGAAATTACTCAATACCATCAATGAAAAAATTGATTTATTAGAAAAAATCGGAATTGAAAACTTAATTATTCACCCTTTTGACGCCAACTTTTCTCAACTAAGTGCTGAAGAATTTGTAAAAACTGTTTTGGTGGATCAATTACATATTCAAAAAATCATCATTGGCTACGACCACCGCTTTGGAAAAAACCGAACCGCAAATATTAATGACTTAACTGCTTTTGGTTTGAAATATGGTTTTGAAGTAGAACAAATATCCGCTCAAGAAATCAATGACATTTCTATTAGTTCCACTAAAATTAGAACGGCTCTTGAAGACGGCGAAATCAATTTAGCCAACGA
The DNA here is from genome assembly GCF_031537875.1 of Flavobacterium sp. GTDB lineage: Bacteria > Bacteroidota > Bacteroidia > Flavobacteriales > Flavobacteriaceae > Flavobacterium. The sequence goes on along the minus strand of NZ_JAVKNB010000007.1, from coordinate 69,224 downwards.
ATACTTAGGTTATTCTTATTTTTTAAGCGGGACTGTTGTAAAAGGAAAACAATTAGGAAGAACCATCGGTTTCCCAACGGCGAATATTGAATTAGAAGAAGAGTACAAATTAGTACCCAAAAACGGAGTCTATATAGTTGCAGCCGAAATAGATGGAAAATCTGTTTATGGCATGATGAATATTGGATTTAATCCAACTGTTCAAGGAAAAAAAAGGACAATTGAAGTTCACTTTTTTGATTTTGATTCGGATATATACGATCGTCACATCCGAGTGGCTATTTTACAGCGCATCCGTTCAGAAGAAAAATTTGAATCGGTTGAATTTCTCAAAATTCAATTAGGAAAAGACAAAGACTTTTCAATTCAATACATTCAAAATTTATAAAACAAGACCATTCATTTCAATAAGTCAAATTGCTAGTTTGAAACTATTTGATTACTTTTGACACTTAAAATCATACCCATGAGCATTACAAAACACGATTGGACAAAGGAAGAAATCATTGCAATTTACAATAAACCTCTAATGGATTTGCTTTATGAAGCAGCTTCAATTCATCGAGAAAACCACGATCCAAACGTGGTTCAGGTTTCTACCCTATTGTCTATCAAAACCGGTGGTTGTTCTGAAGATTGTGGCTACTGCCCTCAAGCAGCACGTTACAACACTAATGTTGAAGGAAATGATTTGATGACCGTAAACCAAGTAAAAGCTCAGGCTTTGAATGCCAAATCAGCAGGTTCTTCTCGTGTGTGTATGGGAGCAGCTTGGCGTAATGTAAAAGACGGACCGGAATTTGACCAAGTGTTGGAAATGGTGCGTACCATCAATAAATTAGACATGGAAGTGTGTTGTACTTTAGGTATGATTACCGAAAACCAAGCACAACGTTTAGCTGAAGCAGGTTTGTATGCTTACAACCACAATTTAGATACTTCAGAAGATTATTATAAAGAAGTGATTTCGACACGCGGTTTTGAAGACCGTTTGCAAACTATAGAAAATGTTCGTAAAACTAACGTTACTGTTTGTAGCGGAGGAATTATAGGAATGGGAGAAAGTATCGAAGATAGAGCAGGAATGCTTGTGGCACTTTCAACTTTGAACCCACAACCTGAATCAGTGCCGATCAATGCTTTAGTAGCGGTAGACGGTACGCCTTTGGAAGACGAAGAACCAGTTGAAATTTGGGAAATGATTCGAATGGTAGCTACTACTCGAATTGTTATGCCAGATACACAAGTGCGTTTATCTGCAGGAAGAACTAATATGAGTCGCGAAGGTCAAGCGATGTGTTTCTTTGCAGGAGCCAATTCTATTTTTGCAGGAAACAAATTATTGACCACACCCAATCCAGATGTGAATGAGGATATGAAAATGTTTGAAATGTTAGGATTGAAACCACAAAAACCATTTACCAAGATGGTACAACCACAAACCGTTGAAGCGGAAGATTCTCAATATGTTGCCTTAGGCGAAAAACCAAAATGGTCACGTCCAGGACACACTATCGAAAGAAATGTAGAAGCTTCTATAAAAGGAAAATAAAAATTGAACTCAAGTATAATAAAGCTTCCAGCCTGAAAAGACTGGAAGCTTTTTGCTTTTAAAAAACTAATTTATGAGTGACTTGCTCTCCCGTTGCTAAAGTAATTTGAATAATCAAGATTTTCGATTTCCAAAGAGCCGAATCGATTATTTTAGTTTTAGTTTCTAACTTATCTGCTTGAAAGAGCAATTTACCTTCAAGAGAATACACCCGAACTTCTTCAATTAAATCTACAGAAGAACTAATTTGAATTTGGTTATTTCGACACACTACTTTTACCTCTGGAGCGAGTTCTTCAGGAATGGTATTTTGGTTCTCATACCGCAAAACAAAACGATCGTCAAAAGTCCCTTTTGCAGTAGTAAATATATAATCACCTTTCTTTAAATCGACTATTTTAGCTCGTTCTTTATCTTCTAAAAAAATGTTCTGTTTAGCAAATAAGCCATCAAAATCATCTAAACTAATAATAAAATTACCTTCCTGCTTAGCTCGGTAACCCAAAGACACGCTATCCGAAGTATTAAATGGCAAAGCTCTGCCTTGAATTGTATTTTTAACCTCTCCATCCAGACTATAAAAATCCAACCATTCGTTGCCGTCTAAAGCAACTCCATCAAACAAAATATCCTTTTCATTAGTAGCTCCTGTCACATACCCTATTAAAATTTGTTTAAACATTCCTTGTTTGTTGGATAAATTGAGCCAAAATCGATGCTTTTCAATACTAGAAGAAGTGGTTGTTTTTTGAGCTAGACTACTTTTAAAAAATAAATTATTTTGTCCTTTTAAACGCATTTCATTTTTAAAAATAGCATTCCCCCCTTCTGGATTTGCACCTAAAACAAAAAATGCTTGTCCAGCAGCAATCTTGCCATTGGGTTTTTCATTATTTACTCCCATACTTATTGACGAAGTTCCGACGCCTCCCAAAATAGTATAGACGGCATAATCATCCGATGTATATTGGCCGTTGGCAATTGGAGTATTGTGTGTCCAAAAATACAAGCTGCCTTGCAATATACTTTGGTTTTCCAAAATAAACGCATCCGCATCTATGGCCGAAGGATAGGGATTTCCAATTAGATTTGGCGTTGCATTTTTAGCAATCGGAATAGTGATAAAACCATTATTGGGTATCCCAGAAAAAACCGACTCAAAAACCGTTGGTATCGTTTCTGAAAAAGTTTGTGGTGCTTGAAGAATATACCCTTTACCAACCACCATAGCAGCACTATTTGATTCTTTGAGCCAATTATTGGAATTCGCATCAAAAGAATAAAAACGATCCGAAGGGGAATCAGGAGCAAGTACATTTAATTGCTGACCTGCTACTGGCGAAGACCAATACGTATAATCTGATTTCCGAATAGGAGTTGTCTTTCTATTGAACTCAATACTTCCTGTATTCACAACCAAATCATCCGATTGATATAAAGAGGAATTGTTTTCAAAAACTAATTTTCCGGCACCCGAATAATTGGAAACTAATTCTAAAGTAGCTGCATTTTTTACCTTTAGTGTTTTTCCTGAATTGACCACACAGGAACACGCTTTGGTATCAGCCATAATATCAAAATTGGCATTAAAAACAACTGCTTTATCAATTGTTGGCATACCATTACTCCAAGTCAAGCTATCCCAAACCGTTCCGTCTTGGCAAAATAATAATTTGGCGATTCGATGCTTCGAAATTCCCGAGACCGAATTAAAATTCCCTCCAATTATGGCTCCTCCTGGAACCAAACCAAGTGATTTGAGTTCTCCATTGAGTACAATCGGAAAAGAGGTATCATAACTCCCATTGGGTAATAATCGCAGCATTCGCTTTACATTTATACCATTGTATTTACTAGAAAATGAACCTCCAACAAGTATGTTCCCATTGGATTGTAAAAGAATAGAACGTACAATTCCGTTACTAAATCCCGAACCTGAATTGAACGAACTGTCTTGGCTTCCGTCAGAATTGAGACGTAGAATTCGTTTATTGGGTTGCCCATTATAATTAGAAAACGAACCTCCAACAAGAATTTTGTTATCCTTTTGCAAAGTAAAGGCGTAGACTTTTCCATCAAACCCAGTTCCTACAGAAAAACTCGTATCCACAGATCCTTCTGAATTCAATCGAACTAATTTATTTGAAGCAACTCCGTTAAAAGTAGTAAAATCTCCGCCCACTAAAATCTTCCCATCTGGTTGAAGCAATACTAAATTAGGCGTGTTATTTAGGTTTGTATCAATATTGAAACTACTATCCAAATCGCCATTAGAAAGCAACCGAATCACTTTTTTGACAGTCATACCTTTATAAGAAGTAAAACTTCCTGCTGCAATAATTTTACCATCAGGCTGTAATGCGATGGAATAGACCGTGTAATTAAAACCTGTTCCAATATTCAACGAAGTATCTATGGTTCCATTGGAATTCAACCGGACTAAGCGTTTATTTGAAACCCCATTGTATTTCGTAAAATTTCCCGCCACCAAGAATTTCCCGTCGGGTTGAACCAAAACTTCTTTCACTGTATTATCTGCACCAGTTTGATTAAGGTTATAAGAGTTATCTAACTCGCCTTTAGGAGTAAGCTTAACAATATTATTAATTGGTTGTCCGTTAAATTGAGTAAAACTTCCAAAAGTAATGAAGCTCCCATCGGTCAACGGAATAACTTTCTCGACAGCTTTATCAAATCCTACACCAGCAGTCAAATAACCAGAATCCAATTCGCCTGTAATACTGATTTTAGCCAATTTACCTTGTTTCAAATCATCAAAAACAGAAAAAGATCCACCTACAAAAAAGCTGTCACTGGATTCACATAAAGTGTATATCGTAGCCGAAGAAGGTCCTGCTCCAATATCAAAATTAGAATTTATAGTCCCATTGGAATTTAATAACACTAAACGATTAACATCACTCGTTTTATATGTATCACTAAAATTGCCTCCAACAAGAATTCCGGCAGAAGTAATTTGAATAGTGTGTACCACACCATCATTAAACCCTGTTCCAGAAAGAAAGCTTGAGTCAACAGTACCATTAGTGTTTAGGCGAACGATTCGGCTTTGTGAAGTGCCTTTGTAATTCAAAAAGCTACCGCCAACTATAATTTTACCGTCTGGCTGAATAGCAATTGCTTCAACAATATCATCAAATCCAGTTCCTATTGAAAATGTAGTGTCAATGCTTCCACCGGCATTCAAACGAACTAATTTTGAATAATTAGAATTGCCATTGAATGCACTAAACGTTCCCGAAAGCACTATTTTACCATCGGGAGCAATGACCACATCATCAATTGTACTAGTTGCAGCAGTCCCTGTAACAAAACTGGTGTCTAATTCGCCATTTGAATTCAATCTCGCTATTCTGTTTGCGGTAGTGCCATTGTATTTGGTAAAACTTCCTACAACAATCAATTTTCCATCAGATTGCAAAGCCAAGCCATAAACAGTACCACTACTTACGGCGATTGTTGTATCAAAAGAAATATCTCTCGAACCATCAATGTTTAAACGAACCAAACGCCCTGCCGGAATTCCGTTATAGGTTGTGAAAGCTCCTGCTACAATAATTTTGCCGTCAGCTTGAATTACCGAAGCATAAATTTTCCCATTAAAAGCAGCTCCTAGATTAAATCCTGCATCTTTAGACCCATCCGTTTGTAATCGACAAAGGTAAGGGGTTGTGCTCCCATTGTAATTTAGAAATTCGCCACCCACAATGAGTTTTCCATCATTTTGAATAGAAAGGGTTCTAACAGTTCCGTCAAATCCATCGCCTAAAAGACCATCATCGTAGGAATTGAATTTAGGATCGACTTGTACCTCTTGGCTGTAGCCAAAACAGGAAAGAAAAAAGAATAGTACAAAAACTATCCTATTTCTGGATGTAATTGGGATAAAGAATAACATAAAGGGGGCGCTTTAAATTATGATTTTTAAGTACTAATTCAACTAGTAATCACAAACTTAGCCTTAAATAATTGGATTTGAAATACCCACTTTTAGTGATTTTTAATAAAATGAAGGTTTTTTAATTCAAATTAAAGACTTACTTTTCGAGTATAAAAACTACCTCAATGAGCGAAGTCAATTCCGTTAAAGAAGCGATTCATAAAATAGAACATTTCTGTGCCTATCAGGAGCGTTGCCACGACGAAGTGGTACAAAAGTTACGCACCATGAAAATGGATTCGAATGAAATCGACGAGATATTGGCTCATTTAATCCAAGAAAATTATCTTAACGAAAGTCGTTTTGCTTGTAGTTTCGCAAGAGGCAAACACCGCATTAAATTTTGGGGAAAAGTGCGCATCGTAAACGAATTAAAATTTAGAAACATCTCGACCTACAATATCAATTTGGCACTCAAAGAAATTACCGCTGAAGAATACGATACTAATTTTAATGCACTAGCCGAAAGAAATTGGCATTCCATTAAAGAATCAAACGGACTTAAAAAACGTAAAAAATGTTGTGATTTCTTATTACGAAAAGGCTACGAAAATAACTTAGTGTACGAGAAAGTGAAGGAATTAGAAGCTGGAAAAAATTAGTCTATAACAAGCTTAGACTAAAAGAACAACAAAATACTCACTGCATTACCACCAAAACGACCAGTGTTTAATAATATTTTTTGGATGAATTTTATGTTATTTAGTATTTATCTTCAAAAAAATAGATGTTTCATTTTGATTATTTTCCCCTTTTGACACTACAAAACCATTACTTTTTTTAAAATCAAAAATACTTCTAACTAATATTCTATTTGATTTGTAAAAAACATAAATGTTTTCTCCACCACTTTCAGAAATAAACAATCTTGAAACTGGAAACGAACGCTTTGTGTTTAATATTAAATAATTATGACTTGCCGATTGAATACTCCAATTTTTCTGTTTTGCTAGTTCTTTTATTCTTTCAATTAAAAAGTTACCATCTTCGTTAGTTTCGACAGATATAAGTTTTAGTCGATTACGTTGATAAAAAAAACTAATCAAGCATACGATTACAAAAAAGAAACTAATTTTAGTTTGAAAATTATTCAGGTCAAAATCTATTGTTGAGACATTCTGCAAACCATTTGTTATACTAAATATTGATACCAATAATAGTATAATAGAAAATCTATAATGAACTAAAGATTGATGAAAGTCCAATTGAATCCTCTCTTTTTCAATTGATTCATTTATTAAATAAGTTTCCATTTAGATTAGATTTTTATTGTTATTTTATAAGTAAAACAATTTAAAAAAACACTTGAAAATAATACTTCTTGTAAATATAAAAAATTACGATTTATTATAGGAATTCAAATTTGAAGTAATTATATAGACTTATAGAGATTTTGCTTTCAACAAAATACTCACTGCATTTCCTCCAAAACCAACAGCATTCACTAATACTTTTCGAATGGGTTTTGTTGGTGTTTGCGCTTTCGCAAAAGGAACGCCCACAAATTGATTGTGTTGCAGCATTAAAATAGCCAACTCCAAACTCAAAATCCCCGAAGCACCAAAAGTGTGTCCTATTTTCCATTTGTTAGTGGTCAATAAGGGACGGTTGTCTCCAAATACTTTTTCAATAGCTCTATATTCTGTCAAATCACCTTTAATAGTGCCTGGCGCGTGCATTACAATGACATCGACCTCGGACAAATCAGTATTGGCCAAAGCCATTTTCATTGATTTTTGGAAACAATCGGCTTCGGCTGAAATGGAAATATTGTGTTCTAAAATTTCGGTAGCATAGCCAATGCCTTCTATAAAAGCCAACGCATTTTCTTTTTTCCCAATCTCCAAACAACAAACACCCGCGCCCTCACCCAAAATCATCGTGTTTTGCGTTTTATCTAAATCCAAAGCGCGATTGGGGTACTCTTCTTCACTTCTGGAATAAATTTTTAAAGCGCGCATTTGAGCAATCGTAAAATCAGTCAAAGGCGCTTCGCTACCTCCAACTAAGAACTTATCTGCCATTCCTGAACGCAACCAAGCCACACCATTTAAAATCGCGTGTAACGCTGTCGAACAAGTAATAGAATGCGAAATTTCAGGGCCGGAACTTTGTAAATCATGAGCAATCCAAGACGAAATATTCCCTAAAGTAGTCGTAGGCGAAGCCAAAGTTTGTGCCTTGCCTGTTGTGATGTATTCCTGAAAATGTTGTTCAAATAAATCGGTCGCTCCACGAGAGGAACCCACATTAATTCCGAAAATATCATTAGTCGTCCAACCCGCTTTTGCAATGGCTTTGCGCGAAGCCAACATTGCATACAAAACGGAATTATCTAAAAATTTATACTTACTATCGGATTGTCTCAAAGCGTCAATCTCTTCCTTAGAATCAGCATCCAAAGGCGCTACTAAAGTATCTTTATGATCCAAAAAACGAGTTTGAAAACAAGTATTGGGATTTTGATAATTCGTCCAAATCGTATCCGATTCATTCCCTAAAGGAGAAACAGAAGCAATGGCGGTTATGGAGATCGTTTGTGACAAAGGAATATTTTTATGCAAAATTACACTATTTCAAGAGCATTTTCGACCACTTGATAGACTTTTTCCAATTGTTCGTCCGTAATAATATATGGAGGCAAAATGTACACAATATTGCCTACTGGGCGTAAAATAACACCGTTTTCAATAAAGAAATTATAGAGTTTATTACGCAAATTTCCGTAATAACTCGCGGCAGATTCGGTTTTGATTTCCAAAGCAAAAATAACCCCTAAAACACGGGTAGTAACTACTTTTGAATGCGTTTGAATTCGGTTTTGAAAAGCCAAATGATTGGCATTTACACGCGAAATATTGGCTTGCATTTCGGGAGTTTGTAACAATTCCAAACTAGCCAAAGCTGCTGCACAACCTGTTGGATTCGCTGTAAACGTATGTCCGTGAAACAAGGCTTTATTAATATCTTCGTCATAAAATGCCTCAAAAATTTCTTGAGTAAAAGTCGTGATTGCCATCGGAATAGTCCCGCCTGTTAAAGCTTTCGACAAGCACATCATATCGGGTTGTTCTACTAAATAATCGGTGGCAAAAGTTTTACCCGTTTTGCCAAAACCAGTCATTACTTCATCAGCAATCGTCAAAACATTATTGTCTTTACACATTCGGATTAAAGTATCTAATGCAGCAGGTTCATACATGACCATTCCCGCCGCACCTTGCACCAAAGGCTCGTAAATAAATCCCGCACAATTATGCTCTTTTATGGCTTTTGCCAAAGCATCAAAACTCGCTTTTTCTTGTCCAACAACAGGTACAGGAATTCGTACCACATCTATCATCATTGACTGAAAAGCCAAGGTGTAAAAGGAAATACCACTGGCAGCCATAGCCGCAAAAGTGTCGCCATGAAAGGCATTTTCAAAAGCAATTATGGTGGTTTTCTTTTCTCCTTTATTGAAAAAATACTGTAAAGCGACTTTAATTGCCACTTCTACTGCTGTCGAACCGTTATCTGAAAAGAATAATTTCTGTTGGTTTTGGGGTAAAATAGCCATCAATTTTTCAGCCAACACTACAGCGGGTTCATGTGTAAATCCACCAAAAAGTACGTGTTCCAAAGTAGTCAATTGCTTGTAGATTGCCTCAGCAATGTACTTGTTGGAATGCCCGTAGGGATTGACCCACCACGACGCAATAGCATCAATATATTCTTTGCCGTTTTCATCCCACAACAAAGCGCCTTTCCCTTTTGTTATTGCAATAGGGGCCGAGGCTGTTTTGTGCTGCGTGTACGGGTGCCAAAGATATTGACTGTCTTTTTCGGTTAAGCTCATAAATTGATTTATCTATTGAATTTTCAAAAGGTTTTCTCGAAACAAATCGGCGTATTCTACAATTACATTGGTATCGAAATACGGTTCTTCACCTATTCGACCAATACATATCACTCCTGTTCTATTCAAAATAATCTGTTCCGAACTTGTATTTTCTTCGCCAGAAAAAATAATTCCTGCGACTTGTATTTTTCTATTTTGCAAAGCCTCTACTGTCAATAATGTATGATTGATGCTTCCTAAATAATGACGCGAGACCACAATCACTTTATAATCGGGTTGAATAATATCCGCCACAGATTCCGTATCGTTCAGCGGAACCAAAATCCCTCCTGCTCCTTCGATAACCAAATGATTAGTAGTCTGAGGTTCTTTAATTTGGTTCAAATCAATTGTTATACCGTCTTTTGCAGCGGCTAAATGTGGACTTGCAGGTGTTTGCAACGCATAACTATTGGTGTGAAATTGAGACTGCGTATTGGTAATCAAAGATTGTACTTTATGCGTGTCTGAATGGCCCAAATCACCCGCTTGAATAGGTTTCCAATAGTCGGCTTGGAGTGCTTCCACAATTATTGCAGAGGCAACGGTTTTGCCTACATCGGTCGAAATGCCTGTTATAAATAATTTCATATTAACCACGGATAAAACGGATAGAACTGATTATCGCTGATTTTTTAAATTAATTTTTCTGTCGTTTGTATATATCATACGTTTGAATTCAGGTTCGTCACCAAAATTCAACAATAACCCGACTTCAATTTCTGTTGCTTTTAAATAATTCAATGTTTGTGCTACATGAGCATTCATCAGTAATTCAGTTGCTTTTAATTCAACAATAACTTTGTCTTCAACAATTAAATCAGCAAAATACTCCCCAACGAGTTGTTTCCTGAAATACACTTTAATTTGCTTTTGAGCTTCTACTTTAAAACCTTTATCCTTTAATTCGAAATACATTGCATTTTGGTAAACCTTTTCAAGAAAACCAGATCCAAGTTGATTATATACATCAAAGTATATTTTTAAAACTGCGTCTGTAATTCTTTTGTGTAATAATGTAGACATAATGATCTGTGTAAATCTGTAAAATCCGTTTTATCCGTGGCCAAAAACAAAAGTACTCAACAATTGTAACACTTCAGATATATCTTTCTCCGAATTGAAGCTGTGCAAACAAAATCGCAAGCGTTCTTGTCCTTCGGGAACAGTGGGAGATAAAATAGGTTTCACATCAAATCCTTTCCCTTGAAGTTGTTGAGCAATACTTTTGACTCTTTCATTCCCTGGAATTATAACGGATTGAATGGTCGATTTACTACGGACAAAAAGTGGTTTTAAACTCAATCGATTCTTTTCCTGATTGAAATGAGCGATATTATTTTTTAATTGTTGTTGATTGTCAGTCGCTTTTTCTAAGTGCTTATAAGCTGTTACAATAGTCGCCACTGAATGCGGTGAAAGTCCTGTGGTATAAATAAAACTTCGGGCAAAATTGACCAAATAACTTTTCAAGTCCTCACTCCCTAAAATAGCGGCTCCATGACAACCTAATCCTTTACCAAAAGTCATAATTCGGGCAAAAACAATATCTTGTAGTTGTAAGCTTTGTACTAATCCCTCTCCTTTTTCGCCAAATACCCCTAGAGCATGTGCCTCATCTACCACGACATAACTATTGTATTTTTCGGCAAGTCGAACTAATTCTTCCAAATTTGGTGTATCACCATCCATCGAAAAAACCGATTCGGTAACAATATAAATAGTAGTGTCTGGATATCGAATAAGCAATCGTTCCAAATCCTCCAAATCGTTATGTTGGAATTTATACGCTTTTGCATTAGACAATTGGATTCCATCCCGGATCGATGCGTGACACAGTTCATCAAACAAAATCAAATCTCCTTTTTGAGGAACGGCACTAAAAAATCCCACATTGGCATCGTAACCCGAATTGAAAATTAATGCTGCAGGTGATTGATGAAACTGAGTAATTAATCTTTCTGCTTCTTGATAAACAGAATGATTCCCCGAAAGCAATCGAGAACCAGTTGCTCCATTTTGTATTTGGTTATTCGCCACTAAATACTGATGTGTCTCCTCAAAAATAGATTGAGAATTGGAAAAACCCAAATAATCATTCGAGGCAAAATCAATTAAATTAGTTGCTTTAGGCAACTGCCTTAGTGCATTGTTTTGCAAGCGAAGTGCTAATTTATTGGAAAGGATTTCAGGCAACTTTTTCATACATCACAAAAATAAGGGAATTTTTTGGTCTTTTGGTTTTTCGTCGTTTAGAAACTTGATTGCTTTGAAAATCGAAATCGGTTTCGATTTTCGAATTCACTAACATTTGTTAAAAAAAAGTTAAAATCAAACCTTTGGTTAAGGTGTCAACCGAATAGTTTTCTACTTTCGACATCGATGAAAAGAATTGCCACCCTTTTTTTAATCGTAACTTTATTCTACAATATGATAGGTTACTATTTAATGTTTGCGTACCAAGAACAGCAAGCATGGGTAGCGCGTATGGAAAAAACAACCCATACTGATTTTCGTGTTATGCGATTAAATGCTTCTTTATATTCGTTTGCTGATGATACCGAATTTGAAGAAGTAAATGAAGATGTTATCATCAATAACAAAAGCTATCACATCTTTAAAAAACAAGTCAAAGACAATGTTTTGAGCTTATACTACCTTCCTAATAGTAAAGAAAACACTGTGGGTAAAGATTTGAATGATATTGTGGATAGTCAATTATTCAATAGTGGTTCATCAAAAGAATCGCCAGTAAAAAAATTATTAAAATCTTTCATTAAAGATTATGTAGACCAACCTGAAGTTAGCATTCCTGTGCGAACTAAAGCAATTGCTTCTACTGAATTATTTTCTACCAATGGCACTGAATTTACCAATCCAGGCCATCTCTCGTTACCGTATTCCCCTCCAGATTTTATTTAATCTCCTATTCTAAAAACCCTTCGTTTTGAAGATAAAGTATGTATTAGTGCGTTGAACTAATATTCTACTTATGGTTTTGTTTAGCTATCGATTGCATAGTTGGCAAACCCTTATTCATTCAAAATTTATACGCTGTTGTTTAGAAATAGTTCGAATTATCTTATTGATTAAGATACATTCATCCTTTTATTTTATCCTATTACTAATTATTAAATTATTTTTTTGGGCATCCCAAAAAAAAATCAATTAGACCAACCTTACAATCAAGGGTTGATTTAGTGCTTTTTGAATTTCTTTTTAAAGAAGAAATTCAACTAATTTATATCAATATTTAACTAAACAATGAAAAATTATACTTTCTTAAATCGCGTATTTATTTTATTAACAGTAATTCTAACTACTTTTTCTGTCGAAAAAACAAACGCTCAAGGCTGTGTTGCCGTTCGACAAATGGGAGGACTTAGTCTATGTTCAACTAATTCGTATAATTTGCAAAAAGGCGAATTTCAAGTAGGAGCTAACTATCGCTATTTTCATTCATGGAGACACTTTATTGGAACAGAAGAACAACCACAACGCCAAACAACGGGTGGAGGAGTTGATGCCAATGGTAATTCTTTAGGAAACGCAGTAAATATTTACTCTCACGCTGCCGATTTCACAGTTTCGTATGGTGCAACAGACCGACTACAATTGAATGCTACTATTCCGTATGTAAATAACGAAAGATCTCAAGTACTAAACCAAACCAGTCCAACTGCCAAAATATTTAGATATAGCGTATATGCACAGGGGTTTGCTGACGTTAGATTAAGCGCTAACTATTGGATTTTTGACCCTAAAAAAGCAGAAAAAGGAAACATCATGGTGGGTGTAGGTGTTAAACTAAACACTGGTAGCCACAACAAAACGGACGATGCGCCTCAAGCTAATGGAACCATACAAAATGTAGTGATGGATCAAGCAATTCAACCTGGAGATGGAGGTGTAGGATTTTCATTAGAATTTCAAGGATTTCGTAAATTAACTGGAAAACTGTATGGGTTTGCCAATGGGTATTATTTATTCAACCCAAGAGAATCTAACGGAACTTTCAAATCAGCTGCTAAATTAGGCTTGGAAGGATATAATGTTTACGCTTGCCCAGATCAATATTTTGGTAGAGCTGGAATGATGACAACGGTAGACAAAAAAAATAATTTAAGTGTTTCTCTAGCGGGCAGAATTGAAGGTATTCCTGCTTACGACGCCATTGGTGGTCAAGTAGCTTATAGAAGACCTGGGTATGTTATTGCTGTAGAGTCTGGAATTTCATACCGTAAAGGAAAACATGGTATCACATTATTTGTTCCTTATAATTTTGTAAAAAACAGAATTCAAAGTGCTGCTGACATTGCTGATCAAAACATTCAAAATGCACGAATTGCTAATCCAGCAAATTACGTTCATGTTCAAGGAGATGCTGCTTTTGCTGACTACTCAATCAACCTTGGTTACACCTATCGTTTTAGTCTTCACAACACCATGAAAATGAGTGTAACACATTAATAAATAAAAATTATACAACTAAACTATATTCACAAATGAAACAAATTTACTTCTGTTGCCTATTATTAGGTTCTTTATTTGCCAATGCTCAAACCGAAATTGACGGTATTATGATGAGTAAAAAACAACTTTGTACCGGTGCGGTCTATCAATACAGTGCTTGGGACAATTACTGGGAAGGCAGTTTCAAGAGAGACAATCAAAATTTAGGAACTGTTTCAAATAACAATATTAGCGTAAATGCTAACTATGGGGTTTCTGATAAATTGAATGTTATTGTGAGCTTGCCTTATATTACTACCAAAGCTTCTGCAGGTACCTTAAAAGGACAAAATGGATTGCAAGACTTTTCGGCAACGGTAAAATACATGCCTATTGAAAAAACGATTGGAGATGCGACTTATTCTTTATACACTATTGCAGGGATTTCGATTCCAACAACCAACTATGTTGCTGACTATTTACCATTGAGTATTGGATCACAAAGTAGAACAGGTACTTTCCGTTTGATGGGAGACTACCAAAAAGGACATTTTTTCACTACTCTTTCTGGAGCGTATTTAAAACGTGCTAAAATTACAATAGACCGTAATGCTTACTTTACAAACGAAATGATTTATTCTAATGAAGTGGCGATGCCAGATGTTATTAATGTCAATTTCCGAATGGGATATCGTTCTAGTCGTTTGATTGCTGAGGCGATTGTGGACAACCAAGTAACCCAAGGCGGATTTGATATTACACAAAACAATATGCCTTTTCCTAGCAATACTATGAATGCCGTTAAAGTGGGTGTACATACCAAATATACCTTCCCTAAAAAAGAAGCGCTTTCTCTTGTGGGTGGATTCAATCGTGTATTGGACGGCCGCAACGTAGGGCAAACCAATGCCGTTTATGCAGGACTTTTTTATATCATCAACTTCAATAAAAAATAAAATGAAAAATATAGTTGCAACTTTTTTAAGCCTTATCTCATTAGCCATACTTTCTTCTTGCAGTAATGATATTTACGATCGTTCTGAAAGTTATCCAATGCTAATTCCATCAAATAATGATAATCTCGCAGGTACTTGGAGACCTATTTTACTTAGCGCTCCAGACGAATTCAGCTTAGACGCTCCTGTAGCAACAACTAATGCTTCTTTTACGCGAGAATTAAACGAAATTAAAAGCTACCAAGCCAATATCACTGATGAACAAAAAGCCATCATTAAATACTGGAGTGCAGGAAGTGTTTTGCGTTGGAACGAAATTATGCGTACGTTAGTGGCTAAACACAATCGTCCGCCGTATCAAAATGCAGATGGAACGTATCCTACACCTTCATCTGCCAATCCATTTGCCAATCCAGAATTTCCATTTTCTAATCCTCCTTATGCAGCGCGTGCGTACGCTTATGTGAGTGCGGCACAATACGATGCTTTGGTAGCTACTTGGCATTATAAAAGATTGTACAATAGAGTCGCTCCTTATGTAGCAGACAATACTTTGAACGTATTGGTTCCAAAAAATGGAATGCCTTCGTATCCATCAGAAGATGGTGTATTAGCTGGTGTTACAGTTGAATTATTGAAATTATTGTTCCCTACAGAAATTGCCTATATTGATGGCAAAGCCGAAGAAGAAAAATTATACCGAATCATTAGTGGTGCCAATGTGCGCAGTGACGTAGATGCCGGAATCATTTTAGGTCGAAAAATTGCAGCTAAATACATTACTAGAGCTGCGGGTGACGGAATGGGAGCTGCGGGTGGAAATCAAACCATTTGGACACAACTACAAACACAAACAAGTGCTACTGGAGAAACCCCTTGGTTATCTTTAGATTTGCCTATTAGACCGCCTATGTTGCCTCTATTTGGAAGTGTTCGTTCGTTCTTAATGTCGTCTTCTGATGTATTAGCAAGTCGCCCAGTTCCACCCCCATCAACAAAATCAACACAATTTGCTAATGAAGTAGCAGAAGTGAAAAATTTTAGCAAAAATGCTACTAGAAAAGAAATGGAAATTGTAAGCTTTTGGGCTGACGGAGTAGGAACTTATACTCCACCGGGGCATTGGAATGCTATAGCAGCTGATGCTTTTGTACCACAAAATTACAGTGAAGTACGTTGGGCAAGAAATTTGGCGCTATTGAACCTTTCTTTGATGGATGCGGCTATTAGTTGTTGGGATGCCAAATACTACTACTTTAATCCAAGACCATCACAAGTAGATCCTTCGATTAAAACACTGACAGGAATTCCAAATTTTCCAGCCTATGTTTCAGGACACTCTACTTTTAGTGGAGCAGCAGCCACCGTATTATCTCATATAATTCCTGCAAAAACAGAAGAATTCAAAGCGTTGGCAAAAGATGCATCTAACTCTCGTTTGTTTGGAGCCATTCATTATAGAAGTGATTGTGAAAAAGGATTGTTATTAGGAGAAACTGTTGGAGGATTTGCCGTTGCAAGAGCTCGAGTTGACGGAGCTGAATAAATTAAGTACCAATACTAAATCAAGAATATTATGACAAATATTTTCAACACTTTTTACTTTTCATTCAGTGAAAAAATAGAAAAATACAGCATTGTAATTATGCGTATTGCTTTGGCGATTGTTTACATTTGGTTTGGAGGTTTAAAAATAATTGGGCTAAGTCCTGCGGGAGATTTAGTAGAACATACCGTTTTTTGGTTCCAGCCCCAAATATTTATTCCTGTACTTGGAATCTGTGAAGTAACAATTGGATTGGGGCTATTAATAAAACGATTTGTCCCAATAACCATTTTGTTGTTGTTATTGCACATGATTGCTACCCTATTTCCGCTTTTTATATTAACTGATGCCTGTTTTGATACTTTTCCATATCGACCAACTTTAGTAGGCCAATACATTATCAAAAACCTGGTTTTAGTAGCAGGAGCCTTGGTCATTGCAGGAAAACACAATAAAAATTATTGTACTCAAAAATAGCACTAATTAAAAACAAAAAAGCCTAACAAATGTTAGGCTTTTTTTATACAATCCAATTCGTATTAGTCAGCTAATAGAATTACTTTATTGTCTTTCATTTCGATTGTTCCAGACTCAACTGATAAAGTATACAATTGGTCATTCACTTTCGTTAATTTAGATGCTGCTTCTTTAGAAAGATTAAAACTTGGTGCTGCAATTTTAACAGTCCCCTTTTTAAGCAAAGAAACAATCGGCGCGTGATTATTCAAGATTTGAAAATCTCCATCGACACCTGGTAGGTATAATGAAGTAATCTCTCCTGAAAATAATTTTGCTTCTGGTGATACTATTTCTAAAATCATTTTTTTTTAGTTAATAGTTGATAGTTGATAGTTGATGGCTGAAAATGTAACAACCAATAACCGTCAACCAACAACCAAATTACGCTTCTGCCAACATTTTCTCTCCAGCTTCGATAGCTTGCTCAATTGTTCCTTTAAGGTTGAAAGCAGCTTCTGGCAAGTGATCTAATTCACCATCAATAATCATGTTAAATCCTTTGATAGTATCTTTAATGTCAACTAATACCCCTGGAATTCCTGTAAATTGCTCAGCAACGTGGAATGGTTGAGATAAGAAACGTTGAACACGACGCGCTCTAGATACGGCTAATTTATCTTCTTCAGATAATTCCTCCATACCAAGGATTGCGATGATATCTTGTAATTGTTTGTATTTTTGAAGAATTTCTTTTACTCTTTGTGCGCAATCATAATGCTCATCACCTAAAATTTGTGGAGTTAAAATTCTTGAAGTAGAATCCAATGGGTCAACCGCTGGATAAATACCTAACTCAGCAATTTTACGAGACAATACAGTAGTTGCATCTAAGTGAGCAAATGTAGTTGCTGGTGCCGGGTCAGTTAAGTCATCCGCAGGAACGTAAACCGCTTGTACAGAAGTAATAGATCCTTTATTTGTAGATGTGATACGCTCTTGCATAGCTCCCATTTCAGTTGCTAATGTTGGTTGGTATCCTACCGCAGATGGCATACGACCTAAAAGTGCTGATACCTCAGAACCTGCTTGTGTAAAACGGAAGATATTATCCACGAAGAACAATACGTCTTTACCTTGATCAGATCCAGCTCCATCACGGAAATATTCAGCGATAGATAATCCAGAAAGTGCTACACGAGCACGAGCTCCTGGTGGCTCATTCATTTGTCCGAAAACGAAAGTAGCTTTTGACTCTCTCATTCCTGGCATATCTACTTTAGACAAATCCCATCCTCCATTTTCCATAGAGTGCATGAAATCTTCTCCGTATTTGATAATTCCTGACTCTAACATCTCACGAAGCAAGTCATTCCCTTCACGTGTTCTTTCACCTACTCCTGCGAATACTGAAAGTCCACCGTGACCTTTTGCAATATTGTTGATCAACTCTTGAATCAATACTGTTTTACCTACTCCAGCACCACCAAACAATCCAATTTTTCCTCCTTTTGCATAAGGCTCAATCAAATCGATTACTTTGATTCCTGTAAATAAAACTTCAGAAGAAGTTGATAAATCTTCGAATTTTGGAGCTGATCTATGGATAGACAAACCATTTTCTCCTGTTTTAGGCAAGTTTCCTAAACCGTCAATTGCATCTCCAATTACGTTGAATAAACGTCCGTAAACGTCTGGACCAATTGGCATTTGGATTGGATTTCCTGTACCTACTACTTCATAACCTCTACTCAAACCATCTGTTGAGTCCATCGAAATGGTACGAACGGTATTTTCACCAATGTGTGATTGTACTTCTAGAACCAAGATAGTTCCATCTTTTCTTGTGATTTCTAACGAATCATAAATTTTTGGAAGTTCAACATCTTTACCGTTGAAAACAACATCAACTACTGGACCAATGATTTGGGCAACTTTTCCTATTACTTTAGACATTACTTATGTATTTATTAAATAGCTATTTAGGTTTATGAAATTGACTTAATCGAAAGCTCTCGATTAAATACTTTTTACAGAGTGCAAAGATAATTTTTAAAATATAAAATCAATAATTTTTTTTAAAAAAATCAGGATAAATTTAGTTGTAAATAAAAAACCACCACATAAAAATGTGATGGCTTGTTATTTAAATATGAATAGTTTATTTCAACTATAAACTTGAAGGATATAAAATTCTATATTTCCCTAAATCAACTTTCTTCAAAGTAGAAGAATATTTAGCATTAATGGCATCAATAAATGCATTGGCGATTAAAGCATACCCTCTTGGACTTGGATGAACTCCGTCAAGTGAGAAAGAACCACCTGTAACATATATTGAATTCATTGTGAAGTTATTACTTACTATTCCTGTAGTTGACAATTTATCCATAATTGCTTTAGCATCTACAAAAGCCAATCCTTTTGAATCAGCAATTGCTCTAATACTTGCATTGTAGGCATCAGTTGCAATTTTAATTTCGGCTGCTTCAGATGGAATTAAAACATGTGCGTCTTGCAATGGGAAAGTTATACCAAATTTATTTAATGGAGACGGCGGAGCCATTCCTAATCCCGAGTTGGTTGCAGTTGGAGCTGCTCCAATAACAGACTGTGTTGGCAACAACACTAAATCCGTTGCTTTAGCTTGACGTGCTTGACCATACACTGCACCGTAAAAAGCAGCGTTTTGAGCACCCAATGTAGGTGTTAAAACTGCTGTTAATTGTACGGATAAATTAGTTATTGATTCGTCCTTAATTAATAAAGGATTAGAAGCAGTTGTAGACAATAAATTAATTCTATCTCCCGCACCTAAATAGGTTAATGCCGATTTTAAAGGGCCATACAATTGCGTGTTCAAAGCTGAAATTGTAGCTTGTCCTACTGCCGTATTACCAGAACCTAATACTGAAACACTCAGTGGATTGTAAGGAACTGTTGTAAAATATGGTAGAGTAGAAACATATGGTAAGTTTGCCACAACACCTTTAGCGCCATTAGCCGTTAAATTTGTAATTAAAGCATTATACACATACGCAAAAACGCCCGGATCTGTAATATCGTTTGAACCATACGTTGCTGCATTATTATTTCCTGTTTGGTTTACACCAACACCTCCAGATGTTGCATACCCTAACACATCATTACCACCAATCCATAAAGAAAAGAAAGTTGGAGACTGTGCCAATGCATCTGCTAAAACCGTAGTAGTTGCAGAAGTTGAAAAACGAGCAAAATAAGGGTTAGCCAATCCTCCAGCTACTCCAGCTACGTTCCCGTAACCAGCAGCAACTAAATGATAACTTTTAGCTCCAGGAACTCCTAAATTATTAAATGGACCTGTAACTTTTGTACTTACTTCTGTAGTTGGAGCGCCAGAAACCGATACTGGAGCCGACCCGTTAAAATACAAACGTTGCGCTGCAATTACATTTCCTCCAAGAAGTAATCCTCCAATATTATCCGAAGTAAAAGGAATTTTAAAATCCCCTCCACCAGCGGCTGCAAATTGTTGTGACAAAATATTTGGATATGATCCTTCTTGACCTGTTTTAAAAAGCGCTCCATCACTATATCCTGCCGCAAAAGAATCTCCTAAAGCAACATATTTAGTAAAATTTGCCGAACCTGCAACAACAGGTTCTTCTACAACTGTAGTATCATCATTATTAGTACACGCTACAAAGGTCAACGAAACCAATACTAGCCACTTGAAATTTTTTATCATGATTGTATTTTTTTAATTAGTAACCAATTACGGATTGATTGTCCATGAAGCAAAGTATTGTTGACCAATAGCACCTGCACCTAACACTTGAGTATATTCTTTTCCACCAATATTAGCCGCTCCAATTTTAAGAGTCGATTTTAATTTAGGTAACAAATAATTCACTTGTGCATCAATTACAGTTGCTGATTTAATCATACCATCCACCATTGTAGATTGCCATAAATATTCGCTATTCCATCTTCCACTTACGTTAAATCCGAAATTTTTAAATAATTTTTCATTTCCAAAAGAAGCTTTTACTCTATGTTTAGGTGTATTAAAACCTGCTTTAAAACTAGGGTCTTTAGCTTGATCAAAATTAAACTCAGCATAGTTATAATTGATTCCTGCCTCAAAATCTTTATATACTTTTTTAGAAAGACCTAAACCAAACCCAAGTGATTTAATTTCAACATCTGTATTAGTATACAATTGGAATGCTCTATAATTTCCGTTTTGAAGTGCATGCAAAGACTGAGTACCTAAATCGGTTGCCCCTCCAGCTGGATTTGGAGCATCTTGCGCTTTTCCATATAATGGAGCTACCACATTTAAATTTCCAATGAAGTTATTGTATACATTATAGTATCCGTTGATATCAACTGAAAGATCTTTAATAACTGAACGGTATCCTAACTCTAATGCTTTAACCGCTTCTGGTTTAACAAAAGCTAAATTTGTTTTTTTCAACAAAGCTGGATTTCCTGAAGCAGTAAGAGCAGCAACAGAAGAAGCAGTATAAGAGTTATTATAAGCATTCAATCCTGTAATATTAACCGAAGTTCCTCCTGCAAAAAATTGCCCTGTTGCTGTAGCTATAGGCAATGTTTCCGTATATCTTGTCAAGTTGTCTGGAGCAGATCCTAACAAAATAGCACTTCCTACATTAAATCCGATGTACTGATCTTGAGTTGAAGGATTTCTAAATCCAGTTTGGAAAGACGCTCTGAAATTATGTTTTCTACTTTCTCCTGCAGAATACACCAAGGAAACTCTTGGAGAAAAATTACCTTCAAAGTTTTTAGATTTATCATAACGCAATGAACCCGTAAATTTCAATCTGTCGTCTACCAATTTTTTAGTTAATTGTGTATACGCTCCATATTCATTGTAGTTAATTGGACCAGATGCATCTGTATAAATTCTACCGTGTGAATTCAACTGGTATTGTCTGAATGAACCACCTACTTGAATTTCGGCAAATTTGATTACATCCTTAAAGTTGTAATTAGCATCTGAATGATAAATTCTAGAGTTGTCTACTAATTTAGAACCTGAAAGTACACTTGCTTCATTAGTTACTTGATTGAATGCATTTTTGAATTCAGCAGTACCTGGCAAAAATCTACCGGTATCAGCCGTAGCTCTTGCAATTTTATTGGCGTTTTCAGGAGTCATACCTGCTAAAGTAGATTGGATATAAGCTCCTGCATATTCTCCAAACCATTGACTATCTGATTTCCATTTACGGTTGATGTTAATCCCTGTAAACAACATGTCATACGAATGTCCTCCGTCTTCAGTAGTAGTATATCCTCTTACGAAAAAGTTTTTACCTTTGAACTCTAATTTATGTTGTTGCATAAAGAAATCATTCAAATAATATCTATTCGCTCCTTGGTAAACGGCATTTCCGAAACCAAACTTACTTTGCCAAATCACTTCTAATTTTTCATTTCCGAAAGGTCTAAAGTGTAAAGAGAAATCAATTTTAGCATTACTTGCTTTATTATCTGTCAAATCTACCTCATTGTACCCTGTTCTACTTACATTTGAACTAGGCAACAAATTAACAGCACTTGCTGGAATTAATCCCATAGATGCTAGCGCATTTCCAACTCCTTTAATATTAGTAGAAACCTCATCACCGTATACATTGATACCATCGTAATTCACATTACTTCTATCTCTTCCCGCAACCGTTTTATCATCATAATTAGTAGCGTACCAGTCCGTTCCTCTCATGAAGGTTATATTTGCTTTTGCAGCAAAGTAAGGATTGAACGCTTTTGCCATACGAATTCCGTAATCTACATAATCATTAACACCCGCTGCTTTTTGGCTAGTTTGACCATATTTAGCATACGCTCTAACTCCCTCGCTAGTAAATGGACTTTTACTATTCATAAATAAAATACCATTAAAAGCATTGGCTCCATACAAAGCAGACGATGCCCCAGGTAATAACTCCACACTTTGAACATCAATCTCAGAAACACCGATCATGTTCCCAATTACAAAGTTCAACAAAGGAGAAGAGTTGTCCATTCCATCCACTAATTGCATGAAACGAGTATTAGCTACTGTAGCAAAACCTCTTGTATTGATTGATTTAAAAGACATACTACTAGTGTTCATTTGAACCTCTTTCATGTTTTCTAATCCTTCATAAAAAGTAGCCGAAGCCGTTTTCTTAATGTCAGCAATACCCATTCTTTCAATGGTTACTGGCGATTCTAAAACACGTTCTGGTGTTCTTGAAGCAGAAACCACAATCTCATTTAATTTAGTCTCTTCATCCTGTAATTTCACAACTACTTTTTGATTCGAAGACGAAACCATTACTTTTTTAGATCCAAAACCTAAAGCGGTAATTTCGATTTGATAAGGGAATTTTTTAGACGAACTCAAGATGAATTTCCCTTCGTTGTCAGTTATTGTTCCTTGTGTTTGTCCAGTAACTTTTATATTAGCCCCTGGAATAGGTTGATTATTACTGTCTGAAACAGAACCTGAAATTGAATTTTGCGCAAATGAAATGCTACAAAAAAACAAGGTCAAAAAAAGTAAGTATACTCTCATTGGTTAAAATTTTGTTGGTTTATGCGACCAAAATACAAATATTTTTGGCTATTATTAAAATTAGAGGTCAAAAATTTCATATTTAACAACAATTCTTCTCATTTATAATTAATCTATAGCCGATTTAATTAAACTATTAATAACAAATCGTTTCTTACGTAATTAAAAACCCCAGAGAGACAAACAAAAAATAACAAATAGTAGAAAAATAACAAAAATTAGAATTTGCAATACAGTACAAACACAAAAAGCGAGAAATATCTCGCTTTTTGTGTTTGTTATTAATTATGAATATAGGTTTATTCCACCGTAACAGACTTAGCCAAATTTCTTGGCTGATCTACATTACACCCTCGCATAACTGCAATATGATACGACAACAACTGTAATGGAATGGTTGTAATTAATGGAGATAAGGCATCTGAGGTTTCTGGAATTTCAATCACATAATCCGCTAATTCACGAACTTGTGTATCTCCTTTTGTTACCACAGCTATAATACGCCCACTTCTTGATTTAATTTCCTGAATATTACTTACAATTTTATCATAATGCCCTTGTTTAGGAGCAATTACGATTACAGGCATTTGCTCGTCAATTAAAGCAATTGGACCGTGTTTCATCTCGGCTGCTGGATATCCTTCTGCATGGATATACGATATTTCTTTTAATTTCAAAGCTCCTTCTAAAGCAACCGGGAAATTATATCTTCTACCTAAATACAAACAGTTGTGAGCTTCTTTAAAAGTAGCTGCAATCTCTTTGGTTCTATCATTTGTTTCCAAAGCTTCTTTTACTTTCTCAGGAATTATTTCTAATTCTTGTAAGTACCTATGGAAATCTGAATTTGACAACGTTCCTTTGGCTTTTGCCAAACGCAACGCTATCATTGTCAAAACTGTAATTTGAGTTGTAAATGCTTTGGTTGAAGCTACTCCAATTTCAGGACCTGCATGAGTGTAAGCTCCCGCATGACTTTCTCTTGAAATAGATGAACCTACCACATTACATACCCCAAACACAAAAGCTCCGTGTTCTTTTGCCAACTTAATAGCTGCCATTGTATCGGCAGTTTCCCCTGATTGAGAAATAGCTATAACAACATCTTTACTACTAATAATTGGATTTCTATATCTAAACTCTGAAGCATATTCTACTTCAACTGGAATTCTTGTAAATTCTTCAAAAACATATTCGGCAACTAAACCTGCATGCCACGATGTTCCACAAGCCACAATGATGATTCGGTCTGCGTTAAGAAATTTTTCCAAATTATCTTCTACACCAGCCATTTGAATCAACCCTTCATTAGCATGCAATCTTCCTCTATAAGTATCCTTAATTACATTCGGTTGCTCGTAGATTTCTTTCAACATAAAGTGATCGTAACCTCCTTTTTCAATTTGTTCCAAATTTAATTGAAGCTCTTGGATGTAAGGATCTACTAATGAATCATCTTTAATTTTTCTGATTTTCATTGGTTTATGAAGCCTGATATTAGCCATCTCACCATCTTCTAAATAAATAGCATTTGATGTGTATTCAATAAATGGAGATGCATCCGAAGCGATAAAATATTCGCCTTCTCCAACTCCAATGGCCAATGGACTTCCTAAACGAGCTGCTACAATTTCATTTGGATTTTTTTTATCAAAAACAGCGATAGCATACGCACCTACTACTTGGTTTAAAGCTACTTGAACTGCCTTTCCTAATTTTAATTTTTCTTTGATTTGAATATCTTCAATCAAATTAACTAATACCTCAGAGTCAGTATCCGAATGAAAAACATATCCTCTTTTAATTAATTCTTCTTTTAAAGGCGCATAGTTTTCAATAATTCCGTTATGAATTATTGCTAAATCACCTGAATTAGAAAGGTGTGGGTGTGAATTGACATCATTAGGCACCCCATGAGTAGCCCATCTTGTGTGTCCTATTCCTATAGTTCCATTAGAAGTAATCTCTGTAGCTGCTTTTGCTTCAAGATCAGAGACCTTACCTTTAGTTTTACATAATTTTAGGTTTTCACCATCGTACAACATGACACCTGCGCTATCATATCCACGGTATTCTAATCTTTTTAATCCTTTGATAACAATAGGATAAGCTTCTCTATAACCAATATATCCAACTATTCCACACATATTTTTAGTCTAATTAGGTTTTGTATAATAAATTTGAAGTTTCAATCTTTTATCTTCTGGTACAGAAGGATGACTTCCGTAAAGAATCGTTCCTAGCGGACTCATAACTGATGATTTTGCAACTTTAGTTGAAAACGTATTAGCTGTTTTCAATTTAGTGAATGAGGCATCTCCAATACTTTCAGTAACTACAAGTCCCAACTTAACATTAGTTGAATCGGCATGTTTTACTAGATTTCGAATCTGATTTGTAATTCTAATTTTATAGGTTTGTCCTCGCCCATTAGTAACCGCTTCTTTATTAATTAATCCACTAAAGATGTATTTTGAGTTTTTTGCATTTGCTGCACTCGTAGCATCAGTATAATAATCGTACACTGGAATATTATGAGTCAAGTCGTATAAATACACTCGATTAGGCTCTGTGCTATTCGCCATTTTAGAGGCATCAATGCTAAAAACTAAATTAGCTTCATTGATTAACCAACCTTTACTCCTAATTAAATCCAATTCGCCAGGAGTATTAAAAAGATTAATAACTGCCATCGAACCTTCTCCTCCTTTTAAATATAAATTAGCATCTCCAAGAGAAGTATTAGGATTATTTATTGCCGAAGAATACGTTCCATTAACGCCACTTTGATCCAATAAACTAACCGAATTTCCAGTCATACTCAAATCTATTGATTTTTGAACCTTCGTGGTCACGCCATTTGCATCCGTAGAATCTTCCCGATAACTAATTGTAATCTTACCTGCTTTAAAATTCAACATTGCCATACTTCCAGCACTACCAGAAACATTTTCTACTTTAAAATACAACCCTCTAAAGTAATCTTTAAAGACATCATTAGTAACTAATTTGTCTGGTGCATTTAAAATTTTATTGGCAAAAAAAGTACTATTAAGTTTCAAACGCATGGCAGGTACGGAACGAGTCGTTGTTACTTTTCCATCCGTAGCCGTTGTTGTTTGTACAATTTCTTTTGGATTAAAGAAAAAAGCATCGTTTTGTTTGGTATCTGTTGAATTATTTAATCTTGACCCAATTTTAGCATTATCAAATACTGTGTTTTGATCTGTAAAATAAGACTGTGATTGTTGAAGATATCCTAAAGGATCTAAATCCCTCATGTAATAACCTGATTCGTATACACTCAATTTTATAGGTGCTGTACCCCCATAAATAGAATCTAATTCATAAACATGACTACCATCGGTATTAGTGGTGGTAAGTGTGCTAAAATAAGGCACTGACAAATATACACTATCGACAATCGCATTAGCACCAATAGTTGGAGCTACAACATCTAAATTTAATTGAGTCGCAAAATGTGATGTAGTCTTTCCAAAAGCAGGATCATCATAAATCCCCAACGCATTTATTGCCAAATTATTTGAAGCGACAGGACCTGTTTTTTGATTGTGTGCTACCACAGGAGAAGTATATTGCAATAAATCAAAATGATTATCACCCATCAAATTTCCACCGATAGAATTATAATCTTTATCACAAGAGTATAAAAAAGTAATGCTTATTACTAATAAAAGTGCTTTCTTAATAAAAGAGGTATTGTACATGTTTTGTTGTAAAGTTTAATTTTAAAGAACTTCATTTTTATAGAAATTAGTATATGCTTCTGCAAATACTTCTTTCGATTGGAAAGGTAAAAAAGGTTTTCCTGAAGATTCTATAAATTTTGTTAAACTTGGCGATAGATTTTCTGAAGCAATAATAACAGCATCAGAATGTTTAACAGTAGCTTTAATAATGTTTTCGTAATCAGGTACTTCCAAATCCAAAATAGATTCTAAAGGCACATTATCAAATTTCACTTTATTAATCATTTCCGCATCCAATGTCCCTTCAAAAGACTGACTGTACACCGAAGTAACGATCTTAGTCTCTGAAAACAAGGCCTCATTTTTATAAAAATGCTTCATGTATATAGGCAACATAGCTGCCATCCATCCATGAACATGTATAATATCGGGAACCCAATTCAGTTTTTTTACTGTCTCAACTACTCCTTTGGCAAAGAAAATAGCGCGTTCATCATTGTCTGGGTACATATTGCCCTCATCATCTGTGAAAGTAGCTTTTCTTTTGAAGTACTCATCATTATCAATAAAATAAACCTGTATTCTTTCTTTTGGAATAGACGCCACCTTGATAATCAATGGCATATCCAAATCATTTACTACCAAATTCATCCCTGAAAGTCGAATTACCTCATGCAATTGATGTCTTCTCTCATTGATATTTCCATATCTTGGCATAAAAATTCTAATCTGTCCGCCTTGATCATTAATCATTTTCGGCACATCGTAGGACATCAAAGAAACCTCATTTTCAGCAAGATAAGGAACTACTTCAGATGATACATATAATATCCTCTTGTCTTTCATATTGTAATTTACTTAATTTTTTGGCAATAAAAACCGAGCAAAATTACAAAAATTTATGCACTTTATAACAAATATGTTAAGTTTGCACTCCATTTAAAACATCTAACATGCAGATTTTCCACGGAAAAGCACCCTTAATAGCCCACCTAAAACCTATTAAATCAGCACATTCCACTATTGGATTTGTCCCAACCATGGGCGCTTTGCATGCTGGACACTTGGCTTTGATGGAACGTTCACTTCAAGAAAATGAGTGTACTGTAGTGAGTATTTTTGTCAATCCAACTCAATTTAATAACCCCGAAGATTTAGCCAAATATCCTCGAACATTAGACGAAGACGTAAGAAAAATTACTGCTTTAAGTCCAGAAATAATTGTATATGCTCCGTCAGTTGAAGATATTTACGATGGGAATCCCGTTTCTCAATCCTTTGATTTTGAAGGATTAGAAAATCAAATGGAGGGTAAATTTAGACCTGGACATTTTAATGGAGTGGGGACAATTGTACAACGATTGTTTGAAATTGTAACGCCAACAAATGCTTATTTTGGCGAAAAAGACTTTCAGCAATTACAGATTGTCAAAAAATTAGTTGCTAAAAATCATTTAGAAGTAACTATAATAGGTTGTCCTATTTATAGAGAAGCCAATCAACTAGCGATGAGCTCCAGAAATGAGCGGTTATCCGCCGACGAAAGAAACCAAGCTAGTTTGATATACCAAACCTTAGTTCAGGCAAAAGAGAAATTTAAAACTGAATCCATAGAAAGCGTGAATCAATATGTTCAAGAAGCATTTAAAAACCACTCACTATTTGATTTAGAATACTTTGTCATTGCCGATGAAGAAACACTTTTACCTTGCGTCACCAAAGAAAAAAATAAGAATTACCGTGCATTTATTGCGGTTTTTGTTAACAATATTCGATTGATTGATACCATTTCACTAAATTAATTTACTTTTGCACCATGCAAATTCAAGTAGTAAAATCAAAAATACACCGCGTTAAAGTAACCGGAGCCGATTTAAATTACATCGGTAGCATCACTATTGACGAAGCCTTACTCGAAGCCTCTAATATTATTGAAGGTGAAAAAGTGGCTATTGTTAACGTAAACAACGGCGAACGTTTTGAAACCTACGCAATTAAAGGAGAAAAAAATTCAGGCACCATTACACTGAACGGTCCAGCGGCTCGAAAAGTTCAAAAAGATGATATCATTATTATCATTTCGTATGCCACATTAGAGTTTGAAGAGGCCAAAACCTTTACACCTTGGATTATTTTTCCTAACGAAAATGACAATTCCTTAACTTAATTAAGGATTAATTTGATATACAAAACCACTCTCAAAAGGAGTGGTTTTTTGTTTTAACAATAATCTATTACCCGATTATTTTTTTAGACCATTCTTTACTGTAAATTTGGAATCAATTTATTCCAAGAAGTATGTCGAAAGTTAAAACCTCTTTTTTCTGTCAAAACTGCGGTACGCAATATGCCAAATGGCAAGGTCAATGCAATGCCTGCAAAGAATGGAACACTATTGCCGAAGAAATCATTCAGAAACAAGAAAAAGTGGCTTGGAAAAGCGAACCGGCGGCTGCCGGAAAAGCACCTAAACCTTTGCGAATAAATGAAATCGATTCTACTCAAGAAATTCGTTTAGACACTACAGATAATGAACTTAATCGTGTTTTAGGAGGCGGAATTGTTCCTGGTTCTTTAATTCTTTTAGGAGGAGAACCTGGTATTGGAAAAAGTACGCTTTTGCTACAAATCTCATTGAGTTTACCTTATAAAACGCTTTATGTTTCGGGCGAAGAAAGCCAAAAACAAATTAAAATGCGTGCGGAACGTATTACCCCAAATGGGGACAATTGTTTCATTTTAACTGAGACTAAAACCCAAAACATCTTCAAACAAATTGAGGCTATCCAACCTGAAATCGTCATTATTGATTCGATTCAAACGCTGCATACCGATTATATTGAATCGACTCCAGGGAGCATTTCTCAAATTAGAGAGACCACTGCTGAGTTGATTAAATTTGCCAAAGAAACCAATATTCCCGTAATTTTAATTGGTCATATTACCAAAGACGGCACCATCGCTGGACCAAAAATTTTAGAACACATGGTAGATACCGTCTTGCAATTTGAAGGCGACAGAAATCATGTGTATCGAATCTTGCGTTCGCTTAAAAATCGTTTTGGCTCCACTGCCGAAATTGGAATATATGAAATGTTAGGCAGTGGCTTGCGCGAAGTGTCTAATCCATCGGAGATTTTGATTTCGCACAAAGATGAAGAATTATCAGGAACCGCCATTGCCACTACTTTAGAAGGCATGCGCCCTTTGATGCTCGAAATACAAGCTTTAGTAAGTACTGCAGTATATGGAACTCCGCAACGTAGTACAACAGGATACAATGCCAAAAGACTGAATATGATTTTAGCCGTTTTAGAAAAACGTGCTGGTTTTCGTTTGGGTGCCAAAGACGTTTTCTTAAACATCACTGGTGGAATATCCGTTGATGATCCTGCTATTGATTTGGCAGTGGTGGCGGCTATTTTATCTTCGAACGAAGACATTCCTGTCAATAAAGATTTTTGCTTTGCGGGCGAAGTAGGTCTTTCAGGCGAAATTCGACCTGTAAACCGCGTGGACCAACGCATCCAAGAAGCTGAAAAGTTAGGTTTTTCGACCATATTTGTATCCAAATACAACAAAATAGCCTTGAAAAATACCGGTATCAAAATCCGATTAGTCGCTAAAATTGAAGATGTAGCTGGCGAATTATTTGGGTAACACATATTAATTGCAATTTTTAGTTGTTTTGTCATTCCGACAAAGAAGGAATCTTACAACCAAAGCAACTAATGAGATTCCTCCTTACGTCGGAATGACAGAATGTTCGTCTTTTGTATTACTTAATGACATTGTACTTATTACCCCAACAACACATGAATCGTTAATGCAGCGTTAATTGTTATTCTTGCCTTATTTTATTTCGTAACTTTAAGTAAAACAATGTTTTAACTTAAAAAAAGAAATCATGAAAAGACAAACTGGAATTTGGATTGACAGCTCAAAAGCAATCATTGTTTGCTTAGACGGAAAGAAGGAAAGTATTACCGAAATCGATTCGGATATTGAAAACAAATCACATCATAATCGAGAAGGTAATAAAGGAACATTTTCAGGTAACCACCATAATGCTAACGAAACACAACTTAGCAATCGTAAAAAGGAACAAACTAATTACTTTATGGATTTTATAATTGATTATATCAAAAAATCGGATGAATTGTACGTTTTTGGTCCCGCTGGAGCTAAAACCCAATTAAAAAAACGGATTCAGGAAGAACGTATAATTACACCTGACAAATTAAAAGGTATCGATACTTCTGATAAAATGACCGTCAATCAAATTGTGGCCAAAGTAAGAGATTTTTATACACAATAACACAAAAAAAGGCTTCATTTCATACGAATTGAAGCCTTTACTCTATATTGATACATTGATTACTCGTGCTTTGGAAATGCTTTTTTATTGAAAAAGAGTAAAATTCCCACGCCTGTCGAAATAGCTACATCAGCAATATTAAAAATAGCATTGAAAAATGTAAATTCTTTTCCGCCCCAAATAGGTAACCAGCCAGGTAAATTACCTTGCCAAATAGGGAAATAAAACATATCCACTACTTTTCCATGAAACCATGTTCCATAAGGTTGATTTGAAAATAAAGTGGCTACATTTTGCTGACTATCATCAAACGTTACTCCGTAAAAAACAGAGTCTAAAATATTCCCAAAAGCACCCGCCATAATCAAGGCAATAGCAACAATCAAATAATTAGAACTGTGTCTCTTTTTAACTGAATCCCAAAGCCAATACCCTATTCCGGCTACTGCAAACAAACGAAACACAGTCAATATCAACTTTCCGTATTCGCCAGGAATTCGCGTTCCCCATGCCATTCCTTCGTTTTCAATAAAATATATTTTAAACCAGGAGAACACTTCCACCTCTTCTCCTAAGATAAAGTTGGTTTTAATATAAATTTTTGACACTTGATCTACTACCAGTATAAGAACAACAAGTAAATAAGCGTTACGTAATGAGATTGAATTTTGTTTCATGCGGCAAAAGTAAATAAATTCCAAAAATAAAAATTCCAAATTCCAAAATTTCTAAACAGCAATTTTTGGAATTTGGAATAAGTAAGTGAGTACAATTATAATCTATCGTTGCATATTTTTAGCTTCGATACTCATAGTTGCGTGAGGTACAATTAGCAAACGTTCTTTACTGATTAATTTACCTGTTACTTTACACACTCCGTAGGTTTTATTTTCTACACGGAAAAGCGCATTTTTCAAATCACGAATGAACTTTTCTTGACGAATAGCTAATTGTGAATTGGCTTCTTTAGACATGGTTTCACTACCTTCCTCAAATGCTTTGAATGTGGGAGACGTATCATCTGTTCCATTATTCAAATCATTCATATAAGCACTTTTGATCAAGTCTAAATCTTCTTGGGCTTTTTGTATTTTCTTTTGAATTAACTCTTTGAATTCTGCTAAATCAGCATCTGAGTATCTTGCAATTTCATCTACCATGACTCAATTATTTAGTGATTATTATTTTTGTTTTTATATCGTCAAATTCTATTTCTAATCCGTTGACTACTTCATTTTCGAACATTAAACTTTCTGTCAATGTTTCTGATTTGATATAGTCTTCATTCGCTTCCACAGCTTCTTTCAATTCGGCATTTTGTTGTAACGTCACTTTAATTTTATCTGTCACTTCAAATCCTGAATCTTTACGGATATTTTGGATTCGGTTTACCAATTCTCTGGCGATTCCTTCTTGTTTCAACTCTGGCGAAATCGTGATGTCTAATGCCACTGTAATTCCGTTTGAATTTGCCACTAACCAACCCTCAATATCTTGAGAAGTTATTTCTACATCTTCTATAGTTAAAGATACGGTATTTCCCGCAATAACAATAGCTAAACTTCCTTCACGCTCCAATTCATTGATCTGATCTGGTGTAAACCCTTGTATCTCCTTAGAAATCAAGCCCATGTCTTTTCCGAAACGTGGCCCTAATGTCTTGAAATTAGGTTTAATTTGTTTAACCAAGATTCCCGAAGCATCATCTAAAAGTACGATTTCTTTTACGTTAACTTCTGCTTTAATCAAGTCAGACACTGCTTCAATTTCAGCTCTTTGATTGTTGTCAAGCACTGGAATCATTACCTTTTGCAACGGTTGGCGTACTTTAATCATCTCTTTTTTACGAAGTGACAACACCAATGATGAAATCGTCTGGGCTTTTTGCATTTTGCTCTCCAACGATTTATCAACAAAGTTTTCAACGTATTCTGGAAATTTCGCCAAATGTACACTCTCAAAACCTTCTGAATGCGTTGCTTGTGTTAAGTCTCTATATAATTTATCCATATAAAATGGTGCAATTGGCGCTGCAAGTTTACTTATGCTTAACAAACAAGTGTACAAAGTTTGGTAGGCTGCGATTTTATCTTGAGCGTATTCCCCTTTCCAAAAACGTCTTCTACACAAACGAACGTACCAGTTACTCAAGTTTTCCTGAACAAAATCAGAAATTGCACGAGCGGCTCTTGTCGGTTCATAATCAGCATAGAAACCATCTACCTCTTTAATCAAAGTATTCAATTCCGATATAATCCATCGATCAATTTCTGGTCGCTCCGCCAAAGGAATTTCTGCTTCTGAATACGTAAATCCATCAATATTAGCATACAAACTAAAGAACGAATACGTATTGTACAAGGTTCCAAAGAATTTACGACGCACCTCAGCAATTCCTTCAATATCAAATTTCAAGTTATCCCAAGGATTCGCATTGGATATCATGTACCAACGCGTAGCATCTGGGCCATATTCTTTCAAAGTTTCAAATGGATCAACAGCATTTCCTAAACGTTTTGACATTTTCTGTCCGTTTTTGTCCAATACCAATCCGTTTGACACTACATTTTTATAGGCAATTTTATCAAAAACTAAGGTTCCAATGGCGTGTAAAGTATAAAACCAACCACGGGTTTGATCGACTCCCTCAGCGATAAAATCCGCTGGGAACGATTTGTTTTGGTCAATCAACTCTTTGTTTTCAAATGGATAATGCCATTGTGCATAAGGCATAGCTCCTGAATCAAACCAAACATCAATCAAATCGCTTTCGCGTTGCATTGGTTTTCCTGAAGCCGAAACCAAAGTGATTTTGTCCACTACATTTTTATGCAAGTCAATCAAGTCATAATTGGCTTCCGACATATTACCAATTTCAAAACCTGCAAACGGATTCGTTTTTTGGAAACCTGCTGCGATTGATTTTTCAATTTCGTTGTACAATTCTTCTACTGAACCAATCAAGATTTCTTCTTGTTTGTCTTCGGTTCTCCAAATTGGCAATGGAATTCCCCAGTATCTAGAGCGTGATAAATTCCAATCGTTCGCGTTTTTCAACCAATTCCCAAAACGACCTTCACCAGTAGCTTTTGGCTTCCAGTTAATAGAGTCGTTCAAATCAAACATACGATCACGCACCTCGGTAATCTTGATGAACCAAGAATCCAAAGGATAGTATAAAATAGGCTTATCTGTTCTCCAACAATGTGGGTAACTGTGGACGTATTTCTCTACTTTAAATGCTTTATTTTCTTCTTTTAACTGAATGGCAATTTCCACATCGGCAGAACGCTCTGGTGCTTCGCCTTCGTTATAGTATTCGTTTTTAACGTATTTGCCTGACAGATCTCCGAGTCCATTTACGAATTTACCTTGCAAATCCACTAATGGAACTAGCGTGCCGTTTTCGTCTAAAACCAACATTGGCGGCACTTCAGGTGTAGCTTCTTTGGCTACTTTAGCATCATCCGCTCCAAAAGTAGGTGCTGTATGCACAATTCCTGTTCCGTCTTCGGTAGTTACAAAATCTCCTGCAATTACACGGAAGGCATCCTCAGCATTTTGATACGGCAACACCAATGGCATTAATTGTTCGTAGCGAATACCAACCAAGTCCGCTCCTTTGGCTTCCGCCAAAATTTGGTATGGAATTTTCTTATCTCCTGGTTTGAAGTTTTCAAAATCAGCAGCCTCTGCCGATTCAAAGAAGGTTTTACCGAATTGTTTTCCAACCAAGTTTTTAGCCAAGATGACATTCGTTGGTAAAAAAGTATATTGATTGAAGGTTTTCACCAACACATAATCGATTTTTGGACCTACTGTCAAAGCCGTATTGGATGGCAAGGTCCAAGGCGTTGTGGTCCAAGCCAAAATATGAATATCTCCAAAGCCTTGTAAAAAGCTTGGTAATGACTCTGGTTTAGTTTGGAATTGTGCTACAATCGTAGTGTCTGTAACATCTCTATACGAACCCGGTTGGTTCACCTCGTGCGAAGACAATCCTGTTCCTGCTTTTGGAGAATACGGTTGAATGGTGTAGCCTTTGTACATCAAATCCTTGTTGTAGATTTGTTTCAACAACCACCATACGGTCTCCATGTATTTGGGTTTATAAGTAATATAAGGGTCTTCCATATCTACCCAATACCCCATTTTTTCCGTCAGGTCATTCCAAACATCTGTATAGCGCATTACGGTACGTTTACACGCCTCGTTGTATTCTTCTACGGTAATGGTTTTTCCAATATCTTCTTTGGTGATTCCCAATTCTTTTTCAGTACCCAATTCCACAGGTAAACCGTGGGTATCCCAACCCGCTTTACGCTTTACTTGGAAGCCTTTTTGAGTTTTATAGCGACAAAAAATATCTTTAATAGCACGTGCCATCACGTGGTGAATTCCTGGTAATCCATTTGCCGAAGGCGGCCCTTCAAAAAACACATATGGTGGATTCCCCTCACGGGTACTTACCGTTTTCTCAAATATCGTTTCTTTCTTCCAAAAATCCAGCACTTCTTCTGCCGATTTTGGCAAGTCAAGTCCTTTGTATTCAGTAAATTTTGTGCTCATGGTATGCTTTTCTAAATCGAGTTGCGAAAGTAGTGAATATTAGTAAATAGGCAAAAGCCAAAAGGCAAAAGTTATCGATGCTGATGAAAGTGGGATTTTTAAAGGAAATTCGAACACAGATTTCACGGATTAAATAGAATAGTCTATTTTTTTAGGAAACACTTCTTATTTGAAATTCTATGCCCATTTTTATTAACTTGCGATTATTATTTTTATCAAAACCATTAAACCAATAATTCAACAAGCTTTTTTCAAATATATATGAAATATAAAAAATACTGGTCAATTGCAGATTTACCCAACTATTCTCTAAGAGCCTATGATGTTTTCTTTTATATCTCAATAGTATTTATTCTTGCATTTATCTTAACTAAGATATTTAAAAAGAATAACGAAGACTATGAAAAAACTATCGTTCTTTGGGCTACAGGAATAATTGGAATTGGAACATTAATTGGTTTCATATATTTAAAATTCTTTATAAAAGATTTAACAGACCAACATATACAAAGAATACTAAATTCAAAAAATGTAGCAGTCGTAGAAGGAAATATTAGTAACTTTCAAAGTGGAAGACCATTGTCTAGAAGAGGCACTGTGACTCAAGAAAGCTTCATTGTTGACTCTGTTGAATTCTCATATTCAGATGAAGTTCTTGGCAGATTTAATCGATTTAGCAAAACAAATAATGGTGTTTTTCGCAATGGTTTACCCGTGAGAATAACATATGGAAAAGAAAAACACGAGATTGTAATGATTGAAATTAAAACTAAATTCTAACACCAATTTCGCAGATTACCGCAGATGATATACTGCTTCTAAGAAATTTGTGCCAATTCGTGAAATTCGTATTTTTTAAGCAAAAACCTCCTTTAAGACATCCAAAGATTTAGGTTTTCTAAAACCGTCCAAGTGATAACTGTAGTAGTCCATCAGGATTTTCAAGAGGATTTGTCGTTCAATAACATGAAAGATTTTTTGATCGGAATCCCACTTTAAATCAATCAGTTTTTTGAACAAAAGCGTTTCGTGTTCCGTCAACGAACTCACTGCATGAAACGGGGAAAAAACACCTTCAACCAATTCGAAAAAAGCCTGATCTCTATCCGACACATCTGGATAAAACCCAAAATATTTGGTCATTTCGAGCAGTAAAATCAGATGAAAGTTGGCTGTTTCGTCATGATTATCAAGCCATTGTAATGCCGCTTCTAAAAAAACGAAAAGCGCTTCGTTTTTTTCTTCTTCGTGAATGGAATGGTGCAAAATCTCCGACAAGAACAACACAATCGTGCTTTTCACAATGTCTGTATGAATCGAATAAAAAGGAGTGGCTATTTTAATTTCTTTGAAGTTCTCCAAAGTGCCTTTGTTTTTATGTACCGCTTCAATGTCTAAAATACTCAACGGCTGAAAATACGCAATTTTTTGATTGGATTTTCGAGAGGAAAAAGCATCCCGAACAAAATAGGATTTCAAACCATGCGTCAAGGTAAAGCATTTTACAATCAGGCTTTTTTCCTGAAATTTTAATGCCGAAATAACAATCGCTTTGGTTTTGACTTGCATTTTGTTGACTATTGGTCCACAAATATAAGATACTCTCTTCGTTTAATGTAATTAGTTATTGATTAAAATTTTACGTCAGTTCGAGTGATTTTCTAACTAAATCTTGGAAAAGAAAATTGTATCGAGAACAAGTAAAATTTTATCAAGAACGATTCTCGATACATTTTTTGTTCCGCTTCGCTTCACAAAAAACACTCGAATTGACGTTTTTGATAATTCTAACTAACCCGTTATAAACTAAAAAACCTTCTCCCGAAAAATCGAAAGAAGGTTTTTTTGCATTTGAATTAATAGTTTTACACCACTCCTTGTGCAAGCATTGCATCGGCTACTTTTACGAATCCAGCAATGTTGGCGCCTTTTACATAGTTAACATATCCATCTTCCTCTGCTCCATATTTTTTGCATTGGTTGTGAATACCCACCATAATATCTTTTAATCTCGCATCTACTTCCTCGCTAGTCCAGTTCAAACGGATCGAATTTTGCGTCATTTCTAAACCAGAAGCTGCAACTCCACCTGCATTAGCAGCTTTACCTGGTGCAAAAAGCACTTTGTTTTCTAGGAATAATTTGATTGCTTCTAAAGTACATGGCATATTTGCCGCTTCAGTTACACAAATCACACCATTTGCAATTAAATTTTTAGCATCTTGCTCGTTCAATTCATTTTGAGTCGCACATGGAATCGCGATATCCACTTTGGCTTCCCAAGGGCTTTTCCCTTTGTGAAATTCAGCGTTTGGATATTTCTCTAAATACGCTTCCGCTTTATTATCGCCGCGTGCTCTCATTTCGAGCATGAAATCAATTTTTTCTCCTGAAATTCCATCTTTATCATAAATATAGCCGTCAGGTCCTGAAATAGTCACCACTTTCCCTCCAAGTTCATTTACTTTTAAAGCAACTCCCCAAGCCACATTTCCAAATCCAGAAATGGCTACTGTTTTTCCTTTGATATCTTGACCGATAGTACGCAACATCTGTTCTGTAAAATACACCACTCCATATCCTGTAGCCTCAGGTCGAATTAACGAACCTCCGTAGGCTAATCCTTTTCCGGTTAACACTCCTGTAAATTCGTTTCGGATACGTTTGTATTGACCAAATAAGTAGCCAATTTCTCTTGCTCCCACTCCAATATCTCCTGCAGGAACATCCAAATCAGGGCCTATATGACGACATAATTCCGTCATAAACGATTGACAGAAACGCATGATTTCACCATCCGATTTTCCTTCAGGATCAAAATCAGAGCCTCCTTTTCCACCTCCCATCGGCAAAGTGGTCAAACTATTTTTGAATACTTGTTCGAAAGCTAAAAACTTCAACACCGATAAATTTACCGTGTGATGAAAACGAATTCCTCCTTTGTACGGTCCAATAGCGGAGTTCATTTGAATTCTAAATCCACGGTTCACAATAATTTCTCCTTTATCATCCACCCATGGCACTCTAAAAATAATAGAACGTTCCGGCTCGGCGATACGAAGTAAGATGTTCTTTCCATCGTATTTTTTTCGTTCTGAGATAAACGGGATTACTGTTTCGGCAAATTCTCTAACCGCTTGTATGAATTCTGGCTCATTTGGATTTTTGGCTTCTACCAAAGCCATAAATTGATTTATTTTTTCTTCCATGTTAAGAACTATATTTAAGTCAATACAGATTGATTTTTTAGTCCAAATTGATTTTAAGAAATCGATTTCGTAACTACAAACAAAGATAGCTGTAATTGAAGAATAAATCCGTGCAATTTATTGAGTTTTTTTGCAGATTTATCGTTTTAACAAGCTATTTTAAAGAAATTTACATTTACAATAATAAATTTTACGAAAACGATATAGTTTTCGCAATTATTACATAAAAATAATTGATTATTGAAAGAACTAAAAAATGAAGTGGAATTCCTTACACTAATTTTTTCAGGCTCATGATAATTCCAAGGTGAAGTCCCTCGTGAAAATTATTGTACGCCATAGCATCTTTTACATTTTTCAACACAAAGCCACTAGAGGTTGGGTATTCTGTAAATTGAGTAAAAATACCGCTACCGTAATCGGCTTGAGTTTGGTCAACCAAATCAAATAGCAGCGATTTGATTTGGTCTACTTCTGCTTGAGTAGCAGCTTGTTCTGGCTTGGATCCTTTTTTGTATTTGTCGACTAATTCGTCTGAAACTAACATTGGTAGTCCTGAAAGCTTGTAAATTAACAACTGTTGCGTAACCACCACATGTGCAATATTCCAAAATAAATTATTACTAAATCCTTCCGGAATAGCATTTAATTGATCTAAAGTGAAGTCCTCTAAAAAAGGAGCGATTAATTTTCGGCAAGTTCTGTTCAGTTCGAATGTTTGTTCCATTGGGTTTTGATTTGAAATTTTTGCTAAAAATAATCATTTTAAGTATCAAATGGATTTTCTTTGCAAAAAAGTAATTGCAATTCAATATGAACAAAATATACTACCTCGCTTCTTGCGATACCTGTCGAAAAATCATTAAAGCCTTACCAAAAGGACACAATCTGGTTTTTCATGACATCAAACAAGACCCAATTACTGAAGAACAATTAGAAGAAATGCACCAACTTTCGGGAAGTTATGAAGCGCTTTTTAGCAAAAAGGCACAGTTGTACAAGTCTTTAGGATTAAAAGACAAAGCCTTGACTGAAGCTGATTTCAAAAAATACCTATTAGAACATTATACGTTTTTGAGTCGTCCCGTTTTTATTATTGACGGCGCCATCTACATTGGCAACAGCCAACAAAACATACTACAAGTCCATAAAGCATTAAGCTAATGTCTAAAAGAAACCTTGCCTTACTAGCCGCTACTTTTGTATCCATTATATATGGAATAACCTTTACAATTGCTAAAGATGTCATGCCTCAATATGTAGATGCGTATGGATTTATCGTATTTCGGGCGGGAGGTTCTACTATTTTGTTTTGGCTAATCTGGATTGTTTTAAAACTGAACGGCAAAGTCCCTTCTGAAAAAATTAGTCGTTCCGATTTTCCAAGAGTAATAGCCGCAGCATTCTTTGGAATAGCCTTGAACATGCTTTGTTTTTTCAAAGGATTGAGTCTAACCTCACCCATTAGTGCGGCGGTAATTATGGTCTCTACTCCTATGATTGTATTAGTCCTTTCGGCCATTATTCTGAAGGAACGTATGCGAAAACGAATGATTACAGGCCTAATTTTAGGACTAATCGGGACTACTTTTCTTATTTTATATGGCAAATCTGTTGGGAGTGCCACCAATGCCGGTTTAGGAAATTTATTAGTTTTAATTAATGCTATTTCTTACGGATTTTATCTCATCATTGTCAAAAAACTGATGCATACTTACAACGCTTTTACTTTTGTAAAGTGGATTTACTTGCTAGGATTTTTAATGGTATTACCCTTTGGTTGGGACGTTTTTCAAACTGTAAATTGGACCCTACTGCCAATCCCTATTTTTTGGAAAATTGGGTTTGTCGTGTTCTTTTCGACTTTCCTAAATTATCTTTTGAACCTGCTTTCTATGAAAGAATTAAGCCCAACTACTGTTGCGGTTTTTGTCTATTTACAACCCCTTTTTGCTACTATTTTCGCCATCGGATTAGGAAAAGACGAGTTGAACGGCGTTAAAATAATCTCGGCAGCCCTAATTTTTAGTGGGGTTTATCTCGTTACAATGAAGAAATCCTAAATTTTCAATACATTTGTAGCTATTACACAATTCATATATGATACAATCAATGACTGGTTTTGGTAAAGCCACTTTGCAATTACCGACCAAAAAAATCACGGTAGAAGTAAAATCTTTAAATAGTAAAGGACTCGATTTAAATGTGCGAATGCCTTCGCTTTACCGCGAAATGGAATTGGGTTTGCGCAACCAAATTGCGCTAAAACTAGAAAGAGGTAAAGTAGATTTTTCGATTTTTATCGAAAGTACTGCCGAACAAACTTCGACTAAAGTCAATGTACCTATCGTGAAAGGATATATCGAACAATTAAGAGCCGTTTATGCCGAGGCAGAAGAAACTGAATTGATGAAAATGGCAATTCGAATGCCAGACACGATGAAGATTGAGCGCGAAGAAATTGACGAAAATGATTGGGCTCAAATTGAAACCGCTATTGAAGAAGCTTTACAAAATATTTTAAATTTTAGAAAAGACGAAGGACAATCGCTTGAAAAGGAATTCCAATTGCGTATTGCGAATATCCGTCAATACATGAACGAGGCCTTGGCACTGGATCCAGAACGCGTTCAAGCCATTAAAGATCGTTTGCAAACTGCTATTGCCGAATTGAAAGTAAACGTAGATGAAAATCGTTTTGAACAAGAATTGATTTATTACCTAGAAAAATTAGATATTACTGAAGAAAAAGTGCGTTTGACCAATCACTTGGATTATTTCTTGGAAACCATCAAAGGAAATGAAGCTAACGGTAGAAAATTAGGTTTTATCACTCAAGAAATGGGACGCGAAATCAATACCATGGGTTCTAAATCAAACCACGCACAAATGCAAAAATTAGTCGTTCAAATGAAAGACGAATTGGAAAAAATTAAAGAGCAGGTTTTAAACGTTTTGTAATTTTTAGATTCTGAAACAAGTTCAGAATGACAGAGCATTAATAACACAACATAATGAATAACGGAAAATTAATCGTATTCTCAGCACCCTCTGGTTCTGGAAAAACTACCATAGTAAGGCATTTATTGGCGCAAGCCGATTTGAATTTAGAATTCTCGATTTCCGCAGCGACTCGTGAAGCCCGTGGGGAAGAAATTAATGGAAAAGACTATTATTTTATGTCTATCTCCGAATTCAAACAACACATCAAAAACGAAGATTTTGTAGAATGGGAAGAAGTCTATCGTGATAATTTCTACGGCACATTAAAAAGTGAGGTAGAACGTATTTGGGCCAAAGGTAAAAATGTCATTTTTGACATTGATGTAGCTGGTGGATTGCGTATCAAGTCTAAATTTCCTGAGGAAACTTTGGCTGTTTTTGTAAAACCTCCAAGTGTTGACGAACTGAAGCGCAGACTTAAAGAACGCTCTACAGAAAGTGAAGAAAAAATCAATATGCGTATTGCAAAAGCTCACGTAGAATTGGCAACCGCTCCACAATTTGATGTCATCATAAAAAACTATGACTTAGAAATAGCTTTAGAAGAAGCATATCAATTGGTAAAAGATTTTATTAGCAAATAAAAAAATATAACACAAAGTCTCACTAAGTTTGGCGCCAAGTAGCACAAAAAAACTTCGCGTAACTCTGTGTAAAACTTTGTGTAACTCTGTGTAACAAAATGAAAATAGGACTCTATTTCGGAACGTTTAATCCTATTCATGTGGGGCATTTGATTATTGCCAATCACATGGCGGAGCATGCCGATTTAGACCAAGTTTGGATGGTGGTTACCCCACACAATCCATTGAAAAAGAAAAGTACTCTTTTGGCGGATCATCACCGATTAGAAATGGTGTTTTTGGCAACGGAAGATTTTCCGAAAATTAAACCTTCGGATATTGAATTCAAACTTTCGCAGCCAAATTATACCGTGAATACTTTGGTTCATTTAGAAGAAAAATATCCAGAGCATACGTTCTCTTTAATTATGGGCGAGGATAATTTGAAGTCGTTTCATAAATGGAAAAATTACGAGGCTATTTTAGCACATCATGAAATTTATGTCTATCCCAGAATCGATACAATTTCTGGTGAACTTGAAAATACTCTTTTTAAAAACCACCCGAAAATCCACTTAATTGATGCACCTGTTGTAGAAATCTCGT
Organism: Flavobacterium sp.; assembly: GCF_031537875.1. Lineage (GTDB taxonomy): Bacteria > Bacteroidota > Bacteroidia > Flavobacteriales > Flavobacteriaceae > Flavobacterium. Next base: position 25,869 of record NZ_JAVKNB010000007.1, on the reverse strand, counting down.
CTACGTCCATCAGAGAACACATCAAAAAAGGAAAAAATGTACTGCCCTTGTTACCTCCAAAGGTTTGGGAGTACATTGATCATAATAATTTTTACAAAAAATAAGCCCTTTATTAACACTTGTTTATTCGTGTGTTATTCCATAATAGTGTACCTTTAATAAAAACTTATACTCATGTTAAACTTCGAATTATACAATCCAACCCAACTTGTTTTTGGGAAAGGACAAATAGAACAATTACCCACTCTTGTTCCACAGAATGCTAAAATATTAGTAGCTTATGGTGGTGGAAGTATTTTTAAAAATGGGATTTACGATCAAGTAAAAACAGCTTTACAAGGTTTTGATGTGGTGGAATTTGGTGGCATTGAAGCCAATCCGTACTATGAAACATTGATGAAAGCGGTGGAGATTATTCGCGAACAAAAAATTGATTTCATTTTAGCCGTAGGCGGTGGAAGTGTAATTGATGGCGTAAAATTCATCTCGGCTGCTGTTAACTTTGAAGGCAATCCGATGGATATTTTACATAAACGAATTATTTTTAAACAAGGTGCTGATGTAGTGCCTTTTGGAACCGTTTTGACCTTGCCTGCAACCGGAAGCGAAATGAATTCAGGTTCGGTAGTTTCTATAAAAGCTACTCAAGAAAAACGTGATTTTGGTGGCTCAGCTATGTTTCCAAAATTTTCGATTTGTGATCCAACTGTGATTGCTTCGTTACCAAAAAGACAACTGCAAAATGGTGTAATTGACGCTTATGTTCACGTTTTGGAACAATATTTAACCTACCCACATGAAGGACATTTACAAGATAGACTTGCCGAAAGTATCTTACAGACCTTAATTGAAGTGGGGCCAAAAGTAGTTGAAAACCCAACGGATTACGCTCTTGCATCTAACTTCATGTGGAGTTGTACTATGGCGTTGAACGGATTGATTCAAAAAGGAGTGCCGTCTGACTGGGCAACCCACATGATCGGACATGAATTGACGGCTTTATACAATATTGACCACGCCAGAACATTAGCAATCATTGGCCCTAATTTGTTCCGCGTTTTATTTGAAACCAAAAAAGAAAAATTAGCACAATACGGGAAACGAGTGTTTCAATTGACTGGAACCGAGGAAGAAATTGCCCACCAAGCCATTGAGTCGACCGTGGCTTTTTATCATACTATGGGGATGAAAACTAAGATATCCGAAAACGCTTCTAACATTGAAAACACTGCTGATTTTATCGTAAATCGTTTTGAAGAAAGAGGTTGGAAAGCTTTAGGCGAAAGACAGAATATTACTTTAGATAAGCTAAGAGAAATAGTGGAATTAAGTTACTAATTTTAAAATCAAAAAGGCGTTCTACTAACTTACTGTGGGACGCCTTTTCAAAATACAAAAACAAAACTAACTAACTCAAAGTGCATTTTTAAATATAAAAACTTCATTAATAATAGTTTACAACGTAAACTATTATTTTTTATTGTGTAGCATTGTAAAAAATAATTAAAAATGTATTGCTTTTATTGCTAGAGCCTGTAAAATCTGAGACTGAGAAATAGAATAAATTGGTGTTTTTTGTTTTTTTTACCTACTTTTGATTAAATCCAATACATAAAATGGCCGAAAATTTAAAATTTGCAGTTATTGGTGGAGGTAGTTGGGCTACCGCCATTGCGAAAATGTTATGTGCTAATCTACCTGAGATTTCATGGTACATGCGAAACGAAGCTGCAATTGAACACATTAAAACTGAAAAACACAATCCGAATTATTTAAGTTCGGTGGAGTTTGACACTAATAAACTAAGACTAACTCACGATATTAACGAAGCAGTTGCCTACGCAGATTACCTAATTTTTGCGATTCCATCTGCTTTTTTAGAAGCGGAATTAGCTAATTTGACTACCTCGCTCGAAAACAAAATAATTTTCTCGGCGATCAAAGGTATTGTCCCTGAAACAAGTTTAATTGTGGGGGAACATTTCCATTTTAATTACAACATTCCTTACTATAATATTGGGGTAATAACTGGTCCTTGTCATGCCGAAGAAGTGGCTTTAGAGCGTCTTTCTTACCTGACAATTGCTTGTGGGGACCCAGAAAAGGCAACCATTGTCGCTAAAAATTTATCTAGTAATTATATTAAAACTAAAATTACAGATGATATCATTGGGACAGAATATGCTGCAATGTTAAAAAACATATACGCAGTAGCGGCCGGAATTGCCCATGGATTGGGTTATGGAGATAACTTCCAATCGGTTTTGATGAGTAATGCGATTCGTGAGATGAAAAAATTCATCAAAAAAGTGCATAAAATGAAACGCAACATCAATGACTCGGCTTATTTAGGCGATTTATTGGTGACAGGTTATTCTGTTTTTTCTCGAAATAGAATGTTCGGAAATATGATTGGTAAGGGATACACCGTAAAAAGTGCGATGATGGAAATGAGTATGGTAGCCGAAGGCTATTATGCTACTAAAAGCGCGTACCAGCTGAACCAAGGTTACGGAGCTAGCACGCCAATTATCAATGCCGTGTATAGTATTTTGTATGACGGAAAAAATGCTAAAAAAGTATTCAAAAATTTGACTGATCAATTGGATTAAATATAAAATTATGAGCGAAAGATGGAAATATCAGATTAAAGTAGGAGGCATTTGGGGGCTATTCATGATTGGTTTCTCTACTTGGTACTTATCAAGCACAACGCCTCTAGCCACACAATTAGCCGACAATGGCTACTATTTTAGAGCTATTGGCTATATTGTTTTTGGAATATTTATCTTGGGATACTCTAGTTGGACGGCTAAAAAACGCCGTGAAGGAAAATAAAATTTTTAAACTTTATCGTTTAAAAAATAAACCGCAGATTTACTGATTATAACAAATCAGCGAATCTGCGGTTTGTTTTAGGATATATTATCGAACAATTACGCCATCTACAAATAAAATGGGCACTTCTTCTTGATTCGTTTCTTGAATAGCATTAGCTTTAAAAATAAACTTCTTATCGTAAAGGGTGTTTCCGATAAAAAAAGTCACCATAAATTCATTGTTTAACGCCAAAAGGCTTTTGTCAATCAATTCGATTTTAGCTACCGAAACCTCAGGAATTTCTGCAAAAGCATGGCGCAAAATCGATGTTTTTTTCATTTCGCCATCTAGGGTTCCAAACGCTTTCGAAACGACCATTACGCCGTCTATTTGAAAATCAGAATCGTTTACTAAATACGCATACCACACTTTCTCCATAAACTCATCGCTCCATTCTTGAACGACCGCCATGAAAACATTTTCTACTTCGGGAATGATAATGTCTTTTTTCATCTATTTAAAAAACCCTTTCTAAATGTTACTTCAAAAAGGGCGAATTAATTATTATACTATTGATTTGAATTGTTCCAAGAAACGAACATCGTTTTCATAAAACATTCTGATATCTCCAATTTGGTATAGCAACATCGCAATACGCTCAACTCCCATTCCGAAAGCAAAACCATTGTATTCGTCTGGATTGATACCGCAGTTTTTCAAAACGTTAGGATCAACCATTCCGCAACCCCCAATTTCTAACCAACCTGTTCCTTTGGTAATACGGTAATCTGTTTCGGTTTTCAAGCCCCAATAAATATCAATCTCAGCACTTGGCTCTGTAAATGGAAAATAAGAGGGTCTCAAACGAATTTTAGACTTCCCAAACATCTCTTTAGTGAAATACAACAAGGTTTGTTTTAAATCAGCAAAAGAAACATCTTTATCGATATACAATCCTTCTACTTGGTGGAAAATACAATGCGAACGAGACGAAACTGCTTCGTTACGAAAAACACGTCCAGGAGAAATGGTTCTAATAGGCGGTTTGTTGTTTTCCATGTAGCGCACTTGCACTGAAGACGTGTGAGTACGCAACAAAATATCGGGATTAGTTTGAATAAAAAAGGTATCCTGCATATCACGAGCCGGATGGTATTCGGGCAAGTTCAAAGCGGTGAAATTGTGCCAATCGTCCTCAATTTCTGGACCTTCGGACACATTAAAACCAACGGTAGAAAAAATATCAATGATTTGGTTTTTAACCAATGATATTGGATGACGGGAACCTATCAAAACCGGCTCTGCAGCACGAGATAAATCACCATAAATTCCTTTGCTTTCTTCTTTACTTTCTAGCGCCTCTTGAATTGATTTTACTTTGTCTTCGGCAGAAGTTTTTAGCAAATTGATTACCTGTCCAAATTCTTTTTTCTGTTCGTTAGGAACATTTTTAAACTCGGCAAATAACTCTTTCAAAAGTCCTTTACTTCCTAAAAATTTAATTCGGAAAGCTTCTAGTTCCGCTGGATCTTGTGAGGAAAATCCTTGTGCTTCGCTAATGTATTCTTTTATCTTGTCTATCATCAGTCTTTTTGTAAAGGTGCAAAATTACGATTTTTTAGTGAAAAGTAAAACCTGGTTTGGGGATTCGTGATTCGTAATTTGTGATTTGGTTATGTTGGCGCCAGTTACTAGTCCATTAGTACTAATTTCTACTATTGAATTAGTCCTCTTTCAAGGAAATAATTCACAATCGCTTCTTTCATCAAAACAGATTGTTCTCCTGCTTTTAAAGGGGGTAATTCTTCTTTTACTTTGTAATGTGGCCAACCTTCATCGTCAAAAAATTCAAATTCATAATAGCCATACGGTTCAAGCAATCGACAAATAGCAATATGCATCAGATTGAGTTTTTCATCTTTCTTGAATTCGCGATGAATTTGCCCTAATTCTTGAATTCCTATTAAATAAATAATGGCATCCAGATCCAAATCTTCGCCTTGTGAAAACCGATCGGATAATATAACTACAAGCTGTTCCCAGCGTTCTTTCAATTGTACGTCTCTTGACATTGGATTTACGATTTATGATTTACGATTTACGAAATGCAAAACGAGAACCAAAATTTCAGCAGCAAAGATAAGAAGTAGAAAATTGAGAATGGACAATCGACAATTCTTTTATCTTTGTGCTTTTATACGATACAACTATGGGATTTTTAGATATTATCATTGCCGCCTTATTGATTTATGCTGCGTTCAAAGGCATTCAAAACGGACTTTTTGTAGAACTGGCTTCTTTTTTCTCTTTAATTGCTGGAATTTATTTGGCTATCAAATTTTCCTCTATGGCTAAAACAGCTCTTTCAGGTGTATTCAAATGGAATCCGTACACCATTCAAATTATCGCTTTTATCCTTACTTTTTTGGTGGTTATAATTGGAGTGTCATTAGCCGGAAAGTTCTTGACTAAAATGGTGAGTTTCGCTTATTTGGGATGGATTAACAAAGCAGGTGGTGGTTTTTTCAGAATGTTGAAAACGGTATTAATAGTGAGTATCTTATTTAGTGTTTTCGAAAAGATCAATTACAATCATTTTTTAGCTAAAAAAGAAACTTTAGATCGTTCTATTTTCTTTAATCCGATTCAGAAAACAGCTGATTTTATTTTCCCTTCAATTCAGAAATTGTACAAAAAGGCAACTACAAAATAAACCGAAAACTTTATTTCACCTCTCGAATAGCTTCGTTTTGAATCCAACCCTCCGTTCCATCGGTAAGTTGAATTTTTTTCCAATTGCCTAAAGTTTCTTCCACAAAGACTTTGGTCCCTTCGTGTAAAATGAAAGTCGCTGGGCTTGCCTTTTGCGGTTCGCTTTTTACCTCGACAACCTCAGCAAAAACTATGGCCGGGCGTTCGTTTACAAAATGATTTTTTTCAAAAATTCCGGCCGCTAAACTAATCAGTAAACTTACAAGCCAAACAAACATTCCAAAAAAGAATATACGTTTTGACGATGCCGTCAACGAAAAATAATATCCTATAAAAAACCCTAAAAACAAGAATCCAAACACCACCGAAATCCACGCCCAAGTATTGAAATCGTATATCGCGGTAAAATCGCGGAGTAATTTAGAAAAGCCTACTTTAGGCACTTCTTTTACCTCATCAATAGTTAGTTTTTGAGCAAATTTTAAGTTGTTTGCTACATCTGCATCCTCAGGATGTAACACCAACGCTTTTTCGTAATAATAAATAGATGGGGCTACTTTATGTAATTTGAAATAACTATTCCCTAAGTTAAAATACAATTCAGCAGATTGTTGGTGGCTATCCAACACACTCTCATACGCTTGAATTGCTTGTTCGTATTGCCCTTTTTGATACAAAACATTCCCTTTTTCGAATCCGCTTTGAGCGAATACAAAAGAAGTGATGAATAAAAATATATAAACTAAATGTTTCATTGTGTCCTTCGTGTTTAAGAAATCTGTTTTTCCAATGCTGAAATAATCAACACCGCTTTATCAAAATCATTTTGAATCGACGTGCTTGAAGCAGGTGCATACCGCGCGAACTCACAGTTTTCAGTTAAGGCAATAAAATCGTTTACAGCTTCTGGATTGGCATTTCGAGACAATAGCAATTCTTGAATATTGTCTTTACTCATTTCTGAAGTTTCGATATGCAATTTGGCTTTCAAGAAATTGTGCATTGCTTTTTCTAAAGCCACATAAAATGGTTCCTTGTTGTTGATTTGTTTTTTGGCTTCCGATAAATATTTCTTAGCTAATCGATTGTTCATTCGGATTCTATTTCCAGTAATATCGCCCTCCAAAGCCTCTTTTCTTCTCTTGATGAATACGACTATTGGCAACACTATAAACGGCAATAACAACAGTATGTAATGCCATAACGATCCAAAGAAATCATTACGTTGCAAAGGGGTTAACTCTGTTTTTAATTTAATGAATTTAAACTGCTCTGGTCTCTCAATTTTGTTTTTATTCGCACCTGAATTGGAAGCCACTGCTTGCGCAGCCGTTGGCCCATCTAAAACATTGATTACTATCTCTTCTGAAGTCAGCGTTTTATAAGTGCCTGAACTCAAGTCAAAATAACTGAACTGCATTGGCTTAATAGGATACTTCCCTTTGTATTGCGGGACAATAGTATAACTATCTGAAATTTTACCTAGCATACCTGACAAGCCTGTATTGACTTCTTCTTTATGAACAGCGTCATACATTTCGAGTGCATTTGGCGCAACGGGTTTGGGTAAATCAAACAATTTTAAGTTCCCTTTTCCGCTTACACTCACGACCAAATCCAAACTTTCTCCGTTTTTCAAATTGGTTTTGGTTGGCGTTACTTTAAAATCAAAATTACCCACTGCTCCTGTAAATCCTGCCGGTTTTCCAGCCTCAGGAAGTGGCTTTACGGCAATCGTTTTGGTTCCTGCCGAAACGCGTTTGTTACCTTCGGTAATCATTACTCGCCCAAATACATCTCTACGATTAGTTGGCAATTGCACATCAATATCCAATGATAAAGGTTCAATAGTTAATTTACCCGATTTTTGTGGATACAGCACCGTTTTTCGTAAAGTTACATATCGATAGCGCTGTCCTTTGAACATGCCTTCTTCAGCAACCAATTGCTTGATGTCAATGTTTTGACTCCAAAAATCATTGTATTTGGGTTTGTTCAACTCACGCCAATTGGTAATTCCAATATTGTAACTGAAATACAATTTATACACTACGGTAATAGGTTCGTTGATGTACGGATTAGTTTTAGAAATATCAGCTACGAGATAAATGTTATCATCAGCCGATATTTGAGGTGCAGATGGATCGTTCGGATCGGCTTGTTGTTGCACCGCGTCGGTAACTTTAATTCTTACGGGAGCCGTTTTATACAATTGCCCATTAAATTCAATCACCGCTTGTTTGATCACTAAGTTTCCTTTTTGCAAAGGCAATAAAAAGTAAGAGTATATTTTTTCGAAAGTACTTCGGCCATTAATCCACGATTGGCTTATTTGCTGACTCGGTCCTGCAATTACTCGAAATCCTTCAAAATTAGGCTGAACAAAATTATCCCCATCTACATTCATTATAAAATCCACGCGGAGTCTCTCGTTAAGTCCGAGCGTATTTCTACTCACTTTTGCCTCAAATTGTACTTGAGCCAAAAGTCCTTGAAAACTGATTAATAATAGCAGTATGTATTTTTTCATTGGGTGTTAAAATGGTATTCTAATTTCAAATTCTTACCAGTCTTTTTCTGTTTGTACTGGTTTTCCTTTTACTTTTTGAGCATTGACTTTATTCTGAACTTTCTTTTCTTCATTATTCACGGCATCCAACAAGTTCTGCACTCGTTGTTGCGAAATTCCTCCCGGATTCGGCTTAGGCTGCCCTTGATTTTTGGAAGGATCGTCTTTTTTATCCGATTTGTTTTTATCCTGATCTCCGTCCTTTTTATCTTTATTTTGATCGCCTTTATCTTTGTTTTTATCCTTATTTTTATCGTCTTTCTTGTCGTCCTTTTTATCCTTGTCCTTGTTTTTGTCTTTATTCTTATCGTCTTTTGGCGGGTTATCTTTTAGCATTTTTTTTGCCAAAGCATAATTGTATCGCGTTTCTTCATCTTCTGGATTGTTTCGAAGTGCATTTTTATACGCTTCCACCGCTTGCGAATAATCCTTTTCTTTCATGAACACATTTCCTAAATTGTGAAATGCCTTGTGTTTTTGAGGACGTGTTTTGATGTTTTTCAACGCATTGGCAAAAGCGATTTTGGATTCCGAAAATTGGTTTTGACGGTAAATGGAATTTCCTAAATTATAAGAAGCTACCGTTCTTCTTGGGAATTTAGAGTGTGAAATTCTATAATTGGCCTCGGCATCTGCATATTTTTTGGCTGCAAATTCTTCATTCGCTTTGGGCAAAAGTGCATCTTTCTCTTGGGCAGTAATTGCCAAAGAAAACACAAGAAAAATAGATACAAATAGATTCCTCATCCTTGTTTTTTTATTCCTTTTCATTAAATAAATTGAGTTTATTCACCCATTTGGTTTTGCGTTCCAAAAGAAAAACATCTGCAAACAACAACACAAATGCAAATCCTAAAAACCATTGAAATTGCGACTGGAAATCGGCCATTTGAGTAGCTTCAAATTCGGTTTTTTCAATGTTATTCAACGCATTTTTTACATAATTAATTACCTCTTTGGTGTTGGCGCCATTCACATAACCCCCTTTAGTCGCTTTAGCAATAGCAGTCAAACTTTCTGAGTTGAGTTTAGTAATAACCACTTCGTTATTGCTGTCTCTTTTTAAACCTTCTAAAACACCATTACGTCGTAACGGAATAGTTCCTCCATTTGGAGTTCCCACCCCTATCGTAATGATTTTAATTCCTAATTTATTGGCAGCTTCTGCAGCGGCTTCTGCCCCTTCCGAATGATCTTCACCATCTGAAACTAGAATCAACAACTTACTCGTTTTTTTATCATCAAAATAGGTGGCCGATAACTTGATAGCTTCATCCAAAGAAGTTCCCACAGAAGAAACCATATCAGTATTCATGCTTTGTAGAAACATTTTGGCTACGCTATAATCCGTGGTAATAGGCAATACAGGAAACGAACTTCCTGCATAAGCCACAATCCCAATTCTGTCGTTACCCAATTGATTGATAATTTGAGAAACCAATTGCTTGCTTTTTTCTAAACGACTTGGTGCCACATCTTCGCAAAGCATACTTTTAGAAACGTCCATAGCAAAAACGATGTCGATTCCTTCGCGTTTTACCGTTTCCATCTTGGTGCCAATTTTTGGATTAACCAAGCCTAAAATCAAACCTATCAATGCCAAAAGGAGTACCACTAATTTCAAAACAGGTTTAAAGACTGAACTTTCAGGACTCAATCGTTGCACCAATTCTAAGTCGCCAAATTCACGTTGTTTTTTTCTCTTCCAATATAAATTGAATAGAAAAACCAACACCAAAAGTGGCAGTAGCAATAGTAAGTACAAATATATTTTTTCGTCTAATTCCATTTTAAATAAATGATCGGTACACCGTGTTTCGCAATCCAATTTCTAGCAACAAAAAGAAACCTGCCAATAAGACAAACGGGCGAAATTTCTCATCATAATCATAGAATTTTAATTCCTGTATTTCGGTTGTTTCTAATTTATTAATTGCCTCATAAATAGCTTCTAGTTTACTATTACTTGTAGCTCTAAAATATTTTCCATCTGTTTTTCGAGCGATATTTTTCATCAACTGCTCGTCAATTTCTACCTGCATCATTCGGAATAAAAATTGTCCGTTGGGAGCAATTGCATACGGAAACTCAGCCATTCCATTAGTCCCAATACCTACCGTATAGACTTTAATTCCGTATTGTTTTGCAATATCCGAAGCCGTTTCTGGCTCAATAAATCCTGCATTATTTACACCATCAGTCAACAGAATAATCACTTTGCTTTTGGCTTTGCTGTCTTTTAAACGATTAACGGCTGTCGCCAATCCCATCCCAATTCCCGTTCCGTCTTGCAAGACATTATCGTATTTAATACTTTCAATCGCTTGTTGAATAATTGCTTTATCACTTGTAACTGGAGTTTTAGTATAGGCTTCAGAGGCATACACCACTAATCCAATTCTATCATTCGGTCTTTCATCAACAAAACTGGAAGCTACTTTTTTCAAAGCTTCCATTCGATTAGGTTTCAAATCTTTAGCCAACATACTTCCCGAAACGTCAATCGCCATCACAATATCAATTCCTTTTGTAGTCTTAGTTTTGTTACTAACATCAACGGTTCTAGGTCGTGCCATCGCAACAATTAAAGTTGTTAAAGCCAATAAACGAAGTACCCCTAAAAACGGATACACTTTCACAAAAAAGGATTTAGAACCTGTAAAACCTGCTGTCGAACTTATTTTTAAAGTAGCTGTTTGCTGGTTTCTTTTCAAATACAACCAAGCGCCTGCCGCTGGAATTAAAAGCAACAACCAAAAAAATTCTGGATTTAAAAATGTTATTTTTTCCATTATTTACCCGCTTGTCTTAGTTCAACTGAATGTAACATTCGGTCTGCAATTGCACTTCCGTATTGGTCTCCTTCAGGATATACAATCATAATTTGTTGTAATCCTTGATTTTGTTTGAAATATAAAATTTTATAATATACTTTTTCGCTCGACTTGGTCAACGGATTTAACATGGTCATTGTTCCGTATCCTTTTAAGCCTTTCACACCACTTTCAGTTTCAAAATCTTCTTGTTTTACAATAATATTTTGACCGCCTTGAGCCTCGATTATTTTTAGATTGCCCTCCATGGCTTTTGCCAAATCAATATCAGTTGGTTGTTTGAATTGACTTGTAGACACCATCATAAAAAAGCTATTCATCATGTCGCCATACTGGAATAATTGCATTTCTTTAATCAATGCCATCGTGTTTTTCGGCAAGACTTTTTCGGCATCAACTCTTTTTAAAACTTGAGGGGTTTCAATTAAAATGCCTGGATTTCCGTATTCGCTTTTTACCCATTCTCCTTCTAATAATTCTTTAGTTTCACGACCAAAAACCGTATCAATCACAAAACTAAAACCACGAGTTACCACAAAAAAACCTGTAATTACAACCACTAATAACACTACTGAAAGTATCGCAGTACGAATACGTTTGGCTTTCTTTTTCTTTAACTGCAATTGAATCTGATGTTGTCTTTGTGCTTCATTGAGCAACAAATCTTCTTCTTCCGGCACTTCAACAGGAATCGCTTTATCTAAAGTTAAAATCGCTTTTTGAATCTTATTTCTGTCTTCTGTAATTTCGAAATCCATTGGTTTAGACTTCGCAAACTTCACCAAGTCGGCTTGTTTTAAAACGCGTTCTAAATTTTCGATTGTTTCTTGCGAAAGCGTCATTTTCTTTTTTACAGAGGCTGCTCTCAAAGCCATAATCAATTCAGAAGTAGTACTTTCCATCGCTGGAATTTCGATAGCCTCTTCGATATAATTTCTAGCGATGTCGGTCAATTCACTATAATATTCCTTGATTTCTCCGTTTTGCCACAATTCTTTTTTCTCCAAAATAGTTAGTAAGGATGTGGCTTTTTCGATAGGCGTTTTATAAACTTCTTCTTCAATGACTTTTTGCTGTTTTTTCTTGATGTACCAATACACCAAAGCGCCTATTCCTGCTAAAATAATAATTGCTAGCATGTACTTCCACCAATTCCCCCAATGACTTTCAGCAACCACAATATCCTTGATGTCGTACATTTTTTGTTGCAACGTATCCACTTTCACATTGGCTACCTCAACTAAAAGAGAATCGGACAAGAACGGTTTTTTGTTAATCAAAATAGACACTCTTGAAATAGTATATTTCCCAGAATCAAATTGTGTTAACCCGTATTTTTTAATTAATTCATAGCGGTCGTTATTTCGAATCGTATCAATTGGATACGAACGAATCACTTCTAAGGCTCCTATATTTTTCAAATTAGGGAAAACTACTCTTGCCGAAGTATCCACTAATGCTTTCAAGGTCAATTTAAACTCGGCTCCAATTTTGTTGCGAGTCGTATCTAAAGCCGTCGTTACTTTTTGTGCAAAAAGCGTGGTTGAGATTAGAAACAATACTATGTATGCTGTTTTTTTCATTTATACTATTCAGAAATTTTGATTTCTGATTATTGATTAACGATTAGTGATTTTTGATTTTCCGTTTACTATTTCAAATTGTTCTTCGCCGTTTTAATACTCGAAACAAAAATGGAAATTAGTTCATTCACTTCTGTTTTTGCAGAAACCAACAAATCTTCCTCTTTCATTAAACCTGCTTTTTCAATAATTTTCAAACAAACAAAACTTTCTCTCAATTCTTTTAAACAAATTCCCATTTTATGAATAAAGTCTTTACTACTTTCAGCACTTTGTGCTTCTCCATAATTTAATGCGGGAGATGTCCCTGATCTAATTATTTGACTCGCTAAATGATTTCCTGCATAATTTTTTTCAAATTTACTTGCTACAATTATTATTGTTGCCGCAAAATCAATCAATCTATTTTCGAGTTCTTGTTTATTCACTTTTTAAAAATCTAAATTCTGCAATCGTTACTCTTCAATCTAAAATCTTTATCTCGATTTAAAATACCCTAATAGTTTGGTTACATAACTTTCATCAACTCGGGTATTCACTACTCCAGAACCTGATTTACTGAAGGTTTCTTTAAAATAATTTACTCGATCGTGATAGTGTTTTTCATAGTTCAAACGAACTGATTTAGAACCTGTATCTACTAATTGTATCGCTCCTGTTTCGGCATCCAACATAGGAACCATTCCTAAATTGGGCATTTTTTCTTCGCGAATGTCGTACACTCGTATTCCAGTTATATCGTGTTTTTTAGAAGCGATTTTTAACGTTTGCTCGTATTCCTGCGTCATGAAATCAGAAATAACAAAAACGATGGCTTTCTTTTTTTGGGTTCCCGACAAAAATTTCAAGGCTTGTGCCAAATCCGTTTTGTTACTTTTAGGTTCAAACTCGATGAGTTCGCGAATGATTCGCAACACATGAGATCGGCCTTTTTTGGGTGGAATATACAATTCAATTTCATCTGAAAACAGAATTAATCCAATCTTATCATTATTTTGGGTCGCCGAAAAAGCCATCGTAGCAGCGATTTCAGTTACAATGTCTTTTTTAAACTGATTTTTGGAACCAAAGCTCTCCGAACCCGAAATATCAACCATCAGCATCATTGTTAATTCGCGTTCTTCTTCAAAAACCTTAACATGTGCTTCGTTGTATCGCGCAGTTACATTCCAGTCAATGGCACGAATATCGTCTCCATATTGGTATTGACGTACTTCGCTAAAAGTCATCCCACGTCCTTTAAAAGATGTGTGATATTCTCCCGAAAAGATATGATCACTCAATCTTCGGGTTTTGATTTCTATTTTTCGGACTTTTTTAAGTAGGTCTTTTGTATCCATTTTTGTTACTGCCACAAAGGCGCAAAGTCACAAAGTTTATCTTTCAAGAAATTAAGGAACCTCAACTTCGTTTACGATTTTGTTGATGATGTCCACAGATGTGATGTTTTCTGCTTCTGCTTCGTAGGTAACTCCAATTCTGTGACGCAACACATCATGAACTACCGCACGAACGTCTTCTGGAATCACATACCCACGACGTTTGATGAAGGCATAACACTTAGCTGCATTAGCCAAATTAATACTTCCACGTGGCGATGAACCAAAACTAATCAATGGTTTTAAGTCGGCTAATTTGTATTTTTCTGGGTAACGTGTAGCGAAAATAATATCTAAAATGTATTTCTCGATTTTCTCGTCCATATACACCTCACGAACTGCTTCTTGAGCGCGTAAAATTTGCTCGATAGAAACCACTTGGTTTACTTTTTCATAGCTTCCGCTCAAATTCTGACGAATAACCAATCGCTCTTCGTCCATTTTTGGATAGTCAATCACCGTTTTCAACATAAAACGATCGACTTGTGCTTCTGGCAACTGATACGTTCCTTCTTGCTCAATTGGGTTTTGTGTAGCTAAAACTAAAAATGGCTTATCTAATTTAAAAGTCGTGTCGCCAATAGTCACCTGCTTTTCTTGCATTGCCTCTAACAAGGCTGATTGCACTTTGGCTGGCGCACGGTTAATTTCATCGGCTAAAACGAAATTGGCAAAAATGGGGCCCTTTTTAATTGAAAATTCATTTTGCTTGATGTTATAAATCATCGTTCCTACCACATCGGCAGGTAATAAATCAGGTGTAAATTGAATTCGACTAAACGAACCTGCAACAGCTTGAGAAAGCGTATTAATGGCTAAGGTTTTGGCCAATCCTGGAACTCCTTCTAACAAAATATGTCCTTGACCAAGTAGTCCAATTAACAATCGTTCTACCATGTGCTTTTGACCCACAATTACCTTGTTCATTTCCATAGTAAGTAGATCGATAAAAGCACTTTCTCTTTCTATTTTCTCATTAATTGCTCTAATGTCTAAAGTCGATGTATTCTCTTCCATTGTGATATTTTTTAAACCTTTGTTTATAGGGTTTGCTTTTGCGAGTGCAAATTGAATTTTTTTTTAGAAGTAAGATGTTAAAGAATGGTTAAAACTTCGGCAAAAAGCCTAATTTTAAGGACGAATTGTGATAGAATTTACCTATTTTTAAGAACTCTATTCAATTTGAAAGAAAATACTAGATTTACCAATTAGAAATACTTTATATCACAATGAGTAAAACAACACTATCTCCCATAATTGCTGGGGCAATGAATTGGGGAATTTGGGATAAAAATCTCAACACAAAAGAGATGGAGAATATGATCCATTTGTGTTTAGAAAATAAAATTACCACCTTTGATCACGCTGATATTTATGGCGATTATACCACCGAAGCTGAATTTGGAAAAGCCTTAAGTTCAAGTAAAATTGATCGTCAAAAAATCCAGTTGATTTCGAAATGTGGTATTCAAATGGTGACCAAAAACAGAAACAATACCATCAAGCATTATGAATATTCTAAAGACTATATCATTTGGTCTGTAGAAAATTCTTTAAAAAATTTAGCTACAGATTATTTAGATATTCTATTATTACATCGCCCTAGTCCGTTAATGCAAGCGGATGAAATTGCAGAGGCAGTGGAAAAATTAAAAGTCGAGGGGAAAATTATCGATTTTGGTTTATCCAACTTTACTGCTTCGCAAACCGAATTAATTCGTCAGAAAACAGCAGTAAGCTATAACCAAATTCAGTTTTCAGCTTCGCATCACGAAGCCATGTTGGACGGAAGTTTGGATTATATGCAAGTAAACGGTATTCGCCCTATGTCTTGGAATCCTTTAGGAAGTGTGTTTAGAGAAGATAATGAGCAAACCCGACGTATGAAAAAATTGTTAGCGCAATTAGTTTCTAAATACGGAGTGGGTTCAGACACTATTTTATTGTCTTGGATTTTACAACATCCTGCTCAAGTAATTCCAATTGCAGGAACAGTAAACGTTGCTCGAATTCAAGCCTTGATGAAAGCGACTGAATTACCTTTAGAAAAAGAAGATTGGTTTGCTATTTGGAGCGAAAGTATGGGTAAAAATGTGCCTTAATAACAAAATTAAAAAATGAGTAAAACAGCCTTAATAACAGGAGCTACTAGTGGAATTGGAAAAGCAACTGCGATAATTCTAGCGAAAAACAACTACAAATTAGTGATTTGTGGGCGCCGCGAAGATCGTTTGAACGAACTTAAAACAGCCCTTTCGGAGTTTACAGAAGTACACTCTTTATTGTTTGACGTGCGAGATAAAGAAGCGGTTTTTGAACAAATTAGTTCCTTGCCTGAAGCCTTTTCGCAAATTGATATTTTAATTAATAATGCTGGAAATGCACACGGTTTAGACCCTATTCAAACAGGAAGTATCGACGATTGGGATGCTATGATAGATGGTAATATCAAAGGGCTCCTGTATGTTTCAAAAGCGATTATTCCGCAAATGATAACACGTAAATCAGGACATATCATCAACATTGGATCGACCGCAGCCAAAGAAGTGTACCCAAATGGCAACGTATATTGTGCTACCAAACACGCTGTCGATGCCTTGAACCAAGGAATGCGAATGGATTTGAACCCGTTTGGAATTAAAGTTGGTGCGATTCACCCAGGAATGGTTTCTACTGAGTTTAGTGATGTACGTTTTAAAGGCGATTCTGAAAAAGCGCAAAATGTCTATAAAGGTTTTTCTCCTTTACAAGCTGAAGATATTGCAGATATTATCCATTTTGTAGTATCAAGACCGTATCATGTGAATATTGCTGATTTGGTAGTGATGCCGACTGCCCAAGCTTCGTCTGGAATTGTCAATCGTTCTTTATAAAAAGAAACACGTATGAGAACATTGGTTATTGGAGACATTCATGGCGGGTTGCGCGCACTACATCAAATTTTAGAAAGAGCCAAGGTTAGCCCAAACGACAAACTCATCTTTTTAGGGGATTATGTCGATGGCTGGAGCCAATCTCCTGAAGTGATTGACCTACTCATTGCGATGAAAGAAACGCATAACATTGTTTGTATTCGTGGTAATCATGATGATTTATTACTCAACTGGCTTAAACATGGAACTGACAATCCACAATGGTTTGAACACGGTGGAGAAGCTACTGTTACCGCCTATGAAAATTGTAATGCCAAAACCCTAGAAACTCATATTACTTTCTTAGAGTCTTTAGAAGACTACCATCTTGATGATCAAAACAGATTGTTTATTCATGCTGGATTTACTAATATGAACGGTATTGATTTTGAATATTTTCCGAAACTTTTTTATTGGGACAGAACCCTTTGGGAAACTGCATTAGCCCTAGATAAAAATATGGAAAAATCCGATTTAGCGTATCCAAAACGTTTTACTTTATACAACGAAATCTTTATTGGTCACACTCCTGTTTCCCGCATTGGTAGAACAACTCCAGTTCAAATGGCTAATGTTTGGAATGTTGATACCGGAGCGGCTTTTAGAGGGCCTCTTACCGTGATGGACGTGGATTCTAAAGCGTATTGGCAAAGCGAAAATTTAGATATTTTGTATCCTAACGAAAAAGGGAGAAACTAAAACTATTTCTTAGCTATAAATCTCGGGTCGGTTTCCATAACTGTTCCACAGTTGGTGCAAGTTCGTAAGGTTTCTGAACTATAAAAATGTTCAAAGTGGGATAAAAAGTCTTTTTCGATATTATGCAATTCAAAATAAACTTCGTGCAGTTTATGATTACAAGCATCACAATGCCAAAGCAACCCATCTGTAAAACCTAAACCCGCTCTTTTACGCTCGATAACTAAACCGATTGACCCTTCTGAACGAACCGGTGAGTGCGGAATTTTAGCCGGATTCAGGTACATATCTCCCGGATGCAATTCCATCTCTTTGCGTTCACCATCTTCCTGAATAACCACTTTTATACTTCCTTCTAATTGATAAAACAATTCTTCGGTTTCGTTATAATGGTAGTCTTTTCTTGCGTTAGGCCCCGCCACAATCATAACTATATAATCTCCTGACTCGGTATATAGATTTTTATTGCCAACTGGTGGTTTTAATAAATGACGGTTTTCATCAATCCATTTGTTGAGATTAAACGGTTTTGCAATAGCCATATTTCTAAATTTTAAAAGGGTAAAGTTACCAAATTAAACTTGCTATTTTTTCTCTTTTATCAAATAAATATAAACTGGAAAATGATCGCTGAAGCCAATTTCTGTTGCCGAATGCCTTAGCGGATACCCCTTGAATTGACCGCTGGTTTGAACTAAAAATGGTTTGTTGTAAATTCCCGCTTTCCAATATTGCCAAGAAGAATAATCTGTTTTTAATAAAGTTTCCGATACCATGATTTGGTCAAAAATATCCCACGCGTCTCTGTGAGCAATAGTTCCCATCCCCTTCTTTGCCATTTCTTCAAAAGGGTTGTAAATCCCAAATTGCGGTACTTCTGCCTTTTTAGCCTTGGCACCCAATGCAATTTTGACACTCGTATTGTATGGGCCATCATTTAAATCGCCCATCGTAATTATTTTAGCATTGGGGTTTATTTGCTGTAACGAATCCATAATTTTCCTATTCAATTTACCTGCTGCTTCTCGAAACGGACTCGAGCGTTGTTCTCCTCCAGAACGCGAAGGCCAGTGGTTGACAATCAAGTGAATTTCTTCACCTTCTAAAAAACCTGTAACTAGAAGTTGGTCACGCGTATACACTCGTTTATTTTTTGAACTTACCTCCAAAACATCGTCTGTCTTTTCATCAGAATCGATTTTAGCTTTAGTTTCTTTTTGGTAGACATATAAAGGGATATTGGTGTACGTTGTGGGTTGGAAATACCTTTTTCTATACAATAAAGCGACGTCAATTCCTCTTTTGTCTGGAGAATCAAAATGGATAATTCCGTATTCCTTATCAACCAACTTAGGTTGTTGGATTACATCTTCTAGCACACCTCTGTTCTCAATTTCACAACCACCGATGAAAGTGGGTGCATCGGGATTTTCTGAACTGCCGATTTCCGACAAAACACGAGATAAGTTGTCTAATTTTTTTAAGTATTTGTCAAAAGTCCAATGCTGAGATCCTGCGGGAGTCCAATCTTCATCAAAAGTATTGGGATCATTTATTGTATCAAAGCAATTCTCAAAGTTGTAAAAGGCAACCGTATGAATACGGTATTTTTTGGACTGCCCAAATATGTTAAAGGATATAATAAAAAATACACGACAAAAAAGAACGGGGCCAATTCTCATAAAGACAGGATTTAGGATACTAGTTTTCAGGTAAAGTAAAACTAAGAAATTAGAACTGAAATTAAAAATGATTTCGGATTTGTCTATATTTGTTTAAAAATAAATACTGTTGCATAACAGATTTCATTCATGAGAAAAGCGTTCTTCTTATTCATTTTAAGTTTACTTTCTATCACTATGCAAGCCCAAACGACTATGATAACACCACCTTATTTACAAAAAGGAGACACTGTTGCAATATTAGCAACTGCTCGAAAACATATTGTAAAAAGCATGCAACCTACTATTGACTTATTAGAAAGTTGGGGACTACATGTAGTTATTGGAAAGAGTATTGGTTTAGAAGAAAATCAATTAGCCGGAACTGATGCACAACGCGCTGCCGATTTGCAGGAGCAATTGGACAATCCCAACATAAAAGCAATATGGTGCGCAAGAGGTGGTTATGGCACCGTACGAGTAGTTGATTTAATTGATTTTACACAATTCAAAAAACATCCAAAATGGTTAGTGGGTTTTAGCGATGTAACCGTTTTGCACAATCATTTGAACACCATGGGATACAAATCCATTCATGGTATTATGCCTATTAGTCTTGCAAAAGCAACTCCTGAAGCTATTGAAAGTTTGCGTTTATCCTTATTTGGACAACCTTTACAATACGCTATTGATTCGCACCCAATGAATCGTTTAGGAAAAGCTTCTGGCGAATTAGTTGGCGGTAATTTATCTATTTTATATAGTTTGTTAGGTTCCCCATCTGCAATAGATTGTAAAGACAAGATTTTATACATCGAAGATTTGGACGAATACCTCTACCATATTGATCGTATGATGATGAATTTAAAACGCAACGGCTGTTTGGAAAGCTTAAAAGGAATTATTGTAGGTTCAATGACCGATATGAAAGACAATGATATTCCTTGGGGGAAAAATGCACTTGAAATTGTTCAAGATGTGACGAAAAAATATGACATCCCAATGATTTTTAATTTCCCTGCTGGTCATATCCATGATAATAGAGCGTTAATTTTAGGAAGCAACGTAACCCTTGAAGTAACCGAAAATTGCAGTACCGTGGTTTTTGAATAGCCAACACGTAACCCTTTCACTATGGCTGAACACAACGAATTAGGAAAACTCGGAGAAGCATTAGCTCTAGAATACCTACAAAAAAACGGCTATACAATTTTGGAAACCAATTGGGTTTTTCAAAAAGCCGAAATTGATATTTTAGCTCAAAAAGACAATATCCTAGCCGTTGTTGAAGTAAAAACGCGTTCCTCAATTGATTTTGGCCTTCCTCAAGATTTTGTAAAACCCAAAAAAATCCAATTATTGGTCAAAGCAGTTAATGGGTACGTAACCGAAAACGACTTGGATTTTGAAGTACGTTTTGACATCATTGCCATCAATAAAAAAGGGCAAGAATTTGTAATTGAACACCTTACAGACGCTTTTTTTCATTTTTAAGCATATTTTTTGATGTTATATTTGTAACAAATTGTTTTTTTATTTATATTTGCAGCAGTTTTTAACACAACTACTACACCCTAACTACTATTTTTAAAACAACAACTTAACACAACTACTATGAAAACCGTTTCGTCCATCGTAGAAAATTACATTAAAACAAAACCTTTTTTACTGAACGCTTTATCGTTAGGCATCATTAATTTGACCTCTCTTTCACGCAATATTATGAGTGAATTAGAAAGCGAATTTAGTAAAGAAGTAAAACAAGGGGCCGTTGTCATGGCGCTTAAACGACTAACTGAAGAGTTAGACTTTAAACTGAATCACAAAATCAACAAAGTCATTAAAAACATCGGAGAAATCACTGTTCGTTCCGAGTTGACTGATTATACTTTTGCTGCTTCAGAAACAGTTTTGAATAAACAAGCTGATTTAATTACCGATATTAATAGCCATTCTGATATTTTTTACACTTCGTCAAGAGGGGTAAATGAAACAAATATCGTGGTGAGTAGCAGCGTGAACCATTTGGTTGACAAACATTTTGCTAACGAAAAATTGATTCAAAAATTAGAAAATTTAGCTTCAATCACCGTGAAGTTACCAAAAGAAAACATCGTGGTTCCTGGGATTTACTATTTCATTTTTCAACGTTTGGCTTGGGAAGGAATCATTATCAATGAGGTAATTTCTACTTCGAATGAGTTCACTATTTTAGTAAGTGAAAACGAAGTGGATGTGGCTTTCAAGGTGATTAAAGATTTGAAAAATTAAAATTCATTTTAAACAAAAAAGCCTCCAATAATTTGGAGGCTTTTTTATTTATTGTTTTCCTATCAACTCCATCAGCTCTAAAGCTCTGCGAATTGATTTTACATTGTCAAACGTCAATAATAATCGCAAACCGTTAGGCGTTTGTTTTTCTTTCATTTTACACAACGCACTTTGTTTTTGAACAAACTGTAACACCTGATGAAAACGTCCTGATTGGTAATAATCCGATTGTTGGTCGGAGACAAAATACCCAATCATTTTACCTTGTTTCATCACGAGTTTTTCAATTCCTAAACGGGTGGCAATCCATTTGATTTTCATGCTACTCAACAAAGAAAGGGCTTGTTTTGGCAAAGGCCCAAAACGGTCAACCAATTTGTTTTCGTAAGCCAAAAGCGCTTCTTCATCTTTTATCTCAGCCAACTCATTGTACAACAGCAATCGTTCTGAAACCGTGTTGATGTACTCATCTGGGAACAACAACTCAAAATCAGTATCCAACTGCAAGTCTTTGACGTATTCTTTGGTTTCGATATCCTTTTGATCGGGATACAAATCCTTGAATTCGTTTTCTTTGAGTTCTTCGATGGCTTCATTCATAATTTTTTGATAGGTATCAAAACCTATTTCGTTGATGAAACCACTCTGTTCTCCTCCTAACAAATCGCCTGCGCCACGAATTTCCAAATCTTTCATCGCGATATTAAATCCGCTACCCAATTCGCTAAATTGTTCCAAAGCCTGAATTCGTTTGCGGGCATCATCCGTCATTGCCGAATACGGCGGACAGATGAAATAGCAAAAGGCTTTCTTGTTGCTTCGCCCAACTCGACCACGCATTTGATGCAAATCAGACAATCCAAAATTATTGGCATTGTTAATGAAAATCGTGTTGGCATTCGGGACGTCCAAACCGCTTTCAATAATAGTGGTAGCCACCAAAACATCAAATTCGCCATTCATAAAAGCGAGCATCAATTCTTCGAGCTTGGCGCCTTCCATTTGGCCGTGGCCAATTCCTACTCGGGCATTGGGAACCAAACGCTGGATCATCCCTGCAATTTCATTGATATTTTCAATACGGTTATTAATGAAAAACACCTGTCCGTTACGCTGAATTTCATACGAAATAGCATCGCGAATCACTTCTTCGCTAAACCCAACTACATTCGTTTCAATAGGATAACGATTGGGCGGTGGTGTGGTAATTACCGATAAATCTCGGGCTGCCATTAACGAAAACTGCAAGGTTCTTGGAATTGGCGTAGCTGTTAAAGTCAACGTATCTACATTAGCTGCAATGGTTTTCAGTTTGTCTTTGACATTCACGCCAAATTTTTGTTCTTCGTCAACAATCAACAGACCCAAATCTTTAAAAACCACATTTTTATTCACTAGTTGGTGCGTTCCAATGACAATATCTAATTTTCCTTCAGCCAATTGCTTTAAGGTTTCAGCTTTTTGTTTGGCAGTTCTAAAACGATTCAAATACCCTATCGAAACCGGCATGTCCTTTAAACGTTCTGAAAAAGTTCGGTAATGCTGGTAAGCTAAAATCGTAGTGGGTACTAAAACAGCCACTTGTTTGCTGTTGTCTACCGCCTTAAAAGCCGCACGAATAGCCACCTCTGTTTTTCCAAAACCTACATCACCACACACCAAACGATCCATCGGGCGATCACTTTCCATATCGGCTTTCACTTCTTGTGTTGATTTGATTTGGTCTGGCGTATCTTCGTAAATAAACGAACTTTCTAATTCATTTTGTAAATAACTATCAGGCGCATATTGGAAGCCTTTTTCCAAACGCCTTTTAGCATACAATTGAATCAAATTGAAGGCAATATGTTTGACGCGTGCTTTGGTTTTTTGTTTTAAAACCTTCCATGCATTCGACCCCAATTTATAAATTTTAGGAGGTGTTCCGTCTTTGCCATTGTATCTTGAAATTTTGTGCAAAGAATGAATACTCACATACACAATATCATTATCGGCATAGACCAATTTAATGGCTTCTTGTGTTTTTCCTTCGACTTGAATTTTTTGTAAGCCACCAAATTTTCCAATTCCGTGATCGATATGGGTTACATAATCGCCCACCGAAAGTGAAGTCAATTCTTTTAAAGTGATATTCTGTTTCTTAGAATACCCATTTTTAATACTGAATTTATGGTAACGTTCAAAAATTTGATGATCGGTATAGCAAGTAATTTTGTTTTCTTCGTCGATAAATCCTTGGTACAAAGGTAGTACTATAGTGTTGTATTGCTTGCGAATGTTCTCCGAATTTGCCTCGTCTAAGGTTTCAAATATGTCATGAAAACGCTTGGCTTGATTGTCATTCGAACAGAACAAATAATTTTTGTATCCATTAAAATGATTGTCGTTCAAATTATTCAACAACAAATCAAATTGCTTGTTGAAAGATGGTTGCGGCTGCGTATGGAATTCGAACTTTTTAGTTGTTTTAAAAATCGCTTTGGAAGCCAATTCAACCAATGAAAAATCCAACGCTCGTTTAATAAATTGTTCTTGATTTAAGAATAATTGTTCTGGCGTAGCGTGTTTAATGTCTTTGGAAAGTTTCTCAAAAGCTTCTTGAGCTTTAGCAAATTGTTTGTCTAACTGACTTAGTAAGCCTTCTGTATTTTGAATAAAAACAACCGTTTTTTCTGAAATATAATCTAAAAAACTTTCTCGATTTTCTTGAAAAAATTGATTTTCAACATTGGGAATAATGGTGATTTTCTTTTGTTGTTCCAATGACAATTGCGTTTCCACGTCAAAGGTTCGAATACTATCCACTTCGTTACCAAAAAACTCAATTCGGTACGGATTATCATTCGAAAATGAAAACACATCGACTATTCCACCACGAACCGAAAATTCGCCAGGTTCAGTTATAAAATCTACTCTTTTAAATTCGTATTCAAACAACACTTCATTGATAAAATCAATCGAAATTTGGTCCCCAACAGCCACTTTTAAAGTGTTTTTGTCCAACTCTTTTCGAGTCACCACTTTTTCAAAAAGGGCTTCGGGATAACTTACAATTATAGCTGGTTTCTTGCGTGAGTTGATGCGATTGAGGACTTCGGCACGAAGCAATACATTCGCGTTATCGGTTTCCTCTATATGATAGGGACGGCGAAACGAAGCCGGATAGAACAATACGTCTTGGTCGCCAATCATTTGCTCCAAATCGTTCAGATAATACGCCGCTTCTTCTTTATCGTTTAAAATCAATAAAAACGGTAATTCTGTCTTTTTAAAAAGGGAACGAATTACAAAGGAAATGGAAGAACCCACCCAACCTGAAAGCTGTAACTTTTGGGCATGATTTTGTGCTATTTGAGCCGCTATTTGCTCTATTTTAGACGAATTATCGTAAACGGAATAGATTGCTTTACTCAACGCGCGGTAAATTTGGATTTACAATAGTGTTAGGAATCGCTCTTGTTGTATCCAACATTCGTAGCATGTCTGATTCGCCTTCTTCCACAGGGATTTTACTTTTCTCAGTAATTTTGTCCATTTGCCTTTGTAAAGAGACTAACTCGGCGTTGATTTCTCCTATCAAAAGAATCACTTTTTTATCTGGGATATTGTCTAAGTGAATAAATAGATTCAATAGTCGAACTTTGGTAATCAAGGTTCCTATTCGGCTTTTTATTTGCGGTTGTTGGAATTGAAATGGAATATTATTGTTGAGCAACAACACTTTTTTAGAAAGCTCCGCTGCTTTTTTCTGAAAGGCACCCATTGTCTTTCTTGGCTTTTGTCCCAATTCGTC
This sequence comes from Flavobacterium sp., assembly GCF_031537875.1. Lineage (GTDB taxonomy): Bacteria > Bacteroidota > Bacteroidia > Flavobacteriales > Flavobacteriaceae > Flavobacterium. The sequence continues at coordinate 636 of NZ_JAVKNB010000007.1, read as the reverse complement.
TAAAAATTGACGGAATTCAGTCCAACTCGCCACACTTTGTTCAGAAGTAGTATTGATAGGAGTAGCATAAAAATCCCAGCTTTTGCTGATGTTTTTATAAATTACTTCTTTTTTTTGAATCGCTTTTTTATTTTCTGCATCTCGTTGTTGCGCATCGTCCTTACATGAAGTAAAGAGCAAAAGCAAAGCACAAAAAAGCACCACTAGGTATTTCATATCCATTTTCATTGAAGCACAAAGTTACAAACTAAATTTACAATACCGAATACGACATTTTGAACTTATTTTTCTTTTTAAAAACAAAAAGCGCCTCATCAATTAAGACGAGCCGCTTTTCTATAAGGGCAATAAATATCGTGTGTAGTTTATTGTCCTACTATTACAAAGGTACTTCTTCGGTTGAGTTGGTGGTCAGCCTCTGAGCATTTAACTCCATCAGCACATGTGTTCACCAATTGGCTCTCTCCATAGCCCTTAGCTGTTAAACGGGTCTTAGCGATGCCACGTTTGACCAAGTAGTCCATCGTAGATTTAGCTCTGCGTTGTGATAACCCTTGGTTGTATGCTTTGCTCTGACGACTGTCCGTATGCGATCCAATCTCGATTTTGATACTTGGGTTTTGAGTCAGTACTTCT
>NZ_JAVKNB010000001.1:0-45354 GCF_031537875.1 Flavobacterium sp. | reverse complement strand
TCAATGGAGTTTTGATCTGCTACGGCCCCAAAAGCAGTAGTGTCTATCCAAGTTACAACTCCTGAATTATCAGTTACTAATACTTTACCATTTCCTCCTGATGCAATCTTTGTAGTGGTTACAGCGGCATCGGCTAGTTTATTTGTAGTAACGTTCAAATCTTTGATTTTGGCCGTCTCAACAGCGTTGTTTGCTAAATCATCTACGTTAATTGTTCCGTCTAATATCTTAGCTGTAGTAACTGCATCAGCTGCTAGTTTAGCATTGGTAACATTCAAATCAGCTATTTTAGATGTAGTAACATTCGAATCGGCAATCTTAGCTGTAGTTACATTAGCATCCGCTATTTTAATAGTCGTTACAGCGTTATCAGCTAACTTAGCTGTAATGATACCCAAATCTTTTACTTTGAATTTATTTGTATCTGTTCCTAAACCTTCAATGGAGTTTTGATCTGCTACTGCCCCAAAAGCGGTAGTGTCTATCCAAGCTACAACTCCTGAATTATCAGTTACCAATACTTTGTTAATTCCGCCAGAAGCAATTTTAGCGGGAGTCACATTGGCATCCTTAATGTCAGCGGTTTGTACTTCACCATTTTTGATTTTATCGGTTGTGATGGCATCTGCTTCCAACTTGGCATTGGTCACATTCAAATTCTTAATTTTTGAAGTTTCCACAGCATCATCGGCTATATCAGCTACAACAATTGTAGCGTCTAAAATTTTGGCTGAAGTTACATTCGAATCTTTAATATCAGCTGTTTGTACTTCGCCATCTTTAATTTTATTGGTTGTAATAGCATCTTCCTCTAACTTCGCATTTGTCACATTTAAGTCGGCGATTTTTGAAGTTGTAACATTAGAGTTAGCTATTTTTGAAGTCGTTACGTTCGCATCGGCTATCTTAGCTGTTGTTACATTGGAGTCTGCAATTTTAGTCGTAGTAACATTCGCATCTTTAATATCATCTGTTTGAACTTCTCCATCTTTGATTTTATCGGTCGTAATAGCATCTGATTCTAGCTTCGCATTAGTCACATTTAAGTCAGCGATTTTCGAAGTTGTAACATTTGAGTTAGCAATTTTTGAAGTCGTTACATTCGCATCGGCTATCTTAGCAGTTGTTACATTGGAGTCTGCAATTTTTAGTGTCGTTACAGCAGCATCATTAATTTTTGCTGTTACAATTCCTAGATCTTTAACTTTAAAAGGACTAGAAGTTGTTCCTAAACCTTCAATCGTCGACATATCTGCCACTGATCCAAATGAATTTTTATCTAACCATTGAACAGCACCTGTTGCATCTGTAACCAATACAGTGTTATCTGAACCTGCTGCTATTTTGTTAGTGGTAATTGCTGAATTTGCTATTTTTGAATTAGTTACATTTGAATCCGCAATTTTAGACGTGATAACATTCGCATCTTTGATGTCAGCTGTTTGTACTTCTCCATCTTTGATTTTATTGGTTGTAATAGCATCTTCCTCTAACTTAGCATTAGTCACATTTAAGTCAGCTATTTTTGAAGTTGTTACATTAGAGTTAGCAATTTTTGAAGTTGTTACATTCGCATCGGCTATCTTAGCTGTCGTTACATTGAAGTCTGCAATTTTCGAAGTTGTTACATTGGAATCTTCAATATCTGAAGTTTGTACTTCACCATCTTTGATTTTATCGGTTGTGATGGCATCAGCTTCTAATTTGGCATTCGTTACGTTTAAGTCTGCTATTTTTGAAGTTGTAACTGCCGAGTCGTTAATTTTTATTGATGTTACACTAGCATCAGCTATTTTTACTGTAGTAACATTCGCATCTTTAATATCATCGGTTTGAACTTCTCCATCCTTGATTTTATCGGTTGTAATGGCATCAGCTCCTAATTTAGCATTCGTTACGTTTAAGTTGGCCAATTTGTTTGTGGTTACATTAGCATCCTTGATATCAGCTGTTTGAACTTCGCCATCTTTGATTTTATCGGTTGTAATGGCATCAGCTTCTAATTTAGCATTCGTTACGTTTAAGTTAGCCAATTTGTTTGTGGTTATATTAGCATCCTTAATGTCGGTTGTTTGTACTTCACCATCTTTGATTTTATCTGTCGTAATAGCATCAGCTTCTAATTTGGCATTAGTAACATTCAAATCAGCTATTTTTGAAGTTGTAACAGCAGCATTATTAATTTTTGCGGTAACAATTCCCAAGTCTTTTACCTTAAAGGGACTTGTTGTAGTTCCTGCACCTTCAATAGTAGTCATATCCGCTACAGCTCCAAAAGAATTTCCATCAATCCAAGCTACAACTCCTGAATTATCAGTTACCAATACTTTGTTAAATCCTCCAGAAGCAATTTTAGCGGGAGTGACATTGGCATCCTTAATGTCGGCGGTTTGTACTTCACCATTTTTGATTTTATCGGTTGTGATGGCGTCTGCTTCCAACTTGGCATTGGTCACATTCAAATTCTTAATTTTTGAAGTTTCCACAGCATCATCGGCTATATCAGCTACAACAATTGTAGCGTCTAAAATTTTGGCTGAAGTTACATTAGAGTCTTTAATATCAGCTGTTTGTACTTCCCCATCCAAAATTTTATCGGTAGTGATTGCATTGTTTGCAATATCATTTGTAATAATAGTTGCATCCGCAATTTTCGAACTCACTATAGCATTATCTGCAATTTTATTTGTGGTCACAGCACTATCTACTAATTTAGATTCTGTCACATTACTATCTGCAATTTTAACGGTCGTAATTGCATTGTCTGAAATAATTGGAGCCGAAGCCGTAGTTCCTGGACCTGCTAAATCACCTGCTAATTTTATTTTACCTATTAAAGTTGTAGTTGCATTTGGAGCGCCATTTGCAATTTGATTATCTACATAAGCTTTATTAGTTAAATCACTACTTGCAGTAGGTGCATCTACAACTGTTACTTTCGTAGCGGTAGGGAAAGCTAAATTTCCCGACATCGTACTTCCGGCTAATTGCACATATCGAGCATCTGTAGAGGCCTGATTAGAAGTTACTTCATTCCAAGTTCCATTGGATCCTGTACTAATAAATGTTCGTCCATTGTCACTTGCATTCGATCCAGTCTCTCCTGAAATTACAAAAATGTCCCCATTGCTTGTAGTTGCAATACTAGGACGATTTACAAATAAACCTGTAGTTACTTCTCCAAATGGAACCGTAACATTACCAGTGGTTGTATTAGGATAAACTCCATTCACAGAGCGAATAGCCCCAAAAACCTCATTGGCAGGAATTGGAAAGACTGTGCTAAAATTAGCTCCTGCCGTAGCTTGCTTAACATATCCTGAAGAATTACTCATATCTGAACCCGTTCCACCATTAACTAATGCTATAGTTCCATCTATTTTAGACGAAGTGATAGTGGCATTGGCGATATCTTCATTTACAATAGTCGCATTGGCAATTTTTGCCGATGTAATAGCACTATTTGTAACCACAGGCAAATCAGCTGTACCTGTTAAATCTCCTACTAATTTAATTTTTCCTTTAACTGATGTACTTGCATCTGGAGTGGCAGCTGTTATTTGAGTATCTACATAGGTTTTGACTGCATTTTGAGTTGGAAACAATGTATTACTCGAACCTAAATTAACATTTGAAGATTTATTAGCGGTATTTTCTTTTGTGGCTTCGGCTGCAGTAGCTCTTGCTACTTCTGAAGTAAGACTTGCTCTTAAATTATCTTCAGCACCTGTAGCTCTTGAAATTTCAGCACTTAAATTAGCCGTAACTAAGTCAATTGCAGCTATCCTATCAGTCACTTCGGTTGCCAAATTAGCAGTCAATGTATCTTCTGCAGCAATAGCCCTAGCCTTTTCAGCATCTAAATTTGAGGTTAAAGTATTAACTGCTGAAATTCTATCGGCAGTTTCAGTAGCTAAATTAGCAGTCAATGTATCTTCAGCAGCTATAGCTCTAGTTTTTTCTGTGTCTAAATTTGAAGTTACTGTATTTACTGCTGAAATTCTATTGGCTGTTTCGGTAGCTAAATTATTTGTCAATGTATCTTCAGCAGCTATAGCTCTAGTTTTTTCTGTGTCTAAATTTGAAGTTACTGTATTTACTGCTGAAATTCTATTGGCTGTTTCGGTAGCTAAATTAGTTGTCAATGCATCTTCAGCAGCTATAGCCCTAGTTTTTTCTGCGTCTAGATTTGAAGTTAAAGTAGCTACAGCCACCGTTCTATTAGTGGTTTCAGTAGCTAAATTAGTTGTTAATGTGGTTTCGGCTGAAGTAGCTCTTGCAATTTCGGCATTCAATGCTGCCTCATTAGCATTACTTTTGGAGTCTACATAAGTTTTGACCGCATTTTGAGTTGGAAACAACGTATTACTCGAACCTAGATTTACATCTACCGATTTATTAGCTGTATTCTCCTTGGTATTCAAAGCCGATTGCGTGGCATTTGAAATCGGTTTATTCAAATCAGAAGTATTATCTACATTGTTTAACCCTAGATTAGTCCTAGCTCCGTTCACTGTAGTAGCCCCTGTCCCACCATTGGCTATAGCTATAATACCAGTGACATTCTCTGCATTTTTTGCAGCATAAGCAAATGGAACAGCAGTAAATGGCTGATTACTAATTTCTAAAAAGTTAGTACATTTAGCGGTATCATCTAATTCTACTTGCAATTTTTTTGTGCTACTATCCCAAACAATATCATCAAAAAGCGTAGCATATCCACCCGTTGGATTTCCTGTTCCAATAATCAAATTGACCATCCCAAACTCATCTGTTGTTGTGGTAATGGTTTCTTGGTATTCAACTGCTGAAGCTGCATCAATTATAGAAAATCTAAGACATATTGGTTTATTTACTAATGGTAAGTTAGTAGCATTATAACCCGGAAGCATTTCTGCCTTAGGATTATAAATAACAGCTTGATAACTTATTCCTTCTTGTCCGTATATAACTGAAGATGTAAATACTAAAAATAAAATAATATATTTTTTCATGCGTACTAAATATTAATATAATTCAAAGTGTATCCCAAACAGTATTTGATGTGTTTTGAGGTATAACTTTTTGGACGTTTCATTAGATAAATTAAAACTCTTAGAATAATCATACCCTAAGCTTAAATACCCGTATTCAGACAAATTACATTTGGCTTGTAGTCCAAAACTAGGTCGAAAAACAAGTCCTGTAAATTCATCATACGATTTTAAATCATAAGTAGAATTATTGATTTTTTGATTTCCATACAACATAGTTCCCAAATTAAATGCCCCTTTTACTGCTAAATCCAAATGATTGGATTTGATAAAAGAATAAATAATAGAATTTTGCACTCCTATATATTCCGTTTTCCAGGAATAGGAGTTGTTTTCATTCCCCGCCTCGGCATTGTATTGATTTAAAGTTAGTCCTACCGAATAATTCAACGGATTATCAAATTGCAAACGAGCAACAGGAATAGGAAACGATACCCCTATCTCATAACTATCTCCCTCCCCTTTTTTAATAGATGTATTGGCAGACTCCCCTTGATATTTCAAATCATAGGTAGAATAGTTTTTTCCTGTTAAAAAATAAATAGTTTGCGCATCCGAACTAGCAGTACAAAACACGAATACAAATAATAGTAGGTAGTTTTTTCTCATCTTGTTTTTATTATTTGAGTAGAATAGACAAAATTGTTAGTTTCCAGTTTGATAAAATAAGTGCCTTCAGGGAAATACAAATCCGTTAGGGTAAGTACATCCTGAATAGGTGCTTTTTCTTGAGTAAAAATCAATCGCCCCCTAATGTCATATAAAGCAGCTCTAACTACCTCAACTACGGGAGAAGAAAATTTAAAATGAAGTTCATCCACAAATGGATTAGGATAGGCCACAGCCGATATAGCCGAAACGATTGTTGGTTTTTTAGCCGACACAAGCATACTTTGAATGTACCCCTGCCCCACTATTCCTTTAGAAGTAATGAAGTTTCCAATCGAACTTTGTTGACCAATACTTTGGTTGACTAACATCCCATTAGACAACTTGACATTACTCCCTTGAGAAGCAATCATTTGATGGTGCAATTTTTGAGCTTGCATAATAGTAGTAGCAACCAAAAAAAAGAATACTTTTACATTGTTTTTGAGCATCATTTCTTTTAAAAAAAATTGATAGTTTTTATTGGGGGTTGCATTTACAATGCAAAGGTATTTTGCACGCAACAGAAATTTATTTTTTTTAAAAAAGAGTAGTTCGGTTTTGAAGATTTGGAACTAAAAAATTGTTTTTAACTAAAACTGAACTCTTTTTATAAGAATTAAACTACAATTAAAATCAAAACTAAAATAAAAAAAGCAGAAAATTACTCTAAGATTATAGAGCAATTAGAGAAGAAAAATTAATATATACAGTACTTAATAATTTAATATTGGTTTTTTTTGCGTAAACAAGTACACAAAAACACCATAATATATAATCCTGACAAAAAACAAAAAAACCCACTGTTTCCAGTGGGTTTATGATGTGGCACTATAAATTTAAAATCAAAACAACTTATTGATTTTTTGAAGATTATCGGTTCGGTATAAAATAAAGCTTCTTAAAAGCCATTGACCAAATCAACCTCAAAACAACTACTAAAATTCAGTTTGGACATAACTCTTAAACAAAAAATCTAAAAATTAAAATTCAATCAGTTATATTTTTTTTAGTTTCACCGTCAAAATTTGCCTAATATTTATACTTTATAAAGGTCATTTTATAACTATGGCTAACGAAAATAAATTATTTTTAAAATTCGTTAATTATTATATTTTGAATTGTAGCATATTAATCCTACATTTGATTTTACCAAATCAATTTGCCCATGCTCAACCAAAATCCCGAACAAATAGCACGTGATAACATTGACAAGCAATTAGTTGCTTGTGGATGGATTATACAAGACAAGAAGAAATTCAATCTTGCGGCTGGCTTGGGAATTGCTATCAGAGAATACCAAACCGATATTGGTCCCGCCGATTATGTGTTATTTGTCGATAAAAAGCCTATTGGTATTATTGAAGCCAAACGCGAAGAAGAAGGCGTGCGATTGACTACCGTTGAAGAACAATCTTCTCAATATGCCAATGCCAAACTTCGTTTATTGAATAATGATCCTTTACCGTTTGTGTATGAAAGTACAGGTGAAGTTACTCGTTTTACAGATTACAGAGACCCAAAACCTCGTTCTAGAAATGTTTTTACATTTCATCGTCCTGAAACTTTTATGCAATGGTTAAGTCAAGATAAAACCTTACGAGGTCGTTTGCACGATTTGCCTGCTTTGCCAGAAGAAGGTTTGCGTGATTGCCAAGTAACCGCAATAACGAATTTAGAAAAATCCTTCAAAGACCAACGCCCAAAAGCCTTGATTCAAATGGCTACAGGTTCTGGAAAAACCTTTACAGCGATTACCTTTATTTATCGTTTGTTGAAATTTGCCAAAGCGAAACGCATTTTATTTTTAGTAGATACCAAAAACTTAGGTGAACAAGCCGAAAGCGAATTTCGTGCCTTTACCGCCAATGATGATAACCGTTTGTTTACCGAATTGTATGGTGTAACTCGTTTGAGTAGTTCGTTTATTCCCAACGATTCGCAAGTATATATTAGTACGATTCAACGTATGTATTCGATTTTGAAAGAAACCGAATTGGATGAAAGTGCTGAAGAAGAAAATCCTAACGAAATGGCGTTTCAGGCAAAAGAGCCTATTCCTGTGGGTTATAACGAAAAAGTGCCGATTGAGTTTTTTGATTTTGTAGTGATTGACGAATGCCACCGCAGTATTTACAACCTTTGGAAACAAGTGTTGGATTACTTTGATGTATTTCAAATTGGTTTAACCGCAACACCTGACAACAGAACGTTTGGGTATTTTAACCAAAACTTAGTGTGTGATTATGGCTATGAAAAAGCGGTTGTTGATGGCGTTTTAGTACCGTACAATGTATTCACGATTGAAACTGAAATTACCAAAAATGGAAGCGTAATTACCTTAGGTGAAAAAGTAGATAAACGCGAACGCCTTACCCGTAAAAAGTTTTGGGAAGCCTTAGACGAAGATGAAGTATATAGCGGTAAGCAATTGGATAAAGACGTGGTGAATCCAAGTACGATTCGAACGATTATAAGGGCTACAAAAGAAAATTTACCTGCGATGTTTCCCGACCGAATGGACGCACAAGGAAATTTTGAAGTGCCTAAACTCTTAATTTTTGCCAAAACCGATAGTCATGCCGAAGACATTATTGACATCGTGCGTGAGGAGTTTGGCGAAGAAAATAAATTTTGTAAAAAGATTACGTACCGAAGCGAGGAAGACCCAAAAAGTGTCTTGCAACAGTTTCGAAACGATTATTACCCACGTATTGCCGTTACGGTAGATATGATTGCTACAGGAACCGACATACGCCCACTGGAAGTATTGTTGTTTATGCGCGATGTAAAAAGTCGTTCTTATTATGAGCAAATGAAAGGACGAGGTACACGTACTTGCTCGGTAGAAGAATTGAAAGCTAAAGGTACACCCACAGCCAAATACAGCAAAGACCATTTTGTAATTATCGATGCTATTGGTGTAGAGCAATCTCAGAAAACGGATAGCCGACCTTTAGAAAAAGCGCCTGGGGTTTCTTTGAAAGATGTGTTGCAAAGTGTTGCCATGGGAAATACAAGCGAAGACATGCTAACTACGCTCGCCAATAGATTGATTCGTTTAGACCAACAATTAAAAGACAAAGACAAAACGGCATTTAGCGAAAAAGCCAATGGCTTAACCATTAAAGAGATAGTAAAAAAACTATTGCAAGCGCATGACCCAGACACGAATGAGCAAATAGAAGTTGCCGTTAGAGGGAATATGCGTGGTTTTGCACCCATAGAAATAGAAAAAGCTATTGCTACCGAACAACAACAATTGATTGAAGAAGCGGTAGCCGTATTTAACAGCCCTGATTTACGTGATTTTATTATCGATATTCGTAAAAAATACGACCAGATTATTGATGTGGTGAATATAGACACCATCACCAAAATGGGTTGGGTAAAAGACCATGCTTCGGCAAGCTCAGCACTCATAGGAGATTTTAAAGATTGGATAGTAAACCACAAAGACGAGATTACTGCCTTACAAATTTTCTACGCACAAGATTACCGCCACCGCACGTTTACGTACAAAATGATTAAAGACTTGTGCGAAAAGCTAAAAACCGAGAAACCTGTTTTAGCGCCTTTAGCAGTTTGGAAAGCCTACGAGCAATTGGAAAAAACCAATGGCTCGGCTAAAAACGAGTTGATTGCCTTGGTGGGTTTGATACGCAAAGTAGCGGGTATTGATACTACGTTAACGGCTTATGATAAAACAGTAGACAAAAACTTTCAAGAATGGATTTTTAAGAAAAACGCAGGACAACACAATGCTTTTACCGAAGCCCAAATGCAATGGTTACGCATGATGAAAGATTATGTAGCCAACAGTTTTAGCATAGACAAAGACGACTTTGATCTAAGCCCTTTTAATGCCGAAGGCGGGTTGAGTAAAATGTGGCAGTTGTTTGGGGAAGAAACGGATAGTATTATTAATGAATTAAATGAGGTGTTAGCGGCATAAATGAAAGAAAAAGAATTACATAAACTATTAGATAGACTTCTCAAATTACCAAAAGAATGTGAATGGGTTGAATTCAAAATGAATTTCAAATCCGAAGATGATATTGGTAAGTATGTATCCGCACTTAGCAATGGGGCTTGTTTGCAAAATGAACCTTATGGTTATTTGGTTTACGGTATTTCTGACAGTACTTTACAAGTTGAAGGAACTAGTTTTAGACCAACGATGAAAAAAGTAGGCAATGACGAGTTGGAACATTGGGTATTACAAAGAATTTCTCCAAGAATAGAAGTTTTAATTTACGAAATTATTTATCAAGAAAAATTAATCTCTCTCTTTAAAATTGAGGCAACTGTTGGACAACCTGTCTCTTTTAATCACGTTGACTATGTTAGAGTGGGAAGCATTACAAGAACTTTAAAAGATTTTCCTGCAAAAGAAAAAAAAATATGGACGAAGTCAAACCGTCAAGTTTTTGAAAGAATAATTTCATTAGATGTAGATACTAGTGATGAAATTGTAAAACTACTAGACACACAATCCTATTATGATTTACTAGATTTACCTTATCCGACAAATAGAGAAAGTGTTATTGAAAAATTCATTTCCGAAAAATTTATCATATCCAAAAATGGCTCCTATAGCATTACCAATTTAGGGGCTCTGCTTTTTGCAAAAAACCTAAATGATTTTGATAAATTAAAAAGAAAAGCTGTTAGAGTTATTCAATACCAAGGAAAAAATAAAATCACAACTATAAAAGATCAGTTTGGCACAAAAGGCTATGCTCCCGGTTTTCAGGGTTTAATAAAATACATTAATGATATTTTACCTAGTAATGAAGTAATTGGTCAAGCATTACGAGAAACAGTTTTAATGTACCCCGAAATTGCTATTAGAGAACTGGTTGCTAACGCATTGATTCACCAAGATTTTTCAGAAACAGGAACAGGACCGATGATTGAAATATATGAAGATAGGATAGAAATTTCAAATCCAGGACTCCCACTAATAACACCTGATCGATTTATTGATGAATACCAATCCCGAAATGAAGACCTTGCTTCTATTATGCGAAGATTTAGAATGTGCGAAGAAAAAGGAAGCGGCATAGACAAAGTGATTCTTAATATTGAATTGTTTCAACTACCACCTTTAGAAGTGCAAATTCAGGAAAAACATACTAAAGTCGTTTTATATGCCTATCAAAAATTTTCTGACATGGACAAGAAAGATAGAATAAGAGCCTGTTACCAGCATTGCGTATTAAAATATATTACAAATGATAAAATGACAAACCAAAGTCTGCGAGAAAGATTTAATATTGCACCCGAGAATGCCGCAATGGTTTCTAGGATTATCAAAGAAACTTTTGAAGCAAAATATATAAAAGAAGAAGACCAAGATAACAAGTCTAAAAAATATGCAAAATACATACCACGTTGGGCATAATTCTTATTTGACTGTTATTTGACTGAAATTCAAAGTTATTAACAATTACCTGTTTTATTTGTATTGGCTTATTTTACAAACCCTTGAAAATCAAAGAAAAAAACGCAGTAAGCCTTAAAGACAAAAGAATTTCTTATTTGACGGTTATTTGACTCGAGAAAAATAAAAGCCTAACTTATCAACTATTTGACTTAAACAATGGAAAAGAAATTACCAAAAAACTGGCAAATAAAAACTCTTGGAGAGGTCTGTGAAACCACAAGTGGAGGAACACCTTCAAGAGGCAATAAATCTTATTATAATGGTACAATTCCATGGGTTAAATCAGGTGAATTAAATAAAGGTATTATTTATGATACTGAAGAAAAAATTACAGAAGAAGCTATAAAAAATTCAAGTGCAAAGATTTTTCCAAAAGGAACTTTGTTAATTGCTTTATATGGTGCTACTATTGGTAAATTAGCTTTTTTGGGAGTTGATGCTGCAACTAATCAAGCTGTTTGCGGTATTTATCAAAATGATTCAATTGATTCAAAATATATATACAATTTCTTATTCCACAAAAAACAAGATTTAGTAAAACAAGGAATTGGTGGAGCACAACCAAACATTAGCCAAACCATTTTAAAAAAGTTAGAAATACCATTACCACCACTCGAAACCCAACAAGCCATTGTCTCCAAAATAGAAGAACTTTTTAGCGAGTTAGACAAAGGCATTGAAGATTTAAAAACCGCACAACAGCAACTCAAAACCTACCGCCAAAGTGTATTGAAATGGGCTTTTGAAGGGAAGTTAACCAATGAGAATTTAAAAGAGGGTAACTTGCCTAAAGGTTGGGAAATTACAGCAATAAATACTGTTTCAAGCATTAATCCAAAATTGCCAAATAGAGAAAATTTGGATAGAGAAATGAAAGTGCAATTTTTACCAATGAAATTGGTAGAAGAAATCGTAAATAAAATACATCTATCAGATATTAAAAAACTACACGAAGTATTAAAAGGAAGTTATACTCCTTTTATTGATAATGATATAATATTTGCAAAAGTAACTCCGTGCATGGAAAATGGAAAAATTGCAATTGTTGAAAAATTAAAAAATGGAATTGGATTTGGTTCTTCTGAATTTCATGTTATTAGAACAAATGAAAAGGTGAATAATAAATTTATGTTTTACTTTTTAGTTCAAGATAGATTTAGAAATGAAGCAGCTAATGAAATGACAGGTGCTGTTGGATTAAGAAGGGTTCCAAAGCAATTTATAGAAAATTATCAAATTCCATTACCTCTAACATTAGAAGAACAAAATAAAATAGTTGAAGAATTAGAAAGCCGTTTGAGTGTTGCCGATAAAATGGAGGAAAGTATTGTGCAAAGCTTGCAACAAGCCGAGGCATTGCGTCAGAGTATATTGGTAAAGGCTTTTAGTGGGGAGTTGGTTTAAATAAAATAATTATGATTATAAAAGAAATAAGAATAAGAAATTTTAGATCTATTGTTAAAGCTGATATTTCGTTAAGCAATTTATCTGTAATAGTAGGGTTTAATGATGTTGGTAAATCAAATATTTTAAAAGCGTTAAATTTATTTTTTAACAACGAAACAGATTACGGTAGCGAATTAATATTTCAGAATGATTATTCAAAATTTTCTCCAATTAGAAATAAAAAAGCTGAAGAAATAATTGTTGAAATTGTTCTTCATGCTCCAACCAACTATAAGCAGAGTAAAGATATAGTTTGGAGAAAAGTCTGGAGAAAAAATGGGCTTCATTTGAATGATAAAAAATTTATTGATGGTTCCAAATTTCCTCAAAAATCGAAATTATATTCATGGTTGGATAATATCCGGTATAGTTATATTCCTGCAATTAGAGATATTTATTATTTTGAGTTTTTATTGGCTAAACTTCATGATTCCTTAGCTGAAACTATTGAACAAGAACTTAGGAATGCAGGTGATGATTTTATAACAAAAATTAAATCAAATACAGTTCAAATGATTCAAGAAATTGATAATCGTTTGAAGATAAAAAGTCAAATAAAATTACCATCAAATTTACAATCACTTTTCAAAGCTTTAGATTTTTCAACAGAAGAGGGTGCGTTTGAAATTTCAATTTCAAATAGAGGTGATGGAATCAAAACTCGATACATACCAATAATTTTAAAGTTTATATCAGAACAATTAAATATTAACAAAACTAAAGGTTCTGCAAATATAAATATGATTTGGGGTTATGAAGAACCTGAAAATAATCTTGAAATGTTAGCAGCATTTAAATTAGCAAAAGATTTTATAGATTATTCTAAAGAAATTCAGATTCTAATAACCACTCATTCTCCTGGCTTCTATAATTTAAAAGACAATTATAATGAAAATGTTAGTTTATTTAAAGTAATAAAAGAGAAAAATAAAGAAGCTGAAATAAAAGAGTTGTTAGCTTACAATGAATTAGATAATGATATGGGTATTATGCCTTTAATTGCACCTTACGTTAAGGAAAAAGTTAAAGAAATTGAACATTTACAGGAAGACATAATTAAATACAAAAACGAATTATCAAATATTGATAAAAATACGATTTTTGTCGAGGGAGATGATGAAGTTAGAATTTTCACTGAAATATTAAAACATTTTAAAATTGAAGATAATATTAAAATCAGTAAGGATGGGCTTGGTTGCAGTGGAGTTAAAAATCAAATAATGGCATGGGCATGGGTTTCAGGAATTACAACTTATAGAGCTATTGGAGTATTTGATAATGATACTTCTGGAATTTCAGAATTTAACAAACTTAAAGATGAAAAACAATTCAATGTTTCAGTTAGCAGTCAAAAAGTTAAAGCTCTTCAATACAAAGTTCCATCGCATCTAATTAATATTAAAAGTAAAATAAATAATTTCCCAATTGAGTTGGAAGAAATGTATCCTCCAAAAGTTTGGGAAATAGCAAAATCTAAGGGTTGGTTAGAACAAAGAGAATTGTTAGAGTTAAATTCATTTGTTACAGTTGATAATCTATTCCAAAATATTAATGAAAAAATTGAAACTTTAGGGTTTGATGATAATGAAAAATTATATGTTCAACACAAAATTCCTGACAAGTTTAAAGAAAAAATTTCAAAATTTTTGGTCAACGATAAGACAATGAGTATCGATGATAAATTTTCCTCCTTAATTAAAATTTTTCAAGAATCTATTATTCCGTTTTTAACAAAATAATATAATGAGCAAAGAAAACACAAACGCATCCAGTATAGTATCAAAAGTATGGGCCTTTTGTCAAACCCTTAGAGACGATGGTGTAGGCTATGGCGATTACTTAGAGCAACTGACGTATTTGTTATTTTTAAAAATGGCAGATGAATACAGCAAACCACCACATAATAGAAAAATGCCTATTCCAAGCGAGTTTGCCTGGGATACCTTAATTAGTAAAAGTGGTAGTGAGTTGGAAAGTCACTACAACACTATGTTGCGTGAGTTAGCTAAAGAAAAAGGTATTTTAGGGCAAATCTTTGTCAAGAGTCAGAACAAAATACAAGACCCTGCCAAGCTATACAAACTCATTGCACTCATCAATGCCGAAAACTGGATATTGATGGGTGTAAAAGACAAAGGCGACATCTATGAAGGAATCTTAGAAAAAAACGCCGAAGATACCAAGAGTGGCGCAGGACAATACTTTACCCCAAGACCATTGATTAAAGCCATGGTCGAATGTTTGCGTCCAGAACCTATGAAAACCATAGCGGATCCAGCTTGTGGAACAGGAGGTTTCTTTTTAGCTGCTTATGATTGGATTGTGGATAACAGACAATTAGACAAAGAAGAAGCAAAGTTTTTGAAATATGAAACGTTTTTCGGTAATGAAATAGTAGCCAGTACCCGTCGTTTGGCGTTAATGAATTTGTTCTTGCACAACATTGGCGATATTGAATCGGATAATTTTATTTCGCCAAATGATTCCTTAATTACTGATTCAGGAACTCGTTATGATTATATATTAGCCAATCCACCGTTTGGTAAAAAAAGTAGCATGACGTTTACCAATGCAGAAGGCGAACAAGAAAAAGAAGATTTGACTTATAACCGTCAAGACTTTTGGGTTACTACCAGTAACAAGCAATTAAACTTTGTGCAACACATTCGCACCATGCTAAAAACTACAGGTCAAGCCGCTGTAGTGTTACCCGATAACGTTTTGTTTGAAGGTGGTGTAGGTGAAACCGTGCGTAAAAAATTATTAGAAACCACCGATTTGCATACTATTTTACGTTTACCCACAGGCATTTTCTATGCCAATGGGGTAAAAGCAAACGTGTTGTTCTTTGACGGAAAACCCTCAAGCAAAGAACCATGGACAAAAGAGGTTTGGGTCTATGATTACAGAACTAACATTCACCATACGTTGAAGAAAAATCCTTTAAAATTATCGGATTTAAAAGACTTCATTGCTTTATACAATCCAGAAAATCGCCATAAGAGAACGGAAACTTACAACCCAGAAAACAATCCAGAAGGTCGTTGGAGAAAGTTTGGTTATGATGAAATTATAGCAAGAGACAAAACAAGTTTAGACATCACTTGGTTAAAAGATAAATCCCTAGCCGATTTAGATAATTTACCCGACCCTGATGTGTTGGCAACGGATATTATAGAAAACATAGAAGCAGGTTTGGAAAGTTTTAGAGCGATAATAGCGAGTTTGAAATAATTATACTTCTTATCTATGCCCAACTACGATAAAACCCAACAACTCCCTATTTATAAAAAAGCAATACTAATAGTAAAATTAGTTGATAGTTTAACTGCTTCATTTCCTGATGACAATGAATTGATGTTCCATATTAAAGCGGTTATGAACGAAGATGCAGTACTACTCCCTTCTAAAATTGCCGGTGCTGAAGCAGGGAAACTATATAGTATAAAAATGCAAAATGCAGCAATTATAAGATATCATGCATTAAACTTATATGTTCAAGTGGGAGGTTTGTCTATGTTTGAAAATCTGACAGATCAAAAATACATAAAGCATATCCGAACCGAAATAGAAAACTTCCGTTTACTTTTTATTGACTGGGTCTCAAGTTTTGATACCTCTAATTACATTTGGGACGATTGGGAATTGTTTAATCCAAAAGGTGCCATCCCTCCCTCGATTTAAAGCAAAAACACTTCTAATTTTAACCCAATTACAAACAAAAAAACCCACTGTTTCCAGTGGGTTTATGATGTGATCGCAGAAGGATTCGAACCTTCGACCGCCTGCTTAGAAGGCAGGTGCTCTATCCAGCTGAGCTATGCGACCAGTATTGTTGTAGTCGGGGTGGCAGGATTCGAACCTGCGGCCTCCTGCTCCCAAAGCAGGCGCGATAACCGGGCTACGCTACACCCCGAAAAAGCAAAATAAAAAGCGGAGAGACAGGGACTCGAACCCTGGCGACGATTGCTCGTCGACAGATTAGCAATCTGCTCCATTACCACTCTGGCACCTCTCCAAGCTCAAAGAACGTGTCCTATTTTGCGGTGGCAAATGTAGCACATCATTGTATTAATCACAACTATTTTATCCCTTTTTTTACTTTTATTTTGAGATTTTTATTAAATCACTTAACAATCAAGCCACTAGCCACAAATAAAAACACCTTAAATAGAATACTGAAATCAAAATTTGAATTTGCATAAAAAAGATTAAATTTGCTACATCAACTAATTCACACTACCATGAACAAAAGAATCGTTATTGTTGCAGCAGCTAGAACTCCTATCGGAAGTTTTATGGGAGGATTGTCTACTACTCCTGCTCCACAATTAGGCTCTATTGCTATCAAAGGTGCATTAGATAAGATTCAGCTTAACCCCAACTTAGTTGACGAAGTGTTCATGGGGAATGTAGTGCAAGCCGGTGTGGGACAAGCCCCTGCAAGACAAGCCGCACTTTTTGCAGGTTTGCCAAACTCGGTTGCCTGTACTACAGTCAACAAAGTATGTGCCTCAGGAATGAAATCAGTGATGTTTGGCGCTCAAGCCATTCAATCTGGTGATGCCGAAATTGTCGTTGCGGGCGGAATGGAAAACATGAGTTTGATTCCTCATTATACACATCTCAGAGCGGGGACTAAATTTGGCCCTACTACCCTATTGGACGGAATGCAAAAAGACGGACTTACCGATGCGTATGACAATACCGCTATGGGAGTTAGTGCCGACCTTTGTGCTAACGAATATAAAATCTCCAGAGAAGAACAAGATCAATTTGCCATACAATCGTATGAACGAAGCGCTACATCTTGGAAAGCTGGGAAATTTGACAACGAAATTGTTCCTGTTGCAGTGCCTCAGCGAAAAGGAGAGCCTGTAATCGTTTCAAAAGACGAAGAGTACACCAATGTGAAGTTGGATAGAATTAGCAGCTTAAATCCCGCTTTTACAAAAGATGGAACGGTGACTGCTGCCAATGCATCCACTATCAACGATGGCGCTGCTGCTTTAGTATTGATGAGTGAAGAAAAAGCCATAGAATTGGGTCTAAAACCCTTAGCTTATATTCTTTCCTATGCAGATGCAGCACAAGAACCTAAATGGTTTACCACAAGTCCTGCACTAGCACTTCCAAAGGCCTTAAAAAAAGCCCATCTTACTATTGAAGATGTGGACTATTTTGAATTTAACGAAGCGTTTTCTGTAGTTGGTTTGGCAAATGCTAAAATATTGAATATCGATTTGAACAAAATTAATGTAAACGGTGGTGCCGTTTCTTTAGGACATCCACTAGGCTGTTCGGGGGCGAGGATTATCGTTACTTTATTGAATGTATTAGAACAAAATAACGGAAAAATTGGAGCAGCTGCTATCTGTAATGGTGGTGGTGGTGCTTCAGCAATACTAATTGAAAGAGCCTAAATCACACATTGATTTACAATCATAAACTATAAAGAGTCTTAGATGTTTGGAATTTGTAACCTAGCCATAATCCCCCTTCGAGCGGAGCCAAGCGACAGAAGCGAAATTGTTTCTCAAGTCTTGTTTGGCGAGCATTTTAAAGTGCTAGAAGAACTAAATCAATGGCGCCGAATCCAATTGCACTATGACAATTATGAAGGTTGGGTAGACTCTAAACAATTCCAAATTATCTCAGAAACGGCATACAATACCCTTTCTAAAGAACCTATTGTTTTAAATGGGGATTTGATCGATTATATTTCAGCACCCAATAATACTTTACTACCAATACCATTGGGAGCTTCGCTTTCTTTTTTAAACCATAGTGATATCAATACCGCTCAATTTGAATTTGAAGGCACTAAAGCAAACGGAATACAAGATAAAAGCAAACTAATCAATACGGCTTTCCTATATTTGAACGCACCTTACCTTTGGGGAGGAAAAACCCCTTTCGGAATTGATTGTTCTGGGTTTACCCAAATGGTATACAAATTAAATGGCTACCATTTATTTAGAGATGCTTCGCAACAAGCTACACAAGGTGAAGCGTTGAGTTTTATCGAAGAAAGTGAACCAGGTGATTTAGCCTTTTTTGACAATGAAGAAGGTAACATTATACATGTTGGTATTATCATGGAAAACAACTACATCATCCATGCTAGTGGAAAAGTACGAATTGACCGCTTAGACCACTTGGGAATTTTTAATCCCGAAACCCAAAAGCACACCCACAAGTTACGAGTAATCAAAAAAGTGATATAAATAAAAAGCCGAATTAAAAAATTCGGCTTTTTTATGTTTGACAAAATGAAATTATTTTTTCATTTTAGCTTTCAATGCTTTTGCTTTTTCAGTCATTTCTAATGCTCTGTACACACTTAGCAAAGTGCCCTTCACTTCTTCGTTTGTACCATCTAATTCAGACGCTTTTTCCAAGTAAGGCAATGCAGAAGTAAACACTACTTCTCTTTGTTTTTTAAGCACTTCATAACGTTTGTTGTCTTTTTCAGAATTACCTAATTTTTGAATTTCTTCAAATAATTTTTTATCGGCATCCAATTTAAGAATCGCTAAATTCAAATACGCATTTACGTAATCTGGCTTGATTTCGATAGCTCTTTTGTAATACTTCTCAGCATCAACTAAATTTTTAGCATTATAACTGATTACACCTAAGTTAAAAACTAAGTCAGCATCATTTGGATTATGCTCCAACACTTCAGTGATTAATTTTTTGTATGTATCGTAATCTTTAGTATCTAAATACAAATTCGCTTCAGTCAAAATTAACGATTTATCGTCTGGATTAGTCGCTCTAGCTTCTGCAACAGCTTTTTTAGCTTCAGCTACTTTTCCGTTTTGAACTAAAATCAAAGCCATATTTTTATAGATTTCACCTCTTTTAGAAGGAATCTCCTCTGTTCTTGGTTTTTCATGAGTACCTAATTTTACCATTTGGTCTCTTTCTCTTGCAGTAGTAAACAGTTGCTCTTCGCCATTGACTTTGTTCACTGCAAAATAATTTACGCCTTTACCAGAGTAGTTTAATTTTTTCAACTCATCATACGCATTATATGCTTTGTCATATTCTTTTGCATTAACATAAGTAGAAGCAGCATAATACAAATTGATTGTGTCTTTTTTGTCTAACAAATACGCATCATATAATTTACTTGCTCCTTCAGCATGTTTCTCTGCTTTTGAATCAGCAATTGCACCATTAATTAATTTGTATTTAATATCAATAATTGAAGTGCTTGCTTGAGCTGAGTATTTTGCCTTTCCCGAAGCTTTCTCTATAGCTAACAAATCCTGATACGCTTTGGCAGCAGCCGAAAGATTTTTATCAGTATCTTCATTTTTATTGGCTAAAGCCAAAAATGCATTCCCTTTTACAAAACAAAATTGGGCTTTTTCTGTATCTGGCGCAGTTGCCGAAGCCGCTTCTGCTCCTTGTAAAATAGTGATTGCTTCTTGAGCATTACCCGCTTTTAAAGCTTTTTCAGCCGCTTTAATTTGGTCTTTTTGAGCAAAAGTGGCAACTGATATCAATAATGCTGATGCAAGTAGTACATATTTACTTTTCATAGTATTCTAAATTTTATTTTTATTTAATGTATTAGTTTTAATTATTCGTCTGAATCGTCTTCGTCAGCATCATCAACATCGTCTTCGTCTACAATTTCATCTTCTTCCTCATCATCATCGTCAGCAGTACCATCATCTTCTAAAACTTCTAGAACTGGTTTTACTCTTTCAATAACTTCTGATTCAATAGGATTTCCATCTTCGTCTAATTCTACTTCAGCAGGATCATCTTTCATTACTTTAGTTACTGCAGCAATAGAATCGTTTCCTTTAATGTTGATCAATTTAACTCCTTGAGTAGCACGTCCCATTACACGAAGGTCTTCCACTGCCATTCTGATAGTCAATCCTGATTTGTTGATAATCATCAAATCATCATTATCAGTAACTGCATTAATCGAGATTAATTGGCCTGTTTTCTCTGTAATATTAAGTGTTTTAACTCCTTTTCCTCCACGATTCGTGATTCTGTACTCATCTAAACTAGAACGTTTACCGTATCCGTTTTCAGCAACAACCAAAATTTCACTGCTCATATCGTTTACAGTTACCATTCCGATCACTTCGTCTTTATCGTCTTTCAACGTAATTCCACGAACACCAGAAGCAGTTCTTCCCATTGGACGTGTTTTAGTTTCTTCAAAACGAACTAATTTACCTGATTTTACAGCTAAAATAATTTGACTTTCACCATTGGTCAATTGAGCTGCCAATAATTCATCTCCTTCTTTAATTGTAATAGCGGCAACTCCATTCACACGAGGTTTAGAATATTTCTCTAAAGAAGTTTTCTTCACCTGTCCTTGTTTGGTAACCATCACTAAATTATGGCTAGTTACATAATCCTTGTCTCTCAAGTCTTGTGTACAAATGAATGCTTTCACTTTATCATCCGACTCAATATTGATTAAGTTTTGTAACGCTCTACCTTTAGCCGTTTTGCTACCTTCTGGAATTTCGTACACACGCATCCAGAAACATTTTCCTTTTTGGGTAAAGAACATCATGTACTGGTGATTCGTAGCCACAAACATGTGTTCTAAGAAATCTTGGTCACGAGTTCCTGCACTTTTCTGTCCTACTCCACCTCTATTTTGAGTTTTGTATTCAGACAAGTTGGTACGTTTAATATACCCTGCATGAGAAATTGTAATTACTACATTTTCATCAGCAATCAAATCTTCGATACTTACGTCTCCACCAGAATATTCGATTTGAGAACGACGCTCATCGCCGTATTTATCTCTAATCTCCATTAATTCTTCTTTGATTAAGGCAATTCTCAAATTCACGTCGGCTAATAAAGCTCTTAAATGCTCAATTAACTTCATGATTTCTTCGTACTCAGCACGCAATTTATCTTGCTCTAATCCTGTTAATTGACGCAAACGCATTTCAACAATAGCACGCGCTTGAATGTCTGACAATTTGAATCTTTCGATTAATTTTTCTTTAGCTTCATCCGTATTCTTAGAAGCTTTGATCAAAGCAATTACTTCGTCAATATTATCAGAAGCAATAATTAATCCTTCTAAAATATGCGCTCTTTCTTCTGCTTTTCTTAATTCAAATTGTGTTCTACGAATTACAACATCATGACGGTGTTCTACGAAATGATGAATCATATCTTTTAGATTCAACGTCTCTGGACGACCGTTCACCAAGGCAATATTGTTAACACTAAATGAAGATTGTAATTGCGTATACTTATATAAGGTATTCAAAACTACATTTGGCGTAGCATCGCGTTTCAAAATATAAACGATACGCATACCATTTCTATCCGATTCATCACGAATATTCGCAATACCCTCAATTTTCTTTTCGTTAACCAAGTCTGCAGTACGTTTGATCATATCTGCTTTATTCACTTGGTATGGAATTTCAGTTACAATGATAGATTCTCTACCATCTACTTCTTCAAAACCAACTTTAGCACGAATAACTACTCTACCACGACCTGTTTTGAAAGCTTCACGTACACCTTCATATCCGTAAATAATTCCTCCTGTTGGGAAATCAGGTGCTTTAACGTGTGTAATTAATTCGTCGATTTCAATATCATTATTATCAATGTAAGCAATTGTTCCATTAATAACTTCAGTCAAGTTGTGAGGCGGCATATTAGTTGCCATACCTACTGCAATACCCGTTGCACCATTAATTAACAAAGTAGGTACACGTGTTGGCATTACTTTAGGCTCATACAAAGTATCGTCAAAGTTCAATTGAAAATCAACAGTTTCTTTCTCGATATCTGCCATAATTTCTTCCGAAATTTTACGCATTCTAGCCTCTGTATAACGCATTGCTGCAGGACTATCCCCATCGACAGAACCAAAGTTACCTTGTCCGTCTACTAACAAATAACGCATACTCCATTCCTGAGCCATACGCACCATTGCATCGTAAACAGAAGTATCACCGTGTGGGTGGTACTTACCTAAAACCTCCCCTACAATTCTAGCGGATTTCTTGTGGGCTTTATTTGAAAAAACTCCTAAATCATACATTCCATAAAGTACTCTTCGATGTACAGGTTTTAAACCATCTCTAACATCTGGAAGCGCTCTTGATACAATTACTGACATCGAATAATCGATGTAAGCTGATTTCATTTCATCTTCTATGTTAATAGGAATTAACTTTTCTCCTTCAGACATAAGTTATTATATTAAAAAATTATATTAGTTTCAAAACGTGCCAATATACGGATATTTGAAATTTTTAAAGCTTTTTTTACCCACTTATTTCAATGATTTATTAACAACTTTTTAGGGTGTTTTAGTTAATAAAATCCCTTTTGTTTTGCCTTTATTTTGTGATTTTTTTTGTCAATTAGCTGACAATAGTGGTTAAGGGTATGATATTTGTTTTTGAATCCTCAATTAACTAAATTTACAATATCAAAAATAAATTTATGGATGATAATTTTTCACCAAGAGTAAAAGATGTGATTACGTATAGCAAAGAAGAAGCTTTACGATTAGGTCATGATTTCATTGGGACAGAGCATTTGATGTTAGGAATTCTTAGAGATGGAAACGGAAAAGCAATTCAAATTTTGAATAATTTATCTGTAGATTTAGATCACTTACGCAGAAAAGTAGAGATATTAAGCCCTGCTAATCCTAGTATTGAAGTAAATGTAGAAAAGAAAAACTTACACCTTACCCGTCAAGCAGAACGTGCTTTGAAAACTACTTTTTTAGAAGCCAAAGTTTTTCAAAGCCCTTCTATCAGTACTGCACATTTGCTATTATGCATTTTGCGAAACGAAAATGATCCAACAACCAAACTACTCAACAAGTTGAAAATAGACTATGATGTAGTTAAAGAACAATATGTAAATATGACTCCAGCAGAAGATGATTTCATGGAAAACTTGCCAAAAAACGAGTCGTACAATGACGATTCAGGACAAGATGACAGCCTTAGAGAAAGTACTTTTAACAATCCGACCAACAAATCGAATAAAAAGTCAAAAACACCTGTTTTAGATAATTTCGGAAGGGATTTAACTGAAATGGCTGAAGAAGGAAAATTAGACCCTGTAGTAGGTCGCGAAAAAGAAATTGAACGTGTTTCACAAATCCTAAGCCGTAGAAAAAAGAATAATCCGCTTTTAATTGGTGAACCTGGTGTGGGGAAATCTGCCATTGCCGAAGGTTTGGCTTTGCGAATTATACAAAAGAAAGTATCTCGTATTTTGTTCAACAAACGTGTAGTTACCTTAGATTTAGCAAGCTTAGTTGCCGGAACGAAATACCGCGGACAGTTTGAAGAACGTATGAAAGCGGTCATGAATGAGTTGGAAAAAAATGATGATATCATTCTTTTCATTGACGAAATCCACACTATTGTAGGTGCAGGAGGTGCAACAGGTTCTTTAGACGCCTCTAATATGTTCAAACCCGCTTTGGCACGTGGGGAAATTCAATGTATTGGCGCTACCACATTAGACGAATACCGTCAATATATAGAAAAAGACGGCGCCTTAGAAAGACGTTTTCAAAAAATAATTGTAGAACCAACATCGGTTCCTGAAACAATTACCATTTTGAACAACATCAAAAACAAATACGAAGACCATCATAATGTAACCTACACCGCTGAAGCTATTGAAGCGTGTGTTAAATTGACTGATCGTTATATGTCGGAGCGATTCTTGCCAGACAAAGCTATCGACGCTTTAGATGAAGCAGGATCAAGAGTTCACATTACGAATATCGAAGTGCCAAAACAAATTTTAGATTTAGAACGTCAATTAGAAGATGTTCGTGTTTTGAAAAACGAAGTAGTTAAAAAACAAAAATACGAAGAGGCTGCTAAACTTCGCGATGACGAAAAACGAATTGAAAAAGACTTAGCCATTGCTCAAGAACAATGGGAAGAAGAAGCTAAAAACAATCGCATCGAAGTAACAGAAGACAATGTAGCTGATGTAGTTTCCATGATGACAGGAATTCCTGTAAACCGAATTGCTCAAACTGAAAGTAATAAATTAGCCAACTTACCTGAACTTATTGAAGGAAAGGTAATTGGTCAAAAAGAAGCAGTGATGAAAATCGCTCGTTCTATCCAAAGAAATCGTGCTGGGTTAAAAGATCCTAACCGACCTATTGGTTCTTTCATTTTCTTGGGACAAACAGGAGTGGGTAAAACACAGTTAGCAAAAGTAATTGCCAAAGAATTATTCGATTCTGAAGATGCTTTAGTTCGTATTGATATGAGCGAATACATGGAAAAATTTGCCATTTCTAGATTAGTTGGAGCACCTCCGGGATATGTAGGTTATGAAGAAGGTGGACAATTAACTGAAAAAGTACGTAGAAAACCGTATTGTGTAGTCTTATTAGATGAGATCGAAAAAGCACACCCTGATGTATTCAACATGTTACTTCAAGTGTTGGATGACGGATTTTTAACGGATAGTTTAGGTCGTAAAATTGATTTCAAAAACACGATAATTATCATGACGTCAAATGTTGGCGCAAGACAATTAAAAGATTTTGGGCAAGGTGTTGGTTTTGGAACTGCAGCTAGAACTGCTCAGGTAGACGATAATTCGAAAAGCATTATTGAAAACGCATTAAAGAAAACATTCGCACCTGAATTCTTAAACCGAATTGATGATGTGATTGTGTTCAATGCTTTAGAAAAACACGATATTGATTTGATTATCGAAATTGAATTGAAAAAATTATATGCTCGTATCGCTGATTTAGGCTACACCTTAAGTTTATCTGACAAAGCCAAAGCATTCATTGCTGAAAAAGGATTTGACAAACAATTTGGCGCTAGACCTTTAAAAAGAGCTATCCAAAAATATGTGGAAGATTCATTAGCTGAAGAAATTATTACTTCTAAAATAGGATCTGGTGATGAAATTTTTATGGATATTGAAGAAGGTGCTCAAGAATTGACGGTTAAGGTCCATAAAGCGGAAGAACCGACAAATCAATAAATCATTCTTTCATATACTAATTACAAACCCGTTATGTATTCTACTTAACGGGTTTATTGTTTACATTTGACATTAATTCTGTTTTTAATTTACAAAACTTATTTAGCATGAACCCCTATTTAGACATAGTACTCCGAAGCATTGCCGTTTATTTTTTCATGATAATTGCATTACGGATTTTTGGCAAAAAAGAATTATCTCAGTTAAATACTGCTGACATTATTTTGATATTGTTAATCAGTAATTCTGTTCAAAATGCAATGGTGGGTAGTGACACTAGTTTATGGGGTGGACTGACAGCCGCAGCGGTACTTTTTGCATTCAATTTTATCTTAAAAAAATTACTATATACCTACAAGCCGTTTAGTGATTTTATGCTCGAAAAACCTGAAATTTTAATTCATGACGGTAATTTAGATTTTAAAAAACTAAGTAAATTAAATATTACATCAGAAGAATTAAAAGAGGCGATGAGAGAACATGGAGTAGAATTTTATAAAGATGTAAAATTAGCCATGCTTGAAATTGATGGAAACATCAGTATCATATCTATATCGGGAAAAGAAACGCTTCGTCAAACCCATTATAGAAGATTGAAAAAATCCAAAAAAACAATTCGATAAAAAAAAGGCTGACCAATTGGTCAGCCTTTTTTTTAAAATTATCATTTTTTATAAAAATAAATTTAGAACATAATAGGTAGTTGCTGCTAGAAGAGCTGAAACCGGTATGGTTAAAACCCATGCCCATAATAAATTAACAGTCACACCCCAACGAACTGCAGAAACTCTTTTAGTTACTCCTACTCCAATAATCGAACCTGTAATGGTATGTGTAGTTGATACTGGAATTTTAAAATGTTCTGTCAAAAATAAAGTGATAGCACCTGCAGATTCTGCTACTACTCCTTCAAATGCATTTACTTTGGTGATTTTAGAACCCATAGTTTTCACGATCTTCCATCCACCACTTAAAGTTCCTAAAGCAATAACAGTATAACACGTTAACGGAATCCAACCTGGCATATGAGAAGAAATACCTTTTTCTTCATCTGGTAAAACAACATTTAAATCTAACCATCCTGCGGATAAATCTGCGTGTGGATTCATTCTAACATACACAGCAACTGCTGCTGCAATAATACCCATAACTTTTTGAGAGTCATTACCACCATGTCCTAAACTAAAAGCCGCAGAAGACAACAATTGCATCTTTTTTAATACTGCTTCAGACTTAGCTGTCGAAAAAGAACTAAAAAACAAATTGAATATGGCTAGACTGAAGAAAATAAATCCTACCAAGAACCACTTAATATTATGAGGTTCAGTAATCACGCTCCAAAAAGGACTATCAAATCGAGGTTTTTCAATTTTATCGTAAGGCACTAAAACCGATGATAAAAACCAAATAACCAAAGCCATTAATGTTACAGTAAGTATTTTAGGGTAAATATTTTTCTTAGAAGAATACATCAACCATAAAGAGATAAAATAAGAAATAATCATCCCTAATAAAGGTGCAAAAACAATAAATAGAATAACGATTAAAACCCCTGAAGGCAATAACTCTCCTTCTTTTGCAGCTTTAAACCAGCTCACGATTTTTAAACCATAATGCTCTGGATCTTGAACAACCCCTGAAAATCCGTGCGCTATAGCAGCTCCTGCAAATCCCCCAATTAAAGTGTGCGAAGAGGAAGAAGGTATTCCTTTCCACCAAGTAAAAAGATTCCAAATAATTGCCACAATAACTCCCGCTAATATTACAATCAAGTTAATGCTACTGGTGTGTGCCGTTTTTGCAACGGTATCAGCAACTCCAAAACCAAAAACCCAATACGCTAAAAAGTTAAAAAATGCCGCCCAAAGTACCGCCTGAAAAGGAGTTAAAACTTTAGTGGCTACAATCGTAGCTATCGAATTGGCTGCATCGTGAAACCCATTGATATAATCAAAGATTAAAGCTAAAATTATAATAGTTATAAGTAAAGTAAAGTCCATAAGTGTTCAGTAAACTGATTAAATTAAGAGTGTTTTACTGCAATAGCTTCTAAGACACTCGCTACGCTTTTACATTTATCAGTAGCCGACTCTAAAACAGACAATACCTCTTTATATTTAATGATATTTTTTGCATCCGTTTCGTTTTCAAAAATTTCGAAAACTGCTTTGTTATATACGCTATCTGATTTATTTTCTAATTTGTTAATTTTAGAACAAGCAGTAGCTATATTTTTTACCTTTTTTAAATCTTTTAATTCTTTAACCGCCGACTCGATATTCTGACAAGCTTCTAAATTAATTTCTGTTAATTTACGGATTGACTTTGTAATTTTATCTACGTGATACAAACGCATTCTGCTTGCTGCACCTTGAAGATTTCCAGCCACATTATCAATTGAAGTAATCAAAGAGTGAATATCTTCTCTATCAAATGGAGTAATGAAATTTCTACTCAATTCTAAATTAGTTTGACGCGTAATATCTTCGCCTTTTTGTTCTAATTCATCTATTTTTTGAAAAAGAACTTCTCTTTCTTTTAATGGTAAATTAACCGCCTCATGCAAATGAGAAGCCAATTGAACTAAATTTGACGAAGCTTCTTCAAATAGAGGAAAAAACTTTTTGTCTTTTGGTACTAGAAATTGAAAAATACTGTTTAGTGACATTTTATTTAGATTTTAGAACTGCAAAATTAGTTGATTATTTAATGTTAATGTTAAGCCAATGTTAACAATTCTGTTTAACCTTAAAATTACACAATAAAAATAACTTTTTTATAAACTTTAAATAATAATACAATCCCTTTCCATTCTTCATATTAACCTTGAGTTATTTGCACGATTCAATTAGCGTAAGAAGCGCATCAATTAATACAAAACAAGCAACACAAAACTGGAGATCGAACTAAATTTATAGGTTTATAGAATATTTAAATTGAAAACACCAATACATCTTGAGCAAAAAATAAGGCTCAAAACCACAAAACCAATCAATAAAAGCGACCTATATTTTATAAATTAATGAATATCAATAAAATTAAGAGGTCATTTTTAAAATATTCGTAAAAAACATATTTTAGGTTTTCTTTTTTATAAAAAAATGTACTTTTGAAGAATCAAATGAAAAGCAACAGAAACACATATCCATCTTCGATAACAACTTCAACTGAGGTTGCATTTTCTGTTACAATTACTGCTACAACAACTACTACCCCTTAGGGGTATACATTTTACATATAATCCTAATATATTTTACTTTTCCTTGAAAGGAAACGTTCTTGGATGTATAGAAAAGATTGGCATTTTTAAATAAAACACACACAATGAAAGTATTAAAATTTGGCGGCACTTCAGTAGCCAATGCAGAAAATATAAAACGCGTTCTAAATATAGTTATAGACAAAGCAAAAAACGAAAAATTAGTTGTAGTCGTTTCTGCATTAAGTAAAGTAACTGACTTGCTACAATTGGCTTCACAAAAAGCAGCTTCAAACGACGAAAGTTATAAAGAAATTGTTGCCGAAATAGAAAAAAAACATTTAGACACCCTAAAGGAATTGATTCCTGTAAGCGAACAAAGTAGTTTATTAAGTCATTTAAAAAGAATTGTAAATCATCTTGAAACACTTTTAGACGGATGTTTCTTGTTGGGAGAACTTTCTCCTCGAACTGAAGATACTATTTTAGGCTTTGGCGAATTAATGTCGTCCTACATTATTGCCGAAGCGTTAAAACAAAAAGATAAAAATAGTGGTTATGCTGATAGCCGTGAATTGATTAAAACCAATGCGAACTTTGGAAAAGCAGTAGTTAACTTTGAAAGTACAAATCAATTGTTAGCTGATTTTTTTGGTTCTAACTCAAATCAAGTAGTTGTAATGCCTGGTTTTATTGCGTCTACTACTGATAACATTCCAACTACATTAGGTCGTGGTGGCTCTGATTATACTGCAGCTATCATTGCAGCTGCTGTGAATGCGACTGATTTGGAAATTTGGACTGACGTCAACGGTATGTTTACTGCCAATCCAAAAATTGTAAAACAAGCCCAACCTATTGCTACTATTTCGTACCAAGAAGCGATGGAGTTATCGCATTTTGGTGCCAAAGTATTGTACCCGCCTACAATTCAGCCGGTATTACGAAAAAACATTCCTATTCTTATCAAAAACACTTTTGAACCAGAAGCTGTTGGTACTTATATTTCAAATGATGTGGTGTCACAAACGAATCCTGTAAAGGGAATTAGTCACATTGACAATATTGCATTATTGACATTAGAAGGTCCAGGAATGGTAGGTGTTTCAGGTTCGTCAAAACGATTGTTTGAAGTTCTTTCGCATGAAAACATCAACGTAATCTTTATTACACAAGCCTCTTCAGAACATTCGATTTGTATTGGGATTTTAAATTCAGATGCTGAGTTGGCCGAAATAGCTATTAACAAAGCTTTCGAAATTGAAATCGCTCAAAATAAAATTGATCCTTGTATCGTAGAGAACAACTTGTGCATTATAGCCTTAGTGGGCGAAAACATGAAAAACCACCAAGGTTTGAGTGGAAGAATGTTCAGTACTTTAGGTAAAAACAATGTCAACATTCGCGCTATTGCACAAGGAGCTTCAGAAAGAAATATTTCTGCTGTAATCAATGAGCGAGACGTTAAAAAAGCATTAAATACATTACACGAAAACTTCTTTGAAGAAAATACCAAACAATTGAACTTGTTTGTAATGGGGGTTGGAAATGTTGGAGAGAAATTCATTGAACAAATTCACCAACAGAAAAAGTTCTTAAAAGAAAACTTAAAAATCAACTTAAGAGTCGTAGCCTTATCTAATTCTAGAAAAATGCACTTTGACGAAGATGGTATTTCATTAAAAGATTGGCAAACTGTTTTAAACAATGGAGAAACGGCTAACCAAGAGTTATTCATCGCTAAAGTAAAAGAATTGAATTTACGAAACAGCATATTTGTTGACATCACTGCCAACGAAAGTGTTTCAAAAACCTACGAACAGTACTTAAAACAAAGCGTTGGTGTAGTAACTTGTAATAAGATAGCTTGTTCATCGGCTTATGACAATTACAAGAATTTAAAAAATCTATCGCGTCAATACAATGCGCCTTTCTTATTTGAAACGAATGTTGGAGCGGGATTACCTATTATAGATACCGTAAAAAATCTTATTGCTTCGGGTGATAAAGTAAATAAGATTCAAGCCGTTTTATCCGGAAGTTTGAATTTTATCTTCAATAATTTTGATGAGAATAATTCGTTTCACGATGTAGTGAAAGAAGCGGGAGTACAAGGATTTACCGAGCCTGATCCAAAAATTGATTTAAGCGGAATAGATGTAGCTAGAAAAATACTAATCTTAATTCGCGAAAGCGGTTATCAAATGGACATTGAAGCTATTGCTAACGAATCGTTTATGCCAGCAGAATGTTTAGAAACAACATCGAATGAAGCCTTTTTTGCGTCATTACAAAAACATGCAGCTCATTTTGACGCATTGTACAACGACGCGAAAATCAAAGAATCGCGTTTGAAATATGTGGCTCAATTTGAAAATGGCAAAGCAAGCGTTGGTTTACAATTCATTCCGAAAGACCATCCTTTTTACAATTTAGAAGGAAAAGATAATATCGTATTATTTTACACTGATCGTTATGTAGATCAGCCTTTGTTAATTAAAGGTGCAGGTGCGGGTGCAGCAGTAACTGCTTCAGGAATTTTTGCTGATGTCATCCGAATTGGAAACGTATAAAACTTAGTGTCTTTGTGCCTTCGTGGCAAAAAAATGTAAAACATAAAATGAGATTGCTTCGTGCCTCGCAATGAATTATGAATGAAATAAAAATATTTTGCCCAGCCACCATCGCTAACCTTTCTTGTGGATTTGACGTTTTAGGACTTTGTCTTGACAATGTGGGAGATGAAATGGTGATTCGAAAATCAGCTCAAAAAGGCATCCGAATTACTAAAATTATTGGAGCCGACTTACCTCTAGAAACCGAAAACAATGTTTCTGGTGTGGCTGGATTAGCTTTATTAGAAACAGTAAAAGCTGACTTTGGTTTTGAAATCGAGATTTATAAAAATATCAAAGCAGGTAGCGGAATTGGTAGTAGTGCTGCGAGTTCGGCTGGAGCTGTTTTTGGAATCAATGCGTTACTAGGCTATCCGTACCAAACCAAAGATTTAGTGCAGTTTGCTATGCAAGGCGAAAAACTAGCTTGTGGCAATGCACATGCTGATAATGTAGCTCCTGCCCTTTTGGGTGGTTTTACCTTGGTAAGAAGCTACAGTCCTTTGGATATTATCAAAATAGAAAGTCCATCTGAATTGTATGCGACTGTGGTACATCCACAAATCGAACTAAAAACTTCAGATGCTCGTTCAGTATTAAAACAAACGGTTTCTTTAAAAAGCGCTATTATGCAATGGGGCAACGTGGGCGGTTTAATCGCTGGACTATATACTAAAGATTACGACTTAATTGGTCGTTCCTTACACGATGAAATTGTAGAACCTTTACGAAGTGTCCTAATCCCAGGATTTGATTTAATCAAACAAGCCGCTTTAGAAAATGGCGCTTTAGGTTCAGGCATATCAGGTTCAGGCCCTTCTATTTTTGCGTTAAGCAAAGGAAAGGAAACCGCCGAAAAAATTGCTAAAGCGATGAGTGCGGTATATGAAGCTATTAATTTGCCATACGAAATTCACGTTTCCAAAGTGAATTCTGAAGGAGTTAAAATTTTAAATCAACAATAAAACCAATTGCTTACCTAA
Organism: Flavobacterium sp.; assembly: GCF_031537875.1. Lineage (GTDB taxonomy): Bacteria > Bacteroidota > Bacteroidia > Flavobacteriales > Flavobacteriaceae > Flavobacterium. The sequence goes on along the minus strand of NZ_JAVKNB010000001.1, from coordinate 12,961 downwards.
GCAATACATCACAATGAAATATTACAGTTTAAACCATAACGCACCTAAAGTTTCTTTTGAAGAAGCTGTTATACAAGGATTGGCATCCGATAGAGGATTGTATTTTCCAGAAAATATTACACCACTGTCAACCGAATTTTTTGATACTATTGAAAATGCAAGCAACGAAGAAATTGCTTTTCAAGCTATCCAACAATTTGTTGGAGATGAAATTCCAGAAACTGAACTTCGCGCAATTATCAAAGAAACCTTGTGTTTTGATTTCCCTGTGGTCGAAGTAGAAAAGGGAATTTATTCTCTAGAATTATTTCATGGTCCCACTATGGCGTTCAAAGATGTGGGAGCGCGTTTCATGTCTCGTTGTTTGGGGTATTTCAATCGAAATGACAAGAACTCAAAAAACACGGTTTTAGTAGCTACTTCGGGAGATACCGGAGGAGCTGTTGCTAGTGGTTTCCTTGGGGTTGACGGAGTTGATGTGGTTATTTTATATCCTTCTGGAAAAGTAAGCGACATTCAAGAAAGACAATTAACTACTTTGGGACAAAATATCAAAGCACTAGAAATTGATGGTGTTTTTGACGATTGTCAGGATATGGTCAAAAAAGCATTTTTAGATGACAGTCTGAAACATAAAAATTTAACCTCTGCCAATTCGATTAATATTGCCCGTTGGTTACCCCAAATGTTATACTTCTTTTTTGCTTACAAAGCATTGAAAAGCCAAAACAAACCTTTAGTTTTTTCTTGCCCAAGTGGTAATTTCGGAAATATTTGTGCGGGTATTATTGCCAAAAAAATGGGATTACCAATAACCCATTTTGTAGCATCTACGAATGTAAACGATACCGTTCCAAGATTTTTAGAAAATGGAATTTACGATCCAAAACCTTCTATAGCAACCATTTCTAACGCTATGGATGTCGGTAATCCTAGTAATTTCATCCGAATCCAAGAAATGTATCAAAACGATTTAGAGCAATTCAAAAAGGATTTCTCTTCCTATACTTTTTCAGACGAAGCGACTTTGGAAGCCATGAAAACCATTTACAAAACCGATGGATATATTGCTGAACCTCATGGAGCTGTGGGTTACTTAGGATTGAAAAAAGAATTAGAAAATTACCCTAATGCTATCGGGATATTCCTAGAAACTGCACATCCAATCAAGTTTTTAGATGTGGTAGAACCGGCGTTGAACGTAAAACTACCTATCCCAACACAAATCGAAAGTGTGTTAGGAAAGGAAAAAGTAAGCACCAAAATCAAAACCTACGAAGAATTAAAAGCGTTTTTAGGCTAAATTATTCTAAAGTTAAAAAGGCTTTTCCGAGATACGAAATAATATCCGAAGCAATAAACGATTGATAGCCTGTTTCAGGCAAAGCTATATCAGCTGTCAATCCGTGAAGATACACCCCTAATAGTGCCGCGTTTATTGGTTCATACGACTGAGCCAATAAACTGGTAATCATTCCCGTCAACACATCACCACTACCTGCCGTGGCTAAAGCTGCATTGCCCGTTGTGTTTTGGTAAACCAAATCGCCATCAATAATTCGAGTGGGAGCCCCTTTCATCACTACGATCAGTTGGTGTTGTTTGGAAAACGCCATTGTTTTTTCCAAATGCTCCTCTTCAGAATCCCATCTGCCAATCAAACGTTCCAATTCTTTCCAATGAGGCGTTATAATCGTTTTGGGAGGCAATAAAGCCAACCAATCTGGATACAAAGACAAAATATTCAACGCGTCTGCATCAACAACTAACGGAATCCTATTCGACTTCAAAAAGTTATACAACCCTTGCTGCGTACTAGGATCTTGACCTAACCCAGGACCAATTCCAATGGCATCAGGTACAATATCAAAATGAATTGCCGAAATACAATGGACTTGAACATCCGTCAGCACCATGACTTCAGGAATAGCAATTTGTGCAATGTCATAACCACATTGGGGTACAAAAGTAGTCACTAACCCACAACCCGATTTAATCGCAGCTTTAGACGACAAACAAACCGATCCCATCTTACCATAACTCCCTCCTACTAACAAAGCATGACCTTGAATCCCTTTATGAGTAGTTGCCACAACAGGACGATAGCGTTGCAATATTTCTTGATGATCAATAGTAGTATAGTTCATAACATAGGATAGTAAAACACTAAAGTTACGAAAGATTCCCACTATACATATCGTATACAATTATTTTTTTAGCAGCACTAATTTCACTTTCTAATCAAGACTTGTCCCGCTATCCGCTTTATCTTTTTTAGAAATCGTTGACAGAGGTCTTGCATTGAACAATTCGATCTAACTCGAAGTCACGATTGCTAAAAAAGGATGCCACTACTATCGGGGCTAGGATACCCATTTATTTTTCAAAACATATATTTGGATTACAAACAAATTTTCCTACATTTGAAAACCCTATAACTGCAATCGACCCCAAATCGTTTTCCCTTATAGACTTATTAATATACAAATTAGTATAACTAGTTGTAAGTGCTTGCGCTACAACATGTTTTTATATGATTCATAATCATTACTAATGAAATATATATCAAAAAGAAAATGATAGAAAAATACCTCCTATCTAATTTGAAATATTTGCTTGTAATTATTCACAAGTGAAAACTTTAAAATTGAATTAGGCATTTTGCTAACATACTATCAGAGCAATTAATTTAAGTTGAAAATGAAAATAATACACGAAAACCCATATCGTATAATCGGCATACTTTCTAATGCTACTGCTAGAGAAATTCAAAGCAGGAAAAATAAAATAACTGCTTTTACTAATGTAGGAAAGCAAATTGATTCTGATTTTGACTTCCCTTTTTTTAATTCAATACAACGAACAAATAGTATCATTGACAAATCGTTTTCAGATATCGAACAAAATCAGAATAAAGTAATAAATTCTTTATTTTGGTTTACAAATTTGAATTCTATTGATAATACAGCGATACAACATCTAGTAACTGGAAATAAAGAAAAAGCTATTGAAATTTGGGATAAATTAACGGACGAAAAAGAAGTTACCTCTAAAAATTTTTCAGCTTTCAACAATATTGGAACGCTTTATTTATTGGAAGAATCCAAAGAAAAAATTAAAAAAGGAATTTCAACTAAAATAAAACTGATAGAATCGGGAAGTTTTCAAGAATTTGTTCAAACGGTAGCGGATGAAACGTTTTCCTTTGATAAAACCAAACAAATTGAAATATTGGTTGATGAATTATTAACGCAATTCAAAAACAAATATCCAACTTCTGAAACAATAAAATTGTTCAGCAAATGCAACGGAACTACACAAAAATACCTTTCAAAAAAGTTTACCGAAGAACCTATTCATATAATTGAAACTCAAATTGAAAAATGCACTAAAAAACGTGTAAAGGACAAAAGTAATGCATATAATTATGGAACAGATTTATACAATAAATCCAGTAGCGAGTTAAAACTTTTAAAATCTATTTTAGGAAACACCAATCTACAATACAAAATGTTAGCAGATAATATTGCGAAAGAAATATTACAATGTTCTGTTGACTATTTCAATGAAAGTCAGGAGCAAGAAAAAAGTAATAATTATCTTGAAGAAACTATGAAACTGGCAAAATTAGCCGAAAGCATAGCAGTAAATGATGCAACCAAAAACAAGGTAAAAGAAAACATTAGTACGCTGCAAGAAATGAAAGACCAAGTGCTTTCAGAAGCAATAACAGTTTTACAATCTATTAAAGATCTTTATTTAGAAAATGAGAGAGATATTAGAAACCAAATTAAACAATTAGAACAATCGGATTATGAAATAAGAAGTGGTCGTAAAACTATTAATCGTAGAGCTGTTGAAGAAAGTATAAAAAATTCAATAGAATGGCAGAAGGTAAATGAAATGATCGTTGATCTATTATCTGACAATAATTTAAAGAAGATCAAAGAATCAAATAATGACGAACAAAAAAGGAAGTTTTTAGATTTAGCTAATTGGTTAAAAGAAAATTCTCTAAAAAATGCAACAATAACAACAATTATTAACAAATATAAAATTTTACCCCCAAAGTTACCATTCAAAATAATTTCTTCAGAAGTAACAAACACTGATAATAAACCATTATATACCAAATTCATACGCTATATTGGATTAAACATGAATATAAAAGTAATTGAAGAAAAATCTGTTACCTTATATTTTAAATATATTGGTCCAGATGGAAGTGTAATACGCAACTCTGAAACCTCTCCTGTTGGTTATTCTCGCTCAGAAATTCAAAAAATAACTATAAACAAAAAGTCAATTAATATATCTGGTTGGGGTAATGCAGATAAATGTACGTACAAGATCGGCAAACACCGAATAGAAGTGTATTTAGACGAGTACATGATTCATAGTAAAGATTTTGTTGTTGATTTAACACCTTCTGAAAAACTAGAAATAGAATTAAAAAAAGCTGAAGATAGATTAAATGAAATTAAGAATTTTAAATATTTCCAAACTCAATTTGATAATTTAAATTCTCAGATGAACAAAATTAAACAATGGCAATTTTTAAGAAGTCAGTCAGATAGAGAGTCGCAAATAAATGAAAAACAAGAACAAATTAATTCGCTTATAAAAAAATCAGAGGATGAAAAAACAGCCCACTTAATTAAACAACAGTCAACTATAAAAGAAATTAAATCCAAAATAAAAAAAGCAGAATACTAAATGAAAAAACAAATAACATTAGCAATAGTTCTATTTACTTGTTTGGGAGCATTCTCCCAAAATAAATCCATTGTAGATATAGAAAATGAATTAAAACCTTTGACTGAAAAAGTTAAAACGCTTCATGCAGAGAACAGTAATCTAAAATCCGAAATAGGAACAATAAATTCAAGACTTTCAACAATTAATAATAACATTACCAATTTACAAAACCAAAATAAAAAAGATAGCATTGTAATTTCTAATACAGCAAGTCAACTTGGAATAAAAATTCAGCAAACAGAAACTACTGCAACCAACAGTATTTCCAAGTTAGATAAAGATGTAACTAACAACCGTTTGTATTGGATAATTGCAACATTAGCAACCTTGCTTTTAGGTGGCGTTTTATATTGGTTGTTAGGCAAACGTATTGCAACAAGCAAAACAGATGTGGAAACTCAAATTAGAAACACTAAAAAAACTTTGGAAGAGGAGAGTATCAAATTAGATAGCAAATTGGTTGAAGTTTTGGACACTCAATTGAAACTGAAACAAGAAGAAAAACTTATAGTTTCAACAAGTTCAAATACTGAAATCGATCATTCTTTAGCTTTAAAAGTGGCTGATGAAATAGTTCGAATTCATAAAAATTTGCTACAAATGGATGCTAGTACCAAAGGATTAAAACAACTTTCTGCATCTGTAAAAAGGATACAAGATAATTTCGCTTCAAACGGTTATGAATTGGTAGAAATGTTAGGCAAAGATTATAACGAAGGAATGAAAGCAGCTCCAAGTTTTATTTCAAGTGAAGAAATAGAAACGGGAAAACAAATTATCACAAGAATTATTAAACCACAAGTTAATTATAAAAACGAAATGATTCAATCTGCACAAATTGAAGTAAGTGTTGGAGAATAAAAAATAATAATTATGGCAAGAACAAAAATTGATTACGGTATTGATTTAGGAACTACAAATTCCGCTATTTCAAGAATTGAAAATGGTGAAGCAATAATAAAGAAAACAGATACATTAAAAGACACAATGCCTTCTTGTGTTTATATCAACAAGAAAAAGGCAATACAAGTTGGCGATAGTGCATACAACGGATTAAAAAGGGATAAATTATCTTCAATGAAAGGAGATGATAAATCTTCAAACGCATATATCGAGTTCAAAAGAACAATGGGAACGGATAAAAAATATTCTAGTTCTAATTTGGGTAAAGATCTAAGTTCGGAAGAGTTATCAGCAGAAGTTCTAAAAACTTTGAAGTCATTTGTTAAAGATGAAAATATTAATGCTGTTGTTATTACCGTTCCAGCAGCCTTTGGAAACAATCAAAAAGAAGCCACCCGAGAAGCTGCAAAATTAGCAGGGTTTAATCATATAGAATTATTACAAGAGCCAGTAGCTGCGGCAATGGCTTATGGTGTAGATAGTAAAAAGAAAGACGGTTTTTGGTTGGTTTTTGATTTTGGTGGAGGAACTTTTGATGCCGCATTACTAAAAGTTGAAGATGGTATTATGACTGTTAAAGACACCGAAGGAGATAATTATTTAGGTGGTAAAAATTTAGATTTAGCCATTGTTGATGAAATTATTATGCCTTACATCGAACAAAATTATGCTATAGATTCAATCTTAGAAGACGACAACAAAAAACAAATTTTGCGTAATGCAATGAAGTTTTATGCAGAGGAAACCAAAATAAAATTATCGTTTAATGATACGCATAATATTTTATCAGATTTAGGAGATATACCAGGTGAGGACGATAACGGAGAAGAGTTTGAATTAGATATTACAGTTACGCAAAGCGATATGGAAAGAGCCTTGTCGCCAGTGTTTCAAAAAGCAATTGATATTTCTAAAAAGCTTTTAGAGCGTAACAATTTAAAAGGATCGTCTTTAGATTCCTTGATTTTAGTTGGCGGTCCTACTTTTTCGCCAGTAGTTAGAAAGATGTTGGAGAAACAAATTTGCAAACCTGACACAAGTGTTGATCCTATGACGGTTGTTTCAAAAGGTGCGGCTTTGTATGCTTCTACAATTGATATTTCGGAAGAAATAAAAGAACAAACAAGAGATAAATCGAAAATTCAACTCGAAATCGGACACGAAGCATCAACCGTAGAATTAGAAGAGTTTGTAACGCTTAAAATATTAACAGACAAAACAGAAGGTACAATTCCATCAAAAGTATTTGCTGAAATTACCAGAAGCGACAAAGCATGGTCAAGCGGAAAAGTAGAAATCAACGAAATTGGAGAAGTCATTGAAACTCAATTAATAGAAGGCAAAACCAATGGGTTTGAAGTTTTGTTATTTGACGACAAAGGAAATATTTTAGAAAGTGAGCCAAAAGAATTTTTTGTTATTCAAGGTTCGAAAATTGGAAATGCAACATTAGCTTACAACATTGGAATTGAAATTAAGAAACGAGAATCAGGGAAAATAGTTTTTGAAACTGTAAACGGTCTTGAAAAAAACAAATCAATTCCTGCTGTTGGAACAAGAAACAGTTTAAAAACTCAAAAGCAAATTCGTCCAGGAATGGATTCAGATTTTATAAAAATTCCAATATATGAAGGAGATCACGAAGCAGACGGAACACGTGCAATTTACAATAATCACGTTACTGATATTATCATTAGTGGTGCTGATTTGCCTGCCTTATTACCTGAAAACAGTGATGTAGATTTAACCGTTAATATTGATAGATCAGAACAAATAAGAGTAACCGCCTATTTTCCTTATTTAGATTTTTCATATGATGCAACAGTTGAGAGAACCGTTCAGTCAATTGAAACAAAATGGCTTTCTAATGAAATTCGCAAAGCAAAAGGAAGTATTGAAGAACTAAAAGATGAAGGAGTAGACAATGATAAAGTTCAGAAAATAGAAAATGACATCGCTGAATTAGAGAGAAAATTTGACAATAGTAAAAATGATGTGGATGGTAAACAAGAAGTTCTTACTAATTTGAGAAAAACACTAAAAACGATTGATGAACTAAACGAAACTACAGAATGGCCTAAATTAGAAGAAGAATTAAAAGAAGAATTTTACAGATTAGAAAAAGCGAATAAAGACTTAGGAAATGACCGTTCAACACAGGTTGTAAATCAGTTACGAAACCAGTTGGAGGAAGTTTTAAAAACTCAAGATATTAAACTAGGTAAAGCATTAGTAGAAGAAATTCATTCTGTCTTTTTTCAAATGACATTGGTATACCAACTGATAAATTTTGTACGAAGACATAATCAAAATTTTGATTCTTACCATTGGAAAGATAGTCATAGAGCTAGACAATTACTAAATAAGGGGTTACAGCAAATCGGAGAAAATCCAACTACAGAAGATTTGCATCCGATTGTTATTGACTTAATAAATTTATTACCAGATACAGAAAGACCAAGCGGAGACGATACTGTTTTAGTAGGATAATTAAATATGGAAAAAATCATCAAAATAAGTTTAGCGACTTTACTATTTGGTTGCCTTTTGGATTTGCCTTATAGTTATTATCAATTCGTGAGATTTGCCGCTTTGATTGGATTTGGCTTTCTTGCCTATCAAGCTAATCAACAAGAAAAACAAACAGAAACAATAGTTTACGGCGTTTTAGCATTGCTTTTTCAACCCTTTTTCAAAATCGCTTTGGGCAGAGAATTATGGAATATTGTTGATGTAATTGTGGGGATTGGATTGATGGTAAGTTCTTTCAAACTAAGAAATGAAAATTAATTACGGTATATATATAGGCACTTCTTCTGCATCTATTACAAAAATAGAGGCAGGAGAAATCTGCGTATTAAAGTCCGATACTTTAAAAGATGAAATACCGATTTGTGTAGCAATTAACAAGAAAGGCAATATTTTTGTGGGAGATAAGGCTTATTCTATTTATAGACAGGAAGAAGTTTCTCAATTTGAAACTACACAAAATAGTTTTATAGAAATTACCCGAACCTTAGGAACGGATAAAAAATATTTCAGTTCAAATGCAAATCGTTCATTTTCAACGGAAGAATTATTAGCAGAAGTAATAAAATCTTTGCTTTCTTTTGAAAAAAGCACAAATATTAAAGCAGCTGTTTTTACAATACCAAACACTTATAAACTTAATCAAATAGAGGCTTTAAGAAAATCTGCAAATTTAGCAGGATTAAAACAAGTTGAGATTATACAAGAACCTGTTGCTGCTGTAATGGCTTATGGTTTGGACAACAAGAAAAAGGATGGTTTCTGGTTGGTGTTTGATTTTGGTGGTGGAACTTTTGATGCTGCTTTGCTTAAAGTAGAAGATGGCATTTTTAAAGTTACAGATACAGAAAGCGATAATTATCTTGGAGGTAAAAATTTAGATTTAGCCATTGTTGATGAAATTATCATTCCATATATTCAGAAAAATTATTTAATAGATAATATTTTAAATGATTACAATAGAAAATCAAAATATAGAGAGACTTTAAGATATTTTGCAAAAGAAACAAGAATTAAATTATCGTTTAATGATACGCACAACATACTTTCTGATTTAGGAGATATACCTGGAGAAGATGACAATGGTGAAGAATTTGAATTAGATATTACAGTTACACAAAGCGATATGGAAAGAGCATTGTCGCCTGTCTTCCAAAAAGCGATTGATATTTCCAAAAAACTATTAGAACGTAACAATTTAAAACCCAATACAATTAACGAACTTGTATTAGTTGGTAAAGAAACGTATTCGCCTTTATTACAAAAAATGTTAGAACAACAAATTTGCAAACCAGACACAACTATTGATTCTGAAAATGCTATCGTTAAAGGTGCGGCTTTGTATGCTTCTACTATTGATATTTCGGAAGAAATAAAAGAGCAAACAAGAGATAAATCGAAAATTCAAATCGAAATAGGTTATGAAGAGGCGACAGTAGAATTAGAGGAATTTGTAACGCTTAAAATATTAAAAGATAAAACAGAAGGAACAATTCCTAAAAAAGTATTTGCCGAAATCACAAGATGTGACAGAGCTTGGTCAAGTGGAAAAATAGAAATCAATGAAGTAGGTGAAGTAATTGAAGTAGTGTTGATTGAAAAGAAAAAATGTGTTTTTGAAATAGATTTATATGATGGAAATGGAAATAAATTAGAATGTGAACCATCTGCATTTCAAATAGAACAAGGTAAAATTTCTAAAAGTGCCACACTTTCATACAATATCGGTATGGAATTTCAAGATAAAAGAACAGGCAAAATTGTTTTCAGAACTATTTCAGGTCTTGAAAAAAATAAATCATTACCAGCTGTTGGTAGTTATAATGGCATAAAGACAGATAAACCACTTCGCCTAGGAATGGATTCTGATTTTATTAAAATTTCAATTTATGAAGGCGAACACGGAGCAGACGGAACACGAGCAATTTATAATAATCACATTAATGATATTATAATTAGTGGTGCAGATTTACCAGCCTTATTGCCCGAAAATAGTGATGTAGATTTAACGATTAGAGTTGATTTATCTCAACGAATATCAGTTGTAGCCTATTTTCCATATTTGGATTATTCTTGTGAAACTACATTTATTACAGTTAATCATTCAATCGAAACCTATTGGCTTTCTAATGAAATTCGCAAGGCGAAAGGAAGCATTGAAGATTTGAAAGACAATGGAATAAATAATGATAAAGTTCAAAAGGCAGAAACCGAAATAGCAGAGTTGGAAAGAAAATTTGAAAATAATAAAAATGACGTGGATAGCAAACAAGAAGTTTTGACCAATCTTAGAAAAACGCTTAAAATCATTGACGAATTAATTGAAATTTACTCTATAGAAAAAAAAGAAAACTATTCTCTTAAACAAGTCGAAGATTTACTTTTTGATTTGGGAACGGATTCAAAAATCACTTCAGAAAAGTTCAAAACTATTTATGAAATCATACAAACAGAATTAAAACAAAATGAAATTAATGATGTGTTCAAAGAATTAAAGTCTTATGAGTAATACAAACCCAATTTTATCAAAAGGTCAAACCATTGACAACAAATATTCGGTTAGCTTTTTTCTAAAAAAAGGAAGCTATGCCGAAACATATCGTGTACAAAATGAAGCGAAAGAAACGAAAATTTTAAAACTATTTGACTTCGCCAAATTACATCGTACACAGTTTACAGAAAGTGGAGATGTTTTAGAAATTGAAATACTAAAGCAAATCAAACATTCCAATTTAGTAAAGTACAATGATAATGGAAACATTATTATTGATAATCAAAAATTGGCTTATGTGGTATTGGATTTTGTAAGCGGCGAAACTTTAGCAGATAAAATGAAACGAGAAAACACGTTGAACTTATATGAAGCAAAAAGTATCCTTTTGAGCGTTTTAAATGGGTTAAATTATTTACACAACAAACAAATCATTCACAACGACATTACTAACCAAAATGTAATATTAGATTTATCAGGAAAGGTTACCATTCCGAAAATTATTGATTTTGGGTATGCTCGGTTTTTACAACAAACCAACAAAGATTTTTTAAAAGATGGTTTAAATTTATTCTATACCGCTAATGAAACTTTTAATAAAGTTTTCTCATTCCAAAGCGATATTTATTCTGTTGGCGCCTTGTATTATCATTTACTAACTGGATTACCACCTCATTTTATTGAAATTTCTAAATACAAATCCGATAAAATAAAATTAGAAGACGTCATTTTAGAAGAAAGAAAAAAAACTTTAAAATTTTCTGACAAGATTGATGAGCAAACACAAAATATAATCCGCAAAGCAATACAGCCAAAAGTAGAAAACCGTTTTAAATCTGTAAAAGAATTTATCCAAACATTGAACGAAGAATTAGAAGTTGAACTTTCAATTCCAGAAGAAAAAACTACTAAAATTCAACCAAAAGAAAATAAAAACGGGAAAGGTTTTTCAGCTATAGCTGGAATGCAAGAATTGAAAAACGCCATTCAATTAGATGTAATTGATGCCTTAAATCAAAAAGAACGCTATGCAGAATATGGTTTAACAATTCCAAATGGAATGTTGCTATATGGTCCTCCAGGTTGTGGTAAAACATTTTTTGCAGAGAAAATGGCAGAAGAAATTGGCTTTAATTTTTATCAAATAAAACCTTCTGATATACAAAGTAAATTTGTCAATGCATCACAAGAAAATATCAAAAACTTGTTTGATGAAGCAAGACAAAATGCACCAAGTATCATTTTTATTGATGAGTTGGACGCACTTGTCCCCAATAGAGATAATTCATCTGTTAATCACATGAACACAAGTGCTGTTAATGAATTTTTAGCTCAAATGAATAATTGTGGTGAAAATGGTATTTTTATTGTTGGTGCAACAAACAGACCAAACGCTATTGATCCAGCAATATTACGTTCGGGAAGATTAGATAAACATATTTATTTACCCCCACCAGACTTTGAAGCTAGAAAATTAATGTTTGAATTATACCTAAAGAAACGCCCGACAGAAATAGGGATGAATTATGACGAGTTTGCTAAAGCAACAGAAAACTACGTTTCAAGTGATATTAAATTTTTATGTGACGAAGCCTCAAGAAAAGCATTAAAAGACAATATAAGAATTACAAAAATAATAGTAATAGAAACTATCAAAAAAAACAAACCATCAATTTCTCTTTCTGAACTAAATAGTTATATTGAAATAAAAGCAAAAATGGATGGTGAAGTATCAAATAATAATCAACGAAAAACAATTGGATTTAAAAAATAATTAATTTGATTCAAGATAACATTAAAAAAATCATTTTTAAAAGGAGCTTTTAGAACTAATTGAATACAAATAGTTTAATTAACTACAAAACATAAATCCATGCTAAACAAAGTCTTCCGACTTTAAGAGATTCAAATCAAAAACAATAATTAAACTAATTTAGCTTTTTGATTAAATTGAATTAAGTTTAATTATACTGATAAGTAGATTAGCTATTGAATACTTATAGTAATAGAAATCAGGTATAAAACAAAAAACCCTGTTTCGTTAGAAACAGGGTTTTTAAAAAGACCCGAGGCTTTAGCCGAATAGGCGAAGCAAACCTGTCTGCCGACAGGCAGAGGCGACGAACCGAGCCCTTTAGTGCGAACACGTCGTACCTATAAACAAAAAAACTCCAACTTTTTCAAGTTGGAGTTTCATAAAGAAAGGCGACGACTCCCGATAGCTATCGGGACTCCCACATAACTGTAAGTACTCCCGAAGCGTCGGGACGCAGGCGGGCT
>NZ_JAVKNB010000006.1:0-125216 GCF_031537875.1 Flavobacterium sp. | reverse complement strand
TTTTCTCCCGACGCTTCGGGAAGAAAATTGTATCGAGAACAAGAAAAATTTCATTAAAAACGGTTCTCGATACATTTTTTGTTCCGTTTTACTACACAAAAAACACTCGAACTGACGTTTTTAATAATTACACCCAACGGGGTTACTGAATTGATTTTAATAAAACACAACCCGATGAAACAAGCCATTCGTTTTACACTTCTTCTTTTTTTTCTAAGCTTCAATACAATTGAAGCACAAGAAACCAAACCCAATTGGGCGCTACTTGACTTTGTAAAAATAGATAGTATCAATCCTATTCTATCTCCAAATACAAAACAAAAATTTGTTTGTCCGGTGAGCCACAAAGAAGTGAGTTGGGAAGAACGCAATGTCCTTAATCCATCTGTAATAGTAAAAGACAATAAAGTATATCTCATCTACCGAGCGCAAGACAATCAAATGACTTCTCGTTTAGGATTAGCGATTAGCGAGGATGGTTTGCACTTCAAGAAAGAAGCCGAACCTATCTTCTTTCCTGACAATGACAGCATGAATTCCTACGAATGGAAAGGCGGCGTTGAAGATCCAAGAGTAATCGAAAGTCCCGATGGTTCGTATATAATGACCTACACTTCGTATGATGGCAAAGTGGCTCGATTGTGTTTTGCTACTTCCAAAGATTTGAAGCATTGGACAAAACAAGGTTTGGTTTTAAAAGACGAAAAATACAAAGACCTTTGGGCAAAATCGGGTGCTATTGTAGGCGAAAGAAAAGGAGATAAAATTGTAGCCGCTAAAATTAACAATCAGTATTGGATGTATTTTGGAGATACCGACTTATTCATGGCGTATTCTGAAGATCTTATTCATTGGAAAGCCGCTATCAACGAAGAAAATCAAAAAATGATTAGTGTATTACATCCTAGAATGGGATATTTTGATAGTCGGTTAGTGGAACCAGGGCCTTTTGCGCTTTTACAAAAAGAAGGCATTGTACTAATCTACAATGGTAGTAATGCAGCCAATTACAATACTGCCGAATTACCCAAATTTACCTATGCAGCGGGTCAAGCCTTATTTGACAAAGACCAACCATACAAATTAATTGACCGTACTCAAAATCATTTCATTCATCCTGATAAACCCTATGAAAAAATGGGTGAGGTAAACGAAGTGTGTTTCGTAGAAGGATTGGTTTTCTTTAAAAACAAATGGTTTTTGTATTATGGAACTGCCGATTCAAAAATTGCAGTTGCGGTGCGAAATCAGTAGTTATTGGTGTAAACTTTCAGCAATTTTCAAAGCACATTTTTCGCCATCAATAGCTGCCGAAATAATTCCGCCTGCATACCCTGCTCCTTCTCCGCATGGATACAGACCTTTGATTTGTAAATGCTCCAACGAAATTCCATCTCTTGGAATTCGAACTGGCGAAGAAGTTCGCGATTCAGGGGCGTGCAAAATAGCTTCATTGGTCAAATACCCTTTCATGGATTTTCCAAATTCGGTAAAACCTTCTCGTAGAATCTGACTTAAAAACCCAGGAAACACCTGTCCCATCTCCACCGAAGTAGTTCCAGGAACATAGGAGGTAGCTGGAATACTAGACGATACTTTATTATGAGTAAAATCCACCATTCGTTGGGCAGGTACACGTTGTGTTTTCCCTGCTAAATGCCATGCTTTTTGCTCGATACTTTTTTGAAATTCCATTCCAGCCAAAGGTCCGAATTTAGCAAATGGTGCAAAATCTTCCAACTTCAATTCAATGACAATTCCTGAATTGGCAGTAGCCTGATCTCGTTTGGATGGCGACCAACCATTGGTAACCACTTCGCCTGGACTAGTAGCACAAGGGGCAATAACGCCTCCGGGACACATACAAAAGGAATACATCCCACGGCCACCCACTTGTTTCACTATCGAATACGGAGCGGGAGGCAAATGCTCACCTCGATAATCGCAACTGTACTGAATACTATCAATTAACGATTGTGGATGCTCAGCTCGCACACCTAAAGCAAAAGGCTTAGCTTCAATCAACACTTTTTTACGATCCAATAATTCAAAAATATCACGTGCCGAATGCCCTGTTGCCAATATAATTTTATTGGCTTCAATGGTATCTCCTTTTTGAGTTACTATACCTTGTACCTCATTATTCTTAATCAAAATATCAGTAACGCGAGTCTCAAACAAAACCTGTCCACCACATTCAATAATTTTTTCGCGAATATCCTGAATAATTTGAGGAAGCTTATTGGTTCCAATATGCGGATGTGCATCAACTAAAATATCGGGAGTAGCTCCAAAACCCACTAACAATTCCAAAATTCGAGTCACATCTCCTCGCTTTTTTGAACGCGTATACAACTTGCCGTCAGAATAGGTTCCTGCTCCACCTTCACCAAAACAATAATTAGAATCTTCATTCACAATATGATCGCGGTTAATGGCTTTCAAATCACGACGACGACCACGAACATCCTTTCCACGTTCAACAACAATGGGTTTTAATCCTAATTCTATCAATTGCAAAGCGGCAAAAAGTCCTGCTGGACCAGCGCCAATCACAATTACTTCCTGTTTATTTGCAACATTTGGATAATCCGGAAGTGCTATAGATGTCTCTTGAAAAGATTCGCCTTGTAAATAAATGACTACTTTCAAATTGATTTTAATAGCCTTTTGGCGCGCATCAATAGAACGTTTCAATACAACAACCTGCTGTATATCAGACACACCCACCTTAATTTGTTTAGACAAATACTGTTGGAGCAAAAGTTGGTTTGCAGCAATTTCAGGACTAACTTGGAGTAATAATTCTTTAGGCATGGTGCAAAGGTAGAAAAAGCATTGCTTTTTTATTGCATCTTTTTATGAGGATTACTTTCTTCAAAAGCTTTCAAAGCAAAAGAAGCCAACCAATGCTCCCCTTCATAATTACCATCAACTACGGAAGCTAAAGAAAAATTAAGATGTTCATTAGCTAAAGTTTGTAAATGTAAAAACTGTTTTGGGTACTGATGAATCAAATGAAATAGATTCCAAGAACGACTGAAATTCAACCCATCTAAATGCACCAAATGCCCATCGGTTCTATCGGAAACTTTGGCCACTTCCCAACTAAATTTTGTATCAAAAAGAGGTGGTGCAAATTGAGCAAGCCAACTTAAAAAAGTAGTTGGTGGTAAAACACGTTGCATAATTCCAATTTCTTCCATACAAGGTGAAAGAAAATCGGTTCCGCTTGGCTCCCAATTGAATGGGCAGTTTTCGTCTTTCATAAATAAACGAATCGCATTCTCTTGTATACTATTTTGAAACTGCTTATTATTAGTGAAAACAGCATAATCCCAAGCAAGACTCAACCCAAATGCTGTATTGGTATGAGTTCCTGCTCGGATAGAATACAATAATTTAGGTAAAAATTCCATATAGCGAGTCACTATCAAGTCCGACAATGGTCTTAAATTTTGAGCCAAATCTTTGGCATACGCATCAGGACTAGTATCTAATTCCATTTGAAGTTGTAACAACCAAGCCCAGCCATACGTTCTTTCAAAAGAACTTTCGTGTTTTTTGGAAAGATAATTGATTTCGGTTTGAATATTTTCTTTAGATAAATTAGTTTTCAATTTATTGATTATTGCTTCTCGATACGCTAGACCAGGAAATCTTTTCAATAAATAGACTAAACTCCAATGTCCATGTACCGAAGAATGCCAATCAAAACAACCATAAAAAGCGGGATGAAGGTTTTTTGGAGCAGCAATTTCTGAACTATTCACTAACAACTGTTGTAACTTGTTTGGATATTCTTGTTGCAAACATTTTAATGGCAAAGATGCCAAATGATTGGCTTTTTCCAAACTTAATTCCTGAGCAAATAAAGACGAATAGGTCAATAATAGTAGTGCAATTGTACTCTTCATAAAAATATTTTTATCAAATATAATTATAAAAATTAGGCAAACAACACAATCCAAAGTTTGTACCTTTGCTATTCAATTGTAAAAAATGGAACGAAAAATTAAATTAATTTGGGATTTTAGAGGTCCTGCTGCTGCAAAAACAGCAGAACATCACGAAATTCACCTCAAAGAATATAGTGCTATTGAAAAACTACCTCTCAATATCACTGGTTTTGAACTACTAAACGAAATGCATGCAATTGCTTATATGGTGGTTACTGACGACTATATGATTGCGGTACGCGATGCACTCAAGCCACACCGCGGAGAAATTTACCAAGAGTAAAGCGCTAGTTAGCTACCTCACTAATGAATTTGATACGCATCAAACGCAATTCGTCAATATCATATTCACCATCAAATTCTTTCAGTGCATCTTCAATTTTATCAGATTCAGATTCCATAAAATAATCGTGAATTTCTTCCTGTTGCTCATCATCCAATAAATCATCAATCCAATATTTAATATTGAGTTTAGTTCCGGAATACACAATTTGCTCCATCTCCTTGATCAAATCATCCATCGACATTCCTTTGGCGGAAGCGATATCATCTAGTGACAATTTGCGATCGATGTTTTGAATAATATACAATTTGTTTGCCGAATTAACTCCGGTAGATTTTACCACCAAATCATCCGGACGAACAATATCATTATCTTCTACATAACGACTTACTAACTCCACGAATGGAGCGCCGTATTTCTTAGCCTTACCTTCTCCTACACCATGAATATTGATTAATTCATCTTGTGTAATAGGATATTTTAGAGCCATATCTTCAAGCGAAGGATCTTGGAAAACCACAAAAGGCGGCACCCCTAATTTCTTAGCTACTTTTTTACGTAATTCACGCAACATACCCATCAAAACTTCATCGGCAGTTCCAGAAGACTTCGCTGCAGTTACAATAGCGTCATCTTCACTTTCATTATATTCATGATCTTCAGACATCATAAAAGAAGTTGGATTTTTGATAAAATCCAATCCTTTAGCAGTGATTTTCACAATCCCATAGGTCTCAATATCTTTAGCCAAATAACCCGCTACTAGTACCTGGCGCAATAAAGCCATCCAATACTTTTCCTCAAAATCAGCACCACAACCAAAAAAGGATTGTGAATCGGTTTTGTGCGCTTTAATAATAGCATTAACACGACCAATCAAAGTAAAAACCACTTCTTTGGATTTATACAAATGTTTAGTATCTCTTACTACTTCTAGCAATTTAACCACATTGTTTTGAGCCTCAACTTTAGTTTTTGGATTGCGAACATTGTCATCCATATCAGCGCCTTCACCAGTTTCGCTATCAAATTCTTCCCCAAAATAGTGGAGTAAAAATTTACGTCTAGACATCGAAGTTTCAGCATAAGCCACTACTTCTTGTAACAAAGCAAATCCAATTTCTTGTTCTGCTACAGGCTTACCCGACATGAATTTCTCTAATTTTTCAACATCTTTATAAGAGTAATACGCAAGACAGTGACCCTCGCCTCCATCTCGTCCCGCACGTCCTGTCTCTTGATAATAACTTTCCAGTGATTTTGGAATATCGTGATGAATTACAAAACGAACGTCCGGTTTGTCAATTCCCATTCCAAAAGCAATAGTAGCCACAACCACCTCAACATCTTCCATCAAAAACATATCTTGATGTTTGGCTCTGGTTTTAGCATCCAATCCCGCGTGATACGGCACCGCACTAATCCCATTTACTTGTAAAACTTCGGCAATAGCCTCTACTTTCTTACGGCTTAAGCAATAAATAATACCCGACTTACCTTTGTTTTGTTTGATAAAACGAATAATATCCGATTCAATATTTTTCGTTTTAGTTCGCACTTCATAATACAAATTGGGTCTATTAAATGAGGCTTTGAAAGTTCTAGCATCCGACATATCCAAATTTTTCAAGATATCTTCTTGAACTTTAGGAGTTGCCGTAGCAGTCAAACCAATTACAGGCACATCACCTCCTAATTGCTTGATAATATATCTCAAATTGCGGTATTCAGGTCTAAAATCGTGTCCCCATTCTGATATACAATGCGCTTCATCAATGGCAACAAAAGAAACCGTTACGGATTGAAGAAATTGTACATATTCATCTTTGGTCAATGATTCTGGGGCAACATATAATAATTTAGTGATTCCAGACGTGATGTCTTTCTTCACTTGAGTAATTTCTGTTTTGGTTAAAGAGGAATTCAATACATGAGCAATACCATTTTCTGACGAAAGACTTCGAATAGCATCCACCTGATTTTTCATCAAAGCAATCAATGGCGAAACTACAATGGCAGTACCTTCCTGTATCAAAGCTGGGAGTTGATAACATAGTGATTTACCTCCTCCTGTGGGCATAATCACAAAGGTGTTTTGTTTTTCAAGAATACTTTTGACAACCTGTTCTTGCAATCCTTTAAATTGACTGAAGCCAAAATACTTCTTTAATTCTTTATGGATATCAATTTCGTTTGAATTCATTCTTTATTATGTGGGATTTTGTATAAATTTGCATCACATAAAGATACAATTTTCTTTTACAATCGCAAATTTAATGATAACAACGCAAAATATTTTGGCTACAGCCAAAAAAACCATAGTTTCAGAAAGCCAATCCATTGCTAAACTAGCTGATTTTCTGAACGAAAACTTTGCAGAAGCGGTGCAGAAAATTTACCACTCCAAAGGCAGACTAGTCGTTACCGGAATAGGAAAAAGCGCTATTATTGCTCAAAAAATGGTAGCTAGCTTCAATTCAACAGGAACTCCATCACTATTTTTGCATGCAGCCGAAGCCATTCATGGTGATTTAGGTATGCTACAGAAAGACGATATTGTAATCTGTATTTCTAAAAGCGGCAATAGCCCTGAGATTAAAGTTTTAGTCCCTTTATTGAAACGTTTTGACAATCTTTTAATAGCTATAACCGGAAACATGAGCTCTTTTTTGGCGCAAGGATCTGATTTAGTATTAAACACTACTGTAGATAGCGAATCTTGTCCTAATAATTTAGCACCAACAAATAGCACCACGGCTCAATTGGTAATGGGCGATGCGCTAGCAGTTTGCTTAATGGAAATGCGTGATTTCAAAGCCGAAGATTTTGCTGTTTACCATCCAGGTGGCGCCTTAGGCAAAAAACTATTGCTTCGTGTAAAAGACATGTTGGAAAATTCCTTGAAACCAATTGTAGCTCCAGATGCACCTATCAAAAAAGTGATTTTCGAAATTTCGGAAAAACGATTGGGAGTAACCGCTGTAGTGGAGAACAACAAAGTGGTTGGAATTATTACCGATGGAGATATTCGCCGCATGTTAAACGATAGAGATTCCTTTGCAGATCTAACTGCCCAAGACATCATGACTAAAAACCCTAAAACAACTACCTCAGAAGCGATGGTAATTGATGCTTTCAATCTTATGGAAGACTTCAAAATTACCCAACTGATTGTGGTAGACGATTCAGAATTCAAAGGCGTATTGCATTTACACGATATTTTAAAAGAAGGAATTATATAATGGCGAAGAAAAACTTAAACGAAATGTCGTTTTTAGATCATCTAGAAGAACTACGATGGTTATTGGTTCGAAGTACAATTGCCATTCTGATTTTGGCGACAGCCACTTTTTTTGTAAGTGACTATATTTTTGATGTTATCATTTTTGGACCTACAAGCCCTGATTTCATCACCTATCGATTTTTTTGTGATTTATCACATCAATTAGGTTTTGCCGATAGTATCTGCGTAACCGAAATGCCTTTCATCATCCAAAACACCGATATGGAAGGACAAGTCAACATCTTAGTATGGACGTGTATTTTATCTGGATTTATTTTGGGATTCCCTTACATCTTATGGGAATTATGGAAATTCATTAGCCCAGCCTTATACGAAAAAGAAAGAAAACACGCCAAGCTATTCATTTTCGTCTCTTCTATGCTTTTCTTTTTAGGAGTTCTTTTTGGCTACTTTGTGGTTATCCCAATGTCGGTTAACTTTTTTGCTACCTTCAAAATTAGTGACGTAGTCAAAAACCAATTCAGCATTGATTCGTATATCGGAATGGTAAAAACAAGTATTGTAGCGAGTGGTTTGTTCTTTGAATTGCCAATCATCATCTATTTCTTGACCAAGCTAGGATTAGTAACACCAACTTTCTTGAGAAAATACTGGAAATATGCAGTCGTAATCATTTTAATAGTAGCCGCTATTGTGACCCCTCCCGATGTGGTGAGTCAAACTATTGTCGCTATTCCGATGTTGATCATCTATGAGGCGAGTATCCTGATATCTAAAATTGTAGTTCGTAACCAAAAGAAAGAAAATGGCTGATATAGTTCAAGAATTTAATGACTACCGTTCTAAAATGAACGAAAAATTATTGGCAGACAACAATAAAATTGTCAAACGCATCTTTAATTTGGATACCAATGCGTATGCCGAGGGTGCTTTGGATGTAAAAACCAAAGAATTGCTAGGGTTAGTTGCTTCTGCTGTTTTGCGTTGTGACGACTGTGTAAAATACCATTTAGAAACAAGCTACAAAGAAGGTGTGACCAAAGAGGAAATGATGGAAGCTATGGGAATTGCTACTTTAGTAGGTGGCACCATAGTAGTACCTCACTTACGAAGAGCCTATGAGTTTTGGGAGGCTTTAGAAAATAATTAATTTACCAATGAACCTCAATTGCTACATTTATCAATTGATTAATTTACACATTTAAGATGATATTAAGAGCAGACAATCTAATCAAAACCTATAAAGGCCGTAGTGTTGTAAAAGGGATTTCGGTAGAAGTGAACCAAGGAGAAATCGTGGGGCTTTTAGGGCCTAATGGAGCCGGTAAAACTACTTCTTTCTATATGATTGTAGGCTTGGTCAAACCCAACTCAGGCACAATTCACTTGGACAATCTAGACATTACCGATTATCCTATGTACAAAAGAGCACAGGCGGGGATTGGCTATTTGGCTCAAGAAGCCTCTGTTTTTAGAAAACTAAGTATCGAGGACAACATATTAAGCGTACTACAATTAACTACCTTATCGAAGGCCGAACAAGAAGCCAAAATGGAAAGTTTAATTGCTGAATTTAGCTTGGAACACATCCGTACTAACCGTGGGGATTTACTTTCAGGAGGCGAAAGACGTCGTACCGAAATTGCGCGTTGTTTAGCAACCGACCCAAAATTCATTTTATTAGACGAACCTTTTGCAGGAGTGGATCCGGTTGCTGTAGAAGACATTCAGCGAATTGTAGCACAGTTGAAAAATAAAAATATTGGTATCTTAATTACTGACCATAACGTACAAGAAACCTTGGCCATTACTGATAAGACCTACTTGATGTTTGAAGGAGGAATTCTAAAAGCAGGTATCCCTGAAGAATTAGTAGAAGACGAAATGGTACGCAGAGTGTACTTGGGGCAAAATTTTGAATTGAGAAAGAAAAAATTAGAATTCTAATATTCAAAAGGATGGAAAAACCAAGTAAAGAAACACTAGAAAAATGGAGAAAAGACCCTAACAATTGGAAATGGGGTTTCCTCTATTACAACAAAGAAGACAAGCGATTACTCCCTCCAAAAAGAATCGAATGGATGGGTTGGACGGTCAATTTTGCCAATCCAAAATCAGTTTTGTTATTTGTAATATTTATGGTCTCTATCTTTTTTGCAATGTTACTATTTAATTCTTTCAATAGCCTTTTAGTTAAGATGTCGTCTTGAACCCTTTATTAACTGCAACAGATAGTAATACATAAATTACAATTACTAGAGGAATCCCTGCATATTGAAAACTAGTAATTAAAACTACCGAGCAGATAAAAAACCTTATTTGAAGCGCATTCTCTTTGAAACTAAATTTTTTGATTTTTAAAGAAAATAACGGAATCTCAGCATTAAGCATATATACACTCAACAAAGTAATAAGGACTAATACCCATGGATTCGTTAGTAATTCTAATACCAACATCGAATCAGAATATTGTAACACCAAAGGCAAACTCAAGATAAATAAGGCATTTGCAGGTGTAGGCAAGCCAATGAAAGAATCCGTTTGACGAGTATCAATATTAAAATTAGCCAAACGATAGCAAGAACCTAAAGTGATTAAGAAACCTAGAAAAGGCCAAGGCTCCATAGACCAACCCCATTGTGGGAAAGAACTCGAGCTTCCCATTAATTGATACATCACAATTCCAGGAACAACCCCACTAGTAACCATATCGGCTAAGGAATCCAATTGCAATCCAAGCGGACTTGACACTTGAAACAAACGAGCAAAAAAGCCATCAAAGAAATCCAAAAAAATACCTAAGCTCACCCAGTAAAAAGCCATTTCAAAATCGTTGTTCAAGGCAAATACCACCGCAATGCAGCCACAAAAAAGATTCATCAAAGTAATGGCATTAGGAATATGCTTTTGTATAGTCATCATAATTCAAATTATTCGGATCGTCGAGAGCAAATTTAATACAATAAGTGGAAGAGAAAGAGATTTGAGACCCATTTTTTATTCCCATCCCTCACTTTACTATAATTTAAACTCCAATTCTGAATTCACTTCATAAAAAAGTTTATTTTTGAAACCAATAAAATACACCCCAAAATACTACTACAATGAAGTCTTCCTTATTAAAAAAAATGTTGTTTTTTATCCTGTTTTGGTCGAGCATCCAAATCGGGTATGCGCAACGCACATTCCTTTCTAAAGAAGCCAAAGCAAGTGTGCTAACTTGTGGTACGGGTAACGAAGTCTATGCCTTATTTGGTCATACTGCCATTAGAATAACAGATGCAACCAATGGAATTGATGTTGTATACAACTATGGCGCCTTTGATTTTAGCACTGCTAATTTTGCTTTAAAATTCGTTAAAGGCAACCTTCAGTATTTTGCTGTTGCCAATTCGTATTCCGATTTTATTGCCAATTATACGTATGAGAAACGTTCGGTTTATGAGCAAGAATTATCCCTTTCAGCATCACAAACACAACAGTTATTTGACAACCTGAACCAATCCCTTCTACTAGAAAACAGAGAATACACCTATAAATTTATTGACCAGAATTGTACTTCTATGGCGGCAGAGGTAATCAACCGCTCCTTAAACCAACATCTCATTGTCAAAAAAGGCGATACCGATAAAACCTACCGAACTATTTTATTTCCCTATTTCAATAACCATTTCTACGAACAACTAGGCACTAGTATTATTTTTGGAACCAAAACAGACCAGTTAGGTACTGTTATATTCTTACCCTTTGAACTGAAAAAAAGTTTGGATCAAATACAACTAAACCATCAACCAATAGTACGCCAGAACAAAACCCTACTCGAATTCCAACCGGAACCAGCCAACTCTTGGTGGAACAATCCTTACACTTACATCCTCTTTTTAGTGCTTATTGTAGGGCTCAACAAAAAGAGCATGGACAAAATTTACCTTACCATCATGGCAGTTCTAGGAGTGGCATTCGTGCTATTAGGAATCTATTCAACCCACTTAGAATTAGCCAATAACTACAACATCTTACTATTCAACCCAACGCTTTTAGTCTTGTTATATTTCGCAAAAGCCAACAATACAAAGTGGATAAAATACACGCTAGTATTTAACTTAATCGCACTAGGAAGCTACACCCTACTACTACTTAACAAAGCCCACCTTTGGATAGTAGCCCCTTTGATCATTACCAGTGGAATTCTATTAATAAGACGTTTTTGGAGAAAAAAAGAATCATTAAATTTATAAATGTATCAATTTGAAAATAAGTACATCTTAATGAATCTTAATTACTTAATGGTTCAATAACTTACCTGTTCTTCCATAGAGCGAAGCGACTTTCTTATAATTTCTTATATGACTTATATGGTTCAATAACTTATATACTCTTCAATAGAGCAAAGCGACTTCTTATATTTTCTTATATGACTTATTATGGTTTAAAGTTTTTTAACCACAAAGACCGCAAAGCCCTTCGCCAAACTCAGGAGACATCAAGTAGATTCACAAAGTGAATAATCTTAATGTAACTTAATTTCTTAATGGTTCAATAACTTATATGCCCCTTCCATAGAGCGAAGCGACTTCTTATAATTCCTTATATGGCTTATATGGTTTAACGATTTACGAGGTACGAGGTACGAGGTAAGAGGTACGATATGCGATTTACGAAGTTTTATACATACTTCATTATAAAAATCTATATCGAATATTGAACATTAGAACATTAGAACTACGAATTTTGAACAAAGAACCGACAACAGACAACCAACAACAGGTAACAGATAACAGACAACAGATAACTGAAAACCGTCCCTACTTCCCAAAGAAATCCTTCATAATAATTCTAGTAAACTTTCTAGCACCTTCATCGTTCAAATGCCCGCAAGAAGAGAAATACTGATCGCCTTCAACGGCATTCTCATAATTGTAAATCTCAGGATACTTGGATTTTACTTTATCAAAATAATCCATGCCCTTCACATTGGAACACATCGGAGTCATTAAGGAAATTAATCGAATATGATGCGCCTTACAAATGGCTTTGATTTCTTTGTAGTATTTATTATCCAACGGATTCAAAGCACGAATATCATTCTTCATGTTTCCTTTCTTCTTACCACTCAAAGGATGATACCCTAAATTTTCCAAATAATTAGTAGGAACACCACGCCAACTTCGATTCATTTCACGAAAACCAATTTTAGTTTCAAAAGCCACATAACGATAAAACGGAATGTAATACAATTCCCAAAAATCATGCTCCTGAGCAAAGTGCTCTTTGATAATTTTGGAATCATGAAGATACGGCAAAAATTGCGCTGAAATCCCGGCGTCTCGTTTTTCGTTAGCCAAATTCAAATCGGTTTCTAGAATCAAATTCTTAATTACAAAATGACGTTCCACCATCAATTTCAATAACAACGAAGCTTCAAATAAATGCGAAGCACTCATACCGTAGTTGAACGTCTTGATTCCTTTTGCTTCAAATAGAGGCGCTACAAAATGGTTATTGGCTCTGGACGAACCTAAGAAAACCACATCATATTGTTGCGGACTAGCGTGATACACATATTCAATTTTTCCTCTTGTAGAAGATTGCTTAAAAATCGTAGTATACACCCAATCCAAAACTACTGCTAAAAGCAGAACCGTTACGAGTACGAAGGCTATTAAACGTATAAATCTTTGCATTAGAATTGAAAA
This sequence comes from Flavobacterium sp., assembly GCF_031537875.1. Taxonomy (GTDB): domain Bacteria; phylum Bacteroidota; class Bacteroidia; order Flavobacteriales; family Flavobacteriaceae; genus Flavobacterium. The sequence goes on along the minus strand of NZ_JAVKNB010000006.1, from coordinate 112,034 downwards.
TAAATAAATTCTTTATAATCCGAATAAGTTCCCAAAGCCAAAATAGCGGCCAAGCACAATACTAGTTTTAAACCGCTATATTTTCCTGAAATAGGTTCCACTTGGGTACGCGAATTCCACTCCACCACAACAAAAGCAACAATCAAAAACAGCAACTCATAATTGTAGCGTTCATTTTTCAAAAATTGAGAAGTAAAATGCTGATCCGTAAAAATACGCTGAATATAACGCAACGCCTGTTCAATCGAATTGGCTCTAAAGAAAATCCAAGCCAAACAACTCAACAAAAACGTACTTAGAATACTTCCCACAATACGCACCGAATGCCAATCGTGAGTTAAAACTACTGTTTCCATATTGTTGCGATTTCGTTTGAGCAACAATAAAGGCAAAAAGTACACCGCATTGATTAATCCCCAAACGATGAACGTCCAATTGGCACCATGCCAAAAACCACTCACCAAGAAAATAATAAACGTATTGCGAATTTTCATTCCTAAACCGCCACTACTCCCGCCTAACGGGATATACAAATAATCCCGAAACCATGACGAAAGCGAAATGTGCCAACGACGCCAAAACTCGGCTATATCTCTCGAAAAATAAGGATAATTAAAATTACGTAACAAATCGATTCCAAACAACTTCGACATTCCTAACACCATATCCGAATATCCTGAAAAATCACCATAAATCTGGAAGGCAAAATAAATAGCTCCCAAAATCAAAGATAACGAATTCATATTGGGATAATAATCAAAAATAGCATTCGCATAGGTAGCACAAGTATCGGCAATAACTACTTTTTTGACCAATCCCCATAAAAATTGATAGACTCCTTCCCTCGCTTTTTCAAAATCAAAATGACGTTTGACTTTTACCTGTGGCAACAAATGAGTGGCACGCTCAATAGGCCCGGCCACTAAAAGCGGAAAGTAACTCACAAAAAGAGAATAATCAACAAAATTGGTTTCGGCTTTAATGCGTTTCAAATAGATATCAATCACATAGGACAAACCATGAAAGGTGTAAAATGAAATCCCGACAGGTAATACGACGTTCAAGAGTAACGGACTTGTCGACCAGCCTATTGAATTCAAAGCTTCTGAAAGAGAGCTAGCGAAAAAATTATAGTATTTAAAAACGCCTAGAAAACCTAAATTAACACTGATACTCAACCAAAACCAAAACTTTCTTCCCCATTCGGTTTTGCCTTTTTCAATTTGGAGACCCGTATAATAATCCAAGAAAGTAGAAAAAACCAACAAGAATAAAAAGCGCCAATCCCAACAGGAATAAAAATAATAACTCGCCACAATTAATACCGCATTCTGACTGCTTTTGGTTTTATTAAAAACAAACCAATACAGCACAAAAACTAGGGGTAAAAAAACCGCAAAGGATAACGAGTTAAAAAACATAAATGTGGGTATCGAAATTAAAAGACGCGAAATTAAGATATATTCTTTTTACAAACTAATAATATACGATTTACGGGGTACGATATACGAGTTAAGATATATGATTTACGACCTGAAGCAAAGCCGAATAGAGCAAAGCGACTTTCTTATATTTCCTTATAGGACCTTATATGGTTCAAATATATTTAACCCAAAGACCACAAATACCTTCGGAAAGCTCAGGAGGGCATCACAACAGAGGTTCACAAAGTAAATAATCTTAATGTGCCTTAATTTCTTAATGGTTCTACTAACTTAAATGTTCTTAAATTGAGCGAAGCAACTTTCTTATATTTCCTTATATGACTTATATGGTTCAAATATATTTAACCACAAAGACCACAAATACCTTCGCAAAGCTCAGGAGGAGATATCACAGAGGTTCACAAAGTGAATAATCTTAATGCAACTTAATTTCTTAATGGTTCAACTTACTTGAATGTTCTTAAATTGAGCGAATCGACTTTCTTATATTTCCTTATATGACTTATATGGTTTAAATATATTTAACCACAAAGACCACAAACACCTTCGCTAAACTCAGGAGGGCATCACAGAGGTTCACAAAGTGAATATTCTTAATGCAACTTAATTTCTTAATGGTTCAACTTACTTATCTGGACTTGAATTGAGCGAAGTGACTTTCTTATAATTCCTTATATGACTTATATGGTTTAAAAAAAGTGATCAATATAAAACTTGAAACAAAGAACAACGAAGTTTGATTCAAGAGATTGCCTGCCTGCGGTAGGCAGGCTTCACTTCGTTCGCAATGACATACAACCAATAACCGACAACAAACAACCGACAACCAATAACTGATAACCGATAACTGACAACTGATAACCAAAAAAAAATCCCCAAAGAATAACTCTCCAGGGATTACTATTAAAATCGTAAACGATTACTTCTTACTTATCTAAAACCGCAAAAGTAGAATTCATACTCTTGAACTCAGGGACAATTTTCTTCATTTGGCTAACGATAGCTTCATTATCAAAAACATCTGAACCCGTAATCAATTCAATAATATCTTGATGCAAGTCTTCAAATTCTTCTTCCATCTCCTGAGCAATCATAATCTTCTCATGATGCGTTGGAATAGTCTTAGCCGAATCATTCAGCAATTCCTCATACAATTTCTCTCCCGGGCGAAGCCCAACCACATCAATTTTAATATCGACATCAGGTGTAAATCCAGCCAACTTAATCATTTTGCGTGCTAAATCATAAATCTTAACAGGTTTACCCATGTCAAAAATATAAATTTCGCCTCCATTACCCATGGCACCTGCTTCCAAAACCAATTGGCAAGCCTCAGGAATCGTCATAAAATACCGAATAATATCCTTGTGTGTAATGGTTACAGGACCTCCTGCAGCAATTTGTTTCGTAAACAAAGGCACAACCGAACCATTGGATCCTAATACATTTCCAAAACGAGTCGTAATGAATTTGGTCACCACCCCTGTTTCCTCTTTTTTATGTTTCCATTGTAACGATTGCACATATTTTTCGGCGATACGTTTACTTGCACCCATCACATTCGATGGATTCACTGCCTTATCGGTTGACACCATCACAAACTTAGCCGCTCCATATTTACAAGATAAATCGGCTACATTTTTAGTTCCCTTCACATTCGTCACAATAGCTTGTGCAGGATTTTCCTCCATCAATGGAACGTGTTTGTACGCCGCAGCATGATAGACTACCTGAGGTCGATAGGTCGCAAAAACAGATTCCATTGCTTTTTTACTTCGCACATCGGCAATCAAACTATAAATTACCGTGTCAGTTTCTAATTGTTGGATTTCCAATGTCAATTGATGCAAAGGCGTTTCGGCCTGATCCAACATCAAAACAACTTTAGGATTGAATGTCAAAACCTGACGCACAATTTCACTACCAATAGATCCCGCAGCACCCGTAATCAAAACTGTTTTATCTTTCAATTGTTTAGAGATTGATTTATCATCCAAAACAATCGGTTTGCGCTCTAATAAGTCTTCAATCTGTATGTTTTTAATTTTTTGAGAAATCTCTTTTTGATTCTCCCAATTAGTAATCGGCGGAACCGTGAATGCTTTATAATTAAATTCCAAACACTGATCTACAATATGAATTTGTTCTTCTTTCGTCAAGCTTTTATCTGCTATAATAACGCCTTCAGCACCTATGGAACGCATCAAAGCAGGTAATTTTTTTTTCTGTGCCAAAATAGGCAAATCCAACAAACGTTTAGAACCGTTTTGATTGTGATGATCCACAAAACCAATTACTTTAAAACGAGCTGGAGTTGCAAAATTCAATGCATTGGCAACCGAAATAGCATTGGCATCAGTCCCATAAATAATGGTTCGAACTAATTTATTTTTGGAATTATCTGAAAAATACAATTCAAACGCGCGCTTAACAACAATACGATATAAAAACAATCCGCAAAAAGCAAATACAGTATTAATAAACAAAGCGGTATTTAAAAATGCTTTTTCTTGAAAATTCAATTCATATAATAGATTGAACAGCAAGAAAAACACTAATATAGAAACTTGCGAAAACAACAACTTAACCGCATCGATATAAGAGGAATGGCGAATAATCCCAGAATAGGTTCTAAACAACCAAAACGAAAAAACATTCATTGTCAAAAAGAAGACGATAAACTCTTTCCAATAGGGCGTAATAATAAAAGTCAACCCTGTTCCTCTAAATAGTAAAAAACTAAACAAACAAGCAGCCACAAGGACTCCCATATCGATAGCAAGAACAATCCATCGAGGCAAATAATTCAAACTACTAATACTGAATCGCAGATTTTCTCTTGAAAAATAAGATGTAGAATTAGTTTCTTTTGCAGACATAATTGGTATTCAAATGACTAAGTTGTAAATTGTATTGTCCAAAATTTCACTTTGGTTCAACTCAAAAGTAAATAAATTTATGGAATAAAAAACAAATACGAGTAGATTTGTTTCGACAAAATCTTACAATTTATGTTTCAACAATCCTAAAAGATACTCCCCATACCCTGACTTGCACAAAGGTTCTGCTAAGGCTCTCAATTGGTCGGCCGTTATAAAACCTTGGCGCCAAGCAATTTCCTCTATACATCCCACTTTTAAGCCCTGACGTTCTTCCAATACCTGAACAAATTGTCCCGCTTGCATCAAACTAGCAAAGGTTCCTGTATCCAGCCAAGCAGTACCTCGACTCAAAATACCCACTTTCAATTTACCCTGTTTTAAGTATTCCTTATTCACATCGGTAATCTCATATTCCCCTCGGGCAGAAGGTTGAATATTCTTCGCTATCCCTACTACTGAATTGTCATAAAAATACAAACCCGGTACAGCATAATTCGATTTTGGTGCCAACGGTTTTTCTTCGATAGAAAGCGCCTTCAAATCAGCATCAAATTCCACTACACCATAACGTTCTGGATCCGAAACATGATACGCGAAAACTACTCCTCCATCGGGTTGTGTATTGGAACGCAATAACTCTTGCATATTCGCTCCAAAGAAGATATTATCTCCTAAAACTAAGGCCACCGAATCGTTTCCAATAAAATCAGCCCCAATCACAAAAGCCTGCGCTAATCCATTCGGTACGGCTTGTTCGGCATAACTAAATTGACAACCAATACTAGACCCATCACCCAATAATTTTTTAAAATTAGGCAAATCATGAGGCGTCGAAATAATCAAAATTTCGTTAATACCTGCCATCATCAAAGTCGATAACGGATAGTAAATCATTGGCTTATCATACACAGGCATCATCTGCTTGCTCATCGCCAAGGTCAAGGGATGCAATCGGGTACCGGATCCTCCGGCGAGTATAATTCCTTTCATAGGTTCTAATTTTACGAATTTTCGCGAATTACGCTAATATATCGAATTGCGCGAATTAATCTAAATTTTTGAGTTTACTATTCTTTTATAGGTTAAGGAGGGAGTGCCAAAATTAATCAATAGTCCCAATTCCATATTCGTGCATTTTAAATAATTCTGCAGTTGTGCATAAAATACCGAAGGTATATGAGCTACTGCTTTCAATTCAACAACAATACTATCATAGCAAACAAAATCGGCTCTATAGTGCTTTTTCAATTGTACCCCTTCATAATACAAATCCAATTGCACTTGTCTTTTATAAGGAATGTTTTGACTGACAAACTCTTTTTCTAAAACCTCTTCATATACAGCTTCCAGAAATCCAGGACCTAATGCTCGGTGTACTTTCATACAAGCTCCAACAATAGCGTAGCTTTCGTCTTTATATAATATTTTGGAGGGGGCATCCATTATCAATTCGTTTAATTCGTGTTAATTCGATTAATTCGCATCAATTCGTGATCATTCGTCTTTTAATTCGCGTATTGCTTTTCATAATAACTCGCATACGCCCCAGAAGTCACATTATCCAACCATTTTTGATTGTCCAAATACCAATTCACCGTGCGCTCCAATCCTTCTTCAAAAGTAACGGATGGTTTCCAACCCAACTCTTTGTTGATTTTAGTGGCATCAATAGCATAACGCAAATCGTGTCCTGGACGGTCTTTCACATAGGTAATCAACTGAGCTGAAGTACCTGCTGGTCGACCTAATTTCTCGTCCATGATTTGGCACAACAACTGAACCAACTCAATATTTTGCCATTCATTAAATCCACCAATATTGTAAGTATCGTGATTCACACCTTTGTGAAAAACCAAATCAATAGCCACCGCGTGATCTTCTACAAACAACCAATCGCGGGTATATTTCCCATCACCATAGACTGGTAACGGCTTGTTATGAATAATATTGTTAATGAAAAGCGGAATCAGTTTCTCAGGAAAATGAAACGGCCCGTAATTGTTAGAACAATTGGTCAACACATACGGCAAGCCATAGGTTTCACCATAGGCACGTACAAAATGGTCTGAACTCGCTTTCGAAGCCGAATAAGGCGAATTCGGGTCGTAAGCCGTAGTTTCGGTAAACAAACCTTCGGCACCCAAACTACCGTAGACCTCATCGGTACTAATATGGTAAAAACGTTTGCCTTCCATCTTGTCTTTCCAAATCGTTTTAGCCGCATTCAGTAAATTCATGGTACCAATCACATTCGTCTTTACAAACGCCAAAGGATCCGTAATCGAACGATCTACATGCGATTCGGCTGCCAAATGCAACACCCCATCAAATTGATATTCAGCAAACAAAGCATCAATAAAAGGAGCATCTACAATATCCCCTTTCACAAAGGTATAATTAGGCGCTTTTTCGATATCGGCAATATTCTCTAAATTCCCTGCATAAGTCAGCGCATCCAAATTAAAAATATGATAATTAGGATACTGATTCACAAATCGTCTCACCACATGAGACCCAATAAATCCGGCACCGCCGGTGATGAGTATTTTTTTCATTTCTTTTTATAAATTGCTCTAATTACACGAATTAATACGAATTAACTCTATACATGTTTTTAAACTCTCCCGATACCCTGGCACCACCACTCCAAAAGTAGTTGCAATTTTCGATTTATCCAATAAGGAATAATGAGGTCGCTTTGCTGGTGTAGGATAATCGGATGACGGAATACCATTCACCAAACAATCAAAACCTCCGATTTCTTGAATCGCTAACGCAAATTCGTACCAGCTGATTTTTCCTTCGTTCGAAAAGTGATAAATACCCGATTGCCAGTGAGTATGTGTTATGATAGTCATTATGGCTTGTGCCAAATCAGCTGCGTAGGTCGGACTGCCTATTTGGTCGTTCACCACACTCAATTGATCGCGTTCCTGCATCAAGCGTGACATTGTTTTAACAAAATTATTCCCAAAACGAGAATACACCCAAGACGTTCGAATGATAATCGCTTCAGTATTTTCTCTTAAACAGGCTTGTTCCCCCGATAACTTGGTTTGCCCATACACATTAATTGGGGCAGTCGGTGCTTCTTCATCCAAAGCTGTACTCGAATTCCCATCAAACACATAATCGGTGGAAATATGTATCAATCGACAAGCATGACTGGCACTCCACTGCGCCATAACAGCCACCGCTTGGTGGTTCAATACATCGGCTAATTCGGTTTCTGCTTCGGCTTTATCGACAGCGGTGTAGGCCGCGCAATTGATAATGATATGTGGTTGAATAACATTCAACGTATTGGATATAGATTCCAAATCACTCAAATCCAAAACCGAGCGATCCGCAAACACCCATTCGAATTGCGAATAGTGAACTGACAATTCCCTCAATTCAGAACCTAATTGGCCATTGGCACCTGTTACTAGTATTTTTTTCATTTTTTTTTGCCGCTAAGTCGCAAGGGCGCTAAGGTTTTTTTGGTTGTCAGTTGTCCGTTTTCGGTTGTCTGTCATTGTGAACGCAGTGAAGCAATCTCTTTTATCAAATCGTCCCGAAGCGTCGGGATCGAATATCGTAAATCAAATAACACACCCCTAGCCCCTCTTAAGAGGGGAACGTCTAGCGCTAGATAGACGAATTGATACATTTTCAAATTTACAAATTAGCACATTTTCAAATCGTAAATCTAATATCGTACCTCGTAAATCGTAAATTATTTAACCATATAAATCGTATAAGGAAATATAAGAAAGTTGCTTCGGTTAATTCAAGTTTAGATAAGTAAGTTGAACCATTAAGAAGTTAAGTTGCATTAAGATTATTCACTTTGTGAACCTCTGTGCTGCTATCCTGAGCTTGGCGAAGGACTTTGCTAACTTTGTGGTTAAAAAAAATTAAACCATATAAGGAAATATAAGAAAGTCGCTTCGCTCAATTCAAGTTCAAATGAGTTAGTTGAACCATTAAGAAGTTAAGTTGCATTAAGATTATTATGCAGATTTAACTAATTACTAATCACTTTTCACTAAATCCTAATTGTTACATTTTCAAATTAGCACATTATCAAATCGTACCTCGCACTTCGTAAATCGTAAATCTAATATCGTAAATCGTACCCACACCCCTAGCCCCTATAACTCTCTTTAATATTTTTTTTTGGAATCGTTGAATCTTCGATTTCAAGAGGGGAACGTCTAGCGCTAAATAGACGAATTGTTACATTTTCAAATTTCCAAATTGCTACATTATCAAATCGTACATCGTAAATCGAAAATCGTATATTTAAAAACCATATAAATCATATAAGGAAATATAAGAAAGTCGCTTCGCTCAATTCAAATCCAGATAATTAAGTCAAACCATTAAGAAGTTAAGCTACATTAAGATTATTCACTTTGTGAGCCTCCGTGCTGTTATCCTGAGCTTGTCGAAGGACTTTGCGAACTTTGTGGTTAAAAAAAATTAAACAATATTAGGAAATATAAGAAAGTCGCTTCGCTCAATTCAAGTTCAAATGAGTTAGTTGAACCATTAAGAAATTAAGTTGCATTAAGATTATTATGCAGATTTAACTAATTACTAATCACTTTTCACTAAATCCCAATTGCTACATTTTCATATTGCTACATTTTCAAATCGCACTTCGTAAATCGAATATCGTAAATCGAATATCGTAAATCTAAAATTCACTATTACAACCCTCTATACCTGGCAAAACCAAATCCTTATCCGATACAATCGCATCTTTCAAGTCCATACCCCAGTCAATGTTCAAACTAGGATCATCAAAACGAATCCCGCCTTCACTGGCTTTGTTGTAAAACTGATCACATTTGTACAGCACTACTGCCGTTTCACTGATGACCGAAAAACCATGGGCAAAACCATGCGGAATCAACAATTGTTTTTTGTTCTTGGCGGATAACTGAATTGCAAAATGCTGACCATACGTAGGCGAGTCTTTTCTAATATCTACCGCCACATCGATGATTTCTCCTTGCAGCACACGAACCAACTTGGTCTGTGCGTATGGTGGATTTTGATAATGCAAGCCTCTTAAAGTACCTCGTTTAGAAAACGATTGGTTGTCTTGCACAAAGTGGATGTTAATTCCTTGTGCTGCTAAAGTATTTTGATTATAGGCCTCAAAAAAATACCCTCGCGCATCTTCAAATACGGTGGGGTTGATAATGAGTAAATCTTGTATGGGTGTATTTTCTATTGTCATTTTTATTTGTTGTCTGTTATCGGTTTCAGTTGTTGGTTGATATCCGTCAGTCATTGCGAACGTAGTGACGCAATCTCTAATTATTATAAATCTAACTTTGTATATCGTATATCGTACTTCGTAAATCTAACTTCGAATCATTCTATCCCCACCACCTTTGCCAAATACCGTCATGATGATGTATTTAAAATACAAAACAACGGTCAAATTGGAAGTCATTGTAGCATCCGTCTCGGCTAGAAGTTGTGGCGTGGACATGTCAATTTTGTTAATTTGTGACCAACCCGTTATTCCAGGCACAACATTGTACACACCTCGATTATCACGTTCTTGAATTAACTCAATTTGATTGAATAAGTTAGGTCGTGGTCCCACTAAACTCATATCGCCTAGCAGTACATTCCACAATTGGGGCAATTCATCTAATTTGGATTTGCGCAAAAAAGCCCCGTATTTCGTTACCGCACTATAATTCGCTAAATGCGTGGCTACCGACTTCGTATCCACATGCATGGAACGCAACTTATACAAATTAAACGGCTGCTTGTTCTTTCCCACACGCTCCTGACAGAAAACAGGAGAACCCGTATCAAAATACCCTACAATAAGTAATATCAAAAGCATCGGACTTAATAGTACCAGCCCAATCAAAGAAAAAATAAAATCAAAAAATCGAATCATATTTTAATGTTTATATTGTTGAAAGTTTATGAGTTTATAAGATGTTCAATAACCTATAATTTAGTATACTCTGAAAACTTAGCACTGAACACTGAATACTTGCTATATCGAACCTTTAAATCGTATATCTAATATTGTAAATCGTACTTAGAATTATCTTCCAAAATCATCCTGCACCCGGACAATATCGTCTTCATCAGAAGGATGATCGGCGTCTGTATGTTGCCAAATCTCAGCTATCACGGCATAATCGTCTAAGCCTATTAAACGGTGGCGTTCGCCTTGTTGCAAAGTAATCGTGTCTCCAACATTTAAAATCTCCAACTCACCTTCAGTGTCATCTTTACTTCTTTTAACACCTACCTGACCTTTAATCACGCGCCATATCTCGGCTCTACGATAATGGTATTGCCAAGACAAACGCTTGCCTGGCGCCACTACCAAAATTTTTGGGCTTAATTGCCCTGATATTTTCAAACTAGACACATTCAAGCCCTCAAAATACTGATTGGCAAATTGCTGTGCTTGATGCTCAATAATAACGAAAAAACCACCCCAAGGGCGGCTGTGATCTTTTGAAACGATTACAAAGGAATGCGCTTCTAGTTCTTTTTGTATGGTTTCAAAAATCATAAATAAATTATTTATTCCGACCAATTACGATCTTTTATTTCTTCATATACTTTTTTAATTCCTTCTTCTAAACTAATAGTTGCTTTCCAACCTAAATTAGTCAATTTAGAAACATCCATCAACTTACGAGGTGTTCCGTCAGGTTTAGTACTATCAGTAATAATTTCACCACTAAATCCAACTATTTGTCTCACCATTTTAGCTAAATCTAGGATCGAAATATCTTCTCCTACTCCAATATTCACTAATCCAGACTCATTGTAATTATCCATCAAGAACAAGCAAGCTGCAGCTAAATCATCTGCATGCAAAAACTCACGCAAAGGACTACCAGTACCCCAAATAGTAACCGATATTGCTCCCTCATTTTTAGCAGTAATGAATTTTCGCAATAATGCCGGTAAAACATGAGAATTATTCAAATCATAATTATCATTAGGACCGTACAAATTGGTTGGCATAACAGAAATAAAATTACAACCATATTGTACTCTATAGGCATCACACATTTTTATTCCAGCAATTTTAGCAATAGCATAGGGTTCATTCGTAGGTTCTAATAATCCCGTTAATAGATACTCTTCTTTTAAAGGTTGAGGCGCTAATTTAGGATAAATGCACGACGAACCTAAAAACAGTAGTTTTTTAACGCCATTTAGATACGCTTGATGAATTACATTCGACTGGATCATCATGTTTTCATAAATAAAATCAGCTCTGTAGGTATTATTAGCCACAATTCCTCCTACTTTGGCGGCAGCTAAAAAAACATAATCCGGTTTTTCAACAGCAAAAAAATTAGCAACAGCCTGTTGATTTCTTAAATCCAACTCCGCCGAAGTCTTTAGAATAAAATTACTATAGCCTTTTGCTTGCAAAGCTCTTAAAATTGAAGAACCTACCATTCCTCGGTGTCCTGCTATGTATATTTTGGATGATTTTTCCATAAAATTTATTTAGGCTCTAAAGCCATTTTGTTGTAACATCATATCTCTTTTCACACGTTCGACATCTGAAGTTACCATCTCACTAACTAAACCTGCTAAATCATATTGCGGTACCCAGCCTAATTGTGTTTTAGATTTCGTTGGGTCGCCAATTAACAAATCTACTTCGGTAGGTCGGAAATACTGCGGATCTACCGCAATGACTTGTTTGCCAATTTCAATTTGATAATCAAGATTGTTACATGCTTTTACATACCCTTTTTCATCAACTCCTTGACCTATAAATTCAATTTCAATCCCTAATTCTCTAAATGCCATTCTCACAAAATCACGAACATAAGTAGTTTCTCCCATAGCAATCACATAATCCTCAGGAACACCCTGTTGCAAGATTCGCCACATGGCTTCTACATAATCTTTAGCATGTCCCCAATCACGTTGTGCATCTAAATTCCCTAAATACAAACAGTCTTGTTGTCCTAAAGCAATAGCGGCTGTAGCCATGGTGATTTTACGGGTTACAAAAGTTTCTCCCCTTCGTGGGGATTCGTGATTGAACAAAATCCCGTTACAAGCAAACATATTATAAGCCTCTCTATAGTTTTTAGTGATCCAAAATCCATAAATTTTAGCGGCTCCATAAGGAGAACGAGGGTAAAAAGGAGAGTGTTCATCATATAGTCCTTTTTCATTTTTATTTTCAGCTAAACCACCATACAATTCTGAAGTGGAGGCCTGATAAATACGTGTTTTCTTCTCTAAACCTAAAATACGAACTGCCTCTAAAATACGTAAGGTCCCAATACCATCTACATTAGCCACATATTCTGGAGAATCAAAAGACACTTTTACATGACTCATTGCACCTAGATTATAGATTTCATCCGGTTGCACCTCCTGAATAATTCTGATGATATTGGTGGAATCTGTCAAATCTCCATAATGCAATTTAAAATTCACATGAGTTTCGTGTAAATCCTGATAAATATGGTCTATTCGTTGCGTATTGAATGAAGAAGCCCTTCTTTTTACACCATGAACGACATATCCTTTTTCTAATAATAATTCAGCCAAGTACGAACCATCTTGACCTGTAATTCCTGTAATTAGGGCTACTTTCATATGTAGTATGTTAATGTATTTTTATTAATTTGCTATTAATTACAAATCTTCATGTTTTAAATATTCCAATACGGATTGAGGATTCCAACCAAATTCCCTTGCTTTTGAATCATCAAAAGTTAAATCAGAAGTTATTTTATTAATTTTAATTGAATTTAAAGGTGCTTTACTTCCAAATAAATTTCCAATTTTCGCAATAATTTTAGCAACAAACAGTGGCAAATTCAGTATTTTTCGTGTAGATATTGCTAAACTTAAATCTTTAAAACTTGGATGCTCTCCATCAGTTAAATTATATATCCCTCCAATTGGAGCTATTATCGGGATAAATCGAGCCACATCTTCGGCAAGTACCATACTCTTTTGTGCTTTTCCTCCATCAATATTAAAATAATAGCCTTTTTTTATAGCTTTCAGCATACTACCTAAATTACCAGGTGGATTTTTACCCACTAACAAAGGTAATCTCAGAATAGTACAAACTACTTTTTTTTTTTTACACCAGTTTAAAACTAATTCTTCAGCTTGTATCTTACTTAAACCATATGGGTCTTTAGCACTTGGTTGCACTTTTTCGTTGAAATTTAATCCATAATCCTTTCCGTATACAGCAACACTACTTATAAAAACAAAATACTTTGGTATATTATTTTCAAGACCTTTTAATAAATTCTTCGTTCCACATGCATTAACATTAAAAAAAGTAAGCTTATCAGCTTCACTTTTGGGTATAGAATGTGCTTTTCCTGCATTGTGAATGACTAGATCAAATCTAGAATTGATATTTGGAATAGAAATTTCTAAATCACATATAAAATTACCTGAATTGCGATTTAAACTAAAAATCTCATGCGTTGAATTATAAAAAGTAATAAAGTTTCCCAAAAAACCAGTAGTACCTGTAACTAAAATTTTCATAATAGATTTTTCATTTCTTGGAAATAATCTTCAGCAATTTTTGATCTTTCAAACATTTCATTAGAAACATTTAATGCATTTTTTGAGAAAATTTCTCTTTGATCTGGATTATTAAATATGTACTTAATTAAATTAGCCATATCTAAAACACTATTGGGATTTGCTGACAACCCAATTTTATTGCTATCAAATAAGTCTTTTATCCATCCCCATGTATTATGCAATACAGGAATTCCAAAAGCTAAACTATCAAATAACTTATTTGGAGAAGAATTTTGAAGAGAAGGTAAGTTTTTATAAGCAATTAAAGAAGCATACGATAATTGTAACCATTTAAAAACTTCTTGTTTGGGTAATATACCCATCACCTTTATATTTGTAATTTTTCGATTAGAAATATATGATTCAATTTTAATTCTTTCAACACCATCACCAAATATTAAAAATTGAGCACCATCAATGTTAGCCAATTCAAATGCTTCTACCAAATATTGTACATCATCCATTACACCTAAAGATCCAAAATAAATAAATATCTTAGAACTACTATTATAATTTAACTTATGATTATCATTAAAAAATGATTTATCACACGAATTAGGAGCTACAAAAACATTTCCTTCGAAACCCTCTCTAAATATTTCATTTTTCATACCTATTGAAGCAGCTACTAATAAATCTGATTTTATATATATATATATTTCAAATTTTTTTAAAACCCAAATTAAGATTCTATTTGTTATATGACCTAATTCAATTGCTCCATCTGGCCATTTGTCTCTCAATTCGAATACAAAAGATTTTTTTCTAAAAAACTTAGAAAACAAACCTGAAAAAGAAACAAAAATAGGCCCAGAACTAGTAAGAATTATATCATAATTTAATGTAAGTGAATAATAAATGGATACTATTGAAAAAATAAATTGATTATATACTCTTTTTATAAAACTATAACTGTTGTTATCTTGTGAATTTATAACTATGATATTTAAGCCATCATAATTATGCCTACTAATAAACTTATTTTGTATACCTAAATCACTTTTTGAATATGGAGCAGTAATTACTGTAATTTCTGCACCTTGATTTTTCCAATATTGAGCCATTTCATATATTCTAGAACTCCACATTGTATTTTTACCACCAAAATATTGATATACAATTAATAATTTCATTTAATTATTTTTTTTAAAATTTAATACAAAAGATTTTTATTACTTGTATGATCGTAATAGGATAATCCAACATTTGAAATTATTTTCGAACTAAGCTTTGAATCATTATATAATCTCTGCAGTAATTTTTGATAATTATCGATTTCAGGATTAATCAATAAAAAATTATTAATTACCATCAATAATTCAGATTTGCAAATAAATAAATTATCTGAAATAGAATAATTGTCATTAGGATCATTTAAAAAAATATAATCAAATTGTTTATTCGAAAAATCAATATTGATTATAGTGTTAGAACCACTCAATTCTCTTCTACCAATAACGAAAAAAACATAATCATCCTCAAATTTAATTTTGTTATTAAGAATTAATTTTATTGTTAATTTAAATAATTCAAAAGTACCGGTTATTGTATCTGATATATATTCTTTAGATAAAATAATATGCGGTATAACAATCCCAAAATCATGAATATCCCAACATACATCCAATAAATTTTTATTTGAAATATCTGAAATTTTAGTAATCGAATTATCAACAAAATAATATGAATTTGAAGATATTGACTTCCATGAATTGAATGCTTTCAAATATTCTTCTTGATGCAATTTCAAGTCTTCATCGGTTATTCCAAGTTTATTAAATGTTGAAAAGAAAAAAATCATAATTTAAAGATATTTAAAAGAAAAAAAATCAAGATTTGATTTAATATGGCAAATTATTAGAAAGTTTAATTGAGTTTATAAATTCTCGAAAAACATTAATAGAAAGAGTTTATACTATCAATAATATACTCAGCATCACCATCTTTTAAGAATTGGTGAATTGGAATGTTTAAGCTTCTAGAATAAAAATCATCGGCTCCGAAAAAATCACCAACCGCATATTTTTGGAATAAATTCATTTTATGTAAAGGACTATATCTTAGGCTAGTATATATTTTTTTTTCTAATAAATACTTAGCAAGTTCATCTCTTTTATCTGTTTTAATGGTATAAAAATAATTTGAATATGTTACATTATCTTTTAATAAATCGTTTCTATGAGTAATTAATTCAGCTCTTAAATTATTATCATACTTAGAAGCTATTTCAGATTTTCGTTCTAAATAAAAATTTAGCCTTTCCAATTCTGGTAGACCAATTGCTGCATTTATATTCGTAAAAATAGATCTAATTCCGATTCGCTTTAAATCATATTCCCACCAGTTAGCATTATCCTTGGCAGAATCCATACCACTTTTTTTATTTTTTGGCAGGCCTAAATAGAAAAACTCACAAGCTCGTTCGAAACGCTCACTATCTTTTATATGAAATGCTCCTCCTTCACCACAAACTAATAATTTCATAGCGTCAAACGACCAACAAGAAAAATCTCCATTAGAGCCTACACTTTGATTATCCACAAAAGTGCCCAAAGCACATGCTGAATCCTCAAGTATGATTATGTCATTCCCTATATATTCTTTTAATTTTTTAATATCAACAGGTATACCTCCATAATGTGTTATATAAATAGCTTTAGTCCTAGTACTTAATGCTTTTCTACAAGATTCAAAATCAATATTCCCTGTAGAAGGGTCAATATCTACTATTACTGGTTTAAGCCCTTTTAATATAGCACCGCTAGAAATTACTGGAAAAGAATTTGTAGGCATTATTATTTCATCGTCAATCTTAAAGTCAAACAACTCAAAACTACCAATTATAGCATCACTACATGAGGAAATAGTATGAAAATTACTATCTATTTTCATGAATTTTGTGAGTTTTTCTTCGAATGAATTTACAAAATCTCCCCTCCCAAGCCATTTTGAAGTAAAAACTTGACTTAAACTTTCTGATGATTGTGTTCCTATATTTGGTTCAAATAAATTTATCATATTTTTAAAATGTTTAAATTCTATTAATTTTTTAAAAGTTAATTTATATAATATTCAAGATCTCGAATATCTATATCTATTTTTTATAAAATAGTATAAATTTTGAAATGAAATTGTTGGCAGGAGTAATATTACATTTACAAAAGCAATAAAAATATTAAAATTAAGTACATTTAATAATACTCTAACTCTCAAATTATTTGAGCTCCGAATAGAAAATAATGATTTTATAAACTTCATAAAAGTAATGTCTGTACCCACATTATCTCCAGTTGTAGTAGTATCTAACTCAACAACACTATTTGTATCAAGATAACAATCAATTATATTCCTTAACCTTAATCCTAAATCTGAATCACCTCCATAATGTTGGAAATACTCAGTCCTTATTCCTCCAAAATTCAAAAAAACATTAGCCCGAACCATCAAAAATCTCCCAGTTAAAATATCTATTTTAACATATTGATCTTTATCAACTTTAGTAATATGTATATTCCTAAATGGGTGTTTTGTAATAAATAAAAGTTCACTTACTACTTTGCTTCCAGAACTAACACAAAAACCATTACTATTAATAACTAGAGGGTGTATTATATCATAACCCAATTTACTGCTTTCTATTAAAGCGTCTAAAGATTCTTCTCTTAATACCACATCATCATTAGCCAAAATGATAAAATCATTTTGATTTAAATCATACTTGGCCTTAACATAAGTTATCCCGAGATTTATAGCTCCTCCCCAATACAAACTGCCACTACCTAGTACGTAATCATAATTTGACCTACTATCTGCAAATTCCTTATAATTGTCTTCACATCCATCATCAACTACAATAACTTTATAGTTATCAGATGCTTTTAAGCTATTAAAAAACTTGATTGAAGTATTAAATCTTTTATAAACAGGAACTATAATGAAAATCATGAGAGAAAAATTAAAATTTGTACTTTGGCATATTCAATTATTTTAAACAAATTATATATGATTTTGAAAGGCCAAAAACGTAAAAAGGAATATTTGATGAATTTACTTTTTAAAATCTGATTGTGTTCACTAACAAAATTTAACTGTTGTTTATTTAATTTTGATGAATAGTTGTCAAAATACATTGGCAATACTAAAAAAGGGAAAAAACGAAGCTTAATTTTTATATTACCATTTAGATTTTTATATTTCTGCCAAATATTAAATTTAGTTGAAAACCGATTAAATATATTAGCCGATTGATTTTCAGCTTTTCCAGTATGTTTTCTCCATTGAAATAATATTTTGTTTCTTATTACCCATGAATTAACTCTATCTAGATTATTCACTAAACGAATTAAAAAATCATAATCTTCACCGATACCAATACTACTATCTAATATTATTTCTTTAGCCAAATCTGTCTTTATAATATAAAATGCGGGATGACAATAATAAAACGGAAAAGTCACAAAATTCATAAAATATTTATTTATAACTGAATTAAATTTAGTGGAATAAATATTTTGAATCGATTTTCTTTTCTTTTTTACTTTACCATCATTGTTTATTACATCGTAACCATACAAATATATTTCAAGTAAATTTTGTTGTTGTTCAAACCACTCAAGCTCACTTACAAAAGCATCTTGCTTTATTAAATCATCATCTCCGATCAATAATAAATATTCAGTTTCAACAATTGAAAACATCTTATTTTTGTTTTCTACTTCACCTAAATTAAACTCATTGGAATAGAATGTAAGGTTATTGTCAAATTTCGGGCTCCAATAATCAATAATTTCATTAATTTCTATTAATCTACTGCTCTTATCATCTGCAATAATGACTTTAATAGAAAATGGAAATTTCCAAATCGTATCTAATAATTTATTTAAATATTCTGGACGATTATAACTTGTAATACAAATCGTTAACCATTTAATTTCTTTCATTTTAGATTATATTTTTACAGAATTCGAATTATTAATTTCTCTTATATTATTCATAAAAATGAAAAATGAAAAAAACATAAAAAATTTATACCCTAAAATTTTATAGAAATCATTAATCAACATAGCTAATAAAAAAACAGTAAACCCAATAACATAATATATATTAGTATACTTAAATAACTTTATTATTAAATCCATAAGTAACAACATCATCAATATGATTCCAGGTAAACCTTCTTCAACTAATATTGTAAGATAACTATTATGTGGGTTTGGTTCGCCTGACTCCCCATACAAACGATTGGCAAAAACAGAATAGTTAGATGGCCCAACACCTAATGGATGTCCAGAAAAAATATTTAAAGACTGATTAAAAATATTAAGCCTTTGATTATCGGAAGAAAAACTCCTACTATTTATAGATAAAATAGCATTTTCTATCTCATCAGTTGTTTTTAATTGACCAAAATAAAAATAAGAAAAAGAACTTAAAATAACTATCCAAATAGTAATCTTACCATATAACGATGTTCTTCTAAAATAGTAAAGAGTCCAGAATAAATAAACAATTAGACCACAAATTATCGCAGCTCTACTAAAAGTAGATAATATTGCAATTAATAACACAATTGCAGTTATTTGCTTCAAAAAAAAACTCCTTATGGTAACTAAAATTATTTGAAGAAGGAAAACAAAATACATTCCTAAAAAATTAGGTTCTCCAGCAAAAGAGGAATTTCTTATCCAAAAAGTTAATTTTAAATAATTATCATCGAGTTCTAAATTTCCAATAGATATTAACTTAACAAAATCAAAGATAAAATCTATACCAAAAAAAGAGTTTGTATAAAAATTAATTAAACTTAACGGGACAATTACTATTCCTGTTCCAATAGTTAATTTAGATATAAAATTTCTGTATGCATGGTTTTGCATTTTTTGTACAAAAAAAATTAGAAACACATCATATAATAATAATTGTAATACTCCTTTAATAACTTGTGATAATTCTGACTTATAAATAATTACAGATAAAAAAGAAATAATAATGATCCAAAATGAATGTAATATCAATAAGATTTGAATACTATTAAACTTATTGTTTGTTAATCTAAAAAAGTAATAATAAACTGTTAGTAGAATAGAAAAAACATCAATTGCATAAATATAAAACCCATGTTCTATGCCCCAAAGACGAATAGGCAAGGCTAATATGAATAGAAATAATAATAATTTTTCAATAAATTCCATTATACCCAATTATTTTTTTGTCTAAAAAAAAATTTTCAACTATTTCAGATCTCAAGCCATAAAGAGGAGCAATCCAAAAAAGAGTTGACATATCCGTAATCAACAAATGATAATTATTATTCTCCACATTAAAACCACAAAAAATTTCATCAAACACCTTTAATTTTTTATTTAAACCCTCAAATAAATGTAATTTATTACTATAAGTTGGATGAATTGATATAGCAAAATGAAATTCTGGATTTGCAAATGATATAACTTTTGCAAGGTTAGCCCAATACGTAAATTCAGCTATGGTTTTCTTTGTATTTTGAGATCCTAATATAGAGGGAGTAAATATTACTCGAAATACATCTTTACTAATGTAATTGTTATTTAACTTTTCTTTAGCTTTTTCAAAAAGAAAAATATTATCTGTTTTCACCTTTGGATAATCTCTTTTAAAGTTATTTTCTGAAAATCGATTCCAAAAAAGAACAGTTGCATCTCTATAAAAAAAATCTTCAGCTGAATCTAAACATAGTAATTTGAGTAAAAATATATTATATTTAATTTTAAAAAAAATAGATTCTAAACTCACAAAAAATGAATTTGTGGAACCAAATCTTATGAAAGCATATGCAATTTTGTCAGGATTTATATACAACCCTATACTAATTATTATTTTTTTAAAATTTTTAATGTTTTTTACTACACGTAGGTTATTAAAAGAAATATAATTATCAAGACATACAAATTCAATGCCTATTTTGAATAGTTCATCAGAAAGGAGACTTAATTTGCCTTTTGAAATTATCAATTTCGAATTGTATTCTTCTATTTCAAATGAATTTTTTGAAATATGTAAAACATATATATTACAACTACCGAAATACTCATTTGTCAGCTTAATGAACATAGGCATTAAACGATCTACAGTTTCAACTATTAATATTTTTTTCATCATCTAAGAAATAAAATTGGTACAATTGCTATTAGTACAATTAACAACAACATAAAGTCGTAACGATTAAAATTATGCTCGTTTTTAAAAAATAACATCGAGAATATTAAAATTAATATATCCATGAAAATTTTTCCAATTCCTACCACTTTAAAACCGTAATGCAATAACAAAAAATATTGAATTAAAGACCCTATAATTAATGATATTACATTCACAATTAATAATTTATTGCTGTTTTTAAAAATAAAAATTGGGGAATAAAGAGTATACAATACAATTATTATACTTGAGGATGCAATATGTAAAAAAACAAAACTATTATCTATTAATTTATCTGTAAATATGATATCTCGTAAAAATAAATAGTAAACCAAAACACCTAAATAAAACACAAAAATGTAACCTAAAACGATATACAAAAAATAGGGATATAGCTTACTCATACCCTCGTCATTTGACAACTTTTTTATTGAAAAAGGATAATAAAATTTATTAATAACTGCAATTACTGCAATTATTGGAGAAGAAAAACCCATATAGACACCAAGTGCTCCTACTTGGTCAATTGTTACTGTAGTACTGAGAATTAATCGTGAACTATAAACTGTAATAACACCTATAATTCCACTTAACATTAATGGAAGAGTATATTGTAAAATTTCTTTTGAGTCAACAATATAACTTTTGGTGTTATTAAATTCAATTTTTGTAGAGCGTTCCAAAAATAATAACAATAGAGCTAGTCCAATTAATTGTCCTAAAAACAAGGCAATACTGCTCTGCTCAAAAAATATAACTAATATTATTGAAATTAAAACAATCAAAAGAGAGCGACTTATTTGAAACAATACATAATCTTTTGATCTGCCAATAACTACTAGTTTATTCATTAAAAAATTAAAATTTACTTGAACAAAAACACTAAATAATATAATAAATAAACCAAAAATATTTACAACTGGAATTGTAATAATATTTAACAAATAAATAATCCCAAATAAAAAAACAGATATAAAAGCAGCACTATTAATTAGTTTGAGTGACAATATATCGAGGGCCTTATTTTTACTATTATAAAACAACTTTGCATAACCACTATCTATACCAAG
The DNA here is from genome assembly GCF_031537875.1 of Flavobacterium sp. Classification (GTDB taxonomy): domain Bacteria; phylum Bacteroidota; class Bacteroidia; order Flavobacteriales; family Flavobacteriaceae; genus Flavobacterium. The sequence continues at coordinate 89,885 of NZ_JAVKNB010000006.1, read as the reverse complement.
CATAGAAATTATTACAAGTAGATCAATTATAAATAACCACAATTGGTATTTACCAATTTCATTTAAGCTGACTCTTTTTTTTACAAAAAACCAAAAAATTAAAAATGAAAATTGACTAAAAAAACCTCCAAAAATATAAGTAATTATTTTAATTAAATTATTTTTCATTAAAATTTATGAATTAATCGGAATATTAAGTGGAAACTAACCCAACTCTTTTTACTTATATAATACTCCAACCGCCATCAACAACCAAATTATGACCTGTAACATAACTTGCTTCATCAGTAAGTAAATAAAAAACTGCCGAAACAATGTCTTTCGGACTTCCCATCCGTTTCAATGGAACTTTTTTATTATAATTATTTACAAATGAATCCTCTTGATTATCATAAATACCTCCTGGCGATACTGTATTTACACGAATTTGACTGGATCCGTAATAAGATGCTAAATAGCGGGTAAGGTTATTTAATCCTCCTTTAATAGCTGCATAAGCAGCTGGCATTGTCATTTCAGTTCCTTCATAAACTGTAAAATCAGGTCCAACCAAACCGTAAATGGATGACATATTAATAAGGGATCCAAACCCCTGCTCTCTCATTTGTTCTAAAACCACCTGACAACATAAAAAATATCCGTTCAAATGCATATCAACATTCTTGCGCCATGAATCAAGAGGTATGTTTTCAAATTTGTTACCCCAATCAGAAGTTCTAGGATAAGCATTATTGACCCAGCCGTCTAATCTTTTGTATTTATTAAATATAGCTTCAACTCCATTTTTTACTGAATTTTCATCCGTAATATCTAATATAAAATCATCTTCATTTTTTTCTTCAAAATAAATATCAGCTGCTATAACGACAGCTCCTTGATCTCGTAATGTAGAAACCATCTGCTTTCCTAATAACCCATTCCCTCCAGTAATAACAATTACTTTATTTTTTATTGAAAACATTCTTAAGTATTATTAATATTTTAATTATAAAATTTTTTATAAATATTGTTTCTTCTGTCGTTTTCAATTGGAAATTTTTTTCGCCATTCTATTGCTTCATCTAAATTCAAATCAAATAATTGAATTTCATCTGCAATTTCAACAGGTTCTATTTTATCACCGGTAGGTGAAAAAATACAAGAACTTTCTTCATATGCTAATTCATTCCCATCTGTTCCTATTCGATTTACCCCAATCATGAAACTTTGATTTTCAATAGCTCTAGCATTAAGCAACGTTCTCCAATGACTAACTCTTGATTTTGGCCAATTAGCTATATTGACCAAAATTAAATTCTCTTTCGATAATTTCTGATAAAGTTCTGGAAATCTTAGGTCAAAACAGATACTTAACCCCCATCCGCCTCTCCAGGGAATACTTTTAACTTCATTACCACAAGAGATTAATTTATCTTCTCCACTATATGAGAAAAGATGCATTTTTTCATAATTACCATCTATTTCTCCGTTTCTATTTACTGCAATACAGCTGTTATATCTATTAACTCCTTTAGAAATCATCATTCCAAATACAATATTAATTTGATTTTCTTTAGCTATATTTTTGATTATTCTAATTGAATCAGAATTTGTAAAATCTTCCGCAAAATCCAAATTAGATACTGAAAAACCAGTTAATGTCATTTCTGGAAAAACAACAAAGTCCGCTTTATATTTTAATGATTTGACAATTCTTTCTAAGTGTATCAAATTAGCTTTTTTATTTTCCCAAACAGAGTTAAACGAAACAGTTGCGATTTTCATTAATTATACTTTCTAAAAACTGGCTTAATAATATTCGATTTTAAATAATTTTCATAACCATTTTCTAATGCCAATTTGTATATTCCTAAAGCATATTCTACAGCATCTAATGTAACCTTTAATTCTTCCTCTTGATGTGCGTATGATACCGCTATATATGGCATTAATACATTTTTATCTAGCATTGATTGTGCAAACAAAGTTCTAAATGCTAATGAAATAGCACCTTCTTTATCCTTTGTAATATAATTTGGGGAACATGGATAACCTTCAACGCAAAAAAATTCTTGAATATCTAAATCAATTGCAATTTGATTCATTCCTGAAATTAATTTTTTACCATAATTCCAATAATGATTTACCACATTCTCTCTTTTCATTATTTCAATAGTCTTCATAAATGCCCCTAGTGCACTCATCTCAGCTCCATGGGTAGTAGATGTTAAAAATACACGTTCTGTACCCTCTTCCAATATACCTCCCAATTTCATAATTTCTGATTTACCACCAAGTGCCGCAACAGCTTGCCCGTTTGCCATTGCTTTTCCAAATGTGCATAAATCAGGTTGAATATTAAAAAAAGTTTGTGCTCCTTGTAAATCCCATCTAAAACCTGTAATCATTTCATCCAAAATAAATACAGCTTCATTATTCTTACAACTATTTTGAACTTGTTGAAGAAAATTGTTTTTATTATTAGGGCAATCACTGCAAATCATATCAGTATTACATGAATTATCACAAGGTTTTAAGGTGGTTGCAGCTTCTAAAATAACCCCTGCAATTTGTCCTTTGTATTGATCAAACAATTCATTTAAAGAATTAATATCATTATAATGAAACTTCAAAGTGAAATTACTTGTTTCTTCTAAGGTGCCTTTAGTTAGCACAGTAGAACCAATAAACCAATCATCAAATGAAAAAAATGGTTGTTCATAAGGAACTGCAATATATTTTCTGTTGGTATATGCTCTAGCTAACTTCACAGCAGCAGTAGTTACTGTAGATCCATGCTTAGCAAATTTAACCATTTCAACAGAAGGTATTAAATCCACTAATAACTCTGCTGCCTTTAATTCTGTTAAGGATGCTCTTGTTAAATTATTTCCTTTTACAATTTCATCATAACAGGCATCGGCAATTTCTTTATTCCCATAACCAATATTTACAGAGCGTAATCCCATGCCATAATCTAAATACTTATTCCCTTGTGGATCGAAAACATAGGCTCCTTCACCCTTTTCTAAAATTGAAGGAGCGTTATAAGGAAATTGATCATCTCCTCTTGAATAAGTATGTGCTCCACCTGGTATTAACTTATGTAGCTTGTGTGAATAAGTCTCTCTCATTTCAATCAATTTTCTTCTAGTTTTTGTTTATAAAAATTTGACCAATAAATATCATCTAAATGTATATTAATTTCATTCCAATTATTTTTTATAATACTTTCAATTAAATAATCATCCGATACATTTTTCACATCTATTTTTGAAATTACTGTTTTAAAAAAATCTGCATCTGGTTCATAATCCAAAGTCATTCTTATTTTATCAATATTAGTAACTTTTCTTAATTGAATCGTATCAATCTCATTATTATCGAAAATCTTACCCCAACCTGTCTCAAGTTTAGCATTTTCAATTCCTAATAATGATTGTTTTAAAAAATCTTTACTATAACCAGTCACATTCATTCCCAAAGGCAACCCGGAAGTTTGAACCATTTTAGAACCGTTCAATAGTTTTTGTATAACTAACTTAGTAGCTTCTGTAGAACTTAAAATATCATCCCCATCTATAGAAATTATATAATCAATATTATTTTCAATTGCACATTCTAAATGACGTAAAGGGATGTTTTCATCAGAACCATAAAAAACTTCTACCACATTAGTATCAAGAATTAGTTCAAATTTTTTGTTTTCAGATTTTACAGAAGTCGTAATAAATATTTTTAGCTCATTTTTTTCAATATTTTCTTTGAATACATTTAAAAAACGTTCCACAAGCCATTTAATAAAAGGTTTCCCATTTACTTGTATCAAGTGCTTCTCGATCAATCTAGTTGAGCCTAATCTCGCAGTAATAAAAACTCCAATCATTACATTATCTCAATAACATTATTATTATCCGAACTTTCAACAGCATATAAAACCTTTAAAACTTGATGATCATGTTCTAAAGTATTTGGAAAAGTACCTTCTTTTTTAGCTGCTTTTAAAAATGTAGACATTTCATCTATATACATTTGTTCAGTTATGTTTTTGTTATAACCATTTTGAGCCGAAATTGTCTCGTATTTTATTTCTTGCCAGTAATTTGACTCTGGATCATAAATTTTAATCATGTTGTCATCCCAATTCCAGTATAATTGTTTTTGATCTCCATTGATTACCAACCTTCGAGTTGCATATCGTGAAACTACATCAACTGATAAATTAAATATTGACTTACCGTAATCCATTAATAAATTATAAGTATCATCTATATCATCGGCTCCTTTAATTTGAATTGTGTTTTTGTATAAACCTACTACTCTCTGAGGAAATCCTAATACTAAAGTAATCCATGTTAACTCAAAAGGAACAATCTCTCGACCACCTCCTGTCTCTTTGTTCGAAACATAATATTCACTTACATCCTCATAAGTATGCCAATCAGGAAGATATTGTCCAGAATGATATAAAAAATTTGATATCTTACCAAGTTCATTATTTTTCAAAATTTCAGCAATTTTTTTTATTGCTGGGTGAAAAAACAAAGTACATGAAGGTGCTAAAAAAACATTTTTTTCTTTGGTTTGTTGTATCATTTGATCAAAATCAGTATCTACTACACTAGCTTCAATAAAAGCAGGAATTCCTAATTCTATTGCCTTTTTCATGTAAATATGATGAATTCCAGGTGGTAATGATATTATAATTGCATCAAATTTATAATTTGCAATAGCTTCATCAAAATTACCTACAATATCTATTAGATATTTATTTTTCGCATCTTCTCTACGGTCATTTCTATTATCAAAACCTACAATTTTAGTAATTCCTAATGCTTGCAAATTTCTAACTCTTCTTTTGCCCATTGAACCTAATCCAATAACTAATATAAAATCTTTCATTATTTATTTTTTTTTAGTAAATACTCTGCAAAATCAAAATCAAAAGCTGTGTCTATATCTATACTTAAATGATCACTCATTACTATTTTTTTTATTCTTTTGAAATCTACAATTTTTGAATTTTTAATTGACTCAATGTTAATTAAATACATTGAGCCATTAATCAAATACGATTTAGGACATTCCTGTCTACTGTCAAAATTTTCAACTTTACATTTAACAAGAAATCCATTATTATTTTCTTCAAAAAGTGTATAGTAAGGGTTATCCTTCGCGATTTTAACACTAACAACCATATCAGTATAATTTTGAAACGCATTTTTCAACTGAACTAAATCATCTTGAATTCTAAAAGGTGATGTCGGCTGCAATAGTAATACTGCATCAAAATTCTGATTTAACTTTTCATAATGATTTATTGCATGAATAATTACATCATGACTAGATGCGTTATCAGTTGCCAACTCCTCAGGTCGAATAAATGGAATGGGTATACCTTTAGATTTGGCAATATGAATCACTTCTAGATCATCAGTTGATATACACAATTCATCATCTACCGTTATATTATTTAATGCAAAATCAATCGTATACTCAATTAAGGGTTTGCCGCCAAGTTTCTTGGTATTTTTACCTGGTAATCCTTTTGACCCTTTTCTAGCAGGTATGAGATATAAAATTCTCATTTAAATTTAATGTTATTAATATCTGTTTGTGCTTTTTCAAAGTCTTCGTGTTTTCCCACATCCAACCAATAGCCTGAAAATGGATACGAAATAATTTTTTTATTTATTTGAATCAATTCTTGCATTAAATCCGTAGCGTTAAAAAAGTTATTTTTCGGAATATATGCTAACATTTCTCTTTTCATTAAATAAATACCACCGTTTGAATAATAAGTATAGGTAGGCTTTTCTTTGAAACTTTTCACTTCTCCTTTTTCAGTTTCTAGTACTGCATAAGGTATGGCTACCTGATAAGGAATAGTCAACACAGCCAAATCTGCATCGTGCTTAATAAATTCTAAAAAAAATTGTTCATAATCAATATTTGTCAACAGATCCGAATTTGTTACTAAAACATAATCGTGTTTGAAATTATTAATCTGAGCTACTGCCCCTATTGTACCTAAAGGTTCGTTTTCCCAAACATATTCTATACTAATATTCTTATGTTTTCCATTGCCAAAATATTTTTTTATTTGATCACCTAGGTATTTAACTGAAACCCAAAAATCATCAATGCCATACATCGCCAACCTGTCAAGATTGTGTTCCATAATGGGTTTATCACCTACATTTAATAATGGTTTCGGTGTAGTGTCTGTTAAAGGCTGTAAGCGTTGTCCACGACCACCGGCCATAATTACAGCATCAATTGGCAAATAGGACTTGATGTGTCTAAAATTAATTATATTAACTACAACATTACTATCATCTAGAACAGGGATTACCCTGTAATCTTCTTCTCGGTATTCAATTATTTTTTGAATATTATATTCCCCTTTTCTAATAAATCTTGGATTTGGTTGTATTATCTCATCTATTTTACTTTCTAAAGTAAAATCATTCAATAAACCACGTCGTACATCACCATCTGTTAATGAACCTATCAACTTTTCGCTACCATCAATAACGAATAATATTGCATCTTGAGACAATTCATTGAGTACCCCAAGTGCTTGTTTAACCGAACTACCGCTTAAAATTAAATGTTCTCTATATGACCTCATGGAATTGTTTAATATGTCTAATAATTAAATCTGCTGAATTCTGATTGTAATAATTATTTATTCCAGTATAATTTAGGTTAACTAGGGTTTTATCAACCGCTTCTATTATTTCTTGTTTACCAAAAGGCGCGTTAATGACATTGTTACTTTGCATACGTCCTTTTTGTCTGTCACCTACATTGACAACATATTTACCAAATGAGGCGGCCTCGATGATTCCACTCGATGTATTTCCAATTAATACTTTAGCATAATACATGGCACTAAAATAGTTTTCTTTTCCAAAATTTTCGATACAAATAACTTGTGTTGAAAACTCATTTTTTAATTGCTCAATTTCCATTCTAAAAACGGATCCCATAGTATCAGCATTGGGCATTGTAATCACTAAAAACAATTTTGTAGCAACCTGAGAAAGAGCTTTTCTCATTTCACTTGCAAATATTTGATTCATTTCTGTATTTACTGTTTCAGGATGAAACGTAACTAAAGCAAAATCCTCATTTGGTATATTAAATTTTTTGTAAAATTCCGTTTTATTAATGGGTTGAAAATTTTCTATTTCATTTAAACTTAAAGAACCAACAGTATAAACATTTTTATTATGTCCTATTAACTCGATTACACGATCTGAAAATAGGTCACCTGCTGTAAAATGTAAATTTGATGCCAAAGTGATTTGATGTCTATATATGTTATCAATTGCACCGAGTGTTGTTTCTCCGCCATGTAAATGTGCAAATTTCACATTAAAAGGAATACCCGATTGTACTGCTGCACTCATTTCAAAACGGTCTCCCAGACAGAAAACTAAATCAAATTTATTGTGTTGCCAAAAATCTGCAAATTTTAATGCAGTTAATGCATAGGAAGTAGCTATTGCTTGCTCGTCATCATTTGCAATTAAAGATGAAATAGTATGGATACAATTAAAACCCTTATTTTCAATTTCAGTTAAGGTATATCCATGACTTTTTGATAAATGAGTTCCAAATGCTATGATTTCCAAGTTGAAAAAGACATCATCCTTTAACTTTTTTAGTAGAGGTAAATAAATACCAAAATCTGCTCTTGAACTAGTTAAGATACCTATTTTCATTTATCTAAATCAATTAAGTCATCTTCATTAAAATCTTTATTCGCAACCTGTCCAACAACCTCATCCCAAAGCATAGGAGAAATTCCATTTCCAGGTCTTTTTGTTGTAATATTCATTTCTGAAAAAACTTCTCCTTTTAAAATAGTTGTTTTGGCCACAATGCTTTTTCGAGCAATCTGAATATTCTTCATTTCTGATTCACTCGGTTCCTTAATTCCATTTCCAGAAATAGCTAACTCAATATTTCGTATTGCTTGTACCATTGCTTTCAATTCATTAGGCTCTAACGAAGCTAATTGATCTGGACCTGGTAAGTTTCTGTCTAATGTATAATGTTTCTCTATGACTTTTGCACCAAGAGCAACTGCAGCAATTGGCACCTCAATTCCAAGGGTGTGATCTGAATAGCCAATAGTCACTTCAAATTCTTTCTGAATGGTTAACATCGCATGCAAATTAACATCTTTCATTGGAGTAGGGTATTCCGTATTACAATGTAATATTGAAATTTTATTTTTTGGGATACCTTCAGCAATAAACACATTTAATGCGTTATTTATATCTTTTATAGTTGACATTCCCGAAGATATGATTACTTCAGAAAATAAAGTAGCAGCCTTTCTTAAATAAGGTAAATTAGTGATTTCGCCAGATGGTATTTTCACCATTGACAGACCTAAGGTTTTTAAATAGTCTAATGATTCCAAATCAAAAGCAGTGGAAAAAAAGGAAATATTTTTTTGCTTACAATACGAAATGAGCTCGATATGTTGTTGATGGGATAATTCTAGTTTCTTCAACATTTGCAACTGATTTTCGGTTGCGTCTTTCGTGTTTTCTATTTGATAAGCTGCCTTTTTAGCCGATTTTGAAACCAAGCTTTCTGACTTAAATGTTTGAAATTTCACATAATCAACACCTGCATCCACAGCTACATCAATCAGCTGTTTCGCTAAATTAATATCGCCATTATGATTTACACCCGCTTCGGCTATGATTATAACTTTTTCCATTATTAAATAAATCGACTAGGATTTCCAATAATTTTTTTTCCATCAGGTATGTCATTAATTACTACAGAACCTGCACCAACAACAACGTCTTTGCCAATAACTACTCCTTGTTTTACAACTGCATTTGCTCCAATAAATGTACGGTCTCCAATATTTACATTACCAGCTAGTACGGCCCCTGGGGCAATATGCGCACTATCTCCAATTGTACAATCATGCTCGATAACGCAAGCTGTATTTAAAATGACATTATTTCCAATTTTAGCAAAAGCATTAATAGAAACATTTTTATTGACAAAAGTGCCAATTCCAATACTTGCGGTTTTTGAAATGAAGGCTGATTTACATATTAAAGTATTAATTTCTCTTTTATTTTCAACTATAAGGTTGTATATTTTTTCACGAATTGTATTATCTCCAATTCCTATTACAAATTTCACCCCTTTATAATTATCGAAAAAATCAATTTCTCTTTCATTTCCAAGGTAGTCCAACCCAAAAGGATTGTTTTGAACTATTTCCATATCAGTATATCCAATTAATTCTAATTGATTTTCAATTGCAGTATCTGCAACGACAAATCCATGTCCAGAGTAACCAATTAAAATTGTTTTTTTATCTAACACTACTTGGTATATTTACGATGCGTTCTTCAAGAAACTGTGCATTTAATTGTTCATCTCTTTGGCAATGTTGGTACATCGGTAAACGGTACATCAATTGCCAAATCGGTCTTGTCATTACTTTTGCATTATTTGTTTCTGACAAAAACAAATCTCTTTCTTTTAAATTTTCTAATTCCACGCACATCAACCAATAATTGGCTTTGGTATGAGGAGATTCATTTCTAAATTTTATTCCTGATGTTGCAAAAAAAGATTTGTAATCTTCAGCTAATGCTCTTTTGTCAATAAGAAATGAATTTAGTTGTTCCAATTGGGCGCAAGCCAGTGCTGCATTCAAATTAGGCATTCTAAAATTATATCCTAATTCGTCGTGGTAAAATTCATATGCATGTGGTACTTTTGCTGTAGTTGTTAAATACTTTCCTTTGACCCCTAAATTTTCATTATTGGTAACAATTGCACCTCCACCGCCACAAGTAACAATTTTGTTTCCATTGAAGGAAAAAACGCCCAGCTCACCAATGCTTCCTGTAGGTTTGTTTTTGTATTCACTGCCTAATGATTCCGCAGCATCTTCTACAATTGGAATTTTCCAAGCATCACATATTGTTTTTAGTTCGTCCAAATGAACAGGAAATCCAAACGTATGCATGGGCAAACATGCACTGATTTTTTTTCCGGTTTTTTTATTAAAACAGCCTTCTTCGCGTAAATCACCAAATTCTTCTAAAAATTGGGAAACTGCTTCTGGAGACAAACCCATCGTATCTAAATCAACATCTAAAAAAATGGGAGATGCTCTATTGTATGCTATTGCATTAGCTGTGGCTACAAATGTTAGCGCTTGTGTAATAACCTCGTCACCAGCACTCACACCAACTAATCGTAACGCAACTTGTATTCCAGCAGTTCCGTTGACTACCGCAACCGATTTTTTTGTTTTGGTAATTGCAGTCATCATTTCTTCAAATTGGTCAACATAAGATCCCACCGAAGAAACAAAAGTAGAATCTATAGTTTCGAGCAAATACTTCTTTTCATTACCATTAAATGTAGGCGCGTGTAAAGGAATAAACTCATTTGTTTTATAAATATCTTGAATAAATGTAATAGTATCTTTAATATGCTGCATAATTACATTTTTGAATCCAAATATTTCCCAGTTTCTTTGTGACCAAAATCAGGAATCATTTTAAAGAACAAATCAACTAATTGTTCCTTATTCCATTTTTTAGCTTGTTTCATTTCTTTAATTGAAGTAGTAAAAAAATCTATTTTTTCATTTGAAAAATTTCCTTCGTTTTTAATAATTCCAAAATTTTCAAAACTATGCATATCCAATACTTCTGAATCAGTAAAAAATTCTTCAAAATCTTTTTCTCCCGTTGTATCACTGCTTGTGAATAAACAAGGCCATTTTTTTTGCTGAGGTAAAGAAGCCATCAAGTCTCTTGCTTCCTCCTCTGTTTTACACAAATAAGGTTCGTATCCTAATTCTGCTAAATATTTTACTGCTATATCTGCGAAAGTAATTAAATGTAAATCTTGATTTAACTTAGGAAAAAATACATCTCTATTTTTACCAAATATGCACGACATTAAACACAACTCACCTGATTCTTTTGGTGTTACAAAATAGCGTTTAATATCATTTGGCGCCACAATAGGTTGCTGTTTTTGAATCCGTTGGTTAAAACCATGCAATAATGATCCATCAGAAAAAGCTACATTGGCAAAACGTGCTGTTGAAATGTTGATATTACGGCTTAGACTCATCAGATACATCTCCATAATTCTTTTTGAAGCTCCCATCATATTGACAGGATTGGCTGCTTTATCTGTAGAAACGCAAAAATATTTTTTAGTGCCTTTTTCAATAGCTTGTAAAACCGTTTTCTCTGTATTAAAAACATTTACATCAATCATTCGCATCAATGTAAATGGATCTTTTTCTGAACGAACATGTTTTAAAGCTGAAAGATTTAATACATAATCATATTTTCCGTCTGAGTCAATAAACGCATCGTATTCAACCGAACCAATATCTAACGCAAAAGTCTGAAAATCACCATTAATATAACCAAATGAACTTCTCAAATCACGAACCAATTCCACCATATTGTTTTCACTGATGTCTACAACATGAAGTTTGAGTGGGTTTCGTTTAAAAATTTCTTTGGTAACAGCTTGTCCAATTGATCCAGCACCTCCAATTACCAAGAAAGAAGACTCAGAAACAATTCTTTTGAGATCTTGCTCATTATCAGATATATCCTTATTAAAAATTTCAGAGGCTCTTCCAATTAATTTTAAAATATTCATTCTTATTTATTCAACTATTGTTTTAATTAGTCTTCTTACTATCAAAGCCATAACTATCAAAAAACCAGATAAAATTCCTCCCGTTAAAAGCCCCTTGGCTTTTCCTAATCGTTCTTTCGGCAAGGGTAAAATAGGTCTGTCGATTACTTGAATTAAAGGGGTTTCTTTACGTAGGGTTACCTTCGCTAGTTCGGTTTGTTTGACTAATTCAGTTAAGATAGCCGTATTGGCTTGTACGTCGACTTGGCGTTTAGCAGATGGCGTACGATTGACGTTTAGAGCGGGATTCAACATAAAGGTATTGTCATTGGCTACTGCAACCCCAGTAATCGCACCGTTCAATTCCGCACGAATGGAATCGGTTTGATGTTGCAATATGGCCATATTCATGCGCGCTTTTTTGCTTTTGGTATTTACATAAAAATCGGACACATTCTTGGCTAAGGTTTCAGAGAAAGTTTTGGCAAAGGCCTCATTCTCTGATTTTACATCAATACTAATGATGGCTATTTTTTTGTCTTTTTGGGCTACGGTCAAACTAGTTTTTGACAAATCTTCATATATGACACCCATAATACTATCGTGTTCACGAGTAAAGTACTTCCGTTTGGTCAAGGGAGGGAATTGTATGGTTTTCAATTTCGGTTTTTCCTGCCATTCTTCTCGCCAATCTTTGGTTTGAATATATAGTTCCGCTAAGGAAATCGTATCCGTTACTGCCATTACAGGTTGCATCAACGTTTCTTCAACCATAGTTCGGGATTTGAATAGTTCCGTCAAGTTAGCACTTGAGAAGGCTCCTCCTCCACTACCACCTAAATCAAAACCTAATGAGCTTGCCAATCCTAAAGCACCCCCTAAACCACTTCCACCTGATTTCTCATCTTCTAAGGCAAAAGATAAAGTAGCAGTGTACACTGGTTTCTTAAAAATAGAATAAGTCAATCCTAAAGCTGCACCTATTACTCCTGCTAACACAATGATTTTCCATTGCGATAACAAATACGAGTACCATTCTTTGGCTTTTTCGAGTAGTTCTTTAAGGGTGATTTCGTCGTTTTGTGTTTCCATATATTTTTGCCGCTAAGACGCTAGGGCGCCAAGGTTTTTATTTGTTAAAGTTCAAAATTGAATATTTGTTATTCAACATTCAAAATTGATGTTTTTTTTGCTGCTTGTGAGCTTTCTGTTACAAACCTGCTTACCGCAGGCAGAGACGCTAGAGCGCCAAGGTTAGTCATTGCGAACGCAGTGAAGCAATCTTTAATTCACCGCTCCCGAAGCGTCGGGACGCATATTAATTTATTGTTATTTGTTATCGGTTGTCTGTCATTGCGAACACAGTGAAGCCTGGCTACCGCAGGCAGGCAATCTTTATTATGTCAAACTTCGTTGTTCAACATTCGTTGTTCGTTATTCTAATGTTGAATATTATACTTCGTACCTCGTATATCGTACTTCGTAAATCGACTCGAGGCGAAACCTTACGGAGCGAAGCTAAAATCAATTTTTTATTTATACCCTAATCGCTTTCTGTTTTCCCAATTCGTCCGTTCTTGTTTTTCATCTAAAAACTGTTCCATAACAGTATAAATTTCCATCAATTGCACATCATGTTCGCTGAGTCGTTCTTCTAAATTACTTTTTAATTCCATAATTTGCTGTGATAATGAACTTTCTAAAGCAATTGTTTTACGTATTTCAACAAAAGTTCGCATAATAGCGATATTAACTAGTGCTGCTTTTTCAGAACGCAATACAGAACTTAGCATCGCTATTCCTTGTTCTGTAAATGCATAAGGTAAATAAGTAGCACCTCGATGTTTTGTGGAACTGGTCACAAATTGTGACGAGTTCCTATCCCACTCGGGTAAAGTAATTTGAAACATAAAATCTTCTGGAAATCGAATTATATTTCTTTTTACTGCCTGATTTAAAACTTTAGTTTCAACTTCTTATAGTGTGGCCAGATCAAAATCGAGCATGACTTTTACACCTCGAATTTCATGAATTTTAGTTTGAAAAGCATGTGTTTTCACAATTTGGGATTTATAGTATTCATAAACTGTATAATGGGGGATATTAATTCAGTATTATTTGATTATATTCAGTTATTGAAGGATTACTTAATACATTTTCAAATTTTCAAATTGGTACCTTCCTAAATCGACCCGAGGCGAAGCCGAACGGAGCGAAGCTAAAATCAAATATCATAAATCGTACTTCGTAAATCGTATATCTTACAGTCTCCAATAATTAGCATAATCATCTTTATTCAAAACCCCTTTAATATCAAAAAGATAGACCGGTCCGTTGGACAAGCTTTCAAAATCTGATGGCTGCATATTTCTGTAGGCTTGATGTCCAACTGCTAAAACGATACTATCGTATTTGCCTTCGGGTGCTGCTTTCAAATGAATATTGTATTCGTGTGCTAATTCGGCTGGGCTTCCAAAAGGGTCAATTACATCCACTGTAATCGAATAGTCTTCTAATTCTTTAATTAAATCGACCACTTTCGAATTGCGAATGTCGGACACCTCTTCTTTGAAGGTAATTCCCATGACCAAAACACGAGATTTACCTGGATTTTTATCTTGTTCAATCAAGGATTGTACAATGCGTTTAGCGATAAAAGACGGTATGAAATCATTCACACGTCTACCGGCCGCAATCACCTGTGGCTCAATACCGATCATTTTGGCTTTGTGCATCAAATAAAACGGATCCACACTAATGCAATGACCTCCCACCAAACCAGGTTGGTATTGATGAAAATTCCATTTGGTTCCTGCAGCAGCGATCACCGCTTGGGTATCAATGCCCATTTTATCAAAGATAATCGCTAGTTCGTTCATTAACGAAATATTAATATCGCGTTGGGTATTTTCAATCACCTTAGCCGCTTCGGCTACTTTGATGGATTCGGCACGATGCAATCCTGCTTTGATGATACTTCCGTATACCCCAGCAATCAATTCCAAGGCTTCAGCATCATTACCCGAAACAATTTTTAATATGGTAGTCAAGGTTCTCACCTTATCTCCAGGAACAATGCGCTCTGGGCTATAGCCGTATTTAAAATCAACACCGCCATGCAATCCTGAAACAGCTTCTAAAATTGGTAAACAATCATCTTCTGTACATCCTGGATAAACGGTAGATTCATACACCACTACATCTCCTTTTTTCAAGGCCGATGCTACACTTTTTGTAGCGCCTAATAACGGATTTAAATTCGGCACTTTATTAGAATCAATATCCGTGGGTACACCAATGATGTGAAAATGCGCCTGTTGTAAATCGGCAACATCTGATGTAAACGTTATATCACAACCTACAAACGCCTCAGAGTCCAATTCTTTAGAAGGATCAATCCCTTGTTGCATCAAAGCAATGCGCTCTTGATTAATATCAAAACCAATCACTTTGAAATGCTTCGCCAACTCCAATGCCAAAGGCAATCCCACATAACCCAAACCGGTCACGGAAATGCATTTTTTTTTGTCAATAAAGGGTTGTAAGCTATAAGGCATATTGGTTGTCGGTTATCCGTTTTCTGTCATTGCGAACGCAGTGAAGCCTGCCTACCGCAGGCAGGCAATCTTTATTTATGTCAAACTTCATTATTCAACATTCGTTGTTCTAATGTTCTTTGTTAAAATTTTGAATATTCAATACGGAACGTTGAATATTAAAATTTGCACTATGTAAATCTAATATCGTACTTCGACCCGAGGCGAAGCCGAACGGAGCGAAGCTAAAATTAATTAACCATATAAGTCATATAAGAAAACTTAAGGAAGTCGCTTCGCTCTAATTAAGAACATTTAAGTAGTACTTCCTGAACACTTCTATTCCATTTTATATAACCGTATTGGACATTTTCAAATTGCTCAATTGATATTTTTTTTAGTGAGCTTCCGTGCTCTTATTCTGAGCTTGCCGAAGGACTTTGTGCGCTTTGTGGTTAAATAAAACTGAGTAATTCGTTCTTACAATTAAGAATTGTAAATTATCTAACTAAATAAAATTTCCTTAATTTATCAAATCCGCGTTCCCTCTATAGTATTTTATAAATCATCTCGAAATGTCTGAATCCTAAATTAGTAAACTAAATTAAAATTTTATAAATTTCTCTAATTTTTCTTGTCCGCGTTCCTCTACAGTACTTCATAAATCATATATCTAGTATCGTACCTCGTAAATCGCAAATCGTATATCTTACTTAAACGCCGTCACAATCAACAACGCCAAGCTCGTCATCACACTTCCGATACTTACCCATTCGCCAGTACTCATTTTCTTAGTTTCTGGTTTTTCAGGAACAATGATTTGAGATCCAGGTGTTACCTTAGGATAGGATTTGAAAAACAAAAACGAACTGGTTACTGCTGCTTGTCCGTTAGGGTAGATGACATAAGCTCTTTTTCTCCACGCTTTCGCATCAGTGCCACCTACCGCATTCAGATAGTAATTAATTCCTCTACCTGAATTGTACGGAATCTCCGAGGTCAATAACACATTCCCGGTTACCTTCACACTTTCTGAAAAAGCTGCTACTTCAATTTCGTCTCCAGGTTGTAAGGTGATGTTCGTTCTGCTTTTTGGGTTGCGCACAATGCGATCCCAATCCACCGGAATAGTAGCATATTTCAATTCGGTTTTTAATTTTTTAATTGCTTTATTTTTAACCGTATCTTTTTTGGTTACACCAGTATCAACTACATTTTTGGTCAAATCCACATTCACATTTTCTAAATCTTCAATTTGCTTAACAGAAATAGGACGCTTAATTTTTACTCCTTTCACATTTGCCAAAGGCGTTAATCCTCCTGCTCGTTGAATTAGGGTATAAATTTTTTCTTTCTTATCTGCCAACACATATTTACCTCCATAATGTACCGCTCCTGTCAAAGTAACCATTTCTGGTTTTTCATAGACCGCCATTTTGCGTATGTTCACCACATCGTAAGGGGCCAATACAAAATTTTGGGCTTGTTCGTTATTCTCAGGCGTAATTTCAATATTGAATAATTCTGCTCTAGCCGAATTGGTAGCATCTATCTCTTCCGACTGAATCATTCGAGCTACTTCCACACGCTTCGAAGCCGAACCAATCAATCCTCCTGCCTGTACCAATAAATCATTCAAGGTAAGCGCCGGGTGAAAATCGTATTCTCCTGGTTTTTTGATTTCGCCATCGATAGTCACTTTGAAATCTTCTTTGAAATCCAAGATAGAATAAACCGTCACCACATCTTCTTTATCCAAACTGATATTGGCTTGTGCATCCCCTGATAGTGCTTTCGCTAAATTAACAGATACGGTTTCTTTGGTCAAATCGTCTTTCACACGTACTATGGTAGCTCGAGTACGATAGGCATCTTCTTTCAAACCATCCGCTTTGGCTACCAAATCAGTGATACGCATCCCTGGATAATACGAATAGGTATTCGGACGGAATACCGCTCCTTGAATACTAATGCGGTTTTCAAAACGGTTCAAAATTCGATTCACCGTAAACACATCTCCTGCCTGTGGTTTGTAGCTTGCAAATTCGGTGGCTTTGATGTCACGCACCTTGAATTCCTTGGCTGTTTTTTGCAACACATTCACCGAAGCTGTATAGGCTACATCTGTGAATCCTGAAGCAAAAGACAATAAGTCAGTGAAGCTTTCGCCTTTTTTCATCTCAAAAATTCCTGGACGTTTCAACTGCCCTTCTAATGTCACACGTTGGGTGTAGGCCGGAATACGAATGACGTCATTGTCTTTCAATCCAATATTATCCGATTGATTGCCCTGTACCAAAAAACGGTACAAATCAATCGTGCGGTACACTTTGTTGTTACGAATCAACTCAATGTTTCGGTAGCTTCCGTTCTTAGCAGGTCCGCCTCCTAAAAACAAGGCATTGTACACCGTCGCCAAAGAAGAAACCGAATAATTGCCAGGTTGTTGACTACCAATTAAGGTTACTTTTATGGTGCGAATACGACTCAAGCTAATTCCCACCTGAGATTGTCCAGAACGAACGGTACTGTATACTTTAGCGATAGCATTTTTAATTTTTACACTAGCGGCCTCTATGGTCATTCCAGAGACTGCAATTTGTCCTACATATTGAATATTGACTTTACCCTCTACTGAAACTGGTACGGCATCACTATATTCTTGAATACCATACACACTAATTTGCAATTCGTCTCCAGGACCTAACACATAATTCACTGGAGTAGCCAATTTCAAATTAGGTTCAAAATTCAAGGTAGGCGTATCAAACAATTCCGATCCAAAAACCAAAGCATTGGCTTCGTCTTTAGTCTTCGTATTGACAACAGGCTCTTGGGTTCTACCCAAACTTTCTATGCTTTCAGTCGCATTCCCTTTTTTAATAGTGGCTGCCATAGGAGTACCCAGACGCGCCTTCAATTTAGCAAACTCGCTAGCGGGCATTCCCTTAGCCAAAGCCATCGGTTCCGCTTGATCAATCGTCATGCTATTACTTTGCAATTGCGAACGTAATTTTACCAAATCGGCATCGGATAAATTATCCACTTTCAGTGTGCTTAAGTTTTGCCCCTTCAATAAATCCTGAGCTTTTACTGTAGCCGTTTGCGTCAAGGCTAAAAACAAAAAGGCGATAAAAAGTAATTTTTTCATATTTTTATTAGTATTTCATAAATCGTAAATCGTTCCTAAGCGTCGGGATCGTAAATCGTATATCGTAAATCTATTGTATTAATCTCTCTAATTTAATAAGTCCGAACCTTGTCTTTCCAGCTCATTGTAGATGTACTTCACATCCTGAGATTGTTCTTTTTGCAAAATCAAATTGGCATCAGGTGTACTCACAAAAATGGTGTTTTTCAACCCAATAAAAGTCGAAAAAACATCCGTGCCAATCACCATATTACCATTAGCATCCACGGGATGACCTTGAGCAGCCAAATAATCATAAACTGATTCAAAAGAACCTAAGTCAGACCACACAAATTGCGAAGCGACTACTTTGATTTTTTTAGAACGTTCCATCACCGCATAATCAATACTAATAGACGGAATAGCCATAGATAAATTCAAGTCTAATTGCCCCTCTTGATTGGCTTCCCAAGCGGCATTGGCTTTGGCATACACTTCCGGTTCAAACGCTTTCAATTCATCCAAAAGCACACTAGCTTTAAAACAAAACATGCCGCTATTCCACAAAAAATTGTCTCTTGTTATAAAATCAATAGCAGTTGCCTTGTTCGGTTTTTCACGAAAGGAGAGAACATCATCTCCTTTGTATTCAATATATCCAAAACCCGTTTCTGGTTTCGTTGGAACAATCCCAAAAGTGACTATATAATCGTCTTGTGCTTTAGCAATAGCAGCCGTAATAGCACCATTGTAGGCTTCCATTTCGTCAATGATATGATCAGAAGGCGTTACAATTAGGATATCGTCGGGAGCGGCTGCAAAGGCAGCAAAAGCAATCGCCGCAGCCGTGTTTCTAGGGGTAGCTTCTACAATGTCAACATACGAAGTTTGTGTTTTTCCCAACACCTTACGACTCAAATGACAATTATCCACATTACCCACTACAATTACTTGGTTGACCAAATGACTATTACGAGCCACGGTCATTTCAAACAATGACTTCCCTTCAAACAATTCTAAATATTGTTTGGGTTGGCTTTTGCGAGACAGCGGCCACAAACGACTTCCTACTCCACCAGTTAATATAACATGTATAATAGATGCACTCATAATTTCAATGTAATTGTTTCAGTCGCACTTTTTACAGACAACTGACAACCGACAACCGATAACAGACAACCGATAACACCTCAAACTATTTATAATCGTATTCATTTGAGATTGCTTTACTACGTTCGCAATGACGGACAACCGATAACTATTTCTTCGGCTGTTTATCCGCTACTTCTTGACGCAAACTACTACTGGAAAAACGGTGTTCGCGAATATTAAAACACAATTCGATTCCTTTTTCCTCGCAATAGGTTCTGCCAGTAAAATTTTTATGTTGGTATTCGTCACCAATGATACGCACATCAATTTTGAAAGCACGTAAAATATCTTCTAAATCTTGTTCTGTAGCATAAGGAACAATTTCATCTACAAACTTACATCCCTTTAGCTGGATATAACGCTCCACCACAGATTGCACAGGACGGTTTTTTTCAGGACGATCTATGGTAGGATCCGTTTGTAATCCACAAATTAAATAATCACATTGCCTTTTAGCCTCTTCTAACATGGTAATATGACCTGCATGAAGTAAATCAAAAGCACTAAAGGTGATCCCTATTCTTTGTTTGGCACTCATAATTACACTATAATTTGAATTAAAACTCCTTACTTTATTCCACGGCTTCGCCTTTCCCAGTCCCATAACTAGAACTGAAAAACACCTATTTTAAGCAACGCAAAAGTAGTAAAAATATGCTGAAATTGGCTCGTTTTTTTAACCCATCAGGACATTATAAATTATCCACATACCTAACACGCTTATAAAATACTAATAATCAAGCAAATTCCTACCTATTCCAACAAAAAATAAATTACAATATCACTAAATCTAGTGAGAGGGAATTTTAGATTTACGAGGGACGAGGGACGATTTACGATATACGATATACGATTTTCGATATAGTGAACAGTGTTCAGTTATAAATGTTCAGGGTATACTAGTTAAATGCTCTTCAAAGAGCGAAGCGACTTCTTATGTTTTCTTATATGACTTATAGGGTTTAGAAATATACGATATACGAAGTGCGATTTAGGATTTGAAAATGTGTATTCGGTTGTCTGTTATCAGTTGTTGGTTCTCGGTTTTTAGGGATTAGTATATTCTAATTTATCTGTTCTTGAAAAAAGCGGAGCAACTTCTTATATTTTTCTTAAATGACTTATATGGTTAAAAATTTAAACACAAAGTCCACAAAGAAAGACGCAGAGGTTCACAAAGTGAATATTCTTAATGCAACTTAAATTCTTAATGGTTCAATTAACTTATCTGAACTTGAATGGAGCAAAGCGACTTTCTTATATTTCCTTATATGACTTATAGGGTTATAATTAAGCACAAAGAAGGCTCAAAGTCTCACTAAATATGTAGCAATTTGTGAATGTAATAATTAGAAAATAAAACAAAAAGTGTTAATGCTAATAGACGTTCCCCTCTTGAAATCAAAGATTCAACAATTCCAAAAAAACAATTTTAAAGCTAGTAATAAGGGCTAGGGGTGTGTAATTGTATAAACTATAATAATATTGGATATATAATCTCACTATATGCAGAATATCTATTTACTCTAAACCATTCCCCTCTTGAGAGGGGCTAGGGGTGTGTAATTGTATAAAATAAATTACCTTTATAATTCCAAATCCCAACTCAAATGACAAAACGAAAAATCATCCCCTACAACCCAAAGCTAACTGCATTAGCAAAAAAACTCCGTAACGAATCTACAGAAACCGAAATCTACCTTTGGTTAAAACTAAAAGGAAAACAAATGTACGGTTACGACTTTCACAGACAAAAACCAATTGACAATTACATTTTAGATTTTTTCTGTTACGATCTAATGTTAGGAATTGAAGTAGATGGCTACTCACATGAAATTTTAGAAGTATACAACAAAGACATAGTTAAAGAAAAAAGAATGAATGAATTAGGAATAACTATTTTACGTTTCAGTGACTTTGAAGTTTTGAGGGATATGGAAAATGTAATTCGGGCAATTGAATTTTATATTCTAGAATTTGAAAAGAAACCTTAAAGATAAGTAGTTCCGCACGAAAGACACACCCCTAACCCCTCTCGACAGAGGAATAGTTCTGAATAAACAAACATACCTAAAATAATAAAGTATCTATCAAATCTGTTCGTTACCCTACAATACTATTTGAAAAAACTGGTCACAAATTGTGACTAGTCCAAAATACAAAATCAAAAAAAGTACTTTAAATGGAAAAACACACCCCTAGCCCCTCTCAAGAGGGGAATAGAAAAGTAGTAAATTAGAGATAACCAATTTATTACAATTCCCAACAACCAACAACTGACAAAAGTTATTTATGCTTCATCTTCAATACACAACCCATCGACTCCAAGACTAAAACATAGTGAGAAGCAGTTACTTCCTTCACTATCGCTTGTTGGTTCACAAATGGACCTGAATCGACTTCAATAGTATCTCCTACTTTGTAAGAACTCACTTCAATTTCGGCTACATCTGGAGCGTTCAACCATTTTTTGATGGTGGCAATTTCTTCCTCGCGAACAATAGCCGGTTTTTGTAACCAAAACAAATAGCGCACAGCTCCTGGTGAATCAAAAACCAATGAACGGTCTTTCTCATCCAAATGAACAAAAACATACGAATTAAATAAAGGCACTTCTACCTTCTTTTTACGATCCGTCCACTGCCGCTCTTTAATAACCAAAGGACAATAGCAATCGATACCGATAGCTTGTAATTGCTCGGCTACTTTTTTCTCCCATTTGGGCTTTGTATAGAGTACGTACCAATTCATATTTTTTACTGCAAAGACGCTAGCCTGCCTGCCGCAGGCAGGGACGCCAAGGTTAGTAATTATTTAAAAATCAAAAAAAATTAAGCTCCAATACCTTGGTACACAAAGCCAATGGTTTCCAACTCGGCACGATTCAACAAATTACGTCCATCAAACAAGAAGGCTGGTTTTTGCATTCCATTGTAAATTTGTTGCCAATCGTAAGTAGTAAACTCATCCCATTCGGTGAGCACTGCAATGGCGTGAGCGCCTTGACAAGCGTCATACGGACTTGCATACGATTGTACTTGAGCCACATTCGCATCATGCGAACGCGTTTCCAGATAATCCAAATCTGCCAATACTTTAGTAGGCGAAACTTTGGGATCATAGACCGCAATCTGAGCTTGTTCGTTAATCAAATCATCTGCTACGTAGATCGCAGCCGATTCTCGAGTGTCATTCGTATCTTTCTTAAACGCCCAACCTAAAAAAGCAATCTTTTTAGCCGCTACGGTATTGTATAAAGTCTGTACTATTTTAGTTGAAAAACGTCTTTTTTGATGGTCATTCATAATGATTACTTGTTCCCAATAATCAGCCACTTCATTCAATCCGTACGACTTAGCGATATACACCAAATTCAGAATGTCTTTTTGAAAACAAGAACCTCCAAAACCCACCGACGATTTCAAAAATTTAGAACCAATACGGCTATCCATTCCAATAGCACGTGCTACTTCATTGACATCAGCCCCAGTCTTTTCACACAATTCCGACATCGCATTGATAGACGAAATGCGCTGAGCTAAAAAAGCATTCGCCGTTAATTTCGACAATTCCGAAGACCAAACATTAGTCGTTAAGATTTTGTCGGTTGGCACCCAATTGGCATACACTTCCACCAAGGACTGAATCGCTTCTTGCCCTTCGGGAGTAGTATCGCCTCCAATTAAAATACGATCTGGTTGCAATAAATCTTGAACTGCAGTTCCTTCTGCTAAAAACTCCGGATTGGACAAAATTTGAAATTGCACCCCATTTCCAGTATGATCTAATATGTTTTTAATCGCCTCGGCAGTACGCACAGGCAAAGTCGATTTCTCCACTACTATTTTGTTGTCTTTGGCAACTTGAGCAATTTGACGCGCACACAATTCAATGTATTTCAAGTCGGCCGCCATACCTTTTCCTTTTCCGTAGGTTTTGGTTGGTGTATTCACCGAAATAAAAATCAATTGCGCCTCATCAATGGCTTTTTCCACATCCGTAGAAAAAAATAAATTTCTTCCTCTTGCCTCGCCAACCACTGCGCTCAAACCCGGTTCGTAAATGGGAATATGATCCACATTCTCGTCATTCCAAGCGGCAATACGTTCGGCATTTAAGTCCACCACAGTAACCTGAATATGCGGACATTTTTGAGCAATCACTGCCATAGTGGGTCCTCCCACATAACCTGCTCCAATGCAACAAATTTTTGTAATCTTCATCTATTCTATTATTAATAATTCAACTTTATTTTAATTGTTCTTAATGGATTTTTCAAAAGGAACGCGTTGTAAAATACTACGCCCCAAAGTTACTTCATCCGCATATTCCAGTTCATCACCCACTGAAATTCCTCTAGCGATAGTAGACAATTCCACTGGATAGTTCATAATTTGTTTGTAAATATAAAAATTGGTTGTGTCGCCTTCCATAGTAGAGCTTAACGCAAAAATAATTTCACTCACACCACCTTGCTTCACTTTTTCCACCAAAGGACTAATATGCAACTGACTCGGCCCTACGCCATCAATAGGCGAAATCTTCCCTCCTAGCACATGGTAAATTCCTCTAAATTGTCCGGTGTTCTCAATCGCCATCACGTCGCGAATATCTTCCACTACACAAATAAGCTGATGGTTCCGACTCGCATTGGCACAAATTTCGCAAATCGCACTGTCCGAAATATTATTACAACTAGTGCAATGTTTGATTTCCTCACGCATAGTAACTAAAGCTTGTGACAAATACTGTGTTTGCTCCTGAGGTTGTTTCAACAAATGCAAAACCAATCGCAAAGCCGTACGTTTGCCAATTCCTGGCAATTGCGACATCTCATTGACTGCTTTTTCTAATAACTTTGAAGAAAATTCCATGGATACAAAAATAGTGAATTGGACAAACGTATCGTCTTAATATTGATTGGTAGCCAATAACACCAAGGTACAAGCTACCTCTACTTGGATATCGTTCAAGGCTAATAACTGGTAAAATTCAGGATTTTCAGTTCCCGGATTAAAGATGACACGCTTAGGATGTGCCTCAATAATATAATTATAATAATCTCTTTGGCGCACTGGATTCAGATACAAAGTAACCGTATCAATACTTTTAATCGGCAAGGCTTTCGTCTGAATTTTAATCCCAGCCACTTCTCCTGCATTTTGCCCTATCGCTAAAACCGAATGCCCTTTAGCAACCAAATTCGTAATCGCTTTAAAGGCGTAACGCTCTGGTTTAGTTGTAGCTCCCAGCACCAATGTTTTTTTATTTTTCATCTATTTGAATTGTGAACACAAAAGTAATCAAAAAGAAACGGTTGTATTAAATTATTCTAACTAAACCGTAGCTTTGGGTAAGAAAATTTCTGCCATCATACATCGCGCACTTCCACCCCCACAAGCTTCAATAGTATCTAAATTAGCACTCAAAATTGTAAGATGTTCTTCCAGTTGGGCGATTTGCTTTTTAGTCAAACTTTGACGAGCCGACTCACTCATAACTAAATACCTGCGTTCATTAGCTCCTACTACTTCCAACATATTGCCTGCAAAATTGTTCAATTGCGCTTCAGTAATCAAGATGATTTCTTTTTCATCGCCACGCAAACTATCTAAGACCATTTTGCGCTCTTTTTTATCATCAATACAATCAGCACAAATTACAGCGAACGTATCTCCAATACACATCATTACATTAGTATGATAAATTAACTTACGTTCATCCTCAACCGTTTGAAACGCCTCGAAAATAACGGGAGTATATTCAAAATCCTCACAAAATTCAATAAACAATTCTTCATCAGCACGCGGAGACAAAGCACAATACGCCTTCCCATTTTCTCTATCCAAAACGATACTTCCTGTTCCTTCGAGGAAAAAACCCTCCGCTTCAGCTGAAGTATAGTCCATAATTTCATTGATTTCAAAACCCTCTTCTTCCAAGATATCTAAAATATCTTCTCGGCGCTCTAAACGTCTGTTTTCAGCAAACATGGGATACAACACCACATCACCATTTTCATGAAAAGAAATCCAATTGTTTGGAAAAATACTATCAGGAGTATCCAATTCGGGACGATCATCCACTACAATCACCTGCACGCCTACCGCTCTTAATTGAGCTACAAAAGCATCAAATTCCTGCTGTGCTTTAGCATTAACCGTTGCTGGTAACAATCCATCTAATACTTTTTGATAATAATTATTAACAGCAGTTTGTTCGTTCATTCGAAACGCCACTGGGCGAATCATTAGAATAGCGTTAGTAGTTTGGTTCATATTTTTTTGTTTTCGGTTATTGGTTGTCTGTCTTTGCGAACGTAGTGAAGCCTGCCTGCGGCAGTCAGGCAATCTCAAATTTGCCACGAAGTCGCAAAGGCACAAAGTTTTATCTATTGTTTCTGTTTTCAGTTATCTGTAGGAATCACGTTTTCCAGTTGGATTCAACATATTGTATAAATGTATAGATTTTTGCCCCTAAAACATCATAGTCGGCAATAAATTGATCTACATCTGGGAGTAAACCAATGTATATATGTTTTATTTTCAATAAATGTGCTTTGGTTTCTAAACAGCTAGAATGAGAATAAACCAAAAATTTAATAAAATCGGCTTTATATCGCTTTCTTCCATACCCTTCTACTATATTTGAATTTACCGAATCGGCAGATCGTCTAATTTGGCTACCCAATTCATACAACTCATACTTTGGCAATTGCAATGAAGCTTTATGAATTTTATAAAATAGGACTAAACTAATCTTGTATATGTCTAAATCTTCATGACTTTTCATTTTAATACAATTCTAAATTACACAGCAGTCAACTCACAACCGATAACTGATAACAGAAAACCAACAACAGAAAACCGATCACTCCCTAATCAAAGGCAAAGTCGAGCATCGCAATAAGCCTTCTTGTTTGGCTATTTCAGCATACGGAATTTCTTCAACGGTAAATCCATTGTTACGAAGCCAATTATTCAATCTATGAAATTTTCGTTCGGATACCACAACATCAGGAGCAATAGAAAACACATTGGAATTCATATGATACATTTCTTTGCGTTTAATATGAAAGAGATTGTCTTTTCCAAACAAGTCCACTAAAAACAGATAATCGGCTTCTTCCCGAAAACCTCTTTTATAGATGATTCCCTTGTCTTTGCCAACAGGCTGAAAACAACAATCCAAATGCAGTGCATTATCGCGGGCTTCTATTTTGGATTTAACCAAATCGAATTCCTTTACTATTTTATTTGGAAACAACTTTCTAAGGTACTCTACTCCTTGTACATTCGTTCTAGCAGTGATATAATCTTTGTAATCACTTCCTTTATAGGTACCAACGAAGATATAATTATTCCACAACATCACATCACCTCCTTCAATATGTACTGCTGAGGGTGGACGAACCACTTTGCTAGGATTGATTTGATCAATAATATACTGTATCGCATCCAATTCTCGTTCTCTATCAGGCAAAATATTCGACTTAACAAATACATCATCAATCACAAACCCAATGTCACGCGTAAAAATCTGATTGTAGTTAGGAATCAATTGCGGACGAAAAACGGTTACATCATATTTTCTCAACACCGACTCAAAAGCATCCATTTCAAGCACCATATCTTGTTCAACGGGATAAGTCCCTGCTTTGATATGCTCTAATGATTTAGGGTCGTATGCCTCTTCAGGTTTGGGAGTTGGTCCATTGCTCACAGCAGTTCCTAAAACCACTGCCCGTAAGCGTGATGTTTCGTCTTGTACATGTAATTGTAACATAAATTCGGGATTTAAGTGAGCTAAGATAACAAAAAAAGCTTCACTGGAAAGTGAAGCTTTAGATTTATTGAAGTAGAAATTATCGTTTAAATTCTCTCAAGGGATGACCGATATATATTTGTCTTGGTCTTCCAATAGGCTCTTTATTTTCGCGCATTTCTTTCCATTGTGCTATCCAACCTGGTAATCTTCCAATAGCAAACATTACGGTAAACATATCCGTTGGAATTCCTAACGCTCTGTAAATGATTCCAGAATAGAAATCAACATTAGGATATAAATTTCTTGATTTGAAGTATTCGTCTTCCAAAGCCGCAGCTTCCAATTTTTTAGCAATGGCTAAAATTGGATCTTCAACGCCTAGGGTACCTAATACTTCGTCAGCTGCTTTTTTAATAATTTTAGCTCTCGGATCAAAGTTTTTATACACACGGTGTCCAAATCCCATCAAACGGAATAGATCGTTTTTGTCTTTGGCTTTTGCCAAATATTTATCCGCATCACCACCTGTTTTATAAATTTCTTCTAGCATTTCAAGTACCGCTTGATTTGCACCACCATGAAGTGGACCCCATAGCGCTGAAACTCCAGCAGAAATAGAAGCAAACAAACCAGCATGAGAAGAACCTACCATACGCACTGTAGAAGTAGAACAGTTTTGCTCGTGATCAGCATGAAGTATAAATAATTTATCTAAAGCATTAATAACAACTGGATCGGCTGCGTAAGGACCTGTAGGCAATTCAAACATCAAACGCATGAAGTTTTCTACATATCCTTTTGTATTGTCATAGTAGTTCAATGGGAAGCCCATACTTTTTCTATACGTCCAAGTAGCAATCACTAAGAATTTACCCATAGTCTTACATACCGCCTCATACATTTCTTTGCTGTTCTCTACATTAACTGATTTTGGATTAAATGCAGTCAAAGCACTTGTCAAAGCAGACAACACACCCATTGGATGCGCAGTCTTTGGGAAACCGTCAATGATATTCTTCATTTCTTCGTTCACCAAAGTATATTTTCTAATATCCTCTTCAAACTGATGCAATTGCTCGGTAGTTGGCAATTCGCCAAAAATAACCAAATAAGAAACCTCTAAGAAATTCGACTTTTCGGCCAAATCTTCGATAGAATATCCTCTGTAACGCAAAATACCTAACTCACCGTCAAGGAATGTAATTTCACTTTTGCAAGAACCTGAATTTTTGTAACCTGGATCAAGTGTGATTAAACCTGAAGCGTCACGTAATTTACTAATATCGACAGCGCCTTCATTTTCACTTCCTACAATAACGGGAAGTTCAAATTGATTTCCATCGATTTCTAATGTTGCTATTTTTGACATAATATAAAAAGGAAATAAACTTAATTAAATAATTATTCCTCAAATTTAGGGAATTTCATATTAATTTGAAAGCGAAATTTGAGGTGAAAATGTTAAAATTCAAAAAAAAAGCCATTCACGAAGCGTGAATGGCTTTAAAATAATAAGATATGTTTAATTATTTTATCTTGAATGCATTTTTTCCAGGGAAATAAGCCGTGTTGCCAAGCTCTTCTTCAATACGAATCAACTGATTGTATTTAGCCATACGATCAGAACGTGAAGCCGAACCTGTTTTAATTTGACCACAGTTCAAAGCTACTGCTAAGTCAGCAATAGTATTATCTTCTGTTTCTCCTGAACGGTGAGACATCACTGAAGTATAACCCGCATTTTTAGCCATGTTTACAGCAGCAATAGTTTCTGTCAAAGTACCAATTTGGTTTACTTTTACTAAAATAGAATTAGCAATTCCTTTTTCAATACCAGTTGACAAACGCTCTACATTAGTTACAAACAAATCGTCTCCAACTAATTGTACTTTATCACCAATTTTTTCGGTCAATAATTTCCATCCATCCCAGTCGTTTTCATACATACCGTCTTCGATAGAAATAATTGGATATTTAGCAGCTAATTCTGCTAAGTAAGAAGCTTGTTCTTCTGAAGTTCTAATTTTTCCTGTTTCACCTTCAAATTTAGTGTAATCGTATTTCCCGTTTACATAAAACTCTGAAGCAGCACAGTCTAAAGCAATCATAATTTCGTCTCCAAAAGTATATCCTGCATTCTCAACTGCTTTTTTGATTGTATCCAAAGCATCTTCAGTACCACCAGCTAAATTAGGTGCAAAACCACCTTCGTCACCTACAGCAGTAGAAAGACCTCTATCGTGTAATACTTTTTTCAAGCTATGAAAAATTTCAGTTCCCATTTGCATAGAATGAGAAAATGAAGTCGCCTTTACAGGGAAAATCATAAACTCTTGGAATGCGATAGGTGCATCTGAGTGAGAACCTCCGTTGATGATGTTCATCATAGGTACTGGCAAAGTGTTAGCTGAAACACCACCTACGTATCTGTATAATGGCAAACCTAATTCATTAGCAGCAGCTTTAGCAGCAGCCAAAGAAACTCCTAAAATAGCATTAGCTCCTAATTTTGATTTATTAGGCGTACCATCTAAATCAATCATCATTTGATCCAATACATTTTGTTCGAAAACAGAAGTACCTACTAACTCATCAGCGATAAGAGTATTTACATTGTTCACTGCATTCAAAACTCCTTTTCCTAAGAACGCTTTTCCTCCGTCACGTAACTCAACAGCTTCGTGTTCTCCAGTAGAAGCTCCAGATGGAACTGCTGCTCTTCCTAGAACACCGTTTTCTGTGATAACATCAACTTCAATAGTAGGATTCCCTCTAGAATCAAAAATTTGTCTTGCGTGAATTTTAACGATAATACTCATAATCATTTATTTTATAATGTTGAACTCTATAATTTAAACGCAAATATATTACATCTTTCGTAATCAAAACACAAAAAAAATCAATCTTATTAACGAAAACGTTGTAATTTTTAAGTAATAATTACAGTCAAATTGTGATTATCAAAGTTTTAAAAGAAATAACACTCAAATACGGCAAAATGTTAAATAAAAAAGCGGAGTACTACTACTCCGCTCTAATAACATCTTCAAAGGATGTAATTATTTTTTCATGTTGTCAATAAATTGATCAAACAAATACGAAGAATCGTGTGGTCCTGGACTAGCTTCTGGGTGGTATTGTACTGAAAAACAATTTTTATTTTTCATACGCATTCCCGCAACGGTCTCATCATTCAAATGTAAATGAGTGATTTCTAAATCAGGATGTTGTTCCAACTCTTCTTTATTTACAGCAAACCCGTGATTTTGAGAAGTAATTTCCCCTTTACCCGTAATCACATTTTTAACAGGATGGTTGATACCACGGTGTCCGTTAAACATTTTATAAGTAGAAACACCATTAGCCAAAGCAATCACCTGATGTCCTAAACAAATTCCGAATAAAGGTTGATTATTGGCTATAATTTCTTTAGCCACACCGATAGCACTTGTTAAAGGATCTGGATCCCCAGGCCCATTAGACAAGAAAAAACCATCTGGATTAAATGATGCTAAATCAGCATAAGAGGAATCATAAGGAAACACCTTGATGTAACAATCTCTTTTCGCAAAGTTGCGAAGAATATTCGTTTTAATACCTAAATCCAAAGCAGCAATTTTATAGGTAGCATTCTCCTCTCCAAAGAAATAAGGAGCTTTAGTAGACACTTTAGAAGCCAACTCTAATCCTTTCATATCTGGGACTTGGGCCAAAGCAGCTTTTAATTCCTCAATTGGAGTACCATCAGTACAGATAACCGAGTTCATAGCACCGTGGTCACGAATATAACTTACTAAGGCACGTGTATCTACATCCGAAATACAAATCAAATTTTGTTTGGTAAAATACGCTTCCAAACTCTCTGAAGCATCCGGACGAGAATAATTAAAGCTGAAATTTTTACAAACCAAACCAGAGATCTTAATGCCTTGAGATTCTATTTCTTTATCATTAACACCATAGTTACCAATATGAGCATTAGTAGCTACCATAATTTGTCCAAAATAAGAAGGATCAGTAAAGATTTCTTGATATCCTGTCATTCCGGTATTAAAACATACTTCTCCAAAAGTAGTTCCGCTAATTCCAATTGATTTTCCGTGAAAAATAGTCCCATCACTTAGTAAAAGAATGGCGCTTTGTCTAGTTGTGTATTTCATTTGTAGTTTAATATGCTGCAAATTTAATTCATAAAAGCAGCGAATGCAATAAATTGATTGAAGATTTTTTCAGTGCGTTATAAAAATTTCAAAAAAAAAAGGATAAACTAAAAATTAGCTTATCCTTTTCTATTATTGAATGATTATAATCATAATTATTCAGCAGCTTCTGTTGTTGGTTCAGCATCAGCAGCTGGAGCTTCTGCAACAGGAGTTGCTTCTACTTCGTCTGCTTTTTTAGCTTTTCCACCACGACGGCTTTTTGCTTTTTTAACTTCTTTTTTACCTCCGTTGTAAAGTTCGTTAAAATCTACTAATTCGATCATTGCCATATCAGCATTATCTCCTAAACGATTTCCAACTTTAATGATACGTGTGTATCCTCCTGGACGATCACCTACTTTAGCCGCAACATCTCTGAACAAGTCAGTAACTGCATATTTGCTACGTAGGTAAGAAAAAACAATACGACGATTGTGAGTCGTATCAGCTTTTGATTTTGTTATTAATGGCTCAACGAATTGTTTAAGCGCTTTTGCTTTAGCAACAGTAGTGTTAATACGTTTGTGCTCAATTAGAGAACAAGCCATATTAGCTAACATAGATTTTCTATGTGCAGTCTGTCTGCTTAAGTGATTGAATTTTTTTCCGTGTCTCATTGCTTTATGAAATGTAACCTACCCTAGTGGGAGATTAGATTATTCTTTATCTAGTTTGTATTTTGCCAAGTCCATTCCGAAGGTCAAGTTTTTAACCGCTACTAACTCATCAAGTTCAGTCAACGATTTTTTACCGAAATTACGGAATTTCATTAGGTCATTTTTATTGAACGATACTAAATCACCAAGTGTATCAACTTCAGCCGCTTTCAAGCAGTTTAAAGCTCTAACAGAAAGATCCATATCAACAAGCTTAGTTTTAAGCAATTGTCTCATGTGTAATGATTCCTCATCGTATGATTCTGTTTGTGCAATTTCGTCAGCCTCAAGAGTGATTCTTTCGTCTGAGAACAACATGAAATGGTGAATTAAAACTTTAGCAGCTTCAGTAAGAGCATCTTTAGGATTGATTGAACCATCAGTTTTGATTTCAAAAACTAATTTTTCATAATCTGTTTTTTGCTCTACACGGAAGTTTTCAATAGCATATTTTACATTTTTTACCGGAGTAAAAATAGAGTCTGTAAAAATGGTTCCAATTGCAGCATTTTGTTTTTTGTTCTCTTCAGCAGGAACATATCCTCTACCTTTTTCGATAGTTAAATCGAAATTCAGTTTGATTTTACTATCTAAATTACAGATAACAAGTTCTGGATTCAAAACTTGGAAACCTGAAATGAATTTTTGAAAATCACCAGCTGTTAATTGGTCTTTACCAGAAACTGAAATAGTAACTGATTCATTATCTACATCTTCTATTTGACGTTTGAAACGTACTTGTTTAAGATTAAGGATAATTTCGGTAACGTCTTCAACAACTCCTGAAATAGTAGAAAACTCATGATCTACACCTTCTATACGAACAGATGTAATTGCATAACCTTCCAATGCTGAAAGCAAAACTCTTCTAAGTGCATTACCAACGGTCAATCCGTAACCAGGTTCTAAAGGTCTAAATTCAAATTTACCTTCAAAATCGGTTGAATCGATCATGATAACTTTATCGGGCTTCTGAAAATTAAATATTGCCATAAATTTCGACTAAGTCAATTATTATTTGTTGTACAACTCTACGATTAATTGTTCTTTAATGTTTTCTGGAATTTGCAATCTTGCAGGTACAGAAACAAAAGTTCCTTCTTTAAGATCGTTGTTCCATGTAATCCATTCATAAACATGACTTGAATTAGATAAAGAACGTTCGATAGCCTCTATTGATTTAGATTTTTCACGAACCGCAACTTTATCACCAGGTTTAAGGTGGTAAGAAGGAATATTAACTACTTCACCATTTACAGTGATGTGTCTGTGAGAAACGATTTGACGAGCACCTCTTCTAGAAGGAGCAATACCCATTCTAAAAACAACGTTATCTAATCTTGCTTCACATAATTGTAATAAAACTTCACCAGTAACACCTTTAGTAGCTGATGCTTTTTCGAATAAATTTCTGAATTGTTTTTCTAAAATTCCGTAAGAATATTTAGCTTTTTGCTTTTCCATCAATTGGACAGCATACTCAGATTTTTTTCCTCTTTTTTTAGCCATCCCGTGTTGACCAGGTGGGTAATTTCTTTTTTCGAAAGCTTTATCGTCTCCGAAAATTGCCTCGCCGAATTTACGAGCGATTCTTGTACTTGGACCAGTATATCTTGCCATTTTAAATTGTTTAAGATAGAGATTATGAATTCAGGTCTTATCCTTCGATAATCTATAGTCTATCTAGGTTATACTATAATTATTTTTGAGTATTAAACTCTACGTCTTTTAGGAGGACGACACCCATTATGAGGCATTGGAGTTACATCAATGATTTCAGTAACTTCAATTCCACCGTTATGCAAAGAACGGATAGCAGACTCACGTCCGTTTCCTGGTCCTTTAACATACACTTTTACTTTTTTAAGTCCAGCTTCAAGAGCTACTTTAGTACAATCTTCTGCTGCCATTTGAGCTGCGTACGGAGTATTCTTTTTAGAACCTCTGAAACCCATCTTACCAGCTGAAGACCAAGAAATAACTTCACCTTTTTTGTTAGTCAAAGAAATGATGATGTTGTTAAAAGTAGCAGAAATATGAGCTTCTCCCGTTGATTCAACGATAACTTTACGTTTTTTTGCAGTTGCTTTAGCCATATTACTTATTATTTAGTTGCTTTTTTCTTGTTAGCAACAGTTTTTCTTTTACCTTTTCTTGTTCTAGAGTTGTTTTTAGTTCTTTGACCTCTCAATGGAAGACCAGATCTATGACGGATACCTCTATAACAACCAATATCCATTAAACGTTTGATGTTCAAAGAAACCTCAGAACGCAATTCTCCTTCAATTTTGAAAGCAGATACCGCTTCACGAATTGCTCCGATCTCAGCATCATTCCAATCTTGAACTTTTTTATCTTGGCTAACTTGAGCTTTTTCTAAAATCTCAATTGCTCTACTTTTTCCTAATCCGAAGATATAGGTAAGTGCTATAACACCTCTCTTGTTTTTTGGGATATCTACCCCTGCTATTCTTGCCATAATTATCCTTGTCTTTGTTTAAATCTAGGATTCTTTTTGTTGATTACGTATAATCTTCCTTTTCTACGTACGATAATGCACTCGGCACTTCTCTTTTTTACTGATGCTCTTACTTTCATTGTTGAAATATCTTTTAATATCTATAAGTAATTCTTGCTTTTGACAAATCGTAAGGACTCATTTCTAGTTTCACTTTATCACCAGGTAATAATTTGATGTAATGCATACGCATTTTTCCAGAAATATGAGCAATTACAATATGTCCATTTTCTAACTCTACACGGAACATCGCATTGGATAATGCTTCAATGATGGATCCGTCTTGTTCTATTGCTGATTGTTTTGCCATAAGTTAAGCTACTGCTTTTCTATTTTTACCAGTTTTCATTAAACCATCATAATGTTGATTCAACAAGTATGAATTGATTTGCTGTATGGTGTCGATAGCTACTCCAACCATAATAATTAAAGAGGTACCTCCAAAAAACATTGCCCAAGATTGTTGAACATCCATAATGCTTACAACAATTGCTGGGAACACAGCGATTAGAGCAAGAAATAAAGACCCTGGGAAAGTAATTAAAGACATCACTTTATCAAGAAAATCAGAAGTTTCTACACCTGGTTTTACACCCGGAATAAATCCTCCACTTCTTTTCAAATCATCAGACATTTTGTTAGTAGGAACAGTAATAGCAGTATAAAAGAAAGTAAACACAACAATCAAAGTTGCGAAAACAAAATTATACCAAAAACCGAACATATTACTAAAAGCACCAACAATAGATTGAGATGCATCTGATTTTGATAATCCTGCAACAGCAGCTGGAATAAACATAATAGCTTGTGCAAAGATAATTGGCATTACTCCTGCAGCATTTAGCTTAAGAGGAATCCATTGTCTATTACCACCCATTACGTCTTGTTCGTAATCTCCAGTTGAAGTACGACGAGCATACTGTACAGGTATTTTACGTACCGCCATCACTAACAATACACAAGAGATAATTACTAACAACCAAACAATAATTTCGATAACCAATAACATTGGTCCTCCATTATTATTAGTAACTCTAGTTGTAAACTCTTGAATAAATGCTTGTGGTAAACGAGCCAAAATACCCACCATGATTAACAATGATATACCATTACCAATACCTTTATCAGTAATTTTTTCTCCTAACCACATAGCAAATATGGTACCTGTAGTTAAAATAACTACTGAAGAAAATAAGAACTCGAAAGAATTAAACCCTAATAAAAAGGCATTACTTGGTAATGTTCTGTATAAATTGTAAATGTAAGTAGGACCTTGAAGTAAAGTAATTCCAATTGTTAACCAACGAGTAATTTGATTTATCTTTTTTCTTCCACTTTCACCATCACTTTGAAGCTTTTGCAAATATGGAATTGCAATACCCATTAACTGAACCACAATAGATGCAGAAATATAAGGCATAATTCCTAAAGCAAAAACTGACGCTTTAGAGAAAGCTCCACCTGTAAACATGTCTAATACAGAACCAATACCTTGTTTGGTTTGTCCTGCTAGACCGCTCAATTGTGTAGCGTCAATCCCTGGAAGCGTAACGTGTGCTCCAAAACGATATATTAAAAGTAAACCAAGAGTTAAAAGAATACGATTCTTTAACTCTTCGATTTTCCAAACATTACTTATTGATTCAATAAATTTCTTCATCTTAATTGAAAAATTATAGTGTTACTGCTTCACCACCAGCAGCTTCAATAGCCGCTTTTGCAGTAGCAGTAAATTTATGAGCAGTTACTTTTAATTTTGCTTTCAATTCTCCTCTACCTAAAATCTTAACGATTTCATTTTTGGTAGCCAAACGATTAGCAACATATACTGTCATATCAACAGTATCAGTAATTACTCCATTATCAACTAATAATTGAAGGGTATCTAAATTAACACCTTCGTATTCTTTACGATTGATGTTTGTGAAACCAAACTTAGGTACACGTCTTTGAAGTGGCATTTGACCTCCTTCAAAACCAATCTTTTTAGAATAACCAGAACGAGATTTAGCTCCTTTATGTCCTCTAGCGGCTGTACCACCTTTACCAGAACCTTCTCCTCTACCTAATCTTTTATTTTGATTGTGTGTAGCACCTTCAGCAGGTTGTAAGTTACTTAAATTCATAACTATAATTGTTATTTAACTTCCTCAACGGAAACTAAGTGTTTAACTTTATTTATCATACCAAGGATTGCAGGATTTGAATCATGCTCTACAACTTGTCCCATTTTACGTAGACCTAAAGCTTCTAAACCTCTCTTTTGAGAAAGAGGACAGTTAATTTTGCTTCTAACTTGTTTTACTAATAATTTAGCCATAATTTCCTTGAATATTAACCTTTAAAAACTTTTTCTAAAGATACTCCTCTTTGTTTTGCAACAGTGTGAGCACTTCTCATTTGTAACAAAGCATCAAAAGTTGCTTTTACTACGTTGTGAGGATTTGAAGATCCTTGAGATTTAGATAATACGTCGTGAATACCTACTGATTCAAGAACTGAACGAACAGCTCCACCAGCAATAACTCCTGTACCATGAGAGGCTGGAATTAAGAACACACGTGCACCACCAAATTTACCTTTTTGTTCGTGAGGAACTGATTGTCCATTCAAAGGAATTCTCACAAGATTTTTCTTAGCATCTTCTACTGCTTTCGCAATTGCTTCAGAAACGTCTTTAGATTTTCCTAATCCATGACCTACCACTCCGTTTTCATCACCTACAACTACAATAGCAGAAAAACCAAAAGCTCTACCACCCTTTGTAACTTTAGTAACACGATTTACACTCACCAAACGGTCTTTTAATTCAAGACCACTAGGTTTTACCAACTCTATATTTTTGTATTTATTAGACATACTATATTAGAATTTAAGTCCAGCAGCTCTCGCGCCTTCTGCTAATGATTTAATACGACCGTGATATAAATAACCTCCTCTATCGAAAGTTACTGCATCAATACCGGCTTTTAACGCTTTCTCTCCAACTAGTTTTCCAACTGCTGCAGCAACTTCAACGTTTGTACCTTTACCTATTTCTTTTTCTCTTGAAGAGGCAGCTAATAAAGTAACTCCATTTACATCGTCAATTAATTGAGCGTAAATTTCTTTGTTACTTCTAAACACAGAAAGTCTAGGTTTAGCAGCAGTACCGCTAACAATCTTTCTAATTCTGAATTTAATTCTCTGTCTTCTATCAGATTTTGTTAATGACATAATCTTATTTTTTAAGCTGATTTACCTGCTTTTCTTCTTAATACTTCACCTACGAATTTAACACCTTTTCCTTTGTATGGCTCAGGCTTACGGAAACCTCTGATTTTCGCAGCTACCTGTCCTAAAAGTTGTTTGTCAAATGATGTTAATTTCACAATTGGGTTTTTACCTTTTTCTGAGATAGTCTCCACAACAACTTCTGGAGCTACTTCTAAAATGATATTATGTGAATATCCAAGAGCTAAATCTAATTTTTGTCCTTGGTTTGAAGCTCTATAACCTACTCCTACCAATTCCAATTCTTTAGTAAAACCTGTTGATACACCTTGAATCATGTTATTGATTAAAGATCTGTATAAACCGTGTTTTGCTCTTTGGTCTTTCTGATCAGACGATCTTTCTACTAGAACTTGACCGTCTTCAACTTTTACAGTAACGTCCGAAAACTCCTGTGTAAGTTGACCATTCTTTCCTTTTACTGTAACAACACCATTAGCAACTTCAACAGTTACTCCGGCAGTAATTACAATTGGATTTTTACCTATTCTTGACATCTTATATAGTCTTTAATATTAGTATACGTAACAAATTACTTCACCACCTACATTCAATTGCTTAGCTTGTTTCCCAGTCATAAGACCTTTAGAAGTAGAAACAATCGCAATACCTAATCCATTAAGGATTCTTGGAATTTTAGAAGCACCTGCGTATTTACGTAAACCTGGTTTACTAATTCTTTGGATATCTTTGATTACAGGCTCTTTAGTATCTTTATCATACTTCAAAGCAATTTTGATAGAACCCTGAACGGTATTCTGCTCAAATTTGTAACTTAAGATATACCCTTGATCAAATAAGATCTTTGTAATCTCTTTTTTTAGATTAGAGGCAGGAATTTCAACAACTTTGTGGTTTGCAGCCACAGCGTTACGAACTCGCGTCAAGTAATCTGCAATTGGATCTGTATACATATGTATCAATTTGCGGTTTTGGTTTTCGATGGCACTCTGCCATCGAACCTTAAACCAATTTATAATTCTTTATTCTTACCAGCTAGCTTTCTTAACTCCAGGAATTAACCCGTTGTTAGCCATTTCGCGGAATGTTACACGTGAAATACCAAATTGACGAATATATCCTCTTGGTCTTCCAGTCAATTTACAACGATTGTGTAAACGAACAGGTGAAGCATTTTTTGGTAATTTTTGCAAACCTACGAAATCTCCAGCTTCTAACAAAGCTTTTCTTTTCTCAGCATACTTCGCTACCGTTTTTTCTCTTTTCACCTCGCGGGCTTTCATTGATTCTTTAGCCATGTCTTAATTCTTTTTAAAAGGTAATCCTAATTCAGCCAATAACGATTTTGCTTCCTTATCGGTTTGAGCAGTAGTAACAAATGTGATATCCATACCAGCAATTTTGTTCACTTTATCAATATCAATTTCAGGAAAAATGATTTGCTCTAAAACTCCAAGGTTATAGTTACCTCTTCCGTCGAATCCAGTAGCTTTAATACCACTAAAATCTCTAACACGTGGCAAAGCAGAAGTAATAAGTCTATCTAAAAACTCATACATTCTTTCTCCACGAAGGGTTACTTTTGCTCCAATTGGCATTCCTTTTCTCAATTTAAAAGACGCAACGTCTTTCTTAGAGATTGTAGAAACTGCTTTTTGTCCAGTGATCTTTGTCAATTCATCAACTGCATAGTCGATTAATTTTTTATCAGATACAGCTGCACCAACTCCACGGCTCAAAACGATTTTTTCCAATTTTGGAACTTGCATTACGTTTGTATATCCGAATTCCTCTTTAAGAGCAGAGATTACTCTGTTCTTGTATTCTTCTTTTAGTCTAGGTGTATATGCCATCACTATAGTACTTGATTAGATTTTTTTGAAAATCTCACTTTCTTATCTCCTTCTACTCTAATACCTACTCTAGTTGTTCCTTTTGTTTTAGGATCAATTAAAGCAATATTTGAAATTTGAATAGAAGCTTCTTTCTTAACGATACCACCTTGAGGGTTTTTAGCACTTGGTTTAGTATGTTTCGAAACCATGTTTACACCTTCAACTATCGCTTTGTTTTTCTCACGGTACACGCGTAAAACTTTACCTTCAGCACCTTTATGGTCACCTGCGATAACTCTTACTACGTCTCCTGATTTTATTTTTAGCTTTATCATCTTAAAACGAATTAAAGCACTTCTGGTGCTAATGATACAATTTTCATGAATTGTTTTTCACGAAGTTCTCTTGCTACCGGACCAAAAACACGAGTTCCTCTCATTTCACCAGCAGCATTTAATAACACACATGCGTTGTCATCAAATCTGATGTATGAACCGTCGGCTCTTCTCACTTCTTTTTTGGTACGTACAACAACTGCAGTTGAAACAGCTCCTTTTTTAACGTTTCCGTTTGGAGTTGCATCTTTGATAGAAACTACAATCTTGTCACCAACAGAGGCATACCTTCTTTTGGTACCTCCTAAAACACGGATAGTTAAAACTTCTTTAGCTCCTGTGTTATCTGCTACTTTTAGTCTTGATTCTTGTTGTACCATAATTATTTAGCTCTTTCAATGATTTCAACTAATCTCCAACATTTTGATTTACTCAAAGGACGCGTTTCGCTAATTCTTACAGTATCTCCAATGTTACAGTCGTTTGTTTCGTCGTGTGCAACGTATTTTTTAGTTTTCAACACGAACTTACCGTATAATGGGTGTTTTACTTTACGTACTTCAGCTACAACAATAGATTTCTCCATTTTGTTAGAAGTAACAACACCAATTCTCTCTTTTCTTAAATTTCTTTTTTCCATCTTTCAGCAGATTACAATTATTGTAACTCTCTTTTTGTAAGCTCAGTCGCTAATCTTGCAATTGTTCTTCTTACAGTTCTAATCTGTAATGGATTTTCAATTGGTGAGATAGCGTGAGCCAATTTTAGGTTAGCATAAGCTTTCTTAGTCTGGCTAAGTTTTTCTTGCAACTCCGCTGCAGAAAGATTTTTTATTTCTGATTGTTTCATAATATAATTAGATTATGCTTCGAAATCTCTCGCAATAACGAATTTAGTTTTTACTGGAAGCTTTTGTGCTGCAAGACGTAACGCCTCTTTTGCAACTGACAAAGGTACTCCTCCAACTTCAAACATAATTCTTCCGGGTTTAACAACGGCAGCCCAATACTCAACTGCTCCTTTACCTTTACCCATACGTACTTCAAGAGGTTTCTTAGTGATTGGTTTGTCTGGAAATATTTTAATCCATAATTGTCCTTCTCTCTTCATGTAACGAGTTGCAGCAATACGCGCAGCTTCAATTTGACGAGAGGTTAAGAACATTCCATCTTCATGTACAGATTTAATACCAAACATTCCATTAGAAAGTTCATGCCCTCTTTGAGAGTTTCCTTTCATTTTACCTTTCTGTACCTTACGGTATTTTGTTCTTTTAGGCTGTAACATTTTTCTTTAGTTTAAAAATTTACTTTCTTTTACGAGCGTCTGGTTTTCCACCTTTATTAAAGTTAGATTTGCCTCTAGGAGCATCTCCACCTTTACCACCTGCACCAGATTGTTTTTTGTCCATTCCAGCAAGTGGAGAAAGATCTCTCTTTCCATAAACTTCACCTTTCATGATCCATACTTTAATACCCATTCTACCATAAGTAGTATGCGCTTCAGCTAAAGCATAATCAATATCGGCTCTGAAAGTTGATAGAGGAATTCTACCTTCTTTGAAACCTTCTGAACGCGCCATCTCAGCTCCATTCAAACGACCAGAAATCAATACTTTGATACCTTCAGCGTTCATACGCATAGAAGCAGCAATAGCCATTTTGATTGCACGTCTGTAAGAAATACGACTTTCGATTTGACGACAGATACTTGTTGCAACTAAATAAGCATCAAGTTCAGGTCTTTTGATTTCAAAGATGTTAATTTGAACCTCTTTGTCAGTAATTTTCTTAAGTTCTTCTTTCAACTTATCTACCTCTTGTCCACCTTTTCCGATAATGATACCAGGTCTAGCAGTAGTGATAGTAACGGTTACAAGTTTTAAAGTTCTCTCGATGATTACTT
This sequence comes from Flavobacterium sp., assembly GCF_031537875.1. Classification (GTDB taxonomy): domain Bacteria; phylum Bacteroidota; class Bacteroidia; order Flavobacteriales; family Flavobacteriaceae; genus Flavobacterium. Next base: position 47,963 of record NZ_JAVKNB010000006.1, on the reverse strand, counting down.
TTGATACACTAGCTTTTGATAAACGAGCATGGATATACTTTCTGATTTTGTGATCTTCGGCTAATTTATCACCGTAATCATTTCCACCATACCAGTTAGAGTCCCATCCTCTGATGATACCAAGTCTATTTCCAATTGGATTTGTCTTTTGTCCCATCTTTATTAATTGCTTTGTGTGTTATTAATAGCTCCTAACACGATTGTTACGTGGTTAGAACGTTTTCTAATTCTGTGTGCACGACCTTGTGGAGCTGGACGAAGTCTTTTCAACATCATTCCACCATCTACTCTGATCTCTTTTACAAATAAGCCTGCTTCAGCTACATTACCTTCACTATTTTTTTGCTCCCAGTTATTGATGGCAGATAATAATAGTTTCTCTAATTTTCTTGAAGCTTCTTTTGAGCTAAATCTTAATATATTAAGTGCTCTTTCCACTTTCTGACCTCTTACCAAGTCCGCAACTAAGCGCATTTTTCTAGGTGAAGTAGGGCAGTTATTCAATTTTGCAAAAGCTAGTGACTTATTAGCCTCTTTTCTTGCGTCTGCTGTTTCTCTTTTACGAACTCCCATTGCTTCTTATTTTTTACCTTTATTTTTTGCTCCAGCGTGACCTCTAAAAGATCGTGTTGGTGAAAATTCTCCTAATTTGTGACCTACCATGTTTTCTGTAACGTAAACTGGTACAAACTGACGACCGTTATGAACTGCGATTGTTTGTCCAACAAAGTCTGGAGTAATCATCGAAGCTCTAGACCAAGTCTTTACTACTCCGTTGCTACCTTTTTCAATGTTTTCTTGAACTTTCTTGTCTAACTTATAATGAACGAAAGGTCCTTTTTTTAATGAACGTGCCATATCTTATTATTTCTTTCTACGTTCTACGATATACTTGTTACTCGGGTTTTTCTTAGAACGAGTTCTATAACCTTTAGCTGGTATTCCATTTCTTGAACGTGGATGTCCACCAGAAGAACGTCCTTCACCACCACCCATTGGGTGATCGACAGGGTTCATTGCAACAGGTCTTGTTCTAGGTCTTCTTCCTAACCATCTTGTTCTACCTGCTTTTCCAGATACAACTAATTGGTGATCAGAATTAGAAACTGCTCCAATGGTAGCTGAACAAGTCAACAAGATCAATCTTGTTTCTCCTGACGGCATTTTAATTGTAGCATATTTTCCATCTCTTGCCATTAATTGAGCAAAAGTTCCAGCCGAACGAGCAATTACTGCTCCTTGACCTGGTCTTAACTCAATACAAGAGATTACAGTTCCTAAAGGAATTCTGCTTAATGGTAATGTATTTCCAATTTCAGGTTGAGACTCTGGTCCAGAAACTAATTTCTGACCCACTTTCAATCCGTTTTGAGCAATTACATAAGTTTTCTCTCCATCAGCGTAAGCTAATAAAGCGATAAACGCAGTACGATTTGGATCGTACTCAATTGACTTAACCGTAGCAGGAATTCCTTCTTTAGTACGTTTAAAATCAATAATACGATATCTCTGCTTGTGACCACCACCCGTATAACGCATGGTCATCTTTCCTTGACTATTTCTACCTCCAGAGTTTTTTATCGGCGCTATCAAAGAGCGTTCCGGCTTATCAGTTGTAATGGCGTCATAACCATTCACAACTCTAAATCGCTGACCTGGGGTAATAGGTTTTAATTTTCTAACTGACATTGTTCTCTATTAGATATTGTTGTAAAAATCAATTGATTCTCCTTCTTTTACTTGTACAAATGCTTTCTTTTCAGCATTTGTTTTTCCACTGATCAAACCACTTTTAGTGTATTTAGTAGTTCTATCCGGTCTTACGTTAATTGTGTTAACACTAACAACAGTTACTCCATAAGTAGCCTCAACAGCTTTCTTAATCTCAACTTTATTTGCTTTTTTGTTAACAAAAAATCCGAAGCGGTTTAAAACTTCACTTTCTTTGGTTACTTTTTCAGTTACTATAGGTCTGATTATAATACTCATTTTCCTATTTATTTGCTTAAATTATCTTCAATTCCTTCCAAAGAACCCTCTAAAAGCACTAGATTATTAGCGTTTAAGATGGCGTAAGTACTTAATTCTGAGCTACTTACTACGTTAGAAGCCTTTAAATTGCGTGACGACAAATATACATTTTTATTTGAATCACCCAACACGAACAAAGATTTTTTGTTTTCTAAGCCTAACGATTTCAAAACGTTAATGAAATTTTTAGTGCTTGGAGTTTCAAAATTGAAGTCTTCTAAAACGATGATATTTGACTCTTTTGCTTTGATTGAGAAAGCTGATTTTCTAGCTAAACGTTTCAAGTTTTTATTCAATTTGAATGAATAACTTCTTGGTCTAGGTCCAAAAACTGTTCCTCCACCTTTAAACAATGGATTCTTTGCACTACCCGCACGAGCAGTACCGGTTCCTTTTTGTTTTTTAATCTTACGTGTACTTCCCGCTACTTCAGCTCTTTCTTTTGCTTTGTGCGTCCCTTGTCTTTGATTAGCAAGATATTGCTTAACATCAAGGTATACAGCGTGATTATTTGGTTCAATTGCGAATACTGAATCAGAAAGTTGAACTTTTCTTCCAGTATCTTTTCCGTTGAAATCTAATACTTTTACTTCCATTACTTCTGAATGATTACATAAGAGTTGTTATGTCCAGGAACACATCCTTTAATAACAAGTAGGTTCTTTTCAGCCACTACTTTTAAAACTCTAAGGTTTTGAACTTTTACATTTTCTCCTCCCATTCTTCCAGCCATACGCATTCCTTTGAATACTCTAGATGGATAAGAAGAAGCTCCTACAGAACCTGGCGCTCTTAAACGGTTGTGCTGACCATGAGTAGCTTGTCCAACACCACCAAAACCGTGACGCTTAACAACCCCTTGGAAACCTTTACCTTTAGATACACCTTGTACATCTACAAACTCTCCTTCTTCAAAAATAGTAACATCAATAAGATCTCCTAATTTTTGTTCAGTTGCAAAATTTTGGAATTCAACGACTTTTTTCTTAGCAACAGTTCCCGCTTTTTTAAAGTGACCTACAGCCGCTTTTGTGGAATGTTTCTCGTTTTTGTCATCGAAACCAAGTTGCAACGCTTCGTACCCGTCAACACCTTTGGTTCTGACTTGGGTAACAACACATGGTCCAGCTTCGATTACTGTACAAGGAATATTCTTCCCGTTTTCATCAAAAATACTAGTCATGCCGATTTTTCTACCAATTAACCCAGACATAAATATTAATTATTAATTATTAAATATAAATATAGAACACACGTTTAAGCGAATCCTATTTTTTAAAATGAGGTGCAAAAGTATAACTTATTTGCAGATATTCCAAAAAATGTTTTCGCTTAAACGGAATGCTCTTCTATTTCGAAAATACAGGTACTTAAACTTTGATTTCTACTTCAACTCCACTAGGCAATTCTAATTTCATTAAAGCATCAATAGTTTTAGATGAAGATGAATAAATGTCAATTAATCTCTTGTATGACATAACTTCAAATTGCTCTCTCGCTTTTTTGTTAACGTGTGGAGAACGCAATACCGTGAATAATTTTTTGTGAGTTGGCAATGGAATTGGTCCTGTTACAACTGCACCGGTAGTTTTAACCGTTTTTACAATCTTCTCAGCAGACTTGTCTACTAACATGTGATCGTAAGATTTTAGTTTTATTCTGATTTTTTGACTCATTTTCTTAAAAATTAAGCGTTACCTTTTGCTTTTTTGATCACTTCTTCTGAAATATTAGAAGGAGTTTGTTCGTAGTGTGAAAATTCCATAGTAGAAGTTGCTCTACCTGAAGACAATGTTCTCAATGTAGTTACATATCCAAACATTTCAGATAAAGGAACATTTGCTTTAATAGTTTTAGCACCTGCTCTGTCTCCCATGTCATTTACTTGACCTCTTCTTCTATTCAAATCTCCAACGATATCCCCCATATTTTCTTCTGGAGTAATCACTTCGATTTTCATAATAGGCTCAAGGATAACTGCACCAGCTGCTTTCGCCACTTCTTTATAACCCATTCTTGCTGCCAATTCAAATGACAATGCATCCGAATCCACAGGGTGATAAGAACCGTCTAATAAAGTTACTTTCAAACTATCTACAGTATAACCAGCTAATGGTCCTGTTTTCATAGCTTCTCTGAAACCTTTCTCAACAGCAGGAATATATTCTTTAGGAACGTTTCCTCCTTTTACTTCATTCACAAATTGCAATCCAACTGGAGCTTTTCCATCAACTACATCTGCAGGCTCTAAACGGAAAACGATATCTCCAAATTTACCACGACCTCCAGATTGTTTTTTGTACACCTCTCTGTGTTGCGCTTCTTTTGTAAACGCTTCTTTGTATTCTACTTGAGGCTCACCTTGGTTTACTTCTACTTTGAATTCACGTTTCATACGATCTACAAGGATGTCCAAGTGTAACTCACCCATACCCGAGATAATAGTTTGACCTGAAGCTTCATCAGTTCTAACAGTAAACGTTGGATCTTCCTCAGCCAATTTAGCCAAAGCCATACCCATTTTATCAACGTCAGCTTTAGTTTTAGGCTCAATAGCGATACCAATTACAGGATCAGGGAATTTCATTGACTCAAGGATAATTGGGTGTTTTTCATCACACATAGTATCCCCAGTTTTGATATCTTTAAATCCAACAGCAGCTCCAATATCTCCAGCCTCAATATATTCGATTGGATTTTGTTTGTTAGCGTGCATTTGGTAGATACGAGAAATTCTTTCTTTGTTTCCAGAACGAGTGTTCAAGATATAAGAACCTGCATCCAAACGACCAGAATAAGCACGGAAGAAAGCTAAACGACCAACGTAAGGGTCAGTAGCAATTTTAAATGCCAAAGCAGCGAACGGCTCTTTTACATCTGGACGACGTAATATTTTAGTTTGATCTTCTTCTAATAAATCAGCATCATCAGGGTGAATCCCTTCAATACCTTCTTTATCCAATGGAGATGGCAAGTATTTACATACCGCATCTAACATGAACTGAACTCCTTTGTTTTTGAAAGAAGAACCCGCAATCATAGGAATGATAGCCATATCAATAGTAGCAGCTCTCAAAGCAGTGTTGATTTCTTCCTCTGTAATAGAGTTTTCATCTTCCATATACTTATCCAATAGATTTTCATCATAATCAGCTACTGCCTCAATAAGAATAGATCTATATGCCTTAACATCATCCACCATATCAGCTGGAATATCAACAATATCAAAAGTAGCTCCTTGCGTAGCATCATGCCAAATAATAGCTTGATTTTTAACCAAGTCAACTACTCCTTTGAAGTCATTTTCTTCACCGATTGGCAATGTAATAGCAACAGCGTTAGATTTTAACATGTCTCTAACTTGTTGACATACATTTAGGAAGTTAGAACCTTGACGGTCCATTTTGTTTACGAATCCCATACGAGGAACTCTATATTGATCTGCTAATCTCCAGTTAGTTTCTGATTGTGGCTCAACACCATCAACAGCACTAAATAAGAAAACCAAACCATCCAATACACGTAACGAACGATTTACCTCTACGGTAAAGTCAACGTGTCCAGGAGTATCAATAATATTAAAGTGGTAACCTGTAGATTCAGGTAAAATTTTACCTTGTTCAGTTGGAAAATTCCACTCACAAGTCGTTGCAGCAGAAGTAATTGTAATACCTCTTTCTTGCTCTTGTGCCATCCAGTCCATTGTTGCAGCACCATCGTGTACTTCACCAATTTTATGTGATTTTCCAGTATAGAATAAAATACGCTCTGTTGTTGTTGTTTTACCAGCATCAATGTGAGCAGCAATACCTATATTTCTTGTATATTTTAAATCTCTAGCCATTTCTTATGAATTAAAATCTAAAGTGAGAGAATGCTTTGTTAGCTTCTGCCATTTTGTGAGTATCCATTCTTTTCTTAACAGCAGCTCCTTCTTCTTTAGCCGCAGCTAAACATTCTGAAGCTAGTCGTTGAGCCATCGATTTTTCATTTCTTCTTCTTGAATAAAGTATTAACCACTTCATTGCCATAGAAATTTTTCTGTCTGGTCTAATTTGCATTGGAATTTGGAATGTAGCTCCACCAACTCTACGACTACGTACTTCTACGTGAGGCATAACATTAGTTAACGCATCTTTCCAAATTTCTAATGATGATTTTTCTACATCTTGCTTTTTAGTTTCAATGATATCAATTGCATCATAAAAAACTTTAAAAGCTGTTGATTTCTTACCGTCCCACATTAAGTTATTCACAAAACGAGTTACCAATTGGTCATTAAACCTTGGATCTGGTAAAAGTGGTCTTTTCTTTGCCGCTCTTTTTCTCATGTCTTTTTTGTTTTTAGAATAAAAATTTTTTCGTTTATAACATATATTAGGTATAGTTATAACTAAACCTCTAAAACATTTAAACTGCTAAACTTTTTGTTCAAATTACTTTTTTGCTTCTTTTGGGCGTTTAGCACCGTACTTAGATCTTCTTTGCGTTCTTCCCGCTACACCTGATGTATCAAGCGCACCACGAACGATGTGATATCTAACTCCTGGTAAATCTTTTACCCTTCCACCCCTAACTAATACTATCGAGTGCTCTTGTAAATTGTGTCCTTCTCCAGGGATGTAAGCATTTACCTCGTTACCATTTGTCAAACGTACACGCGCTACTTTACGCATTGCAGAGTTTGGTTTTTTTGGTGTAGTAGTGTAAACACGCGTACAAACCCCTCTTCTTTGAGGACAAGAATCTAAAGCAACCGATTTACTCTTCTTAGTTATCTGAGTTCTTCCTGTTCTTACTAATTGTTGAATTGTTGGCATAATTAATACTAAAAATTTCTTATTATATTAAATTCCCGCTTTTTACGGGGTTGCAAATGTATAAATAATTTTCAACTCTGCAAACCTTAATTAATTAATTTTCAATACAATTATTTAATCCTACTTCTGGAAGCTCAAAATAGGTCAAATTAAAAACGGAGGTGAAAGAAAAAGAATATAAAAAAATGAAAGCGCTACTTGTAAAACAATTCAACATCTACCTTAATTAAAAGAACCGCTAATTTTATTTAAAAAATACAATTCAACAAAAAAGAGCACAAAAGTTGACAATACAACAAAACCAATAGATATTAAAGTGTAAAAAAGTAAAAAAGCAGCAAAAAACATAATTTTACAACAAGTAATAGAACTAATGTTAAAATGTTAAATTTTAGATGCGCGCATAAAAAATCAATGCAAATGTTAGGAAAGTTAACAAATTATTAAGAGTTTTGCTTCACTAATTCAAAATAATTAAAAATGAAACTAAAATTAAATGGATTCTTAGTGCTGTTACTAGCATTGATGACGCAAATCACTTTTGCGCAAGAAAGAGCCGTTTCAGGAATTGTTTCTGACAATACAGGCTTGCCTTTACCAGGGGTAAGTGTATTAGTTAAAGGAACAAAAATTGGAACACAAACTGATTTTGATGGAAAATTCTCTATCAAAGTGGCACCAAGCCAAACATTAACATTTAGCTATATTGGGATGAACTCTCAAGAAGTTAAAGCAACTTCAACTACTATTAAAGTAAAACTAGTTAGCGCTGCTATCGAGTTAGAAGGTGCAGTAGTTACTACAGCTCTTGGGGTAAAAAGAGAGAAAAAATCTCTTGGATACGCAACTCAAGAAATCAAAGGATCAGACATCGTTTCTGGTGCTGGTAGCGGAAACTTCTTTAACGAACTTTCTGGTAAAGTAGCTGGGGTTCAAATTAGAAGAAACAACAACTTTGGTGGTTCTACTAATATTGTATCTCGTGGTATTAAAAACCTTACAGGTAACAACCAAATGTTGGTAGTTATTGATGGTGTACCAGTTAACAACTCAAATGTTAACTCAAGTACAGGTTCTCAAACTACTGGATCTGGACCAACTTACGATTATGGTAACAATGCAATGGATATCAATCCAGATGATATTGAAACAATCAACGTATTGAAAGGTGCTGCTGCATCTGCATTATATGGTTACCAAGCTGGTAATGGTGTTTTAATGATTACTACACGTAAAGGAAAAGCTAAAAAAGGGTTAGGTGTAACTGTTTCTTCTGAAATCGTTACTGGAAGTATTGACAAATCAACTTTTGTGAATTACCAAACTAAATATGGTGCTGGTTACGGTCCATATTACGAAGATGCTTCAGGATTTTTCTTATCTAGAGATATCAATGGTGATGGTGTAGCTGATTTAGTAGTCCCTACATCTGAAGATGCTTCTTACGGAGCGCCTTTTGATCCAAATAAAATGGTATATAACTGGAATGCTTTTACTCCTTATTCTGATAACTTTGGAAAAGCAACTCCATGGGTAGCGGCTAAAAACGGACCTATTACATTTTTCAATACCCCATTATCTATCAATAACTCTGTAAGTTTAGAAGATGGGGACGATAAAAGTAATTTTGTATTGAACTTTAACAATTCAAAACAAAATGGTATTATGCCAAATTCTGAATTGAAGAAAAATAGTTTGAGTTTGAAATTCAACCGTCAAATTACTGATAAATTATCTTTATCGTCTTTTGCTAGTTATACTGCACAAAACACAATCGGTAGAAACTCTACAGGATATAGTGATAACATCATGACATCTTTCCGTCAATGGTGGCAAACTAACGTTGATGTTCAAGAATTGAAACAAGTATTTGAAAGATCAGGTGGTCAAAACGTAACTTGGAACTGGGCTGATCCTACAGATTTACAACCAATCTACTGGGATAACCCTTACTTCACAAGATACAAAAACTACCAATCTGACGAAAGAAATCGTTTTACTGGATATGCTAAATTAGATTACAAATTGGCTGACTGGGTAACTGCAACAGGTCGTGTATCTACTGATACCTATTCTGAGTTACGTGAAGAAAGAAGAGCAAATGGTGCTACAGCAGGATCTTTTGGTATCAACAGATTAGATGAAGGTTCTGGTTACCAAAGATACAACCGTGACTTCTCTGAACAAAACTATGATTTCTTCTTGACGTTCAAGAAAAATATTTCTAATGACATTTCTTTCAGCGGAATTGCTGGAGGTACAATCAATAGAACAAGAACAACTTCAATCTTAGCTTCTACTCAAGGTGGATTAATTGTACCTGGAGTTTATAGTTTAACAAACTCTGTTGGAACAGTTCCTTTCCCTCTTGAAAGTGAAATTAATTCAGGTGTAAACTCTTATTATGCTTCTGCATCATTTGGTTACAAAGATTTCTTGTTTTTAGACGGTACATTAAGACGTGATGCGTTTTCTGTTTTACCAGCTGACGATAACACATTGTTAACTAAATCAGTTTCTGGAAGTTATGTGTTTACTAAAACAATTGACAAATCATGGTTGTCTTTTGGTAAATTAAGAGCTAGTTATGCTCAAAGCCCATTAGGATCTCCTTCTCAAGCTTTAGCTGACACTTTTGATAAATTTGATCCATTTGGTTCAAGCCAACAATATTCTGTTTCATCTACTAAAAACAACGCACACCTTCAACCGGTAAGTTCTAATACAGTAGAAGCTGGTTTAGAAATGCAGTTTTTTAATAGAAGAGTTGGATTTGACGTAGCAGCATACAAAACATTAAGTGAAGGTCAAATTTTTCCAGTAGCCTATTCTACTGCAACGGGATTCTCTTCTAAATATGTAAATGCTGGAACTATTGAAAATAAAGGTCTTGAGGTTCAAGTTAATTTAACTCCAATCAAAACACAAGATTTCTCATGGGATGTATACGTAAACTGGGCTAAAAACAAAAATACTGTTGTAAGCTTAACAGAAGGTATTACCAACTTACAATTAGGAAGTTTCCAAGGTGGTGTGACTATCAACGCTCAAGTTGGCGAAGCATATGGAGCTATTAAAGGTACTGATTTTACGTATTTGAATGGTCAAAAAGTGGTAAGCACTTCTGGACGTTACGTAATCAATACTTCTACAAACAATGTAATTGGTAACATTACTCCAGATTGGACTGGTGGTGTACGCAACAAATTTACATACAAAAACCTTTCTTTAGGATTCTTAGTTGATATGCAAAAAGGAGGGGATATGTTCTCACTTGACCAATCGTATGGTTTAGCAACAGGTCTTTCTGTAGCAACTGCTGGAAACAATGAATTGGGTAATCCTGTACGTAACACAATTGCTAATGGTGGTGGTGTTATTCTACCAGGTGTCCAAGCAAATGGAACCCCTAACACTGTAAGAACAGCTGCTCCAGACCAATACGGAAACATCTCTGGATACAGAAGAGCGCCTAATGCTGCATTTGTATATGATGCTTCTTACATCAAATTAAGAGAAGTAAACATCACATATAGCTTACCATCATCTTTAGTTGCTAAATTGAAGCTTACTGACATGAAATTCAGCATAGTAGGGTCTAACTTATGGATCATCCATAAAAATCTACCGGATGCAGATCCTGAAAGTGGTTTAGCTTCTGGTAACTTATCATCTGGTTATTCTGTAGGTTCATTACCAACGACAAGAAATATCGGATGTAACCTAACATTTAAATTTTAAATTATGAAAAAGATAGTATTATTAATTGCGTTTATCGCACTATCAGTTTCTTGTACTGATGATATTACAGGCTTAAATGTAGATACTAAAAACCCTAGTACTACGAAGTCAGAGTATTTATTTACTTCAGCTCAAAAAGCATTAGTTGATCAAATGACTAGTACATCAGTTAATTACAATGTATTCAGAATGTTTGCGCAACAATGGACTGAAACTACGTATCCTGACGAAAGTCAGTACAACATTACAACACGTACAATTCCTGACAATCACTGGACAGTATTATACCGTAATGTATTAACTGACTTAAAAGCAGCTAAAAAACAATTGGATGCTGAAACTCCTGCTTCACCAGCAGAAACAGCTATTTTGAACAACAAAAAAGCGATTGTTGACATCCATATTGTATATGCTTACAGTATTTTAGTAGATACTTTTGGTGATGTTCCTTACACTGAATCGAATGACATTGAAGGACATCCTCAACCTAAGTATGATGATGCAAAAACAATCTACAAAGATTTAATTGCTAGATTAACTGCTGATGCAAGTTTATTAACTTCAACTGATAGTTTCGGATCAGCTGATTTAATTTATGGCGGTTCAGCTGCTAAATGGAAAAAATTCGCTAATTCATTGCGTTTACGTTTAGCTGTTAACTTGGATGATGCTGATCATGCTTATGCTGCATCTCAAATTACTGCTGCGGTTACTGCTGGATTAATCTCTAGCAATGCAGATAACACTAATTTACAGTACTTAGGAGCACAACCAAACACTAATCCACTATATGTAGATTTAGTAGCTAGTGGAAGACATGATTTTGTTCCTGCAAATACTTTAGTTGACAAAATGAACACCTTGTCTGATCCTAGAAGAGCTAAATATTTCACTTTAGCTTCTGATAACACTTATAAAGGTGGGATTTATGGAACTGGTAACTCATACACAAACTTTTCTCATGTAAGTGCTACCATCGAAAGTCCTACTTTACCTGGAACTTTATTTGATTACGCTGAAGTAGAATTCTTGTTGGCGGAAGCTGCAGCAAAAGGTATTGCTGTTGGTGGAACTGCAGAATCTCACTACAATGCTGGTATCACTGCTTCAATGCAAAATTGGGGTGTTGCTTCAGCAGATATTGCTACTTATTTAGCAAGAACTGATGTAGCGTATACTACTGCTACAGGTACTTACAAACAAAAAATTGGAGAACAAGCTTGGTTAGCTCTTTACAATAGAGGTTTTGAAGCTTGGACATCTTACAGAAGATTAGACTTCCCTGTATTAGCTGCACCAGCTGGAGCATACAATGGTTTAACTTCAGTACCTGTTCGTTATTCTTACCCTGCAAAAGAGCAAACATTAAATACAGCTAATGTAACTGCTGCTATCACTGCAATTGGTGGTAATAACTTAACTACAAAAATATTCTGGGATAAATTCTAATATTTATTTCTTCAAGTATTTGAAAACCATCAGCCTTTGGCTGGTGGTTTTTTTTTATATCTTTGCGACATGGAAAAAGAAAACATAATATTCGGAATACGTGCCATTATTGAGGCCATACAAGCAGAAACTGCAGTGGACAAAGTCTTCATTCAAAAAGAAATTGCAGGCGAACTGATGAAGGATTTAATGAAGGTCATGAAACGTGCCAATATTAATTTTTCTTACGTCCCTGTAGAAAAACTAAACCGTCTAACACCTAACAACCACCAAGGAGCAGTAGCTAGTATCTCTCCTATTGGTTTTATGGAACTAGAACATTTAGTTGAATCAACTATGGAATCAGGGAAACAACCTTTATTCTTAATATTAGATCAAATCTCTGATGCGCGTAATTTTGGCGCTATTATTAGAACTGCTGAATGTACTGGTGTTAATGGAATTATTATTCAAAAAGCAGGTTCAGCACCCGTAAATGGGGATACCGTAAAAACCTCTGCTGGAGCCGTTTTCAATGTACCTATTTGTAAAGTCGAACATATTAAAGACGCTATCTTTTATTTGCAAGGTTCGGGTATTAAAACAGTAGCCGCAACAGAAAAAACAGAACAAAACATCTACGATATTGCATTAAACGAACCCGTAGCAATCATCATGGGATCAGAAGACAGAGGAATAAACCCTTCTGTTTTAAAAATTGTTGATGAAAAAGCAAAACTACCTATGTTCGGAACTATTGGATCGCTAAATGTTTCTGTCGCTTGCGGTGCCTTCTTATACGAAGCGGTAAGACAGCGAAGCTAAACAAATCTACAAATCAACGGAGATGTAAGTTATCGCATACTATTTAAATACAGTTAACAAATAACCGAATAAACATATCCCCAAATAACCTTATAAACAAATAAATCCATTAAAATGGTAGCTCCTTTAGCCGAACGCATACGCCCACAACAACTAGAAGACTATATTAGTCAACAGCATCTTGTGGGGTCTAATGGTTCGCTAACGCAACAAATTGAAAAAGGAATCATACCTTCATTAATCTTTTGGGGACCTCCTGGAACAGGAAAAACCACTTTAGCTCAAATTATTTCGCAAGAATCAAAACGTCCATTTTATATCCTGAGTGCAATTAACTCTGGGGTAAAAGACATTCGTGATGTGATAGAAAAAGCGAAACAAAGTGGCGGACTCTTTACTTCCAAAAATCCTATTTTGTTTATCGATGAGATTCATCGATTTAGCAAATCACAGCAAGATTCTCTGTTAGCTGCTGTAGAAAAAGGATGGATTACACTCATTGGAGCAACAACTGAAAATCCTAGTTTTGAAGTAATACCTGCCCTTTTATCCCGTTGCCAGGTTTACACCTTAAATGCTTTTAATAAAGAAGACTTAGAGACCCTGCTTCACAGAGCAATGAATACGGATGTTATTTTACAAGGCAAAAAAATAAATTTAGCCGAAACAGAGGCGCTATTGCGACTTTCTGGTGGAGATGGTCGGAAACTATTAAATCTTTTTGAACTCGTCGTAAACGCCTCTAATGAGGATGAAATTTTAATTACAAACGATCGTGTATTCGAATTAGTACAACAAAATACTGTTTTGTACGATAAAACGGGAGAACAACATTACGATATCGTTTCTGCCTTTATTAAATCCATTCGCGGAAGTGATCCAAACGGAGCGGTCTATTGGCTAGCCCGAATGATTGAAGGTGGTGAAGACGTAAAATTTATTGCGCGAAGAATGCTTATTCTTGCTAGTGAAGATATTGGAAATGCCAACCCCACAGCCTTTATTATGGCTAATAATACTTTTCAGGCCGTCGCCACAATTGGCTATCCTGAAAGTCGGATTATACTAAGCCAATGTGCAGTTTATTTAGCAACTTCACCCAAAAGCAATGCTTCCTACCTTGCCATAGGTACAGCTCAACAAATAGTAAAACAAACAGGTGACTTACCTGTTCCTATTCATTTGCGCAATGCTCCAACCCAACTGATGAAAGAGCTAGGTTACGGAGAAGACTACAAATATTCGCATGACTATGCCAATAATTTTGCCGAACAAGAATTCTTACCCGAATCACTTAAAGGAACTGCTATCTATGAACCTGGAAATAATGCGAGAGAAAACAGTACTCGAGAGTTTTTAAAAAATCGTTGGAAAGACAAATACGGATACTAAAATTTCACCGCTACTTTTTCTGAAACTAATTTTTCGTTTTCATAATATTCAAAAAACCATTCTTTGTCTTTTTGAATAAAAGCGCCTTGAATAGTTCCTTTTGTAGCCAGATATACATCAGATTTTGATGTTACATACAATTTAAAAATCACTTTCGGACTCGCATCTACTAATTGATAGCCAGTAGCTGTCGCTTGAGCATATACTAAATTAGAATCTGATTTTTGGATTACAGGGGTTGAAACTGCTGATGCAACAACTGGAACAACTTCCTCTTTCAGTGTTACTACAGGCGTTGCAACATTGAGTTTTTCATATTTATAATGTAAATTTTTTACAGATACAAATGCTTCGTCCAATGCCTTTGAATAAGCTAACTCTGTGTCTTTTTCTTTGGTATAACCTGTGTCTGATTTGTAAATTAAATTACCACTACAATCTTTTAATTCAATATGAAATTTAGTAGCTAAAAAGGCATTTTCCTTCACAATATCATAATACAACAATTCACATCGATCGTTGTATTCCTTGGGAAGAATTTCATTCGCATAAAACACCGTAAATCCTGCATTAACCAAATTGGCTTTTGACATCGTACAAAGTCGGTACTGATTATTAGTACGAATAAAATCAAATTTCAATGGAACAATGACCGCTTTGTAATTGTTGCTGTTTTGAGCAAAACAAAATGAAGTCAATAATACGAATGCTAATACTAGTTTTTTCATTATAAATGGTTTTTAAGTTCTAACAAATGATTAATTTGAATAATCCCTTCTGGAACAATTTCATTATTTGGGTTGAAAAATAGCGCGTCTATTCCAAAATCTAAAGCGCCTTGAACATCAGCTTCCAAACAATCGCCAATCATTATACTATGCTCTTTCTTTGCTTGAGCCAAATCCAAAGCATGTTGAAAGATAATAGGATTCGGTTTCTTTACTCCTGCCATCTCAGAATTAGTAATTGTTTCAAAATAAGTTTCAATCTTCGAATTGGCTATTTTTTTATATTGTACACCAGCAAAACCGTTGGTGATAATATGCAACTGATAGTGTGAACTAAGATAGTCTAAAATCTCAATTGCCCCATCAAACAAATGATTATTATCAGGCAAAAAAGTAATGTAATCATCCGCTATTTGATGAATAGCTTCGTCTGAAATTACATAATCCAAGGCATCAAACGTATCTTTCAGCCTTTTATAGCGCAACTCTTCGTGAGTAATTTTGTCGTATTGGTATAATTTCCAACACGCTTGATTGATAGGCGCATATTTTTCAATGAAATGAACTGTTGCAATCTCAGGATGATGTTGCTTAAAAATAGTGTCAAATGCCATTTCAGAATTTTTGTCAAAATCCCAAAGGGTATGATCCAAATCAAAAAAAATATGTTGTATCGATTTATTTTTCATTTCAATTTTTATAAAATTCCTTGGTCAACAAAACTAAAATAACTCGTTTCAGTAACTATCAAATGGTCTAAAATAAGTATTTCCAAACTCTCACCTGCTCGTTTTAATTTCTGCGTAATTTGCTTGTCTGCTTCACTGGGTTTTAAACTACCCGAGGGATGATTATGACACAAAACCAATGAGGTAGCTCCTTGTTCGAGTGCCATTTTAAACACCAATCGCACATCAACCACCGTTCCCGTTATTCCGCCTTTACTCAATTGTGTTTTCGAAATGACCTTGTTGGAATTATTCAAATACACAATCCAAAATTCTTCATGAGGCAACTCTCCAATAATAGGTTGCATCAATTCAAAAATCACTTTACTAGAGGTGATTTTAGTCAATTCAACCGCTTCTTCTGCCCTACGTCTTCTACCTAATTCTAGTGCTGCAACAATAGAAATCGCCTTAGCTTCTCCTATTCCTTTGAATTGCATCAATTGAGACAAACTCTGTTTCCCTAAAGCATTCAAATTATGAGTAACGTTGGCCAAAATTCGTTTGCTTAAATCAACAGCTGATTCATTCCGACTTCCAGAACCAATCAAAATAGCAATCAGTTCAGCATCGCTCAAAGCACTTTTACCTTTAAGCATGAGTTTTTCCCGAGGCTTATCGTCTTCGGACCAACTACTAATGGGAAAGGGGGCGTTTTCCATGTGTAATTAATTTGGGTTATTCTTATTCTATTAATTGTTTGACTTCATCAAAATTTAATCCTCCATAATTTCCAGAACTCATCAACAACAAAGCGGAATTATCTAAATTTCGGTTGAATAAATAATTTTTAAACTCGGCTGGATTGGTATAAATAATCAAATCTTCTCGATTGAACGCTTTGGCAATTTGTTCGTAGGTTACTTCTTCCAATTGTTTGATTTTTACCGCATCTGGCGAATAAAAAACAACCGCTTCATCAGCATATTCTAAAGCACCTTCGTATTCTTTTAAAAATTCAGCATTCAAACTACTATAGGTATGCAACTCTAAACAAGCCACTAAAGTTCTATTAGGGTATTGTTCCTTTACGGCTTTGGTAGTAGCCGCTACTTTACTTGGAGAATGCGCAAAATCTTTGTAGGCTACTTTTCCTTTACCTTCGGCAATTTTTTCTAGTCGTTTAGAAGCTCCTTTGAAACTCGCAATCGCTTCATAAAAGTCGGCTTCATCCACACCCATATTTTGGCAAATCCATTTGGCACCAGCCAAATTATTCAAATTATGGGCACCAAAAACTTCAATTGGCATTGGTCCTTCTGGAGTTTCTAAAAGCGTTACACCATCGTTTACCGTGTAAGCAGGCGTGCTATAAGGCAGTTTACGAATTGGATTCGTAGCGGCTTCCGAAACACGTTTCACCTCAGTATCGTCTTCATTGTATACCAAAATTCCGCCATTAGTGATTTTACCAATGAATATTTCGAATTGCTCTACATAGTTTTCATAGGTTGGAAACACATTAATATGGTCCCATGCAATTCCCGAAATCAACGCAATATTGGGTTGATACAAATGAAACTTCGGGCGTCTATCAATGGGTGAAGACAAATATTCATCGCCTTCCAAAACCATAAAATCATTTTCTTCAGTAAGATGGACCATGGTATCAAAGCCTTCTAACTGAGCTCCCACCATATAATCAACCGCAATATTGTGATAGTGCATCACATGTAAAATCATCGAAGTAATGGTAGTCTTTCCGTGCGAACCTCCAATAACCACTCGGGTTTTATTTTTGGATTGTTCGTATAAAAATTCAGGATACGAATAAATTTTCAATCCTAATTCTTGTGCTTTCAACAACTCAGGGTTATCTGCTTTGGCATGCATTCCTAAAATAACAGCTTCAATATCGCTCGTTATTTTTTCTGGGAACCAACCCATTTCAGCAGGCAGAATACCTTTCTTTTCTAATCGAGATTTTGAAGGTTCAAAAATAGCATCGTCACTTCCTGTTACCTGATACCCTTTGTTATGCAAAGCCAATGCTAAATTGTGCATAGCGCTTCCGCCAATAGCGATAAAATGTAGCCGCCTAGCCCCCATAGAGGGAATACTTTGAGTGTTATTTGTATTAATCATTTTTAGTTTATTTATTTACCTCTTTTTAAGCCCCTCCTTTGGAGGGGTTGGGGAGGCTTATTTCTCAAATTGTTCCTTTAATTGTTTCGCTTTATCCGAATTTTTCATTTTGTACAAATACAAATTGTATAGTTTTTGAAAAGCCAATTTTGAATTGGTCAACTCAAAAGCTTTAATATAATTCAGCTCTGCTTTTTTATTTCTACCGAAATATTCTTCGATATACCCTTTAGACAAATACCCTTCCAATGGCGACAAACGCATCAACTCATTAGAATAAGCTACTGCTTTGGCTTCGCTACCACCTATAATTCCGGGCAATTGTACATACAACAGTACTAAAGCCCAACGCGATTCCTTATGTTTCGGGTCTAAAATTATGGCTTTTTCAAACGATGATTTAATTTCATCAATCATTCCCAATGCCTTGAATTTATTCACTTCTTTCGCTTTCATCCCCAATGCACCACCATATTTATAATAATAGTTAGCTTCATCAGGTTGTAATTGCTTCAATTTCTTATAATAAAAAAGCGCCTTGTCCCATGATTTATTTTGACCTGCAATATCTCCTAAATATTCGATTGCTTTTAAATGAGACGGATTCTCTTTTAAAATGCTTTCAAACAATACACGAGCCTGTTCTGTTTTTCCAGATTCCAAAAGCTGTTCTGCTTTCTCAAAATTAGCTTGAGACCAAAGCATACTTGGAATAAATAATAAAAGAAATACCACTCGATTCATATTTCAAAAATAAGGAAATTAATACTTCTATTTCATTCAAATCGTAAAGGTTTTTCATAAAAAAATCCGCTTCAAAAGAAACGGATTCTAATTTAACACACATTATATCTTTAGTTATTCAACATATTCCATAGTTTGTCTTTCAATTCAGTCAAGCCTTGCTGTGCCACTGACGAAATAAACAAATACGGTATATCTTTGAAAGCCACATCTAATTCGGTTTTAAGTTCGGCCTTAAGCTCATCATCCAACATGTCAATTTTTGAAATCACTAATAGACGTTCTTTGTCTAACATTTCCGGATTGTATTTGGTCAATTCGTTCACCAAAATATCATATTCAGCCTTAATATCTGGTGTATCCACAGGTACTAAAAATAACAAAGTGGAATTACGCTCAATATGACGCAAGAAGTAATGTCCTAACCCTTTCCCTTCAGCTGCACCTTCAATAATTCCTGGAATATCAGCAATAACAAACGATTGAAAATCTCGATAGGCTACAATTCCAAGATTTGGTTTTAAAGTGGTAAAAGGATAATCTGCAATCTTTGGCTTAGCCGAAGTCAAAACAGAAAGTAAAGTAGATTTTCCTGCATTAGGAAAACCAACCAAACCAACATCAGCTAGGACTTTTAATTCTAAAATTACATCCATTTCCACACCCAACAAACCAGGTTGTGCGTAGCGTGGCGTTTGATTTGTAGAACTTCTAAAATGCCAGTTACCAAGTCCTCCTTTACCTCCTTGAGCTAAAATTCTCTTCTCACCGTCTTCGGTAATTTCAAATAAAACCTCTCCAGTTTCTTTGTCTTTGACTACTGTTCCCAAAGGTACTTCAATGTATTTATCATCACCATCGGCTCCTGTACTTCGATCTCCACCTCCATCGCCACCGTGACCGGCTTTGACGTGACGAGCAAATTTCAGGTGAAACAATGTCCAAAGCCCTTTATTTCCAACTAAATACACATGTCCTCCACGACCACCATCTCCACCATCTGGACCTCCTTTTTCAATAAACTTTTCTCTATGCAAATGAGTAGAGCCTTTTCCTCCTTTACCAGAAGAAACATATATTTTAACGTAATCTACGAAGTTACCTTCTGTCATCTTTTCTTAGTTTTCAGCCATCAGTCTAAAGTGTTCGGAAATTTTTAATTCCAAAAAACCTTCTGACGACAATTGTTATTCCTCCCGTATCATTTTTAATTCTCCCAACAAAATACTAACCACTGATTAGTTTATTATTCTTTCAAAGTAGTGATTAAAATTTTATCAATCTTTACACCATCCATTTTTTGAGCTTCAAACTCTAATTTATTCCAAATCAACTTATCACCTTCTTTAGGGATAGCACCCAATTCAGTTATAATAAATCCACTTACGGTAGTCACCTCATAATCAGTCGTTAACTCATCCATATCAAAATAAGTCAAGAAATCATGCAGTGAATACTGTCCATCAACTAGCCATGAGCCGTCTTCATGGGCAATCAACTTATACTCATCGTCATCAAAATCAGCTGCATCTCCTACCAGTGCCTCTAAAATATCATTCAAGGTAATAATTCCTTGAAAAACTCCATATTCATCGGTAATAAACGCATAATGCACTTTAGTTTTCTTGAAATTTTCTAATGCTTTATACGCTGATGTATGTTCGATAAAATAAGATGGTTCTCTAGCTATAGAACGTAAATCAAAGTTACCTTTCTCAAAATTGGCAAACAAATCCTTCAGAAACACAACGCCAACCACCTCATCTAAATTCTCTTCACAAACAGGATAAACAGAATGCAATTCGTCTAACACTTTCGATTTAATTTCCTCTAAAGTGTCATCCATAGAAAGATACACCATCGAGCTACGATGCGTCATCAACGAGTTGACTTTTCTATCCCCAATGTGAAACACACGCTCCACAATGTCCTGCTCAATTTCTTGCACCTCTCCTACTTCAGTACCCTCTTTAATAATAGCCTTAATTTCTTCTTCGGTTACTTTCCCATCTGCCGTGGGCTTGATTTGAAGAATTTTTAATAAAAACTCCGTAGAAGTAGTTAATAACCAAATAAAAGGAGCCGTAATAATGGATATCACTTTCATGGGCATCGCCATCGCTTTTGCAATAGCTTCTGGATGATTTAAACCAATACGTTTAGGTAATAATTCCCCTAAAACTAGAGAGAAAAAAGTCAAAATCACTACTACAATTCCCACCGCAACTGAATGCGCATAAGGTGCAATCGCTTCGAATCCACTTACAAAATATTCGACATCTTCAGTGATTTTATCACCACTATAGATACCGGTTAAAATCCCAATAAGTGTAATTCCTATTTGAACTGTAGAAAGGAATTTGTTTGGCGAATTAGCCAAATCAAGTGCTGTTTTAGCGCTTTTATTTCCTTTTTTAGCAGCGGTCTCTAATCGGCTCTTTCGCGAAGAAATCAACGCGATTTCCGACATTGAGAAAACACCGTTCAAAAGAATTAAAAAAAGTATAATGAGTAGTTCCAATTGTATTGTATTAAAAGTTTAAAGTTAGATTTAAAGATAACCAAACGAAGGTTTCTTTTCAATCCAAAATTTCAAACATTTTGTGATCTATTATAAATTATCGATTACAGTACTCAATCGTTCTGTAATTTCTGCAATTGAACCTATGCCGTCAACAGCATAAAACTTCCCTTGCTCTTTGTAATACCCCATCAAAGGAGCGGTTTTTTCATTGTATTCTTGGTAACGATTTCTGATTTTTTCTTCATCTTGATCGTCTGGTCTTCCTGAAGTTTTTCCTCTTTCTAACAAACGTTGTACTAAGATTTCATCATCTGCCTCCAAAGCTACAGTAGCTGTAATTTGTTGCCCTTTTGATTCCAAAAAGCGATCCAATGCTCCTGCTTGAGCCAATGTTCTTGGAAAACCATCAAATAAAAAACCTGCTGAATGTGGATTATTATCTACTTCGGATTGCAACATTTGAATAGTTACCTCATCAGGAACTAAATCACCCTTATCCATATAGGTTTTGGCTAATTTTCCTAATTCAGTTTCATTTTTAATATTAAATCTAAAAATATCTCCTGTTGAAAGGTGTGTCAAATTGTATTTCCCTTTTAAAAATTCGGCTTGAGTTCCTTTTCCTGCTCCTGGTTTCCCAAATAAAACAATGTTAATCATCTTCTAAATGCTGTTTTTGTGTTGTAAATATGGTTTAATTAGTCTTTCAATTGATATACTTCTGGCAAATTACGACCCAATCCATCATAATCCAAACCATAGCCAACAATAAATTTATTAGGAATTCGAATCCCTACATAATCTATTGGCAACTCTTTCGTATAGGCCTCTGGTTTAAAAAATAAGGTAGCAACCTTAAAATGCTTGACGTTTTTACTTTCGAATAATGCCTTCAAAGCTACTAATGTAGTACCTGTATCAACAATGTCTTCAATCACAATTACAGTCCTACCAGTTAAATCTTGATTCAAACCAATTAACTGTTTTACCTCTTCGGTAGAAGAAGTCCCTTCATAAGAAGCCATTTTAACAAAACTGACTTCACAAGGCGAATCATAACATTTCATCAAGTCTGAAGCCACCATAAAAGCTCCGTTCAAGACCCCAATAAATACAGGGATTTCATCTGAAAAGTCAGCGGTTATTTGCGCTGCCATTTTAGCGATTGCAAGATCTATTTCCTTGGCAGAAATAAAGGGTACAAATTGCTTGTCGTGAAGTTGAATCATTATTCTTTTTAAAAATAAAGAGCAAATATACTGAATTCGGATTGGACAATCTATAAAAGACGGGGAATTTGTAATTTTACAACTACGAATTATGCATTATCAATTGTTAATTATCAACGGACTAAGTATCTTTGCACACATAGGCAACAAAAGCCCAATAGTTGAAGTAAAAGAGAAAACAAATGAATTATTTTTCTTCCGATTTTAAATTAGGAATTTTAGGTGGTGGTCAATTGGGTAAAATGCTATTGTTTGACACCCGAAAATTTGACATTCAAACTTACGTTTTAGACCCAAGTGACGAAGCTCCCTGTAAAATTGCCTGCAATCAATTCTTTCAAGGCGACTTAATGGATTTTGACACGGTATACAACTTCGGAAAAAAAGTAGACGTTTTAACTTTTGAAATCGAATTGGTCAACCTTGACGCTTTAGTACAATTAGAAGCTGAAGGTTTACCTGTTTATCCTTCGCCAAAAACTTTGAAATTAATTCAAAACAAAGGAATCCAAAAAGATTTCTATACCCAACATAATATTCCAACAGCACCTCATCAACGATTTGAAAATCTTCAAGATCTAAAATCAGCAATCAACAATCAGCAATCAGCAATCCAAATGCCTTTTGTATGGAAATGCACCGAATTTGGTTACGATGGAAACGGAGTAAAAGTAGTTCGTAAAGCAACTGATTTAGACGAATTACCCAATGTAGAATGTATTGCTGAGGCAATGATTCCGTTCAAAAATGAATTGGCGGTAATTGTATGTCGCAACCCATCAGGCGAAATCAAAACCTATCCTGTTGTAGAAATGGAATTTCATCCCGAAGCCAATCAAGTAGAATATGTCATTTGTCCAGCACGAATTGATGAGAAAGTAGCTGAAAAAGCGAGAGCCATTGCATTGAACGTTTCACAACAATTCCATCACGTAGGACTATTGGCTGTGGAAATGTTTCAAACGGAAGAAGACGAAATTTTAGTCAATGAAGTCGCTCCAAGACCGCACAATTCAGGACATTATTCGATTGAAGCCAGCTATACCTCTCAATTTGAAAACCATTTGCGTGCCATTTTAGATTTGCCTTTAGGTAATACCGACAGTAAAGTTGCCGGAATTATGGTGAATTTGGTGGGTTCCGAAGGTTATTCAGGACAAGTGATTTATGAGAATATTGAAAAAATATTAGGATGGAATGGCGTTACGCCACACATTTACGGCAAAAAACAAACCCGCCCTTTTAGAAAAATGGGACACGTCACCATTGTCAACGAAGACGTGAACGAAGCAAGGAAAATTGCGGAAGAAGTGAAGAATTCAATAAGAGTAATTAGTGAAGTAAAATAACACCGATTTCACAAATTAGCACAAATCAAATCTGTGAAATCTGTGTTCAAAAAAATAAAAATATGAGTAAAGTAGCAATAATAATGGGTTCCATTTCGGATATGCCAGTAATGCAAGAAGCCATCGACATTTTAAAAGGATTTGATATCGAAACCGAAGTAGATATTGTTTCGGCACACAGAACCCCTGAAAAACTATTCGATTTTAGCAAAAAGGCACACGAAAATGGAATTTCAGTAATTATTGCAGGTGCAGGTGGCGCAGCCCATTTACCAGGAATGGTGGCTTCTATGAGTCCACTCCCAGTAATTGGAGTTCCGGTTAAATCAAGCAATTCTATTGATGGTTGGGATTCAGTTTTGTCCATTTTACAAATGCCAGGCGGGGTACCTGTAGCGACTGTAGCATTGAATGGAGCAAAAAACGCAGGGATTTTGGCAGCGCAAATTATTGGAAGCCACGACAAATGTGTTTTAGACAAAATCATCGCCTACAAACAAGGCTTAAAAGAAACTGTAATCAAAGCTTCCGAAGGGTTAAAAAAATAATAGTAAAACCATTAAGGGATTAAGGTTCATTAAGATTTTGATTCAGTAATCATACTTAATTTTTCTTAATCCCTTAATGGTTAAAAATAAAGAAACTAAATTGTACAATGAACATTTTAACCTCAACATTCAATTCCAAATACAATTCTGCACCTTTCTCTCAGATTCAAATGAGCGACTACCAACCCGCTTTTGAAGCTACAATTGCGAGTGCAAGAGCTGAAATAGAAGCGATTACTCACAATTCAGCTACGCCTACTTTTGAAAATACGATTGAAGCGCTGGATTTTTCAGGGCAAGCGTTGGATCGCTTATCCTCGATTTTCTTTAATTTGAATTCGGCAGAAACCTGCGACGAAATGCAAAAAATCGCACAAGAAGTATCACCGATTTTAACTGCTTTTAGCAATGATATTTCTTTAAATGAAAACTTGTTCCAAAGAGTCAAAGCGATTTACGATAAAAAAGATACTTTAAATCTAACTCCTGAACAAGCGACTTTATTAGATAAAAAATACAAAAGTTTTGCCCGAAACGGAGCCTTACTTGCTGAAGATAAAAAATCACGCTTACGCGAAATCGATACCGAATTAGCCAAGCTAAAACTAACTTTTGGCGAAAATGTTTTGGCAGAAACCAATAACTACCAACTGCACATCACTAATGAAACCGACTTAAAAGGCTTGCCTGAAGGAGCTATCGAAATGGCAAATGCTTTAGCCAAATCGAAAGAGATGGAAGGCTGGATTTTTACTTTAGACTTTCCTAGTTACTTGCCTTTTGTAACCTATGCTGATAACCGCGAATTGCGAAAAGAAATCACCATTGCCGCAGGTAAAAAAGCCTTTCAAAATAATGAATTTGACAACCAAGAAATCACGTTACAAATTGCCAAATTGCGTTACGAACGCGCCAATTTATTAGGCTATGAAACACACGCTCACTTTGTTTTGGAAGAGCGTATGGCACAACATCCGGATCAAGTAAAAACCTTTTTAAATGATTTGTTAGCCAAAGCCAAGCCAGCAGCCGAAAAAGAATTTGCTCAATTAACGGCTTTCGCCAAAGATCTAGATGGCATTGACCAATTAGAAAAATGGGACGGTCCCTATTATTCTGAAAAATTGAAACAAAAATTATTCAATTTGGATGACGAGCTTTTAAAACCGTATTTCAAATTAGAAAACGTGTTGAACGGGGCATTCACGATTGCTAACAAACTATTTGGTTTAACATTCAGAGAGATTTTCGATATTGACAAATACCATGCTGATGTGCAAACCTTTGAAGTTTTGGACGAAAAAAACGAGTTGGTAGCACTTTTCTACGCCGACTTCTTCCCTAGAAAAGGAAAACGTAACGGAGCTTGGATGACATCCTACAAGCCTCAATACATTCAAAATGGGATAAATGAAAGACCACATATTTCGAATGTGTGTAATTTTACACCGCCTACTCCAACCAAACCTTCTCTATTAACGTTCAACGAAGTAACTACTTTGTTTCATGAATTCGGACACGGTTTACACGGTATGTTGGCAAATACTACTTATCCAAGTTTGTCAGGCACTTCGGTATATTGGGATTTTGTAGAATTGCCTTCGCAAGTGATGGAAAATTGGTGTTACGAACCCGAAGCCTTAGCGCTGTTTGCCAAACATTATGAAACAGGCAAAATCATTCCGCAAGAATATGTAGAAAAAATTAAAGAAAGTGCCAGTTTCTTAGAAGGAATGGCTACGTTGCGCCAATTGAGTTTTGGACTATTAGACATGGCTTTCCATAGTAATAACCCAACAGAAATTACGAACGTCAAAGCGTTTGAAAAAGAAGCTTTTGATGGTACTAGTCTGTATCCAGATGTAACCGAAAACTGCATGAGCGTTTCTTTCTCTCATATTTTTCAAGGTGGGTATTCTTCGGGATACTACAGCTACAAATGGGCCGAAGTATTAGATGCAGATGCGTTTGCCTATTTCCAAGAAAAAGGGATTTTCAATAAAGAAGTCGCTACCAAATTCAAAGATAATGTACTTTCAAAAGGTGGCACAGAACACCCAATGACATTGTACAAACGTTTTAGAGGTCAGGAACCAAAACCAGAAGCGTTATTGAAACGCGCAGGGTTGATTTAGAATATTAGATTGTAAAATGTATAAAAACCGGAGTTAATTACTTCGGTTTTTTTATTTCAATACAATCGAGATTAACCACCATACTATTGGCAAACTCTCCACCCAAAAGGAGGTGTAATACCAACTCCTTTTTGGGGAAGAAAAATAAATCGCTACTCCTGAAGATAAAGCATAGATAAGGCATGGATAGTGTATGGATAATGCATGAAAAGAGGCAACACAATACAACCCTACTAATACATAACCTATTTGTTTTGTTCTTGCAACTCCAAACAAATGAGGTAGAGTTTGCAAAGAAACAGCATCAGTCATGCTATCCGAAATTTCAAAAGGAATCATCAAGCTAGAAAGCAAAAGGAATCGTTGCACAAAAAACCAAGCAACGTCTGCACTAGCCTTCAACGGAACAGCCACCGTGATATAACTCACAACAATACTGACAAAGAAAGGTTTCAACCAACCCAATTTACGGATTAAAGGATACAACACAACCAATCCTAAAGCCACTAACAAATCGAACTGTATCGCGGCGTCTTGCTCCAAAAAGAGCAACAAAAATCCTATCGCAGCTACTACAGAAACACTTAGTATCCCAATAATATTGTATCGTAAACGCTTGTTTGACAGAAACCATTCGGAATATTTCAAAAAATTATAACCTACAACTGTCCCAAAAAAAACCAAAAACGAATAACTAGTCCATTGAGGAACACTTAGCTGCACTAGACAAAACACAGCTACTCCAACATGAATTGAAGAATGAATATAGAAATCTACTATTTTTCTAAAAGTTAGCATGCTGCAAAACTAACAAATCTGTTAATAAGACCTGATTTTGGTTAACAAATTCTCAAAACATTACCATTTGTTGAACTTAAAAATACAAGTTTAATAATTACTTTTGCTTGCGAATTCTTTGTCTGAAAACAACATCGAATTAAAACACAACCCTATTTACTTTTATACTATATAAATGAAAACAGACGCATTTGCTTTACGCCATATAGGTCCAAGAGAAAGTGACCTACAACACCTTTTTAAAACTATTGGAGTTGACTCACTTGACCAATTAATTGCCGAAACTATCCCAACAGATATTCGTCTTAAAAAAGACTTAGAGTTAGACGATCCAATGACTGAATACGAGTACTTAAGTCATATTCAAGAATTGGGAAGTAAAAACAAAGTGTTTAAATCATATATCGGTTTAGGGTATCACCCTGCTGTTGTTCCTGCCGTAATTCAAAGAAATATTTTTGAAAACCCAGGTTGGTATACCGCTTATACACCCTACCAAGCAGAAATCGCACAAGGTCGTTTAGAAGCGATTTTAAACTATCAAACTACCATTATCGAATTAACAGGAATGGAAATCGCTAATGCCTCATTACTTGATGAAGGTACGGCAGCAGCCGAAGCGATGGCTTTGTTATTCGATGTGCGTTCTCGTGACCAAAAGAAAAATAACATAAAGAAATTCTTCGTTTCAGAAGAAATTTTACCTCAAACATTATCGGTATTAGAAACACGCGCTACTCCAAAAGGAATAGAATTAGTGGTTGGAAATCATGAAACATTTGATTTCTCTTCTGATTTTTTTGGAGCCATGTTGCAATATCCTGGAAAATACGGTCAAGTTAATGACTATGCTGGTTTTATTGCCAAATCACATACTAACGAAATAAAAGTTGCTGTAGCAGCGGATCTTTTATCGTTAGCCAAATTAACTCCTCCGGGAGAAATGGGAGCTGATGTAGTGGTAGGAACTTCACAACGATTTGGGATTCCAATAGGTTATGGCGGACCACACGCTGCTTATTTTGCCACTAAAGAAGAACACAAACGTTCGATGCCAGGAAGAATCATTGGGGTAACTATTGATGCGAATGGAAAAAGAGCTTTACGAATGGCTTTGGGAACTCGTGAGCAACACATCAAACGTGAAAAAGCAACTTCAAACATCTGTACTGCTCAAGTTTTATTAGCGGTTATGGCTGGAATGTACGCTGTTTATCACGGGCCAAAAGGACTGAAATACATTGCTAATAAAGTTCACGCATCTGCAGTGACTTTGGCGGAAGCCTTAAATCAATTAGGTATTTACCAAACCAATACTACTTTCTTCGATACCCTTTTGGTTAAAGCAGATGCAACTAAAGTAAAAGCGGTTGCAGAAAAAAATGAAGTAAACTTCTTTTATGTAGATGGAGAAACCATTTCAATTTCATTAAACGAAACCACTTCATTAGCAGATTTAAACCACATTGTATCTATTTTTGCTGAAGCATTAGGGAAGTCAAATGTGCAAATTAATGAATTTGTAAATGAAACAATGGTTCCTAAAAACTTAGAAAGAACCTCAACTTTCTTACAACACGAAGTATTCAACAACCATCATTCTGAAAGTCAGTTGATGCGTTATATCAAAAAATTAGAGCGCAAAGATTTGTCCTTGAATCATTCCATGATTTCATTAGGTTCTTGTACTATGAAATTGAACGCTGCTGCCGAAATGCTACCTTTATCGATGGCCAACTGGAACAGCATTCACCCATTTGCACCAATTGAACAAGCAGAAGGGTACCAAATCATGTTGAAAAAACTAGAACACCAATTGAATGTGGTAACTGGTTTTGCGGGTACAACTTTACAACCTAATTCAGGAGCGCAAGGCGAATACGCAGGTTTAATGACCATTAGAGCCTATCACTTGTCAAGAGGTGATGACCATAGAAATGTGTGTTTGATTCCTTCATCAGCTCATGGAACCAATCCGGCATCAGCAGCGATGGCAGGAATGGAAATTATTGTAACCAAAACAACTCCAGAAGGAAATATTGACGTAGAAGATTTACGCGCTAGAGCCATTGAATTCAAAGATCGTTTGTCTTGCTTAATGGTAACCTATCCATCAACTCATGGTGTTTTTGAAAGTTCAATCATTGAAATTACCAATCTAATCCACGAGAATGGCGGTTTAGTCTATATGGATGGTGCTAATATGAATGCGCAAGTAGGATTAACGAATCCGGCGACCATTGGCGCAGATGTTTGTCACTTGAACTTACACAAAACCTTTGCTATTCCTCACGGTGGTGGCGGACCTGGTGTAGGACCAATTTGTGTGAACGAAAAATTAGTTCCGTTTTTACCAACAAATCCAATTATTCCAACAGGTGGAAACCAAGCTATTTCGGCTATTTCAGCAGCGCCTTATGGATCGGCTTTAGTCTGTTTAATTTCGTACGGCTACATTTCGATGTTAGGTTCAGAAGGATTAACGAATGCTACTAAGTATGCCATTTTGAATGCTAATTATATGAAAGTGCGTTTAGAAGACCACTACCCTGTTCTTTACTCTGGGGAAATGGGAAGAGCGGCTCACGAAATGATTTTAGATTGTCGTGCTTTCAAACAACAAGGTGTGGAAGTTACTGATATTGCCAAACGTTTAATGGATTACGGTTTCCACGCTCCAACGGTTTCTTTCCCGGTTGCAGGAACGTTAATGATTGAACCAACAGAATCGGAAGATGTAGCCGAATTAGATCGTTTTTGTGATGCCTTGATTGCTATTAGAAAAGAGATTGAGGTGGCTACCGCAGACAACCACAATACGGTTTTACACAACGCACCACATACACAAGCCATGCTTACGGCTGATGTTTGGGATTTCCCATACACTAGAGCAGAAGCGGCTTTCCCGTTGGAATACATTGCAGAAAATAAATTTTGGCCAAGTGTTCGTCGTGTAGATGATGCCTATGGAGATCGAAATTTAGTTTGTTCTTGTGCTCCAATTGAAGCCTATATGTAAGCTTTAGTTTAAAGTTTCAGGTTTAAAAGTTTAAAAGTTCAAGGTTTATATTTAATCTTGAACTTTTTTTACAACTTGAAACTTGACTTGAGAAGAAGTTGAACATAGCGAAGCTAAACCTAAAACTCGAAACTTATTTCAAAAATGAAAGACATTCAAACTCCAGAAGAAATCTATATTGTAGTAGATGAATTCTACAAAAAATTATTGGCTGACGATAGCATCAGCTATATTTTTACTGATGTAGTCAAAATAAAATTAGAAGAACACTTGCCTATTCTGGTTACTTTTTGGTCACAAGCGATCTTAGGAACTGGTGGTTATGTCAATAATCTCACCCAAATTCATTTAGATGTGAATGCTAAATCTTATTTATCCAAAGAGCTATTTGACATTTGGCTCACTCATTTTGAAGCAGCTATCAATGAAAATTTCGAAGGATTCAATTGTGAGCGAATGAAAAACCAAGCCCATAATTTATCTACCATAATGCAAATAAAAATTGCGCAACAAGAGAAATAATTACCAAATTATTATTTTTCAAATATTATTATTAAAAAATTAATAATAAATCGACCAAAAATAGTTTTTATGCAATAATTCCGAATAAAAATGATATTTTCGTAACATAATATCATACTTTATGAACATCAAAATAAGCGGAATAGGAAGTTATATTCCTGAAAAAAGCGTTAGCAACACTGATTTTTCTGATCATGTTTTCTTAAATGAAGACGGAAGTCCTTTTGGATATCCAAACGAAGTAGTAGTCAATAAATTTAAGAGTATTACTGGAATTGAAAACAGACGCTATGCTAACGATCAATACACCTCATCTGATTTAGGCTATTTTGCTGCCCAAAAAGCAATAGCTAACGCCAATATAGATCCTGAAACCATTGATTATATTATTTTTGCGCACAACTTTGGCGACGTAAAACACGGGACAATCCAATCGGATATGTTGCCGAGTTTAGCCACAAGAGTAAAACATAAATTACAAATTCAAAACCCAAAATGCGTCGCTTACGATCTTCTTTTTGGTTGTCCGGGATGGATAGAAGGTGTTTTACAAGCCAATGCTTTTATCAAATCTGGCATGGCAAAACGTTGTTTGGTAATTGGTGGAGAGACTTTATCACGAGTAGTGGATGACCACGACCGAGATTCAATGATTTATTCTGACGGAGCTGGAGCATCCATTATAGAAGCATCAGATGATGCAAGTGGAATGCTATCTTATGAAAGCGCTACATTTGCTAATGACGAAGCAGGCTACTTATTCTTCGGAAAATCGTATAATTCCAATTTAGACCCAGACACTAAATACATCAAAATGTATGGACGTAAAATCTATGAATTTGCATTAAGCAACGTGCCTTCAGCTATGAAAAGTTGTTTGGAAAAAAGTGGACTAGGCATTGATGATGTCAAAAAAATATTGATTCACCAAGCCAATGAAAAAATGGATGAAGCTATTGTACATCGTTTCTACAAATTGTACGGAAAAACACCTCCAAAAGACGTAATGCCAATGAGTATTCATGATTTAGGAAACAGCAGCGTGGCTACCGTACCAACGCTTTTCGACCAAGTGCTTCAGGGTAAAATCGAAAATCAAGAAATCAATAAAGGTGATGTTTTAATTTTTGCATCGGTAGGAGCAGGAATGAATATCAATGCTTTTGTATACCGATATTAAACTCAATGTAATTATCTCTAATCCGCAGTTTATCTCATAAGCTGCGGATTTCTTATTGATATCCTACTCTTTAAAAGTTTAAAATTCAAAACTTTATTTATCTTTGTTGCTTTAACAAAATAGAACGGATTTTAGACCGTTCCTTACTATCAATATGTACGAAAAAACGTTTCCAAATAAAAGGTTCAAACACACTTTAGATTTTTTACAAAAACACATTGCTACTTCAGAAACTATTTTTGATTTAGGTGTTCCTAATCCGTTTTCAAAAATTATGATTGAAAATGGATACACTGTAAAAAATACTTCAGGAGAAGATTTAGACAACAATCAAAGTGCTTTACAAAACGAAAACTACACTGTTTTTACCGCCTTTGAAATTTTCGAACATTTACTCAATCCGTACACTATTTTACAAAATGTAAAATCAGACAAATTATTGATTTCGATTCCGCTTCGTTTGTGGTTTTCCCCAGCTTACAGAAGTAAAACAGATATGTGGGATAGACATTATCATGAATTTGAAGACTGGCAATTGGACTGGTTATTAGAAAAAACAGGCTGGAAAATCATTGCAAGAGAGAAATTTACACACCCTGTAAAAAAGATTGGATTTAGACCTTTGTTGCGTTTTTTCACTCCAAGATATTACATCGTTTACGCCGAAAAAATAAAATAATGAAGTATTATATCGTTATTCCTACTTACAATGAAGAACAATTTATTGCTTTAACATTACAATCGTTAGTAGATCAAACTGTTCTTCCGACGAAAGTAATTGTAGTGAATGACAATTCAACTGATAGAACTCCAGATATAGTTTTGGATTTCGCAGAAAAACACCCATGGATTTCACTGGTAACCAAAACCTCCAGCGCGATTCATTTACCAGGAAGTAAAGTAATTCAGGCTTTTCAAAAAGGATTAGAATCTATAGACGAAGACTACGATTTGATTGTAAAAGCAGATTCCGATTTGATTTTTCCATCCAATTACTTTGAAACCATCATTTCTCATTTTGAATCGGATGCCTCTATTGGAATGGTAGGTGGTTTTTGTTACATCGAAAAAAATGGAGAATGGATTTTAGAAAATTTAACCGATAAAGATCACATTCGCGGTGCGTTAAAAGCCTATCGAAAAGCAACTTTCAAACAAATCGGAGGCCTAAGAGCGCAAATGGGCTGGGACACTGTTGACGAATTGTTGTGTAAATTCTACAATTGGAAAGTGATGACTGACGAAAGTTTACACGTAAAACACTTAAAACCAACAGGAGCTAATTACAACAAAACTGCCCGCTACAAACAAGGTGAAGCATTTTACACTTTGGGTTATGGTTTTACAATCACTGCTATCGCTTCATTGAAATTAGCGATGCGAAAAGGCAAACCTTTTTTATTTATTGATTATTTAATTGGATTTTTGAAAGCAAAAATTGCCAATAGACCTCTATTAGTAACTGCTGATCAAGCACAGTTTATTAGAAAATATCGATTACAAAAAATGAAAGCCAAACTTTTTCGATAATTCTAATTGCAAAACTCCTTATTCAAATCACCTAAAGACATTACATTTTTTGTAATTTAGCCCATATTTTTAAACTATGATGCTCCTCAAATATTTATCGCAAATAGGCCGCTATTTCTTAATGTTGAAAGACATGTTCAACAGACCTGTAAAGTGGAGTGTGATGAAACAATTAATACTAAAAGAAATCGATGACTTGATTATTGATTCGTTAGGAATTGTAAGTTTTATTTCCTTTTTTGTAGGTGGTGTTGTAGCTATTCAAACCGCACTAAACTTAACCAATCCCTTAATTCCAAGATACTTAATTGGATTTGCAACACGTCAATCTGTAATTTTAGAGTTTGCACCTACTTTTATCTCAATAGTAATGGCTGGGAAAATGGGTTCGTTTATCACTTCCAGCATTGGAACTATGCGAGTAACTGAACAAATTGATGCTTTAGAAGTAATGGGGGTCAACTCTTTAAATTACTTAGTTTTTCCAAAAATAGTTGCCCTTTTATTATACCCTTTTGTGATTGGAATTTCAATGTTTTTAGGAATATTTGGAGGATATCTTGCTGCCGTTTATGGTGGATTTGCATCTCAACAAGACTTTATTGATGGTGTGCAAATTAATTTTATCCCATTCCATATTACTTATGCCTTCATAAAAACCTTGTCTTTTGCTTTTATCTTAGCTACTATTCCCTCTTTTCATGGGTACTACATGAAAGGTGGAGCGCTTGAGGTGGGTAAAGCAAGTACTATTTCATTTGTGTGGACATCGGTTGTAATTATTCTTCTGAACTATATACTGACTCAAATTTTGTTAAGCTAATGATTGAAGTAAAAAACATAGAGAAACGATTTGGAGAGCAAAAAGTACTAAAAGGAATTAGTACTACTTTTGAAGCAGGACAAACTAGTTTAGTCATCGGTCAAAGTGGTTCAGGTAAAACCGTTTTTATCAAATCATTATTAGGGATTCATGAGATTGACAAAGGCACTATAGCTTTCAATGACCGAATTTATGGAAAAATGAATAAGGATGAAAAGCGTGAACTTCGAAGTGAAATTGGAATGGTATTCCAAGGGAGTGCCTTGTTTGACAGTTTGACTGTAGAAGAAAATATTGGTTTCCCCTTGAAAATGTTTACCAATAAAACCCCTAAAGAAATTAAAGAACGTGTCGATTTTGTTATTGAACGTGTCAATCTTATCGAAGCACACCATAAAAAACCTTCTGAAATTTCTGGAGGAATGCAAAAACGTGTGGCTATTGCCCGCGCTATTGTAAACAATCCAAAATACTTATTTTGTGATGAACCAAATTCAGGTTTAGACCCTAAAACAGCTACAGTAATTGATAATTTGATTCAAGAAATTACAAAAGAATACAATATTACGACGGTAATTAATACCCATGATATGAACTCTGTAATGGAAATTGGAGAGAAAATTGTTTTTCTAAAAAAAGGACTCATTGCTTGGGAGGGTACTAAAGAAGAAATTTTCAGAACCGACAACAAAGCAGTTGTAGATTTTGTGTATTCTTCTAATCTATTTAAAAAAGTAAGAGCAGCTGTTCTAAACGGACATTAATTCGTTTTCAATAGTTCAACTTCGGCATTAGGATTGAAGAGATAGGTTTTACCTGTACTGATTTCCAAGCACTCGAATCGTTTGGTTCGAACTGCTATTTTTTTAAATATTTTACCATTTGAAATTCGAAATATACTCCCATAGGGAATTTCAAACACATAATTTTTATCATTTTGTTGGTCAAATTGTTTTAGCGCCAAAGACAATGTAGTATCCGTATCACTACTCGCCGATGGATTTTTGAAATGTCTTGCTAGTAAGGGCAATAAATGGTGTGGAAAAATCTCTGGTCGAATAAACGGCACCATCAAACGTTGAAACGAATATTTCCATTCATTACCATGTGGTTTAATAGTACGCCCAAATTTTTCAAATGCTACAAGATGCGAAATTTCATGAATTAAGGTAATCAAAAATTTGTATTGATTCAAGTTCGCATTAACCGTTATTTCGTGTTTTCCATTCAAGCCTCTTCGATAATCACCATGACGAGTTTGGCGCTCGTTTACTATTTTGAGATGCACTTGATGTGTCACAATCAATTCAAAAACGGGCTTCACAGCGTGTTCAGGTAAATATCTAGCTAAGGTTTCGCTCAAAACAAGATTATTTTATGGATTAGAAGAAGATACTTCCAAGACTTTTCCATTGTAATATTTATTCCCCGTCAAGGTAAAATCAACAATATATTCTGCCATATCAGCTGCTGAAATTGGAGCCTGATACCCTGGAAACGCTTCTGCTAACATTTCGGTTTGGACCGCTCCAAGAGCCAATACATTAAAGGCAATTCCTTGTTCTTTGTACTCTTCGGCTAACAATTCAGATAGTGTAATTACAGCGCCTTTACTTGAACTATAGGCAGATAGACCTGCAAATTTCAAACTGCCTTGAATACCTCCCATCGAACTAATGGTAACAACATGGCTACCTTTTTGCAAATACGGTAACGCGACACGAGTCAAATTCGCTACGCCAAAAACATTGACTTTATAAATACTTTCAAAATCAGCTTGCGAAGTTTCTGAAAAAGGCTTCAACAACAAACTTCCGGCATTGTGAACAATGGCATCAACCTGTTTCCAAGTTGATTGTAAATAGTCGGCTACTTTTTGTAAATCGGTTTCATTTGCTAAATCAACCGAAAGACAACTGATGTTTTCATTACCCATTAATGCTTGAGGAATAGTTCTAGAAAGTGCTACAACATGATGCCCTTTAGATGCAAATTGCAAAGCTAATTCTAAACCTATACCCCTACTCGTACCTGTAACTACAATATTTTTCATGAAGCAAAAGTAACTAAATTAGATTAGAAATAATAACGCTTGAATGCTTCCATTGCAGTATATTCTGCAAGTCCCAAATCATTAAATCTATCTGCTGTTTTCTTGGTTCGTTCTTCCACTCTTACCCAGAATTCTCTCGAATCTTCACCTTGAAACATCACATTGTCTTTTTGAGATTGGTGGTAAAAAATAGCTTTACGTTTTCTCAACACTTGATCTTCGCTCATAGGAACAGCCATTTCAATCTCTTGCGGTTCCCATTCGTGCCAAGCGCCTCGGTACAACCAAACCCAACAATCGTTCATAAATGATTCCGTTTTCAAACGTTCAATTGCTGTAAAAATAGCATCCAAACACACTTTATGTGTGCCATGTGGGTCGGCTAAATCTCCTGCTGCATAAATTTGATGAGGTTTAACAGTAGTGATTAAATCCCTAATTATAGTGATATCTTGCTCTCCTAAATGGTTCTTTTTAACCGTACCTGTTTCATAAAAAGGCATGTCCAAAAAATGTACTTGCTCATCCGGAAGTCCAAAAAATCGAGTTGCTCCTAAAGATTCTTTTCGGCGAATTTGTCCTTTTATTTTCCGAATCAATAGTTCCGTTTGACGATCTATTTTTTTGGTTTGTAAAGCTTGAACAACTCCTTTTAAATCAGGATTAGCTTCTGGAAAAATAGACACGGCTACCTCAGCATAACGCAAGGCTTCTTCGTCTGAAACTGCAATATTTCCCGAAGTTTGATACGCCACATGTACTTCATGTCCTTGTTCTACTAATCGGTCAAAAGTGCCTCCCATCGAAATTACATCATCATCTGGGTGCGGACTAAAAATCAACACTCTTTTCTTAGCTGGCAAAGCTCTTTCAGGGCGGTTGCTATCATCTGCATTAGGTTTCCCCCCTGGCCAACCGGTTATCGTTCGTTGTAATGTATTAAACATTTTAATATTCAAGTCGTAGGCTACTCCTTCTTCTGCCAACAAACCAGACATTCCAAAATCATTATAATCCTTATCATTTAGTTTTAAAACTGGCTTGTTTACTCGTTCGCAAAGCCAAACAATCGCACTGCTTTTTAATGCTTCAGTCCAAGCGCATGAAGATACCAACCAAGGTGTTTTTATACGTGTTAATTGGGAAGCCGCCTCATTGTCTAATACAAATGTGGTATTGGAATGCTCTTGCAGATAAGTAGCAGGAACTTGTGAAGAAATTTCACCCTCAATAGTTTCTTTCACTACCGAAGCTTTATTTTCTCCCCACGCCAAAAGCACGATTCGTTTTGCTTTTTTGATAGTGCCAATTCCCATTGTAATAGCACGTCTTGGGACATTATTTATTCCTAAAAAAGAGGAAGCTGCATCGACTCTAGTAATATGAGCTAACGTAATATTTCGAGTTCCTGAATTGGCATGTGAACCTGGCTCGTTAAAGCCAATATGTCCAGTTCGTCCAATGCCTAGCAATTGAAAATCCAAACCTCCTGCCGCCAAAATAGCTGCGTCATATTCCATACAGAATTGGTCTAAATTTTCTGGAGCTACCATTCCGTCTGGAATGTGTATGTTTTTCGGGTTAATATCGATATGTTTAAAAAGATGATCGTGCATAAAGTAATGATAGCTTTCTACATTTTCCTTTTCCATTGGATAGTATTCATCCAAATTGAATGTAATCACATTATGAAAACTCAAGCCTTCTTCTTTATGTAATCGGATTAATTCTGAATATACCTTTATTGGCGAAGAGCCAGTAGCTAACCCTAAAACGCAGGTTACATTTTCTTTTTGTTTTTGCAGAATTAAATCTGCCATTTCTCTGGCTACTGCTTTGGAACCAATTTCTGATGAATTGACAATAACATTGTGAATTTTTTCAAATCGGGTTTCTTCAAACTGACCTGGTGTCTTGTATGAAATAGTGCTGGATTGAGGGGCGTTTTTTTGCATTATTTGTAGGTTTAGAATTTGATTTTTGCTTGTGATGAAATAGCTACACCGAATAATTAGGCATAGACAGTCGTCACTATCAAAGATAAGTTATTCTTAAATTAGTTAAATCAAAAATATTCAGATTTATTACTCTGCTAAAACCGCTCTCGAAATCACAATTTTCTGAATTTCAGAAGTACCTTCATAAATTTGGGTAATTTTAGCATCGCGCATCATACGTTCCACATGGTATTCTTTCACATACCCATTCCCACCGTGAATTTGAACTGCCTCAATAGCAGTATCCATAGCCACTTGTGAAGCATACAGCTTTGCCATTGCCCCACTCACATCATAATTGTAATGACTGTCTTTATCCCAAGCTGCTTTCATACAAAGATGGCGAGCCGCTTCAATACTTACCGCCATATCAGCTAATTTAAAAGCAATAGCTTGATGATTACAAATTTCAGTGCCAAAGGCTTTTCGTTCTTTTGAATATTTCAACGCTAATTCATAGGCTCCAGACGCAATTCCTAAAGCTTGCGCTGCAATCCCGATACGTCCTCCAGCTAAGGTTTTCATGGCAAACTTAAATCCAAATCCGTCCTCGCCAATGCGATTGGATTTAGGTACTTTAACATCCGAGAACATCAAAGAATGCGTATCTGATCCTCTGATTCCCATTTTTTGTTCTTTGGGACCAATTAAAAAACCAGGCATATCCTTAGTCATAATCAAAGCATTAATTCCCTTGCTTTTTTTGGCAACATCCGTTTGTGCAATTACTATATAAAAAGAGGCTGTATTGCCATTGGTAATCCAATTTTTAGTTCCGTTAACCAAATAATAATCCCCCATATCAATAGCGGTAGTTTTTTGCGAAGTAGCATCACTTCCTGCTTCGGGTTCGCTTAAACAGAAAGCCCCATGAATTTCGCCCGAAGCTAATTTAGGCAACCATTCTTGTTTTTGTTCTTCGGTGCCAAAAGTCTGTAGTCCCCAACACACCAACGAATTATTTACTGACATTACCACCGAAGCCGAAGCATCTACTTTGGAAATTTCTTCCATTGCCAACACATACGAAATCGTATCGAGTCCGCTTCCTCCATATTTTGGATCCACCATCATGCCCATAAAACCCAACTCACCCATCTTCTTGACCTGTTCTGCAGGAAAAATTTGCTTTTCATCTCGTTCAATTACACCTGGTAATAATTCATTTTGAGCAAAATCACGCGCCGCTTGCTGAATCATTTTATGTTCTTCGGTTAGGCTAAAATCCATAATAATATAAAATAATTAGATTGATTTGTTATAAAAATACAATCAAAGATACTTTTTAAAACGGAATTTTGATCATTCTCATTCAAAATTTAAGTATTGAAACTGCAACTATTCCTTTTCACTCTTGACAATTTTTAGTACATTTCGGCGTTTTTAAAAAAGTCTTTTACTATTAAACACTATTCATGAGTTTCACTCCTTCTTCAGACCAAAAAAAATCCCTAGCTTTTTCGCTTATTATCTACGCGACGATGTTGTTGATTTTATTTTTCATCCGCTTTTGGCCGCCATCCAATTTGGCAGAGCTAGCTGGTGGTGGCGGTGGTGGTGTTTCTGTTAATTTTGGAGACAGCGACCTAGGATCTGGAAGTAATTATGAAAGCGAGGTACTTGAAGTTCAAAACCAAGTTAAAGAAACACCTACAACTAATACTCCAGACGAGTCCATAATTGTGCAAGAAAATAGTAATGAAGAGACTGTTGTGATCCCTAAAAAAGAAAAAACAGAACAAAAAACTACAGTAGTTAAAGAAGAAATAAAACCCGAAGTAGTCAAACCTAAAGTTTCGAATACAACCAACGACGCCTTGTCTAGCATTTTAAAAGGGGCTAACAAAGGGGGCGATGGCGATGATAAAACAGCAGGAAATAAAGGAAAGTCTAACGGAAGTTTGAGTGCCACAAGCTATTATGGCAATGGCGGTTCCGGAGGAGGAACTGGTGGAGGCAATGGCACAGGTAACGGAATAGGTAACGGCAGTGGCTACGGAGCGGGATCTGGTGGTGGTTCAGGCAATGGAATTGGAGGAGGTTATTCTTTAGGTAATAGAAAAGCAATTTCTAAACCCGCACCAAAATATACATGTAATGAAGAAGGTAAAGTGGTTGTAGAGGTTTCAGTAGATCGAAACGGAAGAACTATCAACGCCATAGCAGGGATCAAAGGAACTACTAATACTGCTAAATGTTTATTGGAACAAGCTAAATTAGCCGCAATGAATACCAAATGGGATGCTAGTAGCGACGCTCCCGAAAAACAAGTTGGAAAAATTGTTTATAATTTCAATTTGAATTAAAAAGAGGTGGATTTAATTCGTTATTCTTGTCAAACTGAACTTGTTTCAGTTTCTTAAAATAATTGATTTATATTTTATATAGATTCCGAAATATCCCTAAGTGTCGGGACGGGATGACAAAATAAATACTTATTATACCATATTCACATACAACATTCCTCTACTTAGGACTTGTAGCAATCACAAATTTCAAATTGTTTCGAACACCTATTTGCAATACATCCACTAAATCCTGTACTTGCAAATTGAACGGAATTCGTACCACAACTGTTTGGTCTTTTTCGCCGTTCATCTTAGCCATTAAGGTACTTTCTAAAGCTTCGAAAGTAACTGACTCTTTATCGATGTAGAATTTTTTATCTTCAGTAACCGACAAACTTATAAATTGTTTGTTTGTTTTTTCATTGGCTTGCGCCTTTGGCAAAGTCATTTTAATCACATTAGGATTAGCTAAGGTGGAAATGATTAGAAAAAACAACAATAAAAAAAACATAATATCACTCAGTGACGAGGTAGCCACTTCAGCATGAAATCTTCTTTTACGTTTAATTGACATATTTATGCTTTTTGAATAATATTGACAAATTCTAAAATTTGTTTCTGAATCTTCAAGGCAAAATTATCAATTTTACCATTCAACAAGTGGTAGGCACTATACGCAACAATCCCCACGATAAGTCCAGAACCACTACTAATCATTTTTTCGTACAATCCTCCAGAAATATTACCAATACTGATGTTTTCCGTCACCGAAATACTGTAAAAAATCTTAATTACTCCAGAAATAGTTCCAATAAATCCTAATGTTGGGGCAATCCCTGCGATTAACCCTAAATGACCCAAACGACTTTCCATTTGTGCAATTTCGATATCGGCAGCACGATCCATATTCGATTCGATTTCAGCAATAGGTCTTCCAATTACTAAAATACCTTCTTTCAAGATGTTTCCCGCAGCTGAATTACTTCTTTCAACAATACTTCTGGCTAAATCTAAATTACCTAAATGCAATTGATCTCTTACATCTACCATCAATCGACTGTCAATAGCCGAAGCTTTACTGATGTATAAATAACGTTCAATGATTACATATATAGTATAGAACAATAAAATAGCAATTGGAATCAAAAAGAAACCACCTTTTAAAATAAATTCTAATACTGAGATTTCATTATTAGTAGCAATCTTCTCGATAACCACATTAGATGCTGCGTTGGCAAGGGTGTCAGACTGTAATTGTAGTAAACTAACCATATATTATTCTTATTTTTTAAGCTTTAATTCTAAAATTTGTTTGAAATTTGCAATAAAGATACTTTTCGATGCAATAGTAAACTAAAAAAATCGAAAAATATTTTAAACAATTACTTTTTTTCTAACAAAATGACCTATCCTGAAACTTTAAACTGGCTGTTCAATCAACTCCCGATGTACCAACTTCAGGGGGCTTCAGCATACAAGAAAGATTTAACTAATGTCCACCTATTAATGGACTATCTAGAACATCCTGAAGAGCAATTACAATGCATTCATGTAGCAGGAACAAATGGCAAAGGCTCTAGTTCGCATATGCTAGCTTCTGTCCTTCAAGAAGCAGGGTACAAAGTAGGTTTATACACCTCACCGCATTTAAAAGACTTTAGAGAACGCATCAAAATTAATGGCATGATGATTCCTGAAGACTTTGTTTGCGATTTTGTCAACCAACATCAATCGTTTTTTGAAGCCAATGACATGAGTTTCTTTGAAATGAGTGTTGGATTAGCTTTCGATTATTTTGCCAAAGAAAAAATAGACATTGCGATCATTGAAGTCGGAATGGGAGGTCGACTAGACGCTACCAATATCATTACCCCTTTAGTCTCAGTAATTACTAATATAGGTTTGGATCATACTCAATTCTTAGGAAACACTTTAGCGGCAATCGCAACTGAAAAAGCCGGAATCATCAAACCGCAAATTCCAGTAGTCATTGGGGAATATA
This sequence comes from Flavobacterium sp., assembly GCF_031537875.1. GTDB lineage: Bacteria > Bacteroidota > Bacteroidia > Flavobacteriales > Flavobacteriaceae > Flavobacterium. Next base: position 5,444 of record NZ_JAVKNB010000006.1, on the reverse strand, counting down.
CTCCTGAGACTCAACCGGTTTTTTTGGCAACTGCCAATGTAAATCAAAGCAACCTCTACTTTGCCTCAGATTTGATTACCAATACCTATCCGTCTGATTTAATTGGCGATTACCAAATTCACAACAAAAAAACAGTGATACAGACTCTTACTGTATTAAATCAATATACTGCATTTCAAACTAACGAGTCGCACTGGAAAAAAGGTTTATCTCAAGTAGTCAAAAACACAGGACTCCAAGGCCGTTGGCAACAATTGGGCGAATCTCCTAAAATAATTTGCGACACAGCGCACAATACCCATGGACTAACTATTGTGTTACGCCAAATCCAAAAAGAAGTATTTGACAGCTTACATATCGTTTTAGGAGTAGTCAATGATAAAGATTTGAACGAAGTTTTGCCTTTATTCCCAAAAAATGCCATTTACTATTTTTGTAAACCTAATATTCCTCGAGGACTTGACGCCTCTATTTTAGCTCAAAAAGCAAGTCTATACGAATTGAATGGGGAAATATATAATTCTGTTTCAGTCGCTTACGCCCAAGCCAAGCAAAATGCGCAGTCTTCTGATTTTATCTACGTGGGTGGAAGCACTTTTGTTGTAGCAGAAATTTTATAATTTTTTTTCTTTTTTTCTTGCAAATACAAAAAACAGGTGTATATTTGCACTCGCAATAAGGGAATGAAAATTGACATATTGCAATCGGGCGATTAGCTCAGCTGGTTCAGAGCACCTCGTTTACACCGAGGGGGTCGGGGGTTCGAACCCCTCATCGCCCACCATAAGGGACTTAACTAATTTTTTAGTTAAGTCCTTTTTCTTTTTAGCTCGTAAACCCTTATTAATACTAGCAATTTCATTTAGGATTGGATTCAAATTAGCGGTTCGAAGATTTTTATTTTCAAAACGTATTTCTTTTTCGAATATCGAACCAATTATCTTTCTTTTGTGTTCTAGATTAGCGTTATTGTATTGATTATCAATCTCCACAAACTTTTCTGTTGCAGTTTTATAGAGTTCTACTAGCTTTTTATTGTCCTCTGACGATGCTTCTTTGGATTTGAGTTCTGCTCGGATATTCTCATAGCGTTCTTTAGCCAATTCATATCCTTCTTTGTCTATATCTCCATCGATGTATAAGTCTTGCAACTTAACTAGTTTATCTTCGATTGATTTCAGATGCTCATAATGTTTTGGTCCCAATGCTTTTTGCTTGGTATCTTGGGTTAGTTTCTCTTTGATGATTTCAAAATACAATTCTTGGAATTGTTTATCAAAGGTGATATCTGCTAAAAAGTCATTTACTTGTTGATGTACTTCTTCAGAAGTATACCTACCCTTACAGGGACTCACGCAGTGGTAATAGCTATAGTATTGCGTTCTCCCTTTTGATTTGCTGGCAGTCATTTGTTTGTTACAAACAGGACAGCATAAAAATCCTTTCAAAGGAAAGTTCTCATTGTACGTCTTAGGCGCTTTTTGCTTTCCTTTCTTTCTACCATACATCACTTGTTGTACTTTATCAAACAATGCTTTGGTAATGATAGGTTCGTGAATGCCTTCTACTATGGTTTCTTTCTCGTCCTTGTAGGCTTTTATAAACACACCCCCATAATAGAGATGGTTATCTAAATTTCTTGCAAAAACCGTTTTACTCGAATTAAATCCTTTAGCTTGTAGTTTATAGAGTACTTCATTACGCTGGTAGTTTCCTGTTGCCATCAGTTCAAAAGCTTCCTGCATATACTTGGCATCTTCGTTTGGAATCAAAAGAGGCTTTTTTAAGGCATCTTTTCCATTATCGTATCCTTTAGGAGCATTCCCTACATATCTACCTTCTTTGAACGCTCTTCGCATTCCTGAGATAACATTAAGTGAACGACGGTGATTTTCTACCTCTGGCATAGAAAGATACACTGCAAGCATTAATCCTTGTTCTGGAATAGTTAAATCTAGTGGTTGTTCAATGGCGTTGACCTGAATGGCTAGTTCATTAAACACTCCTATCATTTGATAGGATTCGGCAGTATTTCTAGAGAACCTATCCCATTTGATGAATATCATTTGGTGAATGTCCTTTTTGTTTTTCTTGCAGTACTCCAATAATTTCTTAAACTCAGGTCGCTTGAATGTTTTAGCCGAGTAATCTTCTCTGAAGATATGCAGCACGTTTAAATTATTGTTTTGGCAATAATTAAGTAGCTTCTGCTCTTGGTCTCGAAGAGAATAACCTCTTCCTGCTTGCTCGTCTGTGGAGACCCTAACGTAAAGTATAACATTTTTCATTTTAGGCTTGCTGTTTTAAGATGGTTAATAGTGCAACTCGCTAGCATTTCTGCCAGTAGAAGTACTTCTTTGATTTGTTGGTCAGTTAATTTTTTGTTTCTGTTTTTGTTTACAATTTGTTTGGCTTTTTCTAAATCCATTTTGACTCTCAGACAAAAAGAAGCAGGACATACTTGTTTTTGTAATCAGTCGATTTTGTGCTAGGGAACACCTAGGACTTTAATTTATTTGATTGTTTTCTCTTTTAGTATTTTTAATTACTAGATGTTTATCATTTCGGTAAGTTACCTCTACCTTTTCATATTGTTTTAAACCCAGTATTTTTCGTATTTCTTTTGCGTTATCTCCTTTGACATCGATTTCCTTTGTTAAATCAAACGTAATATGCTCAGAGTCGTATTTGATAATGCTAATTTTTTTACAAGTATCATCATTCAAGGCTTTGAGTAATTTTTTTTCATGCGAATTGAATAATCCAAAGGCAATACAATATTTATCAAAATTTTGGTCTTCAAATAATTGGGAAACTAAAGGAAGGATTGGAATGTTTATTAATGTGTCGTTTGAAAAATGGGTAGCATATAGTTTATATAATTTTTCTTTTTCTTCTACTGAAGCATTATTGTTATTGGGTACAATTAGAAAATCTAATTCTGAAGTACTTGTTTCTTTAATGATTACTATAGAAACCGCTGTTTGTAAAAGCAAAACATTTGTCAGTAGGCTTCCGATATATTTAAAAGCAATTACAGATTCTTCATCTATTTTTCTATCTAATAAACCATCTAGTTCTTTGTCTTCTAGTTGTTGTTTAGCTTCTTGATGGAACTCAATTGGAATACGCTCTAAAATAGAAGAAATGAATTCTTCCCTAGAAAGCGACCCTAACTTTTGCTCGTCTGCTTTCACTACAGTGAACATAAACTTCTTCAATTCAAAAATTGTTTTTAAGTCAATGTTTAGATTTCGAAGTTCTTTTATAATTAAAACCCAAAGTGCTTCATAAACATTCAAAAACACCTTTTTTCTTTGAACATCTACTTTCTCGTCATTTTCTGTTGGAACTTTCTCGTTTAACAAGCCTTCTTTTTTCCAATTAAAATACAGCCTTGGATGAATATCCAAAGGTTTCAAAGGAATTTTCTTTTCTGTCAGTAAAGGGTAATAATCTAAAATTGACACCATATTTTGCTCTATTTGATTCTGCAAATGTAATCAATAATTTATTTAATCATAAAATATAGTTAAAAATAGATAAAAAATATTTAATAAACAAGAATTGCTTACATCCAAAATGTAAAGCGGTTATAGAATACTACAAAAGTCCAATAAATTGTTTTGCAACAGCAATTACAAAAAAACATTTTGATTATTGAAACGACATTAAAAAAAACACGAAGGCTATTCATTTGAAAAAGCACTTAAAACAATTACCATTCAATAAAGAAATTAATAACTACAGCTACTTCTTCATTATTAATTTTGAAATAGTAAAATCACTCCGTTTTAAATAAAATGTATGTAAGGGTGTAAAACTGTTTTTGCTTAATAAAAAATAGTATAGTTCTTTAAACGAATCAAAGTCATTTTCTTTTTATTCAATATTGAAGAAGTCGTAATTACTTTGTATAAGTAAAACGAAGTAAACTAAGCTATTATTTTGTTTTAATAATTGTTTGATTCAACTATTAGAAAACCATTACAAAACTCACCAAAACGAATAGTCTTCTTATTAAATAAAAAAAGCGGTTTGCTGTATGTAAGATAATACTAAATTGTTGCCCCCAACAAATTTACAAACCGCCAAGATCCCAAATCTTAATTCAAAGATAGTAATTGTTACTTTTATGCAAACAAATTGGAATAGTTAATTTCTAATAGTTTGTAAAGGAGTAGTAATCCAATTTTGTAGTGCTAAATACAACCAATATTACCAAACAATTTAACTAATGAATTGTATAAGAAAAGATACTATTGCAATTATTTAAAATAGAAAGAAATCAATAATTATAATTAATAGCATTTGTTTTGTTTGTATTGCGTTTTTTTTAATAAAAACGAGTACTACTTTTTATAAAGAAACAGCAAAGAAGTAGTAAAGAAAACAAAAAAGAAAAGCATTACAACAGACTAATGAATTGATTAGTAAAATAGCTTAAATACAAACCATTATAAACTCTCTATAATTCGTAAACAAACACAACCATTTTTCAACGATTATTGACTGTTTGTTTCTTTAGAATTTTCTTTACATTTTTTTGACTAAAAAAGGGTGTTTAAGTAGTAGTTCGGAATGTTTTTTTAACCTTCAGACTTGCAACAATTTGCTCTTACAATTATAAATAATATTCTAAATAATAAAAAATATCTTTTATAATACACCTTAAAAAATAGCTTTTTTGAAGCTGTTTTTAATGAAATAGACGTGAATTTTTATACAGCAGATGCATTCCTTTTTTTTGACAAATTGAACAGACGATAGCTTGTTTTTAAGCTCAAAAAAACTCAATATATTTGTTCTCTAGATTTAGCAACATTCTTTCTTTTCACGTCGTTATTAACCCCTGAATGATAATGATTGGCTATAAAAGATTTTCTAACATTATGGAGTCTACTAAAATTTATTTATATTATTAGAGAAGCTAACATAATTAGGTTCTTACTTTTAAAAAAAATTTACCACCCTCCAACAAATGTTCAGTCAATTTTTTTTAGTTTTTACAGTTATCTAATTTAAAATAGTCTTTTGTTGCTCAAAAAATTAGAATAATTAACTGATTCCTAAGAATGTAAAATTCAGGTATTCTGATTCTAAAATTTTATTCCTAACATTACGATCAGTTAGAAATATCCCAAAAATCCAAAACCAATATTTAAAAATTTAAGTATTGATTTTTAAAAAAACTAGAAAAATTATAGAACTTCAGCCAAAGAAAGATTAAATTATTTGTAACTAAATTTTTCTAGTTTTTTATTTAAATTTAATTTATTCCGTAATTATCCCCAAAGTTAAAAGTGAGTGAGAAACGGAGTGTGTTTTCTAACGGGTTTCTTATTTTTGAAGATGAAAATAAATACGAAACATCAATTTTTGCAGTTGTATATTTGAATCCAGCACCTAATGAAAAGTATTGTCTGGCTCCTTTAACGGGACTT
>NZ_JAVKNB010000017.1:0-34813 GCF_031537875.1 Flavobacterium sp. | reverse complement strand
TAATTTGCCTGTTACTGGATCAAAACGTACTGTCCCTTGTGCAGTGCCGCCTGTTTGGGTAATCGTATTGCCATCATTCACTAAGAAATCATCATTGGCCAATACATTAAATTCTAACGGAGTGCCAAAAACTGCTGATGCCGTGTCATTAGTAACCACTGCAGTCAATGGATGTGGGTCAGTGTTGTCTGGATTACCATCTCCATCTGAATCAGCACTTAATGGATTAGTACCTGCTGCTACTTCTTGACCATTAGTTACCCCATCACTATCACAGTCTGAAGTGTTCCAAGAAGCCGTTGGTACTAGTGTTTGATTTGCTAATACAAAATCACAGGTGTTTGTTGGACTTGTATTGTCTGCGATTTCTGTACCATCTTTAACTCCATCACCATCGGAATCAGCACTTAATGAATTAGTCCCTGCCGCTACCTCTTGGGCATTAGTCAAACCGTCATTATCGCAGTCGTTAACCGGGAAGTTTTCGCATGGACCAACAACTAAAGTAATTGTTTCCGTTCCACAATTGGTTGGATTGATTGTTTCGCAAACTTGATATGTAATTGTATAGGTTCCTGCCGGTGTATTAGCGGGTACACTTACTTGTCCTGATGCTGTATTGATACTTGGAACAGCGCCTCCATTAATTGCAATAGCAGCTGTAGTTACTGTAACCGTGAGATCCGTAGCATTTACAGCAACACCATTTAAAGTGTCGTTCGTTAGTATATTGCCGGCATTAGCGTTACCAGTTACTCCATTAACATTAGAAATGGTTTCATTATTAACAGTTAAAACATTAGCGAAAACACGAATTGTAATTGTTTCTGTATCACAATTGTTTGGATCAATTGTTTCGCATACTTGATATGTAATTGTATAGGTTCCTGCTGGTGTATTTGCAGGTACACTTACTTGTCCCGTTGCTGTATCAATACTTGGAACAGCTCCACCGTTGATAGCAACAGCAGCTGTAGTTACTGTAATAGTTACTACCGAAGCGTTTACAGCAACTCCATTTAAAGTATCGTTCGTTAAGACATTGCCAGCATTGGCATTTCCAGTTATTCCATTTATATTTGATATGGTATCAGGATTTCCATTTATTGGTTGGGATTGAACGGCAATTGATACCATTGCAGTAGCACAAACATTGCCTTGGCAAACTTGGTACACTATCGTTACTGTTGTGCCTACTTCGGTTGCCGTAGCGCTATACGTTAATTTTCCTGTTACCGGATCAAAACCTACTGTCCCTTGTGCGGTACCTCCTGTTTGAGTAATCGTATTGCCATCATTCACTAAGAAATCATCATTGGCCAATACATTAAATTCTAACGGAGTGCCAAAAACTGCTGATGCCGTGTCATTAGTAACCACTGCAGTCAATGGATTTGAATCGTTATTGTCTGGATTACCATCACCATCTGAATCAGCGTTTAATAAATTTGTTCCAAGTGTTATTTCTTGACTATTTGACAATCCATCTCCATCACAATCTGCTGAATACCAAGCAGTCGTTGGTGTAAAAGTTCGATTTGCACTATTGTAATCACAATAATCTGAAGGAGCAGTTCCATCAGCCGTTTCGTTAGCATCAGAAACACCGTCACCATCCGAATCTTGATCTACTTGAACATTTAGACTTCTTAAAGGTCCAGAACAAATGTTACCATTTGCTTTTACCGAAATAACCCCTGCATTTGTACCAACCACAACCGAAATTGTATTGGTATATGAAGATCCTATCCAACCGTTTGGTAAAGTCCAAGTGTACGAAGTTGCTCCAGAAACAGCGCTAACAGTATATGTTTGTGTTGTTCCTAGAATTGGGAAAACAGAACCATTTATCGTTCCCGGTTGAGCTGGGGTTGCAGGCTGTGGTACAATGGTGACACTTGTATTTCCACTTACACAAGCATTCGTGTCTTTGACCGATACATTGTATGTAGCTGCCGCTAATCCTGTAAAAATGCCTGTTGTATTACTGTAATCGGTTCCATCAATACTATAAGTCATTCCTGTTGTGAGCGGACTAGTTATGGTTACCGTCCCTGTAGCCACACTACAACTAGGCTGAACAGCCGAAAGTTGCGGAGACTGAGGCAATACGTTTACAGTTACTGCCTCCAGGGCTGTGCTTTGACATCCGCTTGAGTTAGTCACTACAATCGAATAGTCTCCAGACATTGTTGTTGTGTAATTAGCAGTAGTTGCTCCTGCAATATTTACTCCTTCTATTTGCCATTGGTAGGTATTGTTTGAACCATTAGCATTCACTGAAAGTACCGCAGATGATCCAGCACAAATACTACTTGATGGAGCACTGCTAATACTAACCACCGGTAATGCATTTACCGTAATGGCTATCGGACAAGATGTAGACACCAAACTACCATCGGTAATTTGAACTCTATAATTTCCGGTTATTGTGGCAGCATAATTAGCATTTGTACCTCCTGTTGCAATTGAACTGAAACCTGAACCGGTATCCAATTGCCATTGGTAAGTTGGATTAGTATAAGCACTTGCATTAGCCGATAAATCAATAGATCCTCCTTGACATACTTGTGTAGACCCTCCTGCCGAAACCGAAGGTACGCTTACCAAGGTAGTTGCTGTAGAGGTTGCAGTACAAGTTTTTTCAGTGATAATTACTTGATAGGTTCCAGCTGTGCTTGCTTGATAAGTAGCAGATGTACCATTAGTAACTATATTTTGAAATAGTCCCGAACCATTCTTTTGTTGCCATTGATAGCTAGGGCTTGCTGCTGAAGTGGTTGCAGTTAACGTAATTGAACTCGTGCTACAATTAGAAAATGCTAACTGTGCTCCCTGAACAATTTGTGCGGTTGGAATAGCATTTACGGTTATAGTTTGTGGGTTACTTTCGGCAGATAAACATCCTATAGCCGTAGTTTGTTTCACCGTAAAATTGCCTGATAATGAAGTGGTGTACGTACGTGAAGTAGCTCCAGCAATTATTTGTCCATTGTTGTACCATTGATTTCCTGTAGTTGCACTACTTGTTATAGTAACTGCAGTTCCTGCACAAACCGATGTAGCATTTGCGCTCAATGTTGGAGCTGCTACAATTGGGATACACGGATTTAATGGTGCTGTATCCGTTCCATTTGTGGTACCGTCATTATCACAATCGGCTGCATTCCAAACTGAACTTGTTGTTGCTGTCTGATGTGCTAATAAGAATTCGCATCCATTAGTTGGACTAGTATTATCAGCAATTTCTGTTGCATTGATTACACCATCCCCATCACAATCTGCTGCATTCCATGCTGCATTTGGACTCAAAGTTTGATTTGCCAATACAAAATCGCAGCTGTTTAATGGACTAGTATTATTCAATTTTTCCATTCCATTAGTCACACCGTCTCCATCACAATCTGCCGAATTCCATGCTGAATTAGGTGTAAGCGTTTGATGAGCAGTATTAAACTCGCATGAATTTATTGGACTCGTTCCATCAGTAACCTCAGTTCCATCTTTTACACCATCACCATCAGAATCTGCAATAAGCGTTCCTGTACCTGAAACCAATTCTTGAGCATTGGACAATCCATCACTATCACAATCTGCCGAATTCCAAGTTGAATTTGGCGAAAGAGTTTGACTTGCTACCAGATATTGGCAATTGTTTGTTGGACTTGTTCCATTCGTTACTTCTGTCCCATCGATGACACCATCTCCATCAGAATCCGATGTTAACGGATTAGTTCCTGCAACTAATTCTTGGGCATTAGTCAATCCGTCATTATCACAATCAGAAGTGTTCCAAGCAGTAGATGGTGTTAAAGTTACATGAGCCAAAACGAACTGACAAGGATCTATTGGATCTGTACTATCAGTTAATTCTGTACTGTCTTTTACCCCATCTCCGTCTGTATCTTGACTTAACGGATTAGTTCTTGCTGCGATTTCTTGCGCATTCGTTAATCCATCACTATCACAATCTGCTGCATTCCACGCTGAACTTGGTGACAAGGTTTGGTTTGCCAATACAAATTGACAATTATTAGTTGGACTTGTTCCATTTGTTACTTCAGTGCCGTCAATAACTCCGTCACCATCGGAATCAGCATTTAATGGATTTGCTCCAGCTGTAATTTCTTGACTATTAGTCAAACCATCATTGTCACAATCAGCTGCATTCCAAGCTGAACTAGGTGTTACTGTTACATGAGCAATTATATATTGACACGGATTAGTCGCACTTGTGTTGTCTGAGATTTCAGTACCATCTTTGACTCCATCACCATCGGTATCTGGATGTAACGGATTGGCTAGATTAGCTATTTCTTGTGCATTTGTAAGACCATCGCTATCACAATCAGCTGCATTCCAAGCTGCATTTGGTGTCAAAGTTTGGTTTGCCAATACAAATTGACAATTGTTAGTTGGACTTGTTCCATTAGCAACTTCCGTTCCATCTTTTACACCATCGCCATCGGAATCAGCATTCAATGTAGTAGTACCTGCTGTTATTTCTTGCGCATTAGTCAATCCATCATTATCACAATCAGCTGCATTCCAAGCTGAATTGGGTGTCAAGGTTTGATGCGCAACAACAAACTGACAGGAGTTAGTAGGATTGGTATTATCGGCAACTTCAGTACCATCTTTAACTCCATCGCCGTCGGAATCAGCATTTAAAGGAATAGTTCCTGCTACAATCTCTTGTGCATTAGTCAATCCATCACTATCACAATCAGCTGTATTCCAAGCTGTGTTTGGAGTCAAGGTTTGACTAGTTAATTTAAATTGGCAGTTGTTAATTGGACTTGTTCCGTCAACAACTTCTTTTCCATCTTTAACTCCATCACCGTCTGAATCAGCATTTAATGGATTACTTCCTGCTGTAAGCTCTTGTGCGTTGGTCAACCCATCATTATCACAATCAGCAGCATTCCAGAATGTACTTGGTGTAAGCGTTTGATTTGCCAAAACAAAATCACATGGTGATAATGGGTCGGTTCCGTTTTGAGTTTCTTTTAAATTAGTTACACCGTCGCCATCACAATCTCTAGCTGACCAAGCAGTATATGCTGCTGTCCCGCTTGCCGGTACACTAGTATAACTACATGAGTCGTTAGGGTCCGTATTGTTAGCCGTTTCAATAGCATTGGTTTCGCCATCTCCATCACAATCTGATGCCAGCCAAATGGCGTTAGTCTTATTTAAATTTACTGAACCTCCTATGCACGAATTTAACGGTGCTGCATCGGATCCATTTTGTGTTCCGTCGCCATCACAATCCAAGACAGCCCATGAAGTATATGCTGAACTTGAATTAGTTGGTGCTGTTGTGTAGCTACAGGCATTATTTGGATTAGTTCCATTGGTGGTTTCTACCCCATTATTTTCACCATCACCATCACAATCTGCCGCTCTCCAGAGGGTATTAGACGTAACTGGAGTTCCAGATCCTCCAACACATGGATTTAAAGGGGCCAAATCAGAACCATTTATTGTTCCATCTCCATCACAATCCAAAGCTGCCCATGTGGCATATCCTGGACTTGAAGAAGATGGTGGAGAAGTATAGCTACAAGCATTACTTGGATTAGTACCGTTGGCAGTTTCAACTCCATTGGTTTCTCCATCATTGTCACAATCTGCTGCTCTCCAAATTAAATTAGTTGTAATTGCAGTTCCTGTACCTCCTACACATGGGTTTAATGGCGCCGAATCGGATCCATTAAGTGTTCCGTCTCCATCACAATCTATGGCAGCCCATGTAGCATAGGCTGGACTTGAATTGGTAGGCGCTACTGTAAAACTACATGCATTAGACAGGTTTGTACCATTAGTTGTTTCTGTACCATTGGTTTCTCCGTCGCTGTCGCAATCAGCAGCTAACCATAACGCATTTGTGGTATCTTGAATTCCTGATCCTCCCAAACAAGCATTTAATGGCGCCGAATCATTTCCGTTTCTTGTTCCATCACCATCACAATCTGCATTTTGCCATGCTAAACTTGGCGTTATTGCCTGAGAGGTGGTTTTAAATGAACAAGCGTTTGTTGAAGAAGTTCCATCGATAGCTTCTTGGAAATCCATTACACCATCGCCATCTGAATCTACCGCAGTAACTGAAAGATTTAATACGCCTATTGTGGTTCCGCCACTACCATCACTAACAGTATACGAAACAGCTGGCACACTACCATAATAATTAGTTACGGGGATGAAAACATACGTTCCATCTACATTCATAACGAGAGAGCCTACATTTGGAATGGTAGCCGTTTGACCCGCTGTAAATACACCTGTCAGGCCGTTCACCGTAAATTGTGTTACGCTCAAAGTGTCGCCATCAACATCATTATCATTAGTTAAAACGTTCGCTGTAGCCGTTGTGTTTTGTGGGGTTGTAATCGTTTCATTTGTTACAACCGGAACGTCATTAACTGCTGTTACAACAACACTTAACGAACTATTCACAATCGTTGCTCCATCAGATACTTTGTATCCAATTGTTGGCACCACGCCGTTATAATTGGCTCCGGGAGTGAAAACATAAGTCCCATCTGTGTTTACTCTAATTGTACCAACACTAGGGATACTAGCCGTTTGACCCGCTGTAAAAGTTTGACCTAATATACTAAACTCTGTAATTGTTAAAGTATCATTTTCTTCATCAGTATCATTGCTCAATACATTACCTGAAACAAGGGTATCCTCATGGGTGGTTGCCGAATCAGTTCTTGCTACTGGTGGATCATTGAGAGAAGTTACCGTAATATTTAATGAACCTATAGCCGTTGCACCATTACCGTCAGTTATGGTATAACCTATGGCAGGCACAGTTCCGTAATACGAATCATTAGGTGTAAAAGTGAAAGTCCCATTAGTGTTGACAATAATAGTTCCAATAGCGGGTAAATTAACTATTGTTCCTACAGGATAGTTGGATCCGTTGTAACTGAACGAACTAACACTTAATGTATTGTTTTCGGCATCGGTATCATTAGTGGTCAAATTACCATTTAGTACAGTTCCTTCTGGTGATGATATTGTATCGGTTACTGCCACTGGAGCATCATTTACTGCTGCTACTGAAAGATTAATACGGGCTGTATTTGTCAATCCGCCATTGTCTTCCACAGTATAGGTAATTGTTGGTACAGCACCGACATAATTAGCAGCTGGAGTAAATGTAAAACTACCATCAGACTGCATCACTAATGAACCAACTCCACTAATAGTGGCCGACCCAGCTGTGCTTGCACTCACCACATAGGTTTGTCCATTTATTTCAAACCGAGTTATTTTTAATGTACCTCCTTCTACATCCGAATCATTGGCTAATACATTAGCTACAATTGGGGTATCCTCTGGAGTAACAATATTATCGTCGTTAACTGCATTAGGGATATCATTTATACCGCTAATACTAATTTGGATTGATGCAGTATCAAGTCCTCCTTCTCCATCACTTATTGTTGTAACAATAGCAGGAACAATACCATCATAATTAGCATTTGGAGTAAATATATAATCACCATTAGTGTTTACTACAATAGTTCCAACACCTAAAATAGTGGCCGTTGTTCCAGCTGAATACGTATAAGTAGTCGTGTTTAACGTAAATGCAAATTGAGTAACTACTAAGTTTGTTAAAGGGGTATCGGTATCCGTAGCGTTTGCGGTTATGATATTTCCAGAAGCTACTGTGTCTTCGGTTACTGTTACGGATTTATTTCCCACTACTGGTGGGTCATTTGCAGGATCAATAAACAATACCAATTTAGCCGTGTCACTTCCTCCTCCAATATCCGTAATTGTATAATTAATTTCGGGAACTACTCCATGGTAATCTTGTGCTGGCCTAAAGTTGAATGTCCCATCCGTGTTAATCTGAATGGTTCCTACTCCAGGTATGATTTTGCTTGAGCCTGCTGCAAAAGTTCCTGTAACTCCATTAATAGTAAAGCTACTAACTGTAATTGTGTTTCCTTCTAAATCAGTATCGTTAATAAACAAATTACCATTTAATGGAACGTCTTCTTGAGTAGTAAATACATCCTCACCCGCAGTTGGCGGATCATTTACTGGAGTAATACTCAAGTTTAAGTTTGCAGTAGTATTCCCTCCATAACCATCGCTTAAGGTATAGTTTATTGCAGGAATACTGCCTGTATAATTCAATGCAGGAGTAAAAATATAAGTTCCATTCGCATTGATGATAATCGTGCCTACTCCGGGTATACTGGCTGTATCTCCCACATTATAAGCAACTCCGCTAACACTAAATTGCGTTACTATAAGTGTATTCAAATCTACATCCGTATCATTTGAAAGTAAAGATCCTGTTGCTTGGGTGTCTTCTGTAACTACACCTACATCATTTGTTCCTATAGGTTGATCGTTAACCGCAACAACCGAAAGTGTTACACTACCCGAATCACTCCCTCCATTGGCATCAGTAGCCAAATAATCAATAATTGGTATGGTTCCGTTGAAATTAGCTATTGGAGTAAATATTAGTACTCCTGTTGCACTTATCGTAATCGTTCCCTGTGCAATTGTTGCTGTTTGACCTGCTGTATAAGTAATTCCACCAACCGTAAAACTATTTACTGTTAACGCCGAATTGCCAGAACCTTTGTCGTTTGAAAGTACATTAGCCGTTACAGCATTGTCTTCATTCGTACTAATAATATCGTCTACAATAGCAGGAAAATTAGTAATGATTAATCTCGCAACATCCGACACTAACTCGCCACAAATGAAATTAGACTGTATTGTTTTTAAACGATACTTGTACTCGTTCATGTTTATAGTTACGTTAGTCAAAGTTAAGCTTGTCGTTGAGGCTCCAGAATACAAACTAGAATTAGTAATGGTAGTCCATGTTGCCCCCCCGTTAGTGCTCACTTGCCATTGGTATATAGTGGTTCCAGAACCTGGAGTAACTGTAGCAGAGAAAACTGTATTCTCTGCTACCGCAACACTTTTATTAGAAGGTGACACTGTAATAACACTTGCCGAACCCGCAGTGGTAACATTACCATTAGTGCCCGTGTAAGTTGCAGCGGTTACTTTACCATCTAGTCCTACTGCTGGTGGATTTCCTGTGCCATAGTAATTGTTGCCATCTGTACCTTGGGCTGTAGTGCTTCCATAAGCTTCATTAGCATCTGAACAGCCATCATTGTCTGAATCGGTATCCAATTGATTGGAAATGCCATCGCTATCAGCATCACAATCTAAACTTGGATTGGTTATGTTGGTAAAAGTAAATGTCGCTTTTTTGCCAGTAAATGGAGCCGAAATGTATCTGTCAGTACCTAAATAAGCTCCGGCATCTGAGTAGGTTGTCCAAGTTCCTGTTTCTACATAACCACTAGATGCAGTATTGTCAATTAAATACGTATTGATTCCATTACTGATCAAATACGCATCCGCTAATACATAGGTCCCGTTTGTAGAAGCTGTTGGTTCAATAGAAACCGTAATTTTTTTATTGGTATCCGAGAACACTCCCGATGCCAATAACTTCCATTGTTTGCTATTGTAAGTCAAATTAGTACCTGCTACTTGCTCATTCAACACCACATTATAAGTATATTGACCTTTAATTACGACTGGGACATTGGTCGAATGTGTATTGAATGTTCTTTGGTACACATAAACATTATAGCCCGCTAAGGCATCACATTCCACTGTGTCTAAAATTCCATCATTGTCATCGTCCAAATCAAAAATATCAGGTACTGCGTCACCATCTGTATCAATACAAGCTGTGAGTTGTTTATTAATAGCTATATCATAAGTATAATTATTGCTGTACACACCACTATCTGAAGAAGTTTCTACAGCATCAGCTAAACCATTTGCTCCTACTGTTGTAGTATGTGCATAATTTGCTGTTGATGAAGTTGTTGTTCCAGCTTCTTTAGCATCAGAACAACCGTCTCCATCCGAATCTAGGTCTAATGAATTAATTATTCCGTCGTTGTCTGTATCTGCTGGATTTGTGGAACATGTAGTCAAATCCTTAACTCCAAAAACAATATTACAATACCCTTCAGAAACAGAATAATTAAATTTAAAAGTGTTGCCAAAACCTTTTAAACTAATAATATTAAATCCTTCAGTACCTGTGAATTGAGTGGGAGAATTATAAACGGTCGAAATCCCCGCCCACTCTTTTTGATATGGAATAGAAGTATTTACTGGCACCGAAATATTAGACACACCGTTTCCAACAGATGCCATCGCAAATGTTGGTGCTCCAATAGGTTTACTAAAGGTAACTGTAAAATCTCCCGCTAAAAAGTTGGCGATAGTATTGGCAGTAGTAGGCACTCCAAATTGTGCAGGGAAATTAGATCCTTGGTACACTTGTGTGGTAGCAACCATTCCTCCGACAGAATGTTTAGCAGTAACATTAATGGTTTGTCCACCAACTGTTATTGTACCAATAGCTAAAGTAGGTTGTATTACTGACCAAGTTACCCAATTAAATGAAGTAGCTGAATTACAAGCAGGATAGTCTTCATCAAAATCTGATACCCCATCATTATCATCATCAATATCAATATAATCTGGCACCCCATCAGCGTCAGTATCTATACAGGTTATTAAATTAGCATTAATAGCATTTGAATAGGTGTAAGTTGATTTATAACTTCCAGACTCGGCAACTGCAAGCTCTAATCCATTGGCAAATCCATTGGCCCCATAAGGTGCCGGTAGGACAGCGGTAGAAAATTGATTTGCCAGAGTTATCCCTGATGTGCTAACTGCTGTTGTCCCAGCTTCAACAGCATCGTAACATCCATCGCTATCTGAATCAGTATCCAAACGATTAGGTATTCCATCATTATCTGTATCAATATCTGTACATGATAATTTTCTTAAGTTATTGGTTTGATCTTTTAAGACAATATTAGTAAACGGAACTGTATATGGGCTTGTAGAACTAACCACTAAGCGATAATCCGAAACAATTCCTTGAAATTGTTTTTTGACAACCCCATTAATTTTTGCAGTTACATAGCCTGTTTCCGAGATATCCAATGACATGACATCATTCGAAGTAAATGCTTGTGTAAAATCCCAATTTGCTTGGAAATACCCATTCATGTTGGCTGCGGCTGGATAGAATTTATACCCTCCGTCTGCCCAATCATCAGGTGTTTGAGTTTTATTAACTGATATTAATCCTAACATAGATAAACCAGAGAGTGAATTTACTTTGAAAGAAAGGGCTATTGGCAATGTCAATGTTTGATTAGAGTATGAAGACTTCCAAGCATTACTTACTCCAACTGCTGACAAAGTTGAAGAGGTAATATTGGTCACTGGGGTACCATTAAATGTCAATTGTGACACATCTGTGACACACTCTTTTTGCTCAGTAACATCTAAAACCCCATCGTTATCATCATCTAAATCCAAGACGTCTCTTACCCCATCAGTATCTGTATCAGTACATGCATTTAAAGTAGAACTAATTGCGTAGTTATATGCATACGTTCCGTTGTAAACGCCACTTCCTGCATTTGTTTCTATAGCGTCTGCAAAACCATTGGTTCCATAAGGCGCAAGGTGTTTATAATTAGCTGTAGTAGTAATCGTTGTTCCTGCTTCTAAGGCATCACTACAACCATCTCCGTCAGAATCTAAATCTAAGTCATTAGCTACTCCATCATTATCCGTATCCAAACAATTGGTTACCAAAGGATTCGCATAGTTAGACACCCTAACATCTGTAAATTGCATTGTAGTCAGTCCTGATACGGCTAATTTGTAATCAGAATTTGTTCCTTGGAAAGCCACCTTTTGCACCCCATTTATTTTTACAGTCACATAGCCTGTAATTGAAATGTCAATACTATATTCATCCGTTGCGGCAGCGGCTTGCGACACGTTCCAACTGGTGCCGTAGGGCACAGAAACGTTTGTCGCTAGAAAATAAAATTTATACGCTCCATCTGACCAAGATGCTGGCGATTGAGCAGCATACGTTGGCAATAAACCAATCATAGCTGTGTTGCCAGAAACAGGTCGTTTAAATTTAAGAGAAACAGGTAGTGCAAAACTTTCAGAAGAATAAGATGATATCCAACTGTTGGTGTTTGAAGAAGTAATACTAGTGGCTGTTTTAGCCGTTACTGCTGATCCAGAAAAAGTAACTGAAGCAATATCTTTTCCTTTAGTTACACAATCAATTTGTTCTATTTGATCTAAAATTCCATCATTATCATCATCAATGTCAAGCATATTATTTACACCGTCTCCATCAGAATCAAGACATCCATTTACCGTTCTTGCTAGCGCATTGACTGTGTAGGTTGATGTGTAAATGATAGTTCCTGCTGTTGAACCTTCATACGTGTTTAATAACCCATTCCCATTCGTATCTGTCCCTGTTGGATAAGCGGTTGTGCTATCTGCTGTAGAAGAACTAGATGCTTCTTTTGCATCTGAACAGCCATCGCCATCTGAATCTAAATCAAGGCCATTTGGAATACCATCGTTATCATAGTCACAAAGTGGTACATTTACAATACCATAATCCCCCGAAATGAAAGTTTGTCCAACTACAATTTGACCCAATTGGAAGGTATTCGGTGAAGTGGTATTTAAAGTAATAGTATTAAACGAGCCGTTTCGCAAACGCATTTCTTCTAATAACCCTCCAGAAGTTCTACTACCATAAACTTTAATAGCTCCATATTTATCAATATAAATGCGTAGTAATGGTCTTGATTGCGTACCGTTTAATGACCAAATACTTGAATATGTGGTACCATCTAAAAATTCTAAAACTGAATTAGTGGTATTTAGCGAAAATAATTCAAGCTCTGAAGGAGTTACCAAATGTGTTCCATTTATACGAACGTTAAACGAATTATCCAATGTCCAAACGTTTACTACCAAACCATCTGGCGCAGCAGCAAAAGCTTGAGAAGCTGACGTACCATTACTTATATTAAAAGAATTAGGGGTATACGAAAGGTTATTAATATCAAAAGGAGGACACTCATCTGTGTCTAAAACACCATCGTTATCATCGTCAATATCATACAAATTAGGTTGCCCATCTCCATCAGTATCTGTACAACCATTACTATTTGGATTGGTTGCTACAGCATAAGTATAGGTGCTTTTGTAAACACCACTATCTGCTGCAGTCAGTTCTAATGCATCAGCTAAACCATTTGACCCCACTGGATTTGAATGCGCAAAATTAAGGGTGGTTGCGGCAGTGGTTCCGGCTTCTTTAGCATCCGAACATCCATCCCCATCTGAGTCTAAATCAAGTAAATCAAAAACTCCATCTTTGTCTGTATCAGGACAAACCGAATTAGGTGTGCTAAATGTCCAGGTAGCAGTAGTTGCTGAAGTATATGGCCCTGTTATATACTGATTTAAATTATTGAAGGAGCCTGTAACTGCTTGAGAAGTCCAACTTCCAGTTGTAGAAAATTCACCCGCTGTTGTGGTATTATTATCAATAACAAAGGTGTTGATTCCGTTTGTGATTAACATGGCATCGGCACAAATGTAGGAACCAGTTGTTGTACTGGTAGGTGCTATTTTTACACTAATTGTATTTTTATCATTTGGAACTACATTTGAAGCAACAAGTTTCCAAGTTGAAATATTTCCTTCTGTAAAATTATTAGGGGCTACTCCTTGTGTTCGTTGATCTAAATTAACTGTTTGTACATTAGCACCCGTTACTACGACAGGTATGTTAGACGACCAACCTGCATCAGCTCGGTTATATGTATATACTTTATATGGGGTTAGAGCAGGACATTCCACACTATCCACAACGCCGTCATTATCATCATCTATATCAATTAAATTTTTAATTCCGTCACCATCGGTATCCAAACACGCGTTGTAAAAGGTGCTTTTTGCATATCCATAGGTGTAATTGCCGTTAAAAATTCCGCTCTCTGCAACAGTTTCTATAGAGTTTGCAAAACCATTTGCCCCATAATTAGAAGCCGTAGTTCCTGCTATTGGAACTAAGGTTCCAACAGGCATTGCTCCTGACTCTACCGCATCGTTACAACCATCTCCATCAGAATCTGAATCTAAATGATTGGGAATTGTATCTCCATCCGTATCAACAAAACTTGGGATACAAACACTAATTTCAATGTCATCGATAGCAAAATCATTCCCTCCTCCTGATGAAGCATTACTCACTAATTCATAGGTAAGCGAGGTCGTAGGAACAATAAATTCTAATTCATATTTATTCCAAACTAAACTTGAGTTATTAGGAAGATTGTTTGTAGAAACACTAGCTGTAATATTCCCAGACGCATCTTTGATTCTAAATATAAGATTTGGAACAATTGAACATCCATCACAAACATTGGCTATCCACGCTGAGAATCTGTATTTCTGACCTGGAGTTAAATTAGATATGCTTTTTGAGTACGCAACTTGTCCTGGATTAGCTCCGTTGATTAACAACATAGCACCACCACCGCCAGTATTCATCGTGGTGTGGTCTTTAGTTTCGTTTATCCAGCCAAATCCTCCTAGTCGTGGATTAGATACAATGGCATACTGTCCGTCTTGTGCAAAACGATCATTATCTGACCAAGCCCAAGCATATCCTGGAATATTGGCAGCGCTCAATTGTGCCCCATCTCCAGCGTTTAATGAATATGGTGCCAAAAATTGAGCTGAAGCTCCACTGCTAAATACCGCTGGATTGATTCCTACATATCCAAAATCATCTTTGGCAATCGTACTAAAATCACAAGTTGGGGATTCAACTGTATCTAAAACCCCATCATTATCATCATCTAAATCTTTATAATCAGAAACTCCGTCCCCATCAGAATCTAAACAGATTTTTATGGCAGGATTAGTCGCAGATAAATAGGTGTAAAAATTTTTGTATATCCCACTTTCTGCTGCTGTTTCCAATGTGTTTGCAAAACCATTAGCGCCATACAATCCAGCTACGGTTGTAGTAGAATTAGTTGTAACTACTCCAGCTTCAAAAGCATCTGAACAGCCATCGCCATCTGAATCTGTATCAAAACTATTTAAAATTCCATCTCTATCTGTATCGCAAGAAACCGCAGGATTTGGAATGTTGGTGAAGGTCCATGTAGCTGTTTTTCCTAAATAAGAGGGTCTTACATAAGTCAGCGAATTTAAATATGAACTAGCTTGATCTGTCCATGTTCCTACTCTAGAAAAATTAGTAGTCGAACTATTGTCAACACTATAATAACTAATACCATCGCTAATTAACATGGCATCGGCAAACACATAGGCTCCATCCACAGTAGCATCTGGCGCCATTTTTACAGTGATTTTTTGAGACGCATCTGAAATTACATTAGACGCAATCATTTTCCAGTTGACTCCGTTGTAAGATAATTCTGTTCCAGCTACTCTTTGATTTACAATCACGGTTTGCGCGCGACTTCCGGTAATGGTAAACGGCACATTTGTAGCGACTGTTTGATCATCAGTTCTATTATAAGTGTACACCTTCCATGTGCGGATCGAAGGGCATTCTACTACGTCTAATATACCATCATTGTCATCATCTAAATCATTGACATCAGCAACGCTATCTCCATCAAAATCAGCACAAGCATTTAAAGTAGCATCAACAGCACGATCATAGGTATAACTACTTTTATACATCCCACTTTCGGCGGCGGTTAATTCTAATCCATCCGCAAAACCATTAGCCCCATAAGGCGCAGCTACAATTCCATCGGTAAGAGTAGTTACTGTACCCGATTCCACAGCATCTGTACAACCATCTCCATCTGAATCTGTATCTAAACGATTCGGTATTGTATCTCCATCTGTATCTATATCCGTACAAACAAACTCTTTATCAAATTGTGTGATTTTAAATTCAGTGAATGTTCTAGTGTTATAAGCTGAAAAAGCTACATAGTAATTAGAAGCCGCACCTTGGAATTCACGAACAACAATACCATTATTTTTTACAATTACCCAACCCGTATCAGATATATCCATTTCTACTTTGGTATTGGCTACATAACTAACACTTACGTCATACGCATTAGGTAATTTTCCTTTAAAATTACCGTCTTCATTATAAATTTTATAAGCCCCATCTGACCAATCATTTGGTGTTTTTGTTGCGGCTATAGGCAATAATCCTACCATTGCATAGGCAGATGTTCCTGTTTTGTACTCTAGGTGAATTGGTAATTGTAAGGCTTGATTCGAATATTTTGAAGACCAAGAACTACCCGTTCCTGCTAAAGTAAAAGTTGTGCCAGAAAGTGTAACAGTTGTGGTCCCGCCATTGTACGTTAAAGCTGCTAAATTAATTTCAGGATAGACACAGTTAGTTGCCTCTTTCCAGTCAAGAACACCATCATTATCATCATCATAATCATTCAAATCGGACGCTCCGTCTCCGTCCGAATCAAGACATCCGTTCAAACTGGTTGCTACTGCTCTATTATACGTGTATTTTGAAGCATACAGTCCGCTTTCTGGAGCGGTTAATTCTAGGGCATCTGCAAAACCATTATTACCATAATTCCCTGCTACTACTCCAGTTGAAGAAGTGGTACTAGAAGCCGTTCCTGCTTCTTTCGCATCGGAGCAACCATCGCCATCCGAATCTAAATCCAATCGATTAGGAATAGTATCTCCATCAGTATCAAGATCGGTACATAATTGCTGTGATGACTTTCCGCTCAACTTAATATCCGTGAATCGCTTTCCTATTCCGGAAGAAAACACTAATTTATAATCGGAAACGGTTCCTTGAAATTGATATAGAACAATTCCACCTCTTTTTACGATAACATAACCAGATTCTGAAATATCCATTTCAATTAATTGGTCAGCGGTATAGGCAACATTAAAATTCCAACTTGTTGATGGCAATTTACCATACACATTAGTTGCATCATGGTATATTTTATAGGCTCCATCAGTCCAATTGGTTGTAGTTGTTGCTGCTGCTATAGGTAACAAGCCTATCATTGCCGCTCCCGCATTGTCTGTTTTGTATTCCAAATGAATTGGTAAAGAAAACTGTTGATTGGAATAACTTGATGTCCAATTAGCATAATACGGAACCTCAACAAGATTATCTAACACCAAATTCACAGTGGTATTTCCAGTATAGCTTAGAGCATTCAAATTAATTGGCGTATACGAACAATTGGTTTGTTCTATATAATCTAAAACCCCATCATTATCATCATCTAAATCAAGAACATCTACAACTCCATCTGAATCTGAATCAATACAAGCATTCACAGAAGCCTTTATAGCAAAATCAGCATAGGTATAGACTCCTTTATATAAACCGCTTTCGGCTGCATTCAACTCTAAAGCATCTGCAAAACCATTGTTTCCATAATTTCCTGCTACCACACCTGCTGAAGTAGTAGTATTGGTTGCAGTTCCTGCTTCTTTAGCATCCGAGCAACCATCTCCATCAGAATCTAAATCAATATCATTCGTTTTCCCGTCTCCATCAGTATCAATATAACATGGGCCTGGCGTAACAATACTCATTTGAACATCATCAATAAAATTTCCTGACGCGGCACCACCCGCTGCTGATATTGTTCCAATAAGAAAATAAGTGTCTTGTTGCCCTAAGGGTACAGTATAGGTTCCCGAATAGGTTCCCCATGCTGTGTTGCCGTCAGTCATGGTAGCCACTTTAGTTAATGCGGTCAAAGAATTTCCAAAATTGACAGAAGCCACATCTATACCATCTCTACCTCTATGTTTTACTGACCAACTAATTTTGGTTCCTGGAGCTACACATAATTTTTGATACAAAGAAGATGGTTGATAGGCGTTCAATTCCATAAATTGTGTTCCTTGAGGCGAGGTTACGCCTCCAAATCCTGTTCCCCAAACTTCGAGTGTATTATCTGTAGCAGTAGTTCTCCAACCCACAAAAGTAGAATTTGTAGGAAAAGCTATTCCTCCAGCACCCGCTACAATTGGTAATTCAAATCCAGGATTTGTAATTAATGATGTGCAAGCGGGAAAACCACACTCAGTGGTATCTAAAATTCCATCGTTATCATTATCGAGATCAACTAAATTAGCGATTCCGTCACCATCTGTGTCTAATAATACAAATGGTTTTGAATCCGTATTATTAGCGTAGCTACATTCAACTACGCGTGTCATTGGAAAAGCACTATAACTGTAAGGGCGGGTTAGAGTACCATTATCATTGACTACAGCATACAAGGTTCCACTCACTGAACCGCTATTAAAATTAACAGTTAATGTACTACTTGCTCCTACATTTAATGGAGAAGCTGTTGAAAAGGTGTGTAATACCACTGCGTTTTCAGTAGCTGGGTTCCCTCTATATAACGTAATTGGTGTTCCTGTTTGAAGTGTAGTCGAACCAGTATTAGCAATAGTCACGCTTATAGTAGATTCTGGACCGGAAGCCACTAAAGAGTTAATAACTAAAGTAGCATCTGCTGCTGCAACATAACCCGGTTTTCCTGACAACTCATCCAACTGTAATTGAGCCGCATTCGTATTAAGAAAAGGCATGGAAGCCACATACGATTCTTTTGTAGGAACTTTTAAATTTTTATTGATATTAACAACACGGTAATTTCTTTGGTTCCAATAATTTGGCGCACCTTCCCAAGGTAAACTTGATGCAGCACGCCCAAAAACTTGAAGTTTAGCATCTCCAGTAACTACAATTTCTGCTTCACCGTCTTTGTCTACATCAGCAACTACCGGCATTTCTCCCCAAGTACTTGATGCTACTGCTATAGATGCATAATTGACAGGTGGGTTTACATTCCCATTAATAACTCGCAATGTTGTTTCATCACGATAAATTATCTCGCGGATGCCATTGCCGTCTAAATCAAAAGCGGTCAGCCCTGTTGCTCCCGAAACGTCATTTGTTGTTAATGTCCAAATATATTGGTTGCCAGTCGTATAATTCAAATTATAAGCCGTAACTCTCGTGGATGTTACAATCAACACTTCTGGAAAATCTTTAGCTTTTCCGTCTTGTGTATCATTATATACATTTGCAATTAATGGTAATCCTCTGGTAGAATAGGTAAATACAGGAGGCGCTTTCTCTAATAATAATTTGCCTTCATTAGGATCCCAGATATAAACTTTAGTTAATCCATTATAGACAATATCCAAATCACCATCTAAATCCATATCGGCAACGGCAGTAGATCCACTATCTTCTGAGGCTACACTTACATTTGGAAATACACTTAAATCTCGTTCTACCGTCATAGTCCCTGCTGTCAAATCAGCACTATATACCCGTGAACCATAGACAATCTCTTTTCCTGGTTTATCTTTCAAAATATCCACTACAACCACATCTAAAGGAGTTCCCGTAGCAGAACCGCTTCCGGTTGCTCCTGTAAAGGCAATTGGTATCCCTGTTACTCTTCGAATCAAAGCGTTGTTTACAATTCCGAAAATATCATTTCCAAGTACAATTTCTGGCGTGCCATCTTCATTAACATCAACAATATAAGGTGTAATTCTATTAGCATATTGTGAGGCTACATTCGATTTATAAAGGTAACCTGATGTTGAATTTCCTGCTACATTGTTGAAAACATACAAAAAATTATCTCTTCCTACAATTACAACTTCTGGCGTACCATCATTATTCAAGTCTGCAATAGCGGGCTGAGTAGAGGGTACTACAGCGTTTACTACTGTATTAGGAATTGGTATTACATAATTTTTAGTAGCAGTACTAGCATTAGACCCATCTCCTTTATAAGTGTAAAAACCTGAAAAATCAGATGCAGGAACTAGAATTTCAGATATGCCGTCTCCATTCAAATCAGCAATAGTAGGTGTACCACCATTCCAAATCACTGCACTACTTTCAAAACTTTTTGTGATACCCCAATCAGTTGCTGGAATTGGGGATATAGGTGCTAAACAAGTAATCGCCGGAGTACAGTTAGTATCAAAAACATCAATTAAACCATCCGCATCATTGTCAATAGAATCGTTACAAATTTCTTGTGAACATGCACTAGCGGTTGCATTTTTAATCCCTATACTATTGTATATATAATTAGTTATACCATTATCAACCGCTGTTTCTAATGTATTGACCAATCCATTTGCTCCCACTGCAGTTGTTAAAGGCACTGTGGTTCCTATAGGTCCTACCCCAGCCTCAACAGCATCATTACAACCGTCGCCATCCGAATCAGTATCTAAATCATCCGTTAATCCGTCTCCATCAGTATCACAATTCCCTAAGCTATTTCTTAAAGCAATTTGTAAAATTTGGAAACTCCAATTTTCATTTGCCATTGAACCTGTTAAGGCATTCCAATTGTAGGTGACTACCATCGGGTTAGCCAAAGTAGCTAACTGCTCAAACTTAACATCAATAAAATTTTTATTTACAGAAGGTGCTAATGGAGTAGTGAATTTTGTTGTTATAGTAGAAGTTGGTGTAATTGTTGTGCCAATAGAATAGGCCTCTTTTAAATATTTAGGCTGAGCAATCCCAGACACCACTCCGTTTCCTGCGATTCCTCCGTTTAATTTTAAAACACGCGGGTGAAAATACCACGATCCGTTTCCGCCTTCTTTGACTAATACTTTTAAATCCAGTCCTGCAATTCCTGGTCCAGGAACAAATTTTAATTCTAATTTTCTATTGGCTGCATTTGTAGTTGCCAAATCCGACATAATTCCTGTTACCGTATTGTCTGCTGCAGTAACACTTTCTATTGAAGCTGACAAATTACTCACCGGTCTGACCGTAACAGTAGCCAAATGCGAACCTGTTGGTCCCACAATTTTATACTCTGATCCAGATACTCTTGTCCAAGTATAAGAAGTAAGTGGCGTTGGCGTAGGACATTCTACTTGATCCAACACACCGTCATTGTCATCGTCAATATCAATTGAATTGGGAACTAAATCACCATCTGAGTCCAAACATCCTTTAGCTGAAGGTAATAAAAACTCATTAGACACTGTATAATTCAAGCCTGCATATAATGTATCATTGGTTTCTACTAAACTAGACAAACCATTGGATCCGTAGGTTCCTCCTAATGTTTGACTCACTATACTTCCGTTTTTCAAGCTTTTCGCTTCCACGGCGTCAAAACAACCATCTCCATCAGCATCAGTATCCACTGCATTGGCTTTTCCATCGCCGTCAACATCAGTCACTTTATTGCATAAATTGACATCCAAACCAAATGATTGATTTGCAAAAGCAGTAGCAGCGCCAGCTGTATTGACAAAACTTGCTTCAAATGTAAGTGAACCCGCAATAAAATTCATCGGCACTACCACTTTCCAAGTAGAAACATCTACTCTATAAGCTGCTCGAGTAACAATTACATCTCCTGGATTTATAGTTTGTCCGTCGGTATGTGAACTTAATTGATCTCCTGGATCATAAACAATTCCTGCTACAGGATAATTCCATTTTACTGTAATGCTTTGTGCAGCATTGACCACTGCGGCATTAGCGGTGTTGCCTGGAAGATTGGCTCCAAACTGAAAACTAGAAAACATAGCGGTATTAGGAGCAACAATGGCTTTATACGTATAATTTCCTGTAGACGGTTTTACATTAAAAGAAGCTGCGCCTGTAGTATCAGTAAACGATGAAATGGAAGTTAAATTAGTAAACTGAAAATTTCCAGTAGCTCTAAAATCGCCATTATTAAAACTTCCACCAGCACCCATAGAAGACCCAGTTAAAATTTGATACGAACGAACAAATTTTGAAACTCCACAACTGTATTCTACTTGATCTAAAATTCCATCATTGTCATCGTCAATATCATCTTTATCAGCCACTCCATCTGAATCTGTATCCAAACAAGCATTGACAGATGAATACGCCAAATAATTGGTTTGTGCGTATTTTATATCGGTGGTTAATGAATCATTATATTCTAAAATATCCAAAAGTCCATTAGCCCCTACTGATCCTGAAAAGGCTACTGTAGTTGAAGTTGCTCCAGTTGCCGAAGCTTCGTATGCGTCATTACAACCATCACCATCTGAATCTGTATCAATACTATTGATTTTTCCGTCTTTATCCAAATCATCATTCGTGCACAAGTCGGCACTAATTCCCCATGACTGATTGGCAAAATTAGTAGTGGTGACGGTGGCTGTTTTATGTGCTAATTTTAAATTAAATTCCGTAGGTAAATTTCCTGTTTGGAAAATGATTTTCCAACTAGCCGCACTCACATTCTGAGCCGCTTTTGTAGTTACTGACATTCCGGAAGTAAGTACCGCGCCATCAGACTCATTTAATTGATCGGCAGGATCATACACTATTGCCTTTACATCTGGAGTCCATTCCAAAATAATTTTTTGAACCCCAACAGGTGTAGAAGCACCAATTAAATTCAATGGGGTGTTTGGAGCAAATGTTACTGTTTTTAAAGACGAATCTCCTGAAGGGGTTAGGCTAATGTTTTGCACATATACTGGATCATTATCTGTGATGAGGTAATTAAGCCCTCCCTTAACAATATCAACATTAGTTGTAGCATTTAATGCTCCAGATACCCCAACAAAATTAATGGTATAATCCGCTAAAGCATCATCCTTTGATAGTGTTCCTGTAAATTGAGAATAACCTGTTAATCCAGAAGTAATTACCGGAGAAGTAAAATAAGCCATCCCACAATTGAGCTCATTCGCATCTAAAATCCCATCGTTATCGTCGTCTATGTCAATTGTATCAATAATGGAGTCATTATCCGTATCCAAGCATTTCTCTAAATCAAATGATCGAGCAAAATTATAAGTTGAAGTATACGTTGTAGTTGCCTCTAAAGTATCATTGTTTTCAAAACTATTGTCATTCAATAATCCATTGATACCAAATGTTCCAGTTAGTCTGGACAATCCAGTATTAGTTGTTGCACCAGATTCATAGGCATCATTACAACCATCTGCATCTGAGTCTGTGTCTAAATGATTGGGAATAGTATCTAAATCATCGTCAAGTTCGCGAGTAGAAAACATATTTACCCCATAATATTCATTCGCCATTGATGCTGCATTTACCGACGAAACACTTGCGGTAAAATCAAAAGGAGTACTAGTATTTCTTAAGTAGAATACTACTTTCCAAGTTACTAAATTGGAATTGATTGTAGTGTTTTGGGTAATCACATCTCCAGAACGAATAATATCTCCCGTATTGTGAGAACTCAATTGATTAGTAGGATCAAATACCACTCCATAGGCAAATCCAGCCCATGTAAATCTAATATTTTGAGCCTCAGAAGTATTTCCTGCAATATAAGTAGAATTATAAGGCACGTTGGGACCAAATTCTATCTTATTAATCATCGGGTTTTTAGCTGTTTGATCACCTGCTACAGGAATAAAGCTGAATTTTAAATTCATTGACGCCTTAGTCGTAGAGGTGTTTTGAGCTAAGAAATGCAAACCATTACCTCCATCAGCGTACCCTGCAGGAAGAGCAACATTCGCTCCGGTCATTGTCATGCTGTAATCAAAAGAATCAGGACCGGCTAAGGCTTTTCCAGTAATTGTTTTAGTGGTAGCGTTGTTTGTTGCTATAGTAAACAAAGGTGTTCCACCATTCATCTCTACAGTATCCAAGACTCCGTCATTGTCATCATCAATATCATCAATATCTTTCACCAAATCAGAATCGGAATCCAACGTGTTTTTTTTGACCGCAAAAGTAAACACCGCATTATTTGGCAACACGACTGAACCTTCCCAAGTAGCCGATGTACCCGAGCCTACTAAAATCATTGGAGTATAACTTGCATCACTAAAATCGCCATCTCCATTTCCGTCTAAAGCAATATAAACTGTAGCATTTTCAAGTATAGGTAAATCTGTGTTAGGTAAAGCATTAGGTGCTGTATTTCCAAATGCCGGAATGCTCAATTTTGTAGGCTCTGTAATACCCGTATTACTTACTTTCCATTTTCGGTCTAAATGAAAATATGGCAAACTAGTATAGGCATCAAAAACAATATCGCCATTAGTATCTCCGACTAACAAATAGGTGTTATTAGTAGTAATATTATTCCCAGTAGCCGCTTCGTTTTTGGTACCAATTACCGACTTATTACCCATTGTAACAAAACGATTTGCTGGATTTACTGTAGTAGATTGTCTTTGGTGTAAGCCTTCACTATCCTCTCTACCAATCCCTATAATGGCATTATTAAAGGCTGAATTAGCGGTCCAATCCCAAATAATTGACCCTAAACCATTGACATAATTATGGTTTAACATCAACCCATATTTAAGCGCTAAGTAAGTTCTAACTTGAGTACGTTGCGCAGCCGTAAGTACTTGATTGTATCCCAGAACCTCGGCAATATTCCCTTTAAAAAAATTATCATTAATTGCTGAAGATCTTCTCGCTCCAATATTCAACCAATCTAATGGTGCTGCCTGTACGACCGTTCCTACTATTGCATTTTGTGTTCCGTCGTTTTGTACAAATGCATTGTTTGTAGTTGTTGACATGTCTCTTGAGGCGTGTGCCAAAGTCCAAGCATTAGTCAAATCCACGGTTTGGATCACCGACTGAGTCGCTGCACCACTATTCACGTATTGCAAATCTCCATTATTATATCGGAAAGCATTGGCATTAGTAGAACTAACCTCTGTACCCATCCCAATGATATGGCTCATTCCAGAAGCCAATTGATTTAAAGCTACTGCAAAAAATTCTTGTGATTGGTTAGCATAATTAATTCCGCTATGCTTGAAAAATTGAGAAGTACCATTAAATTTATAACTTGGATTAAAGTTGATATAATCCGCCGTTGCAGAGGCTGGGTCGGTAAAAGTAACAGTCCCTACTCTACTGGCGTCAAAAACATTACCTGAATAATCTTCCCAAATTGTTGTTGGAGCTGCTCCTGCAGCATCCGCTCTATACCATGAATACGAAGGCACGTCTATTCCTCCTGGACCATCAATTACTTTTACAAGTGTGAAATAGTGACCTGAACTTAAATCTACATTGGCATTCCAATTGACACCATCAAAAGTTAATGGAATAATAGTATTATCTGAATCATTAAATATTGGATTCGGACTTACATATAATGAGACTGAGAACTTCGCTTCGGCAATATTAGGAATAAAAGAAGTGGTTCCTGATTGCGCAGTATAAAAACTTAACTTTACAGATCCAATAGTTCCTGTTTCTTGGACTTTCCAAACGGTAGATAATTTACTAAACTGACCTGTTGGTGCGCCTGAACTACTCCAAGCGGGTTGTTGACCATTGTCGCCAATGACTAAATAACTATTGTCTGTAACTATGTCGTTTGAAGCAGCCGAGTTGTTTCCGTTGACCGTATCAATCGTATTATTATTTCCTATCATCATCAAGGCAGTCGGGTTGCTTGATTTAGATTGACGTTGGTGTAAGCCTTGACTAGAAGAACGACCAATGCCAAAAATAGTAGATACATATCCTGCATTTAGTGTTTTGTCAAATAGTTTTGTTGTTCCATCTGCACCCACATAATCATGCCCTAAAGTGATTCCGTATTTAATTCCTAAATAGGTTTCAATAACATTTTGCTGAGTGGGCGTAGGCGTATTTTGAAAGGTCATAATTTCGGCAACAGGACCATCCCAACTTCTGGTAAATCCTGCTTGATACGAAATCACATTAGCTGAAAAAGGGGTCGCTTCCGATTTTGTAGCTGATGAAACAATATTTGGACTTCCATTCGCACCAAAATCATACTTAGAAGCTACAGTGCCTAATGTTCCGTCTTTCCACCATGAACTTTGCGTATCATTCATCGAACCCGACCATTGGAAGGTTCCACTAATACCACCATGATAATACGGCGCGCTATTCCCATATAATAAATGAGCGTGATCTGCTCCTGTTCCTGTATATTGGGCCACCCAAAAACTAGCTCGTATTCCGCTTAAATCAGGCATGTCCATAGCTGAATTAGCTACGCTAGAAAATCCCATAACAGGATTGAAATTCAATTGGTTAGTTTTATAAGTAGGTAATGTTGCTGACGCGGTAATATTCATAGCGTCAAAACTATTTCCTGAAATATCCTCCCATAGGGGAATAGGAGTGTTATTGTTTAAAGCAATTGCTGTAGTTTTTGTATATGCATCCAATCGTAATGCTTTTGAACCTACAAAATCAACAGGAAAAACACGTACATAACGACATGTTACTGGTGCGTCAAAATCGGAATAATGCAATTTTTTGCTGTCTTCATTTCGCACAAACATTCCTAAATTGGTCCAATTAGTGTTGTCAGAGGACACTTTGATAGTATAACTTAAAGCACATTCTGTATTGGCGGCCCTACCCATAGTGGCAATCCCATCAATAGTTCGCACTGATCCTAAATCAAGCGTAATATATTCTGTTGGAGCTGCATTAGTATAAGTTACACTTGATGACAACCATGATTGTGGCGAACTAAAAACCGATTGATCTGGACTATAATTAATAGTATTCCAAGAAGACGAAGCGGTTCTATTTGCTGCAGGTACATTTAACAAAACCCTATTGTACACTATTGGTTGGTCTGCTTTTAACCAAAAATTTGGAAGCCCTCCTACTGCAAAATTAGTTTCTGAACCCGCAGGTGTAAATACATATTTTCTTCCTAATCCTGCTCCGGGCCAAACTGTATTTACAGTTAAATTTAAATTATTATTGTTATTGTTGGCCAGAACTTCGTTGGATGTATAAATGGCTATTTTTTCATTACTTGACAACCCATTCATACCAGATGAGGCTGAATATAATGCCGTTGCATTATTGGGTCCAAAATGATATTCTATAACATTAGAACTTTCAAATAACTTTACCTGATAATTAAATACTGTCACGGTATTGGCAGTATAGGTTACTTTCCATTGTACCGTTAAAACACGATTCGGAGCCGTTCCTGTCAATTCATATTTTACACCGCCATTAGTTCCTACGGTAAACTCATCCCAGATGGCATATAGGGCCGGAAAGTTAGAGGGAGCCGTAGGATTGTTACTTCCTTGCAAAACTACCTGAGTGGTTCCCAACCTCAAAATACCTTGAGCACTAGCTGAAAAATCCGTGTATTCTTTTCCTTGAAACAAGAAAGTAAATCCTATAGGCGTTACTGCCGATTTCAATGCAATATTTCCTAACGCAATATTTCCAGCAGCTACTAATGTAGTTCCACCAGAAATTTCTTGATACGTACTTGGCTCTGTAGAATACCTAATGTTTGTAATTTGTGCTTGAGTAGTTGCCGAAAAAAGCAGACACAAGTAGATACTAACTAATACAAAAATTGAACTATTTTTCTCAGCAAACTGAGTCAATAATTTATTCATAATGATGTGGGGTTTGTACAATCGTACAAATTTATATTGCTCGTAAGTTTTTTTAGGAAATATCATCTAAAAATGAGTTCGGTTTTGAAGTTTTCGAACTACAATTAATTTTTTTAGACTATTAATAAAAGATTAGAAGACTCCAAAAAAAAAATTATCTTTGAATCAAAATTAGATTAGCCCCAATTTATGATTTTATTTATTTCTTTATGCACATTGCTACTTACGATAGTTCAAACATTCTATAATTATAGGGTTAACACTAATGGTTTGTATTTATCTGGGTTTTTAATTCCTTTGTGTATTAGTGCAATTTTACATTATTTTACAATTATTGACCACTCTCCCTTTTATTTGGCAATTGTATACGGTCATTTTATGCCTGTTTTATATTTAACAGGTCCTATGCTGTTTTTTTATATTAGAGGGACTTTAAAAGATTCTGCAAAATTGAGCGGGTGGGATTTGCTTCATTTTTTACCTGTTGTAATTGGATTGATTTCTATTTTTCCTTATTACTTTGAAGACTTTGATTCTAAGCTTCTCATAGCTGAGAATTTAATTAAAAACCCGAACCATCATCTCAACCTAAATATTAGCTGGCTATATGACAGTAGCTATAATTTATTAGTCCGAACTTTGCTACTCGTTGTTTATATTGTAGCCAGTCTTTTTTTGTTAATTCGTTATTCTTTTGAAAAACAAAAGGAGCTACCTAAAAATCGTCAACAATGTGTTGCTATAAAATGGTTGTATTCCATTCTATTTGTTGTTGGAGTGTGTTCAATAAGCTATTTATTACTTGCTATTGATTTTTTTAATGGAGTGTTAACATCAAGAGATACTATCAACTCACTAAATATCAATTATTTTTTAATCATCTCTTTTAGCTTAATACCCGTATTGATGATTTTTTTTCCTCAAGTGCTTTATGGAATTCCCGTTCCGACTACTAAAGAAATTGAATTGAACAATAAACAAAATAGAATAGAGTCTCCAAAACCAGCAAAAACGATTCCTAAAAAAATAGAAGAAGAGGAGGAAGAAGCTTTTCAGAAATTAGCAGAAATGGTAATGGAATACATGAAAAACAAAAAGCCTTTTACCGATCCTAATTTTGGATTAGAAGACCTAGCAAGAAAATTAGATATTCAAAAACATCATTTGTATTACTGTTTTAACAGCGTACTCAATAGCCGTTTTACAACTATAAGAGCGCAGTTGAGGGTCGAATATGCTAAAGATTGTTTACTTAAAGGAGACTTAAATCAACTTTCAATGGAGGGAATCTGGACAAAAGCAGGTTTTTCATCGAGAACTAGTTTCTTTGTTTCGTTTAAAGAGACAACAGGAGTTACTCCTATTGAATTTATCAAAATCAATCAAATAGAAGGTTTAGACAAAGAGCATTAACCCCTACTTGATTTCTTTAATTTTTATATTGCGTAAAGCAACCCCTTTTGCCCAATCTTGAAAAGCAATTTTTCCGCGGGATGCTTTCCCAAAAGAAGGAAAATTTCCTAATTTACTTCCGGCAATTAGTTGTTTCCAACGTTCGGTTTTCATATCCTCATGACCCGTTTCGACACCGTTCAACCAAAAGGTAATGACCCCATTTTGTTGTACAATTCTAGAGCTGTTCCATTGGCCTGAAGGTTTTGGCTGCACTTCGTGTAACAAGGGAGATAAACTATATACACATCCTGCTGCATGTTTCCCATCTTGCAAATAGTCTTTAGGCATATTGGCATTGTCTAACAGCTGGTATTCTGGCCCTGTTGTCCAAGCCGTTGGAAATTCAGGTGCTTCTTGCACATTGATAAACACCCCACTATTTCCTGCTTCTGAAATTTTCCATTCAAACGTAAAATCAAAATTTTCATATTGGTTATCCGAAACCAAATCGCCACGTTGTACTTTCTCTGTATTTGGATCACAAATCAATTCGCCATTTTGAACAGACCAAGCCGATTTGATTTTGCCTTCGTTATACAAATGCCATCCATTGGTGGTTTTACCATCAAAAAGCAATGCCCAACCTGCTTGTTTTTCAGTATCTGTTAATACATTACAACTTGTTTTTTCTTGGGAGTAAGAAACACATCCTAATGTGCTAAAAAAAAGAATTCCGGCTTTTAATAGTAAATTGTTTTTCATTGGTTTATAGTTAGTTGGTTTTAAAAGTGTACACCACACTTGTAGATATATTATTTCCATCGCTAGTAATTACTCTCCAATAGTAAACCGTATTGGCGTTGACCGCAACTGCTTTGGACTTAGTTGTTAAATTTTTATTAGTATCTAATGGGGATTGTTTTCCATCAATAGTGTCAAAATACAAAGTATAAGTCAACGCACTGCCTTCTACATCGCTTGTTTCCCAGCTTAGGGTTACATTGCCATTGGTTGGGGTAACAACAACTCCTGGTAGTGGACTCACCGCCGAAGCAGGAAAAGGGGCGTAATTGGTTACCCCGTTACCTGCTAAATAAAACTTCCATGTATCACTAACTGTTGTCGTTGTGCCTTTGTTTTTAGAGGTAATAGTCCAAGAGTACGGTAGTCCTCTAGTAAGAGTGACGTCTTTCATTGTAGTCGTAATTCCTGTTTGTGTGGTTACTTCCTGAGTGTTTAAGTTAGTGATTTTTAAATCGTAGGTATCCGTATCTGAAGCGCTATTCCAACTAAAAGAAACTGTGCTTTGGGTAGTTGTGGTATTGGTTCCTTCTTCGCACGTTCTCCCGCTAGCGGGTGCTATTAAAACGGATTTTCCAGGGTTGTTAATCGTTGGGGTTGAAGGTCCAGGATCACTTCCTCCACAAGATACAAGGAATACAAATAAAAAAAACGATAGTATATTATATATTGATTTCATGGGGCTATTATTTTTTAATTACTTTAATGATTTCGTCTATAGAATTGCCTTTTAAACGAACTAAATAGAATCCAGAAGCATAGTCTTTTAAATCCAAGTCAACAATTCTTCCTTCGGGAATTACTGTTGTGAAAATTGCATTAGTTTTACCCGAAAGAGTTGTTATAGTGATATCGACTTGGTGATCAGTTCCTGCACAATACACATAAAGATGTTCTAGAACTGGATTAGGATAAAACACCACTTTTTCACTCATAAAAATACTGTCTTCATATTGACCTTGGCAGTACAAATCAGTTGAAATTGTAATGGTGTTTTGGCCTAAAGCTAAATCAAAAGTGAGTGTATTCGACGTATACGTTTGGGTAACACCATTAAATGTAACATTATAACTGCTCGCACCGTTCAAATTATAGGTGACTTGTTTGCCTGTACTACTCATTTTATTGGTAACTGATATAACATTAGGTTCAGTTACTTTCATAGTATAGCATTGGGAATAATTAGACTTACCTTGGATAGTAATACAGATTTCGTATGTTCCCGGAGCTAAATTTGAAAATTGATTTTTAAACGAATTGGAAGTATTCAACTCAAAACCTGATTGACCATTAATGGTAACTAGGTATACATACGATGTGTTTTTAGCTGCTACACTAATTGCGCCATTTTGTTGCCCTACACAAGACGCTGCCGTAACTAAAACCGAATAATTATCTGAAGGTAATAAAAACACTTCACATCCATTAAAATCCACTCGCACTCCAGAAGGAGTGTTCGGACATAAATCCAATTCATTTCGTACACCGTCTGAATCAGAATCACCAATAACAGTAATTACTACTGCTTTTTCAAAACTCAACCCTCCTGCATCAGTAACGCGTATACGTATGTTATAAGTAGATTTGGTTTGAGCATTAAAGACAATCGCTGCTTTTAAAATATTGTTTACAATAGTAAAGTTAGAATTATCTGTACCTCCCGTTCCACTCACTAATTCGTACATAAATGTATCATTTACATCCAAATCTGTGGCGCTTAAAGTCGCTACTGTTGCGCCAACAGTATTATTTTCGTTGGTAATAGTCGTGCTTAATATAATGTTTGAAGGAGGCGAATAAGGATACACAAAAGGAATTGAACTTTGACCGCACGAATTAGTAACTACTATATTTCCTCCACTGCTCCCCGTAGGAAGTGATACGATAATCATAGTGCGTGTAGCACTATTTACTGTTGCTGAAATTCCACCAATTGTAACCGTTGAAGCAGAATTAACAACTAAATTTGTTCCATTAATGGTAACATTTGTTCCCGATGTTCCCGAAGCAACCGAAACACTACTGATGGCCGGTACTCCGCCAATGACTATTGTTCCTGTAGCTGTAGCCGTATCGCAACCTGAAGTTAGTTGAACAGCGTAAGCGTATGTTCCTGCTGGAGTAGTAGTGCCACCGCTTATTGTGGCAACGTTAGACGCCCAATTTCCATTTATTCCAGTTGGCAAACCTATAAAAGTGGCTCCTGTAACACTTGTAGTAGCATAAGTAATAGGTGTAATTGCAGTTCCAACGCATTGTGCTTGTGTATCTGTTCCCGCGACTGAAGTAAGTGCTATTGTAGGCGCGCCAACTGGATTGGCATATACAACTGGGCGAATTCTTAAATTCAATACCGAAGTCCAAGTTGTACCGTTAGATGAAATAAAAGATCTGGTATTATTAGCATTTTCCTGACCCAATCCAAAAGTATCTGTTGATCCAGGCAAAATAACTATAAAATACTCTGCAGCATTAGTAATCGCTATTCCTAACGAACTTAAATCAACATAATTCCAAGTATTTTTAACAATCTTGTTAGGGTTTACAACTATCGAACCTAAGAGTGTTCCTGGAATCCCTGCGTTAGTAGCTCTTACTTCTATAGTAAGATTGGTTAGAGTTTGTGTTCGTACCGTTTTTAAATAAACACCTCCCAAATTACCCGATGATGTAGCTGTGAAACGAATTGCAGCTCT
This sequence comes from Flavobacterium sp., assembly GCF_031537875.1. GTDB lineage: Bacteria > Bacteroidota > Bacteroidia > Flavobacteriales > Flavobacteriaceae > Flavobacterium. The sequence goes on along the minus strand of NZ_JAVKNB010000017.1, from coordinate 2,549 downwards.
TTTTGAACTTAAATCATAAGAATAATTCGTAGCACTTGTGTAGGCTTGTTCGTAATTATAGGTGGTTCGTGCTAATGGTTGACAATAAGAAAAACTGGACGCCGCCTTAAACACATCTATTTTTCCGCTACCCCAAGTATTATTATCGGTTGATCCAGTAAAAGAATCCTTTGTTGCGGTAGTAGCAATTGCATTTTTTATTTGAGCAAATGTTGCGCTTGGTTTTTTTTGCAGTAACAATGCAACACAACCTGCCACGGCAGGTGTTGCCATACTTGTTCCTTGTTCCACTCTATACAAACCATTTACTACCATGTAAGGCGAATCGTTAGCTAAACCTGAATCAGAAGACAAACAGGAAACTACTGCCTGACCATTAGCAGTAATATCGGGTTTTTGTACATTATCTCTTCTCGGGCCTATTGAACTAAATCCCGCTATCCCGTCTTGAGTCCCATTGGTATAATTATACCCACTACCAGAAGAAGAATACCAATCAATCTTAGCCATATAAGCTCCTACTGTAATCGCTTTAGTAGCACATCCCGGAATGGTAACTAAATAATTACTATCCCCTCCCGTTATCGCCATACTAGAAAAATCATCCCCTTTGGTGTCTAACCATCCATCTATTGTTACTGTATTTGATGTCGTATTGGAAAAGGTTATCGCCCAGGTTCCAGCTACATCAGTAGATGTAGTAGTTCTTGTAACATACACTTGTATTTTTCTATCACCACTTTCTGGATCAATATAATTTGACATATATACCCTTGCCTTTCCACTCATAATGCTAGTTCCGTTATTAGATAAAGAACTAGCTTGAGTTCCATCGGGAGCGGTGATTATAGCCGTTACCGCACTGGTGTCATTTGCATAAGCTGTAAATTGAAAAACATCTTGTGAAGTACTGGTAGAAGCTGTTGTAACTTGCATATTAACCGATGCGTTAGTAGTTCCCGTCAAAACAATTTGTTTATGAATATTTTCTCCGTTTTCATTCCCAGAAGCAACTACTACTATTCGTCCTGCAGCAGTATCTGTAAAACTGTCTATAGCTAACTCTAAGGGATCTGTACCATCATGCGCACCTGTTTGTGAGCCCAAACTTAAATTTACTACTATAGGCTTACCCAAACTTGTAGCTAAGTTTTTTAAGTAATCAAATGCAACTATAATATTTGAAGTGTCAAAAGAGCCATCTCCTGATTTAATTATAACAATATCCGAATTAGGTGCTAAGCCAGCATATTTTGTACTTAATGCAGCTCCATTTCCTGCTGCAATTCCTGCAACATGGGTTCCGTGTCCATCAACGTCTTTTTCACGAACAAATCCAGCGGGGGTTCCATCAATTTCGTTATTAATTTGTGATTGTGTATATTCTACTCCTAAACTGAAACCTGTAGGAGCCGTTTCACCAGTTATTGGTGTCAACGTTTGATCCCAAATTCTCAAAATTCTACTTTTGGTTTGGTCAGAAGGGTTTCTAAAATCGGGGTGATCCCAGTCAATTCCTGTGTCAATAATGGCCACAATCACTCCGTCTCCTTTGTAGGCCGTGTTATCTAATCTCCCTGCATGTAAAAGGGATGCTCCTGTTGAGGCTACAGAAATATCATTATTCTTCTTTAAAAATTTTGGGGTATCCACAAAATAGACTTCGGGTAAGGCCGCCACTTTGGAAATCTGGTCTAGACTTAACCAAGCAGTGACAAAAGAAGCATGTGTACTTTGAATAGCTATTCCGTTTGTTTTTAAAACTTCAGGGTGTTTTGTATAAATAATACAATTGTAGCCCGATTCAGCTACTCCGGTGGAAGTATTTACTCTTTTGGACTCTGCCTTAGCATATATAGAAGGCAAAGTCGTGCTACTTTTATTTAATTGTCGTTCTTTTATAAAACGGAAAGCTGGGGCTGTTTTTTCATTATTTTGTCCCAATAAAATGATGGAAAAAAATAAAAAAAAATAATGAAACACTAATTTTTTTTTCATGTTAATTTGGGTTTAAAGAGAATTCGATTTGGAATTTAAAACAGTATACCTTACCATGCAAGGTCAAATAAAAAAGTAAATTTATACTATTTATTTGAGATTTTGGTACGTAACAAAAAAATCAATTCAATATTTATAGAAGGAAAAGATAGTATCCACCTACCACATATAGGCTTTTTCGTACCTAAACAGACTAAGATGTATAAAAACGAAAAGCGCCTCATCAATTAAGACGAGCCGCTTTTCTATAAGGGCAATAAATATTTTTTTTAACCTTTAATTACTCCCCTACTATTACAAAGGTACTTCTTCGGTTGAGTTGGTGGTCGGCCTCTGAGCATTTAACTCCATCAGCACATTGATTCACCAATTGACTTTCTCCATAACCCTTAGCTGTTAAACGGGTCTTGGCGATGCCACGTTTGACCAAGTAGTCCATCGTAGATTTAGCTCTGCGTTGTGATAACCCTTGGTTGTATGCTTTGCTCTGACGACTGTCCGTATGCGATCCAATCTCGATTTTGATACTTGGGTTTTGAGTCAGTACTTCT
>NZ_JAVKNB010000005.1:0-213055 GCF_031537875.1 Flavobacterium sp. | reverse complement strand
TTTTCTCCCGACGCTTCGGGAAGAAAATTGTATCGAGAACAAGAAAAATTTCATTAAAAACGGTTCTCGATACATTTTTTGTTCCGTTTTACTACACAAAAAACACTCGAACTGACGTTTTTAATAATTACACCCAACGGGTTCCTTATACTACTAACCTACATACTCTAGTCCTTTAGAGTGTGTAGGTTTTTTTATGATTCCATTTTGAGATTTAGCACTACATTATATTTTTTTATAAATACACACACAATATTTAAAATACCACTTGCGTTAATACAGTAATTTTTCTTACATTTGAAAGGCCCCTGTAACTGCATTTGACCCCAAATCAAATTCCCTTTACAGACAAACGAATAATTAACCACATGGTATTACGAATAAATCGCTTTTGGAGTTGGTTTGACGCAACTTTATTGCGTGAAATTAATTTTAACGGTAATTTAACGGACGACACACAACCAATAACGACAAAAAATGAGCAGAAAAACGGACATCGAAGCACTCTTAAAAAGGGCTGAAACAACACTACAAAAAATTAGTAGCGAATATGACAATTCACTTCACAGCAAAACAGTATCAGCAGACCTGCGTATTGACATTAAAGATTATTTTAGTAATCTGCGTTCAATACTCGACTACCTTGCGCACGACATAGTTGACAAATATTGCCCAAACGCAAATCCTAAAAACAGACTATATTTCCCAATTCGTGCAGACCAAAATGCATTTACAATTGAAATAACGAAATCATATCCTGACTTAATTGGAAATAATAAAACTGTTTACGATATTTTAGAAAATCTACAACCTTTCAAAAAAGACGAAAACAAATGGTTAACATTTTTCAATAAACTTAACAACGAAAATAAACACGAAAGACTTGTTGCACAAACAAGAACAGAAACAAAAAATATTACTGTTACTGGGCAAGGAGGAGGTTCTGTTTCTTGGGGTTCGGGTGTGACATTTGGAAGTGGAGTAAGTGTTATGGGAGTTGCTATTGACCCTAATACCCAATTACCATTTCCAAACAATATTGTAAAAACCGAAATAGTTACTTGGGTTGACTTCCAATTTGAGGATATCAATGTCTCAGCTTTATGGTTGACAAAAGAAAGTTTGATACAAATAACTAAAATATATAATGATTTAAAATCCGAAATTTAAATTAATGAAAAATGACTTAAATAATGAATTAAGTGAAGAAATTTTTAATAAAATTCTATTAGAAGGTAATTTTTGTCTTGAACTTAAGAGATATACAGAATTTAAAAAAACTGCAATAATTTTAAAAAGTTTAGGTTATTTAGAAACTTCTCATGTAAATCCTGATATTTTTTCACCAACAGAATTAGGAAAGTTAGTACTTCAATCTGGTGGATGGAAAGATTACAATAAAAATAAAAAGCAACAAAAAGAAAAAGATGATAAAAAAGAACATTATGAACTTCAAAACATAAAATTTAAATACTATAGTTTTTGGCCAGTACTCGTGTTGTCACTAATAGGAGGGGTCTATAGTATTATTCAAATCGCAAAATCTTTGAAAGAAGAAAACAAAAACAAAACGGAACAAACCAAATCGGATATTTCATCTCAAGTCCAAAAAAAATTGACGATAAGGATAAAATAGAATAATAAATTCATAGTATAACTTTTAATATTTAACTTTCATTCACTTTAAAGTGACGGAATGATTAACTACATAATTTATGAGTAAATCTTGGCTTAAATTCTTTACGCTATCTTATGGCTTTGTTGAACTGATATTTAATTTGTTTCAACTCGTCATTGGAAGAATGGTTTATTTGTTAATTAAGCCAAATTCGCTATTATCAATAATCGTATTTATCGGAGTTTTATTAATGTCTTGTGTGTTGTATTACATAATTGTAAAATTTTTAGTGAAACAAATTCGCATGCAATTCAAATCATTTGATAAATTTTTAATAACTATCGAAAAACACAACGAAGAATATCAACGAAAAAATAAAAACTACTAATAAAACCGTCGACTAACAGCGGTTTCAAGAAATGGCGAAATTTGAGGTGAATTCACATTTAATTTCCGTAAGAAATTTTATCCACAGCTCTCCGAAGTCTCCTGACTTCGACACAACAACATATTTTATATCAATTTTACAACTTAAAAAACATGAAGAAAATTTATTCTATATTAATTACCTTTATATTATCCAATATTTCATCTGCTCAAATTGAGAATAGTGGAAACACTCATATAACATTAGAAACTTCAATAAATTATTCCATAATCAATTATTTGCCACCAAGTACAACTGAAATTAAGAAAATTGCAAAACAAATTTCTCAATTTAGGTCTAAAGAATTTATAATCAATAATATTATTGGGCCAACAAATGGTAAAGAAATTAAATTTGAAACGGAAAGTTTAGCTTCCGACGATAGCGGCGGGTTAATCACTGTTGCTTTCAATTGTGATACTACTGGAAAGAATGGTTTACTTCTTGCTTTTTTTGGAGATAATAGAAATCCATCTGGGCAAATTTCTCAAGCTTTTGCATTTAGAGCAATCCCTTTAAAAGAAGCTCAAGCATTATTAAAAAGAATTGATGATGTTAGAGAAAAAAATGACAAATATCTAAGTGATGATAACAATGTAAACAATGTATATATTGAATTTGAAGATATTAAATTTGTAATTTATAGAGATTTCAATTCCTTAATCAGAGTTTTTTGGAATGGTTTTGAAGTTGTTTGGGAAGATACTGCCTTCAAACGTTCAAAAAGACGATTAGATAAATGGTTTAAATAATTGAACCCAAATCCTTAAAGCTATGTCTTGTCAACTCCTTATCTCAGTGGTTATTGTAAGTTGTCTCTTGTTCTCCTGCAAGTCCAAAACCAACCAAATGGTCAATCACCAACGTGAGGGCAAATGGATTACTGTAGACACCCTAGATGAAATCTATACTATCAAAGGGCGTTATCGTAATGGGAACGAGGTAGGCATTTGGAAACACTACCGCAAGGATAGGTTAGTTAAAAAAGAAAAATACCATAACGATAGTTCCCGTTTGACTTTCTATTATCCTAATGGAAAAATCATGAAAAAAGGACATACTCAAACCGACCGTAATGAGAAAGAAGACCATTGGTATTATGTAGGAGATTGGTATTTTTATAATGAAATGGGACAACTTGATTCTATAAAAACCTATAAAAAAGAGGAGTATAAAAAATAGTGTCATTTGATTTGTCATTCCGTCCCGAATCGTTAGGATGTTAGGAATCTAAATTAGATGCTGAAACGAGTTCAGCATAACAAAGACATAAAAAAACCTGCAAAACAATTATACTTTGCAGGTTTTTTTTATACTTACAAGGTCAAAAAAGACCTTACGGGAAATCTAATTTTACAAATTCTCGAAAAAATCATTTCCTTTATCATCGGTAATAATGAAAGCAGGGAAATCTTTTACGGTAATCTTGCGTACGGCTTCCATGCCTAGTTCTTCAAAATCGACTACTTCTACTTTTAAGATGTTTTCTTGTGCTAGGATAGCGGCTGGACCTCCAATAGAACCTAAATAGAATCCGCCATAGGTTTTACAGGCATCCATTACTTGTTTGGTACGGTTTCCTTTGGCTAGCATAATCATGCTTCCGCCTGCCTTTTGGAATTCTTCTACATATACATCCATACGTCCTGCAGTAGTAGGTCCAAAACTTCCTGACGGCATTCCCTCCGGGGTTTTGGCTGGCCCTGCGTAATAAATAGGGTGGTTTTTAAAATAGTCTGGCATCGGTTTACCCGCATCCAATAACTCTTTGATTTTAGCATGGGCGATGTCGCGTGCTACAATCAAAGTTCCGTTTAATTTTAAACGGGTTTTGATTGGGTATTGCGATAAATCAGCTAAAATATCCTTCATTGGTCGGTTCAAATCTACCTCAACTGGCGCTTCCAAATGCGGTGGCGTAGCCGGTAAAAATTGCTTTGGATTGGTTTCCAATTGCTCTAAAAAAATACCGTCTTTGGTGATTTTCCCTTTGATGTTTCTATCTGCCGAACACGACACTCCTAACCCAACCGGACAAGAAGCGGCATGACGCGGCAAACGAATCACACGCACATCATGTGCAAAATATTTTCCTCCAAATTGGGCTCCAATATGGCTTTCTTGACAAAATTCTAATACTTTTTTCTCCCATTCTAAATCACGGAAAGCTTGACCCGCCATGTTTCCAGAAGTGGGTAAATTATCGAAATAACCTGCTGAGGCTTTTTTCACGGCAGCCAAATTCGCTTCGGCAGAAGTACCTCCAATCACTAACGCCAAATGGTATGGTGGACAAGCCGAAGTACCTAAATCTTTGATTTTTTGACGAATGAAGGTCTCCATCGATTTGTCATTTAGCAGTGATTTTGTTTGTTGGTACAAAAAGGTTTTGTTCGCTGAACCTCCCCCTTTTGCTAAAAATAGAAACTCATACGAAGCGCCTTTTTTAGCATAAATATCGATTTGAGCTGGCAAATTCGATCCTGAATTTTTCTCTTCAAACATCGAAATCGGAACAATCTGTGAGTAACGTAAGTTCTTGTTTTGGTAGGTGTTGAAAATTCCTTTCGACAACCATTCGGCATCATCGGCTCCGGTGTATACATTTTCGCCTTTTTTAGCCATTACAATTGCCGTTCCGGTATCTTGACAAGAAGGCAGTTGCCCTTCTACGGCTACCACGGCATTTTGCAATAAGTTGTATGCCACAAAACGATCGTTATCTGTCGCTTCAGGATCGTTCAATATGTTATTTAGTTTTTGTAAATGTGCTGTGCGCAACATAAACGAAACGTCGTTCATGGCTTCTTGCGCCAACAATTCCAATCCTTTTGGATCAACGGTTAGAATTTCTCTATTGCCTAGTTGTTCTACTTGTACAAAGTCGGAACTGATTTTTTTGTATTGCGTATCGTCTTTTAAAATTGGATACGGGTCTTGATATATAAAGTCCATTGTTGAATTTTTTAGAGAAGTAAATTTACGGAATGTTTGCCATTTACAATCCAATTTATTTGCTAAATTACTATACTTATAATTGTCTTGTGTTTGTTCCTTCGCCAAGGGATTGAAATTAATTGTTTTAATTGGACCATTGCCAACGGATTGAAATCCGTTGCAACAAAAGGGGTCGTTCCTACGGAACTTGTACAAGTAAAAGAGCCATCGGCTCGGCTCATTTTGTAAGACTGGACTTTAGTCCAGTCGAACCAACGAAACGAGTATGTATCATAAAGTTAAAAAAACCAACTTGCTACCAAAATCGCTGTAATCACACAAACTAAATCCACCAAAAGCATGGTGCTTAGCGCATATCGTGTGTTTTTAATGTTGATAGAACCAAAGTACACCGCAATCACATAAAAAGTACTTTCAGCACTACATTGAAAAATACTACTCAATCTGCCGGTTAACGAGTCGGCACCAAAAGTATTCATAGAATCAATTAAAAACCCTCTTGAACCAGCGGAACTAAAAGGTCGTAGCAACGCAACGGGTAAAGCATCTGTAATTTCTTTGCTTACTCCCAAATTAGAGAAACCAAAGGCAATCCAATCACTAATAATTTCAAACAAACCACTATTTCTGAAAAACGAAATAGCCACTAACATTCCAAGAACATAAGGAAAAAGAGAAACACCTGTTTTGATTCCGTTATTGGCTCCCGTTACAAAAGCTTCAAAAACCGTAGTGTTAGCCTCGGTAAATTGCTTTTCTTTAACAAAAGATAAAATCAAAGTAAAGGCAATTATTACCGCCAAAATCAAGGCAGAAAGATTAGAAGTGAAATAATTTTTACCAATTAAATCCAATGAATTTACATACATCAACAACCCAATAATTGCAGCGATCAAGCTCATTAACCCTATAACCAAAGAAGCGCTTTTGAAGTTGATTTTTTGTCTAATGCCAACAATAAGAAAGGCAGCAATAGTCCCAATAAATGATGTGATAATACAAGGCAACATCACATCGGCTGGATTGGTCGCTCCAGCTGCTGCACGATAACCAATAATAGACGTTGCTATTAATGTCAGTCCCGATGCGTGCAAACACATAAACATAATTTGAGCATCGCTGGCTTTGTCTTTTTCAGGGTTTATTTCTTGCAAACTTTCCATGGCTTTCAAACCAAATGGCGTTGCGGCCGAATCCAATCCTAAGAAATTAGCAGCAAAATTTAAGGTCATATAGGAAATGGATGGGTGGTCTTTTGGGATGCTTGGAAATACTTTTACAAAAACTGGGCTCAACAATTTAGCTAGTTTTGCAGATGCTCCCGAAATAATTAATAGTTCCATCAAGCCACAGAAAAAGGCTAAATACGCAATCAACGGAATAATTAAATCCAATAAACTGTTTTTACAGGTTGGTAGTAATCCATCTGATTTTTGGACTCCACTATAGATTTTTATGGTTTTATTTTGGTACACATACGTGGTGTCGGCATTGATAGTATCGCGATTAACAATCATCGTTTGCTCTGGTGCATTTTTAATACTGTCTTTGACAAAAGCTGGAACTTGTTCGATGTAATTTTCTGAAATTAAAATCGGGTCGTCTTTTTTGCCATTCAACACATGGTCAATAGTATAACTCCCCCCAGAAAACAAACTAAAAACTACAAAGGCAATGGAGGAAATAAAAATAGCCAACCAAAATCTACTTAATACCATAATTTATATTTTTTGTAAAAATATAGATTTAAACCCAATGGATTTAAAAAAAATACAACACGAAATACACAAATCAATCTGTGTTAATCTGTGAAATCTGTGTTTCAATTAAACATGAATAATTTCGTCTTCAATCAACAAATCTTCTCTGCGTAAACGAAGGAAAATCTGAGCAACAGCAATTGTGTCTTTTTCACAATAGGTCACGATGCGGTCAATGTCTTTTTCTACATAATACACATGCCCTACCTGACTGCCGTCGATATCACCTTTTGACGAAGGAATTCCCAATACTTTACACATCAGTTTCAACGAAGTAAAATGTTTGTAATCGCCAAATTTCCATAACTCCAAGGTGTCTAAATGCGGGATTTCCCAAGGTTTTTTGCCAAATAAATTCAACTTATTCGGAATCGGAATTTGATTGATAATCATGCGGCGCGCCAAAAACGGAATGTCAAATTCCTTGGCATTGTGTCCGCACAAAATATGTTGGGCTTGATTAAAATGATTGTTCAACAAATTATTAAAATCACGCAGTATTTTCTTTTCGTCGCCAAAAAAAGAAGTCACTCTAAAATTACGTACATCCCCTTTAATGACAAAGTAACCTACAGAAACACAAACTATTTTACCAAATTCGGCCCAAATTCCAGCACGATCGTAAAACTCTTCGGGGCTGAAATCATCTTTGCGTTGGTATTGGGTTTTGTTTTCCCAAAGACCCTTCATTTCGTCGTCTAGCGAATTAAAATGTTCTTCTTCTGGAACGGTTTCAATATCTAAAAAGAGAATATGATTGAGGTTGATTTTTTCGATCATTCGGCAGATGGGATTAGATTGTTAGACAGGTTAGATTTATAGATTTTATGTCTTTAGACTATTCGATTTTAAGAAAATAAATATAGTAAAATACTCGTATTTTAAGATTAAAATCTATCTAAATTTATCTTTCTAAATAAAACCATTCTAAGTTTCTAAAAATCTAACCATCTAAGAAGTCTAGCCTCGTCTCTCTAAAATAGACTTTGTTGTGTACTTGGGTTTTCGTGTTCGAGCAGCCATTTTTTTCGCCACAAACCTCCCGCATAACCCGTAAGCGAACCATCAGTTCCAATGACCCGGTGGCAAGGTACCACAATCCACAAAGGGTTTTTACCATTTGCCGATGCCACGGCACGAATCGCTTTTACATCGCCGAGTTGTTTGGCTAATTCTAAATAACTCATCGTTTTTCCAAAAGGAATTTCGCACAACCCTTTCCATACTTTTTGTTGAAATTCGGTTCCTGAAGGGTTTAATTTAAAACTAAAATGCGTCAGTTGACCTTCAAAATAAGCTTGCAATTGCATTACAGCCTCCTGCAAAACAGGCGGAATAACTTCTGAAACAATGCCTTCGTCAGTAATAGCGATTGCCGAAATACCATTTTCGTCGCCTTTGATAGTGGCTATTCCTAAAGGGGTTTTGATGCAAGCTGTTTCCATTGGATAAAGATACTTGATTTTGGTTCAAAACAAAAAAACCACCCGAGAGTCGAATGGTTTGTCTTTTAGCCCTGATAGAAGCGACATCCTTTACTGCCGGAGTTCGGCAGGAAAGATACAGCGAATAGCAGGATAAGCTCCTTATTTTTGTAATAAAATTGCTGCTTCTTTCGCAAAATAGGTAGAAATCAAACTAGCACCTGCTCTTTTAATACACATTAATTGCTCCATCATGATTTTGTCGTGGTCAAGCCAACCTCTTTCGGCTGCGGCTTTGATCATCGCATATTCACCAGATACATGAAAAACCGTTACGGGAACATTCACGGCATTTTTTACTTCGCGAACGATATCCAAATAGGCGATTCCTGGTTTTACCATCACCATATCGGCCCCTTCTTCAACGTCCCAAAGGGCTTCTTTGATGGCTTCAATACGATTCGCATAATCCATTTGGTAGGTTTTCTTGTCTTTTGGCACTACAACATCGGCTTCTCTTGGCGCACTGTCTAAAGCATCGCGAAACGGACCGTAAAATGCCGAAGCATATTTAGCCGAATAACTCATAATGCCCACATTTTGGAAACCTGCTGCATCTAATCCTTGGCGTAAACGCAATACACGTCCATCCATCATATCACTTGGCGCTACAAAATCGGCACCCGCTTGTGCATGAGAAACTGCCATTTTTACTAAGGCATCGTTAGTGGCATCATTAGCTACATCACCATTTTCAATAATTCCGTCGTGACCATAAATAGAATACGGATCCAAAGCCACATCAGGCATCACAATCATTTCTGGACAAGCCGCTTTGATGGCACGAATAGCTTGTTGCATCAAACCGTTTGGATTCCACGCTTCTTTACCGGTATTGTCTTTTAAATCTTCGCTTACTTTTACATAAATATTCACGGCTCGAATCCCTAAATCGAATAATTCTTGGACTTCTTTCACGGTTAGATCAATCGAACGGCGAAAAATTCCTGGCATCGATGGAATTTCGACTTGGATATTTTCTCCTTCTGCAATAAACATCGGAAACATAAAATCGGCCGGACTTAATGTGGTTTCTCTAACTAATGAACGAATGCTTTCGTTTACTCGTAATCTTCTACCTCTTTGTAATGGGAACATACTATTTTATTTTTTTGAACCATTAAGAGATTCCGTTTATTAAGGGTTTGACTTAATTTTTCTTACTCTCTTAATGGTTTAATTTATACCCAATTTATGGGTTTTTCTAATACTTTCAATACTTTTTCTTCTTCGCTACCTGCCGCAGGATGGTAGTCATAATGCCACTGTACATGAGGTGGTAAGCTCATCAAAATTGACTCAATTCTTCCGTTGGTTTTTAAGCCAAATAAGGTGCCTTTGTCGTGTACCAAATTAAATTCGACATAACGACCACGACGTATTTCCTGCCAAGTTCTTTGCTCGGCTGAATAAGGCAAGTCTTTTCTTTTTGTTACAATTGGCAAATAGGCCTCAAGGAATGAATTCCCGACTTCGGTAACAAAGTTGTACCAATCTTCCATCGATTGTTCCTCGGTTGCTTTTAGATAATCAAAAAACAATCCGCCCACGCCTCTGGCTTCGTTTCTATGCGCGTTCCAAAAATAGTCATCGCATTGTTTTTTGTATTTTGGATAAAACGCTGCATTATGTTTGTCGCAAGCGGTTTTACACGTTTGATGAAAATGAATGGCATCTTCTTCAAACAAATAATACGGCGTTAAATCTTGTCCGCCACCAAACCAACTATTAATTACATTGCCGTTATCGTCATACATTTCAAAATAGCGCCAATTGGCATGAACCGTTGGTACCATTGGATTTTTGGGATGAATCACCAAACTCAATCCGCAAGCAAAAAAATCCGCTTCGCCTACGTTGAATAATTTTTGCATTGAATCAGGTAATTTCCCGTGAACCGCTGAAATGTTTACACCTCCTTTTTCAAAAACTTGGCCGTTTTCAATTACGCGCGTTCTTCCGCCACCGCCTTCAGGTCTGTCCCATAGGTCTTGACGAAATTTCGCAACACCATCTATATCTTCTAATCCTTTACAGATTTGATCTTGTAGGTTTTGTATGTATTGGTAGAATTTATCTTTCATTGTAAATAGCGTTTAGCTAAAAGCTGTCAGCTGTCAGCTTATTTATTGTACTCTTTCACCGCTTCCACAAACGCTTTAGCGTGATCTACAGGAATATTCGGTAAAATACCGTGTCCTAGATTAACGATGTAATTGTCCTTGCCAAATTCGTCAATCATTTCGTGCACCATTTTTTTGATAGTTGGAATAGGCGACAACAAACGACTTGGGTCAAAATTTCCTTGTAAGGTGATGTTTCCACCCGTTAAATAACGAGCGTTTCTTGGTGAACACGTCCAATCTACTCCCAAAGCAGATGCTTTAGATTTCGCCATTTCGCCTAAAGCAAACCAACACCCTTTTCCGAAAACAATCACTTTCGTGTCTTCCGCAAGTGCTTCTACAATTTGGTTGATGTACTGCCAAGAAAATTCTTGATAATCTACCGGAGACAACATGCCTCCCCAAGAATCAAAAATTTGAATGGCATTACAACCTGCTTTTACTTTCTCTTTCAAATACAAAATTGTGGTATCGGTAATTTTTTGCAATAAGGTATGCGCTGCCACTGGATTGGAGAAACAAAATCCTTTTGCAGTATCAAAACTTTTAGACCCTTTCCCTTCCACAGCATAACAAAAAATTGTCCATGGCGAACCTGCGAAACCAATCAATGGCACCTCATCGTTCAGCATTTCTTTGGTCAATTTGATAGCATCAAAAACGTATCCCAAGGTTTCGTTTACATCTGGAACAAATACTTGGTTCACTTGTTCCATCGTGCGAATTGGATTCGGAATTATCGGACCTAAATTGTCTTTTAATTCCACGTGGATTCCCATTGCTCTTGGCACGACCAAAATATCAGAAAACAAAATCGCCGCATCTGGTTTAACAATACGTATCGGTTGCACGGTGATTTCGGCTGCTAACTCTGGAGTTTCGCAACGCGTAAAGAAATCGTATTTGTCACGCAAAGCTCTAAATTCAGGCAAATATCGTCCCGCTTGACGCATCATCCAAACCGGTGGACGTTCTACTTTTTCGTTATTTAAGGCTCTTAAAAAAAGGTCGTTTTTAATCATTTTTATTTGTTTTGCCACAAAGGCACTAAGTTTAATTATAATATTCTTTAACTTCTGTAATTACATTTTCAACCGAAGGATATTCAGCAATTACGATATTTTTTATGTGTTTGTTTTCCAAGGCTTCGGCGGTAGTTTCGCCAATGCAAAAGCACATTTCTTTTTTAATGGTATTCTCTTTCAAATAACTTGCTACTCCTGACGGGCTGAAAAATAAAATCGCATCTACAGCCTCCTTAATCTTATGTGGTTTCAACTGCGTTTCGTACACTTCAATTTCGTTGAACTCAATTCCAGCTTCTTGTAACGCCAACGGCAACGTCTCTTTTCTCAAATTTCCGCTAAAAAAAGTATAGCTTTCATTGGAATATATCAAACAAATAATCTCGGTTAAATCCGACGCATAATCCGCATAAGCTACCACTTCAAAACCCGCATCGGTCAAAATGGTTTTACTTTTAACACCTACGCAAAATGCTTTTTTCGACTGAAGATCTGATTTATTTTCCTCAAATTTTGGATGTGTTAAAAAACTTCGCACCGCATTCTGACTCGTAAAAATCAAATTATTTTTAATTCCTTTCAATTCAAAATTCTTGATTCCAACTTCTATGAAATTGGACTCCAAAACCTCCAAACCAATATCCGTCAACGCTTGTTTTTGATGACCTAAAAGCACTTTTGTCGATAAAATTCGGGTTGGAGTTGCCATTATTTTATTTTTATTAAACCATTAAGGCTGATTAAGTTTTGCTGTTAATTTTCTTAATCTCTTAATGGTTAAAATTTATTTTTTTAATTGTTTTTTAATTTCAGTCATTAATTCAGTACCGCCAGTATTCAAAATTTCTTGTGCAGAATGGAACCCTAATTTCTTCCACTCCGATATATCAACTGATTTTTCAATTTCAATTTTTTGTTTGCCGTCAATAGAAAACAAAACACCTTTAAATTCAATCGTATCTTTTTCTTCGTCGTATCGCGCTAAAGCTCCAATTGGTGCTGTGCAACCGCCCTCTAAAGTTTTCAGAAATTGACGTTCAATATAAGTGCAAATTTCTGTTTCAATATCGTTCAGTTGGCTCACCGCATCTTTGGTAAATTCATCATTTGCCAAGGCTACCACTACCATTGCACCTTGTGCAGGAGCAGGAATCATCCAATCTAAATTGATATAATTTTCAGGTTTGAGATTAATTCGTTCCAAACCTGCTGCGGCAAAAACAGCTCCGTTCCAATCGCTTTCGGCTAATTTTTGCATGCGCGTATTTACATTGCCACGCAAATCCACCACTTGGTGATTCGGGTATTTGTGCCACCATTGCGCTTGACGTCTCAAACTGCCTGTAGCAATCGTTCCTGATGTGGTTAAGAAATCTAGATTGCCTTTATGAACCAAAATATCAAGGGTGTTAGCGCGTTCTAAAACTGCCGCTTGAACTATTCCTTGTGGCAAGGCAGTAGGCACATCTTTCATGGAATGCACCGCAATATCCACCTGCCCATTAATCATGGCAATGTCTAGGGTTTTAGTAAAAATTCCTGTAATACCTAACTCATATAAAGGTTTATCAAGAATAATATCCCCTTGAGATTTTACCGCTACTATTTCGGTGGTATAGCCCAAATCATTCAGTTTTTTCTGAACGGTATGTGCCTGCCAAAGAGCGAGTTCGCTATCCCGAGTTCCTATGCGTATTGTTTTATTCATTATTTTGTGTTGGCGCCAATATTAAATACTTTTTCAATCCACTCAATACTTTCGTCCACCGTAGTCTCTTCGTCTTTGAGATGATTGGCAAAATGATTCGTAATTTTTTGAATGATTCTATTGCTAATAATTTCGGCCTGCTCTTCGTTAAAGTCGGCTAATTTTTTACGCTGAAAATTCAATTCTCCGTCTTTTATCGAATGTAGTTTCTCTTTTAAAGCATGAATGGTTGGTGCAAATTTTCGTCCTTTAGACCAAGTCAAAAACTCGTCTTTGATTTCCTCAATAATAGCCTCAGCTGCTGGAATATGTTTTTTTCTATTCTCTAAAGTCTCATCGGTAATTTGCGACAAATAATCCATGTGAATCAAAGTAACACCTTCAACATCCTCTACATTTTCATTCACATTTTTAGGAATGGATAAATCCAAAATCAACAAGGGTTTTTTCAAATTCAGAATAGTCTTGTCCACCGTTGGATTCTGAGCACCTGTAGCAACTACTAAAACATCTGCTTTTTGAATTTCCAATTGCAAATCAGCATAATCCTTCACCACCACGTCTAATTTTTGTGCCAATTTTTCAGCCTTATCTTTAGTTCGGTTGATTAAAGTGATTTGTTCGTGCTTGGAGTGTTTTACCAAATTTTCACAGGTATTTCTCCCAATTTTTCCGGTGCCAAAAAGCAAAATATTTTTGTTGCTAATATCGTCTACATTATTTAAAATGTACTGCACAGAAGCAAATGAAACCGAAGTGGCTCCCGATGAAATCTCGGTATCTGTTTTGATTTTTTTACTGGCTTGAATCACCGCATTAATTAAACGCTCTTGAAACGCATTCACTAAATCGACCGATTTGGCTTGAAAAAAACTGGTTTTGATTTGTGAAATGATTTCGAAATCCCCCAAAATCTGACTGTCTAAACCGGTTCCCACTCTAAAAAGGTGACCTACCGCTTCTTTATTTTTATATACAAAACCGTATTTTTGAAACGCTTCAACTGATCCATGACTGTTTTCACAAATCAATTTAATCAATTGAAAAGGGTGTTCTGCAAAACCATAAATTTCGGTTCTATTGCAGGTTGAAGTCACAATCAAACTTTCAATTCCTTCGTTTTTTGCTTGTTCAAGCAAGCGGGTTTTTGCAACCGCATCCAAACTAAATTTTCCTCTTATCTCCGCATCGGCTTTCTTATAGCTCAAGCCAACGGCATAAAAAGAATGAGGTTTTGATGTATGATGGTTCTCCATAAAGTATACTTTTCTAAAAAGTGGAACAAAAATATCACTATGCTACTGATAAAAATAACGCTACAAGGTCTATTTGTGTCGCTAAATGTTTTTTTGGATTGAAATCGTACTTTTATAGTAAAAAAATCTATTTTTGTACTAAAATCAAGTTGTTTTAAATTCGGTTTTGAACGTATTTTAAATACTAAACTTGGAATTAAATGGATTTTTATTGCTAAAAAAATATCGCTATGGGTTCTCAAGAAGTTATAAAAATTGAAGACGACTTTACTTTAATACGTTTTCAAAACGATAGTGCCGAACCTTTTCATGCCCAACGCGAAGTGGGCAGTGGACTGATTCAGTTTCATTTTGGCATCAAGGGAAATGCTAAATTCATTTTCAATCAAGGGAATTACGCCTTGGAATTAAAGGAAGAAAAATCGTTGCTTTTGTACAATCCACAAAAAGAATTGCCTTTAAACTTAGAATTGGCTCCTAATTCTTGGGCCATCTCGGTGATTATTTCTATCAAAAAATTTCACGCGTTGTTTTCTACTGAAGCCAATTACATTACGTTTTTGAGTCCTGACAACAAAGACAAAAAATACTATAACGAAGGCAATATCAGTCCGTCTATGGCAATTGTGTTAAGTCAATTGTTTCATTACAGTTTGCACCCTTCTATCAAAAACTTGTATTACAAAGGCAAAGGCTACGAACTATTAAGTTTGTATTTCAATAAAAGCGAAGACCCTAATGCTGAACAATGTCCGTTTTTAATTGACGAAGACAATGTTTTTAAAATCAAAAAAGCCAAAGAAATTATTATTGCCAACATGGCTGAACCGCCAGGTTTGCAAGAATTAGCCGACCAAGTAGGACTCAATTTAAAAAAATTAAAAATGGGTTTCAAACAAATTTATGGCGATACGGTGTATGGCTTCCTTTTTGATTACAAAATGGACTATGCCCGAAAATTGCTCGATAGCGGCTCCTACAATGTCAACGAAGTAGGACTGAAAATTGGGTACAGCACCGGAAGCCATTTTATTGCGGCTTTCAAAAAAAAATTTGCCACTACCCCAAAAAAATATTTAATGTCAATTAACACAACAGTATAAAAACACAAAAAATGAAAGGAGTATTATTAGTAAATCTTGGTTCGCCAGAAAGTCCAACTGCTAAAGATGTAAAGCCGTATTTAGATGAATTTTTAATGGATAAATACGTTATTGACGTTCCGTTTTTATTGCGTGCTTTGTTAGTTCGAGGTATCATTTTGCAAACTAGACCGAAAAAATCAGCTGAAGCATACGCTAGAATTTGGACCAGTGAAGGCTCGCCTTTGATTGTGCTTTCTAAAAAAATGCACGAAAAGGTAAAAGGGTTGGTGGACATTCCCGTAGCATTATCGATGCGTTATGGAACGATGACTATTTTAAAAGGGCTACAAGAATTACACGACAAAGGTGTAACAGAAGTAATGCTTTTTCCTTTATATCCGCAACATGCTATGGCTTCTACTACAACCATTTTGGTGTTGGCAGAAGAGCTTCGCGCCAAGCATTTTCCTAACATGAAATTTACCAATGTTCCGGCTTTTTACAATAAACCGGGATATATTGAAGCCTTATCTAATTCTATTAAAAAACACTTGGAAGGTTTTGAATACGATCACTTATTGTTTTCGTACCACGGAATTCCGAAACGCCATATTCGCAAAACCGATATTACCAAATCACATTGTACTATTGATGGTTCGTGTTGTAACACGCCTTCGCCAGCACACGAATTTTGTTACCGTCACCAATGTTATGAAACTACCAAACAAGTAGTGAAATTACTAGGTATTCCAGAAGGGAAATACAGTCAAACGTTCCAATCTCGTTTAGCGGGTGACAAATGGTTAACTCCTTATACTGATGTCGAAGTGAACAAAATGCCTGAAAAAGGAATTAAAAAATTAGCCGTTGTAACTCCCGCATTTGTTGCTGATTGTTTAGAAACTTTAGAAGAAATTGCAATGGAAGCCAACGAACAATTTTTACATCACGGTGGAGAAGAATTTATGGCTATTCCGTGTATGAATGACGAAGACGAATGGTGTGGTGTAGTGGCACAATGGATTAATGAATTCAAGAATAGTAATTAGTGATTATTTAAAAATGTAATAATGTACGACTATCTAAAATCTTTACACTTAATTTTTGTCATCACTTGGTTTGCGGGATTATTCTATATCGTGCGCCTTTTTGTGTATCAAATTGAAGCTTCGGAAAAACCTTCTCCTGAAAAAGAAATTTTGCAAAATCAATTCAAAATTATGAGTTACCGTTTGTGGTACATCATCACTTGGCCTTCGGCAATTTTGGCGAGTTTCTTTGCTTTTTGGATGTTATTTTTCACCGAAATGGGCAATGCTTGGCTTCAAATGCCTTGGATGCACGTCAAATTAGGATTTGTATTCTTATTGTATTTGTACCATTTGAAATGCCACCAAATATTCAAACAATTACAAAATAACGAAGTAAAACACACAGGGAATTTCATGCGTATCTGGAACGAAGGCGCCACTATCATTTTATTTGCAGTGGTGTTTTTGGTGATTCTAAAAAATGCAATCAATTGGATTTACGGTGTTATTGGCATTGTTTTGTTTTCAGTTTTAATAATGTTAGGATTCAAATTTTATAAACGAATAAGAGAAAAAAAGTAATTAGTAATCATTCAATATGTCCAAAAGCTTTAAAATAGCAATGCTTTCTCTTCGAACTAGGATTTTCCTTTCGATGATTGTATTGATTATTATGGCTTCGATCATTTTAGCTTCGATTTCAATTATTCAGTTTAAAAATGAAGCGCGAGAATACCATCAAGAACGTTTAGAACGAAAAGAAAACGAAGTCAAAGAACATATCAATTACGTGCTTTCGACTACAACCTATCCGTTGACAACGGCCAATTTGCCTTTGATTTTTAAGGATAAAATTCACGAATTGGCACAAATTCACGCCATCGAAATCAACATCTACAGCCTTGACGGAAAATTGCTGAAATCCTCCAAAGAATCATTTTCAGTGGATAAAGTAGCACCTCCTATTCCTAAATATATCCTGAAGTTAGTGCGGTCTTCTATCGAAAAGCGATTTGTTGATATCAAAACAATTGACGGGATAAAAAACCGTTCTTCGTATAGCCAAATCAAAGACGATAAATTCAAACCACTCGGTATTTTAAATTTACCCTATGTCGAGGACGATGGTTTTTACGAAAAAGAATTGAACGGATTCCTGATTCGTCTGGGGCAGGTATATTCGTTTATGCTGCTGGTCGCTTTTGGCTTGGCCTATTTTCTTTCGACCTATATTACCAAGTCCTTAAAAACGATTTCCGATAAATTGAGTGAAACCAGTTTGAATCAGAAAAACGAAAAAATTGGGGTTGAAGCCACTAGCAAGGAAATCAATTTGTTGATTAAATCGTACAATGCTATGGTTGTGAGTTGGAAATTAGCGCCGTGAAACTGGCCCAAAGTGAGCGTGAAGAAGCCTGGCGCGAAATGGCAAAACAGGTCGCCCACGAAATTAAAAATCCGCTGACGCCAATGCGTTTGACTGTACAAAGTTTTCAACGAAAATTTGATCCTAAGGAACAAGACATCCAACAAAAAATGAAGGACTACTCAGATACCTTGATTCAACAAATTGACACAATGAGTGCGGTGGCTTCGGCCTTTTCGAACTTTGCTTCGATGCCTGCTCAACAAAACGAAACGCTGAATGTGGTTGAAGTAGTCGAATTGGCGTTGGATATTTTCAACGAAGACTATTTGGTTTTCGAAAAAGAAGAAGAAGAAATTATTGCTAAAATTGACCGCACACAACTCATTCGAATCATTACGAATTTGGTCAAAAATGCCATTCAAGCCATTCCTGAACAACAAAAATCGAAGTCCATTGTAGTTACCGTGGCCAAAACTTTCGATACAGTTTTAATTGCTGTGAAAGACAATGGAATTGGTATCAAAGAAGACGATCAACATCGAATATTTGAGCCTAAATTCACCACTAAAAATAGCGGAATGGGATTGGGGTTAAGTATCATTAAAAATATCATCGAAAATTACAAAGGAAGCATTACATTTGAAACTCAATTCGGTCAAGGCACTACTTTTACGGTACGTTTACCTATTCTAAATTCTTAAAAAATGGATTCTATGAACTACGAAAATCTTTTGATTGCTATAGAAAATAAAATCGCAGTGGTTACTTTAAACCGTCCTGCCAAGTTGAATGCTTTGAACAAGGACACGCTTGCCGAATTACACTCGGCGTTTACTGATTTAGAAAACAACGAAGCCGTTCAAGTGATCATCTTGACTGGAAGTGGCGAAAAAGCCTTTGTGGCTGGTGCTGATATTGCTGAATTTGCTGATTTCTCAGCTGCCGAAGGAACGCAACTCGCTGCCGACGGACACCAAAAAGTATTCGACCATATAGAAAATCTTAAAAAACCTGTTATTGCTGCGGTTAACGGATTTGCCTTAGGAGGCGGATTGGAATTAGCCATGGCGTGTCATTTTAGAGTAGCCTCAGATAATGCCAAAATGGGTTTGCCGGAAGTGACTTTGGGACTAATTCCGGGTTATGGTGGTACACAACGTTTACCTCAACTGGTAGGCAAAGGACGTGCTATGGAAATGATTCTGACTGCAACCATGATTACTGCTGCTGAAGCCAAAGAATATGGTTTAGTAAATCATGTGGTACCTCAAGCCGAACTTATTGAATTTTGTCAAGGCTTAGCGCAAAAAATAATTAAAAATGCTCCTATTGCTCTTAGTGAAGCTATTCAGGCGATCAACGCTAGTGTTGACAAAACCAAAAACGGCTACGAACAAGAGATACATGCTTTTGGTAGGTTATTTGGCACTGCCGATTTCAAAGAAGGAACAACTGCCTTTTTAGAAAAAAGAAAAGGTAATTTCAGCGGAAAATAATTCGAAAATCTAAATCAAACAAATGTCTTTTCAAACCGAATTTGCCCAGTTTTGGGAAAGTGTAAAAGAAAGTATGACCAACTATACTTTTGCTAAATTAACTTTGGCAAAAACCATTGGCGATACCGAATTAAAAAATATTTATATGCGTCCCGTTTTAGTGAATGACAAAGTGCAAATTTCACTTATTGCCCGTTACAAAACAGAAGAAATAGAAAGTTTTCATACTCTAGACGAAGCGTTCTTTGTACTGTCGTCTTATATGAACAATCCCTTTTTGACCGCTTTATTATTTACAACAGAAAATGACTTGACTTTCAAGTTGAATAAGAAAAGAGTCGGTAGTATTGTGGAACAAGCCCCTACTTTCAAAAGTGCTTCGGATGTAGTTTTAGAAATGCAGGAGAAAAAGATAATTATAAATTAATAATAAAGATGTCATCCCTACGGGACTTCTATATTATTCAGTTGTTATTACCAATATTGTACTCCTAACGGAGTAAAAACAGTATCCGAAAGTTAAACTAATTTATTTTCTTCCCTCCCATTCGGCATAAAATTGTTCCAAAAAGTCTTCCATATAACGGTGGCGTTCTTGGGCAATTTGCTTCCCCGTTTCAGTATTCATTTTGTCTTTCAATAATAATAGTTTTTCGTAAAAATGATTGATGGTGGGTGCTTCATTGTTCTTGTATTCTTCCTTAGTCATGGTTAAGTTCGGAGCAATTTCAGGATGGTAAAGCGCTCTGTTTTTGAATCCTCCATAATTAAATGTTCGAGCAATGCCAATGGCGCCAATAGCGTCTAAACGATCGGCATCTTGAACAATATCCAATTCAATAGACGAAAATTTTCTTTTTACATTGCCGCCTTTGAACGAAATATTTTCAATAATTGCGATTACGTGGTCAATAGTTTCGGGAGTAACATTTTCAGCTTCCAAAAAAATGCGTGCGGTTTTAGGACCAATGGTTTCGTCTCCGTCATGAAATTTACTATCAGCAATATCATGAAGCAAGGCAGCTAACTGAACAATCGCTACGTTACACGTTTCCGTTGCGGCAATTAGCAAGGCATTTTTATGAACGCGTTCAATGTGAAACCAATCGTGGCCACCTTCGGCTTGTGCTAAAGTTGTTTTTACAAAGACAATCGTTTTATCAATCAAGGTTGTAGATTCCATTCTAAGATTTGTTTTATAAAAAAAGCTGAATTAAATAATTCAGCTTTTTATTTTATTTAAAAATACTACTATTTTACAAAGTAGCAGGCTCAACCCATTTAAAAATATACGACTCTTGAGGAATCACTAATCTTTCTGAAATTTTAGCCATTCTGGCTGGTAATTTCATTAAGTAATCTCTTGCTTTCTCAGCCTCATCAGTCAAACCCGAAATTTTATCAATTTGCCATTTGTCGATTAATTTCTGCATAATTTCTACATAATCGTTGGCAGTATACACTCCAATACGTTGTGCTGAATCAGAGAAATTTTCAAACGCAGAACTGATTTGTTGACCTGATTCTCTCAAGAAATGGGCTGGCATTACGATTTTTTGTTTCATCATGTATTGAAACGCTAACATCATTTCGCTTGGATCTACTTGGAAAATTCGATTGACAAATTCGCTATACGCATGATGGTGACGCATCTCATCTCCTGCAATCATTTTACACATTTTAGACAATTTATTATCTCCGTATTTTTTAGCAATTTGAGAAACTCTATTGTGTGAGACATAAGTCGCTAATTCTTGAAAACTAGTGTACACAAAGTTTTTATACGGGTCTCTTCCTGTGCCTATATCGAATCCGTCATTAATCAAATGTTGCGTTGTAATTTCTACTTCACGCATGTTGATTCGACCAGACAAATACAAGTATTTATTCAATACATCACCGTGGCGATTTTCTTCTCCTGTCCATTGACGAATCCAGCTTGACCAACCGTTTCTTTCCAAATTATTTACTCCTTCTACTTCCATTAACCAAGACTCATACGTTGGTAACGCCTCCTCAGTAATGGTATCTCCTACCATGGCTACCCAGAAATCATACGGTAAATCTTTAGCAATTTCTCTTAGTTCTTTTACTTCTTCAAAAAAGTTGTCACTTTGTGAATCTGGTAAAAAATCAGTTGGTTGCCAAATGTTTTCTACTGGAATTAAGTACTGTTCTACGAAGCTATCCACGTTTTTTTCCAAAAACTGCATCACTTCTAAACGAATGTTTTTAATTGACATTTTATCTATTATTAAATTTGTATTCCTTGTACTACTGCGCTTTCCGTTTGTTCAATCAATTCCTCAAACGAATACTCACTTACCTTTAACGGTTTGTGAATTGTAAATTTGAGCGAATTGCCTAAACCCATTGGGAAAGCACCAAATCGAACCATTTTCCATGAATTGTTAATGGTAATTGGGACTACATAAGCAGAAGGGGCGTACTTACATAATATTTTCAATCCGCTTTGTGCGAAAGGTTTTGGTTTTCCAGTTTTACTACGCGTTCCTTCTGGAAAAATAACTGCAGAACGGGTATTTTTTTCGATATATTCAGACAATCCTTTGATCACTGGAATCGCTTGTTTTGGGTCTTTTCTGTCAATTAATACAGAGCCTCCGTGGTTCAAATTGTACGACACACTTGGAATCCCTTTTCCTAATTCTTTTTTACTCACAAACTTGCAGTGAAATTCACGCAAGTACCATATAATTGCCACAATATCATACAAACTTTGATGATTGGCAACAAAAATTACCGGTACATTTTTAGGAATATTTTCTGTGTGTTCAAACTGATAGCTTGTTCCCAAAAGATTGGTACAACGTACTAAAAACAGGTTCAAATAATCGACACTTTTCTTATGGGCTTGGTAACCAAAAACGTTGAAACATACCCATTGAATTGGATGAAAAACAACCAAACAAAGTCCAAAACACAAATAGTAAATGATGGAGATGGGGTACGAAATTAGTTTCTGCATGCGTTAATAATGAACTACAAAAATACGAAATTAATTTTTAGGGCTATTTAAATACTAAAGAATAACACCTATTTAGGGTTTAATTGTACCTTTGGCAACTAAAATTAGCGGTATTTTTCTCTGAAATGAACTTCAATTATCCAAAAAACGAAAAACTAAAAAGCAAAATCACCATCGGATTATTATTTTCCGAAGGAAAATCGGTGTCGAAATACCCTTTGCGTTTAGTGTATCATTCTGGAGCATTGGGAGATGACCAACAACTAAAAGTTGGCGTTTCAGTTTCTAAAAAATATTTCAAAAAAGCAGTAGATCGCAATTATTTTAAACGTGTTTTGCGCGAGACGTACCGTCTGAATCAACATTTGCTAAAAGACCACTTACAACAGCCGTATGCGATAATGCTTTTTTACCAAAGCAAAGACCGACTATCGTTTGAAGAAATCAATACTAAAACCATTCAGTTGTTTGAAAAATTTTTGGCACAAATCAATCCTTCTTTAAAAGAAGAGGAAAAATAAACGATTTAAAGACCGTTCTGAATTGCCAATTTATTCTTATTTTAGACCTTTCAATCTAAGCTTCCATCACTATGATTACCTCATTTAAGAAAAGATATATTATTCCTGTTGTGGCTTGTGCTTTGCTATATGTTGGAGCTAGTTTCAAGGAAGATTTTTTTGAGGTAGCCAAGCAAATTGAAATCTTCACCACACTGTTCAAGGAATTGAATAAGAATTATGTGGATGAGACCAATCCTGGCGAATTAATGGACAAAGCCATCAAAGGAATGTTGGCCAGTCTTGACCCGTATACTGTTTTCTTCAACGAGCAAGATGTTGTAAAATTTAAAATAAACAATACCGGTGAATACACTGGAATTGGGGTTTTAATTACCCGAAAAGAAGATCGATTAATCATCAAAGAACCCTACAAAAATTTCCCTGCCGACAAAGCGGGATTAAAAGCGGGAGATGAGATTATCCAAATTGGCGATGTCCTTTTAGCCGACTTCAAAGACGATGCTTCACAATTATTAAAAGGGGCGAAAAACACCAAAATTGACATCAAATACATTCGTCAAGGGAAAACCAATACTACCCAAATTGTATTGGACGAAGTCGAAATCAAATCGGTGCCATTTTTCGGAAAAATAGACGACAAAACAGGTTATATCGTATTGGCTCACTTCAATAAAAAAGCAGGATTAGAAACTAAAAACGCTTTGGAACAACTCAAAAAAGAAGGGGCTGAACGCATCGTTTTGGACTTGCGCGATAATCCCGGTGGATTGTTGAATGAGGCGGTAACGATTTGCAATTTATTTGTGCCAAAAAACGAAATTATTGTGACCACAAAATCGAAAATCGAGAAACACAATGCGATTTATAAAACGACGAGAGAACCCGTGGATACTGAAATTCCGCTAGCGATTATTGTCAATGGAAGGAGTGCATCAGCTTCCGAAATTGTTTCGGGTGCATTACAGGATTTAGACCGAGCGGTGATTATTGGTAGTCGCAGTTTTGGGAAAGGTTTGGTGCAAAGACCCGTTGATTTGACCTATGGAACACAACTAAAAGTGACTATTTCTCGATACTACACCCCTTCAGGTCGTTGTATTCAAGCCTTGGATTATGCCCATAAAGACAAAAACGGAATTGCCACAAAACGGGACGAGAAAAATTATACTGCGTTCAAAACCAAAAAAGGAAGAACTGTGTATGATGGTGGGGGAATTCAGCCTGACATTGCGCTTGAAGAAACGCATTTGAGTCCTATTGCTGAAGCATTAGAAAAAAATGAGGCTATCTTCAACTTTGCCACTCTGTATTATTTTAAAAATCCAAATCTAGGCAACACCATTCCAACTATTTCAGAATCCGATTTTCAAGATTTTAAACAATTTTTGAAATCGTCTAAATTCTCCTTTGACACCGAAACTGAACTGGCGTTGAAAAATACTTTGGCAGCTGCCAAAAAAGAAAAAATAGACGAAGCAATCACGATAGAATACCAACAATTATTGACTGCTCTTCAAAAAAGTGAAAGTGTTTTGTTAGACAAAAATCAAAAGGAAATCAAGAATTTGATCCAAGAAGAACTAATCAAACGCTACCAATACCAAGAAGGTTTGTACCAATATTACCTCAAAAATAATATTGAAATCAAACGTGCTGTTCAAGTATTGATCTCCCCTTCTGAATACAAAGCGATACTAAAAATGCTATGAGAAGGCTCTTCAAAATAGGATTTTTGCTACTCACCTTGAGTAGTTTTGCTCAAGAAAAAAGTACGCAAAATGTCTATTTTGACTTTGACGTGGACCAACTTAAAGAAAATCAAAAAAATGTGCTTTGTGATTTTTTTCAAAAGTTAGATAGCACACAAATCCAATCCGTTCGTGTTTTTGGTTATTGTGACGACCGCGGTACAGCACCTTACAACTACGATTTGTCGGACAGAAGGGTGAGTGCCGTTGAAAAAATTTTACTTAACCTTGGATTAAATCCTAAAAAATTACTCACTTTAGAAGGCAGGGGAAGAGTTTTAGTCAACAAAGACACGATTCCTGACCTAGACCAAACTCGCTCTACCAATCGGCGCGTGGAAGTCTTGGTAGAGCAATTAGCCCGGCCTAAATTTTTTATGGGGATTCCGCGTTTATTTTCTGATTTTCATTTACCCCATAAAAAAGGCGATCGCATCTATTTAGAGAACGTTCGTTTTGAGGTGGGAAGTAGTTATTTGGACTTAAAATCCAGAGCCATTTTAGACAAAATTGTGGTGTTTTTAAAAAATAACCCCTATATCGAATTTGAAGTTCAAGGTCATGTTTGTTGCACCCCAAAATACTTCTCAGACGCCATTGATAAAGACACTAAAGAACGGAAATTATCCTACAACAGAGCCAAAGCCGTGTACCGCTATTTAGTGATGCGAAAAATCAATCCGGCACGAATGACATTCAAGGGTTACGGTAATCAATTTCCTATTGGCAAAGAACCCGAATTAGACCGAAGAGTGGAATTAGTGATTACAAAATGTTAAAATGTTTTTTGCTATGTACAGAATTATGTACATTTGAAAAAAGAAATTGAAATGAAAACTATTAGCGTTTCTGAATTTAGAGGGAATATAAAAAAATATCTTGATATTGCACAAGATGAAAAAGTGATAATTCATAGAGGAAAAGATAAATCCTATGCGATTGTTCCTATTGATGAAATAGAAGACAGTCCTTACGATCCAAAATTTGTAAAAAAGATTTTGGAAGGAAAAGAGGATTCCAAACAAGGTAAAGGCAGAGTAGTTTCTATTGATGAACTAGACTCACTATGGAAATAGTTTTTTTGCCAAAAGCCGATCAAGATTTAACATTTTGGATAAAGAGCGGAAATAAAACTATTTTAAAGAAAATTGCAGCTCTTATTGCAGATATTTCAAAAAATCCTACGACTGGAATTGGAAAACCAGAACAACTAAAACATGAACTACAGGGGTTTTGGTCGAGAAGAATAAACCAAGAACATCGTATTGTTTATGAAATTAAAAACAATACCACTATTGAAATCTTTTCTCTAAAAGGACATTACTAATCTATCTTTTAACCATAAGAATCAGTAGCTTTTCTCCATTTGAATATGCGGAATATCGTCTTCTAGATACATTTCGCTAGTTTGAACAAATCCATGACTTTCGTAGAATTTTTTCAGATACAATTGCGCTCCAATTGTAATTTCGGTCTCTCCAAAATGAGCCAAAACCCCCGCAATAGCTTGGCGCATTAACTCGTGTCCCCATTTTTTTTCTCTATGTTTCGCATCGACTGTTACCCGACCGATTGAAGCGTGAACAAACGAAATTCCAGGTTTAAAAAGTCGGGCGTGTGCCACAATTTTTCCTTCAAATGTTCCAAAAAGATGCAGTGCTTTTTGGTCTTTATTGTCCATATCAAGATAAACACAATTTTGTTCTACAACAAAGATTTCACTTCTCAAACGAAGAATATCATATAATTCGGTAACGGATAGTGTTTCAAAAGATTTAATTTGCCATTCTAATGCCATTAATTTTATT
Source organism: Flavobacterium sp. (assembly GCF_031537875.1). GTDB lineage: Bacteria > Bacteroidota > Bacteroidia > Flavobacteriales > Flavobacteriaceae > Flavobacterium. The sequence continues at coordinate 186,643 of NZ_JAVKNB010000005.1, read as the reverse complement.
TTTTATGTGGGGTAAATGTATTGTTTTTCAGTATATGAACCGAATGCATAATGGCTTCTAACTCGTGCATCTCGTCTCTTTTCTCTTTAGATGGCGAATAACAAAATCCTTCTACAACCAGTAATCGATTGTTGAGCTTGTCTACAATGGCATAATTGATAAAAGGACCCGACATATAATCGTTTTGAAGTTGCCAAGTGCCTCTGGTTTCATACGCCAATCTGTGGTCTATTTTTGATTTGAAAAAATAAGGAGTATACCCTGTCTCGCTAATCATATAAGTATGGGGTTCAGTTCCTTGAATGTACTTCCCTATGGAATCTCTCATTTTAAGGATAGTAACCGCAATAGCTGATTGGGTTTTAATCGTATTTAGTGGTACCTGATAAACTAATAAACTACTGCTCCCGCTAATTATTTTTTTCTTTAGCCAAACGAAATTGGGTTTTCGAAGCACATATTCAAAATTCGACGGTACTTGAATTCCAATTTTAAATTGTTTTCCAATTGCCTTTGTATTGAGTAATGATTGTTTGTTTATTCGCTGGCTTTCGGCAATTTCACCTTGTTCAATTAATTGGATTATTTCTGGGGTGTGCTGCTCAAGTTGTTCCAAAACTTCTTCGGCGGTTTTACCTGAAATATGAAACACATTTTGAGGTGTGGCGTATTGATTTTTCTGTATCTCAAACTTATTTTCGTCTTCTTTTTTGATGACAATAATCGCCCGACTATCCGTAGCAAAACCTTCTAATAATTTAACTGGATATTGATTGATGGTAAAAAGAGGTTCTTCTTCAGGGAGACCAATTACTGGTGAGGCAAATTTGTTTCGGATGCTATCGCCAATTTCCCCATTCCATAATTGATCGTCAATAACTACTGCAATCGTATTGATCTTTCCCGTTGTTTTACGAGGCATATCAGACTCTTTCTTAAAGCAAGAAAATAGTACAACTGAAAATAATAGGCATAAAAAATGGGTTTTATTCATGATTCTTACATTATGAAATAAAACCCAAATTTAAATCGATTCATTGAATTATCCGTTAATTTTTAATTTCATTCCCGGTTTTAATTCTTCGTCTTTGATGTTGTTCCATTTCTTTAAATCAGAAATAGTTACACCAGGATATTTTTTTGAAATGCTATATAAAGAATCTCCTTTTTTTACATAATATTCTGCTTCTTTTTTAGCAGGCGTGGTAAAATCGTCTTTCTTTTTAAAACTAGCTACTGTTGCTTTATTGGTAACAATAGCGATCTCATTTTTGGCAACAATCAAAGTGCTTCCCAAAGCAATTGAATTCGACACTAAATTATTCCATTGTTTTAAATCGTCTAATGACGCTCCAAATTTCTTCGCAATATTCCCTAAATTATCCCCTTTTTGAACAACATATTGAATATCTTTTCTTTCAGGAACAACCGCTACTTCTTCTTTATTAGTAGCATTTTTTACCACTTGAAGTGATGCACCTAACTGAACGTTATTATTGGCCAACTTGTTCCACTCTTGGATATCAGCCACTGTAATATTAAACTTTTTGGCAATATTACTTAAGTTATCTCCTTTTTGAACGACATAAAACGATGCCGTTGTAGCTGCAACACTGTCCTTTTGGATTCCTTTTTTGTCAACTTCAACTTTGGCTACAGCAGTCGATTTCTGTTCGGCTTCTGTTCCGTTGATTTTTAAATTCTTTCCGTAAACAACTTCGTTTCCTCTAATGTTATTCCATTTTTTAAGATCCTCAACGGCTACGTCATATTTTTTAGCAATGGTGCTTAAATTATCACCACGCTTGACACGATAGTAGCGCACTTTGGCTTGTGCCAATCTTTGGAATGTATTAACCGAATCCTGAGGAACAATTGGTCGAACAATTTGAAATGGTTTTTCTCTTAAATTTGCCTCTCTATCTACATAGGCATAAATCTTCGATTCATTGGATGTAAAAACCGCCATTTTATCTTGAGGTAATCTTAAATAATGGCTTTGATCTCTATAAGACGGCACCACATTTAATTTATACGACGGATTCAAAATTTGTAACTGAGCCACTGGAATATCAATCAAATCTGAAATCTGTTTGAACGACATTTGTCTTTTAATCATTACCGTATCAGTAGCAAAATGCTTGATTGGTGCGCGCTCAGGTTTAATTCCGTGTTCTTTATGGTATTCATAAATGTACATTGTCGCCAAAAATGCGGGTACATATCCTTGTGTTTCCTGTGGTAAATTTTTACGAATGTTCCAATAGTTTTGTTGTCCTCCAGAACGTCGAATTGCTTTTGCTACGTTTCCTGGCCCTGAGTTATATGACGCTAAAACCAAATCCCAATCGCCAAAAATCGCATACATGTTTTTCATGTACTGAGCGGCAGCCTCACTCGCTTTTAGTGGATCACTTCGTTCATCTACATACGAGTCAATTTTTAATCCGTACTGTTTTCCAGTTTGGTACATGAACTGCCAAAGTCCCGTTGCACCAACTCTCGAAACGGCTTTCGGATTTAATGCCGACTCAACAACCGCTAAATATTTGATTTCAAGTGGTACGTTTTGTTTGTCAAATGCCTCTTCAAATAATGGAAAATAATATTCTGAAACAGCCATTAATCGTTCAAAAGAACGTTTTCTGTTTTTCAAGAATGACTTAATAATGTTTTCTAAACCCTGGTTGTATTCAATATGAAAAGGTGACTTTTCATCCATTTCTTGCAACCTTGTTTTTAGCAATTCAGTAGGCAATTCATAATCGACTTTTTCGTCAATATTAATTGTTTGAATATCTTCTGTAAGGTTATTGTAAATATCCAAGTTCGTTAATTCCTTTAACCACAAACTATCTACGCAAGAAGCTAAATCGTCTTTAACAAAGGTTTTTTTGATAGAATCTAAGTAGGTGAGCTTGATTTCTGGTTTTAGGCTCGCGTTTTTTTCAGTAATTTCCTGAGAAAAAATCGACAAAGACAGTAACAGAAAAAAAGGAAGTATAAGGTGTTTTATATTCATAGTCTAAGTAATCAAGGGGCTAAATTCCAAACGATTATAAAATCATTTTTACAAACTTACTAGGTTCTAACTAAAAAATTACATAAATATTGTTAAAAAATCATTTCTATGGGCTTTTTTAGGCTTTTTCGATTGATTTGACACGAAAATCCTTCTTAAAAACTACATAAGTCTATACAAGTCTATTTTAGAAAATAGTTAAAATAAAGAAAACCTTAGCTCAAAATTATATCGCTAAGGTTTTCCTATTTGTATTCTGTTTCAAGTCCATTTGACTTGATTGAATCGTATTGTAAATGGTTATTCTAAAATCGCAGCGATTCCAGGCAACACTCTTCCTTCTAACATTTCTAGCATCGCTCCTCCTCCAGTTGAAACGTAACTTACTTTGTCTTCAAAACCAAATTGTTTTACAGCAGCCACTGAATCTCCTCCACCTACAAGTGAGAAAGCTCCGTTAGCTGTAGACTCAGCAATAAATTCTCCTAAAGCGATAGTTCCTTTTGCGAAAGTTGGCATTTCAAAAACTCCCAAAGGTCCATTCCAAAGAATAGTTTTAGACTCTAAAATTACTTTTTTGAAGTTTTCTAATGATTTTGGTCCAGCGTCCATTCCTTCCCATCCGTCAGGAATTGCTCTTACATCAACCACTTGAGTATTCGCATCGTTGGAGAATTTATCTCCTGCTACCACATCAACTGGAATATGAATTTGAACTCCTTTTTCTTTTGCTAAACGCAAAATTTCTAATGCCAATTCTTGTTTGTCGTCTTCACAAATAGAATCTCCAATTTTTCCGCCTAAAGCTTTTACGAAAGTAAAAGTCATTCCGCCACCAATAATCATGTGGTCTACTTTGTCTAAAATATTTTCGATAACGGTAATTTTTGAAGATACTTTTGAACCTCCAAGAACTGCAGTTACTGGTTTTACACTATTATTCAAAACTTTATTCAAGCTTTCGATTTCTTTAGCAAGCAAAGTTCCAAAACATTTATCGTTTGGAAAGAATTGCGCAATGATGGTAGTTGAAGCGTGTGCTCTGTGCGCCGTTCCAAAAGCATCGTTTACGTAAATATCACCCAATGAAGCTAATTCTTTAGCGAAAGCCACATCTCCAGCTTCTTCTTCTGCATGAAAACGTAAATTTTCTAATAACAAAACTTCACCTGCTTGCAATTTTTCTGAAGCGGCTTTTGCTTCCGCTCCTATACAATTAGCAGCGAATTGAACTGGAACTCCTAAAATAGCCGAAGCCGTTTTTAAGATATGTTTCAACGAATATTTGTCTTCAGCTCCTTTTGGACGACCTAAATGTGACATTAAAATTACACTTCCGCCATCAGCCAAAATTTTATCAATTGTTGGTTTTGCAGCGTCAATACGTGTAGCATCTGTTACATTAAAATTTTCATCCAAAGGCACGTTAAAATCAACGCGGATGATTGCTTTTTTATTTTTAAAATTAAAATCGTTTACCGTTTTCATTGTATGTGTTTTTTAGTTTTTTCGAAAGAGAAACAAAGATAGAACTTTTAGCGCAGTGACAAATTCAGAAAACAAATAAAAATTCAGATTTTCTTAACGAAATCGTTGTAAATTAATTAATCTGTTATTTTTTGTTCTCTTTTTTTCAAAAAACTGGACTTTAATCGTGAACCGGACTTTGTGTACAAGGACAATCACTTATGCCTTGGAGAAAATCAAACCCTAAAGTAACTACATGTGTTCCTGAATTATACGCTGCTAATTGATTCAAAGTAATTTGGTAGGAATATCCAAAATAAAAATTGGATTTTTTAAATCCCGCCATTGGCCCAATATTCAATGGTTTAAAAACTTGGTCGTTAACACCCCGATACGAAATCCCTGCCCAATAGTAATCGTCATAGCTGTTGTATCGACGGTATTTCAGGTTAATATCGGTAGTCGAACGTTGGTCTCCAGCAAAATATTGATAATACACTGAAGGTTCAATTTCGACATTTCTATTGTAACTATTTTTAATTACATAGCCCGAATACAATTGGTAGTTCAGCACCAAACTCGGTTCGATACCTAAATAATTATCTTTCGTTTTAGGTAAAATATTTGACGCATTGAAACTCATGTAAAACCCTTTATTTCGGTACAAAAGACCTACATCAAAATTGTTGTTAGAAATGGCTCTATTGTTTGTAATACTAGGGTCTAAAATTGGTATTTCATAGGTAGTGTTGAATTTGCTGATGTCTATTTTAAAACTATTGATGTTGTACGAAAGCCCAAATGATAGGTATTGCTTCGAATAATAGTCCAAAATGATATGGTGGGCAAACGAGAATTTGGCACCCGTTTGAAAAGTGTTCCCATTACTATCATTGTATAACGAAAGTCCAATTCCTGATCGATTGGCTAGTCTAAAATCAGCATACAGTGATTGGTTTTGTGGCGCGTCTTTGATGCCCACCCATTGGGTTAATCCGTTGGCTCGTATTCTCAAATTATCGCCAATTCCAGCAAAAGTAGGTGATAAAACAAAATTATTGTCGGCTAAATATTGCGTAAAAACGGGTAGGTGCAATTCTTGGCTAGAGCCAAAAAAACTGCACAATAACAGTATATAGGTGAGTGTATTTTTCATTCCTTTTCTTATTTAATTATCTGTAGAGTGTAAAATGACCTACAAATTCCCGATCGTCTTTTGAATTATTTAGTTTCAACACATACCAATAATCTCCCGAAGGCAATTCAACCCCTTGGTATTTACCATCCCAAGATTCGCCCAAATGATAATTCCCTAATTCTCTTCCATAACGGTCTAAAACTGAGAAAGTCAAATTCTTATAATTAATAGTACAGCCTGGCGCCCAAGTATCGTTGAGTCCATCACCATTAGGAGTGAAATAATTCGGCGTACAAATATCAATGTAATCGAAACGTTGAGTAACCGAAACATTACATCCATTAGCATCTTGAACGGTTACTAAATAATCTTGAGTTTTATAATAAATATAACTCGGATTAGCATCATTCGGCTCTCCATTAAACATGAATGTGTAATTACCAAATCCACCATTAGGTAAAGCAATTATTTCATTTAATCCTTCTTGTTTTAGACTTAGTACCAAGGGGTCTACTTTCTTAATGTTGAAAACGGGACTGTCTTTAACACAACCATTATTATGTTTCACTCTTATAAAATGATCTCCTGGGGTTAGATTAGAAAACACATTCGTCGGCTGGTAAGTTCCACCATCCAAAGCAAATTGTACTAGAGAAAAATCAGAAATGCTAGAATCTAGATTTACTGTAACCAAATTATGTTGCGAATTATTCACACAGTCGTAATTTACAATGGTAGATGGATTCAATTTCACTGCTTCGTTGAGTTGAACTATAAAGTCGATAACACACTTATTAGCATCTTGAACAAACACTTTGTGTGTCCCGCCTTTAAGATTAGTAAAATCAAATTGGGTTTGAGTCGTAGACCCTATTTCAAATGGACCAGCAGGGTTATCTAATGCAACACTATATGGCAAGGTTCCACCTAAAACTGAAATACTAAACTGAGCATTTTTATCATCAAAACAAAGCTCTTGAACAACCGATGAAGTAATTATTTTTGCTTCTAGGAAAGCGGGTTCGTTAACAGCAAGTGTTTTTTTGTCATAACAACCTAAAGCGTCTTGAACGATAATTTCATAGTTTCCAATAGTTAAATTGTCAAAGAGACTTGTCTCTGTAAACTGACTCAGATTAGGAGAAATCGCTTGCTTAATCGTGGTGGTACCTCCTGAAATATCTACTTTAATTTTACCTGTATTGGAACCCGTACACAAAACATCTGTCACCGAATATTTGGCAACTAATCTTTCTAGAGGTTCAACAATTGTGATTGTTGGAGATACCGCAGGAACACAGCTCGTACTTTCTACTTTTACCTTATATTTCCCTGCAGGAAGATTAGAAAACACCCCTGTTGGTTGGGCAGGTCTAACTGTATTTTCTAAATCATCCAGCAAACTGTAATTGTAATTACCTGTCCCACCTTCTGCTTTTGCTGTTAAAATAGCTGTAGCATCTCCTTTGCAATTAATTTTTGCAAGGGTTTCGTCTATACTAACCTTTAATCCTTGTAAAGGAGCAATTACAATATCATTGGATAGGCTCGTACAGCCATTCTTGTCTTTTATATAATAATGAAATGTTCCGGTGGCAACATTCATTAGTTGTGAAATACCAAATGTAGAACTCGAATACACATTCCCGTCCTCACTTAGCGTATACGGTGCTGTTCCTCCCGAAACTACTAATTCTAATTCAGGTTGTACACTACAACTTAATACTGTTTTTAGCATTAAATTAGCCTCTAGAGTGTCAGGTTCGGCAATTGAAATGCCAGTTACAGTACTTGTACATTCCCAGGGATCAGTTACTGTTACAGTGTAATTTCCTGCTCCCAAACCTTCAAATTTCGTAGTTTTTTGTGGACCTATTACTATTGGATCGGTTCCTGTTTTAGTCAAAGTGTATTGGTAGTCTGATCCTTGACCTCCTATTACATTCGTTACTGTAAGGGTGACATCTTGAGTGTTCTTACACTGTGTTCTATTTTTACTCAACTCGTGGGTGAAAGTTATGGGTAATGGGTCATTCAAAACAATTTGTACCGATCTTTGACAATTTTTATAATCGCGAACACGAAGGGTGTAATCTCCTTGGATTAAATTCGAAAAATCAGCGATTTCACTCCACGGAAAAATAACTGTTCCGTTTTTTTCTAATTGGTATTCGTAAGATAGCCAACCTCCTGAAGCGACTGCGCTAATGCTACCATCATTATTTCCTGATTTACAAGAAATAGCAGCATGACTTTCTTTTAAAATCAATTCAGAAGTAGGTTCACTTATGGTGAAATTTTTAGTAGCGCTACAATACGGATTGCTAATTAAGGTTCCCTTGACGGTATAAATTCCTGTGGATAATCCCTGAATCGAAACAGGTCCAGCGTCATTACTATTGGTAACAGCGCCCACAATAGTTCCAGCACTGTTTTTAATTTCGTAACTAAAAGCACCGGCTCTACTTGGGCTGTTTTTGTCAATAAAAGTAATCATTGCAGTACCATCATTTCCTCCATAACAACTCACATCTTCAATAGCATCGATTTTGATATCAAAAGTATTTGGATCATTTACATAATAAACATCTTGAAGACTACAACCTGTTTCGGTATTTTCGACCGTCATAATATAATCGCCAGCTGAAAGTCCTGTAAAAATTCCTGTGTTATTTGATTGCAAAGGATATACGCCTTCTGCTATACCCGTTTCGGGATTAATATCTGTTAAAGTATACCGTAAATCAGTGGGTGTTCCTCCTGAGGTTACTACTGTTATTTGAATATCCTCAGCAGATGTACAACTAATTTTAGCAGTAGGAATAACACTAATTTTTTCCATTGCAACAAATGGTTTAATAGTAGCTACCGTGCTACCCATACAGCCTTTATCATCATAAACATGTATTGCATAGTCTCCTCCCAACAGTTCTGTTTCGATGTACTTTGGGCTAGGCCCTGATTGAATACGGATGCCGTTTTTTATAAATTCATAAACCACATATTTTCCCGAACCTCCAGTTACAGCTGGAACTTCAATGGTAGCATACTGCAAATCATTGGTGGTAGTACAACCAAATTTTTGGACAATTGGTTTTGAAACCTCAATAACTGAAGGTGCTGTAATTTCGATTGAAGATCGATCTGTACAACCCTTATTTGAAATAACTTCAACCGAATAGGTTCCTGCTTTAAGACCCGAAAAAATAGTTGCTTCTTGAGGAGTTTCGCCATTCAAACTATATTTGTATTTAGGGTTGTCATTTACTCCTGTGGCTGGAGTTGCTATACTTGCTTTAATCGTTCCATCCGAGCCATCATTACAACTTACATTGGTGCTCTCCAATTTTAAACCCGTAATGGGTGTTGTTGCGTCAAAGTTTACTGAAATCTCTTTTTTACAAGAAGTCGAAGTATCAGTAATCCCTAATTGATGAGCTCCTGGCGCTATTCCTGAAAAAATGGAATTAGTACTACTTACACCATCTAGTTCGTACTCAAAATTTCCTGAACCACCAATACTTACCAATTCAATACTTCCCGAATTGTTACTACAACTCGGTTGCTTAACTCCTTTTTTAGTCAGTCCGAGAGGAGCATAAATAGTAGTTTCTTTCCTATCAGCACAACCATTCACATCTTGAACGGCAATCGTAATTTTTCCTGAATTTTGATTGGTTAAAACAATAGGAAATCCAACAATTCGTTCAAAAACACTTCCGTTTATACTGCTGTAATGAGGCGAAATTCCTTTAGTGATTGTGTCTATTTTGATTTCGAAAAGACCTTCGTTCACACAAACATCTGAGACATCCAAACTAATTTTTGGAGCTGAATCTTCTATTACGGTTCTTGTTTTATCTTTTTGACAACCGTACTTGTCTTTGACATAAACAGTATATTCGCCAGCATCAACTTGGAACGTGTTGGTTGTAACCCAATTATTTGACACAATTGGAGGTGGAGGTGGTATTCCTCCTGATGAACCCGAGCTACCAGTTGAAGGATTTTTTAATACAACCTGATACAAATAAGGGGCGGCACCATCTTTAGCCTGAACCGTAATAGTACCTTTTTCTTTGCAATTAGCCGTTTTTAAAACTGTAGCATCCATTGTTAGTTCTTTGGCTGCTTCGGTAATCGTAAATGAAGTTGAAGCAATACTACAACCTGAATTTGTAGCACTACTCCCTTCTGTAATCAACACAAAATAATTCCCAAAAGGCAATGCGCCAAAATTAATAACGTTTTGTGTGCTATTTGCGGGAATTGTTGTAGTCCCTGAAGCATTGGGGACAGGAACTAGTGATAACGAATTATATATTTGGTAAGAAATAGGCGTTGGAGTATTATATTTACTCGAAATTTCGAAAGAAACCTTCCCGTTTGCTTCGCCAGTGCAACTGATATTTTGAGAAACTAAATTACCTATTGTTAAAGTAGAATTAGTAGGTATAGCGGTATCTGCGATTTCATAATAAAAACAACCTGTACTTGAATCATACACTACAAATGTGTATTTGACTCCTGGAAGTAAATGGTCTAGAGTTGCTTTTTTGGAACCCCCAGCATCTTCTGATGTCCAATCTCCCGAAGGATACGAAGGAACCATTCCTTTATAAGTCGAAAAATAAAAGGGACCCGCAGTAGTAATCTTACTATTGGGGCCAATAGTCACTATCGCTTGTCCACCCATAGTACAATCGGCTGTGGGGAGAGATACCGAAATGTCTAAATCATCAGGCGGAGAAGCTACCAAAACATCTGAAATGAGGAAAGAACAGCCATTAGCATCAACGACATTAACTTCGTATAAACCAAAATCGATTACATCAAATTTGATTGATTTAGACCCATCTTGATTGTCTTCTTTCTCTTTAAAATCATTTACGCCTTTTACTAAATAATTAAATGGCGCCTTTCCTCCTGTAACTTTATCTATAACAATAGAGCCTTTGGATACTCCAAATCCATTACATGTTATGGGTACCGTATGATAATCCACTTGTATTTTAGCGGGTTCGATTATCGTAATTGGATTGCTTACGGAACAATTCCTACTATCTGTAACAGTCACGGTATAATCTCCTGCTGGCAAACCAGAAAATTGATTGCCATAACTAACCGCTGTTGTGTTGTTTTTGACCTCATAGGTAAAAGGCGCAATTCCTTTGGAAGTATCTACTGTGATTTCGAGAGCAGCGGTTGTATCTCCTTGACACAAAATGGATTGAATCTCATTAAGTTGTATAATAGCCGGAGAAGTTTTAGGTTTAATTTCGATGGTATTAGTCGTTTTGAAGCAACCATTTGCATCGGTAATTATAAAGCTATAGGCGCCTGAATCTGTAGCTGGAATAGTATAATTAAACGAAGAATCTGTAGCTGGAATATTGGTGTCAGCGACAGAAAAAACGCTTCCATCTTTGATTACTTTATATCGCAACGGAAGAATTCCTCCCTCTAAACTAACTTTAATACTTGCATCCGGATGAGTAGAACAATCTTGTGCTTTAATTAAAGTTGCCGTAACTTTAAAAGGATTTCCTATTTGTACTCGTTGGGATTTGACTGTACAATTATTGCTATCTGTAATCGTTATTTCATAATCGCCAGGGCCTACATTGGTGAAAATTGGGCTTTTTTGAGCATCTTCGTCATTTAGACTAAAGGTAAATGGAGCCGTTCCTGAGCTCACCTCAACCACTAAAGTAGCTTGATTAATTGCATCATAACACAAATTAGATTTTGATAATACTACATCTGCTTTTAATTCCAAAGGGGCAAGAATTGAAATTGGTGCCGAATTACCATTCACACACCCATTAGCATCTTTTACGAGAACTGAATATTCTCCCGGTGGGATATTGTCAAATCTTCCTGAATTTTGACTTGATTTAAATGGACTAACGGTGTTGTTTTTCTCCCATAATTCATATACATAAAATGGAGTTCCTCCTGTTGATTGTGCCTCTATGGCAGCACCTTGTCCACACCTAGCTGGTGATAAGATACTAGCTGAAGTTTGTAATGCAATAGGTTCGTTTATCTCAAATGAACCTAGTGATTTTAGACAAGATCCTGAATTATCATAGCGAACTTTTATTGGGTAGGTGCCTTTTTTTAAGCCTGAAATAATTAATGGAGAAGTCTTACTTGAAAGCCAACTTACTCCATTATCTATAGAATATTCATACCCTTTTACAGTGTCATAATTTTGTACTCCGACAGTTATAGTCCCATCTGTCTGACCAAAGCAACTGATGCTTTTCGTGGCTGTTACAGCAGCAGAAAAAGATTTTCCTGTTGGAACAGTAAATGTTATGGATTTAGAAGTTGTACAAAGTTTTGGAATTTGATAGGCTGAAATATCGTCTATGGCAACATCGTTTCCTCCGGTTTGACTACTATTAGATTGTATAATAAAAGTAAGACTCGTTCTATTTCCTGGGTCTAACGTAATATTGTATTTTATCCAGCTATTAGTACTATTAATTGCTCCTGTACTTTTGAAAGAAATTATATTGTTTGGGTTAGTCACATCAACTAATGCAATTTTTAAATCGGGTGGTGATCCAGGTTGTCCAATTTTTAATAGATTGATGGCATACAGCTCCACGTTAATGGTTTGGTTAGGGATTACATCATTTATTGTTTTTTGATACAAAATAGCTTTCGGATCAATCGCTCCTACATTTACTGCTAAAAATCGACCTTGTGACACAGATGAATTAGTATGATCTTTCACATTATACCATGTGCCAAATGGATATTTTATTTGAGACGTAACCGCATACTCTCCGTCATTAATATTAGGTCCCCAACCTTTATTTGCATTACATGTGACAGGATTAACTTGCTTTTCAAAACAATACAAGGAATTCATTCCTGGAGAAGTCGTGTCTGGTCCATACCCAAAATCTTCTTTTAACAAATTACTATAATCCGGAAAAATCAAAGGAGTGTATTCTACTTTTAAAGTATGATTTCCAGAGGGAACATTAGAAAAAGCAACAGTAGTTTGAGCCACACCATCAAGGTAATACTTATAGCTAAATTTAGTGGAGGTGCTATTAGATATTTCAACGGTGCTAGTAGCCGAACCATCACAATTGAAGGTGTTGTTTTTAATGATTATCTCTGGAACCCCTATATTATCAATCACTAGCTTTGGGAGTGCAGAAGTACATCCATTGACATCTTTAATATAAAAAACATAGTCGCCAGGAGTTTTAAAAGCAAAATTTTGATCCACCCAATTCAATTTATTGTCAAAACTGTATTGATACGGGGCTGTCCCCCCTTGTGGATTGGTAATACGTACTTTCGCTTTGTCTTCATTGGGAGAAGGAAGACATCCAATTAGTTCAGATATTCCAGCCACAGCAGACAAACCAAATTGAGGCTGAACAATCGTAACATCCTCTTTTTTGGTACATTTTACCGTTCCAAAAGAATATTCTACCACTGTTTTATAAACTCCTGCTGTTAAATTTTGAAAAAGCGGATTATTAGTGAAAGTTTGTCCGTTATCAATACTATACTTCAATCCATAGCCGTTAGTATTCGTAACATTAAATTTAATTTGCCAAGCATTCGGATAGTAACAATTTTCATTTACTTTTTCAATTGTATATACTGGCGCTGGTTGGCTGGGCACAGCAACAGATATCGTTTCGGATTGATTATTACTATCAACAACTTTTATCGAATAAGTCCCAGCAACAGGCACATTGATGCTATTAGATGATTCAGCGGTGGCATTTCCATTAAAATAATATTTGTACGGTGCCGTTCCGCCAGTAACAAAAACGGTAACACTTCCTGGAACACAACTAACGGGCTGGATGGTTTTGGTGATTTGAAACAGAGCAATAGAGTTGATCGTAACTTGCCCTGATTTCCAATCACAATCAGCCGTCTTTACTGACCAAGTATAGGTTCCTGAATTCAAATTAGGAAATGTATGTTCACTTTCCGTAACTGGTCCAACTTGATTTATAAGTGTAGCACCTTGAGTTATTTTATAAAAATATTGTTCTCTAACATTCGCAGTTGTGAGTTTGATTATGCCTTTGTCACCAGAAACAATCGGTTGGGTAACTGTTGGGGTAACTGCTAAATCATGCTTTGCAATGGTAACTGGAATTTCAAAAACACAGTCTGTGGTGACTGCTCCCACTCTTCTTACATATACCGTATAATTTCCCTCTTGAGTGATTGTAAAAACATTTGAGGTTTGATAATTACTACTTTTTTGCAAACTATATTCATAACCAGTTAATTGTGCAATAGTAATTTCGCCCGTTTTCCCACAATAGATATCCGTTTTAATAATAGGAATATCTAATCCGTTTTGATACACATTAAAATAAAAAGTGTTTTTACTGCTATCTGAGAAAATAACCCTGATTCTATATTGCCCCGCATCGGAAACAGTAAAGCTAGAACCCGTTCCTACTTGACTCCATGAGCAAAGTGTATTGGTGTTAGGACAGTTTGTATTAGTAACCGCTGCACACGAACTTTCATTTAATTTTTCCCAATTTACTGAAGCAACATTAGTGAAACTTATTGATATCTGTCTGCTTGCCAACGCACCACACAAAAATATTTTGGGCATTTGATATCCTGTATCGGGACATTCTGAAACTAAATCGCCTGTTACGGGATTAGAGATTGTAGTTTTTTCCGCTAACGTTACTTTTTTTGTTTGCGAAAAACCCTCATTACAAAATAATATTGCTACAGTTACTAAAAATAAAAAAGTGTTTTTAAATCGGTTTACAAAACTCATTTGGGATTCTATTTATATCAAATTTTATTTAATTTACTGATTTCCTGTAGGGCTTTAAAACAGTTGATACTTATTACCTCTTCTATTTATTCGTTTTCAATTTTAACAATAGACATCTTGCCATTATACGGCAAACTTCCTTTTGAATTTAATGCTTTTTTAGCCGCTTCAATCGTTTCAAATGAATCGTAGTAAATAAAATATTTACTTGAATTCGCATCATAAAAGAAATTCACATTCGGCTGACCCGAAGCTACTGTTTTGGTTAAGAAATCGTCTCTTTTGGTCACTTCGTTATGCACCGCAATCACTACATAATATCCGCCAGGAACATTTTTAACCGCTTTAACAATTTGAACCTCTGGCTGTTCTTCTCCCGAATCAAAATCTTTTGGTTCTAACGGAAGTGTGCTTAAAACAGTTGTTTCCTTAATTCGTTTTAAGGTGGCTCTATCTTGTGCAAAACGATCGTCCACATTCATAAAAGAAGCGCGTTTAATGCGGCGTTTTTTCTCTATTTCGGTGGCCTCTTGAATTTGATTCAATGACTGATTTAAAGTTGTATTTGTCTGAACAGATGTCAAATATTGTTCTTTCAAATTTTGAATGGTTTCAGAATAGGTTTTCAAAAGAGATTCATCTTGTGTATTTGCTTTTTTTACTTTTTCGGCATACGCGTTTTCTAATTCTCTAATTTTATCCTTTTGGGATTTTGTGATTTCAGCAAATTCTGTTTTTAAAAATTCCAATTCGGCATTTTCTGCCGCACTGCTTTTAAATGGTTTGGGTTCTGTATAAATTCCTTTTTCGCTCAAATCATTTTCTTCTTTCATAGCTATAAGGTCTTTTTCCTTTTTAGCAATGGTAACCGTTAAACGACTCAACACCTCTTGTTGTTTTGCTTTAGTCACCTCTACTGCGGCAGCCAAATTATCAATAGCAACAAACTCTCTGTCCTTTGGCTGAGGTGTTTTAACATCAACGGAATCTTTTTTAATTTGGACTTCTGCCAAAGGTTGAACTTTGGCAATAGAATCCATTTTTATCGGAATTTCGACTAAAGGTGGACTTGGAATAATGGAATCTTTAATTGGTTTGGCTTCCGCCAAAGTGGTTGAAGCTGGAATAATCGGTTTTTGTTCCGTTTTGACCTCTTGATTCGCTGGTTTTTGAACCTCTTTTGGTTTTACATACACTACGTCTCTATCTGCTGCCGATGGAATAATAGATCCTTGCTCATCTTCATCGTAATTGTAATTTCTGTTAGTGAATTTATACGCGAACCCTATTTCGTGTGAGGCGCCAAAATTGGTAAAATTTCCCAAGCCTCTTTCATAATTATACTCTAAAGCAATAGACTGACTGATATTAACCCCAAGACCTCCTGAAATTCCATACAAGGTATTGTACCCCAATTGCGCCCAAACTCCGTTTGGAATACTCAAAATAGCCAAGCCAGAAAGTATCGTTTTGTCTTTTCTAAAATCCGATTTTAGTAGCGCCGAAAATTTACTTTTATCAAAAAAACCATCCACCTCTAAATAACCCGTGTGCATCAAATGAGCCGAAATACTTTTTTCAGCATCATTAGTAATAAGTTGGGACGTGCTTAAATTGTAGACCAAAAAATTAGTTAGTGTCACACCAAAATCAAGAAAGGTAGTGCCGTAATTAATTCCTGGATTGAGAACAAAAAAAGAAGTAGAGGGAATGGTTTCAAGAATAGGATCGGGAAAATTAGTTACAATTTTAGAGCGATTTAAACCGCTTTTATAAAAACCAAGATTCATTCCGAAGGTTAGATTACTGTCTGTTTGTAAAACGATGTTGTGCGCAAAATTAGCTACTGCTCCAAAGGTGGTCAATACCCCTTGATTTTGTTGGAACAGTCCTAAAGCCACCCCTTCATTTTCTCTAAATCTACCTGAATAACTTACCAAATAGGTTTGAGGTGGATTATCGACTGAAGTCCATTGGCGTTTATTGTAAAACGTTAAAACTGAACCTTGCTCCCTAACAAAAGAAAAGGTTGGATTAACGAGGTATCTATTGAATTTTAACGAATTCCGAATGGGCAATGCAAAAGAAGTCTCCACTTCCGACTGGGAAAAAAGCGGCTGCCAAATACAAAAGACGAGAAGTAGAACGTAATTTTTCATTTTATCGAATTAGTGTAATTGATCCTCTTTTAACTGTTTCATTTGGGGAACTAATACTATAATAATACACCGAACTTCCCCCTTTTAAACTAGATGGGTTCTCAGGCCAATTATTTAAATACTCCTTCGTTTTTAGCACTTCTTCTCCATTAGAACTCACAATACTAACTTCGACATCATTCCCAGCGGTGTATTGTTGTGGTATTGCCCAAGTGTCATTGATACCATCATTATTCGGGCTAATGAAATTTGGAATATCCGTAATAGCAGGATCTATAGACTGTTTAATTTCAAAGGGGATTTCATAAGAAACGGGACAGCTTGAATGAGTCAATTTTACTTTGTATTTTCCTTCTTCATTTACTTCTAAACTAGTAGTGGTTGCATTCGGTATTAGCACCTCGTTTTTATACCAAGTGTAGACCGGATTTATCGCATCAGTAGTTACTGTTACGGTCTTCGTCACTCCTTGTGAAATGGAAATGGGACTAACTTCATTTAAAGTGCCTTTAATAGTAATGGATTGTAAAGTAATAGCCGCTTTAGATTCGCAACCGCCAAAATTTACTACAACAGCATAATTCCCTGCTTGATTGGTGCTATAGGTCTGATTAGTAGCTCCAGAAATAAGCACATTGTCTTTATACCATTGGTACGAATTTCCTTTTTCGGTGCTTAAAAGAGTACTGCTGTTTGCTGAACAAAAAGGATTGCCTAAACTTGACGAAATAGAAGCTGTTACTGTAGAAGCGGGACTTACCGTAACTCGATTCGAACTAAAATCAGAATCTGAACAAGAGCCGTAATCAAGTTCTGAATAATAAACTCCTGCAGCATTAATCGTTACAGTAGCAGTAGTTGCTCCAGGAATAAGCACATTGTCCTTGTACCATTTGTACTTTAATTCGGGATAATTAACCGGAGAGGAAGTCTTAATATCAGGAGTTGGATTGTCTACTGCCAAAAAAATAGTGCCTCCTGCACACAAACTAACTGTATTTTCTTTTTTATTAATGAAAAAAGAGTTTTCAAACGATTTAAAATAAACCGCAAAAGAAGAGTTGGAAGCAGCATTAATAAAAGGCGCACTAACAATTCCTGTAGCGCTCTTTACTCTCAATTTATAGTTTTCAGAACCGATGAGTGTTGGTGGTACTGCAAATCGAATCTTTTTTTGTCCTACTGAAACATCTGTAGTGGATAGTATTGTAGTTCCAATTGGAGTGGCAAAACTTCCTGAACTATCCGAAAGTTGTACTTCAAAAGTGGTTCCCAAAGGAAATCCTGCGTAATTAAACGTGGCATCAAAACCATTGAAACTACCTGCGCAAATTTTAGAAAAAACTAGTTTTTGAGGTGTTATACTTTGCGCACAAACAGTTGCTGTTAATGGCAAAGCCAAAAACAACAGGTACAAAACATGCTTTTTTAGAATTGAAATCATAGATTGGGGGCTTTACGAATCAATTTATAAAGAAGCGTTTTTGAAAGAAGGGGTGGTATTTATTGTACTTTCAAATGGCATATAAAACTATCTAATCATTTTTCGAGGCGGTTATTTTACCTATGTTAAGTCTATAATCAGGTCTTTTATCATTAAATGGATCGATGAAGGTTTCTATGTTTTCTCCTTGAGAATAGACGTTGAAAAAAGAGGCATTGCCATACCAACTTTCTAAATCCTCATTGTTGGTATTGTTCTCAACAAAAATGTTCCCTTTGCAAAGGTTGAAGTACATTTCTTGAAATTTTAGCTTTTTCAAACTTTCATCATTCACCGAAATTTTCTCGTCTAATACAACTGCCGGATTAAACCCCGAAATTACAGATCGTTTAAAATCAACAGAGGCATTTTCAGCTACATAAACCGCTTCGCGAACCAATCCTTGCTCAATATCTGATTTAAAATTTTGACTGTTGTTGACAAAAGTCAAATTAGTTGCTGTAACCGAAGTGAGTTTCTTAGTAAAATCCACTTCTTCTTTTTTGTCATACGAACGAGCATACAAGCATCGAGAGCCTGAACTACTTAACAAATAAGAGGCTCGAATGGCTAATGAATTTTTAATATTTACTTGGGTCCCATAATTGAATTTGAAATCATTGCTACTCGATTTAAACGAAACCAATTTGTTTAAATTCAATTCGCCCCCAAATGCCGCTACTGAATTTCCTCCAGAGTAGCTAATCATAACATTGTCAATTACAGTTTGGTTACCCACTCCGCCTAAAAACAAGGCGTCAAAATTGCCCATCCCTTTTACTTTGGCTCCAGCAAATTCTATTCTAACATACCTTAAAATTCCTGAATTACTATTGGCATTTACCCCTCCAAAAGAAGCAAACGCAACATCTAAATCCAGATTCACAGAGGAAGTGCTGCCAAATTTATTCGTTGGTGCATCACCTAGTAATAATATCCCTCCCCAATCTCCAGCCTTGCGAACACTTTTGTTAGATGTGAAAATAATCGGATCTGTTTCTGTGCCTTCGGCAATTATAGAAGCGCCTTTGGCTACAATAAGTGCGGCTTTCGATTCAGAATCGCCAATAATTACCGTACCGGGTTCGATAGTTAATTTGGCTTTATTCGTAACATATACGTTACCCAAAAGCAAATACACATTTTTTTTATACAGCTTAGAATCAACGGAGATGGTTCCCGTTATTATTTGATTCGGCTCATTGTATTCGGTTTTATTCGGTTTAAATTCTGTCCAGTTATTGAGCCAACTATTAAATCCGATAATGCCTTTTTCTTGCTGGGCATTAGCACTCAAAAAAGACAATAGGACAAACACTATTGTTAGTACAAATTTTTTCATAGGAATCGATGGTATTTAATGGGACTATTCTATTTCTTGAAGAAAACGAAGGGATAAAAAAGCAGCCTTTTTTAATTCTCTTCAAACTCGTGGAGCGATTTCAAGATATTCTCATAAAACAAAATCGCCGCAATTAATCGATTCTTGTCGGCATAAGGGAGAATTTTTCTTTGAAAATTGGTAGTGAGTTCGAGATAGGTAGTCGTTCCTTCTTCCTGGTCGTCTAGCAGTTTTCGATAATCTGATTCGTCAGGAATTCCAAGGTCGATCATGGTCACTCCAGGTTTGGTTGCTAAAGCAACATAAGGAAGGGTTTTGGTAATTACAGAAGCCCGTTCAATGCACAATTCCAAAAGTTCTTTTTTGGGCATTGACGACAATTCTTTACTGTCATGGTACTTGCTGATTAATGCACTACGTTGGATAATGCTTTTAGGAATTACTTTTTTTTGTCCAATAGCAACTGCTGATAAGAACAAAAAAAGCGTACAGATAAGGGATACTTTTGCTTTCATTATTTAATTTTTATGTTTCAAAATAATCTTGAAATAGGTGGGGTAACTATTTTCAAGGGAATAAAAGTATACTTTTTTTTGAAATTGTGATTGTTATTTTAAAAAAATATTTGTGGTTATAATATAAATATATGGGGATAAAACACTAAAAGAATGACATCTACATAGCATTTATGTGAATTGATTGCGATTTAAGTAGTTCAAAATTAGCCTTAAAGCTTTGTTGTATAAGCAGTCCCTCCTATCGCTTGTACTAAAACTTTACAAGCTAAAATTTTTGACTCCGTCATTTTCTGCTATCTTTGCTTTATGCAATTCTCAGAAATTTTAGGTCAAGAATATATCAAAAGTCATTTGACAAAAAGTGCCGACTCAGGTCGAATTCCGCACGCACAATTGTTTGTGGGGCCTGAAGGAAGCGGTACACTGCCTATGGCTATTGCTTATGCACAATATATTTTGTGTAGCAATGCCAATGGAGAGAATGACGGGCAAAACGAATCCTGCAATATCAAATTTGATAAATTGTCGCATCCCGATTTGCATTTTGTATATCCAACAGTGTCTACAGAGGATGTAAAAACCAAACCTAAAAGTATTGACTTTATTGCGGATTGGAGAGCATTTGTTACCCACAATCCGTACGGAAGTTTGTTTGATTGGTACGCCGTTTTGGGTGTGAACAACAAACAAGGCGAAATCCGAGTGGATGATGCCCAAGAAATACTAAAATCACTCTCATTAAAGTCCTATGAAGGCGGTTATAAAATTATGATTGTTTGGATGGCTGATAAAATGAATACTGCTGCCTCCAATAAATTACTGAAATTATTAGAAGAACCGCCCGAAAAAACCGTTTTCATTCTTATTTCAGAACAAGAAGAAGATATCATTCAAACCATTCGTTCGCGTTGTCAAGTAGTGCATTTTGGGGGATTGCCAGAAAGTTGTATTGCTGAAACTTTGGTAACCAAAAAACAAATCGAACCTCAAATAGCCGCTACTATTGCTCATCAAGCACAAGGCAACTATAACAAAGCCCTGCATTTATTGCAACATGACGAAGACGATTATCCATTTGATGAATGGTTTGTGACTTGGGTGCGCGCTGCTTTCAAGGCCAAAGGAAATGCATCTGCCATTGAGGATTTAATTCAATGGAGCGAAAGAATTGCCAGTTTGGGTCGAGAAACTCAAAAGAAATTCTTGGAGTTTTGCATCGAAATGTTTCGCCAAGCGTTGTTGCTCAACTACGAAAGCCCGAGTTTAGTGTATTTGGAACCAAAGGTCGAAAAATTCCAATTGAAAAATTTTGCTCCTTTTGTCAATGGCAATAACATTCATGAAATTTTCAAGGAATTATCTGACGCAATGTACCACATCGAACGCAATGGGAATGCTAAAATCATCCTAACCGATTTATCTATAAAATTAACCCGTTTAATCCATAAAAAATAAAGACTATGAATAATGTTGCATCCATCTTGATTTTAGTTTTTTTAGGCATTACTTTTCTTCAATCAGGTTACGACAAACTCTTTTATTGGAAAGACAATGTAGATTGGTTGAAAGGTCATTTTGCCAAGACCCAATTGAAAAACCACGTTCCTTTAGCATTATTGCATGTTTTGATTTTAGAATTAATCTCAACTGTTTTATGTATCGTAGGAGCTATTGAATTGCTATTGAATAGCGGAAGAATATTTGGGTATTACGGAGCCGTATTTTCTTGCATTACCTTATTGATGCTTTTAGTTGGGCAACGTTTGGCTAAAGATTATGATGGCGCAAGAACTATCGTGATTTATTTTATCCCTGCTGTAATGGCGGTATACTGGCTTAATTAAATTGTTATGATGACACCTAAACATCCTTCAGAATCGTTGACGGTTTTGACCGACTTAGTTTTGCCTAGCGAAACCAACCATTTGAATAATCTTTTTGGTGGTGAATTGCTCGCGCGAATGGACAGAGCGGCAAGTATTGCTGCGCAAAGACATTCTAGAAACATTTGCGTAACGGCTTCTGTCAATCATGTGGCATTTACTAAAGCCATTCCCTTAGGGAGTGTGGTAACGGTGGAAGCCAAAGTGTCGCGTTCGTTTAACAGTTCAATGGAAATTTATATTGACGTTTGGATTGAAGATCGCTCCTCTGGCGACAGAACCAAAACAATGGAAGCGATTTATACTTTTGTAGCCGTTAATGCCACAGGAAAACCCGTTGAGGTCCCACCAATAATTCCTCAAACCGAATTGGAACAACAACGTTATGATGCTGCTTTACGCCGAAAACAATTGAGTTTAGTTTTAGCAGGAAAAATGAAACCCAATGAGGCCACTGAATTAAAAGCCTTGTTTACTTCATAAAAAAATCCCCTTTAATGAGGGGATTTTTATTTTTATTTGTACTACACTTGGCAGTTTTAAAACTTAAACTGCAATAGGATTTCATTCGTGTTTCTAGCTGCAGCTAGTGTCGGTTGTGTACTCATCTCATAAGCAAAACCAAACAATAATCGGTTACTGATTAAAACTGTTGCCATAGCTGCATAGGCTTTATCTGTTCGATACATTCCTCCTAGTTCGAAGGTCTTGTCAATTTGTAGCATTGTTGTTAGGTCTAACGATACTGGTGCACCTGCTACATACCGTAACATGGCCGATGGTTTTAAGATTAAAGTAGAGAATTCCCCTTGTAAAGGCACATCATAGCCTCCGCTTAAATAGATATGGGGACTGTCTGTTGCCACACTGGCATAACCTGCTTCGTTAGTAGCTCTCTTAGTGTTAAGTAAGCGTGGTATCGATAAGGAAATATACATTGGACCTTCTTTGTATATTGCTCCTACTCCTACATTAGGATTAAAGGTACTGATGGAAGCTAAAGCTGGGTCGGCTTGAACGTTGTAAGTTTCCAGTCCTGAGGTATTCACACTGTAGGAATTACCTCCCGCTTTGATTCCAAAGTACACATCGGCGGTTTCGCTCATTTTTAACTTGTATGAGAAGTCCACACTAAAATAGGTTTGTTTCTCAACAAAAGTTTTATCGCTAATTACCGTCATTCCAAAACCTACTTTCTTGCCTAAAGTAGTTCCAAAAGATACCGCTTGGGTTTCAGGTGCATTAGCCACTCCTGTCCATTGTTTTCTTAAGGTAGTTGTGGCTACTGTTATGCTATCTATACCTACTGAAGCCGGATTAACTAAGTTCATGTGTTGGCGGTAAAACGAATAGGCGGTCTCTTGTTGTGCCATCACTGCACTACTAACTAATAGTAGTGCGATGGCTAGTATGTTTTTTATATTCTTCATCTTTTATTTTGATTTGTTGATAGGTATTATTTTGTAATGTATAACCAACCTTGTTCGTCAATACTTCCGTCTCCTCCTAAATCAATTTGGTATAAGTAAGAACCTACTGGTAGCATTTCGCTACTGCCTTGGTAATTACCCGTCCAATTGTTTTGATAATTCGCTGAATAGAATACTTGAGTCCCATTGGCATTGAATACACGAACTGTTGAGCCTGGATGATTTGACAAGTTGTAAATTACCCAAGTATCATTGATTCCATCGCCATTTGGAGTAAAAGCTTGTGCGGTATTTAATTCAATCGTATCACAAGCATCTCCTATACCATCGTGGTCTCTATCGGCTTGGTTTGTGTTTGGTGAACTTGGACAGTTGTCATTTACATTAAGAACGCCATCGCCATCTTTATCTTGATCACAATCGTCAGTAATACCATCAGCATCCATATCTGTTCCGTTATCCGGAATTCCATCGCCATTGACATCCACATCACAAGTGTCTAAAATCCCATCATTGTCATCGTCTGTGTCAGCGTTATTACCTGTTCCGTCACGATCAGAGTCGGTCCACTCATTTTTGTCTAGTGGAAAGGCATCATTAGTGTCTAATACACCATCCCCATCATCATCAGTATCAATAGAGTTGAGTATGCCGTCTCTATCGGTATCTTGGTCAATGAACAAATTAAAAGTTACTATTCCTGTTCCGTCTGAATTAGTTCCTGAAATAGTATACGTTCGACTTGCCATTGCTGCCGTTGGTGTCCCAGATATTGCACCGGTTGTTGCGTTAAATATAAGACCTGCTGACAAAGCTGGCGCGATCGCAAACGAAGTTGCTGGACCTCCAGAGTTAGTTACCGTGATTGTTGTTATTGGAACATTTACGATTCCTATAATTGCATTTTGAGACACAGTTAATACCGGAGTCTCATTTACATTGGTTATCGTTATTGTAAATACTTTCTCGTAACTTAATCCGCCTGCATCAGTAGTTTTAACTCGTATGCTATAACTAGATTTAGCCTCGAAGTCAAAAGCAATTCCTGCTTTGATTTGATTTCCTACTATACTGAAACTTGCATTATCTGTAGCGCCTACTCCGCTTACTAAAGCGTAAGTAGGGTCAAAAGTATCGACAAGATCAGTACTTGAAAAACTTCCTATAATTGTACCAATACTATTGTTTTCAGTAATTGTACTAGTAGTTATGCTAATATCTGTTGGTGCGAGGTTGTTAGTTTCATAATAATCTGATAATCCATCACCATCCGTATCTCTTGCATCATCTGATTGGGTTGGATTTGTCCCTTGTTGCACTTCTATATAATCTGGAACACCATCACCATCTGTATCTCTAGCTCCTGGTGTGGTTGGATTCGTTCCTTGTTGTACTTCTATATAATCTGGAACACCATCACCATCTGTATCTCTAGCTCCTGGTGTGGTTGGATTCGTCCCTTGTTGTACTTCGATATAATCTGGTACTCCGTCTCCATCAGTATCTCTAGCTCCTGGTGAAGTTGGATTCGTCCCTTGTTGTACTTCTATATAATCTGGAACACCATCGCCATCAGTATCTTGAGCTCCTGGTGTAGTTGGATTCGTTCCTTGTTGTACTTCTATATAATCTGGAACACCATCACCATCTGTATCTCTAGCTCCTGGTGTAGTTGGGTTCGTTCCTTGTTGTACTTCAATATAATCTGGCACTCCGTCTCCATCAGTATCTCTAGCTCCCGGTGTAGTTGGATTCGTTCCTTGTTGTACTTCAATATAATCTGGCACTCCGTCTCCATCAGTATCTTGAGCTCCTGGTGTAGTTGGGTTCGTTCCCTGTTGTACTTCAATATAATCTGGTACTCCGTCTCCATCAGTATCTCTAGCTCCTGGTGTAGTTGGGTTCGTTCCCTGTTGTACTTCAATATAATCTGGCACTCCGTCTCCATCAGTATCTAAAGCTCCTGGTGTAGTTGGGTTCGTTCCTTGTTGTACTTCAATATAATCTGGTACTCCGTCTCCATCAGTATCTAAAGCATCACCTGATTGATTTGGATTCGTTCCTTGTTGTACTTCAACTGAATCAGGAACTCCATCACCATCAGTATCTGCACCAATTGATAAACTGAACGTTACCGATGAAGTGCCTGCTGGGTTTGTAGCCGTTATAGTAAAGATTGTACTTGCTAAGGCTGCTGTAGGAGTGCCTGAAATGGCTCCTGTTGTTGTATTTAATGATAATCCGGCAGGTAAACTTGGGCTAATTGCAAATGAGCTAACTGCTCCACCTGTACTAGTAACACTAATTGTAGTAAGTGTAGTATTTACAAATCCCGTATAACTGTTATTGGCAATGGTAATACTTGGCGGTGCCAAGGTTTGAATATTTGTAGCTGTGGCTGTTGCAACAGGGCTACTATACACATCTTGATAACTTAAAGTAACATTGTATGTTCCGTAGCTTAAAGCAGCACCAGTTGCAACATAGGTAGCGTTTGGTTGTGCCGTTACAGTATAATTGAAATCAACTATTGTGGCATTGCTCATGGTCCAAATCACTGGACTACCTCCTGAAGTAGGTACAAATGTTAAACGAACTGAACCTGCTCGTGGCGCTTCAGGTAAGGTATAATTAATTCTAAAAGTAGTAGCACCTGTAAGGTTAGATGCAGAATGAGTCAGTACTGGACTTTGAGTAGTTCCTACCGCTACTGTTAGAGTAGTTGAAGTAGAGCCTGCAAGATAATTAGCATCTGTAGCTTGAGTCGCTGTAATTGTTGCTGTTCCAGCACCAACTATAGTAACAGTATTTCCAGAAATTGTAGCAACTGCAGTATTACTAGACGTAAACGTAAAGGCTCCTGTAGCATTTGATGTAGGTGCCGTTAATGTAAACGCTGGATCCTCTGCTGTTTTAGTAATGGCTGTCATTGCTCCTATAGTTGGAGTTGCTTTATTGACCGTTAATGTAGTCGAAATTGTTGCTGAAAGGTAGTTGCCATTAGCAGCTTGACTTGCTGTTATAGTTGCCGTACCTGCCCCAACAATTGTAACCGTATTTCCACTAATTGTGGCTACCGATGTATTACTTGACGTAAATGTTATGGCTCCTACTGAATTACTCGTTGGAGCTGTTAGTGTAAAACTAGCAGCGCCAAAAGTTTTAGTAATTGCAGCCATTGCAGTTAATGTTGGAGTTGTAAGCGGGGCTGAAATTTGTATATTAGTATTGGTAACTAATGCTACAGGGCTCCCATACACATCTTGATAACTCAAAGTCACATCATAGTTACCAAAAGCTAAAGCTGTACCTGAAACAATATTTGAGTTACTAGGAGTGGTTCCTACTGCATATGCAAAGCTTACTGATGTAACATTGGACATGGTCCAAATAATTGGCGTTCCTCCTCCTACAGGAGTAAACATTAATCGAACAGAACCAGCTAATGGTGCCTCTGGTAAAGTATAACTTATTTGCAATGTTGATGCTCCTGAAGTATTTGTTGCAGGAGATGTTAACACTGGAGTCAGAGTAGTTCCTAAGTTCACTGTAACCGTTTTGGTGTCAGTACAGCCATTAGTGTTGGTAAAAGTAATTGTTGCGGTTCCTACTGAAACCCCAGTTACTAGTCCATTAGGTGTAACTGTAGCCACATTGGTATTAGACGATACCCAAGCATTTGAAGTTGCTGCATTAGTAGTTGCTGTAAGCGTAGTAGTTGCTCCTACTTCGACTGTAGTGGTTCCAGAAATTACTGGTAGTACATTAACATTTATAGTATAAGTAGTTGTGAATGAACATCCGTTATACGTATACGCATAACTAATTACCGAAGTTCCTACGGCAACTCCTGTTACTACACCTGTACTTGGGTCAATTGTTGCTACACTTAGGGTCGCTGATGACCAAGTTCCTCCTGTAATTGTGTGAGATAAAGTAGTAGTTGCTCCTATACACACTTTTGAATTACCAGTAATTACAACAGGATCTTGGAAACTTGAAGAAACCCAATTTGAAGTTGAACCAGTAAGTGCAAAATTAGACAATGTACCATTGTTACCATTAGTAGATTTATCATTAACTAATGCTGCCATACCCTCATTAAACTTATAGTATAAAGCTAAATTAGGTGAACCGGTCACATCCAAATTTTTATTATTGTTAAGTTCAGCTGCTGACTTAGCTACATTCCATATTCTAACTTCGTCCATAGATCCATTAAAATAGAAATACCCATTATTTCCAAAGGCTCCTACATTAATTGAGTTAGAATTAGATGGGATTGTAACAGTACCTGTTCCACTAGCCACACCATTAATATAAATAGTAGCCGCACCACCACTTGCCACTGAAACAGCAACATGAGTCCATGTATTATTTGGAATTGATGTAGTAGATATAAATGTTCCACCTGTCGCTTCAAAAACAACTTTTCTATCGCTTGATCCCCAAGAGTTAATATAAAAAGCATATCCCGAAGTACCTCCTCCCGGAGCTTTCTTTCCAACAATGGTGTTAATTGATGATGCTGAAGTATTAATTTTTACCCAAGCTTCTATAGTAAACGCACTTGATGTTGTATAATCATAAGTAGCTGAATTAGGTATAGTAATAATATCATTGCTTCCATCAAAATCCAATCCAAACCCTGGAGCTAATGGAGGAGCAGTTAATGTGATATTGATTGTATTTGAATACGCAACACTACAGCTTCCATTAGTTACTTTGGCTCTAAAAGAAGTTGCGGCTGTTAATGATGGGGTGGTTAAAGTAGCACTAGTTTCTCCTGAAATATCTGTCCAAGTAGATCCAATTAACCGTTGCCATTGAATAGTTCCTGTATTTCCAGACAAAGTCAAACTTGCTGTTGATCCAGAACAAACTGATGCAGTGGCTGCCGTTACTGTACCTCCAACTGATGCTGGAGTAATAATAATAGCTGCTGAAGCATCACTAGTAGTGGAAAGTGAACATGTCCCACTTACCACACAATAGTAATACGTAGTTCCTGCCACAGTTGTAAGTGGCGTGTACGTTGCAGCAGTTGCCCCAGCCAAAATGGTTCCTCCTGTGTTTGCTGCTGTCGTATTTTTATACCATTGATAGGTCAACCCGCTTCCCGAAGCTGTAACTGATAGTGTCGTAGCCGTTCCATTAATACAGATGGTTTGCGATGTTGTTGATGGTTGATTGGTTATAGTTGGCGAACCTGTAATTACCAATGCTTTAGTAACTGAAAATGGACAGCCATTAAGAGTATAACTATAAGTCAATGTAATATTTTCAGCTGTCGAAGCCGTAAGAAGCCCCGAAGTACTGATAGTAGCCGTAGCTCCATTAGAAACAGACCAAGTTCCTCCCACAATTGGATGCGTATACTGTGATGTACCATTAGCACAAATGGTAGCAGCTCCAACAATATCAAGATTAGTAATTGTACTTCCTACAAAATTAGAAGTAGTTCCTGTTCTAGTGAAATTAGTTAAGGTTCCGTTTAACGCACTATTTGCTTTATTGGTTACCGTTGTAATTCCAGTATTTGTACCACCAGCAACCCCTTGATTGAAATCAAAATACGCTAGTAATCCTGTTTCATTTCCAGCTAATTCAGTATTCATAGTAGACTGAATTTGTGATTGCGTTCTGGCTGTTGACCAAAAACGAACTTCGTCTAATGAACCACTAAATTGTTGATCCGATTTTCCTAACCAATAGGCATTATCTGGAAGATCTAAATTAGCCAAACAAGTAACGGTAGTAAGTTGTATTCCATCAACATAAACGCGCATAGTTGTACCCTCTTTCACTAAAGCAACATGCGTCCATTTGTTTGCCGTAAATGTAGTAGGACTACTTGCAGAAACTGCTGAACCAACAAACGAGTATCCTTCAGTCCATGAAACATGTAATACTCCGTTATTAGTTATGTACATTGAAGGGCTTCTTTTTGTTCCCGAATAGCCTAAAAAGGACAACCAAGTATTACCCGGAGTTCCAGCAATAATATCTGAAGTAGCTGGTTTCACCCAGGTTTCAATAGTAAAATTAGTAACGGATTGACTTGGGAAAATTCTAGAATTGATTTGCACATAATCGGCATTGGCTGCCGTAGTTCCAACACCAAAACTCAAAGCATTACTAAAAGGAGCTGCACAATCTCTAACAGCTATTGAAACTGTTGTGGAACAACCTAAATCATTAGTATAGGTAATAGTTGTGGAACCCAACGACACTGGAGTTACAACTCCAGTAGAAGAAATTGTAGCTACCGAAGGAGAAGATGACACCCAAGGATTAGAAGAGGATGGATTACCTGAACCCGTTAATTGTAAATTACTACCCCCGACTGTTAATGGCTGAGTACCTGAAATTGTTGGCAATGCGTTCACATTAACCGTAATTGCTGTACGTGGGCTTTCACAAGGGTTTACATTTAGTGCTGCATCAATTTTAAAAGCAAAATCCTGTGCGATTGCGCTACCACTAACGTATCCAGTTCCTACTCCAGCATAAGCGGATGTATACTGAGGATACATTGTAGACGTAGCAATTATTTCAAAATAATACGTTTGTCCAGTAACCAAACTAACATTCTGATTGGCAAAAGAAAATGAAATATCAGTTGTCCAACCTGAAGCACCATTTACAAAAGGGGCATTTGCAGTGGCTAACAAAGTACCTCCAAATCCATTGTATATTTTTAAAACTGAGCTCGTATTAGCGGAATTGAAATAGGCATATTTTAGAATAATACTGTTAATCTTAACATTATTTGCCACTTGGAAAGTTTGTCCAATGTTAGCAACATTATTAGCATATGATCCGTTTTGAACATTGTCCATAACATAAGAACCAGATAGTGCTTTTTGACTCACATAATAAATTGTAGAACCAGCAGTTGTGGTAATTGGCGTTGGTGATGTTGTACTTGCTGTACCGCCTGTGGCTGCAGAATACCACTGTAATACAGCCCCATTGGTAGGAGTAGCTGTCAATGCGGTTGCGGTTGAGCCCACACAATAGTTAACTGTTTGCGTAGCCGTTGGTGCAGCTGGTGAAGCGTTTACTTGTACAGTAAATTCAGCAGTTGTTGAGCTTGAACAAGCACCATTGGTAACCACAGCTCTATATATTCTATTTTGAGTTAGTGTTTGAGTGGTATACGTAGTGTTTGTTTCTCCATTTAAGTCCGACCAAATAGGACTATCGAAACGTTGCCATTGAATACTACCTGTAGATCCTGCTAGCGTTAAGTTTGCAGTCCCTGAATCACAAATACTAGCTACAGAGGATGAAATAGTTCCTACCACAGAAGGAACGTCTACTTTAATTAAACCAGAAATAGAGCTTGTAGCTACAGGTGAACAAGTTCCACTTACTACACAGTAATAATAGGCATTACCAGCAGTAGTAGTTAATGGTGTATATGTAGCGCTAGTTGCTCCTGCTATTAAAGTACCTCCTGTATTCGCCGCAGTAGTGCTTTTATACCATTGGTATGTCAATCCTGCTCCCGTAGCCGTTACAGACAAAGCCGTAGCCGAACCATTAATACAAATTGTTTGAGCTGTAGAAGCTGGCTGAACAGAAATTGCAGGTAAAGTATTTACCGTAAATAATTTGGTACTTGTGTAAGTACATCCACTTACTGTAAATGTATAAGTAATTGTAGCTGTTCCAACTGCATTAGCAGTTGCCGCTCCAGTGTTAGAGTCTATTGAAATTACTGTAGCATCCGAAGTGGTCCAAATTCCTCCTGAAATAGAATGAGTTGCAGTAAAAGTTGTATTCAAACACACAGACGGATCATTTAATATTAGTGGTCCTCCAGCAATCCAGTTTGAAGTAGCACCAGTTAATGTAAACGTATTTAATGTTCCATTTAATGCATTTGATGTTTTATCAATGGCTGTTGTTATGGTAGTGTTGTTACTACTAGGTGTTCCCTGATTTAAATCATAATAAGCAACCAAACCAGACTCTGAACCATTCAACTCTACATCTTTATATTGAGCAATTTGAGAAGCAGACCTAGTTACATTCCAAACGCGTACTTCGTCTATTTCTCCTTTAAAAAACTTATTCTCAGCTGACCAAGACCCAATCGTAAATGGTTGGGTATTATTTGACACTCCCGTTGCACTAGCCTGTGTATTAACCAATTGTCCATCCACATATAGTCTAAAATTTGAACCATCATATGTTCCTGCTAAGTGAACCCAAGTGTTTGTAGAAATAGTATTAATCGCCGACGTTCCAGACCAGTTGCTATATCCTTGCCCTGAAAATACTCTAGGTTTTCCTCCATCGATGTCTAAACCATATCCCATACCACTAGCTGTCCATTGAACTTTTGTAGCGATTCCCATATAAGATGAAGCTACGGTTACGCTAGGGTCTACTTTTACCCAAGCCTCTATTGTAAATGTATTAGGCAATTGTAATGATGTTGTATTAGCAACTGTAACTTTATCTGATGCTCCGTCAAGATTTAAAGCCTGTTTGAAAGGTCTTGGGGCAACTGGTACAGTAATAGTAACTAGATTACTATTTGCAGCCGTACAAGCGCCACTTGTTACAACCGCTTTGTAATAAGTAGTTTTTGTTAGTGCAGGAGTTGTGTAACTAGCCGTTGTTGCACCTGTTCCTCCTGTTACATTTGCCCAGCCTGTAGTTCCATCGGCAGATTGTTGCCATTGAATACTTCCTGTACTCCCAGACAATGTTAATGTCTGAGTATTTCCCGAACATAGCGTTACACTGCTTGGAGTAGCAGTTCCTGCAACCGGTGTTGTACTAACGGTTCTCAAAGCTGAAATATTTGACGTTACAGTGCCACATGTTCCTGTAACTACACAATAATAATACAAATCCGAAGGCGTTGAATTAACTGGAGTATATGATGCACTTGTAGCGCCGGTAATCAAAGTACTGCCTGATATAGAAGCTGTTGTATTTGAATACCATTGATAAGTTAAGCTAGTTCCGCTTGCAGTTACACTCAAAGCTGTCAAAGCGGTACCTTGACATACCGATTGAGCAGTAGTAGAAGGATGAGCTGAAATTGCTGTTACCGTATTTACAGTACCTGTTACAGCAACTGTTTGAGTAGTAGCGCCAGTTGAAGTAAGTGAAATATTACCTGATTGTGTTCCTGAACTCACTCCTGTTAAACGTACATAAACCGTTGTAGTATTTACTGTTCCCGATATGGGAACAATTGACAATGTTGAAGAAAAAGTAACATCATCTAAAGAATATTGATAACCCGTTAGTGCAGCAATAGAAATGTTAGCTGTTAAATTACTTCCTGAAACCGTAACTGTTTGACTTGCTGATGGTGTTCCAATACACGTTGAGAAATTTGTTAGTGTAGCGTTTCTTGTAATACTCGGCGTGTATGTAAAATTTGAACCACTTGTAGCAGTACCACCTGGTGTAATAACTTGAACCGTACCAGTTGTACCTGCCGGAGCAACTGCCGTTATTGAGGTTGAACTATTAACTGTAAATGATGTTGCTGAAACACCATTAAATTTCACATCGGTTGTGTCAGTAAAATATGTTCCTGTAATTGTAACTGAAGTTCCTCCACTTCCTGAAGTCGGAGTGAATGAAGAAATAGTTGGAACTCCAATAATATTTTGAATAACTGTAAAATTAGTATTATAATATTGTGGAGAAATAATATCCGGCCTACCATCACCATTAATATCAGCAGCTTTTAATCCCATTGGGTTAGATGCTGAATATGCATTTGTAGAATTAGCATAACTTAATGTATTGCTTGAAGTTGTATTATTAAATATAGCAATATATGCACCTGAGTTTGCATTTGAACCAAATACATCAGGATACGAGTCCCCATTAATATTTGCTAATTCAAACCCATTAAAAATACCTGAAGCATTACCTACAGATGCTGTACCGCTTGTAAAAGTACCAGAGCCATTGTTGGTAAAATAATTTATCGCATTAGTTGATGATTTAACAACAAAATCAACATCTCCGTCATTATCTAAATCACCACTAATTAAATCACCGTAGTAAGAAAATGAGGCAGTAGTTGAATTAAATGCTCCAAATGCAAAACCTGTTCCTAAAGAAATAGAATAATTACCAGATGAAGTATAGAAAATATCTAATTTATTATCATTATTAATATCTATTACATCGAAATCTGAAGGAGAATTTGGAGTAGTAACAGATATAACTGTTCCAAAACTAATTGTTCCCGAGCCAATTGTTGAGGAATTCAAAAAATATTTTACTGATGCTCCAGAATAACTAAAAACATCTAATAAACCATCCGAATTAAAATCCACAAATCGCAATCTGTTTGAACAAGGGAAAGTAATTGTTTGTTTTGCTGCAAAACTAATAGTTCCAACAGTAGATGTATTAATAAAAATATCAATTGATGAACCAGTTGGTACAATAATATCCATTTTTCCATCTGCATTTATATCTTCTGAGTAAAGTGCAGAAGGTTGGGCACTTGTAGTTAAAACA
Source organism: Flavobacterium sp. (assembly GCF_031537875.1). Lineage (GTDB taxonomy): Bacteria > Bacteroidota > Bacteroidia > Flavobacteriales > Flavobacteriaceae > Flavobacterium. Next base: position 152,892 of record NZ_JAVKNB010000005.1, on the reverse strand, counting down.
GTTGAAGTAGAGGAAAAAGAACTTGTATTAATTAAATCACCTTGATTAACAATATTATTTTTAAAAACATTTATTGTTGTTGATGCATTTGACATTGAAGCATAATCAGGAAATCCATTATTATCATAATCTATAATTTGATTTATTGATTTCCAATCAGCTGTTGTTTGCCAGTTACTAACTCCTGGATAAACTACTGCACTTTTAAATGTATTTGTGCTATAATTATAATCACCATTTCCAAATCCTCCATTAGAAAAGGTTGTTGAAAATGATTTTTTAGAATAGACTATCCCTGAAGTTGTATTTAATACTTTAATTTTTGAGAAACCTGTTGAACCAGAAGGTACAGTAACGGTTAGGCTTGTTGCTGTTGCTGAAGTAACTACTGCTTTAACTCCGTCAAAATAAACAACATTATTACTAGCAGTAGTATTAAATCCAGTACCAGTAATAGTAACAGCGGTTCCTACGGCCCCACTTGTTGGAGAAAAAGAAGTGATTGTAGGTGCTTGCGCATTCGCCAATCCAGCAATTAATAAAAAAACAGCAGCAACGAACTGCTTGAAACGTGTTGAAAAAAGTAGATTTTTCATCATAATAGGTTGTTTTGTGGGGTAAACATAAATAGAACCTAAGGGTTCTTTTTTAAACATTGCGCACAAAATTATTATATAAGAGAAGTCTGATACGGGTGAAATTACTGTATATTTGTCCTAACCAATCCCAAAAAGGACAAATTATATCCCCTCTATTGTGCTTAAAAAACACCTTTTTTATTAGTTTTGCGAAGCAAAAGTCCAAAAACATGTTGTTGTACCTCACACTTTCTACCTTAGCACTTGCTTTGTTATTATTGGCTAATAATTTCAAGAAAAACAAGACCGCCGTGTATGTGGCTTTGTTTTTAATAATTGTTTCGTTGTATGGAATTACCCATTATTTTGTCCTATTTGGACAATCTCCTTTTTGGTTAGCCTTGTTTTACAATCATTTCACACCCTTGTATTTATTGTTAGGCCCCTTACTACTTTTTTATGTGAGAGGCACCTTAGCCGACAGATCGGGCCTCACAAAAGTAGACTGCCTTCATTTTATTCCCGCTTTAATTCAAGCCGTTGGAATTACACCTTATCTATTTACATCTTTTGAACTTAAAGTGCAAAATGCTAAACGTATTATTGATAACATTGACAATTTGCTGAATTTAAACCTTAATTTATTTTATAATGCCGATGTGAGTTTTTTAATCCGAGTGGGGTTGTTTCTAATTTACATTATGTACTGCGGCTATTTGTTAATTTCTTACGCACCAAAAATCCGAAAAGAAAACGCCATTCCGAACAAACAGTTTAAAGTATCGTTGAAGTGGTTGAGTCTTTTAGTAATCTGCTCATTAATAATTACACTCTACTTATTAATTGTTACTATCTTCTCGTTTTATAGTTCGCCAAAAGAGGCTTTTGCTAACAGCTATATACTCCATGTTATTTCTGGCATCTCCTATTTTATTTTATCCTTCTCTTTGCTGCTATTCCCATACATATTGTACGGAATGCCTCGTAAAATTATAGCCAATGACAGAAAATTTAATAAAGAGCCTAAAAACATTCCAGCTGATGTGGTGAATGAAATCATCCCAGAAGAAGATCCGCTATTTGAATTATCAGAAAAAATCACAACTTACTTGCATGACAAGAAACCGTATTTAGATCCTGAGTTTTCGATTTCAACCATCGCTATCAATATGCAAGTTCCACAAAACCATGTGTCCTATTGTATCAATACATTACAAAGCACGACTTTTTATAAATTGCGCTCTGATTTACGTGTGAAACATGCTATATCGTTGTTACAAAGCGAAACTAAAGAACGGCTTACTATTGAGGCCATAGGAGAACAATCCGGCTTTAAAACGCGTTCTAATTTTTATATGGCATTTAAAGAATGTACAGGAATGACTCCTACAGAATACCCGACAAAAAGCAACGAAGAATATGCACTATAATTCTAATCTATGCTATTATACTTATGCCTTTTAACAATACTGCTTTCACTTGTATTATTGTTTTACAATAGAAACTCAAAATCAAATACATTATTTTTAGCATTATTTTTTATAACCTCTTCTGGTTTTGGTTTAGCGCATCATTTTGTGTTTCAAACGAAGTCTTTGTTTTGGATTGCTTTATTTTTTAACCATTGGGTTCCTTTTATGTTTTTAATTGGGCCGTTCTTGTTTTTTTATGTTAGAGGAGCTATAACTGAACGTAGTGGGTTAACAAAGTGGGATTTCGTCCATTTTGCACCTGCAATTCTAAGTGGTATCGGTACTATTCCGTATTATTTAGAATCATTTGAGGTAAAAAAAAACATTGCCAAACAATTAATATATAATGTCAATTCCATTAGAGATATTGAAGTCAATTTTTTTTATGATGCAGGCGAAAGTTTTGTATTGCGATCAGTTTTGTGTTTAGGCTACCTTTTGTATTCTATTTATTTGGTATTTCGGTATTACAAAAACGAAATGAGCTATAGCCTAAAACTGTCTTCGCAAAAACTTCTAGTACTTCGTTGGTTAAGTATTTTATTAGGAGCCATATTGCTTATCGTTACCATTTTTATCGGCTTGGCTTTCAATGCTGCCTATGTTAGAATAAGCGATAGCATAACAGAGGGTTATGTGTATTATATTGGAACGGGAGTAATTTATTTAATCATGGCTTTGGCTCTTTTGCAATTTCCCAATGTATTGTATGGAATTTCACGAAATCCCGACGCAATAGCAACTATAGAAGTAAAAAATAACCCCATAAACAAATCGCAAGATTCATTTATAGAAAATGGATCAGTTACAGAATTAGGAGAAAAAATTAACACCTATTTAAAGGAGAAAAAACCATATTTAGACACCTTTTTCTCTGTTTCTAGTATTGCCATTGCATTAGGCGTTTCTGAAGATCAGATCTCATTTTGTATTAAACACTATTTAAATACTAATTTTATTAAATTACGATCAGAACTACGTGTGGCTCATGCTATTAATCTATTACAAAGTGAAGCTAAAGACCGTCTTACTATTGAAGCTATAGGAGAACAATCTGGTTTTAAAACACGTTCTAATTTTTATATGGCATTTAAAGAATGTACAGGGATGACTCCTACAGAATTTATTTCCTTGAAACCAAGTACATCTTAGCCACAAAAAAACCCACTAGAGTTTAGTGGGTTTTTTGCTAAATCGCTTCCGGTTTATAATGAATTGCATTTTCTAAAACTTAAACTGCAATAGGATTTCGTTTGTGTTTCTTGCAGCAGCTAGTGTTGGTTGTGTACTCATCTCATAGGCAAACCCAAACACAAAACGTTTGCTCAATTGGATAGTACTCATCGCTGCATACGCTTTATCGGTTCTGTACATTCCTCCAATTTCAAAATTGTTCTCTATTTGTAACATCGTAGTTAGATCTATCGATGTAGGCGCACCATTGACATAACGCAACATCACCGATGGTTTCAATACTAACGATGGACTTAAATAAAAGTCATAGCCTCCACTTAAATACACATGAGGCCTATCAGTAGCTGTCATAGCATAGCCTGATTGATTCACCGCTTTGCTTGTGTTGAATAATCTTGGGACAGATAACGATGCGTACCATTTGTCTTGCTTTAGTACTGCACCTACCCCAAAATTGGGATTGAATGTATTAATAGATCCAAGAGCTTGATCTGATCGTACATTATACGTTTCTAACCCTGTGGTGTTGACATCGTAAAAATTACCACCTGCTTTGATTCCCAGATACAAATCGGTTGTTGCATTCATTTGGACCTTATACGAGAAATCAACCCCCAAATAGGTCTCTTTTTCTATAAAGGTTTTATCGTTCACCACCGACACTCCTATGCCCATGTTTTTGCCAACTGGAGTACTGTAGGAGACGGTTTGGGTTTCGGGTGCTTCAGGAACACCTGTCCATTGTTTTCTAAGTGAACTCGTCCACAAAGTCGCATTGTTATATCCCGCATAAGCTGGATTCACCAAAATCATGTGGGATTTATAAAAAGCAAAAACGCTTTCTTGTTGGGCGAATAAAGCACTACTTACTAAAAGTAGTGCTAAAGTTGCCATAAGGTTTATTTTTTTCATTGTCTTGTTTTTTTGATGTGGGGGGTTTAGTTTGTGATGTATAACCAACCTTGAGCGTCGATAGTTCCATCTCCGTTTAAATCAATTTGGTACATATAAGCTCCTGAAGAAGGTAAGCCTTCTTTCAAATTTTTATAATGCCCATCCCAATCATTATGATAGTTATTAGAGTAATATACTTCGTTACCCCATCTGTTAAATACTCTAACGATACTGCCAGGATGATTTTCTATATTATAAATTACCCAAGTATCATTTACACCGTCTCCATTTGGAGTGATGGCTTGTGCAATATTCAATTCTACCAAGTCACAAACATCTCCCCTTCCATCATGATCTCTATCGGCTTGATTCGCATTAGCTGTAATTGGACAGTTGTCATTGGTATCTAAAATCCCGTCGTTATCATCATCTGTATCACAAACATCTCCTTGACCATCATGATCATTGTCGGCTTGATTCGTATTAGCTGTGATTGGGCAGTTGTCTAGATTGTCCGCTATACCGTCGCCGTCGGTGTCTTGAATTAATGGACTAGTTCCCATTGTTAATTCAACCGCATCTGACAAGCCGTCGCCGTCTGTATCGGCTAATAACGGATTTAAACCTAATGTTTTTTCTCTCAAATTAGTCAAGCCATCACCATCACAGTCTGCATTGTTCCATGCTGTACTAGGTGTTAGTGTTTGATGAGACAACACAAATTGACATGCATCTTTACCATCTGTTCTGTCTGTTTTCTCTATTCCGTCTTTTACGCCATCGCCATCAGTATCCGCTTTCAATGGATCTGTGCCGTCAATTTTCTCTTGGGCATTGGTTACACCGTCTGCATCACAATCAGCCGTATTCCAAGCTGTGCTTGGCGTAAGCGTTTGGTGAGCTAGTACAAATTGACATGCGTCTTTTGAATCAGTACCGTCTGTTTTCTCAGTTCCGTCTTTTACTCCGTCGCCATCAGTATCTGCTTTCAATGGATCAGTACCATCAACAACTTCTTGAGCATTGGTTACGCCATCTGCATCACAATCAGCCGTATTCCACGCTGTACTTGGTGTTAGCGTTTGGTGGGCCAACACAAATTGGCAAGAGTTTGTAGCTGAAGTTCCGTCTGTTTTCTCAGTTCCGTCTTTTACTCCGTCGCCATCAGTATCTGCTTTCAATGGGTCAGTACCATCAACAACTTCTTGAGCATTGGTTACACCGTCTGCATCACAATCAGCTGTATTCCAAGCTGTACTTGGCGTAAGCGTTTGGTGAGCTAGTACAAATTGACATGCATCAGTTCGACTAGTTCCATCCAAAAGTTCTTGAGGATCTAATACTCCATCACCATCGGTGTCTCCTACTAGTGGATCTGTATGGTTTAGTATTTCTTGTCTATTTGACGTTCCGTCTCCATCACAATCTGCTGTGTTCCAAGTCGTACTTGTTGTTACTGTTTGGTGAGCTAGTACAAACTTACATCCGTCTTTAGCATCAGTACCATCCACCTTTTCAGTACCATCTATAACTCCATCTCCATCTGAATCTGGATTCAAAGGATTCGTGCCATCTAATAACTCCTGAGCATTGGTTACCCCGTCATTATCACAATCAGCCGTGTTCCATACTGTGATTGTAGTCATCGTTTGGTGTGCTAAAACTAATTGACACAAGTCTTTTTCATCAGTGGCATCTGCTTTTTCAGTGGCATCTAATACTCCATCTCCGTCACTTTCTAAATCCAATCTGTTAGGTATTCCATCGCCATCAGTGTCAATGTCTACACAGGCACTTGCGTCTACTAAACCTGCTATTCCTAGTGAGAAGTTACAATAGAACTCATATTCACGACCTGTAAACGAAATCTCGGAAATATTTCCAGAAAAAGAAATTGTTCCTGTACCTTCATTTCCAACCAAAACCTGAGTGGTAGTTCCTACTGGAGCACCCGTGAAATTTCCATTTGAATTCAATACTTTACCTGGTAAAGAAAGATCTAACGTCTTATTTAAAGAATTGATAAAGAATCGAGGATTATTAACTGGTTGATCAAAAACAAACTTGTGTTCTCCCAAAGTTGAACTTCTGAAAGTACTTAAATTAGGATTTCCACTTGGTTGAGGAGACCAATTTGAAATTCCGCCGTAAGGCGCGTCATTTTGAAGTAAAATAGAATTACTTGTGTTGGTCACCGTCACATTTACAGGATTTCCCGGAACATTGATTACTCCTCTTAAAACACCATTTGTATAGGAATTCCATTGTACAAAATAGAATGTACTTGGAATAAGTGATTGACTCACTGAGGTACTAGCTGAACAATCTTGTTCTTGGTAATCTAACAAACCGTCATTGTCATCATCTGGATCATTTACATCTGTTAAATTATCTCCATCTGAATCTAATCCAGAATCAATAGTTGTTGTAATAGTATTTGATGCAGGGCCTGGTCCTATTGCATTTACTGCTCTTAATTGAAATGGATAACTTATGCCATTTACCAAACCGCTTACGGTCACTGGTGAACTTGTTACAGCTGGTGATAAAGCAGTCCAAGTTGTTCCTCCGTCTGTAGTATATTCATAATTAGTAATTGCAGATCCCCCATTAGAGGTAGGGGCTGTAAAATTAATTGTGGCCGTTCCGCCAGTATTGGTAATTGTAGTAATTGTAGGTGCCGAAGGGGTAGTCGCAGATGCTGCTCCATAACCTGTGCCTGTAGTAATATTATCTACTTCAAAACCTCCTCCTCCGCTACTTTGAGTAAATTCTAAACGAGTGAAAGTAATATTAGGATTGTCTAATTGTAAATTAATGTAGGCAAATGGTTCAGTAGGCCTTTTATAAGCCGACGAATTATACACATTACCATCCACCGCAGTAATAGTTGCGCCACTCAAAAGTGAAGTTACTGTATTTGTGGTAAATTGTGCTAGTTGAATCTCTACACCATTACACATTCCAAATATTGTAACACGATTAGCTGCATCGCCTCCTGCCCACCAAAACCCTAAATAACGTGAAGGGTCAGTTAAGGTAACGTTTACTACTCCTCCCGTAAAAAGCCCTAAATAGTTAGATGAAGTTGTCGAATTAGGTAATGGTGCTCCGTAAGTAGTATTATATACATATTGTGAAGTAGTTGCACTACCCGTCTTGATAAAGGTTCCTATTGCAAATGTCCCACTAGCGGGAACATTCCCAACAGTAAATGAATTAAAATTTTCTGTTTTTGTACCTGCTTGGCCTTGAATGGCAGATGTAGTAACGTTAGGAGGCGATAATTTAAATTGAACATTAGGTAATGAATTAACTGTACCCGTTACAGCAACATTTTGAGAAGCGGCTCCTGAAACTACAGTTACGTCTCCACTTGGAGCTCCTGTTGCCGAGGTTGTCATTCTCACATAAACCGTAGTTGCGCCAAGAGTTCCTGAAGCCGGAATTGTAACACTTGAAGCAAAGCCCGATCCACTTGTTAGAGATACTTCAAAACCTGTTGGTGCGGTAACTACTGCATTTGCTGACAAACTTGTTCCTGAAACTGAAAAACTTTGTTCAGTTGAAACTGATCCTGCACAACTAGTAAAGGCACTCAATTGTGATGATGACAAACCTATAGTTGGTACTCCAGCCTGTGTAATAATTAGTTCATTTGAAGTACTATCACTTAAAGTATATCCCGCTGTATTTGTAATTGTAGCCACAACAGAATAAGTCCCTGTAGCTAAAGTAGGTAAAGGCAACGACCAGTTATTACCACTAACTACTAAACCATTAGTTGTGGTATACAATATCCCATTAACCATTACTGATAATGTCTGGCCGTTTTGTAGCGTTGCTGTTCCAGTAATTGTAGGGGATGTGTTTGAGGTAGTTAAAGCAGTTACTGTTACAGGCCCAGTAGGGCGCAATCCCTGAGTAGTCGTTAAATAAGCATTTAAATCACTTAACAAACCTGAAGTTGCTGCATTTCCAGAAACGCTTGAACCATCTGTTAATGTTAGTGTAGCCCCTATTTTTTTAAACCCTAAATCACTTGTCGTGTTAATTGTATAAGTTGAAGAACCTCCATAAGTGAAATTGATTGGGCTAATGGAAGTGTTTGGAAGTATCCCAAACATATTGACTGTGGACCCATTCGTATTTCTCCAAACAATAGCTCCTGGGAATTCTATAATCTGACCCGAAGTTAATTGCAAACGAATCGTTCCTGGAATATCATTCCCTTGATATCCCGAAGGTATTTGAAAGATCCCTGAGGTAGATTGTTGAACAAAAAAAGCTTTGGCAATTCCTAACGTTGTGAAAGTTTTAATATTAGTAGCGTCTTGTGGATTAGATCCTTTTAGACCGATAAATCCCTCCGAAAAAGGAACGCTAACTTCAATTGTTTGAGCAAACCCTTGAATTCCTATGAACAAAAGAAAAACAACTAATGAATACATCAATTGCTTAAGTTCATTAATCCTTGGCACAAACTGAAAAACCGAAAACTGAAAATTTGTTAGTTTTTTCATAAAATAATAAATATATTTAATAAATTCTTAGGACGTTAATTTGGTCTTGGTGTAGTATATTTACAATTAAAACCGTATAAAAAAGTGAACAAACTTATGTTCAAAAAATAATTAACACACAGCTTTATCTTATAACTTTGTCCTGTAAATCAGCATAGTGGATAACTAGTTGTCCTCGAAAATTAAAAATCGGACAATTTGAAGCAATAGTAATTTAGACCCGAAAGAGGTTAATGCGTACTTTTGTATTATGTAAACCCCACATTAATGTTATTATATCTTTCGATTTTTACCATCTTGATTTCATTTGTGCTTTTATATCACAATTGGGGCTTAAATAAAAATGCAATCTATTTAACATTTGTATTCATACTTACTTCTATATTTGGAATTGCTCACTACTTAATAACTTCAGGAGGGTCGCGTTTTTGGTTAGCCATATTTTACAATAATTTTGCAGCATTAATGTTTTTAATTGGTCCGTTTTTGTATTTTTATATACGAAACACTTTGACCGATCGCTATTCATTATCCAAAAAAGACTGGCTACACTTTATTCCAACTTTGATTGCGTTTATTGGATCTGTACCCTACATTTTTCAATCATTTGATAAAAAATTGGAGATTGCGGATAAAATCATACAAAATCCAGATATAATAGAAGAAATTGATGTGAATATTTTTTATACAATGGGACAGAGTTTCGTATTCCGTTGTAGCATTGCCTTTTTGTATTTAATAGGCTGTATCTATTTACTTTGGAAATTATATCCTTCAGAAACCAAGGAAAAACAAATTCCTAAAAACCAACTTATCATCACATACCGTTGGCTTATTATTTTAATTACAAACCTGTCGTTTATTTTTGTGAGTTTTATACTGCTTGCCATAAGCTCTGAACACTCTGTTCCCAGCAAAACCATAAACGACGGACAGGTTTTATACATCATTGCTGGACTAGCCTATAGCATAATGTCTTTTTCTTTGATTTTATTTCCTGAGATTCTATATGGAATTCCTAGACGAAATGAAGCTGTAACTCCTAAAAAGAAAAAAGTTAAAAATAAAATCGCACCCGAAGAGGACCCTTTCTTCGATATGTATAAAGCCATATTGAAATATCTAGAAGAAGAAAAACCATTTTTAAATCCTGATTTTTCGGTTAGCGATATTGCACTTTACCTTAAAGCGCCTCAAAATCACGTTTCATATTGCATCACCTATTTAATGGAAACTAAATTTTCAAAATTAAAATCGGCGTTGAGAATAAAGCACGCCTTAGAATTACTGAAAAAAGGATCCAATTCTCTTCTAACCATAGAAGCTATCGGAAAACAATCGGGATTTAAAACGCGCTCCAATTTTTATGCTGCGTTTAAAGAAGAAACTGGATTTACTCCAACCGAATATATTAATAATGAAATTTCGGAAACTATACGGTAAAAGTTCTATTGTTACAATAGATTGAATGCTTTTGCGTTTCATTTGTAGTTTTGTACTTGTCTTAAAAAAGAAAAACTGGACAACAATTCGCTTTTTGAATCGCTTTTTTTTGCCTTTTTAATTAACTTTGTCGTTATATCCCCATATCATGTTATTATACATTTCAGTTGCAACAATAATCCTTTCCTGTGTGTTTTTTATCTTCAATTGGAAATCAAATCCTAACGCTTTATATTTAGCGTTGTTTTTTGTCTTGGCTTCTAGTTTTGGTCTAGCACATTATTTTATGCTATATGGCCATTCTGCCTTTTGGTTGGCCGTTTTTTACAATCATTTTGCCCCTTTCATGTTTCTTTTAGGGCCTTTTTTGCTTTTTTATGTAAGAGGTACAATTGAAAACAAACAAAATCTATACAAAAAAGACTGGGTTCATTTCATACCCGCCATCATTGCGCTAATTGGAACAATTCCCTACTTTTTACAACCCTTTGAAAATAAATTAAATATTGCAAACGCTATCCTAAAAAGTGCTAACGCAGTAGCAACTATTGATGTTAATCTATTTTATAATGCTGGTATGAGTTTTGCATTACGTTGTGGACTTTCGTTTGCATATTTACTCTATTGCATTTATTTAGTAATTGGATTATATCAAAAAAAGAAAGAAAAACAATTGATTAACACCCATTTGTGGTTGGTAGTCTTGTTATCCAATTTATTATTTATCAATACTAGTTTCTTATTCCTAGCACTACAATCAGCCTACGAGACCACTCATGAAAATATAGCAGACGGGCATGTGTTTTATGTTTTGGCGGGTGTTGGATATAGTTTTCTATCTATTTCTTTAATTCTTTTTCCCAATATTTTATATGGAGTACCCATGGCCACTGTTGTTACGGTTCCCCTAAAGGAAAAAGGAAAAAAAACCATTGCGCCTGAAGAAGATCCTTTCTTTGAAATGTCTAATGCAATTAAATTGTATTTAGAAAAAGAAAAACCGTTTTTAAATCCGGAATGCAAAAAAAATGATGTTGCTAACGCTTTGAATATTTCACAAACCCACCTAGACTATTGTATTACCTATTTATTAGAAACTAAGTTCTCTAAATTACTGGCTCAATTACGTGTTGCTTATGCTAAAAACCTTATAGACAACAATACTGATTCAAATATTGCTATTGAATCAATCAGTCAACAATCTGGTTTTAAAAAAGAATCCAAATTCATATCAAGTTTTGAAAAGCAAATGGGATTGTCACTTAGTGAATACCTTGCATCTCGCAAAAAAACCTAGTATTGCCATGCAATTGATTTAAAAAAATAGATACTAGCCAATATGTGCTTTTTTATTTAGATCATAAAAAATTGCCTGAAAAGAACTCTTGTACTTCGAAAAAAAAAACTATTTTTACGAAACTATAAAGAGAAAATAAATTCCTTATTTTTCTCAAAATTGACAACTAATTAGACACTTAAAAGATGAGTTCAGAGAAAGAAGCTAAATTAAAAGCGCTACAACTTACGCTTGACAAACTAGACAAAACCTACGGAAAAGGCACAGTGATGAAAATGGGCGACAAAGCCATTGAAGAAGTAGAAGTAATTTCTTCGGGTTCGCTAGGAGTAGATTTAGCTTTAGGAGTAGGTGGTTATCCAAAAGGAAGAATTATCGAAATCTACGGCCCTGAATCGTCTGGTAAAACAACTTTAACACTGCACGCTATTGCCGAAGCGCAAAAAGCGGGTGGAATTGCTGCTTTTATCGATGCTGAACATGCGTTCGACAGAAATTATGCAGAGAAATTAGGTGTGGATATCGAAAACTTAATCATATCACAACCAGATAACGGAGAACAAGCATTAGAAATTGCTGAAAACTTAATTCGTTCAGGAGCTATTGATATTGTGGTGATTGACTCGGTAGCTGCCTTGACGCCAAAAAGCGAAATTGAAGGTGAAATGGGGGATTCTAAAATGGGTCTTCACGCGCGTTTGATGTCACAAGCCTTGCGTAAATTAACTGGAACTATCAGTAAAACACATTGTACTGTATTCTTTATCAATCAGTTGAGAGAGAAAATCGGAGTGATGTTTGGAAATCCAGAAACAACAACAGGTGGAAATGCATTGAAATTTTATGCTTCAGTTCGTTTGGATATTCGTCGTTCATCACAAATTAAAGATGGTGATAACGTAATTGGAAACCGTACTAAGGTTAAAGTGGTAAAAAATAAAGTAGCGCCACCTTTCAAAACAGCCGAATTCGACATTATGTATGGTGAAGGGGTTTCAAAAACAGGTGAAATATTAGACCTAGCGGTAGAATTTGAAATTATCAAAAAATCAGGTTCTTGGTTCAGTTACGGAGATACTAAATTAGGTCAAGGTCGTGATGCTGTAAAAGCATTAATTAAAGACAACCCTGAATTGGCCGAAGAATTAGAAGAAAAAATCAAGTCGCAAATCAAAGAACTAGCTGCTGAATAAAATTATCCTTCTTATAAAATAAAAACCGCAAGTAATACTACTTGCGGTTTTTTTATGTTAGCACTCAAAAGCCACTAATTGATTATAAATGATCTGATAAACCTCTTCTTTAATCGCTCTTCGGTCATTTAATGTTTTGCCTTCTGTGGCAACATGAGTGTGGATTTTTACACGCATCAATCCGGGACTACCGCTGAAAAAGGTGTAAGAGAGTCGCTTTTTATTGTCTCCAAACGAAATGGGAACAATTGGAATTTGATGTTCAATAGCTAAGCGAAATGCCCCATCCTTAAAGGTATCTAAAACAACAGACTCGTCGTAAGGCACACCCCCTTCTGGAAAAATACAAACGCTCAGACCACGATTCAGCCTGTTTTGAGCGCTTTCAAAAACCGCTCTTCGGCTTTGTGCATTATTTCGATCTACTAAAATACAGGTTCTTTTGTAGAAAAAGCCAAACAACGGAATCGAAGCCAATTCTTTCTTCCCCACAAATACAAAAGGTCGATCCACTACGGCCAACATCAACATAATATCAGTCATAGAGGTATGATTGGCCACAATCATATAACTTTTGTTGGGTTCCAATCCTTGAATTGATTCTACCTTATAATAAAACCCCATTCCGAAAAGAATGACTTTAGCCCAAATTCTAGCCATAGCAAAAAAATAAGGGTAGCCACGCTCTGAAACTATGGATAAAAGTAAAAATGGCAACATCACAAGAATAGGAATAGCCATTAAGACATAAAACCATACGCGCCAAAGCAACCAAAGAATCATTTTTATTCCTCTCATAATGCCAAATGTATGAAATGGAACGTCATTTTGAAAAAATATTTTAAATTTTAGAATTGAACCCTTTAAAAACAGCTGTTTAATAATAAATAACACTTTGCTGATTTCTAAATCAAAAAAAATAAGGACGAAAAAAAAACGAAATATCAAAATATATTTCTCAAAAAAAGAATATGATATAAATTATCAAATATTCATTACAATTGATTTTTAACAGAAAATAATTAGGTAATTTAGCTCAAAACAAGGATTTTTTTCAATAAAAACCTTGAAATGTTTAACTTTTTTAAATAAAATTAAATATGTCAAATTTACTGCCTGAATTGAACCCAAAAGGTTGGGACGAAATGTTTTCTGATGAAGGCGTAAGACATTCGTATCGTCAAGTGTTGCACACCTTAGAAAACCTAAACCTACAAAGTCTGAAAGACAAACAGAAACAAGCCTCTGATTTTTTTATGAACCAAGGGATTACGTTTACTGTGTATAGCGACGATAATCAAGGGATTGAACGTATTTTCCCTTTTGATATTATTCCGAGAATCATTACCAAAAGTGATTGGCTAGAAGTAGAAACCGGAATCAAACAACGCTTATTGGCTTTGAATTTATTTTTAGAAGACATTTATAACGAACAAAACATCATTAAAGATGGTGTTGTTCCAGCGTCATTAATTGCGTCTTGTCCGCACTACATTCAAGAAGTACAAGGCATCAAAGTGCCACATAATATTCATGTTCATATTGCAGGAATCGACTTGATTCGCGGTGCTAAAGGCGAATTCTATGTGCTTGAAGACAACTTAAGATGTCCAAGCGGGGTGAGTTATATGCTAGAAAATAGAGAAATTACCAAACGTATTTTCCCAGATATGCTGACCTCAAATCATGTAAGCATGGTGAGTAATTATCCCATGATTTTTCATAATATTTTGGTTTCGCTTTCGCCAAGAAGCATCTCTAATCCTAATGTGGTGTTGCTAACTCCGGGTATTTACAATTCGGCTTATTACGAACATACTTTTTTGGCACGCCAAATGGGAATTCCCTTAGTTGAAGGTCGGGACTTAGTGGTCAACAACAACAAAGTGTACATGAAAACCACCTCGGGCTTACAGCAAGTGGATGTAATTTACCGTCGTTTAGACGACGAATATTTAGATCCATTGGTCTTTAAACCCGATAGCGCATTAGGTGTTCCTGGCCTTATGAGTGCCTACAAACAAGGCAATATTGCCATTGTTAATGCCGTAGGAAATGGCGTTGCAGATGATAAAGCCGTATATGCCTTTGTTCCTGATATGATTAAATATTACTTGAACGAAGAACCTATTCTTAAAAACGTGCCGACCTACCAAATGGAAAACCAAGACGAGCGCGAACTGGTTTTTGCCGACATGGAAAATATGGTAATTAAAGAAACCAATCAAAGTGGTGGCTACGGAATGATTATGGGAAATAAAGCGACTCAAGAGGAGCTCGATGCTACTAAAATTGCCATTTTGGACAATCCAAGGAACTTTATTGCACAACCCATTATTCAATTAAGTACCGTGCCGTGTTTGATTGATGGCCAACTCAAATTGCGCCATGTCGATTTAAGACCGTATGCTTTATGTGGTCCAAATGGCGTGGAAATCGTTCCTGGCGGCTTAACCCGCGTGGCGCTAACCGAAGGGTCTCTAGTGGTAAATTCGTCCCAAGGAGGCGGCAGTAAAGACACCTGGATAGTAGAATAAATAACCTAAAGAAACATACCCAATGAAAGTAGATATGCTTAGCCGAGTGGCGGACGGAATGTTCTGGCTCAACCGATACATGGAAAGAACAGATGGAATGTTGCTGACCTTAAACACCTTTTATATTCTGTCTTTCGACAAAGAATTGAATGATACTCAAGGCTACAAACCCTTGTTAGAACATTATACTGATTTGCCTATCGAGACCATCAATGAGATGCAATACGACACTAATTTTGTGTTGAAATACATTATTTGCGACAATCACAATCAAAATTCGGTCAAGAATTTAGTAATTAAAGCGCGTGAAAATGCACGAGGTTCCCAAGACAAAATCACCAAAGAGCTTTGGGAACACATCAATTCGTTATATCATTTTATGAATTCCCCTAGCCTGCCGCATCAATTGGAAACCCAAGATGCTTTGGCTATTATTACCAAATTGAACAAAGACTTTTTGCTGTACAACGGAATTCTGCAAGTAACCATGCCGAGAGGATTGGGATGGTGTTTTTCGAGCATTGGCAAACACATTGAACGCTGCTTACAAACTATTTCGCTTACACAAGCGTATTTTGCGCCCATTGATTACAATCTAGAAGGCGAAGAAGATTTATTGTACTGGAGAAGGCTGTTGCTATCCCTATCAGGCTACGAAATGTATTTGAAAAGTTACAGTAATATTCCGCACAATAGAAAAGTGGTGCAACAAGTTGTTTTCAATCGCGATTTTGCGCACTCGGTGATTTATACTTTGGACTTGATTAATGTGTACATTAATTATTTATTCAAAGACAATGTAATAAGCGAAGCCCGAACCTTACACAATCAATTTGGAAGGCTAAAAAGCTATGTCGAATACACCGATTACCACCACTTAAGCAACCAACAATTAGAAGAAGTGCTTCATAACACCAAAGTGCAACTGAACCAATTCTCTACAGATTTTTCTAAATTATTCTTTTCTTATACCTAAATCGGCATGGCTCTATTTAAAATCGTCCATATTACCAAATACCAATACAATTGGCCTATCAAAGAAAGCATCAACGAGATTCGCTTATTCCCGCATAATTTTGAAAACCAAGATGTCTTGCAATACGAATTGTTGATTACCAACAATCCTGAAGTTAGTTTTTCTACTGATTATCACGGAAATCGTGTGGGAAATTTCAACACTTTAGATGCTCATACCGAAATGACTATCGAATCTAGAATGTTAGTTCGGGTAAATCATTCCTTGAAAATTCCTGATTTTGAACATTCGTACATAAAGGATTTAGCATCCGAAAAAGAAAAAAACATCAACCTCTTGCGCCTTTGCTATCCTGAAACCATTACAAAACAAGAGACCATTCTGGATATTCTCAACGAAATTGGATGTGAAAACAAAACCATTATTGAGATTGCGCAACAATGCAATAATTATATTTTTAACCACTTCACCTATACCAAAGGGATCACCAATATTGAAACCACTGTAGACGAAATTTTAGACCATAAAAAGGGAGTGTGCCAAGATTTTGCCCACGTACTTTTGCAATTGGTTCGTACCGCAGGAATTCCGGCACGCTATGTCAGTGGTTACATCTGCCCTAACGAAAGTGGGCTAAGAGGAGAAGGTGCCACCCACGCTTGGGTCGAAATTTATACGCCAAATCAAGGTTGGTTAGGATTAGATCCCACTAATAATATTTGGACCATGGATAACCATGTTAAACTAGCTGTGGGGCGCAATTTTATCGATTGTACGCCAGTTAAAGGAACTTTTAAAGGATTGGCTAAACAAACACTTTCTGTTTGTGTATCAATTGGCTATGAAGACGGTAGGCATTTTGAAGAAATCAACGATGTAGCTCTGGAAGAAGTCTCCTCAGAAGTACAAGAACAATTGGATTACATCGAACTCTTACATCACCAACAAGAACAGCAACAGCAATAAAAAAAGCACTACTCACGTAGTGCTTTTTTTATTATTTAATTCGATAACCAACCTGATGGGTTAATATAAGAGGTGTTCTGAAGTATCAAGAACTTGATTACCGTTTTTCCAGTTTCTCCATTAGAACGTACTTTACCTATTGATTGTTTTCGGCTAACTTTTTCTCCTTTACTCACATTCACCGAGCTTAGGTTTTGATATACCGTGAAATAGTCCCCGTGTTGTATCATTACCGCTTTATTCACTGGAGATAATGCAATAACACTACTTACCACTCCGTCAAAAACTGCTCTGGCATTCGCCCCTTGGTCGGTAGTAATCTCTACACCACTGTTGTGAACCATTAACGATTTGTACACTGGGTGCGGCTGATCTCCATAGCCTAATGAAATATGTCCGCGCTCTACAGGATAAGGCAACCTTCCTTTATTCGCTCTAAAATTATCAGCAATAATTTTAGCTTCAGGGGTCAAATCAATTTTAGTTGATGATACCGGCTCGTTAGACGCTACTGGCTCTTCTACAACTTCTTTTTCAACAGGTTTAACTGTTGTTTTAGGCGCTTTACCATTAATTTTCTTGGCGTTTGCCAATTCTTTTGCAGCAGCTTCAGCAGCCGCTTTCTTTTCTTTGGCAGCAGCAGTGGCGGCAGCCTTCGTTTTCGCTCTTTCTGCAGCGGCTTTTCTATTGGCTTCAGCAATGGCTTGACGAATCAAACGATCAATTTGTTTGTCAATAGCTCTCGCTTCTTGTTGTTTTTTCTTAATGTCGTTGGCAATTTTATTCTTGTCTTTTTTAATTGCGTTAACCAACTTCTCTTGCTCTTGTTTCTCTTTTTCTAAAGACAAACGCTCTTTCTCTTTTTCTTCAATTAATTTTTGTTTGGCTGATTTTTGAACATCCAATTTTTCATTGTACACTTCTAATTCTTTGGATTTATCTTTAATCTCTTCGCCTTGCATTTTTCTGAAATTCGTGTACTGTTTCATGTATTGGGCGCGCTTGTATGCCTGCAAAAAATTCTCTGACGACAAGATAAACATGGCTCTACTTTGTTCTGAACGACTCTTATACGATTTCACAATCATCTTAGCATAGTCTTCCTTTAAGACAACCAACTCTTTTTTAAGCTTGTTAATTTGCACTTGATTGATGTACATGTCATTGCTCAATAGCTTTGCTTGTTTTTCAGTAGTGTTGATCAATTTTTCTTTCAATGCGATTTTTTTCTCTTGGATAACCACAACATTAACCGCTGTTTTTTCCTTGTTTTTAACCGATTGCAAGAGTTTTTCATTCTCTTTTATTTCTTGCTGAATTTGAGCTTTTCGTTGTTCTAACTTTTCTTGTTGCGAGTCTTGGCTCCAAACCAATGAAGTAGCGCAAATAAAAAGTAGACTAAGGAGAAATTTTGGCATGGTAAAATATTTTTGCAAATTTACTTAATTAAAATTCTTTTATACCCATTTGGAATACTATAAGGAAAAGAAAGTTCTTCGTTAAAAGATACCGTATTGTAATTGAAACTAATTTCTGTCTTGCCTTTCGGCTGAAAAGCACTAATTACAACACTCATGGACATAGTTGCTTCGTTAAACGTATTTCTTTCTGAATAACCCACATCAATTCTTCTGTCTTGTTCTGGCTGGCTTATTTCTTGTTTTTGAATTTGAAATTTTTCTGCATCCAAAAAGAACGTTTTCTTCGTATTTCCTGATTTTAAATCGGCTAACTCAAAGCCTTGTTCGCCTTTTGATAAGGCATATTTTCCTTGTTGTAAATTGTCAAAAGCTTCACCCAACAACATATTTTGAATTTTAGAAAAATCCAAATCGGTTCCTAACCACTGACTCAATCCGCTAAAATCCCCTTCAAAATAAGTGCTATTCATCTTTTCGTAATAACTCACCGATGTGGGAGTAATTAACGCTTTAGCCATCGTAATTCCTAGAAAACGAACGCTAATCAAAATTTGTTCGTCTTTCTTAATTTTAATTTCTGCTGTTACATTTTGAGTTTGCTTATCGTCAGAAAAACGCACATTCGATTTGATATAAACGGTACTAAAGTTGGTTTTGTTGTTGTAATGATTCGCTATTATGTCTTCCGCCGAAATCCCTTTCGCCGTTGGAGCTACCGGTGTGGTTACCACAATCGCTTGTTTGGTTTTGCAAGACACCAAAACCGACAGGAACAGCAATAGTATTATCTTTTTCATTTCTTTTTATTTTGTATTAATTGATCGGCTTTCGCAAAAAAGCGGTCTTTCATCTTAAAATCGCCCAAACCGTTATAGGCTTCCGCCAATTGTAAATTAAAATTGATTTCTAAATCCAAATCGTCTATTACAAAATCTATACCCGTTTCTAGTGCTTCTTTCGCCTTATTAAATTGGTGCAATTGATTATTAGCTAATCCAAAATAATAATAAAAATACCCCTGAGCCGGATACAACTCCATCCCTTCAGCCGATTTTTGAGCTAGTTTTTGAAACTGCTGATCCGTTGTATACGCTTGAAGCAAAAGTAAATTTGTTGCTACCGACCCTGCTTCTTTTTGAAGTGCCAATTCGTAATAATGAATGGCCTTTTCCAATTGTTTTTTATTCTGATAGAACTTCCCTATTTCTTGAGCAACGTTAATTTCTTTGTCAGCATCAAAAAACGGAATCGCCGTTTCTAAGTCCGTTTCGTATTGCGGATTTTTGTAGGCAAATAGTAAAAACTCATTAACTACTCGGTGTTTGATACTGTTGGGTATTTGCCCATTGCCCAAAATACTTTTCATAGTTTGAGCCGCTTGCAATCCGTTATTGGTTTCCAAATAATTTTTAAAATCTCCCAACTCTTTCCAGTCCGAAGATTGGTTTTTGGTAGCCAAAAGAATTTGGTTTTTAAACTGCGTTCGTTCTTGCGACTTGCCAAATTTAGCATTCATCTCATTAATCAAAGCCAATGCTTTTTCTAACTGATTCGTCGCCATATACAGCGGAATCAAATCGTCTTTGTAGCGCTCGTCAAAACCGATTAATTGTTGTACCGCAGTCATCGCGCGTTCGTAATTCTTGGTTTGAAAACTCAGATCGTAAAGCCCTACCCAAAACCATCTGTTTTTAGGTTCAATTTGTGTGGCTTTTTGAAACGACTGATACGCGTTTTCATATTGTTTTAAGGCCAAATAATTTTTACCTAATTCAAAATGAACCGTCGCATTATTGGGTTGGCTTACCAAACATTTTTCCAAAGCCACAATCGCTTTGTCATAGTTTTCAATGCCTTTTTGCAAAAGCGATTCATAAAAAGAATCCTGAAATGCATCCGAAACCATAGCAATATCTTCTGGTTCTGTTTGCGACCATCCTGAAAATGGAAATGCAAACAGACTTAAAAAGAAAAAAACTATAGTTTTAGTGTTCATGATTTTTTATTCCAAAACCGAATAATCTCCGATGCTGATGCTGGTAAAATTCCCGTCAAAACTCGCGTGATTTCCAATCATCGCATTGTCTAAATTGGCGTTTTTAATATGCGAATGCGTTTGTACCAAACTGTTTTTAATCGTACTATTAGTAACATGACATCCTTTGCCTAAAGAAACATTAGGTCCAACAGTTGCGTTAATTAACACCACATCTTCACCAATATAACACGGCGGAATAATCGTCGAATTCTCTGATTTTACGCCATAATCTACTAAATGTTCCCCATCATTATGTAAAAATCCTAACATTCTAGAATTGGTTTCTACCGTCACGTCTTTGTTTCCGCAATCCATCCACTCCGCTACTTCTCCTGGAACAAATTTCATGCCCTTGGCCATCATTTGCTTAATGCCGTCGTTGATTTGGTATTCGCCTCCGTGAATGATATTATTGTCTAACACCAATTGCAATTCGTTTTTCAATACCGCCACATCTTTGAAATAGTAAATTCCAATTACGGCTAGGTCTGAAACAAATTCTTTTGGTTTCTCTACCAATTCCACAATTTCATTGGCGTCATTCAGGTTGATTACCCCAAAAGCTTCTGGTTGGTCTACTTGTTTTACCCAAATCACACTATCAGCATTTTGATCCAAATCAAAATCGGCACGAATTAAGGTATCCGCATACGCAATAACCGCTGGTCCGCTCAAGGAATCTTTGGCACACATAATAGCGTGACCCGTTCCCAAAGCCTCGTTTTGGTAATAAATGGTTCCTTTAGACCCTAATTTTTGAGCAATGGCAATTAAATCGGCTTCGACTTGTTTACCAAAACTTTCATGGATAATAAAAGCAATTTCTTCAATATCTTGATTCAACACTCCCGCAATATCTTCCACCAAACGATGAACGATAGGTTTTCCTGCTACAGGAATTAACGGTTTAGGAATGGTTAATGTGTGTGGGCGAAGACGTGAACCACGTCCGGCCATTGGTACTATTATTTTCATGTTAGCCCCCTAACCCCCGAAGGGGGAATTCCTATTAGGGGTCAATAGGATTTTATAAATTAATTATTTTTAAATTTTATTATTATTTCCCCCTTTGGGGGTTAGGGGGCTTACTTCACCCCCGTACTACCAAAGCCGCCTTCTCCTCTGGATGTTTCAGAAAGTTCTTGAACTTCAATCCATTCAGCACGTTCGTGTTTGGCAATGATTAATTGAGCAATGCGTTCGCCGTTTTCAATTACAAAGTCTTCATTGGATAAATTCACTAAAATCACCCCAATTTCTCCTCTATAATCGGCATCGACTGTTCCTGGCGAATTGAGTACTGTGATTCCTTTTTTGATAGCCAATCCACTTCTTGGACGAACTTGGGCTTCATATCCAATGGGTAACTCGATAAACAAGCCTGTTTTTACAATAACTCGCCCTAAAGGAGCCAATGTGATTGGAGCGGATAAATCGGCTCTTAAATCCATTCCTGCCGAAGCTATAGTTTCATAGTTAGGCAACGGATGTTGCGATTTATTAATGATTTTTATAGTCATTTTATTTTTTTCGTTTAATGATCGTTTGGATTGTAGCTTTTTCGTTATGGTACACAAAATACATAAACAACAATAATAACGGAATTCCAACAAAATAATTTTCTCTAAATCCGTAAAAAGAAATAGCTGAGAATACAATAGACAAACCTAGATAACCCCCTATTTTTTCCATATCGTACGGAATAGGATAATACTTATTTCCCATAACGTAAGAAATAAACATCATACTTCCATAAGCCGCAATAGTAGCAATAGCCGATCCGTAATAACTGAATTTTGGAATTAACAGGTAATTCAACACTAAGGTCAACACTGCACCAACAATTGAAATATAAGCGCCCATTTTAGTTCTGTCTGTTAATTTGTACCAAACGGAAAGGTTATTATAAATACCTAGGAAGAAATTAGCCAAAATAATCAACGGCACCACTTTCATTGCCTCCCAATACGATTTGTCATGCAAAAGCAAGAACTTTAATACATCGGCAAAAACAATAACTCCTAACAAAATTAAGGATCCAAAAATCACAAAATATTTGGTAATCATGGCATAGGTTTGGGGCGCTTTTTCGTGATTGGAATGGCTAAAAAAGAAGGGTTCAATTCCCAAACGGAATGCTGTGGCAAACAAGACCATAAACAAGCCTAATTTATAACAAGCTGAATACGCTCCTACTTCGGACTTGGCTACATTTTCGGGTAACCAATACCCTAAAAGGATTTTATCAAAATGTTCGTTTACGGCAAAAGCAATTCCGGCAACCAAGATAGGCAAACCATACTGCATCATTTTTTTCCAAAGTGCCTTGTCAAATTTTCTAGTTAAAGAAAGATAATTAGGCGAAAGTACTAATAAGGTTAGTAAGCTTGCCGCTAAATTAGAAACGAAAATGTATCCAATTTCGTAATTTTCAACATATAAATTGCCAATAAATGAATTTGGGTTTGAGGCTGCAATTTTGGGAAGCCACAATAAAAAGAATAGATTCAATAACAAGTTTACCGCGACATTACCTATCTTAATAATGGCATACAACATTGGGCGTTGGTTGGCTCGCAACTTTGAAAATGGCACAATAACCAATGCGTCCAAGACCAAGATCCAAATGGCATACGTGATGTACTGCACTTCTACATTGGCCAACGAGGCCAAAGTGCCTCTGAAAATTAAAGCTCCGAAAAGGAAAATAATAGACGACCAAAAAATAGAAATGGTAGACGTAGCAATGACATTTTCTTTGTCGGTTTCTGAATTATAAAAACGAAAAAATGCGGTTTCCATTCCGTAAGACAAGACCACATTGAAAAAAACCATCCAAGATAACACTATAGAAACCTCGCCATACTCGCCTGTAGGTAAAATTCCCGTATACAAACGCACGAGTAAAAAACTCAACATTCGAGGCAAAACCGTCGCTAATCCATAGATTGCAGTTTGTTTGAAAAGACTTTTATATAATCCCAAGTTGGTTTAGTTTAGGCATTGATAGAAACAAAAATAACGAATTCTTTGGATTAATACCGGTTTTGAAATCGGAATAGCCTGGAATTTGTTAACAGCTTTTTTAAGATAATCCGGCTTCGTTCAAGGTTTTAATAAAGTGAAACCCTCTTGGATAATACCCTTGATTATAATAAAACCGGTGGGCGGTAAAATTACCTGTAAAAGCATCTAATACAATCATTGTGCAACCCGCTTCTTCTGCTTTTGTGTTGATATAGTCCGTCATTAATTTTGCTGCACCTTTAGATCGATGGTCCGGATGCACAATAAAATTGTCTATTTCGAAATAACGCCCAGACCAGAGTTTAATCCCCGACCATAAGCCCGAAAGTCCAATACACTTATTTTCTTCGTATACTGCGATTTGTATGTAGTTGTGAGGCAACATTTCAGTAAGATAGGCTTCGTACTTCTCTAATGTGAAATTATTGCTGTACAAATGTTGCATCAACTCAAATTGAGCTAACATTTCTTCTAAAGTAGTAAGTTCTTTTATTTCCAAGGTGTAATTTTTTATAAAAATAATCAAAAAAAAGAGCCCCGCAATGCGAGGCCCTTATAGTATCTTTCGAATAGTTATTATCCATTCAACGCTTCAGCACCACCAACAATCTCTAAGATTTCGTTAGTAATCGCTGCTTGACGCGCTTTGTTGTAAGTCAATTTCAATTGATCTCTCAATTCAGTTGCGTTGTCTGTTGCTTTGTGCATAGCAGTCATACGCGCTCCGTGTTCAGAAGCAAATGAATCTCTAATTCCTTTGTACAATTGTGTTTTCAATGATTTTGGAATCAAAGTCAATACAATCTCTTCTTTAGAAGGTTCAAAAATATAATCTCCTGTTGAAGCAGGTTGGTCTGATTGAATTGGCGCTAAAGGCAAGAATTGTTCTGTTTGAATAATTTGAGTCGCAGCATTTTTAAATTGGTTGTATACCAATTCGATACGATCGTATTCGCCAGCCACAAATTTTTGAGTCAGTACTTCAGCTATTTGAGCTACATTATCAAAAGTCAAATCGTCAAAAACAGCGCTTTGATTATCGATAACGGTTAACGTTTTGCTCAAAATATCATTCCCTTTTTTACCAATTGCAAAAACATCTACTTGTTTCCCTGCGTAGTAATCAGAACGATTTTTAACTTCTTTAATTACATTCGTATTAAAAGCACCGCACAAACCTCTGTTAGAGGTAATCGCTACTACTAATACTTTTTTGATTTCACGTTGAGACGTGTAATCTCCCCCTACATCTCCATCTAAGGTGGCAGAAAGATTTTGTAATAATTCCGTTAATTTTTCGGCATAAGGGCGCATCGCTGTAATCGCATCTTGTGCTTTTTTAAGCTTTGCAGCAGAAACCATTTTCATTGCCGATGTGATTTGCATCGTCGATGAAATGGAAGTAATTCTATTACGGATTTCCTTTAAATTTGCCATTCTAAATGTGAAAATTTATCAATTTATCAATGTGCAAATGAGTCATTTACACATTGACATATTGTTATATTGATTAATTATACTTAGCTGAAACTTCTTTTGCTACTTTTTCGATAACATCTGTAATGTTGTCATCTAATTTACCCGCTTTCAAAGCATCAAGAGTGTCTCTGTGTTTGTTGTTCAAGAATTCTAAGAAATCTTTTTCAAATTCTTTCACTTTGTTTACAGGAACATTTCTCAATAAGTTTTTAGAACCAGCGTAGATAATCGCTACTTGATCTTCAACAGTATAAGGTTCGTTCAAACCTTGTTTCAAGATTTCAACGTTTCTTTTTCCTTTTTCAATTACGTTCAAAGTAACGGCATCCAAATCAGAACCAAATTTAGCAAACGCTTCCAATTCACGGAATTGAGCTTGGTCTAATTTTAAAGTACCAGATACTTTTTTCATTGATTTGATTTGTGCATTACCTCCAACACGAGATACTGAGATACCTACGTTAATTGCAGGACGAACCCCAGAGTTAAACAAGTCTCCATCTAAGAAGATTTGTCCGTCAGTAATCGAAATTACGTTAGTTGGGATATAAGCAGATACGTCACCCGCTTGTGTTTCGATAATTGGTAAAGCCGTTAATGAACCTCCTCCTTTTACGATTCCTTTTAAAGAATCTGGTAAGTCATTCATGTTTTTTGCAATATCATCATCCGCAATCACTTTACAAGCACGCTCTAATAAACGAGAGTGTAAGTAGAAAACGTCTCCAGGATATGCCTCACGTCCTGGTGGTCTTCTTAATAAAAGAGATACCTCACGATACGCCACCGCTTGTTTAGACAAATCATCATAAACAATCAAAGCTGGACGTCCAGAGTCTCTGAAATACTCCCCAATTGCAGCACCTGCCATTGGAGCATATACTTGCATTGGAGCTGGATCAGAAGCATTAGCTGCTACGATAATCGTATAGGCCATTGCACCTTTTTCTTCTAACATTTTTGCAATTCCTGCAACAGTTGAAGCTTTTTGTCCAATAGCAACATAGATACAAAATACAGGTTTTCCTGCATCGTAAAATTCTTTTTGATTTAAGATTGTGTCAATACAAACAGTTGATTTTCCTGTTTGACGGTCACCAATAACCAACTCACGTTGTCCACGACCTACAGGGATCATTGCATCTACTGCTTTTACTCCTGTTTGTAATGGTTCAGTTACTGGTTGACGGAATACAACTCCTGGCGCTTTTCTTTCCAAAGGCATTTCGTATAATTCCCCACCGATTGGTCCTTTACCATCGATTGGTTGACCTAATGTATTTACAACACGTCCTAACATTTGCTCTCCTACTTTAAGAGAAGCGATACGTTGTGTTCTTTTTACAGTTGAACCTTCTTTGATTCCTGTTGAAGCACCTAAAAGTACTACCCCAACATTGTCTTCTTCCAAGTTCAATACAATAGCCTCAAGACCATTTTCGAATTCTACTAATTCTCCGTATTGAACATTAGAAAGCCCGTAAACACGAGCAATACCATCTCCAACATTAAGTACTGTTCCTACTTCTTCTAGTGTAGCACCAGATTCAAAACCTTCTACTTGCTTTCTTAATATTGCTGAAATTTCAGCAGGTTTGATTTCCGCCATCTTACTTTATAATTTAGACACTTTTATGTGTAATAACTAATTACTAAACTCTCTTTTTAATACTTGTAATCTGTTAGCAACAGAAGCATTGTATTGCTTGTCGCCTATTCTTAAAATAAATCCTCCAATGATAGAAGCATCTACGTTATTTTCAATTGTGATTTTCTTATCTGATAAGGTGGCGATTTTAGCTAACACTTTGGCTTCTAAAGCTGCATCCATAGGAATAGCAGTAGTTACTTTAGCCACTTCGATTCCGTTCGTCTCATCTGATAATTTATTGTATTCCAAAGCAATTGCTTCAAGAATTTCGAATCTTTTGTTTTCAAATAACAAATGAAACAATCCTTGAGTTACTCCATTTACTCCAGAAAAAACTTCTAATAACGCTTTCTCTTTTACCTCAACAGTTGTGGTTGGGCTTTGAATAAATGTATTCAATTCTTCGTTTCCGTTGATTGTAGAAGCAATCAATTTCATATCGTTATTCACTACCTCAGCTACCCCTTTTGAATTGGATAAATCTAAGATTGCTTTTGCATAACGAATTGCTGCTCTTGTACCTGCCATAGTTAGTTCAGTTTTACGTCACCTAACATTTTCTCTACTAATTTAGTTTGAGATTCTTTGTTAGACAATTCGTCTTTCAATACTTTTTCTGCAATACTTAATGATAAAGTAGCTACTTGTAATTTCAATTCAGCCATAGCTGCATTTTTTTCACTTTCGATAGCTGCTTTAGCTTGATCAATCATTTTTTGACCTTGCTCTTGTGCTTCACTTTTAGCATCAGCTACCATTTTCTCTTTCATTTCACGAGCGTCTTTCAACATAGCATCACGTTCTGCTCTTGCTTCTTGAAGAATACGTTGGTTGTCTGCTTGCAAGTTTTGCATTTCATTTCTAGCGCTTTCTGCTGATTCCAAGGCATTTTTAATTCCTTGCTCTCTTTCGTTTACCGCATCCAAAATGGGTTTCCAAGCGAATTTTTTTAATAAGAATATTAATCCAACAAAGATTACTACTTGCCAAATAAATAAACCAAACGAAAAATCATTAATTAACTTCTCCATTATATGTAATTATAAAATTGTAAACCTTTTTAAATTGCTTTACGCAATTGTTTCTGTTTTAATTTTTAAAAACAATAGTTACAACCAACCGTTGTAACTATTGTTTTGTGTTTTAATTAAGCAGCGAATAACGCAGCGAAACCAATACCTTCAATAAGCGCAGCTGCAATAAGCATAGCTGTTTGGATTTTTCCTGAAGCTTCTGGTTGACGAGCAATAGCGTCCATTGCTGAACCACCAATTTTACCAATACCTAAACCTGCTCCGATTACAATTAATCCTGCTCCTACAATAGTTGGAATTTGCATAATATATATATTAAAAATTAAACATTCATTTTGCGGTTTAACTGGTTAATTATTTATTAGGTTATAAACTATTAAACAATCAACTAGTAAACTTTTTAGTGATGCGCCTCCTCGTGGTGGTGCTCTTCATTTCCAGCACCAAAATACAAAGCAGATAACATCGTGAAAATATACGCTTGTAAAAACGCTACTAATATTTCAAGGATAGAAAGTGCAAATGCCAATCCAAATGACAATGAACTTCCAATCCAACTTTTAAAAATAAACATCAAACCAATGATACTCATTAATACCACGTGTCCTGCCAAGATATTAGCATACAAACGAATCATTAATGAAAATGGTTTAATAATGGTTCCCAATAATTCAATTGGTGCCAAAATAAATTTCATTGGTGTTGGCACGCCTGGCATCCAGAAAATGTGTCCCCAATAATTTTTATTAGCAGAAAATGTAGTGATTAAATAGGTCAATAAAGCTAAAGAAGCTGTAATGGCAATATTTCCTGTTACATTAAATCCTAGCGGTGTTAATCCTAAAATATTCAAGAAAAACACGAAGAAAAATATCGTAAGCAAGTAGCTCATGTATTTTTTGTAGTTTTTCTCTCCAATGTTTGGAATCGCAATTTCGTCTCTTACATATAAAACCAACGGCTCGAAGAAACGCCCTGCTCCTGATGCAATTCCACCATTTTTAGCATACGATTTAGCCAAGCTTCTAAATAAGAAAAACATTAAAAACGCAACAAACAAAATTCCAACTACACTTTTAGTAATAGATAAATCTAAAGGTTGAACGTTAGTTGGGTGTCCTGTTTTCTCATCTTCAGTTAAAGTTCCTGAAGCATCTGTTTTGTATATTTTTTCGTGATGAATCACGTAATAATTTCCATTGTGTTCCGCTACTTTTTCTCCGTGGTGAAATTCGCCAGAAGAAAAAACTTGCAATCCATTATCCCATAAAATAATAGGCAAAGAAAAACCATTGTGCTCACCCGTTTCTTTATCTGCATTAAACGTAAAGTCGTGAGCGTCAAGTAAGTGGTGATTGATAAACTCTTTTATTTCAGATTTAACATCTGTAGATTCTGTTGGAGCTGCTTCTTTTTCTTCAGTTGGGTTAGCAAAGCTTACAAAAGGAAGAATTGCTACTAAAGCTATAAGTATAAATTTAAGTGGTTTGTTTGAAATCACCATAACAGTTAAATATCTTAGTTTATTTTGGTTTCTAAAATTTAGGTGCAAAGGTACATTTTTTATTAATATTCAAAAGAATATAAAAATTATTTTTTGCCTTATTTGACACTTTTAGAGGTGTTTTATTGTTTTTCGTTTAATATCAGTATCGTAACACCGGTTTCGATTGCTAAAAACACAATAAACATCACAAAAAAATTAGTTTTTTCTATAGCTGCTGTTGCGGAAATACTTTTTAAAATTGGGCGTAAAAACAAGGAGCAAATCATCATTTTTACACTCGTTGCAATCAAGAAAGACATCCCTACGGAATCGAAATTACGCTTGCGGACTTGGAACACAGTCAATACCACTCCGATAGAAAGGATTCCAAATAAAAGATATAAAGTTAAAAGGGAATACGTGAAGGCATTAAGAGCAATTCCTGCCGATGTGAATGCCGCTTGGTGAACACAATAAGCCAATGTCACAAAAGCAATCCATAGCGCCAATAGCGCTTTTTGTTGTTTGGGCGTTTGGAATAAATTAAAACTCAATTTGAATCGGATTTATTGATTTCATTAACTTGTCGAATGGTATTGTATAATGCTAAAAAAACACCTATTAATAAGACTACTTTATGATAATAAAAGACCGTATTGGGATGCGCTTCGTCTAGCCAACTTCCTAAATACGAAAACAGAAAAATGATCACTCCCATCTGAATGGGAATATTAATTAATACCAACCATTTGTTGAATGGTTTTTTATTGGGCAATTTAGCCATTTCCTTGCGCGTCTTTAGTCGTTGTTTTCATCGTGCAACTGGCACTAAAATCAGCTCCTGGTTCTACCGATAATTTTCCGACGGTCACTTCTCCATAAATGTTTGCTGTAGATTTGACATTTAGCAATTCGACCACTTGGATTTTTCCGCTGAATCGTCCTTCGATATCGGCACTTTTACAATCAATATCGCCAATAACAATTCCGGCTGGACCAATAACAATTTTTCCTTCGCATTGAAAATTCCCTGTTAGTTCGCCGTCCAATCTAAAATCAGCAACAGAATAAATATTTCCTTTTATTCTTGTTCCTTCCACAATTCGGTTCGTTTTTCCTAAAAGGTCGGTATAGGATTTGGTTTTTTTATCAAACATAATTTACTGCTTTTTTGAGGCTAAATAGCTGTCTAAGTTTTTCTTGATCTGGACTACTCTATAATTATCACTTGAAATGATAATTGCGGGTTGGTTAATAGTATATTGTTTGTTTACCGTCATGTAATTAATTATATCATTGGCATAGGCCTCTGATTTAATATGATGAATCACAATAAAATTTTCTTTGTCGGTATACACATCATACGAATACGAACGTTGTTCAATTTTTTCGTCAGCGATGAATTGTTTTATTTTTTCTTCGATTTCTTTGGTTTGAGGTTCTGATCTCAAGCCAACTTTAAATAAAATTTTCCAACTCTTAGCGGTGGTGGTAAACTCCATTTTTTCCAAAGCGGGAACTTGAGTACTCAAAATATCCTGTGCTTGCTTGCCTTCTTCGGTATTCGGATATTGAGCGACTACTTCTTCTAATGCTTTTTTATAGGCCGTAACCCCAAATAATTTGGCTTGAGTATTCGCCCGCAATAGTTCTAGTTTAGGTGCAATTTCATCTCCTGAAAACTGAATAATTGCTGTATTCAATTTGTCCAAAACGTCCACAAATTGTTCTTCCTGAAACAATTTATAATATTGATTGTATGCTTTTTCAGGTGTTTCGGCGTTGGAATTATTAGCATCCGTATTGCTAATAATTTGCGCGTAACGAGAACTAGGAAATTCCGACACAATGCGGTTTTTCATAGCAAGTGCTTTGTTGGCATCTGTAATTTGATACAATTTGTACAAATTATATAGTGTTGGCAAGACTAATTTTTCCTCTGGATTTTGTTCGAGTACTTTTTCCAATTTGGCTGTGGCCAAAGCATATTCTTTGAATTTTTCTTTATAAATAACTCCCAACTGGTAATAAGCAAAATTGCGCTCTTTATTAATACTGTCTACTACTTTTTTATCTGTTGGAATCTGATTCAAATAATACGCAACTGAATATTTATCACTTACCTTATCTGTGATTTTCGGACTTTCAACTCCCGCCGGCAAGTCGTCTGATATAGTTGCAATAGTAACATCTCCAGAAGTAGTTGACGTCCTCCAATAACCATTGGCGTTGCGTTTTCCCCAGATTTTTTGAAACTCTAATTGCCCAAAAGCTACGGTAGTTGGATTGTAAAAATAGAACGTCGTGGTACCTGAGCCTGTATCTAATTTTGGCACAGAACGCAAGGGCATATTGGGTTGTAAAAGCAAGTCGTTTGGAGCTCCTTTTCCTGATTTTTCGAAATTAGCCAAGGCTTCTTTTTGTTTTTTAATCAAGGCTTCTTGCGCTTCTTTCTTTTTTAAAGCTTCTATGTGGTTGCCAAAATAGACTATCCGGTCAGTATCAGAAAGAGCGGCCACTTTCAATATACTGTCGTTTGTATGTGCCAAAGCATCGTATTTGATTACATCATCCAAGTTTTTGCGCACCTTTTCTATTTGTGCAAACTCTCTGGTGTTTTTGTCTAACTTCACCAGGGTGCTGTCGTAATATTTAGCTGCCAAAGGAAATTCGGCGCTTTTAAAATACATATTTCCTAAATTTCTATAATTAGACGCGGCCAAATAGGTGTTGTCTTTTGCCTTTTTTAAGGATAAATTGTAATGTTTTAGTGCTGCAACAGGTTCGTTACTTTTGTCATAATACACTCCCATTTGATGGTAAATCACGTCCAAAAAAGGTCGGTTTTCACGATTTTCAACTAGCTGGGCAAACATTTTAGCCATCTGCTCTTTGTCACCATTTTGAAAATCAAATAATTGGGCTTTTCTAGCATATGCCTGAATGACGTATTCTCGATCAGCTTTTCGATTCATGTCTATGACAGACTGATAACTCGACAATGCTTGTTGGTTTTTGCCTAACTCCTCATACAGCTGACCTAAAATAAAACGGTAACGCGCTTTTTCGGTATTGACTTTAGTATTCTTTTGGGCAATTTGCAATTTTGCTACGGCGCTATCTTTTTCTTCTAAATTCAAAAAGGCTTCCGCCAAAACAGCATTCGCATTCGCTAAAGCTTGGTTTTTTAATCTATATTCTTTCAGGAGCTTCGACAAGTTTTTAATCACCAACGCATCATTTCCGAGTCGCATATTGGTTTTTTCGCGCCAAATTTTAGCTTCATGAATCGTACTGCTATTGGGGTATTTGTACAAAATGTAATTGAATGCATCTAAAGCCGGGACAAATCGTTGGTCGTAATATCTTGCTTTTCCTAGCATTAGGTACGCCTCATCTGTTTGGTAATTGCGTTCTTTTCCACCAATGTTCATGGAGTGTTTTTGGATAGCTTTGGTTGCTTTCGTTTCAGCCAAATCAAAGTTGGCATTGTGAACCGTATCTGAAATGGAGCCGTCTGACAATTGCATTTTTTCTACTGGCAAACGCTTCCAAAAGTTGTTTTTACTTTTGTTTTGGATATCCGCAACTCCTTTGTCAAAACCAACGCCACCATTGTACAATATGTTGTATTGGGTAGTCATCGCGTGGTAATTTCGCGACACAAAAGAATCTTTCTTAGTAGAACAAGCTACTAAAAAGGCAAAAACAAAAACAGTGCAAATAGGTTGGTATCTATTGATTTTCAAACGGAAACTATTTATAGCTTAAACTTCTATACACTACTTTTAGTATATAGAAGGGTAAAATTACGTTTCTTTTTGAAATATCGAAACTTAAACCGCGAAAAACGCCTCGAGTTCTTGTAACGTTTCGGCTGATGTTACAATATCTTTGACCACTTCGCCTTTGTTCAAAGCTACAATTCGATCGCAAACTTCCACCGTATGTTGTAAATCATGACTAGAAACCAAAATAGTTACCTGAGGATCGTCAGCTAATTCTTTGATGATTTTTTTCAAACGATTCACCGTTGTGGGATCTAAATTGGCAAAAGGTTCGTCTAAAATAATCACTTCAGGATTCCCAATTAAAGTAGCAATAATACCTACTTTCTTTTGATTCCCTTTGGACAAATCGCGTAAATATTTCTTGTTATTTAAGATTTCACCATTAAAAAACTCCTGGTGTTTGGCTAATAATGCATCTACGTCGGCTTTATTTTGTCCGCGTAAATCGCCTATGAAATAGAAATATTCTTCAGGAGTTAAGTAACCAATTAAAAAACTTTCGTCCAAAAAAGAGGCGGTAAATGGTTTCCAGTTTTCGCTCGTGTGCACTGGAATTTCGTTATTCACGATTTCGCCTGTTGTAGGTTGGATTAAATCCAAAAGCAAACTGAAAAAAGTGGTTTTCCCTGCGCCATTATTCCCCACAAGTCCAAAACTTTGTCCCTTTGGAATGCTTAAATTATCGATATGTAAAACGGTAGTCCCGTTGTATTGTTTTGAAAGTTGGTTGACTTGGATCATTGTTGAAAGTTTATGAGTTGATATGTGTTTAATTCGTGTCGTTAATTATTTTAATTTTCTTGTTGTTTGAAACCATCAATGGCATCGTATTTTCTTTTACGATACCCTTCGGCTATTTTATCAATAAGGAAATTTCGCATCAAAATTCCTATAATACCAAACAATCCTAAAATAACAATTGCTGCTTCTGAATAGAAAATTGTTGACACTCCATAAAAAAGTAATGCGGGAATTAACAATAGAGGTAGACCTACAATAAATTGTGTGGCGCCTGATCCTTGATAATTCATAAACGGACTTTTTTCTAAGTCAATTTTCTTTTTATTAAACGAACCTGCAAATAATAGTACTGGAATATTTATACCCAAGTTATATACCGCACAGGCTAAATTGATAGCCAAAATTTTCCATCCAAAATAAAGATATGGTGTTGTCAAAACAGCTAAAATTACTACAGAAACAGACATCAATCCTGCTTTTGAATTGAGGTATTGTTTCATAGGGATGTTTTGCGCCATCAACATTCCGTAATAATTGCTATCCCAAGAAGGTATAAATTGTCCGAAATTGAGCATAAAGATTCCTGTCATCATAATTCCAACAAAAACAAAGAAAGCTGGTGTGCCTTTATAATGTGGGTTGGTATAAATTAACAATCCGTAAGCGAGAAAAATAAAAGACATAAAAACAGTTGTTCTTGGTCGTTTATTTCGCCAAATTAATTTTAAATCCAATTGTAAAAACGGGGCAATTTCGCCAAACCGTTTTGTCCATCCCAAATCTGTTGTGGTCGCTTCTTTTGATTTAGTTTGTAAACTATTATCTAAATAAAAATTGTTTTTCAAATACTTAAAATTCAAAAAATACATCCCTGCTAAAAGCGAAATTGGAAACAAAACCAAAATAGGCTGGTCAATCAATAAATTTAAAACAAAACCTATTGCTGTACTAATTTTGAAAACATTAGTATATTCTAAAAACACTAAAAACAAGATAATACACACAAAAGCAGCAAATGCCTTTATGTTTTCAGCAAACTTCTTTTTAATGATGAAATTGGTGTAGTTTACAATCAATGTCAAAGATACCATTGTCAACATCCAAGCCATCATAGAAATTGCTGTATATTTCCCTTTCAAAATGCAGTTTATACCAAAAGGAATAATGGTCATTAAAGGAAAAATATTGTAAATCGAGGTCAAACTTTTTAACAATACAAAGTGAATCACGTTTTGTTTTTTTATGGGCAGCACCAACAATGGTTTACTATTTATAACCGGCAAACTTTGCATAAAAAAACGAAGAATTAAATCAATAGCCATCCAAAAAAGTACAAAATTGTTGACTATTGTTACTGGCTTTTGACTAGGGAAACTTTCTTCTAAAATAGAATAAAGCGCAATCCCCAAAACCAAAAAAGACAGTAAAAAATAAGCTGCTAAAAATGCCTTTAAAATTTTAAGAGCCATATTAGCTCCAAAAGAGGCCGAACGGGAAAACGATTTCCATTCCAGACTGAGGAAGTGCTGAATTAATTTCATTGGGTAAAGATTTGGTTAATTAGAAGCTAAAAGTAAGAAAAAGTTACAAGTTTTGATTTTTGTTAATGATAATTTTTCAATAGGGCTTAGAATATAAAAATCAGACTGGTCCTTTAATTCGTCGTGAAAAATTATTTGCGCTTTGTGCGGCAGGTAGGTTTGTGGCAAATCCTACAAACCTGATTTTTATCATTTTCTAAAAACCCTATGGTTTAGTATATTTGTCAAAAATTTATATTATGCCTTCATTTTTAAAATTAATTATTAAAGAAGTGAAACGCGAAACCAAAGACGCTGTTTCCATCCTTTTTGCTGTACCTGAAGAATTACAATCCCACTATACTTTTATTGCTGGTCAATACATTAACTTACGATTGACGCTAGACAACCAAGAAATTCGTCGTGCGTATTCGATTTGCTCTGCACCCAATAGTGGCGAATTACGCATTGCTGTCAAAGCGGTTCCTAACGGACTTTTCTCGCAGTTTGCCAATACCAAACTAAAAGCGGGGGATGTACTTGAAGTAGGAAAACCTGAAGGAAAATTCACTTTTGAACCGCAAGCCGATCGCCAACGCAATTATGCTGCTTTTGTGGCAGGAAGCGGAATCACTCCTGCTCTTTCTATTTTAAAATCCGTCTTGCAAAGTGAGCCTAAAAGCACTTTTGTATTGGTATACGGAAATAAATCGCCTGAAGAAACGATTTTCCACCAAGAATTACACGATTTACAATCGCAATATGTAGGACGCTTATTTGTTCAGTATGTGTATAGCCAATCCAAAGTAGATGGGGCTTTGTCGGGACGAATTGACAAATCAACGGTGAATTATATCTTGAAAGAAAAACACGCGAGTTTGGATTTTGACAAATTCTATTTGTGTGGGCCTGAAGAAATGATAAACACCGTTTCTGATGCCTTGAAAGAAAAAAACATTAAAGAATCAGCTATCAAGTTTGAATTGTTTTCGGCTTCCGCCAAAGAAAATACTATCGAACAATCTTTAGAAGGACACGCTCAAATTACGGTAATGGTGGACGATGAAGAAACCACTTTTGAAATGTCGGCCAAACAAACCATTTTGGACGCTGCCCTAAAACAAGGGATTGACGCTCCGTATTCGTGCCAAGGCGGAATTTGCAGCAGTTGTTTAGCTCGTGTTACAGAGGGTTCTGCTGAAATGACTAAAAACTCTATCCTAACCGAAAAAGAAGTAGCTAGCGGATTGATCTTGACTTGTCAAGCGCATCCTACCTCAGCTACGATTCGTGTGGATTTTGATGATGTTTAATTTTTGCCACGAACCTTTGCCGCTAAGACACAAAGGCGCTAGGTTTATAATTGATTTATATAAAAAACGAGAAGCAATCACTTCTCGTTTTTTTATTTTTTACTCTTAAGAACTTCCTCAATTCTTGCCACAACCTGCTCAGGAAGAATGGTGCGCATGGCATTTTCATATCCCGCTACTTTTTTATTGCCATACACCGAAGTCGGCAATTGTGGGTATTGATTTCTATCAGAAACTAAGGCGTTATCCAGCGTTTGATTAAAAGGTAAAAAACCCGCAAACGGATGCGTCGCGCCCCAAAGGGTCACTACAGGCACGCCCAACATCGCCGCAATGTGCGCATTCCCCGAATCCATAGACAGCATCACGTTTAAATTGCTTATCAAATTTAACTCTTCTTGGAATGGAATTTTACCTGCCATATTCAAAACATTGGTTTTATTGCCAACAAGCGTTTGCAATTGTTCTTTCTCTTTTTGGCCTCCGCCAAATAGAAAAATAGTCTGGTTTTTATTGGTTGCCAAAGCATCAATCACTTCCTGCATCAAATCCAAAGGATAGACTTTAGAATCGTATTGAGCAAAAGGCGCAATCCCAATTATTTTTTCAGATTGAGCAACAATTGCTGCTACTTCAGGTGGGCCAATCGATGCTTTTTCGGAAAATTGAGGCTGAGCCAAATCTACAGGAAAACCCAAGGTTTCAAATACCAATTGGTGTCTTTGAAACATCGACGGCAAGGGTTGGAAAATTTTATTTTCAGCGCGTGTTAACGCTTTTTTCTCCACGCGACCTTTGTCTACAAAAGCTGCTTTTTTTCCGCTCAACGCGAATAAAGTACGAACTACTTTGGAACGCAACACATTGTGTAAGTCGGCAAAAGCATCAATTTGTAACGCTTTCAAATCTTGGTACAATCGCCACAAACCTTTGATTCCTTTGTGTCTTTCTTTTTCGTCAAAAGCAAAAAAATGTAGATTCGGAATTTCCTTGAAAAAGGGTTGGAAAAACGGACGTGAAATTACGGTGATTTTCAGCTCAGGATATTGGTTTGCCAAAGCCCGTAAAACAGGAACCGTCATGGCGACATCTCCCATTGCGGAAAGTCTCATGACGGCTATATGTTGTGTTTTTTTGGACAATTGCTATTTGTAAAAAACCATTAAGAGATTAAGGCTCATTAAGTTTTACTTCATTTTCTTAATCCCTTAATGGTTAAATATAGTTTCTTACTTTTTGTTTTGGTACAAAACCGGATTCAAATCGTCGTCGTTGTACATTTTCATTTGTTTGTACACTTTCATGAATTTATTTCCGCTTTCAATGTCGGTTAACAAATCGTCAATTGCAGTCGATAAATCGGTTCTTTGTTCCAATAAAACGTTTAGTTTTTCTTGGCATTTGTCTTTATGCTCTTGCGAAGCATCTGGACGACTTACCTCTTCTTGCATGTGGTAAATTTTCAAAGCCAAAATAGACAATCTATCAAAAGCCCAAGCTGGACTTTCAGAATTGATTTTAGCGTCTGCTTTTGCTTGTACGTGGCTGTATTTTTGCAAAAAATAGCTGTCAATATATTCTACCATATCCGTACGTTCTTGATTGGAAGCATCAATTCTTCTTTTCAAAGTCAAAGCCGCAACTGGGTCAATATTCGGGTCGCGAATAATGTCTTCAAAATGCCATTGTACTGTGTCAATCCAATTTTTTAGATACAATAAATGTTCGAATTGATCTTTTGGAAAAGGATTGTTAATGGGTTGATCCACGTTATCAAATTGATGATAATCTTGGATGCTTTTTTCGAATACTGAATAGGCTAATTTTGAAAACATATCTTAATAAATTAAAAGACAAAGATACTTTTTTATACATTTATAGTGTGGAAAAACAACTAAAGTTTTGCCAATACATACAATATTCAAATCATGCAAATTCATCATCTCTCTGAAAACAATAGTATTCTGAATCATTTTTTAGGTCAAATTCGCGATGTTAACATTCACAACGATAGCCTACGTTTTAGAAAAAACATGGAACGCATTGGCGAAATTATGGCGTATGAATTGAGTAAAAATCTAGACTACCAAGATGCGGCTGTTACAACACCACTAGGAACAAAAGCGACGCATTACATTAAAAATCCATTGGTAATTTGTTCCATTCTTCGGGCGGGTTTAACGCTACATAATGGATTTCTCAACTATTTTGATACCGCAGAAAATGGATTTATTTCAGCCTATCGTCACCACCCCAACAACGATGATTTTTTCGAAATTATAGTACAGTACCAAGCTGTTGCTGATATTAACAACAAAACCGTAGTGGTAGTAGACCCCATGTTAGCCACAGGTCAATCTATTGTAGCGGTTTATAATCGTCTTATGGAAAGAGGTGCTCCTGCTGAAATTCACATCGCGGTGGTCATTGCTGCTCCTGAAGGAATTGCACATTTGGAAGCTGAATTACCGGACACTTGCCATCTTTGGATAGCCTCAATCGATGACCATCTCAACGAACACAGTTATATCGTTCCGGGATTAGGTGATGCGGGAGATTTGGCTTACGGACAAAAATTATAATTGGCTCACAAACAAAAACAAACTACACAACAGCACCGCTATAAACACGATTTCTTGTTTGAATTTAGTTTGCGAATACTCGATATGTGCGCTAGCCAAAATAGCCAACGGCGCTGTAGTTAACAATAAAAAATCGCTGCTTTTATTTGCTGAAAGCACAAAAACAAAAACTCCGATAAAAAAGGAGGCCACAATTTTTTTGTATGACGTTTGGGTCATCGATAAACGATGTGACAAGGTGATGAACATCGAAAAAACGAAAAACAACGCCACCGAAACATAAATTGAAAAGGCAAGGTTTTGAGTAAGATTGGTAAAATAATCTATTGCTAAATTGATTTGGGTGCTTTTTTGCAAATAATCTATCGTATTAATTCCGAAAAAGGATGTGAAAAACGTAAAGAAAATCGCTACTGCTATAAAGGCTATAAAGGGTAAAACCCAATTGGTGTAATCTCTCGAAACATGAAAAATGATGGAGATAAATACTAAAATCAGGAACAAAATACACCAAAAATGAAATAATGAAGCTACAAAAATCCACAACGAAGCATCAAATATTTTTTCTTTGGACGCTTTCATCGACTGTAACGAAATCAAACGACGTAAGGCCAATAGAATAAAAAAATTAGCTAGAAGAATATTTAAGTTGTTGAAAATACTTGGAAAAAACAGGGAGAATAATAAATAAAAAACAGCCGTATAACCGCTGTCTTTAGTCAATCCGTTGCGTTTTCCAATAAAACTAGTCAAGAAAATTGACGCCAGCACAACAATGAATGTAAGTCCCTTTTTTAACAATCCAACAACCGAAGAAATCCAAGATAAATCTTGAAATTGGTAGATAAAAAAGAAAAACAACACTAAAAATACGACTAAAGCGTAATTTAATGGTGTAGATTTTTTAAAAACACTTGCAATCATAAGGATATTTTATACTTTTGTGTCTGTAAATATACTACTTGTTTAAAACAAGTTCAAAAAAGATTCGTTTTATATCAACCGGTTTCTTTTTAAAATACTTACTCAAACGCTAAATAACAATATAATTTTATATCATTATGAAATCATTTTTCGAAGGAATTCAATTTTTATTTGTAGATGTATTATTTAAACCTTTAGATTTTTTAAGATCTTTAGAACTATCTACTTGGTTTGGAGCTAATACAATCAACTGGATTTTCATGATTATTTGTGCTTCTGCTATTGTATATTGGATCAAACAATTGCAAATTTTTGATGCAGCAGGTACAGAGAATCAAGATACTACTGCACACTCTTTCTTGAAATAATAAAGAAATCAAAAAATATTGGAAACTACTTTAAGTCGTTTCCAATATCTCTTCTAAAATACATCTTATCAAAATTAAGCTTAGCTATGTTTTGGTAAGATTTTTTTACGGCCTCTTCAAAGTTGTCACCATACGAAGTAACTGTCAATACACGTCCTCCGTTAGACAACACTTGATTGTTTTCTAATTTAGTTCCAGCGTGAAAAACAATCGAATCAGTTATGTTTTCTAATCCTGAAATTACTTTTCCTTTTTCAAATTCTTCTGGATAACCGCCCGAAACGACCATAATGGTTGTGGCACTTCTTTCGTCTATTTCCAAAGCGATTTGATCTAGTTTTTCATTGGCTACTGACAAAAACAATTCCACTAAATCGGTTTTTAATCTTGGAATTACCACTTCGGTTTCTGGATCACCCATTCGAACATTGTATTCAATCACGATAGGTTCGCCTTTTACATTGATTAATCCAATAAAAACAAATCCTTTGTACGGGATTCCGTCTTTTTGAAAACCATCAATGGTTGGTTTTACGATGCGCGTTTCGATTTTTTCCATCAAAACAGCGTCAACATAAGAAACTGGTGAAACAGCTCCCATACCGCCTGTATTTAGTCCAGTATCGCCTTCGCCAATGCGTTTGTAATCTTTGGCTGTAGGTAAAATTTTATAGCTCTTTCCGTCAGTTAAAACGAAACAACTCAATTCGATTCCGTCCAAAAATTCTTCGATTACCACTTTAGCGCTTGCGGTTCCAAATTTTTGGTGTACCAACATATTGCGTAATTCTTCTTTGGCTTCAGCCAAATCTTGAATAATCAATACGCCTTTTCCTGCAGCCAATCCGTCTGCTTTCAATACATACGGCGGTTGTAGTGTTTCTAAAAATTGACATCCTTGTTCTACGGTTTCAGCAGTAAAACTATCATAAGCAGCTGTTGGAATGTTATGTCTGAATAAGAATTCTTTGGCAAATTCTTTACTTCCTTCTAATTGTGCTCCAATCGTAGAGGGCCCAATTACAGGAATATGTTGCAAAGCGGCATCGTTCAAGAAAAAATCGTATATTCCTTTTACCAATGGATCTTCTGGTCCTACGACAACCATTTCCACTTTTTCTTTCAAGACAAAGTCTTTGATAGCAGGGAAGTCGGTTGGGTTGATGTTAATATTATTCGCTATTGCTGCGGTTCCCGCGTTTCCTGGAGCCACAAAAAGGGTATCGCAAAGTGGACTTTGAATCATTTTCCATGCAAAGGCATGCTCTCTTCCGCCTGAACCCAATAGTAAAATAGTCATGTTGTTGTTGTATTAGTTGTGGTGCAAAAATAATGGCTTTTGAATGGAAATTATAATTAATTATTAAAAATTATTTCCGTTCAAAAGCCAATACAATAGTTATTTAATGTAATTCGAAAAGTCTTTGTGTTCCTCTTTCGAAAGTTCTTCTGGAGAGAGGGATTTAAAATACTCGTAAGTGATTTTCATTCCTTTGGCACGGCCTACTTTAGCTTCCCAACCCAATAATTCTTTGGCTTTAGTAATATCCGGTTGGCGCTGTAAAGGGTCATTTATGGGTAACGGATGGTACACCACTTTCTGATTCGTACCGGTTAATTTGATAATTTCTTCAGCAAAATCCTTGATGGTAATTTCGTCTGGATTCCCTATATTCACTGGATACACATAATCCGAATGTAGCAACCTAAAAATTCCTTCCACCTGATCGTCTACATAACAAAACGAACGTGTTTGCATCCCGTCGCCAAAAATAGTTAAATCCTCACCGCGGATGGCTTGCCCTATAAAAGCAGGGATTACGCGTC
Organism: Flavobacterium sp.; assembly: GCF_031537875.1. GTDB lineage: Bacteria > Bacteroidota > Bacteroidia > Flavobacteriales > Flavobacteriaceae > Flavobacterium. The sequence goes on along the minus strand of NZ_JAVKNB010000005.1, from coordinate 110,617 downwards.
CGTCGTTGAGGCGCATTCTTGGTCCGTAGGTGTTGAAAATTCGAACAATTCGAGTTTCTACACCATGAAAAGTATGGTACGCCATAGTAATCGATTCTTGGAAACGTTTGGCTTCGTCATAGACTCCTCTTGTTCCTATCGTATTTACGTTGCCATAGTATTCTTCGGTTTGAGGATGTACTAATGGATCACCATAGACTTCAGAAGTCGAAGCAATTAAAATTCGCGCTTTTTTTACACGTGCCAAACCTAATAAATTATGTGTTCCTAACGAACCTACTTTCAAGGTTTGAATTGGAATTTTTAAATAATCAATCGGGCTTGCTGGCGATGCAAAATGCAAAATATAATCTAACTTTCCTGGAACGTGAACAAATTTAGTAATGTCATGGTGGTAAAATTCGAAGTTTTCAAGCTTGAATAAATGCTCGATATTTTTCAAATCGCCCGTAATCAAATTGTCCATCCCTATAACAAAATAGCCTTCTTTGATGAATCGATCACAAAGATGCGACCCTAAAAATCCTGCTGCTCCTGTTATAAGTATTCGTTTCATAGTAAATTGATATTGACTTATTTTACATTAAAAATTTGTTCCAAAATTTTGATGGTAATCAAATAGGTTGGTTTTACTCCTGTTGTTCCCAATCCTCCAGAGGCTAATGTGCTTCCTGTTTCCAAAGGGTTATCAGAAGCGTAATACGCATAGCGCACTTTGATATCTTTTGGTACACTTTTTCTAATTCTAGAAGCCGATTGAATGGCTTTTTGATAATAAGCACCCTCCATTTCTAATCCGATAGCTCTCCAAGTTGATTCGTGGAAAAATTGCAATAAATCTCTGTTTTGTAATGAGGTTCCTAAAACAGTTACCATTGGCCCATCAAATACAGCAATATCATTGCCTTTAAACATTTCGGCAGTTAATTCATTTTCGAAAAAGTAATTATCAGCAGTTCCTTCGTTGATATGCGCATTCGGAATCATAATGTCTCCCTTACCTCCTTCTAAAATTCCCGCTTTTCCCATAATTGATATGGATTGAGCATTTAAGAAAGTTTCTTTTTTGTAGGGTTTAAACAACTCATCAATGGTTTCGTAAGCTTGCTCTCCAAACGCATAGTCCATTACAATAATAACCGGTTTTTCAGCTCCTAAATTCGCTTTAGGAAATGCCGTTTTGCTCCAATCAATTTTGGCGGTGTCAAAAATCTGAACATCAATGTTGGTTCCTGAAGTATCTGGCAAAGAAATCATTCCTTGTTTCAAAGCTACCGCCTCTACTACATTGCGCACCTCATTCGCTCCTGACTTACTCAACTCTTCGTAAATAAAGAAATCGGATTGATTTTTAAATTTGGTTTTCAAAGCCGGAACTGCAAAAATGGAGTTCATCACCGAGTGCATATTAGCACTAATCACATGGATTGGTCGGTCTAATAAATTATTTTCTTTTAAAACTTCTTTGATATTAGTCGCCCAAATCTCACCGTGAATGTGGTGACCCAAACGTTCTCTCAAAACTGGGCTGAAAGTAATCGTTCGTTTATTATTTTCTACAATTTCTTCAATGGCAAGTTTTCCTAACCAATAGATTACGTGTAAAAATCGATCTGGCGTAGTAGCTGAACCAAAGGCATCATAAATATCTAAGATTTCCTCAAAGGTTCTGCCTAAAATATTGGCGGTATGAGAAATTGCTTTCTCTTTCTCTATCTGAGTTAATTTTTTGTTTTGCTTAACAGCAATTTCTAATTTTTTCCAATCGTGTGACACTTCGCCACCTTCATCTAATAACACTCGGTTTTTAATCTTGTGTGATTCAATGAAAATGAAAGTTAAGTGGGTCAAGATATCGTAAATATCCGAACGCCCTCTAGTGATCACAACGTTCATTTGCTCCTCGTCAATTCGGTAACAATTGCGGCGTCTTTTGGGAGGAACAATTGCTTTAAAATGAGATTTTGAATAGCCTTCGTCTGAAGTTAAATTGATAAATCGGCATTCTTCAATTCCTATTGGAAGTCGTTCAATAACGTACAAAAGTCCGTTTAATTCTACTTTTTCATTGGCAATGTTTCCATAAATTTCTGGTCGTAACGCTAATAAAGCTTCGCGTAAAGTGTCTCCAGAAACTCCCATCGGCTTGTAAAAACCGCGGTTAAATAAGTGCCTCATGGTAATGTACAGTCGTTCAATAGCTGCTGACGACTCTTGCGCTCGTGAGCGCGAAATGTTTTTAGTATCCATACTTTTTCTATTTTATTTAACCTGCAAAGATAGTGGATTTATTTTGTGTTTAACACATCCGCTATTTTTCTGTCGTTAGAGAGGCGTGGGATTTTGTTTTGACCACCCAATTTTCCTATGGATTTCATATAGTCTTGAAAACCGTTTTTAGGGACTTTGGTAATTACCAATGGACGCAATACGTTACCCACAATCAGGTCGTCATAATATACATTTTGCTTGCGCATCGCATCGTCTATTTTTAATGCAAATGCTTCAAAATTATCCGGTTCTCCCGAGGCTTCAGAATCAAATTCAATCAACCATTCGTGGTACGGCAATCCCTCTGCTGGATTGATTTGTGGCGCTACTGTAAATTCATTGACGCGAATTGTAGTTCCTTCCACGGCTTCTTGCAAAGCACTTTCTACTTCTTTGCCAATGACATGTTCTCCAAATGCGGAAATGTAATGTTTGATTCTACCTGAAACAATCACTCGGTAGGGTGCTAAACTCGTAAACTGAACGGTATCGCCAATATTGTAACCCCAAAGTCCTGCATTGGTGGAAATAATTAAAACATAATTCACGCCCAATTCCACCTCGCCAATAGTGTAGCGACGTGGGTTTTCATTTAAAAATTCATCGCTTTTAATGAATTCGTAGAAAATTCCTGAATTCAACAACAGCAACATTCCTTTTTCCTTTTGTGAATCTTGGTAAGCGAAAAATCCTTCCGAAGCGGGAAAAAGCTCAATACTATCAACTTTTCGGCCAATTAAATTTTCAAATTTAGCGCGATACGGTTCGTAGTTCACACCGCCGTAAATAAACAAATTGAAATTTTTAAAGATTTCGCCCACAGACCTCCCTCCTTTTTGCTGTAGTTTTTCAAAATACATTTGAACCCAAGACGGAATTCCTGAAATGACCGACATGTTTTCGTGGAATGTTTCCTCAACAATAGCGTTGACTTTGGTTTCCCAATCTTCAATGCAATTGGTTTCCCAACTTGGCATGCGGTTTTTTTGTAAATATTTCGGAACAAAATGCGCCACAATTCCAGACAAACGTCCTAATTTGATACCGTTTTTTTCTTCCAAAATTGGGCTTCCTTGAAGGAAAATCATTTTCCCGTCTACAAAATTGGCATTACCTGTTTCATGGATATAATGCAAAATGGCATTTCGAGCCGCTTCAATATGATACGGCATCGATGCTGCGGTCAAAGGAATGTATTTAGCCCCCGAAGTCGTTCCTGAAGTTTTGGCAAAATAAAGCGGCTTGCCTTTCCAAAGAACATTCTCCTCTCCTTTTACCACCTGATCTACATAGTTTTTTAACCCTTCGTAATCGCGAACAGGTACCTGTTTCGCAAAATCAGCTGGGGTTTGTATTTGGTCAAAATGGTGATCCAATCCAAATTGGGTGTTTTTCGCCTGACGAATTAATTCTTGGAAAACTTTATTCTGAGTTGCCACAGGACGAGTCGCCCAAGCTTGTGTTTTTTTAACCACTTGACGTGCAAATAATCGAGCCGCAATAGATTTTATGGACATTGTGTTGGTTTTATTTGTTCTTTGGGTGTGATTGTTGCTCTTCTTTGGCAACTTGTTTTCTTAATTCTAATTCTTCTTTTGAAGCCGATAAATTACCTTCTACTGGTTCTTTCTCAATCGAAGAAAGAATAGAATCTTTGTTGAATTTGGCAAATTCCAATTCGCCTGTCAATACTTTTTTTAAAGACTGGATATAGGCTTCATTGTATTCTAAAGCCTGAGTCAACGAATCTGATTTTAAAGCTAATTCCGTGGCATCGCGTTTTAATTTGGAAGACGAATACCCAGGAATAAATTCGCGTAATGGAGTAAAAGCGATAATAAAGGTAGTCACAAAAATAATGAATATGGCGCTCAAACTCACTACCACAAAAACATTCATCAACGTCAATTTTAAAGAAAATGTTTCCTCAAAAGTATCTTCGTTTAAAATAATTAAACGCCTTTTGTTGAATAAGTTTTCTTTTAATTGTTGTCTTTTAAGTCCTTTTTTAGACATTGTTTTTGGTTTATTGAACAAATATAAACAATTAATTAGTATTGGTGGTGTGGCTTGTTTTTAGACTTATATAACCTACAAAATCACATTTTAATACAATTTTAACGCTTTTAAAACCAAATAAATGATGAAAAAAGAATTGCTATTCACTAATTCTATATACATTTGTACTTCATTATTAAACAAATTTGCTTCGGCATTAAAATAGTAAATCATGGGAAGATTAGGTGTTACAGAAATCCTTGTTATTTTAGCAGTTGTATTATTGCTTTTTGGAGGTAAAAAAATTCCAGAACTAATGAAAGGTTTAGGAAGCGGAATTAAAGAATTTAAAAACGCTGCTAAAGACGATTCATCTGACAAAAAAGAAGACACTAAAGAGTAATTCTTTGTCAATTCTAATAACAAAAACCCAAGTTGATAACTTGGGTTTTTTGTTTTTTATACTATCATGGTTAATTGGATTCGTTTACGATCTTCGTCGACTTCAGTCACTTTAACATCAACATGTTGATGTAATTTTACCACCTCATTGACATCACTCACAAAACCCGCTTTGAGTTGGGAAATATGAACCAAACCACTTTCCTTAATTCCAATATCCACAAAACAACCAAAGTTGGTAATATTGTTGACAATTCCAGGTAAAATCATACCTGATTTCAGGTCTTTTATCGATTTTACATTCGGGTCGAATTCAAATACTTTAGCTGATTTTCTAGGATCTAAACCGGGTTTTTCGAGCTCTTTGATAATGTCTTTCAAACCAAGTAAACCGATTTCGGGTGTAATGTAATGCTCTGGTTTAATTAAGGCTGTTTTTTCTTTGTTGCCAATTAATTCGCGCACCGAAAGTTTCAAATCTTTAGCCATTTTTTCTACTATAGAATAAGCTTCGGGATGTACCGCCGAGTTGTCCAAAGGGTTTTTACCTTCTTTAATTCGGATAAAAGCAACTCCTTGTTGAAATGCTTTGTCGCCCAAACGAGGCACTTTTTTTAATTGTTTGCGATCTTCAAATGGTCCGTTTTCTGAACGATATTGCACAATGTTTTCGGCTAGCTTCTCTCCTATTCCACTCACATAACTCAACAAATGCTTGCTCGCCGTATTAATGTTAATTCCCACCGAGTTTACACAACGAATTACGGTAGCGTCCAACTCTTCTTTCAGTTTGTTTTGATCCACATCGTGCTGGTATTGGCCTACGCCAATGGCTTTGGGATCAATTTTTACCAACTCCGCCAACGGATCGCTTAATCTACGTCCGATAGAAACCGAACCTCGAACAGTTACATCATAATTAGGGAATTCTTCACGGGCAATTTTAGACGCTGAATAGACCGAAGCACCCGCCTCGGAAACCACAAAAACCTGTACCGGCTTGTCAAATGCAATTTTTTTAATAAAAAATTCTGTTTCGCGAGAAGCTGTTCCGTTCCCAATAGAAATAGCATCGATTTTATAGGAATTGGCCATGGAACGGATTTTTTTCATTGCCATTGCCTCTTCATTTTGAGGCGCGTGCGGGTAAATGGTTTCGTTATATAACAAATCTCCTTTTTCATCCAAACATACCACTTTACATCCCGAACGATAGCCCGGATCAATGGCTAAAATGCTCTTTTCACCTAAAGGTGGTGCCAATAAAAGTTGTCCTAAATTAGTTGCAAAAACTTGAATGGAATTGGCGTCTGCTTTGGCTTTAGCCTCTTGCAAAGTTTCATTAGAAATAGCTGGATTTAATAATCGTTTGTAACTGTCTTCGATGGCTAATTGAATGTGTGGCGTGGTATCGTTTTGACGTTTTAAAATCAGTTCGTCAATGATATCATAAGCCTCGTCAATATCGACCTCTATTTTTAGTTTTACAAAACCTTCGTTTTCAGCACGCAACATCGCTAATAATCGGTGAGGTGGTGTTTTACTTAACGGCTCGGACCAATCAAAATATTGAGAGAATTTTTGAGCACCTTCCTCCTCTTTTTTGGTTTTCACCACTTTGGTGGTAATCGTAGCTTTTCGTTGAAACAAACGTCGCAACTGTTGGCGAACGTGAATATTTTCGTTAATCCATTCGGCAATAATCTCACGAGCGCCATGTAAAGCAGCTTCTTCGTTGATTACATTTTCATTAATGTATTGTGTCGAAATAAAATCGATGTCATCATTGTTTTGTGCCATGATGATTTTTGCCAATGGTTCCAAACCATTTTCGCGTGCGACATCCGCCTTGGTTTTTTTCTTCTTCTTGAACGGCAAGTACAAATCTTCCAACTCCTGCAAATCAAAACTGTCTTGGATTTTTTTGGCTAATTCAGGCGAAAGTTGCCCTTGCTCCTCAATGGTTTTGAGAATGCTTTCTTTGCGTTTTACAATCTCATCGTATTGTTTGTTCAATTTAGCAATTTGCTCAATCACCACCTCGTCTAAATTTCCGGTTTGGTCTTTTCGATACCGAGAAATAAAAGGAATTGTACAATCTTCGTTTAGCAATTGAACCGTTTTTTGAATATTGATTGCGGCCGTTGGTACCGATTTTGCGATGAATTGAATGTTGGTCATTGTAGGTAATTTGAGGTGCAAAGAAAGAAAAAATACCCTGAGTTTTATTCGAATGAAAAAGAAAATTTTATGTCATGGTTTGTCGTTATTGGGTTTTATATTTGTAATTCCTAAATCTTACCCAATGTCTAAAAAACAATTTATAAAACGTCACTTATTAATCATCGAAAAGTTGAGAAAAAACCCTTGTGATTTTAAAGAATTACAAGGATTTTTAAAATCACAAACTTTGGACGATGAAGAAAATTATGATATTTCGAAGCGTACTTTTGAACGTGATGTAAAGGAAATTAGCGGTATTTACAATATTGAAATTGAATACAACCGAAAGGAAAAAGTATATGAAATAACCTATGACGTTGACGAAAATAAAACGAATCGATTGATGGAGTCTTTCCAGATGTATAACGCCTTGAGTATGTCGGAATCAATCGCTAAACACCTGATTTTGGAAAAAAGAAAATCATTAGGTGTCGAAAATTTACACGGCTTACTTCACGCTATTCAACATCGGGTGTCGGTTAGCTTTCAATATGAAAAGTTTTGGGATTTTGCTAACGAAAAAAACAGCCGAACTGTTTATCCTTTAGCGTTGAAAGAAGCTCGTTTTCGTTGGTATTTGATTGCACAAGACTCCAAAGACGGAGGTATCAAAAGCTTTGGTTTAGATCGAATTTCTCGTTTAGAAATTAGCGCTAGGCACTTTGAATATCCGTCAACATTTGATGCTGAGGAAAAGTTCAAACACACTTTTGGAATTATTAGCGGAGAAGAAGCGCCAGAAAAAATACAATTATGGCTCACTCGCGAACAAGGCAATTATATCAAATCCTTGCCCCTCCACCATTCTCAAAAAATCATTTCAGAAACCAATACCGAAGTAGTGCTAGAACTCTATGTTTGTCCAAGTCACGATTTTATGATGGAGCTCCTCTCAATGGGTGCTAATGTGAAGGTACTTGAACCCGAAAGTTTGAAGGAAAAAATACATGTGAAATTGTTAGATGCAGCAAAGTTGTATAAATAATTTTTTAAAAGTTTATCCCAAATTGAGTAAATACAATGAAAATAACCACAATATCCGATACACACGGTTTGCACCACCAAATCCATTTGCCTGGAGGCGATATCCTTATTCATGCCGGCGATGTTTGCAATCGAGGCACTGCTGCTGAAGCATTAGATTTTATGAATTGGTTTTCAAGTCAAAATTATACCTACAAAATTTTTATTGCGGGCAACCACGATTTTTATTTTGAAAACGAGCAAAATGATACAATACAATCGCTGCTCCCTATTTCTGTCTATTATTTAAACGATTCTGGAATAACTATAGAAGGAATTTCTTTTTGGGGCTCGCCTATAACTCCCGAATTTCATAATATGGCTTTTAACAGAAAAAGAGGTGTTGATATTGCAAAACATTGGAAATTAATTCCGTCTGATACCGACGTTCTAATCACACATGGTCCAGCTTATGGAATTTTAGATACAACATTTCAAAATTTGAATGCGGGCTGTACCCATTTGCGAACAAAAATAGAGCAAATTAATCCCCTGTACCATATTTTCGGACACATCCATGAAGGTTTTGGACTTGCTGAAAGAGAAGGAACCACATTCATTAACACCTCATCGGTTGATTTTCATTACAAATTAAGAAAATCCTCATTTTTTGATTTTGAGGTTTAGAAAGACATGGTTTGGCGTATGTGTTTTTTTATTTTACTAAAAATACAATAGCCTATCAATTTAAAAAACTTTCACTCTTGTAAAATCACAACTTTTTATAAGAAAATTATAGGGAGTTTTGTAGGAAATAAATGAAATGAAATGAATAAAAAAAAACCGCATACTGAAGAAGAATTAAAAGATTTTTTTTCTAATGAAAATCTTAATGATAAATATTTCCAAAAATTTCTATCCTTCTATAAATTATGTTTTAACGAGCTATACCAAGAATATAAGGATTGGGAAGATAATGAATTTGAAGAAGAAGATTCTATTCAAGTCATGACGTTAAACGTTGCTTTGGAAAGAATTAAAAAGATGTCTGAAGAAATAGAAAAAGGACATGGTGAAAAATGGGCTGAAATAATTTCTTCTTCTTCAGAAGAAGGTGAGTCTCTATTATCACACACTTATATGGAGTTAATGAAAATTGATCCTCAATTAGCAAAAAATGAAATCCAAATCTTAGCAAAATCCTTTTTAGAAGATGAATATTTTGAAAAACATTATTTATTTCTATTTGAAGTAGTTGCTGACATTGAGGGGAGAATAGAAACAGCTAAAGAATATTCTAAAATATATAAAGAACAAATTAAGGATGGAAAAAGCGATGTTTTTTCACATGAATACGCAGATTTAATGTCTGAAAATGAAGAATCGGATATTTATTGTATTGCTTATGCTCTAGGATATGAGTATAGTCATTATAAAAAAAATAATGAAGAATGTTCTCAAAAATTCGCTTATGGTTTTGCTGATTATGTGGATAAAAACTATTGTACTTTTTCTGATTTCAACCATGAAAATGATTTAGAATTTATCTGGACAAAAGGCTGTTTAAACGCATGGAATTATTCGAAAGAAAACAATATAGCGCCCATACGGTTTATTAATAATTATGTGAGTTTATATGTTAATTTATATTATTCCAACAAAGGGAAAAAAGAAAATTCAAACATCAATTTTGATGATTTAGTATTAAATAAAACATTAGCAATATTAAAAAAATGAAAATGAAAAATTACACCTTAAAAGAAATTTCACAATGGCAAATAGAAGTTTCGACAAAAATTACTACGATTAGCTTACCCTCGCTTCAAAGGGGTTTTGTTTGGAAACCCAACCAAATCGAAGAATTGTGGGATTCCATATTTAGAGGTTACCCGATAGGTGCAATTATGATGTCGGTTGATGAAGATGAAAATCGATTTTTATTGGATGGTCAGCAACGATGTACTTCTGTAGCCCTGGGTCATTTTAATCCCTTTGTCGAAAATAATAAAACATTTCTTTCATTAAAAAATTATAAACCAAGTATCTGGATTGACTTAGCGCCAAAAGAAAAAACGAATGGTCAAGAATTTGTTTTTCGTTGCCTGACCCAAAGCCATCCTTGGGGTTATCAATTGAAAGAAAACACCTCAACTTTGAGTATGTCAAACAGAAGAAAAGCCTTAGATTATTTTGAACCTAAATCCGAAAGTTATTTAGATTTATCATCTAAAGATATTAGTCCTTGGGACAGTTATTTCCCTATTCCACTTGCGTTTGTTTTAGAGATTGAATGTGATGATTTCGAAAACTTTAGAACTATTTTGCTAAAAAAAACAGTTAATCTAAGTTTAAAAACACAACATTCAAATAATGAAATTGTGGATTACAATACTATTAAAGACTCTGATTTGGAACTAATTTATAAAGGTTTTTGTAATTATAAAAAACTAACCATCCCTGAAATTTGTGTTGATGCTATTGTTTTAAAAGAAGATAGAGGCGGTGAAAAAGAAGGACAAGATCCAAGTTTGTTTGTGCGATTAAATTCGGCAGGAACTCGTATTTCTGGAGAGGAATTGATTTATTCCATCTATAAGGCTAAGTTTCCTGAAATTAAAAATTTAGTAGAATCTGTAGGAGCGTCTTACATTGCCCCAAGTAAAATAATAAACTTGTTTTCTCGATTAATTATTATAGAGCAAAATGGGTTTTCATCTTTTCAAAAAGACATTTCAATTCAAAATTTTAAAAACAAAATTAAAGAATCTGATTTTCAAGAAAAACTACAAAGCTATATTGGAGACGAAAACAAAAGTGTTGCTAAAAGCCTAATTGAAAATGCTTTAAAAATAATAGAAAGAGGTCAATCCAATTTTCCTAAAATCTTATTGAAACAATTAATTGTCACAAATTTTGAATTGTTTTTGGTGCTTTTGACTTATATTAAAAAAGTAGGATTTGAAAATTTAAATGAAATAGAAAAAAAACAAATTGCTTCATCATATTGCTGGATTTTATGGTTTAGTAAAGATTCTAAAAAAATACCGGTTGAATTATTCAACTTGTTATTTTCAAATGAAACACAAATTGGATGGGAAGAATCCACAAAGAGATTAATTACTTCGCAAAAAGTATTACCAAAAGTTAATCCTGAAATAATACAAGACCAATTAAATACTATTGTCATTAAAAATAACTTAAAACATGCCGATTTTACGAATATTCATAAACATAATCTTTTTACAGATTCTATCAAAAATTTATTGTTTTATGATGAAAACAATCTAAGTGTATTTAATGAAAATTGGGATTTAATAATTTCTAAAATTTATTGGAACAAGTCGCTATTAATCTATGCTCAAAAAGAATATATGAATTCAAAATTTAAAGAATTCAATCAATTTGATAGTATTGAAGATACTAATAGACCTTGGGACTGGGATCATATATATCCTGATAGTTGGGTATATAGAAAGGAGGGTATTAATAAATTGGTTCGCGCTTGGGTAAACTGTATTGGAAACTTTAGAGCGCTTTCTTATGATGATAATAGAAGTGAAAACAACCACTTTTCGCCAAAAGAACGTTTTGAAAATGATGAAAAAATATATGATAGTTTTATAAAAGACAATGACAAAATATTTTGGGACAAAATTGATAAAAATTTTGGTAGAATTAAGGATAATGAACCCGAAAAAACAGAAATATTTCTCAATGCGGTGATTTCAAGAATGGTTAATATTTATGAAGAATGGCTTACTAATTATATTAACGCTTAATATTAAAAAGAGGCTCTCAAGCCTCTTTTTTTTTCACCGACATTCTTTGTCGTTATTGGTGGCTACTTTTGAAATAAATAAAAAAACAAAAGTATATGATCCCAACAATTAAAGAAAAAAAGAGCCTAGAACTACAACAAAATTCACCCAATATTATTGATGGAGGGGGATATTATATCTGTTTTAAAAGGATGTTTTTAAGTTATTACAATGCGCTGCCTAATGTGTATTGTATTAAAAATTTAGATTATAAAAAAGCGCAAGAATGGATTGAAATAAAATTTGCTGAGGAGATTGTTAAAAAACATTTTTATTTGAATTACAATGGGTCAGAAACAATTGGAGAATATGAAAATGTGCTTTATTTGTTTAATGATGGTTTTATGGTTAATATAGAGGATAAACTAATTTCTATTTCGTTTCTGCCAGAATCAGAAAACCGAGCTATTGAACTAAAGAATGAATTAAATCAATTTAAAATAAATGAAAAATTAACTACTGAAATTAACTTAATTGTTTCGGGACCAAGAGGGTTAACTTTAGAAAAGATCGAATTAAAAAAACCTAAATTAAACCTAGATTTACACTATAATTCTGATTTTAAAACAATTCATCAATCGATTGTTCAAAATCTTAGAAAAAAACAAACCAAGGGATTATTCCTTTTTCACGGAGCACCAGGAACGGGTAAGAGTACGTATATCCGTTTTTTAATTCACCAACAAAAAAAGAAAGTGATTTTTTTATCACCAAACATGGCAGGAAATTTAGACAATTTTTCATTTACAGATCTACTCCTTGATAATAGAAACAGTGTTTTGGTTATTGAAGATGCTGAAGATTTAATACTTTCCAGAGAGGATAAAAGTAATTCAAAACTCTCTTTTTTATTAAACCTAACCGATGGTTTATTAGCTGATAGTTTAGGAATTCAAATAATTGCTACGTTTAACACCGATATTGTTAATATTGATTCCGCACTTTTGCGCAAGGGAAGGTTAACTTGTATTTATGAATTCAAACCGCTAGAATTGGACCGTACAAATAGACTTTTAAAACAATTGGGGCATAACTATGAGGCGCAAAATCCGATGGCCATATCCGATATATTTAACTTTGAGGAAACTGTTGAATACAAGCCGAAGTTGAAAAAAGTCATTGGCTTTGGAAATTAATATACAATTAAACTAAAAATTACAATAAAATGAAAATTATCGCCTCAATTATCTCCACACTTTGGCTTTTAGGAATGGTATTGGCTTTTTTACCGCTATTAGGTTGGTTAAACTGGCTTGTAATACCACTAGCTTTTATTGGTTTTATATTAAGCAGTATTGCTGAATCTCCAAAATCAAAATCGCTATGTACTTTAGTAATTATTTTTGGAATATTACGACTTATTTTAGGTGGAGGACTTTTCTAATTAATAGTAAAAAACAAATCTTATATTTGAGTCCTATTCCCTACTCTCATGCTGATTTTATATTGTTATTTTTTAGTAGTTACTGTTGTAAGCTTCGTTTTAGTGGGTTACGACAAATATCTGGCTCGAAATAAAAAAAGAAGAATTGCCGAAAACCGTTTATTGCTCTGGGCTTTATTTGGAGGAAGTATAGGAACTGGTTTCGGGATGTGGGTATTTAAACACAAAACTTCCAAAAGAAGTTTCCTTTGGAAGTTTTGGAGTATTGTATTATTTCAGCTTTTAGTAGTACTAGCACTCTTTTATGCCGATACTATTTGTATTTATTGACAAGCAATTTTATTGACACGGTTTTGGTGTCTTCCGCCTTCAAATTCAGTGTTTAAAAAGATTTCAACCATTTCTACCGCCTGTGGAATAGAGGTATAACGAGCTGGAATACTAATCACATTGGCATCGTTATGTAAACGTGCTAAGGCAGCAATTTCTTTCATCCAACACAAAGCGGCTCGCACTTTTTGATGTTTATTTACTGTCATCGCAATTCCATTCCCACTACCACAAATCACAATACCAAAATCAGCTTTTCCCTCTTCCACATCTTTTGCAACAGGATGCGCAAAATCAGCATAATCAACAGCTTCAGGGGTGTCGGTACCATAGTTAGTTATTTGATGACCTTTTGCTTCAAGCATAGCCACAATCGCTTTTTTATATTCTGGACCGGCATGGTCGTTTCCAATAGAAATGTTCATTGTTAGTAGTGTGTTTAATTCGTGTTCAAAAATAAGGAAAGATTTTGAGTTAGAATTCATGAATTGATTGGTTTCTTTGCTTCTTTATTAACCAATGCAAATGTAAATCTTAAATAAAAGGTAAGAATCAGATAAACAATGCATTACTAAAAAAATAGGGTTTAAAAAGACTTTAAACAATTATAAATCAATTGGTTTTTTCTAACAAAAGTGTTAAAAAATTGAATTGTTAATAGCAAAACGCAATTAGTTGATTTTCAGCTAACATTAAATTAACATAGTTTGTTAATAACTCAAGATAGAATATAAGAAGTTTTTTGTGGTGGTAAAAGAAAAAAATGTAATCCAAAACCTAGATTAAAAATCCAAATATAGTTTGTTGAATTTTTATAAAAGTTATGAATAGAAAAATGAGGTTTATTAACAGATTTTGAAAATTTACTTATCTACAAAAAGACTAAGTTTTAGGTTATGAACAGCTGTTAATTAAAAACAAGAATAGCTTTGTTTTTAATTCTTTAGCTATAAAAAACCATGTTAATAACTAAAAATAACTAGTTGTAACTTCATTTCAAATCCATTTTAAAAAAATTTATACTAACTATTAACACGCTATAATAACCATTAAAAAATTAATTTAAATTTTCTTTTCTTTTTGTTGTTTTAAATAGATGTTGACAACTTTGAAGATTTTAAAAAAACATTTTTTTAGAAAAAATGAAGTTGTAGTAAAAGTTATATTTTTAATAAATCTGAGTCTTTAAAAGAATATTCTGATTTCTTATTTGTAATTTTAGACTTTTAAGAAAAGAAATATGGGAAAGCGTTTAAGAAAACCGCTCAAAAAAGAGAAGACATACTCTGAAAAAATTGTAAAAATACTATCTCAAAGTGCTAATAAAGTATTTAATTACAAACAAATAGCTGCTAAATTAGATTTAGACGATACTCAAAGTAGAAATCAAATTATAAAAGATTTAAAAATACTAGCGGCTCAAAAAACAATTATCGAATCAGAACCTGGAAAATATTTAATTAAAGCGGTTAGTCAAGATTATTACGAAGGTAAAATTGATATGACAGGTCGGAAAACAGCTTATTTTGTTTGTCCAGATTTAGAAGAAGATGTTTTTATTCCAACCAATAATTTGAATCGAGCTTTAGATAAAGATACAGTAAAAGTGTATGTGTACAACCGTAGAAAAGGTCGTCGTCCAGAAGGCGAAGTGATTGAAGTAATCGAACGAAATAAAACAGATTTTGTGGGTGTTATTGATATTCAAAAGAATTTTTCTTTTGTTTCAACAGCCAACCCTAAAATGTACACCGATATTTTTATTCCAAAAGATAAAATAGGAGAGGCAGAGCAAGGAGATGTGGTATTAGTTCATATTGAAGATTGGCCTAAAAGAGCGGATAGTCCTTTTGGAAAAGTGATTAAAGTATTAGGAAAACCAGGAGAACATGATACTGAAATTCATGCTATTTTAGCTGAATATGGTTTACCTTCTGAATTTCCTATTGAAGTAGAAACCTATGCACAAAAAATTGATACTACTATTCACGAAAGTGAAATAGCCAAGCGTCGTGATATGCGCGATACGTTGACTTTTACTATTGATCCAAAAGATGCGAAAGATTTTGATGATGCCTTGTCTTTCAAAAAGTTAGCCAATGGAAATTATGAAATTGGAATCCATATTGCTGATGTTTCTTTTTATTTAGAAGAAGGAACTATTTTAGATGATGAAGCCTATCAAAGAGCCACTTCTGTGTATTTAGTAGATAGAGTAGTACCTATGTTACCTGAAGTGTTGTCTAATTACGCTTGTTCTTTACGACCTCATGAAGAAAAATATACTTTCTCTGCTGTATTTGAAATTAATGAAAAAGCACAAGTTGTTAATCAATGGTTTGGAAGAACAGTAATTTTCTCTGACCAACGTTTTGCTTATGAAGAAGCGCAATATATTATAGAAACTAAGGATGATACCATTCCGAAAGAAGTTTCTATTACAGGTGCTCCGTATCAAGTTTCACCAGAGATTGTTAATGCTACTTTAAAATTAGATGAATTAGCAAAGATTTTACGTAGAAACCGAATGAATGAAGGTGCTATTTCATTTGATAAAGTAGAAGTAAAATTCAATTTAGATCAAGAAGGAGAACCTGCCGGAGTGTACTTTAAAATATCGAAAGATGCGAATCATTTGATTGAAGAATTCATGCTTTTAGCGAATAGAAAAGTAGCTGAATTTATTGGTAAACAAAAGAAAACATTTATCTATCGTATTCACGATGAGCCTAATGAAGATAAATTAATTGCGATGCAAACGGTTATTGCTAAGTTTGGTTATAAAATCGACTTTAGAAACAAAGGAGATATATCAAAATCGTTGAATAATTTACTAAGCGAAGTTGTTGGTACTAAAGAGCAAAATCTAATTGATACGCTAACTATTCGAAGTATGAGTAAAGCTAAATATTCTACGGATAATATTGGTCATTACGGATTAGCTTTTGATTATTATTCACATTTTACTTCACCTATTCGTCGTTATCCTGATGTGATGGTGCATCGTTTATTACAGTATTATTTAGACGGTGGAAAATCAGTAGATGAAGAAACCTATGAAACTAAATGTTTACATTCGTCCACTATGGAAGGTTTAGCCACGAATGCAGAACGGGATTCTATCAAATACATGCAGGTAAAATACATGCAAAATCACCAAGATCAGGAGTTTTTAGGAGTGATTTCTGGAGTAACAGAATGGGGTATTTATGTAGAAATTATCGAAAATAAATGCGAAGGAATGGTCCGAATTAGAGATATTAAAGAGGATTATTATACTTTTGACGAAAAACAATATGCTTTAGTTGGCGCTACTTCGCACGGTTTATTACAACTAGGTGATGAAATTTTTGTAAAAGTAAAAAACGCTGATTTAGTTAAAAAACAATTGGATTTTCACTTTATTAGAAGAAACGAATAAGTATATTTAAATTTTAAAATAATGAAAAAAATAGTATTTAGTTTATTATTAATCAGTTCATTAACCTATTCTCAAACCGAGAAAAAAGTAGGTGATTTTCATAAAGTAACTGCTTTTGATCAAATCGAAGTACAATTAATTCCTTCTGAAGAAAACAAGGTAATTCTTTCTGGAACTAATGCTGATCAAGCTGAAGTTGTAAATAGAAATGGAGAATTAAAATTACGAATGCCATTAACAAAATTATTAAAAGGCAATACTATTCACGCCAAAGTATATTACATAGATTTAGATGCTGTGGAAGCTAATGAAGGATCTCAAATTTCAAGTGAAGCTGTTTTTAAAGGAACGGATTTTAATATTATTGCAAAAGAAGGAGCTAAAATTGATATTCATTTAGAAGTATCAAAATTAAATACAAAAATTCTAAGTGGAGGTATTGTTGCTGTTGAAGGAACTGCTAAAAATCAAGAGATTGTTATTTCTACAGGTGGAATGTATGAAGGAAAAGAATTAACCACTGAACAAACTGTAATTAGTATCAATGCAGGTGGCGAAGCTACTGTTTTTACTACTGAATTAGTAGATGCTAAAGTTAGAGTAGGTGGAGATATTTCGATTTATGGTAAACCAAAACAAGTCAACCAAAAAACAGTTGCCGGAGGGCATATAGAAATAGTAAAGTAATTAGTTTAAAAACCCAAATCTTACACTAATGATAAACGATATTTTAACTGGATTACCTTGGGGAATTTTCCTCAGTTTTATGATAGGTCCTGTATTTTTTATTTTAATAGAAACCAGTATAACCAAAGGATTTAGAGCGGCTTTAGCTTTTGATTTAGGGGTTGTTTTAGGTGATATTTTCTTTATTGGAGTAGCTTATTTAGGAAGTTATCGTTTGATTGCAAGTTTAAAAGACAAACCAGCTTTATTTATTTTTGGTGGTATTGTAATGGTGGCTTATGGTATAATTTCATTTGTTAAATTAAAAAAACAAGCTAAAATTCAGTACGAAGCTATTGATGATGAAATCATTAAAAAAAATTACGGAAGTCTTCTAGCAAAAGGGTTTTTCTTAAACGTAATTAATATTGGAGTATTAGGATTTTGGTTGGCTATTATCATTTCAGTAGGACCAAAATTAGACATGCAAACCCCTAGAATGTTGACTTTTTTTACCTCAGTAATTGTATCGTATTTGTTAGTAGACTGTTTAAAAATCGTCTTAGCGAAACAATTAAAATCAAAATTAACACCCACTAATATTCTAAAAATTAAAAAAGGAATTAGCATTGTTTTAATCGTATTTGGAGTCGCTTTAATGGCTCAAGGTTGGTTTCCAAAAGAGAAAGAAATGGTTAAAAATGCTTTGGAGAAGATTGAAAAGTAGGTTGAAAATTAAATCTTCTTCTTTTACTTAAATTTTTTTTACCCAGTACTATTACACAAAACCTCCAATTTTTATAAGTATATACTTGTATTTTAGTGCGTTCCGACGTTTAGGGAGAACCGGAGTAGGAGCGTTGAATTTATTTAATTTTCAGATTGCTTCGTACCTCGCAATAAACATAAAAAAAACCTCCAAGTTTCCTTGAAGGTTTTTGAGGCATCGTCCGGATTCGAACCGGAGTAGGAGCTTTTGCAGAGCCCAGCCTAGCCGCTCGGCCACGACGCCAATTGTTTATTGGGTGGCAAAGATAACAAAAAGTTTATACTTTACAACAGTCCCTTTTACAAATTAAGTTCTGTACTCTTCCATTTCAATGGTAACTGCTTCAACGTCACCACCAATAGGAGGATTTAATTTTGAAACTCCAATTTTAATTCTAGAAACAGAAGGTGCTTCAGCAAAAATGCGAACAATGATTCGACGGGCTACATGTTCTAATAAATCAGATCGAATCGCCATTTCTTCTACCACAATTTGATTTAATAGCACATAATCTACCGTGTCAGCTAAATCATCCGAAATACTAGATTTACGTAAATCTGTTTTTATTTCTAAATCCACACTGTAATCCGACCCTATTTTTCCTTCTTCAACTAAACAACCGTGGTAGGAGAAAGTGCGAATATTTTTTAGCTTAATGGTTCCCATTTTTATGATTTTAGAGATAAATTTTAATCGGTATGCCGGGATAAAAGTACAAAATCTTTTGTTTTTTTAGATTCAAACCCGAATAAACCACTTGATAAATCGACGAATCACCAACAAATTTGATAACTTTGCTTTTCAAAATTTTTAAAATGGCATCAGAAGAAAAATCATTGCATTTCATTGAACAAATTATAGAAGATAGTGTAGCGTCGGGTTTTCCTCAAGAAAAACTACGTTTTCGTTTTCCGCCAGAGCCTAATGGGTATTTACACATTGGTCATGCTAAATCGATTTGTTTGAATTTTGGTTTAGGATTAAAGTACAATGCGCCTGTAAATTTGCGTTTTGACGACACTAATCCAGCCAAAGAGGAGCAAGAATATGTGGATGCTATTAAAGAAGATTTGAAATGGTTGGGATTTAATTGGACCGAAGAATTGTATTCGTCTGATTATTTCCAACAGCTATACGACTGGGCAGTTCAAATGATTAAAAACGGAAAAGCCTATGTAGATAGCCAAACTTCAGAAGAAATGGCGGCTCAAAAAGGAACACCAACTCAACCTGGAGTTGATGGACCATACAGAAATCGTTCTATAGAAGAAAATTTAGCTCTGTTTGAAGCGATGAAAAATGGTGATTTTCCAGAAGGAACTCACGTTTTACGTGCTAAAATTGATATGGCTTCGACCAATATGTTGATGCGTGATCCTTTGATGTATCGTATTTTACATCGTCATCATCACAGAACCGCTAA
Organism: Flavobacterium sp.; assembly: GCF_031537875.1. Taxonomy (GTDB): domain Bacteria; phylum Bacteroidota; class Bacteroidia; order Flavobacteriales; family Flavobacteriaceae; genus Flavobacterium. Next base: position 90,949 of record NZ_JAVKNB010000005.1, on the reverse strand, counting down.
CGAATGGAAAATTTATCCGATGTACGATTATGCACACGGAGAAAGTGATTATATCGAACAAATTTCACATTCTATTTGTACCTTAGAATTTGTGATGCACCGTGAATTATATAATTGGTTTTTAGACCAAATTTATGATACAAACAAGGTAAGACCTAACCAATACGAATTTGCTCGTTTGAACTTGAATTACACTGTGATGAGTAAGAGAAAACTCTTGCAATTGGTTCAAGAAAATTTTGTAGATGGTTGGGACGACCCAAGAATGCCAACGATTTCTGGTTTACGAAGAAGAGGGTATACCCCAAATTCTATTCGTAAGTTTTGCGATATTATTGGCGTTGCCAAAAGAGAAAATGTAATTGATTATTCACTTTTAGAGTTTTGCTTGCGCGAAGATTTGAATAAAACGGCCCCTCGTGTTATGGCGGTTTTAGACCCTGTAAAAGTGGTAATTACGAATTATCCTGAAGGAAAAGAGGAGTGGTTGGACGCCGAAAATAACCAAGAAGATGAAAGTGCTGGTTATAGAAAAGTGCCTTTTTCAAGAGAATTGTATATCGAAAGAGAAGACTTTTTAGAAGAAGCGCCAGCCAAATTTTTCCGTTTGAGTTTAGGAAAAGAAGTGCGTCTAAAAAATGCCTACATCATTAAAGGCGAATCCGTTGTAAAAGACGCTAATGGAAACATTACCGAAATCCATGTTTCTTATGATCAAGATAGCCGAAGCGGAAGTGGAAGCGAAGCCAGTCAAAGAAAAGTGTCAGGAACCTTACATTGGGTATCTATTACACACGCCATTGAGGCCGAAGTTCGTTTGTACGATCGTTTGTTTATTGATGAAGCACCAGATAGTCATAAAGAGAAGAATTTCTTGGATTTTATGAATCCCAATTCGTTGCAAATTAGCACTGGATTTGTAGAACCAAGTTTACAAACTGTTCAAGCCGGAGATAAATTTCAGTTCCAACGTTTGGGTTATTTCAATGTGGATAAAGATTCAACCGCTGAAAAGTTGGTTTTCAATAAAACCGTAGGTTTAAAAGACGCTTGGGAAGAAAAAGGAAAGAAAGAAGAAAATTTATTGATGAATACTCAAAAAGAAATCAATAAATACGTTAAAGAAAAAGATCCTTCAGCAGCGGAATTGGTATTAAAAACGATTATTGAAAACATCAAAAATATTGACAACTACAGTTTGGTCAACCAAACGATTGTAAAAAACATCAAGAACGACAACAATTCATTGTTGTTTGCTAATTTGATTTTAGAACATTCGGATAAAGTAAACCCATCTGATATCGAATCCGAAGCATTATCAAAATTATACACCATGTCTTTAAAAAGTCAATTGGCTTTAGTTCGAATTTCGGTTTTACAAAATTTAATTCACGACACGGTTAATTTAGAAAATTTTAAACCAGCGTTATTGGAATTAAAAGCAACTGAAAAAAATGAAACCGTTTTGTCTCTTTTAAACCAAATTTAAAAAAACTCTATTCATAGATTTTACAAATTAAAAACCCACTCTAAAGTGGGTTTTTGTTATTATAATTATTTCTTATTGTTTTGTATTTTACTATTGATTTACATAATTAAAAATAGCTTTAATAAATCAATTTTAAAGCGTTTTTTTCTTTTTTACAACCCAACACATCATTTTTTAAAACAAAGCTTATTCACGGTCTTTAAAAGCGTTTTATCTTATAAAAAAGCACTTTAACGAGTTCTTAACTCACAAAAGAATAAATTTGTTGTATCTTTAATGGTGTAATCCTTAAATAATGGAAATTATGTCAAATACTTCAGGAAATTCTTTTTTGGCACTTTTAACAGGTGCATTGGTTGGAGTCGGAATTGGAATTTTGTATGCACCAGATAAAGGAACAAAAACTAGAGAAAAAATTAAAGATGGTTTTAAAGATGCAAAAGATGATTTGAAACAAAAATTAGATGAAGTTTCAGAACAATTAAAAAGTAAGCTGACTCATTCAAAAGATAATTTAGAAGATTCGTTTGAGGATATGGTTTCTAATGCAAGTCATAAAACCGAAGACCTTATTTCATTTTTAGAACAAAAGTTAGCGGAGCTAAAAGAGCAAAACGCCAAGCTTCAAAAATAAGTTTCACCACAAACACTAAATTATGGCTTTTGAAGATATAAAAAACCAAACCGAACAAATTCAAGAACACGCAAAAGGCTATCTTGAAACTAATATGGAGTATTACAAACTCCGTGGTTTTAAAGTATTGATGCAATCCACTACAATGATTGTTAAATTCCTTTTAATTGCGATTTGCTTGAGTATGGTAATTTTGTTTGGTTCTATTGCTGCGGCATTTGCAATTGGTGCCTATTTAGACAATATTGTTATGGGATTTTTGTCCGTTGGAGGGTTTTATTTAATCCTATCGTTATTGTTGTTTTTGGTAAAAGACAAAATTGTTGAAGGTCCAATTTTAGAGAAATTTTCTACCATCTTTTTTAACGATTAATTATGGCTAAAAAATATTCATCTTACGACCAAATCAATTCCGACTTAGAAATGCTAAAGTTGGAAAAAGAAATCCATGTCCAACACATTTTGTTGAACATAGATAAAACTAAAGAATCGCTTCAGCCTGAAAATTTGTTTCAGGAAGCGCTAGCATCTTTACAATTAAAGCTATCTAATTCTTACGGAATGATTTTACAAATCGCCATTCCGTATCTTATCAATTGGCTTATCAATAAAAAAAGAGGCGATTAAGCCTCTTTTCTTTTTATATCAAATCTAAAATTATAAACTAGTTATTGCTTTTTGAATTCGTTGAATTGTTTCTTGTTTGCCAATTAATTCAGCAATATCAAACAGGTGAGGACCTTTTAACGCACCTACTAGACTCAAACGGAACGGCTGCATTACTTTCCCCATTCCAATTTCGTTTGCAGTCATCCATTCCTTTACAATACTTTCAATATTTGCAGCAGTATAGTCTTGAATTCCTTCTAAAACCTTAATTAAATTTTCCATTAATCCAGGGGTTTCTTCTTTCCAGTTTTTGGTTGCCTTTTCGTCATAAGTAGTCGGTGATTCAAAAAAGTAATCGCTCAATTCCCAAAATTCAGACACAAAATGTGCACGTTCTTTTATTAAAGAAACAATGGAAATCAATTTGTTTTCTTCAACAGTAATTCCTTTTTCATTCAAAATAGGAGAGAAGGTTTTCGCCAAATCACCGTCTGATTGTTGCATCAAATACTGGTGATTGAACCATTTGTTTTTTTCAGGATCAAATTTAGCACCCGCTTTATGTACTCTGTTTAAATCGAAATTTTTAACTAATTCTTCTAAAGAAAACAATTCTTTTTCAGTTCCGTCGTTCCATCCCAATAGCGCTAAAAAGTTAACTACAGCCTCTGGAAAAAATCCTTTTTCTCTGTAACCAGACGAAACCCCTTCTTCGGTTTTCCATTCTAATGGAAACACCGGAAATCCCATTTTGTCGCCATCTCTTTTGGATAATTTTCCGTTTCCAATTGGTTTTAGAATCAAAGGTAAATGCGCAAATTCTGGTGCATCCCAACCAAAGGCGCGGTACAACAAAACGTGTAACGGCATAGATGGCAACCATTCTTCGCCACGAATTACGTGTGAGGTTTCCATTAAATGATCGTCTACAATATTTGCTAAGTGATAGGTGGGCATTCCGTCACTTTTAAACAACACTTTATCGTCTAATAAATTCGTTTCAAATTTTACGTCGCCACGAATGATATCATTAAGATGCAAAGTTTCATTTACCGGAGTTTTAAAACGGATTACATAATCTTCTCCCGCAGCAATTCTTTGTTCAGTTGCTTCTTTGGAAAGAACTAACGAAGTATCTAGTTTTTCTCTGTTGTGGTGGTTATAAATGAATGTTTTACCTTGTTCTTCGTGTTGTTTTCTATGCGCGTCTAACGCTTCGGCTGTATCAAAAGCATAATACGCATTTCCGGAATGGATCAATTGATCAGCATAGTTTTGGTACAAATGCTTTCTTTCGCTTTGACGATAGGGACCAAATTTTTCATTTTTTCCTACTGTTTCATCAGGAGCAATTCCTAGCCATTCTAAGGCTTCCATAATATAGGCTTCGGCACCAGGAACAAAACGATTTTGGTCGGTATCTTCGATTCGTAAAAAGAAAGTTCCGTTATTTTTCTTGGCAAACAAATAATTAAATAAGGCGGTACGAACCCCACCGATATGTAAAGGTCCTGTTGGACTGGGTGCAAAACGCACACGAATTGGCTTTGACATGATAGCTGTTTTATCTTTTTTATTCTGTTGCAAATATAGCTTCAAAAATCGTGATATTTTGATTGATTTTTTAACAGTGGTGTATTCTTATAAATTGTTACTTTTATTGGTTAAAAATAAAGCAGACCCATTTGTCAACAGAAGGAGTAATATATCAAAAATTAGAAGCTTTCATTCGGAAGTTTTATACCAATGAACTGATTAAGGGAATCATCTTCTTTTTCGGTTTGGGATTGTTGTATTTTCTATTCACTTTGTCTGTTGAGTTTTTTCTTTGGCTACAGCCAATAGGACGAACATTTTTGTTTTGGTTGTTTATTTTAGTCGAGTTGTTTTTATTAGTCCGACTGATTTTATTCCCGATTTTTAAGTTGGTCAAATTGCAAAAAGGAATTGATTATACTCAAGCCGCATCGATAATTGGAAATCATTTCAATGAAGTAGAGGACAGGCTAACCAACTTTCTTCAGCTGACACAAAACAAAGCGCAATCGGAATTATTGTTGGCTTCAATTGAACAAAAATCAATAGAATTGCAACCCATTCCATTTAGTAATGCGGTTAATTTTAAGGCGAATAAAAAGTATTTGCCTTGGGCTGTACTTCCAATATTTTTGATCTTGATTTTTTACATTACAGGAAACGGCTCAGTTATTTTTCAAAGTTTTAATCGCGTAGTACATTTTAATACGGCATTTGCTCCACCGGCACCGTTCGAATTTAAAATTTTGAATTCGTCTTTGGTTACCGAACAAAATAAAGATTTTATTATCAGTGTTCGAACCGAAGGAAAAGTAGTTCCGGAGAAAACCATGATTTTCTTCAATAACGAAAGTTACTATATGGAATCCGTTCGCCCTGGTGAGTTTGAATTTAAAATAGCACATCCTGAACAAAATACTAGATTTCATTTAGAAGCGAATGAACTGAGTTCAAACGAATATGAGTTGCAAGTTGTTGCGGTTCCTTCTATTTCAAATTTCGAGATGCAATTGCGTTTCCCATCGTATTTGAACAAGAAGTCCGAAACGATTCAAGGCACAGGAAACGCCAGTATTCCCGAAGGAACAAAAGTAACTTGGAAAATTACTACACAAGCTACCCAAAATATGAATTGGAAAACTGCTGGAAATTCACTTTTGTTTGCCAAGAAAGAGAATCGATTTATTTTATCAAAAAACATCTTTCAAAACACAGATTATCAAATCAGTAGCTCTAATTCGAATTCAAAACAGCATGAACAATTGAATTATCAGCTCGCAGTAGTTAAAGATCAGTTTCCTACTATACAAGTGAGAACTGCACCGGATAGTTTAAAGTTGGGTAACAGTTATATTTTAGGTCAAATAGCAGACGATTATGGATTGTCTCAATTGCAAGTAGTCTATTATCCTAAAGACAAACCCGCCGCCGCTAAACGTGGAACAATTGCCATTAAGAAGGCAGCTTTTGATCAGTTTGTTTTTTCGTTTCCAAGTAATCTACCTGTGCAGCAAGGTGTTTCTTATGAGTATTACTTTGAGGTTCTTGACAACGATGCCATTCATCATTTTAAGCGAACTAAATCTGCAGTTTTTTCTTCTCGTTTGGCAACTGCTGAAGAAAAGGAAGCACAATCCTTACAACAGCAAAATGAAAACAGCACTGGATTAGAAAAGTCTTTAAAGGCTCAAGATATGCAAATGTCTGCACTTGATCAATTGAAAAAACTAGGCAAGGAGAAAAACGAGTTTGAATTCAAAGATCAGCAAAAGGTATCTGATTTTTTAAAGCGTCAAAAAACGCAGGAACAAATGATGCAGGAATTTGCCGAGAAGATGAAAGCCAATTTAGAGAACTTTAAATCAGAACAAAAAGACGAGTTAAAAGACAACTTAGTCAAGCGTCTTGAAAAAGCCACTCAAGAATCGGATAAAAACAAAAAATTGTTGGACGAACTTCAAAAGCTAAACGATAAAATAGGAGCGGAGGAGTTGCTTCAAAAATTAGACAATTACAAACAGCAAAGTAAAAATCAAACTAAGAATTTGGCTCAATTAGTTGAATTAACGAAGAAGTTTTATGTAGAGAAAAAAGCCCAACAATTAGCTAATAAATTAGACCAACTTTCAGACCAACAAGAGCAATTAGCCAATAAAGGAAAAGAGAACAATTCCCAAAAACAAGCAGATGTGAATGCGGCTTTTGATAAGATTCAGAAAGAGTTGAAGGAACTACAAAAAGACAATAAGGAATTAAAGTCACCTTTGGATTTGCCAAATGAAGAGGCAAAAGAAAAAAGCATTGACGATGATTTGAAAAAAGCGCTAGATGAATTAGAGAAAAATAACTCTCAAAAAGCACAACCCAAGCAAAAATCTGCCGCTAAGAAAATGAAGGAATTATCTCAAAAAATGCAAGAAAGCATGGAGTCTTCGGAAATGGAACAATTGAATGAAGATGTTAAAACTTTGCGTCAAATTACCGATAATCTTTTAGCCTTTTCTAATGGACAAGAGGACGTGATGAAGCAATTTAAATCGACTAGATCTGCTTCGCCTTCGTTTAACAAAAACATTAAAATCCAACAGAATTTGAAACAGCAATTCAAACATGTTGATGACAGTTTGTTTGCGATGTCTTTGCGCAATCCTCAGATTACAGAAGAGTTTACCAAACAAGTAGGTAATGTAGAATACAGTATAAATAGTGCTATTGAAACCTTAACCAATTCACAATTTGCAAAAGGAGTTTCGCACCAGCAATATGCCGTTTCTGAAGCCAACAAACTAGCTGACCGATTGAGCGATATGTTGTTTAATATGCAAATGTCTTTGTCTGGAATGAGTAGCGGAAAACCCAAACCAGGGCAAGGCCAAGGTCAAGGAATGCAATTGCCAGACATCATCAAAAAGCAACAAGGTTTAGGCGAACAAATGAAGCAAGGATTGAAAGACAATGGCCAAGATGGCAAATCGGGTAACCCACAGAAGAAGGGTCAAAGTGGCGAAGAAGGCGAAGGCGATGCTGAAGCTATTATGCAAATTTATAAAGAGCAACGCAAGCTGAGAGAAGCTTTAGAGAACGAATTAGAAAAGCAAGGTTTGGGTTCTAAGGGACAAGCCGCATTAGACCAAATGAAACAGCTAGAAAAACAATTGCTGAATAAAGGATTTAAAAATGAAACGATTCAAAAAGCATCTAACATCCAACAAGAATTATTGAAATTAAAGACCGCTTTGCAGCAACAAGGGGAAGAAAATAAACGCGAATCGCAAACCAACAAAAAACAATTTTCTAATCAAGCAAATGCGTTACCTAAGCCCTTGTTAGAATATTTAAACAGCATAGAGATATTAAATAGACAATCCTTACCTTTGCGCTCGAATTTTAACGAAAAGGTTCAAAATTATTTCAATAAAAAATGATCGATTTTAACTACGAAACTAACTTTGCTCTAGATAATGAAGAAGCTATTTCTTCTTGGTTATCTAAGGTAATTGTTTCTGAAGACAAGAAGGAAGGTGAGATTAATTATATCTTTTGTGATGACGAATATCTTTTAAAAATCAATTTAGAATATTTAAATCACGACACATTGACCGACATCATTAGCTTTGATTATTCTATGGGTAACGAACTTAATGGAGATATTTTTGTGTCTGTTGAAAGAGTTCAAGATAACGCAAATGATTTCAACGTTTCGTTTGAAGAAGAGTTAAAAAGAGTGTTGGTTCATGGTGTTTTGCATTACTGCGGATATAAGGACAAAACAGAAGCCGATGAGCAATTAATGCGCTCTAAAGAGGATGAAAAACTAGCTATGTTTCACGTGGAACAATAGTTGTTTATTTTACATTTGAAATTATGATGTTCCACGTGGAACATTAAACAGTAAAAACAGAATTCAATTCACAAATCCAATTTAAAAAGGATTAAACAATAAGAAAATGTTTCTAAACGAGTATGATGTAATTGTTGTAGGTGCGGGTCACGCTGGTTGTGAAGCCGCTGCCGCTGCTGCTAATTTAGGCTCAACAACACTGTTGGTAACGATGAGCTTGCAAAACATTGCGCAAATGTCTTGTAATCCTGCTATGGGCGGAATTGCAAAAGGGCAGATTGTACGTGAGATTGATGCGCTTGGAGGGTATTCCGGAATTGTTTCAGATAGAACCGCCATTCAGTTTAAAATGTTGAACAAATCCAAAGGTCCGGCCATGTGGTCACCTCGTGTTCAAAGTGATAGAATGCGTTTTTCGGAAGAATGGAGAATGATGTTAGAAGCAACTCCAAATCTTGATTTTTATCAAGAAATGGTTAGTGGTTTGATTATTGAAAACGGAAAAATTCAAGGGATTCGAACAGCTCTTGGAATAGAAATTAAATCCAAATCAGTAGTCTTAACCAACGGTACTTTTTTAAATGGATTGATTCATATTGGAGAAAAACAATTTGGAGGAGGTAGAGCAGGAGAAAGTGCTTCTTACGGCATTACGGAGGACTTAGTAAAGGCAGGTTTTCAAGCTGGAAGAATGAAAACAGGTACGCCTCCACGTGTGGACGGACGCTCATTGGATTATTCTAAAATGAACGAAGAAAAAGGAGATGCTAAACCGGATAAATTTTCATACTCTGATGTAACAGCTCCGTTGATTCACCAAAGATCGTGTCACATGACCTATACTTCTTTAGACGTTCATGATATCTTAAGAGAAGGATTTGATCGTTCGCCGATGTTTAATGGTCGAATTAAAAGTTTAGGACCTAGATATTGTCCTTCTATCGAAGATAAAATCAATCGTTTTGCTGATAAAGAAAGACACCAATTGTTTGTTGAACCTGAAGGGTGGAAAACCTGCGAAGTATACGTAAATGGTTTCTCTACTTCTTTGCCAGAAGATATACAATTTAAAGCATTAAGTTCGGTGGTGGGATTTGAAAAAGTGAAATTTTTACGTCCTGGTTACGCTATTGAATACGATTATTTTCCTCCAACGCAGTTGAGACATACTTTGGAAACCAAGTTGGTTGAGGGCTTGTATTTTGCTGGACAAATTAACGGAACGACAGGATATGAAGAAGCTGCTTCTCAAGGGTTGATGGCGGGTATCAATGCACATTTAAAAGTCCATGAAAAAGCACCGTTGATTTTAAAAAGAGATGAAGCTTATATTGGAGTTTTGATTGACGATTTAATCACAAAAGGAACAGAAGAACCTTATAGAATGTTTACTTCTCGTGCCGAATACAGAACCTTATTGCGCCAAGATAATGCCGATTTTAGATTGACGCCAATGTCGTACGAAATTGGTTTGGCTTCTGAGTCACGTTTGCGTCGTATGGAATTTAAGCTAAAAGAATCGGAAAAGATGGTCAATTTCTTTAAAGAAACAAGTGTTTCTGTTGCCGAAACCAACCCTATTTTAGAAGCGAAAGCTACAGCGCCGATTACACAAGGCGATAAGATGTTTAAGATATTTTCTCGACCTCAAATCGACTTAGAGGATATGTTGCAGTTTGAAAAAGTAACGACTTACATAGAAGAAAACAACTTAGATCAAGAAATTATTGAGCAAGCCGAAATCCAAGTGAAGTATTCGGGCTATATTGAAAAAGAAAGAAACAACGCAGATAAACTAACTCGTTTAGAAGAAGTAAAAATCCCAGAAGATTTTGATTATAACAAAATCAAATCGATGTCGATTGAAGCGAAACAAAAGCTTAGTAAGATTAAACCAGCCACGATTGCGCAGGCGTCAAGAATTAGCGGTGTGTCGCCAAGCGATGTTTCGGTCTTGTTGATTTATATGGGAAGATAGATTGTTCCACGTGAAACTACTTTGCGAGGCCTTTGTTTTAAAAGGATGTAAACTAAAAGAATAAAATTTAAAATGGATATTTCAAACAAAAAGCATTTTCTTACCGTTACCGATTATTCTGTTTCTAAAGAAGTTTTCGATTTGTATCATGACGAAGAATTGGACATGTTGATTACGCATCCGCAACCGAGTTTGGATGTGTTGGGAAAGTATTACGAAAGCGCTGATTATATTTCGCATACCGACAGCAAACGATCTTTGTTTGAAAAAGCCTATCACTTTGTAAAAGGCATTGCTTTAAAAAACAAACTAAATTTAATTAATTCATTACAACCAAACAAAGGAAAAATTTTAGACATTGGAGCGGGAACAGGTGAATTTCTTTCGGTGGCTCAACAAGATGGTTGGCAAACAACAGGAGTAGAACCAAGCGATAAAGCAAAACAAATTGCCATTAACAAAGGCGTTTCTTTTGTAGAAGCCATTGCCCAATTAGAAGACCGTTCTTTTGATGTGATTACAATGTGGCATGTTTTAGAACACGTTCCGGATTTGGATCACCAAATAAAAGAATTGAAACGTTTATTGAAACCAACAGGTTCTTTAATTATTGCGGTCCCAAATTTCAAATCTTTCGACGCTCAGCATTACGGAAAATTTTGGGCAGCTTATGATGTGCCGATTCACTTTTGGCATTTTTCGAAAACAGCTATTCAAAAATTATTTCAAAAAGAACAAATGGAATTAGTCAAAATACTACCCATGAAATTTGATTCGTTTTATGTGAGTTTGCTTTCTGAAAAATACAAAACAGGTAGAATGAATTTTGTAAAGGCATTTTTCATTGGATTATGGTCAAATATCAAAGGCAAGTCCGATTTAGAGTATTCTTCTCATATTTACATCTTAAAAAACTGGTAAAAATCAATTTAAGCGCATTTAAGGCGTTTTTTTGATTTAAAACAAGGCTTTTGTTGTCTTTTTTAAGAATGCGCCTTACGGCGTTTAATATAAAGCCGGTTTTAATAGCTTTGACTTATAACTATTATAACGTTTATAATAAAAATTGATATAACAAATAGTATAGCATTTTTCGAAGTTTTTGTTGAGGCTATCTATTTTTTTATATTTTTGTCTCATACACTTAAAATTTACAAATTCACAAAATGAAAAAAGTATTAGTAATTATTGCACTTTCAATTTCAGTTATTGCTTGTGACAAAAAAGCAGAGGTTAAAGAAGTTAAAACAGCTTATGTAGACACTTCAGAATTAATGAAAGAATATACAGAGGCAAAAGACCTTGAAGCCAAATACAAAGCACAAGCAGACGAAAAAGGAAGACAATTAGAAGCTGAAATTAATCGTTTCAAACAAGAGGCTGCTAATTTTCAATCGCAAGCACAGGCTAACGGACAAGCTTGGGCGCAACAAAAAGGTGCTGAATTACAAAAAAGAGAACAACAATTGGGTTATGCTCAACAACAATTGTCTCAACAATTGCAACAAGAAAGCGGAAAAGAAATGGATTCTTTGGTTTCGGGTGTGAAAAAATTCATCAAAGCTTACGGAAAAGAAAAAGGATATTCTTATATCTTCGGAACAGGTGATGTAGCCTCTGTTTTATATGCTGAAGAAAAATACGATATCACAAAAGATTTAATCAAAGCATTAAACGAAAAATATAAAGCAGGTGGAGCTAAAGAAGAAAAAGCACCAGCAAAAAAATAATTGAAGTTAACATCTTTAAAATGCCTTCGTCTAGAACTAGACCGAAGGCATTTTTTTTACATCTAATTCACTAAGGAATCTTTATTTTCAATATTTTAGCATTCTCAAATCTATCCGCCTGATGCAAACTATTTCTGAAGCCGCCACCTATACTTTACGATTCATCAACCAGACGCAACGTTCCGTTTTTCTTACTGGAAAAGCCGGAACGGGAAAAACCACTTTGCTTCGCGAAATCATTGAAACTACCCACAAAAACACGGTTGTAGTTGCGCCCACAGGAATCGCTGCCTTAAACGCGGGTGGGGTAACCATTCACTCCATGTTTCAATTGCCTTTTGGCGGATTTATTCCAGATAATTCAGCTCCCGATTTTTCTGAAAGCACCAAGTTTGAAACCAAAGCTACGCTGCGTCGCCATTTTAAAATGAGTGGCTTGAAGCAATCGGTAATTCGAAATATGGAACTGCTGATTATTGACGAAGTGAGTATGCTCCGTGCCGATTTACTGGATGCCATGGATTTTATGATGCAAACAGTCCGCAAAAAAAATAGTCCGTTTGGTGGAGTTCAGGTTTTATTTATTGGCGATTTATTGCAATTACCTCCTGTAATTCGAGATGATGAATGGCGTACTTTGAAGAATCATTACAAAGGAAAATTCTTTTTCCATTCGCATGTGGTCCAACAAAATCCACCTCTGTATATTGAGTTGGATAAAATCTTCCGTCAGACTGACGATGCGTTTATTTCGGTCTTGAATAACTTGCGCAATAATCAAATTTCGAAAGAAGACATTGTCGCTCTAAATCAATATGTCCAACCTAATTTCGATTTGAAAGCTAATAAGGGTTATATTACTTTAACGACCCATAATGCCAAAGCAGACGCCATGAATACCGATGCTTTGGAAGCTTTAGAGGGAAAAGAATGGTCGTATTTACCTGAAATAACAGGCGATTTTCCTGATAAAATTTACCCAGTTGATGAAGTTTTGCGCTTGAAAGAAGGCGCGCAAATTATGTTCGTTAAAAATGATTTGTCTTTTGACAAAAAATACTTCAACGGAAAAATGGGTGTGGTTAAATCGCTTTCGGCTAAAGAAATTTTAGTGCATTTTCCTGAAGAAAATAAAACCATAGAGGTTGAAAAATACGAATGGCAAAACATTCGCTACAAAGTAAACGGCACAACCAAAGAAATCGAAGAAGAAACTTTAGGCACTTTTGTGCATTATCCGATAAAGTTGGCTTGGGCTATTACGGTTCATAAAAGTCAAGGATTGACTTTTGACAAAGCAGCGCTTGATGTATCGCAGGTTTTTCTTCCCGGACAAGCATACGTAGCATTATCGCGCTTACGTTCGTTAAAAGGGCTTATTTTGCTTTCTCCGCTGCAAATGAATGGTATTTCAAACGATCAGGACGTCATGGATTATTCGTTAAATAAAGCATCTGAAACGCATTTGGAAAATGCTTTGCATTTTGAAACTAAAAATTTCATTCATCAGTATTTAGTTCAAACCTTCGAATGGGCCGAATTAGTTCAAGAATGGCGCAACCATGAGTATAGTTATAATGATAAATCAGAAATATCCTCCAAAGCCAAATATTCGTTTTGGGCCAAAGAACAAACCGAACGAATTGAAAAAGTGGTCGAACCTGCTAAAAAATTCATTCAGCAATTGAATGTGCTTTTTAGTCAGGAGACGGTCGATTTGAACCATATTTCAGAGCGAATGCAAGCAGCATTTACCTATTTTATGGTTCCAATGGACGAGTTGGTTTTTGAAATTTTATGGAAATTAGAAGAAGTGAAGCGACTTAAAAAAGCTAAGGCGTATTTTGACGAATTAGTGCTTTTAGAAGAGCTTCAAACCAAAGCGGTTATCCGTTTAATGAAGGCCAAACTACTGATAGAAACGGTTGTGGCAGGAGAAACCATTTCGAAAGAAAAGCTAACTTCACCTGAAATAAAAATGTATGTCAGTAGAAAAGTTGCTGCGATTCAGGCGACATTTAAAAAAGTAAATGCCAATTTAATTGACGACGATTTAGACGAAGAGCGCTATCTTCCTAAAAAGAAAACCAAATCATCTACTAAGAAAACTACGGTGGAAGAAACCTACGATTTGTGGAAACAAAACAATTCGATAGCCGAAATAGCAGCTATTAGATTGTTGACTAAACAAACGATTTATAGTCATTTCGTTCGTTTGATTCAAACCGAAGTGGTGGCTATCGAAGATATTATTCCGGCGGATAAATTAGACGAACTTGCAACAGCGTTTAAAGGCTATAAGGAAGAGTCGCTAAATGCTTTAATGGAGAAACATGGCGATAAATTCAGTTGGGAAGAAGCGCGAATGTTTAAAGCAAGTTTAAACATATAGTAAATAAAAAACCGCCCTGAAAGGCGGTTTTTTATTTATAATGATTCAATTAAAATCCAAGCTTCAGGATTTTCTTTGGCTCTGATTTCGTTTTTTAATTTTTCAGCCTCAGCATAGGTAGAAAAACTTCCATAAAGTACTGGATATAAACCGTGTTTGTTTCGTTCAATGCGTTTGGCTTTGTACCCTTTTCTACTTAAATCTTCAAAAATACGTTGTGCATTGTCTTCGTCTCTAAACGCTCCTGCCATAATGTGATAAGGTAATTTCCCCTCTTTAACAGTAAGCGTAACAGCAGGAATTGGACTTTCAATAAAGAAAGTAGCTTCTTGTATTTTGTTTTGAACCTGTCTTTGAACTGCGGTTTCAACAATTATTTTTTGAGTTTCTATCTCATTTTGATAAATAGGATAGCCTACTGTAGCGGTTAATCCTAATCCTAAAACAAAAATAGCAGCATATTTTAAAACCGTATATTTATTTCTTGTTTCAGGAACCAATTGAATTGTATCGTTTTCTTCTATTGCTTCCAATTGTTGTTCAAAAATTGCTCTTTTAACCAAAGGAGAAACAAATGGACTTAAACCAAAAGAACTACTTAAGTAATTGGTTTGATCGTAAGGTGTAAAAATTAAATTTCTATCTGCATTCAAACAAAAATCACCTACATTTTTAATAGAGAAAACGCCTGTTTCTTGCAAGGTTTTTTTCCAATTGAACACTTCGTATTGAATAGCGCTTACCGCATATTCGTAAGAAGTTTTCTCAGTCTGTGCAATATGATTAGCCAACAGCCCATCATTATTTTTTAAATAAGCATTGAAAGAAATTAGTTTTTTTGGAGGAAAAAACGAGTTGGAACTTTCCACTAATTGAGCGGATTGGATTTCAGTTAAAAATGCACCAAAACCAGGTACTGTTACACATTGGTAACGGTACAAAAGTTGCGCGATATAAGTTTCGATTTTCATAGTAACAAAGTTATACAACGAAAATAGTTATCAAAATTTTATTCACAATTTTTATTAACAATCGACAAATTTTTTATAGCGGTTTCTATTTCAGTGAGTTAATAATTTTGCCTTGTTTCAAAAATAAGAATAAAAAAGAGTTAGCCACTATTTTTTATTTCAAAATCGCAGACAAATCGCCATTTTTAATTACATTTAGATTCCAAATTTGCCCCCAAATGAATGACCAAGAATTATTTTACTTGCTAGCCTTACAACGCGTCGAGGGCGTTGGCGATATTATAGCCAAAAAATTACTAACCCATTTTGGCCATGCCGAAGCTGTTTTTAAAGCGAAATCATCGCAATTAGCTGCCATTGACGGAATAGGTAATGTGTTGTTGCAAAACTTCAAAGATCAATCGGTTTTTGCGAAAGCAGAAAGCGAATTGGAATTTATTGCTTCCCATCAAATTACTGCAACCTCTTTTCAAGACGGCGATTATCCAGAGCGTCTGAAACATTGTTTAGATAGTCCGTTAGTGTTATTTAGTTCAGGCACCATTGATTTGAGAAATAGAAAAACGATAAGTATTGTAGGGACACGTCAAATCACCTCCTACGGCATCGAATTCTGTAAAAAACTCATCGAAGACTTGGCGCCTTTAAACCCGGTTATTGTAAGCGGTTTTGCTTATGGCGTTGACATTGTAGCACATCAATTGGCTATGGAAAACAATCTCCAAACTATTGGAGTTGTGGCGCATGGATTGAATCAAATTTACCCCAAAGTTCATAAAAAATATGTCGCTAAAATGGAAGAAAATGGCGGATTTATGACTGAGTTTTGGAGTTCTTCGAATCCGGATAAAGAGAATTTTGTCCGACGAAATCGGATTGTGGCGGGCATGACCGAGGCGACAATTGTAATCGAATCGGCAGAGCGCGGAGGTAGTTTAATCACGGCTAATATAGCGAATGATTACAATCGGGATGTGTTTGCGGTTCCAGGACGCGTGACAGATAAATACAGTCAAGGCTGTAATACATTGATTAAAACCCAAAAAGCACATGTGCTGACTAGTGCTGCTGATTTGATTTATATGCTGAATTGGGATTTGGAAAAAGCGGTGAAACCGGTGCAAAAGCAATTGTTTGTTGCTTTGGATGAAGACGAACAAAAAATCTATGATTACCTGCTACAATCAGGGAAAGAACTATTGGATATCATAGCTCTAGAATGTGATTTTCCAATTTTTAAAATTTCAGGCATCTTGTTGAATATGGAGCTGAAAGGCGTGATTAGACCTTTGCCGGGAAAGTTGTTTGAAGCGATTTAATATACGATATTGCGATATTGGATTTACGATATTGCAACACAGATTGGAGAAATTTTAGAAATAATAAAATTTGTGAAATTCCGTGAAATTGGTGTTATCCCATTTTTTCAAATCCCAACTTTTCTCTCACTTTTGCTAAAACACCATTCGCTACAGCGCTTGCTTTTTGCGCGCCTTTTTGAAGTAGTTCATCTACCTCGGCTAGGTTGTTCATGTAGTAATTGTATTGTTCTCTTTCGGTTTTGAATTTTGCTACAATCAGTTCAAACAAGGCTTGCTTGGCATGACCATAACCGTAATTACCACCTAAATAATTGGCTTTCATAGTTTCGATTTCCGTTTCAGAGGCCAATAGTTTATAAATAGCAAAAGCATTACAAGTATCAGGGTTTTTTGGGTCTTCTAGTGGCGTACTATCCGTTTCAATACTCATAATTTGCTTGCGCAAGGCTTTGTCATCTAAGAAGATGTTGATTACATTATTCGCCGATTTACTCATTTTTCCGCCGTTAGTTCCCGGAATCAACATACTGTCTTCTTGAATTTTAGCTTCAGGAATAACAAAAGTTTCACCCATTTGGTGATTGAAACGAGAAGCGACATCACGCGTGATTTCTAAGTGTTGTAATTGGTCTTTTCCCACAGGAACAAACTCTGCATCATACAATAAAATATCAGCAGCCATTAACATTGGATAGGAAAATAATCCTGCATTCACATCTTCTAAACGATCTGATTTATCCTTGAACGAATGTGCTAAAGTCAATCTTTGGAACGGAAAAAAACAACTCAAGTACCAAGACAATTCGGCCGTTTGAGGCACATCGGATTGACGGTAAAAAACCACTTTGTCCACATTTAGTCCACAAGCCAACCAAGCCGCTGCCGTACTGTAGGTATTGGCACGTAAGGTCTCGCCATTTTTTATTTGGGTGACCGAATGCAAATCAGCAATGAAAAGAAAGGATTCGTTTGCTGGGTTATTGGATAATTCAATTGCAGGAATGATTGCGCCTAATAAGTTCCCTAAATGGGGAGTTCCTGTACTTTGAACTCCTGTAAGTATTTTTGCCATTGTTGTTTTTTCTTGTGTACAAAGTTCGCAAAGTTTGCTTCATTTTCACAAGCTTTCCCGTGATTTTTTAAGTCTGTTGGATTTTTGTTTAATGAAAAGTAGTCTGAAGCACTTTTAACATGGTGGGAGTAGACCAAGTTCCGGCTATGGTTTTTCTTCTGACGGTAAATTCGGGATGTGTCTTATCTTTTTGGGAAGAAAGTATAAAAGCCAGTTTAAAATTTTCTGATTTAAGTTTTAAAATGGCATTTTGATTCCACAATCCAAAAGGGTACGAAAAATAATTAACCGGTTTACCAATCAAGTTTTCCAATTGTTTCCGAGGGCCAATTAATTGCTTATTCCAATCAGATTCAGTATAGTGTGTAACAGCAGAGTGATCCCAAGTATGTAAGCCAATAGTGTGACCAGTTTGGGATAGTTTTTTGATTTGGGTTTTAGTCATATAGCCTGGTTTTCCTATTGTAACGGTCATAATAAAAAACACCCCTTTAAAATGGTATTTGTTCATTTCGGCTACTGCTAAAGTAAATTGTTCTGCCCGAGTATCGTCAAATGTGAGCAGTATAGGTTTTGGCGGTAACGGTGTGTTGTGAGTTAAATAATTATACAATTCTTCGGGCGAAATGGTTTGGTATCCACTATCAAATAATGCTTTCATTTGTTCTGCAAATCGTGTTGGAGTAGTGGTGTAGGCTTTGATATTGGGACTGGCTTTGGCACTAAAATTTTTAATATTGTGGTAGCATAAAATAGGCACTTCTTTTTTGTTATTTGGTACGGCAGGACAAGACCAGTCGACTGTAAAAAAGGAAAAAACAATATATAAAATAAGACTATTTCTCATAATTATTGGTATTGAATGTAAATGGGTTTTGGTTTGAATCGGAGTAGTTCTTCAGGCGAATAAAGCCCAGCACCATTGCCTTTGGTATCGTTTTTATAAAACAATTTGAACCCTGTAAATTGAACGGGTTCTTTAAAAATGTAGTCGTGATAGGTTGATTTTTTCAAGGTTTTGTTGCCAAAACCATCCATATTCATCACGACTTGAACTTCTGGAAGCGGTTTTATTTTTTGATAATCAGTAACCATATTTTGAGTAAATCGATGCACAATTAGAACTTTTGGAGGGAGATGATTTTCGCGAACAATTTTGGCTAAAAACCGAATCGTATAGTTAACGTCCTCTGCCGAATACGTTCCAATTTTTGATCCTGGAGACTCATCATTTTTCATTGAAAACTCAGGGTCAATGCCCAAATGAACAAAAGGTAGCTGCAAATATTTAGTTAACGTAGGCAATTCATTTTCCAGTGTACTGTGTCCCACCTGAACATCTAAAAAAACCAATCCATTGATTTCTTTTGCCCAATCCACCACAATATCTATTTGATGATAAGGCATTCGTAATCGGTGCAAATTGTTTTTGCCATGCGTGTTTTGTGCAGTAATAGCGATGTAATGTAGCGCTGGAATTGTGATTACAGAAGCGTCGGCTTTGCGCCATCGATTTACTTCTAACTGAAGTTTTTGCAGCATTTGTTGTTTGGGGAGTTCGCCCAAAATCCCCATGCGTTTAGAATATAAATTCCCGTAAAATGCCACAATACGGTGATAGGGTAAGACAGCTCCAGCTAATGGATAAACTGTTTTTACAGGCCAACGCCCAGAAGCGTCTTTGTTGCTCAATGCTTCAACACGCCGATTGTAATCGACAGTATCAATGGGGGTAGTGACAGGTTCTTTTGAGACAGAATCAGTTACGGTTTCTTTTTTAACTAACGCAGGTGCTGTGCGTGCTTTTTCACAACTGCCTACTAATAGTACAACAGCCAAAAACAACAGCATAACCAGCACCTGTTTCATTAGTTCATTTTCCTTTTAACCAAAAGTACAATTGGTTTTTTACACCCGAATGTATTTCAGACCAACGTCGTTTATTTTCGTTAAAAGGCATAAAAAAAGACCTAAGTAATTAGGTCTTTTTGTTTTTATAGAGTTTAAATTCTTTAGCAAAGTTTAGTTCTTGCTCATATTTAATTTATGGTAGTACATATAGGAAACGGTTAAAATTCCTAAAAAAACCAAAGGGAAAAAGGTTTGTACATTGACCCCATCAACAGCGCCATGACTGATTGATGCAAAAATAAAGTCAAAAGCAAAACCAGCATACGCCCATTCTGTTATTCGTTTCGGGACTTGCGGAATTACTAAGGCAAGTACTCCCAAAACTTTAAAAACAACTAAGACGTTTCCAAAATACTCAGGATAACCTAAATGTCGGATGCCTTCTTTAGCCAATTCAGTTTGTGAGGTCAAGGCGGGCATCACTCCTTCAAACAAAGCAATTAGGGTGGTTGCGGTCCAAAAAATTATTTTTTCTTTTTTCATTCTTCGTATCGTTATTTCGTTAAATAACTATTGTTTTCTAGTTTCACATCTGCCATTAAACCACTAGGATCAATAGTTATTTTTTTGATGTTTGATTTAGGTTGAGCTATAGTAAATTCAAAAGAAGGATATGCCCATGCCCAGTCGTTTAAAACGGTTCTTTTGATAGTTGGCATTGGATTTTCTTTTTCAAAACTCATCATACGCAATGGAATATAAAAACTTTCTGAAGTACCATCAGCATATTCCACTAATACATCGATTGGCATTGGCATTCTTCCGATTCGTTCTAAGGTTATAGTAGTTGCCCCAGCATTGTCTTTTACGTCTTTAATGCCGTAATCGATAGTGTTGGTTGTTTCAGTCCAGTCTAACAAATACCAATCCAAATTAGCTCCTGTAACACGTTCTGCAGAGCGTTTCACGTCATTCGGTGTTGGGTGTTTGAATTTAAAGTCGTTAAAATAGCGTTTCAAAGTTTCTTTTAATTTTTCTTCCCCAATCACATAGCCCAATTGCGACAAAAAAATACCTCCCTTAACATAGGAAGCTATGCTATAAGAACGGTTTTCATCAAAACGATCACCGTGGGTACTTTGTGGTTGCTCTTTGCCCGATTCGACTAATTTGGCATAAGTTATATAACTCCCTTTGAATGGGTTAGTCACTTTCTTTTCAGCAAATTCGTTGAGTGCTAAGTCTTCAATAAACGAAGTAAAACCTTCGTCCATCCAAGGATGTTTAGACTCATTAGAGGCTAAAATATGTTGGAACCAAGAATGCCCTAACTCGTGAGCGGCAGTTCCCGAAATACCTTCAAATGTTCCGTTTCCAAGCATTAAAGTACACATCGCATATTCCATTCCGCCATCGCCACCTTGAATAAAAGAATATTGTTTGTACGGATAGTTCCCCACAGTAGTATTGTAAAATCCCATTACTTTGACCATTAACGGCTCTAGTTTTTTCCAATTCTCGATAATAGCAGGATTGTTTTTGTATAAAAAGTGAATCGCCACATCGTTTGGTCCTTGTACCACATCGTGAAGGTAGTTTTTGTCGGCAGCCCATGTAAAATCGTGTACATTTGGCGCTATAAAATGCCAAGTAAGTGTTTTGGTTTTCTTGGGTTGCACTACGGTAACTCCGGCTTCTTGATAACCGTATCCAATTTCGTTTTTGTTTTGCAAATAGCCAGAACCGCCTAAAATATAGTTGGAATCGATGGTAATGTTTACATCAAAATTCCCCCAAACACCGTGAAATTCTCTAGCGATGTACGGATCGGCGTGCCAACCTTCAAAATCAAATTCGGCTAATTTAGGATACCACTGCGCCATGGATAATTCCACACCCTCAGCATTATTTCTTCCAGAACGGCGAATTTGAACTGGCACTTGACCATCAAAATCCAAGCTGAAAGTGGTTTTAGAATTGGGTAAAATTGGCTTTGCCAAAGTCACTTCCAAAACAGTTCCCACTTCTTTTGCCAAAGCATTTTGTCCGTCTTGTTTGAAATTAGAAATGTGTAAATACCCAATTTCATTTGGTTTCAAGGTTTTGATTCGGCTTTCTTTTGCCTCTGTATCGCCTATTTTTATTTTGCGAACCATTCTTGCGTCTGGATCTTTGATACTTTGAATTCGCGCATCCATTTCGCTTCCCGGTTGGAATGCATTATTGTATAAATGATAGTATACCTTACGAAGGGTGTCCGGTGAATTATTGGTATACACTAATTCTTGTTTTCCTTTGTATTGATAGGTTTTCACGTCCATTTTCACGTCCATTTTATAATCAACGTGTTGTTGCCAATAGGAAGTGTTTTGTGCTATTCCAGTAATTCCGAAAGAAAAAGCAGCGATTAAAAAGAGGTTTTTCATGCTATAAAATAAAAAAGGAAGGGCATAAGCCCTTCCAAGTTAAAGTTCCTTTTTCAATTATTTTTTAGATAATTTTTCAGCCATTTGTAATGCATTGTATGCATTAACCATTTTCCCAGATTTAGAAAGAGCCGAAAATGGTCGAGAATCAGCAGGTTTTCCACCCACAATCACATCACTTTCTATACCCACTCCTGAATCCATCAAAATGTGCTTTACTTGCTTAGCAGATAATTTTGGATAGTACGAACGAATCAAAGCAGCTACTCCAGCTACGTTTGGCGATGCCATAGAAGTTCCTTGTAATAATTTGTAAGTGTTGTTAGGTGTACTAGCGTAAATTTTTACTCCAGGAGCAAAAACGTCCACATTGATTTTTCCAATGTTAGAAAAACGAGCCACTACTTTGTTTCCGTATTCATAGTTTAAAGCACCTACTGTGATTAAATTATCAGCAAATTCAGTTACTTTATCGTCAGAATCATTTGGATAATTGTCATTGTAATCAATGTCTTTTGCGTCGTTTCCTGCTGCATGAACAATCAAAACGTCTTTCTTTTCAGCGTATTTAATCGCGTCATATACCCATTGTTTGTGAGGAGAAAAAGGTTTTCCAAAACTTCCATTGATGACTTTGGCACCATTGTCTACTGCATAGCGAATTCCTAATGCAATGTCTTTATCGTATTCGTCTCCATCAGGCACGGCACGCACTGTTAAAATTTGAACATTATTGGCAATTCCGTCTCCTCCAATGTTGTTGTTTCTCACTTGAGCTACAATTCCAGCTACGTGAGTTCCGTGAAGAATTTCGGTTTTGTCTGGCCCCATCACGTTGTTATTACCGTATTTAGTGTTGGTGATGTCTTCTGGATTGTCTCCTAACACTTTTCGATAATCTGTTTTAAGGTTGTCTCCGTTTAGCAAAGCAACAAAACCGTCTAATTGTTTTTGAATGGCCTCTTTTAATTCTGAAATTGGCATTCCATAAGACAGCATTTTTTGCATATCAGCTTTACTTTTTTGTATTGCCGGAACTTCGGAGTTAATAGCATTTACTTCTTCAGCAGTGTAGGTTGTTTTGCCTAAATGTTTGCTTAAAGTAGCATCTCCTTCAGCAATGGTAGCTAACATTTGTTCTAAACGTGTTTTTCCTTGTGTCGCTTCGGCTACTTTTTTGTCATTCATAGCTTTGGCAGCCAAGTAGGTTTTTTCGTCAACTAATGATTTGTCTTTGATGATGCGTTCAT
This sequence comes from Flavobacterium sp., assembly GCF_031537875.1. Lineage (GTDB taxonomy): Bacteria > Bacteroidota > Bacteroidia > Flavobacteriales > Flavobacteriaceae > Flavobacterium. The sequence goes on along the minus strand of NZ_JAVKNB010000005.1, from coordinate 67,848 downwards.
ATTCTACGTTTTCTTTAGTGATGTCGCCAAGGAAGTTCCATCCGTGAATATCGTCGATGTATCCATTTTTATCATCGTCAATTCCGTTTCCGGGGATTTCTTTTTTATTGGTCCAAACCACTGATTTTAAATCTTCGTGTTCAATATCCACCCCAGAGTCTACAATTCCAACAATAACGGAAACTCCTTTTTTGCCTTTCAATAATTCGGCATAGGCTTTATCAACACTCATTCCTGGAATGGTGTCTTTGGCTAAATCCAAATGACTCCATCGGTTCAATTCGGCTTCTGTTAGTTTTGCTTTTTTAGTAACAGTTTGTGCATTTGTCGAAAGTGACAAACCAACCATCACAAGAAGTGATAAAAGAGGTACGTTTATTTTTTTCATCGGGTTTGGTTTTTAATGATTATTCAAAAATACTTTTATTTCGGTAAATTAATCGCAACGATTAACTTTATTTTAATATTTCGTCAGCAGAAAACACATCTTTTAAACGAACACCTCTTTCGGTTTTTTCTACCGTGATGATCTCATTATGGGCATCGTGTTGCAAGAATAAATAATAGTTGTTTTCAGCAGCCAAGTTCATAAATTTAGTTTTTTCAGGCATTGTCAACAGCGGACGTGTGTCATAACCCATCACGTACGGAATCGGAATATGACCTGCTGTCGCCAATAAATCAGCACAAAAAACGATCGTTTTATCTTGGTATTGCAAGTGCGGAATCATTTGTTTTTCGGTGTGACCATCAACAAATAAAATACCAAAACCCAGTTCTGATTTGACTAAATAATCTTCTTCGGGTCTTTGAATAAAACGCAGCTGCCCACTTTCTTGCATCGGGATAATATTTTCTTTCAAGAACGAAGCTTTTTCTCTTACGTTGGGTTCAGTAGCCCATTGCCAATGGTTTTCGTTGCTCCAAAAAGTAGCATTTTTAAAGGCAGGTTCGTAACCAGTTCGATCTTTATTCCATTGAATGCTTCCGCCGCAGTGATCAAAATGCAAATGCGTCATAAACACATCAGTAATATCATCGCGATGAAAACCGTATTTTGCCAAGCTTTTATCTAAAGAATGGCTTCCCCAAAGGGAATAATATCCAAAAAATTTGTCTGATTGTTTATCTCCCATTCCAGTGTCAATCAAGATCAATCGACTTCCATCTTCAATCAGTAAACAACGTGCTGCAATATCAATCAAGTTGTTGTCGTCGGCAGGATTGGTTTTGTTCCAAATGGTTTTTGGCACCACGCCAAACATAGCACCTCCATCGAGTTTAAAATTTCCGGTTTCAATAGGGTATAATTTCATCGCTTTTTCAATTAAAATCTTTGCAAATTACTAAATTGTTTGTTTCTAATTCTTGAAATCAATTTTTTCTATGCTAACATTAGTTATAAAAATCTTATTAGCTATGGCAATTCCTTTAAAAGGTATTATCTTTGTCCTTTATTTAGAAAAAATAAAAATAACAATATTCAGCATATGATAAAAGTTTCAGATACTGCCAGCAAAAAGATCATCGATATGATGCAAGAAGACGGTTTTGATGCTACCCAAGATTACGTTCGTGTGGGCGTAAAAAGTGGTGGTTGTTCGGGCTTGTCTTATGAATTGAAATTCGACAAAGAATTAACCGAAAACGACAAAGTTTTTGAAGATAACAATGTGAAAATTGCCGTGGAGAAAAAATCATTTTTGTACTTAGCAGGAACGGTTTTGGAATTTTCAGGAGGTTTAAACGGAAAAGGATTTGTATTCAACAACCCTAACGCAAGTAGAACTTGTGGATGCGGGGAATCTTTTTCTTTATAAAAAGCCCCCCACCCCCAAAAGGGGGAGTTGTTGGAGCACGGAATTATTTGGCACAAAAATTATAAAATCCTATTTACCCCTAATAGGAGTTCCCCCTTCGGGGGTTAGGGGGCTGATATGAGTAAATATACTGAAGACGATTTAAAAATTGAACTCGAAAACAAGGAGTACGAATACGGGTTTTATACCGAACTTGATTCGGAGACCTTTCCTATTGGATTGAATGAGGATATTGTGCGTGCTATTTCTAAGAAAAAAGAAGAACCGCAATGGATGACGGATTGGCGTATTGAGGCGTTTCGTGCTTGGGAGCAAATGGTAGAACCAGAATGGGCCAATGTTCATTATGAGAAACCTGATTTCCAAGCCATTTCGTATTACTCAGCACCTAAAAAAGCCGACCCAAATAAAACGCTAGACGATGTAGACCCAGAACTTTTGGCGATGTACAAAAAATTAGGAATCTCTGTCGACGAGCAAAAAAAATTGAATAATGTAGCGATGGACATTGTAGTAGATTCGGTTTCAGTAGCGACTACATTCAAGAAAACATTGGCCGAAAAAGGGATTATTTTCATGAGTATTTCGGAAGCGATTCGCGAATATCCAGAATTGGTTCAAAAATATTTAGGAACCGTTGTTCCACAAAAAGACAACTTCTACGCGGCTTTAAATTCAGCGGTGTTTTCAGACGGTTCGTTCTGTTATATTCCAAAAGGGGTAAGATGCCCAATGGAATTATCTACTTATTTTAGAATTAACCAAGCAGGAACAGGTCAATTTGAAAGAACACTTTTAATTGCTGACGAAGGTAGTTATGTGAGTTATTTGGAAGGATGTACGGCGCCAAGCCGTGATGAAAATCAATTGCACGCTGCCGTTGTAGAATTAATTGCCATGGAAGATGCTGAAATTAAATATTCTACAGTTCAGAACTGGTATCCAGGGAACAAGGAAGGAAAAGGAGGGGTTTTTAACTTTGTAACCAAAAGAGGTTTGTGCGAGAAAAACGCTAAAATTTCTTGGACTCAAGTTGAAACCGGTTCTGCCGTAACTTGGAAATATCCTTCGGTAGTTTTGAAAGGAGACAATTCGGTAGGTGAATTTTATTCGATTGCTGTAACTAATAATTTCCAACAAGCCGATACAGGAACGAAAATGATTCACTTGGGTAAAAACACCAAATCAACGATTATTTCGAAAGGAATCTCGGCAGGAAAATCACAAAACAGTTACCGTGGATTGGTTCAAATTAGCGCTAGAGCAGATAATGCTCGTAACTTTTCGCAATGCGATTCGTTGTTAATGGGTAACAGTTGCGGCGCACATACGTTTCCGTACATCGAAAGTAAAAATCCATCTGCTAAAATAGAACACGAAGCGACCACAAGTAAAATTGGCGAAGACCAAGTGTTTTATTGTAACCAACGAGGAATTCCAACAGAGAAAGCCATTGCCTTAATCGTAAACGGATTTAGTAAAGATGTCTTGAATAAATTGCCAATGGAATTTGCCGTTGAAGCACAAAAATTACTAGAAATTTCGCTAGAAGGAAGCGTCGGGTAAACGCAAAGAATCGTAACACTTTAATGGTTTAAAATAAAAGAATAAAATGTTAAAAATAAGCAATCTACACGCTTCAATTGGCGATAAAGAAATATTAAAAGGAATCAATCTTGAGGTAAAAGCAGGAGAAGTTCACGCCATTATGGGGCCAAACGGCGCTGGTAAAAGCACCTTGTCTTCCATTATTGCTGGAAACGAAAATTACGAAGTTACGGATGGAGAAATCTTTTTGGAAAACGAAGATATTTCTGAATTAGCTCCAGAAGAAAGAGCACACAAAGGCGTGTTTTTGTCGTTTCAATATCCGGTAGAAATTCCAGGAGTTTCGGTAACTAATTTCATCAAAACAGCCATTAACGAAAAACGTAAAGCCAATGGTCAAGACGAAATGCCAGCTAACGAAATGCTGAAATTGATTCGTGAAAAATCGGAATTATTAGAAATGGACAGAAAATTCTTGTCACGTTCTTTAAACGAAGGTTTTTCGGGTGGAGAAAAGAAACGTAACGAGATTTTTCAAATGGCAATGTTAGAGCCTAAAATCGCTATTTTGGACGAAACAGATTCTGGTTTGGATATCGATGCGTTACGAATTGTAGCTAACGGTGTAAATAAATTAAAAAACTCAAACAATGCCGTTTTAGTAATTACGCACTACCAACGTTTGTTAGACTATATTGTTCCTGACTTTGTCCATGTTTTGATGGACGGAAAAATCGTAAAATCAGGCACTAAGGAATTGGCTTTAGAGCTAGAAGAAAGAGGTTACGACTGGATTAAGGAAGAGTTGGTTTAAAATGTTCTCCGTTTTCTGTTTTCCGTTTTTGAACGGACAACCAACAACCAACAACGGACAACCGATAACTTTAAAAAATGGAATTAAAAGAAAAATTACTATCGTCTTTTATGGCTTTTGAGGAGAGCATTGATGTTCAAAGCGAACTTCATGATGTGCGCACTGCTGCTATAAAAAACTTTGAAAATAAAGGTTTCCCTACGAAGAAAGATGAGGCTTGGAAATACACTTCTTTGAACGCAATTCTAAAGAAAGATTTTAGTGTATTCCCAAAGAATGAAGTGACGATTGAGTTCAAGGATGTAAAAAAATACTTTTTACATGAAATAGACACGTACAAAGTGGTGTTTATTGATGGAGTTTTCAGTTCGCATTTGTCTTCTACTACTCATGACGGGATTGATGTTTGTTTGATGTCTTCGGCATTAACAAAACCCAAATATAAAATGGTAATTGACACCTATTTTAACCAAATTGCCAGCAAGGATGAAAGTTTAACTTCTTTAAATACGGCTTTCGCCAATGAAGGAGCTTATATTAATATTCCAAAAAGCAAAGTGGCCGACAAACCAATTGAGATTATGTATTTCTCTACGGGTTCAGAAGCAGCTCTTTTGGTGCAGCCAAGAAATTTGGTTATTATAGGAGAAAATTCGCATGTTCAAATTATTGAGAGACACCAATGCTTGAATGAAAATGCAGTTTTGACGAATTCAGTTACTGAGATTTTTGCTCAAAAAAGAGCGATTGTGGACTACTATAAAATCCAAAACGACGAGTTAGAAGCGAATCTAATTGACAATACCTACGTGTCTCAAAAACAAGAAAGCCATGTGTCGGTTCATACTTTCTCTTTTGGAGGAAATTTGACGCGAAACAACTTGAATTTCTATCATTTTGGTGAGCGGTTGACGAGTACTTTGAACGGAATCACGATTATTGGCGACAAGCAACATGTGGATCATTATACTTTGGTACACCATGCGCAGCCGAATTGCGAAAGTTTCCAAGATTATAAAGGAATCTTTTCAGATCGTTCGACAGGGGTTTTCAATGGAAAAGTATATGTAGAAAAAGAAGCGCAAAAGACGAATGCTTTTCAAAAAAGCAATAACATCTTGTTAAGCGATAAGGCGACAATCAATGCCAAACCGCAATTGGAAATTTTTGCAGATGATGTAAAATGTTCACATGGATGTACGGTAGGCCAACTAGACGAAACGGCTTTGTTTTATATGCAACAACGCGGTATTCCAAAGAAAGAAGCCAAAGCGTTATTGATGTATGCGTTTTCGAATGCGGTTATCGAAAGCATCAAAATACCCGAATTAAAGAAACGAATCACAGCAATTATTGCTAATAAATTGGGCGTGAAATTAGGGTTCGATTTGTAAAAAAGAATAAATTAAAGAATAAAAAAAGAGCGCAAGGGTTTTAAACTTTGCGCTCTTTTTTATTAAATATCTCTTTCTTTTTTTATTTCTAATAATGCCTTTTTAGCTTCAGGAGTTAAATCATAAGTTAATCTTTTTTCTAATTCATTGTTAGATAAATTTTTAAATTCTTTTTTAATTTTTTCAAACTTTAATTGACTTTCATTTATTTTTTCTTCTTCAGTATTAGAATTGAAACTCAGAATTATATCTAGAATTCTACTTTTATTATTGTAAATAAATACAATTAAAAAGAACAAAGGAATTAGTTCAAATTTGATGTAACCAATACTAAAAACTATTGAAAAAGGGACAAAAGAAATGAGATTCAATATGCCTAAAAATAGAATTAGACCCAAAGCATAATTTAAATATTTGCTTGAAATAAAGTATAAAATATAGCACAAAACAATAAAAGATAACCCCGTATATAATTTGTAATTAAAAACTAATTTTTCACAATAACCCATTATTAAAAAAACAATAGATGTTATTGATAGTGTTATTAACAGGTATAAATTTCTTTTCATATAGTTACTTTTTGATACTGCGAATAATTCCGCCTAGCAATCCATTAAAATTAAATTCAGGATCTTCTTTGAGTCCCATTCGAACGACAACCAATTCGTGACTTGGGAAAATGGCCACCATTTGCCCTTGAATACCACTGGCGAAATACAAATCCTTTGGTGCATCAGGAAAACGGCCACCAGCATTGAGCCAGAATTGTCCTCCGTATTGCCCGTTTGAAGTGTTGGTAGGCGTTGCCACATATTTTGCCCAACTTGGTTTGAAAAGTTGCTCTCCGTTCCAATTGCCTTGGTGTAAATACAACAACCCAAACTTTGCCCAATCGCGTGTGGTTGCCCATCCGTAAGACGATCCTACGTAATTGCCTGCCATATCGGTTTCTACTAACATCGAGTGCATCCCGATTTTATCAATCAATGCCGAATACCAAAAATCGAGATATTCTTGATGCGTTTTGAATTGTTTTCTCAAGATACCCGAAAGTAAATTAGTAGTTCCAGACGAATAATACCAATGGGTATTGGGTTGAAAAGCTAGCGGTTTTTCGAGTTGTGAACGGGTCATATCTTCCGCTTGAAAAAGCATTTTAGTTACATCTGAAATCGCCCCATAATTCTCTTCCCATTCTAAACCTGAATTCATGTGCAATAAATCATTAGTCGTAATTTTTTTGCGCTCATCATTGGCCCATTCCGGAATAGGAGATGGGAGATAAATGTTGTATTTTCCTTGTTTTTCTAGAATTCCAAATAAAGTTGCCGTAATACTTTTGGTCATGGACCAACCTAGTATTTTACTGTTTTTTGTAAATCCTGTATCGTATTTCTCTGCAATGATTTTGTCTTTATAAATCACAATTACAGAACGGGTGCGTTTGTTTTTTTGCCCTTTTTTGTCAAAAGCGTTGTCCACTGTTCGGTTCAATTGATCGTAATCAATGTTTGAAAAAACCGTGTCTTTTTGTTCTGCATCGCCATACGGATAGATTAAGTTAGCGTTTGATGAAGTTCTTTTAGGAACTAAATAGGGTTTAGTACTATCAAAATTATCGTTGATTAAAGTAACACCTAGTCCTTCTCGATAAATGGCTTTGCGCTCTTTTAAACCGTTGACCGAAGCGGTGGCAAATTGACCTGCTTCGTCGATTGTATTTTGTGCTAAATCGATGAGGTTGATGTCGTTGTCGCCTTTTTCGATGAGTTCTTGCGAACGATGATCAATAAAATGTCCCGAAGCGATGCTTTTGGCAGAGAAACCCGAGATTAAATCAAGTTTTGGATAGGTGGTAAATCCAAAATACAACAGCCCAATAACAGCTGTAATACCAATCAATTGGAGTAATTTTTTCATTTGGAGTGATTTGAAATTGATGCAATGTAAAGAAAAATTGGGAACTATTTTCAACTGAAAAAACAGGGATGTATTCTAGCCCCGATGGGAGCGGCATCCTTTTTAGGCTTTTAGCCAAAAAGATAGAGCGTACAGCGGGACAAAACGCCTTTGAAACACAAAATAAATGCTCCTAAAAACAAGCAAAATTATTTTGAAAAATCCACTGCAATTTTACTACTTTTGTATTTAGAAAAATTCTAAATAAATGTTTGATATTCAAAAAATAAGAGCCGATTTTCCGATACTTTCTCGACAAGTGAATGGAAAACCTTTGGTGTATTTTGACAACGGAGCGACTTCGCAAAAACCCCAAGTGGTGATTGATGCGATTGCGACTTATTATCAGGAAATCAATGCGAATATTCATCGCGGGGTGCATACGTTAAGTCAGTTAGCCACCGATGCCTACGAAGTGTCTCGAGCTAAAATCCAAAACCATATCAACGCAAAGTTTCCTCACGAAGTACTTTTTACTTCGGGTACTACACATGGTGTAAATTTGGTAGCCAATGGATTTGTATCGCTTTTGAAGGCGGGTGATGAGGTGCTGGTTTCGGCTTTGGAACACCACAGTAATATTGTGCCTTGGCAAATGTTGTGCGAAAAAACAGGTGCTGTTTTGAAAGTCATTCCGATGAATGAAAAGGGCGAATTGGTTATGGCAGAATTTGACCAATTGCTTTCGAATAAAACGAAAATCGTAACGGTGAATCATATTTCGAATGCGTTGGGAACCATCAACCCCATTAAATATATCATTGACCGCGCGCATCAATTTGGCGCCGCTGTTTTTATTGATGGCGCGCAAGCAGTTCCGCATTTAAAACCGAATGTACAGGAATTAGATTGTGATTTTTATGCTTTTTCTGGACACAAAATGTGTGGGCCAACAGGAACTGGAATTTTGTACGGAAAAGAAGTGTGGTTAAATCAATTACCGCCTTATCAAGGAGGAGGCGAGATGATTAAAGAAGTTACTTTTGAGAAAACCACCTATGCTGATTTGCCACATAAATTTGAAGCCGGAACGCCTAACATTGCAGGCGGAATTGTATTAGGAACGGCAGTTGATTATATGAATTCAATTGGTTTTGAGAACATTCAAGAACAAGAACTAGAATTGTTAGCCTATGCTACAGAACAATTATCGAAAATAGAAGGTCTAAAAATTTACGGAACTGCCGAAGCAAAAACCTCGGTGATTTCATTTAATATTGACGGGATTCATCCGTATGATATTGGAACTATTGTGGATAAATTAGGCATTGCAGTTCGTACGGGACACCACTGCGCCCAACCAATTATGAATTTCTTTGAAATTCCGGGAACGATTCGTGCTTCGTTTGCTTTTTACAATACCAAAGAAGAAATTGACGTTATGGTGGAGGCGGTGAAGAAAGCTAAAATGATGCTGTCTTAAAACTGACTTAGAAATGAAAAAAGGGATTGTTTTGTTGTTGAGTATTTTGGTTTTTGCAGGATGTTCTGGGCAAAAAAAAGCAACAGACAGCACAATAAAAGTCGAATACAAAGCCTATTCGAGAGGTTTTTATCAAGTGGTTACAATAGAAAATCAAATGGTTTTTATAACCAAAACCAGAGATGAAAAACCAGTTGCCTTTAAAATACCAATTGCGGATTGGAAAAGTTTAAATATGGCCATTCAGGAGTTGGATTTAGAATTACTTTCCCAATTGAAAGCGCCAACGGAAAAACGATTGTTTGACGGAGCAGCGATTGCTAATTTGAAAATAACAAAACAAGGAAAAACATACGAATCCCAAAGTTTTGATCATGGGTATCCCCCCGCAGAAACAGAAAAAATAGTGAATAAAATACTTTCTTTTGTAAAGTAAAAAGTAAAATTTGAGTATGACAATTAAGGAAATACAAGATGAAATTGTAGAGGAGTTCTCTCTATTTGACGATTGGATGCAACGGTACGAATACATCATTGAATTGGGTAAAAACTTACCCTTAATCAAAGAAGAGTTCAAAACGGAAGAGAACATCATCAAAGGTTGTCAATCCAAGGTATGGTTGCAAGGCGAACAAAAAGGAGATACAGTCGTTTTTACAGCAGATAGCGATGCAATATTAACTAAAGGAATTATTGCTATTTTAATTCGGGTTTTTTCCAATCAAAAACCAGCGGATATCTTGGAAGCCGATATGGATTTTATAGATCAGATTGGATTAAAAGAACATTTGTCGCCAACTCGTGCTAATGGACTCGTTTCAATGATTAAAAACATAAAAATGTATGCTTTGGCATTTAATTCAAAAAAATAAAATAGTATGACACAAGAAATAGACACTAATGAATTAGGAGAAGCGATTGTAAAAAAATTAAAAACGATTTACGATCCTGAGATTCCGGTTGACATCTATGAATTAGGATTGATTTATGACGTAATGGTGAATACCGATTACGAAGTAAAAATCTTAATGACATTAACCTCCCCTAACTGTCCCGTTGCAGAGAGTTTACCAAGAGAAGTGGAAGAAAAAGTAAAGTCAATTGAAAACGTTAAATCGGCCGATGTAGAGATTACGTTTGACCCGCCGTGGAGCAAAGATTTGATGAGTGAAGAAGCCAAATTAGAGTTGGGAATGCTGTAAAATGGAAGACGAAATTATTAATAAAGTAGCACAAAGTTCCTTGATGGTTTTCGATTTAGAAGATTACTATCCAGACGAGCATGTGGTTGATTTAGACGTTTCGCAGTGGTTAGCGGAAGGATTTATTTTGAGAGAAGCCGACTTTAGATCACAATTAAAAAATTACGACTGGTCTAATTTTCAAGATAAATACGTGGCTATGTATTGTTCCACCGATGCGATTTTACCTGCCTGGACATTTGCTTTAGTGGCGGTTCATTTAGCGCCATTTGCTTTAAAAACCATTCATGGCAATAAGGAATTAGCCATAATTGAATGGTATCAAGACATTTTAAACAAACTCGATTACACCGATTATTTTGAAAACCCAGTTATTTTGAAAGGATGTTCCAAAAAAGCAGTTCCTAATCAAGTGTATACCTTGGCAATTCAAAAATTAATTAAAGTTTCGAAAAGCGTTATGTTTGGCGAAGCGTGTTCAGCAGTTCCTTTATACAAATCAGCGAAAAAGGAATAACAATACCCTTTTATTTTTGTATCTTACTGATTCCAAATACCCATTTATGAAAAAGAAAATCTTTTCAGTACTAGTATTTTGTTTTTTTGTTGCCGTTCAGGCGCAAGAAATCACCAATGATACTCTCGAACATTGGACCCAAAAAGGCACCATTTCTTTACTGTTCAATCAGTCGTCTTTTAATAAAGAATGGCAGGCCGGAGGTAGTTCTAATTATGCAGGAAATTTTGCTTTGAATTATGATATTAATTATAAAAAAGGCAAGGTAGTTTGGGACAATAAATTCATCGTAGCGTATGGTCTAACGAAGATCAAAGATGCGCCTAGAATCTCTAAAACAGATGACCGATTAGAGTTGAATTCGCTTTGGGGTAAAAAAGCGGATAGCGACTGGTATTACTCTGCCTTTTTTAATTTTAAAACTCAAATAGATGCGGGTTATAATGCAGATGGGATTCGTTTGTCTCATTTCTTTTCGCCTGCGTATTTTCAACTTGGACCTGGAATGTTGTGGAAAAAAAGCAACAATTTTAGTGTCAATTTAGCACCGGCAACAATGAAGTTAATTGTTGTAGATCCCTATTTTACTGCTACAACTTCCTCTTTCGGGGTCTTGCAAGGCAATCAATCGCGACTAGAGTTTGGAGCGAGTATTTCGGGCTATTATAAATTCAATTTGATAACTAATGTGTCTATTGAAAACCGCATTAATTTATATTCCAATTATTTGGATCACCCCAAAAATGTTGACGTTGATTATCAAATGAGCGTGTATATGAAAATCAATCAATTCCTTTCGGCAAATATTGCATTACAAACCATTTATGATGATAATTCCATTCAGGCATTACAAACGAGAGAAGTCTTTGGTCTAGGAATTAATTACGGATTTTAATTTTAATAAAAAACCCTCTTGATTCAAGAGGGTTTTGTTTTTATTCTTCTTTTTCGATAGCGTCTTTATAATCAGGATACAAGAATTTATTGTACGGAAAACGGGTAATGTGTATTTGTCGTACCGCTTCGTACACGCGCTCTCTAAATTCTTCGAAGTTCTCTTTTTGGGTAGCCGAAATAAACAAGGCGTTTTGTTCTCCCACACGATTCATCCAAGTCGATTTCCACTCGTTAAGTGTGTAATGGCGCGTGGTTCTTTCGGTCATTAAATCATCTTCGTCAATGGTCAAATGTTGATAGGAATCAATTTTATTGAATACCATAATCACAGGTTTATCATTGGCTTTGATGTCTTGTAAAATTTGGTTTACCGCCACAATATGATCTTCAAAATCAGGATGAGAAATATCCACCACGTGCAACAATAAATCGGCTTCACGAACCTCATCAAGGGTACTCTTGAACGAATCCACTAATTGCGTAGGCAATTTTCTGATGAACCCTACGGTATCCGAAAGTAAAAATGGCAAGTTTTTGATGACTACTTTACGAACGGTAGTATCTAAAGTGGCAAATAATTTATTTTCCACAAAAACTTCGCTTTTACCCACGGTATTCATCAAAGTTGATTTTCCTACATTGGTATAACCCACTAAAGCCACACGAACCATTGCGCCACGGTTGCTGCGCTGAACACCCATTTGTTTGTCAATCGTTCTGATTTTGTCTTTCAAAAGGGAAATACGATCACGAACAATACGACGGTCAGTTTCAATCTCGGTTTCTCCTGGACCACGCATTCCAATACCTCCTTTTTGACGTTCCAAGTGCGTCCAAAGGCCAGACAAACGAGGTAATAAATAAATACATTGTGCCAATTCTACTTGAGTTCTGGCGTATGAAGTTTCGGCTCTTTGAGCAAAAATATCTAAGATTAAATTGGTGCGGTCTAGAATTTTACAATCAATAATTCTAGAGATATTTTTTTGTTGCGAGGGTGTTAATTCGTCGTCAAAAATTACGGTTGAAATTTCATTTTCTTTGACATACAGATTGATTTCGTCTATTTTTCCTGTCCCTAAAAAAGTTTTAGGATTTGGCTTGTCCATTTTTTGCCAAAAGCGTTTCACCACCTGTCCTCCAGCGGTAAAAGTCAAAAACTCCAATTCGTCCAAATATTCCGTTAGTTTTTCCTCGGATTGATTCTGAGTAACAATACCTACGATGGCGGTTTTTTCGAAATTTAATACTTCTTTTTCTAGCATAACATTGAATAAGCTACAAATTTAATCATTTGCTTTTACTTATTCCGATAAATCTGAATTGCTATGATTTTCAAACGAAACAAATATTTGAGATACTTAGGCGCTTAGCTATTGTATTTTGGATCATAATCAACCATCCATTCAATGCCGTATTTGTCTCTAAACATCCCGAAATAAGACCCCCAAGGACTATCTCCTATAGGCATTTCAACAGTTCCATCTTTTGAAAGGCCGTTGAAAAGTTGGTCCGCTTCTTCTTTGCTTTCGGCACTAATTGCAATTTTGCTTCTATTCTCGTTTTCATTGGTCTTTCCCAATATTTCAGGAACATCATTTCCCATTAAAACAGAGCTGCCAATGGGTAATGCAATGTGCATAATTTTGTTGGCTTCGTGTTCGGCAACAGGAAATTCAGGACTTGATAAGGCCGAGAAACGCATGACCATGGCGAATTCTCCTCCAAAAACGGATTTGTAAAAAGTAAAGGCTTCTTCGGCATTGCCATTGAAGTTGATATGAGGATTTATTTTTGCCATGTTTTATTGATTTGTGGTTTGACATTAATAGAATCGATAAAGCTACACTTAACTATTTCAAATTCTATGTTTAATTTTTTAATCATCATTAACTATTTCATATTCTATGTTTAATTTTTTTCTCATCCAGTCCTCATCTGTTACTTTGTTATAATCCGTTTTCCCATATTTGAGATAAATAGTTGTTTTAACGTCTCCATTTACAATAAATCTTTTTTTGAAGGGCTTACATTTCATCCCATAAATCTTCATAACAATTTTATTATCTACAATGTCATTTACATTAAGAGTAAACCTTTCCAAACCGTCAAAATCGGTACAACATTTTGCTAATATTCTTTTATTTCCCGAAAAAACCTCAGTAAAAGCACCAATTAAAGTATCCTTGGTGTTTTTTTCAACTGCTAAATAACGGAAATGAATATCTTTTTTTTCGCCATTGTTTTGGGCAACTACATTTAAACTAATAATTAAAAAGGCTATTAATTTTTTCATTTGTTTTATGTTTAATTGTGGTATTTCAAAAATATAAAAATGACGCTGTATTTCATTACTTCTCCCCATAAATCTGAACATCGTCAATTTGAAAAGCGCCGTCCAAGGTGAGTGTTTTCCCTGAACCCGTGTATCTAAAGGCAACATTGACCTTTCCTTTGTAGGAAGACAAATCAATGCCGCCCGAACCCACAAATTGATACCAAGGTGTGGCTTGAGTGGGTAAATTTGCCTTTAATGGAATCCAAGTTGCTGACGAAATGTTCACACCATCAAAATTATTCGAAATAAAGACGTCTAAAGCATTCAAAGACGAATCGATCTCTAAATGATGCTGCGCTGCGCGAAAAGTTAAAATTTCGCATGTATGGGTGTCTAAATCGATTTTAGGAGAGATTAACCAACCCACATTCGAAGCAACTTTGGTACCGCTAATAGCATATTCGGCACAACCATTTCCAGAATAAACCGAGCCTTTCCAATATAAACTCCCTTTTTGAACGATATTCGACCAACCGGCTAAGTTAATGTTGGTATTGGCAACGATAGTTTCAAAATTCTCTGCAAAAAAGGGTGCATTACGTTTGCCGGCAAGGGAAACGTCCTTTTCAGAACGCGCCACTAATTGATAATCGGTGCCGAATTTGGTTAAAACACCTTTCACTTTTCCACTGCCGGAAGGCACAATTCCTGAAGCAAAATCAGCATAACTGCTGGTTCTAAAAAACAGTTTGTTTCCCAATTTGTCTTCCAAATTCCAATTGGTGCCACTACCAACATCGTTACTGCTTTCGTAGAAATGCCTCCCAATCGCTTCTGCCGAAAACTGGACGTCAGACAATTCAACCAATGTATTAAGATATTTGTCGTTCAGCACATCACTAAGCGCAATCGACTTGGTTAAAACCGCTTCGCTCACCGTAGTGCAAGAAGCATTAAGTACCTTTTTATAGTCGTTTTGCGAAAGCCGTCCTACACCTCCTTCGTTAAACGAATTGACAAAAATGTTTCCAATGCGTAAACCGCCATAAAAAATATCAGTGTATTGATCCTTGAGTTTTAAGTAGACTTTGTTGCCCAATCGATAATCGATGTAGGTGTTGCTCACGTCAACGGGAACACTGAAACCAATAGCGGGTTGTGTGGCTGTTGCCAAAGTTTGAAACGAAATGCTTTTGAAAAAGTTGCCATGTTCATCAGACGAAACCACATAGGCTTCGATAATATCGTCAAATTTATACTGAGCCACAATCGCATCGGCAGAGGCACGCACGTCCTTCACCGTTCGATTTACAGTCCAATTGGGTTGGGTGCATTCTAGCGAAGGGATAGCGACTTCGTCTTTGACACAATTTGTAGTTGATAAAGCAATTACAAAACAAAACACACGAATTAAAATTTGGAATTTCATAGTAATTTGGGATTTATAAGTTAATAGAAAGGCTCACAAAATAGGTTCTTCCGTAGCCGTAGAAATATTTGTTGCCAAAGTTGGGTGTGCCGCTTGAAACATCTTGATTCCGTTGCCTAAAGTTGGCATTTCGTGCTTGTTCATAACCACCCGTTTTGAAGGAGGTATCCAACAAATTGCTGATGCTACAAAATAAATTTAGGTTCTTTTTGAAAATGCGCCATGATTTTCCACCAACCAGATTCAATAACAAAAAGGGTGCTAATTCTTCCTGCTTAAGGAGTTCTCGGCCTCGTTCTGCGGTGGCTTCTGGAAAAGGGAAACCGCTGGCCGGGTTGATAAAAAAGATGGAAGTTCGAGCAATAGGGGAGATGTCGATATAGTTTTTTGCCAAATAATTCAGATTAGTACTTATCCACCAATATTTTGGATTTCGATATTCCAATCCAAAAGAATACGCTTGTTGAGGTGTTCCTGCTTGTTTGTAATTTTTTAGTAAAGCGGAACCAAAATTAAAAACCGGATTCGTGTTTTCAACAGAAGCTTTGGCGTCATTGGTAATGGTTACGTTGGGGTTGCTTGAATAGGTATATTCGCCAAAACCCGCTGCTAAAGTGGTTTTCAAGGTGGGGTCGATTTGGTATTCGAAACTCCATTCGGTTCCCCAATTCTTTTTGTCTAAATGAGTTAAAGTTTGGCTCACAAAGGCATTGGTACTGCTGTTGCCTGCACCGTTGTCAAAAATTCCTTCAGCATAGAAAAATGAAGTTTCAGTCGTGTTTTTAATTTGGCTGAAATAGCTTGTGAATCGTATTTTTAGTTTGGGCGAACGATAGACATAACTCGCATCTAAACTGCTGTTGTTCTCGATTTCAATTCCGTCCACAACGGAATTATTGAGACGTGAATTTGGAAAAACGGCTTTCAAATTAGGTGCTTTGGATGCGTGAGAACCATTGAAAAGCAGCAATTGCTTACCCGACAATTTCCAAGTCAGTCCCCCTTTGAAACCAAAATTTTCAAAATGGAGAATTGGGCTTTCGCCAAAAGAAATGGTTGGGTAAACCCCGTTTTTGTATACTCCTTCGCGTTGGTAAGTGGAACTTGAAAATTCTTGCGCCAAGTAAAAATCTACTTTTTTGTACCGAAATTGGAATTGGGTAAACCCTTCCAGTCGTGTCGCCATTAAATTATAATTGTACCCATACGCATCGCCCACTTTTACTTGCCGGTTCGGGTTATTCAAATCGGATTGTGCTTGATCGCCTTTGTAAAACACATCAATATCTTGAAAATACAATCCACCGAGTAAATCCAAGACATTCTGATAATTATGGGAATGTAATCTATTAAAAGAAGCCCCTGCATTGAAACGAATATTTTCAGCAATTTCGGCATTTAAAAGCGCATTGAAAGCCAAAGTCTTGTCATCCGTTCGGTCTTCGTAAAGTAGGTATTTACTCTGTGCCGGTTCAAAACCTATAATTTTACCATTGGCATCCAGGATTGGGTTTTGATTGGCTTGATACATTGCCGCCCAATCGATTTGTCGTTGTCCCAAAAATAGGGTTTTACTGTGTTCGGCATTCACCAAATCAGGCGTAAAAGCACCCGAAAACTCCCCTTCATCTTTGGCGTATAGCGAACTAAAGTAACTGGGCATTTTTCTGTAATAAGAGGGGTCGGGGCTGTTGGCGTGTTGGTAGTCAATGTTACTATTGCTAATTTTTCCAAATTGATATAAAGCGCCCAAGTTGAGCTTGGTTTTTGCATTGATTTGAAAATAATCGTTCAGCATTAGCGTGGGTTCTTCAATGGTTTTGACTCTAGAATTGCGTTGTTGTCCTTTCTGAAAACCCCAATACGAATTGTATTTTGTAGAGGTTAATGCGGTTACTTCATCGGTATTGGGAGAGTTTTTACCACGAGAGTTTGGGGTGTAAAATGCTGTGAAGTTGAGTGAATTCCGATTAGTAAGTTTCTTTTCGATACTGGTAAAAATGGAATTGGCATCATAGGTTGTGCCTTCAAAATACCCTTCGTTAGCATAGCGTTTTCCAGCTGAAACTACAAAAGCCCATCCTTTCTCATTCATTCCCGAAGCATAAGTGACCATCATCCGACCTCGATAATTGGCATTGGTTCCCGAGAAGGAAATCCGAGTTCCTTTTCGATAGGCTGAAGCTTGAGTGTTGATTTCTTGCACTCCTAAAATTCCACCAAAAGCATAGTCGGAAGGGCTGGTGCCAATCGAGTTTTCTTGATTGCGCAATACATCGTTGATGCCTCCCCAATCACCCCATTGCGGTCTGCCATCGTATACTTTGTTCAGGCTTATTCCATTAAACATCAGCTTAGCATATTGGTTGTCCAATCCCCGTATTCTAAACCGAGCTTGTCCCCAATTGAAAGCTGCCGCTTGTTGAAAAGCATCTTTGGACGCTTGTAATAAGCCGGAAGTATTTTCGGAACCGCTGTTTTCTTCTCCTAAATCAGAGTCTAAAATCGAGATTGCGTCTGAACGCTCGTTAGTTTCATCGTCTACTTCCAGTGGAATTGTGCCTAAGTCAAGGGTCTTTTCTTTAGCAATATGAACGGAAATCAGCTTGTCTTTGTAGTCTTGACTGTGAAATAGCAACAGTTGATCGCCTTGAAGTGTTGTTTTAAAAAGGAATTTTCCATCAGCCGAACTGAGCTGCATTTCGTTGGTGTTTTGAATACTAACAACAACTGACACTAATGGTTTTTGCGATTTGGAATCGATGATTTTTCCCAAAATGACAGTTTCTTTTTGGGCAAATAGCAAGGAAATTTGAAATAGAAATAGCAGACTTGGGTAGCGGGCTTTCATATTAATTTGGGATAAAATAAAAATAACTCTACAAAACTTCAGGGGGTCTAAGGTTTTGAAAAGGAAATACTAAAAGGGTTGTTTTTGGAAAAGAATTGGCAGTGTGGTATCGAGTCCCAATTCTAAAGTTAAAAGTAGTAATTTTTATTATTGATTGATTCTTTGCACGTGTTTTTTTCTTTTTTACCGCAAAGGCACTAAGGCGCAAAGTTTTCGAACCATTAAGAAATATAAGATTTCTTGAATTTCTTGAATCTGTATTCCAAAGCTTGGCACGGGATTAATTTTTAAACATATAAGATATATAAGAAGGTGTCCTTTGTGTATTCTTTGTGCCCTTTGCGGTTAAATTTTTTGCCACGGATTACACGGATTTTCAAAACCAATAAGACATTAAGGGAGTATAAGATTTCTTGAATTTCTCAAATTTCCCCAATCTATGTTTCCTCTCGTACTTAGAAATTATTCTGCTGTTTTGATTTTTGACACCATAAACGAGATGAATACTCCAAAAATTCCAATAAAAGCAAAAGAAAATTGTAAGCCAAAAGCTTCAGCGATGTAGCCAATAATAGGTGGCCCCATCAAGAAACCTAAGAAACTAACGCTTGAAACTGCAGTTAAGGCTTCGCCTGTTGGAATTTCAGGATGCTTACCTGCAATGCTGTATAAAGTAGGGATGATAGTCGAAACCCCCAACCCAACAAACATAAATGCAATTGTACACGGAACTAAATACGGAAAAAAGACTGCTGTGAAAAGACCACTAGAAATAACTACTCCGCTGATTTGCATGACTTTTTTTCTTCCGAATTTTTGAATAAAACGATCGCCTAAAAATCGCCCACTTGCCATCATAATCATAAACGAAGTGTAGCCTAAAATCACCAAAGGTCCAGGCGCTTTTACCACATCTTTGAAATACACTCCGCTCCAATCAAACATAACTCCTTCGCTTGCCATACAACAAAAGCCAATGATACCTAGCCACAACAACATTTTGTCTGGTTTTCTGAATCCTTTTTCTTTTTTGGGCTGCGGTTTTTCCACGGCTTTGATAAGGTATTTGATGTTGAATGAAATCAGAGACAAAACGATAACACCAACAATCGCGAAGTGCTGTAATGGGCTTAGATGTAAAGCCAACATTCCCAATCCTACAAAAGCTCCTGTAAAACCTGCCAAACTCCACATGCCGTGGAAAGAGGACATGATGGTTCTTTTGAATAGTCCTTCGGTATAAACGCCTTGTGTATTTACAGAAATGTTGGATAGATTTCCAAAAACCCCAAAAAAGAACAATCCTAAAGCTAGCATCCAAGGATTGGAAGCCAAACCCAGGTTGGTTAAACTAATGGCGTACATAATTATGGCAAAAAGAAGGGTGCGGTGACTTCCAAAACGAGTGACTAGTTTACCCGAAAAAGGCATCATTATCAACTGACCTACAGGAACTGCAAACAATATAGAACCTAAAGTGGCTTCGCTGAGTTGCAAGGTGGTTTTGATGTCTGGAATACGACTTGCCCAAGAGGCAAAACACAATCCCATCCCAAAATAGAATGACCCCACTCCTAACCGAATACGATTCAAGTAAGAAGCTTTGGCTTCACGGTAGCTTTTTTTGTATTTTCCCTTGCCTTTGAATCGGCCTAAAAAGTTTAAATCTATCAAAATGAAGTCTTTAGGTTTTTGTGTTGCAAAAATACAAAAACGGACCATTCGAAAGTGATAAATCTCTTATGGCAATGAATTACAACGTTATTGTTTATAAAAATTTTGCCACTAAGGCGCTAAGGCGCAAAGTTTTTCGAACCATTAAGGAGATAAGCTAATTAAGATTTTACCATATAAGGCATATAAGTGAATATAAGATTTTGAATTTCTCCGATTTCTCCAATCTGCGTTCTACTTCCAAAATCGTAAATCGTACCCCGTAAATCTAAACTATCGTTATTGCTTTTTGCTGCGCATTACTTTCAAGGGCAGCTTCGATAATTTGCATTACGTTAGTGCCTTCTTGTGCGGTTACAGGTTCGGGTTTGTTTTCTAGTATCGAATGGTATACACCATCAAAAAAGGCGTAATAATTACCCTGAAGTGTTGGTACTTTTTCTCGAATAATGGCGCCATTGATTTCGGTGTGTAAAAGACCTTCTTTTTCTTTAGGTTCTGTTCCCCAGCTGGTTAAATTAGGTTTTTTACCCAATTTTAATTCGTCTTCTTGAACGTCGCCACGAGGTTTTAAGAACGAACCTTTTTTGCCATGCAGTACAAAAGAAGGATTTGCTTCTCGAACAAAAAATCCGGCTTTCAAACGCACTCTTTTATCTGAATAGAATAGTAAAATATCAATGTAATCGTCCACGATGGAATGTTCGCGTGTGATACGAATATCAGCAAAAACGCTCTTTGGCATTCCAAATAAACATAAGGCTTGATCAATCAAATGCGGTCCTAAATCCTTTAGGATTCCGGCACCAGCATTCGCTGTTTCTTTGTGAGTTTTCGGACTCAAAAGAGGATTGTAACGATCAAAATGGAATTCCGCTTCCACGATTTCGCCCAGGGCATTATCTACCAGTATTTTTTGAACCGTTTTAAAGTCACTATCCCATCTTCTATTTTGGAATACGGCTAGTTTTAGTCCTTTGGCTTTTGCCAAATCGGTTAATTCTTTGGCTTCGGCAACGGTCGTGGTAAATGCTTTTTCGACCAAAGCATGTTTGCCAGCAAGCAACACTTGTTTGGCATAGTCGAAATGCGTTCCCACAGGAGTGTTTACCACAATTAGTTCAGCATCTGACTTCAAAACGGCTTCCAGACTTGGAAAACTAGTTACAGTTGGATAATCTTCTTGGATTAATTTTTTGCTTCTTTCCCAAGAGCCTAATAGTTTAAACCCAGGGTGAAGGTCTAAAAAAGGAGCGTGAAAGACTTTTCCTGACATGCCGTAAGAAAGTAAGGCGGTTTTGATTTGTTGCATGATGCCGTTTTTTTGATGCGTATGCAAAGTAAAGTTTTTTTTTCTTTGCCACTAAGATGCAAAGGCGCAAAGTTTTTGAACCGTTAAGAAATTAAGTTAATTAGGATTTCCCCAATTTCTCTAATCTACGTTCCAAATTGCACCTCGTATATCGAACCTTGCACATTAATTAACAAACTTTTAGCAGCCTACGATTTTTAAAGTATTTGTTATACAAAAGAAAACCCTATTTTTGTGCATCAAAATACGAATTAAAACTACAACATGGATATTGTTATCAAGCTAGCTCAATTTTTATTGAGTTTATCATTACTAATTATTTTGCACGAATTAGGACATTTTATACCTGCCAAATTATTCAAAACGAGGGTAGAGAAATTCTACTTGTTTTTTGATTTGAAGTATTCGCTTTTGAAAAAGAAAATTGGCGAAACCGAGTATGGAATTGGATGGTTGCCTCTAGGTGGTTATGTGAAAATTTCGGGGATGATCGACGAAAGTATGGACAAGGAACAAATGGCTTTGCCTGCGCAACCTTGGGAGTTTCGTTCTAAACCAGCTTGGCAGCGCTTGATTATTATGTTAGGTGGTGTGACGGTCAATTTTATTTTGGCTTTTGTTATTTATATTGGGATGGCATTTGCTTATGGTGATATGTTTGTAGCAACTGCGGATTTAAAAGACGGATTGTTAATTGAGAACCCTGTGATGCAGAAAGCAGGTTTTAAAACCGGAGATAAAATCCTTGCGATTGACGGAGAAAAAGTAGCCAAATTTGACAACCAAATCAATGCCAACATCGTAATGGCAAAACACGTTTTAATTGATCGTAACGGAGACACACAAACGATTACAATGCCGATTCAATTTGTAGACGAATTGTCTAAACAGGCTAAATCGCCTTTGGTTTCTCTTCGTATGCCATTTGTTGTAGGAGGAGTTGATGACGATTCAAAAAACAAGGATTTACAACCTAAAGATATTGTGTTGCGTTTGAACGAAGAACCTGCGAAATACTTTGACCAAGCAAAAGCTATCTTGGAAAAAAATAAAGGCAAGCTAATTGTAGCGGGTATTTTGAGAAATGACAAAGAAATGCAAGTGCCTGTTCAAGTGGATGCCGATGGAAAATTAGGCATACATACTGCTGCTTTGGATTTACAGTCCTTAGAAAAATTAGGCTATTACAAAGTAAGTAAACAAGAGTATGGTTTTGTAGAATCGTTCCCAGTGGGGATTCAAAAAGGAGCGGATCAATTAGTAGGTTACGGCAAGCAATTGAAAATGATTTTTAATCCAGAAACGAAGGCGTACAAACAAGTAGGAGGCTTTGCTGCTATTTTTAATATTTTCCCGAGTTCATGGAGTTGGGAAGTGTTTTGGAACATTACTGCTTTGTTATCTATTATGCTTGGGGTAATGAACTTATTGCCTATTCCAGCTTTGGACGGTGGACACGTAATCTTCTTGTTGTACGAAATCATTAGCGGTAAGAAACCGAGTGATAAATTCTTAGAGAATGCTCAAATGGTTGGTTTTGTTTTACTTATCAGTTTGTTGTTATTTGCTAACGGAAATGATATTTACAAAGCGATTGTAGGCAAGTAAAAAAAATTAAAAATTTAAGGCAAATTATTTGCGAAAAACAAATTTAGCCCTATATTTGCACCGCTTTAAAAGTGAAATGCAATTTACTTCTTAAAGTAGCTGATTAGCGCATTTGTCTGTTAATCAGAGTCCCGATAGCTATCGGGATTGGTTCAAGAAAACAAAGTTTATTTGTAATAAAAATAGAATTTATTGAAGTTTTTACTTTATGTAATTAAAATAAACTTCATTTAAAATACGGTAACCTTTAGGTTATTCCTCCTTAGCTCAGCTGGTTAGAGCATCTGACTGTTAATCAGAGGGTCCTTGGTTCGAGCCCAAGAGGGGGAGCATTGTTAGAAAAACCGGTATTATTACCGGTTTTTTTATTTTCCAAACTCTCGAACTCCTTGTCCAGATTGAACAAACCCACAATCGTCTCTTTCCACGGAGCGGTTCGAACTTCTTTTTTTTCCACGTCTAGTTTTCCGGTAAACATCGAACCAAGAATTTTTTGTTTTGTCATACCATCTACTTGATCATAATATTCACCGATATTTGGTAGTACATGAAGTCCGGTTTTTAATAGTTTTTTAAAGGGTACTTTTTCCGACTTATGATTGTTCAAATTTCTTTCATAATCCGATAATTCACCGGATAGTTTTCTAGCTAATTTAGAATAAAGGTCATCATCAAGCTTACCATCCAAAAATTTATTGTCAAGGTCATCTATCTTGATTTTAATATCAGTTATTGCTTTTTCAATTACTCTCAAATCAGAGGTGTACATTCCTTGTTTCTGTATGAAAACATCTTCTAATATTTTTTGATATAATGCTACCACTTCATCATTAACGTTTAATTTTGATAGCATTTGTTTTACTTTATTATCTAACAGCTCTATACTGAAGCGGTTTTTGCATTTATTAACGGTACAATGGTAATAACTGTGATAATTACTTCTTCCTTTTGAAGTGCTTGCAGTAAATGTTCTTTGGTGCTCTAAACAACAAAAGAAGCGCTTCAAGGGGAATTGATTTTCATTGTTTTCTTTAAAGACCATCTTTGGGGCTCTTCTATCAATAACATTTTGAACCCTATTAAATAGCTCTTCTGAGATAAGTGCCGGGTGTTTTGCATATACAATTTTTACGGGCTCATCCTTATAAGCATTAATTTGGATTCGTCCAGTATAAACAACTTTTCTACATAGATTTAAAAAACTTTGTTTTGACAGGCCTTTGTATTTAGTGCAATACTGTCTTCTTACCTCTTCTACTGAATATATCCCTGTTGCAAGCTTTTCGAATACTTCTTTAACAACAATCGATTTTTCAGGATGAGGTGCTAATGTCGATTTTTCATTGTTATCTCGCACATTTATATATCCGAAAGGAGCTTGATGCATCCAGTAGCCTTCTTTGTAACCCTGTCTAACCCCGTCTTTTGTGCGAAGAGAATTCCTTTTGGACTCCATAGTGGCCATGTGAAGGTGTATCGAGTTTATAAAATCACCTTCAACAGCTTCAATGGGAGTGAAATTTTCAATTGGAAAAATTTCAATAGACTTCTTTCTAAATTCTGCTATTTTAGGTAAGGCTAATGCGTGGTTTCTACTAAACCTATCCCACCTAACAAATGTAATTCCATCTACTTCTTTTTTGTTTTTTTTACAAAACTCTTCAATTTTCTTCCATTCCGGCCGATTGAAACCTTTGAAAGCAGTGTAGTCTTCTTTAAAAATTTTGATAACTGTGTGCCCGTTTTGTTTTGCAAATCGTATGATCGTTTCTTCTTGTGCTTGAAGACTAAATCCCAGTGCTTGGTCATCGGAACTAACCCTAGCATACCCTATAATTTTCATATTAACTGTTATTTGTTATTATTTGTCTTTTTGAACCACGATTCACCTAGGCGAGAAACTTCAATTTCTGCTAATAGGTATAGAAAGTCTCTCAACAGTTCGACTTCTGCATATTGATATCTTTTTGACTTTGAATTTGATTGCAATTCAGATTGACAATTAATGATGGAGATCATAGCTATAATATTTAATGGTTAATAATGTTTGACTTTTTAAAATTCCACACTTTTTAAGCAAAAAAAAGTTAAGGGTATTCTTCAGCATAAAGAGCCTTAATTTTTTGAGCAAGTTTTTCTTTTTCTACCTTTATAAGATTTGGATCAATATTTTCAATACTTCCAAATGTTTCTATGTTTCCTAAGCTAGTAGAAAATTTCCTTACCTTTTTTAAATTATTGTCAATCCATAAAATTCTCAGTATGGCATATTGGTGTTTAGTAACGTTATGTGTATGTGTGTTTATCAGGAATTCGGGTTTCAGTACCATCTTTAGCTTAATTGTTTGTATAACTTTTAAGTCTACATAATGATTAATCATTAGCATATTAACATCGTCTATATTATCATCATAGTCTCTTTTGTAGCTGAAACCAGTTTCATTCGAGGTTAATATTTTAGTATATTTTTTTACTTCATTTGAAAGCTCATCAATAGGCTTCTGTAATAGAGATACTATGTCATTAATTAATTCAGTTATTGTTGCTGCGGTATACTTTTCTTTCTGGGTTAGAGTTCTCCAGTCTATGTCCTTACCATCTCCTAAAAGTTCGAGTAAACGCTTATTGTTCCCGAAATAAGAATGTTCTTTGATCAGTTTTCTAAAGCTTTCGAAAAAAGGGAGGTTGTAAATCATGGCGCAAAGATAGTTATGTTTTTTTAAATTCCAAACATTTTTATAAAAAAACAGTTAAGTACATTACTCCCTTCTGGAACGGCTGGCGGTACTTCCGCCGTATTTTCGCTTAAATAGCCATATTGAACGTTCTAGCACCTCCTTCGATACCCCTTAAAAAATTTTTGGGGTTTGAGACCTAAAATTGTAAAAACATGATTTGTTGACTTGACTTATCAAAAAAAAATATTTATAGTAATCATATTGAGGGTTGAAATTTCGTAATGCACCGAAGCAATTTTGATATATAATTTTTAAAATTTTTTCAAATATTGGGCGCGTTTCGTAATCAACCGCATATTTATTAGGAGTTGGGGCTTTGCTACCAAGAGGATCTCCTATGCCTCAAATAATAATAAAACAATAACAAAACATTACAACATGAAAAAACTATTAACTAAGAAACAGTATCCAAAATTAAAACAAGGGTTAACGTATAATCAGAAAACTAAAATGAATGAGTTCATTACAACAGGAGCAACCATGAATGATGAGTTGTTTCTTTCTACTCCTTACATTTTATCAAACTATAAAGTTTCAGATACTACTCTCAGAAAGAAGTTTAAAGAACGAGGAGTTGAGTTTCAAGATTACTTTACTTCTGATAATAAGATCTTCATTAAAGAAAAGTTTTTAGTTGATTCTAAAATACAATTAATACCACACGATAAAACATTTATTAATAGTAATACCAGAAAAAAGCAGGTTGGTAGAAGATTTCCCTATCCACTACCGGGTTCAACCATGCCAGAAAAAGAAAAAAATATTTTAATACAGAAGAATCTTTCACTTGATCACACAAATCCAAAATTATATTTAAAAAGCAGAATAATTCAAGAGATAAAGCGAATGCACTGGGACTTTTTCATAACGATCAATATCCCTAAGTTCACAACCCAAGACGGTTGGGATAATGTGATGTTAAAACTAATGGATAATATAGGTACTGCTAATTCAAATAAGAATATGAAATGTGCATATTCGACTGAACTTTCAATTAATATCAAAGACAAAAGAGTATCAAAATATGATAAAAACCACCGACATATACATCTTCTATTCGATCTTGCAGGAACTGGATCTGACCCTAAAATAATTGAAAATCACTTTCTGGAAATATTAGGCTATGCTAGTTTTAAACGTTACACCTACCATTGCGATCCTTACAAACTAAAAATGTTTGCAACTAATTATATTTTAAAAACATACAATGCGAAAAACGACTGTTTTTCATTTGTGGTTCCCAACCCTGAAATCTTCAAATCAATGTAATTCTTCAATCAGGTAGGGATTTAAGGTCGGGAGTCATCTCGGCCTTTTTTATTGTCAATAATTCAAATTTTACTTTAACTTTGGTATCTTACTTTTATGCAATATGAACAAGAATATTCTTCGACTAGACCAAGTATTAAAGGAAAAGAATGTAAAGCAGAAGGATTTAGCTTTTAGGTTGAATATATCTAAACAATCTATCTGTTACTGGGTCAATAATAGGAATTTGCCAAGTGTAGAAACTTTAAGCCTTATTGCCAAGGAGTTAAATGTGAATATTAAAGATCTATTTGTCTAATTCAATAGTAAAATGAGTTAATTGATAATAAAGATATAATGTATGTAAGGTGATTTTACTACTCAAAATCAATATAAAACGGTACAGGACGTCCATAATTTATCCCAAATAAATCAATTGAAAAAAGAAGTTGAGAAGCTTATAAAAATGGCACAAAAAGAGCCACAAATGAATAATAGGGTCAAAATTAACCAACAAATTCAATTAAAAAGAAATCAGATTAATACCTTTGAAAACTCAATAAGAAAGTAGACCAATATGGAAAAAATTACACAAGATCACCCATTGGCCAAAAGCCCAGACATAGTTCAACAAAATATAGATGTTTTGAAGGGTTTGTTTCCTACGATTGTAAAGGATGGGAAGATTGACCTTGAAGAATTTAAGGCTCTGATTGGAGACGATATTGAAACGGACGAAGAATATTATCGATTCACTTGGGCGGGAAAGTCAATCGCAAGAAAAGAATCGAATAAACCTTCAACAGCTACCTTAAGGCCATGTAAATCTGAAAGCAAGGATTGGGACACAACGAATAATATTTTCATAGAAGGAGATAATCTGGAAGTTTTAAAATTACTTGCAAAAAGCTATAATAACCGTGTAAAGGTTGTTTACATAGATGTCCCATACAATACAGGGAAGGATTTTGTATATAAAGACAATTATACTGATAATTTATCAAATTATTTTTCTTTAACCGGTCAGATTGACGAGATGGGTAATAAGAAATCAACTAATTCCGAAAGTGATGGAAGGTTTCATAGCAACTGGCTCAATATGATGTATCCCAGAATTAAGTTGGCTAGAAATCTATTAACAGAAGATGGTTTGATTTTTATTTCTATAGATGATAATGAGATTACAAATTTGAAGAAAATTTGTGATGAGATATATGGTGAAGAAAATTTTTTAGCACAGTTAATTTGGAAAAAAAAGCAAGGAGGAGGGAATGATAGTAAAAATTTTGTCATAGAACATGAATATATTTTATGCTATGCAAAATCAATTAACAATGTTTCGATCAGCCTTGACAAAAAGTATGTTCTTGATGACGCGTTATATCCATTTAATGATGTAAATGGAGATTATGGACTTGTAACTTTAGACAAGTCGTCAATTCAATTTAGTCAAAGTCTAGTTTATGAGATTACTGATACTGATGGCAACAAATATTTGCCGAGAGTTGTAAATGGGAAACAGTCATGCTGGAGATGGGGAAAAGATAAAGTTGAAAATGAATTTGATAAATTAGTTTTCAAGAACGGGAAGGTATACACAAAGTATTATCGACCTTTAGGTGTGACGCCTAAAAGTTTGTTAATAGATACTAGATTTGGTAGAACAGAGTCAGGCCAAGATGACATTAAATCATTGTTTGGCAATGCGCCTTTTTCTTATCCCAAACCAGTTAGTTTAATCAGTCATTTATTAGCAATTTCAACGAATGAAGACGATTTAATTTTAGATTTTTTTGCTGGATCCGGAACAACAGGACAAGCAGTATTGCAATTAAACTCTGAAGATGGTGGAGAACGAAAGTATATTTGTGTTCAATTACCTGAAAAAACTGATGAGTCAAGCGAGGCATTTAATTCAGGGTATTTCTCGCTTTCCGAAATAACAAAAGAAAGAATTCGCAGAGCAGGAGAAAAAATAAAATCTGAAATTAATAATGACTTATTTTCAAAGACTGATAGAAGATTAGATATTGGTTTTAAAGTTTTCAAATTGGATAGTTCTAATATCAATTCGTGGGATTCAGATCCAGCTAATTTAGCAAGCACATTATTTAATGCCAGTGACAACATCAAATCAGACAGAACAGAAGAAGACGTGTTGTTTGAAATCCTGCTTAAAAATGGGCTAGATTTAAGCATTCCAATTGAAGAGAGAGACATTGAAGGTTGCCGAGTTTATAATGTTGGTTTTGGGACTCTTTTTATTTGCTTATCTAATTCAGTTTCAACAAAGGTTGCAGAAGGAATAGGGGCATGGAAAAAAGAGCTACAACCTGCAACCTGCCGTGTAATTTTCAAAGACAGTGGATTCTCTGATGTCGAAAAAACAAATTCAATGCAAATATTAAAACGTTTTGGCATTGAAGAAGTAAATACAATTTAATTCGATTGACCTATGAACGAAGAGCAATTAATTAAACTTCTAGATCATTTTGTCGCTTTGACTAGTGAGAATGAATGTGTCGAATTTAAAGAAGCTAAAACAACTTATGATTTTACAAAGTTAGGTAAGTATTTCTCAGCTCTAAGTAATGAAGCAAATCTTAAAAATAAAGATTATGCATGGTTGATCTTTGGGATTGAGGATAAGAAAAAAGAGATCGTTGGGTCTGAGTTTAGGATTTCAGAGAGTTATCTTCAATCACTAAAAAAAGAAATAGCAGACAAGACTACTAACAGAATTTCTTTTAGAGAAATTTATACCGTTTCATATCATGGGAAACGCATTGTCCTATTTCAAATCCCATCTGCTCTAAAAGGTATCCCAGTTGCTTTTGAAGGTCATTTTTACGGTCGTGACCACGAAAGTCTTGTTGCGCTTAATATTGATAAGATAGAACTTATACGCAGTCAAGTCGTACAAGATGATTGGTCAGCTCAAATTATAACAGACGCATCAATTGACGACTTAGATCCTAACGCTGTTTTAAAAGCCCGTACAGAGTACTTTAATAAATATCCCAGCCAAGCATCAGAAGGAGAGAACTGGAGCAATGAAACCTTCTTAAATAAAGCCAGAATTACTATTCAAAGTAAAGTTACTAATTCGGCGATGTTATTACTTGGCAAGGAAGAAAATGCTCATTTCTTATTACCAGCTGAAGCAAAAATAAGCTGGATATATAAGGAAGATAATGTTGAAATGGATTACGAGCATTTTTCTATTCCGTTTATACTTAATTCAGAACGAATTCTAGGTAAGATTAGAAACTTAACGTATCGTTATTTACCAGAATCAACTCTTTTCCCAACAGAGATTAAAACCTATGATCCTTATGTAATTCGAGAGGCGCTACATAACTGTATTGCACATCAAGATTACTTATTGAAAGGTAGAATTAGTGTTGTTGAAAAGCACAACGAGGAATTGGTTTTTTCAAATGAAGGTGGGTTTTTACCGGGTTCTGTTTCTAAAGTGATAGAGCAAGATGCGCCTCAAAGTGTCTACAGAAATAGGTTTTTAGCAAATGCCATGGTAAATCTCAATATGATAGATACCATTGGTAGTGGAATAAAGAAGATGTTTCTAACTCAAAAGAAAAGGTTTTTTCCTTTACCAGAGTTTGATTTATCTATACCTAATCAAGTTGTGGTTAAGATTGCAGGTCGTATTTGGGATATCAACTATACGAAAATGTTAATGGATCGATCAAATTTAGACCTAAAAACTGTGATCTTACTTGACAATGTTCAGAAAGGGAAACCACTTGATGATACCGAGTTGCAGTATTTGAAAAAATTGAAATTAATTGAGGGAAGAAAACCTAATATTTACATTGCTAAGGAACTTGCGGCCAAAGCCGGAGCAAAAGCTAGTTATATCAAAAATAAAGGCTTAAATGACAAGTATTATGAAGATATGGTTTTGAAGTTGATTGAGCAATATAAGAGTTGTACTAGAGCCGAGATTGATGATCTTCTTCTTGATAAATTACCAGAATCTTTGTCAGTAGAAAGTAAAAATAATAAGATCAAAAATTTGATTCAACAATTAAAACGAAATAGTAAAATTAAACTATTACCGGGTAAAAAATGGGGGCTCGTTTAGACGAACTTTAGACGAACTTTAGACGAAATCAGACAGCTAAAATAAAATAAATCACTGTAAAACAATGGTTTATGCATATATAAATACCGATTTTAGGATCTTAATTTAGACGAACTTTGATCCTGAATCTAGACGAACTTTAAGAATTTAGTAAATGAAAATAAAATTTGACAGTAGCTTATCATACCAACATGATGCCATAGGAGCAGTAGTTGATGTATTCAAAGGCCAAGAAACTTGTTCGTCTAACTTTACCGTGTATTCTCCTGAATATTTGGCTAAGCAAACAGTATTGGAATACAATCAAATTGGATTTGCTAATAAACTTCAGTTGACGGAGGGTCAAATTTTAGAAAACGTTCAAAAAACACAATTAAGGAATGGCCTAAAACCTTCAACAAGAGAAGAAATCAAAGCGATGGATTTTAGTGTTGAAATGGAGACAGGTACCGGGAAAACGTATGTTTATCTCCGTAGTATTTTAGAAATGAATCGGCAATACGGGTTTACTAAGTTCATAATTGTTGTACCATCAATACCAATTAAAGAGGGTGTGTTTAAGAGCTTGCAGATCACTGAAAGCCATTTTAAGGAGTATTTTAATAATGTAAATTACAAATTCTTTATCTATGATAGTAGTAAATTAAATGAAATCAGAGACTTTGCTACTAATGATCAGCTTCAGATAATGGTCATTAACATTCAAGCTTTTAATAAAGATGTTGATAACGAGAACACCGGCACGAACCGGATTCTTTTGAATTATAATGATAAGTTAGGGTATAAGCCTATTTCACTAATCCAAGATACAAGACCGGTTGTGATCGTTGATGAACCGCAACGTGTTCTTAACAGTGAATTAGGGAAGCGTTCAATAAAGAATCTTAAACCATTATCTGTATTTCGATTTTCTGCTACTCATAGGGAGAAATTAAATCAATTGTATAAACTTGATGCAGTTGATGCTTATAACTTAGAATTAGTAAAACAAATTGAGGTAGCGTCATTAAAAATAGAAGGAGAAGCTAACACTCAAGCCTACCTGAAACTAATTTCAGTATCTAATAAGAATGGGATATCTGCCAAGGTTGAATTGGATATTAGAGCAAAAAATGGCAGTATTTCGAGAACCAAAAAAGATGTAAAATCTGGTCAGGATTTATTACAGTTGACCAAACTTGATCAATATGATAATTTGATCGTCCGAGATATATATACCGAGGCTTCTAACCAGTATATTGATTTCACTAATGATGTAGAACTCAAAGTTGGAAGTGCAATGGGTGCTGTTGACGACTTATTGGTTAAACGAATTCAAATTCAGAAGACTATTCAAGAGCATTTCGATAAAGAATTACTGCTAAATCCAAGAGGAATTAAGGTAATTAGTTTGTTTTTTCTTGATAGGGTAAGTAACTACAGAATGTATGATCTTGACGGAAACGCTACTAATGGTATTTATGCTCAGATTTTTGAAGAAGAGTATGTCCAAATTAGTAAACGCAGTAAATATAGAACTTTGTTTGAGGGAATTAGGGATATTGATTCTGAAGCAAACGAGGTACACAATGGGTATTTTTCCATTGATAAAAAATCAAAAGTAAGCAACAGTAAAGAGAAATACGAATATTATAAAGATTCTTCCGGAAATACTAAAAATGATGAGGAGACGTATAATCTTATCATGAAAGACAAGGAAAAGTTATTGAGTTTTGATTCAAAACTTAGATTTATTTTCTCCCATACTGCTTTGCGAGAAGGTTGGGATAACCCAAATGTTTTTCAGATATGTACATTGAAAGATACTGGTGGAACAGAAATTTCAAGACGACAAGAAATAGGGAGAGGTTTGCGTCTTTGTGTTAATCAAGAAGGAGATAGAGTTCATGGTTTCGATGTAAATACTTTAACAGTAATGGCTAACGAGTCTTACGAAGATTTTGTTAAGAACCTACAAGTTGAAATGGAACAGGAAACAGGAGTAGTATTCGGATTGGTTGAATTGCATTCTTTTAGTTCGATTGTGGTGGATATGGATGGACAAGAACCTGTGCTGTTTGGCCAAGAGAATTCAGAAAAAATATATCACTTCTTGAGAGCTAATGAATTTATTGATACTCACGGTAAGGCTCAAGATAAGCTAAGAGATGAGCTAAGAGCAGGAAGTATGGAATTACCAGAAGAACTTGATTCTACGGTTAAGGCACAGATTGTTTCAGCACTCAAACAGGTGACAGGGAAACTTGAAATCAAGAGAAATGATGAAAAACAGGTTGTTCGTGTAAAAGAAAAGATCTTGTTAAGTTCGGAATTCAAGGAATTATGGGATAAGGTTAAATATAAGTCAACTTATTCTGTTGATTTTGATTCAAGTAAATTAATCGATGCCTGTGTTCAGAATATTAATAATCGGGTTGTGATAAGCCGGGGGAGAATAACTTATAAAACAAATGCTATTGATATAACACGCGGGGGGATTACTAGCGTAGGGGAGGGCGAATCATCATATGGTGTTATAGAAAATGATGTAGTTGCGTTACCGGATATTGTGACTTATCTACAAAATGAAACTAATCTGACCAGAAAATCAATTGTTAAAATTTTGACTAGTTGTACCAACTTGAAATATTTTAAAGTTAACCCTCAGAAGTACATAGAGGCTTGTATTGATATAATCAACGAGCAAATGAGACTTCATATTATTGACGGAATAGTTTATAAAAAAATGGGGGATCATGAGTTTTATTCCCAAGAGCTTTTCCAGAATGAGGAGCTTATAGGTTATCTCAAAACCAATATGTTGGAAAGTACTAAATCACCATTCGAATACGTGGTTTACGATAGCGGAATTGAATCACAATTAGCAAAAGAATTTGAGAAAAACACTAATATCAAGGTATATGTAAAATTGCCGGGTTGGTTCAAAATCGAAACCCCTTTAGGTAATTATAACCCGGATTGGGCTGTTTTATTTGAAAAGGAAAATGAAGAGAAATTGTTTTTCGTTGTAGAAAGTAAAGGTTCAATGGGATTAGAATTTTTAAGACCCGCTGAAGCAGGTAAAATATTATGCGGTAAAAAACACTTTGAAGAGATCTCACGTCATGGCAAGATGGATGTAAGTTTAGAGTATGTAAGCTCAATTGACGACTTTCTTGAGCATGCGTTAAAATAGCTTTTATAAGATCTCTTATGTCGTATTTCGTATGACATAAAAAATATGTATAACTATTTGATTTTTAGTTAAATATTTCGATACAAATATCATTAACCCAATTATAAATCAATCCAGACTCACTTCAAAGTTAGTCTGGAATTGACTCTTTTGTGTTGTACACAGTAATTATTCAAAAATAATACGATCCCTTCTATGAAATAATTGGTCTTGAGTGAAATCGGCATGAATCCTTGGTGATCGAACTTCTCTTTCTAAGTTTCTTTTATTGCGAGGATTGTTAATAAACGCTTGGATTAATTCTTCTGCTTTTCCATTGAAATCGTTGAAATGGCCGGTTATGTCCCCTTGTTTTTTTAGGTAATTTATCGCCAATTCATTACATCTATTCATTAGACTTAGAGACCCAATATCACTTGTGTCATTTAAGTAAAGTGCTATATCCCATTCTGATACCGCTTTATATATTACGGTACCGGCCTCGTCAATGTCAAGTTTTAGCATTATTTTCTCTTTATCCTTTTCGTCTATATACTTTATTATTTCTACCTTAGGAATGTTCCCTTCATTGAAATGGTTTAAGACAGAAGTGTTGATAGCTTGATATGCATTTTCTTGAGTTTCTAATTTTTCATCTAATTCATTTAGAAATGTTCTAGCATTATCTCTTCTTGATTCTAATTTAGTGATATTTTCTTTCATTAGAAATCGTAAATATGCAAGTTCGTGGAGTTGATCGTTAGTCATGGTCTTTATATTTCGGTTAATAGTTGTTTAATCTGATTTGGTTGCCATTTACTTCCCCGTAAGGTTTTAATTCCTTGTATATTTAGGTTTCTAGCAATTTCGTTTAGTGATGGCTTACCATGAGAAGATAGAAGGAGAATGATTTGTTTTGCTTTCGCAATCTCATTTGAATCTAACCATGCTTTTCTTTTTTCTAGTTTTGTGTTAAGGGCTTTCTGTCTGTTTTTCGACCACCCTAAGGGATTGCCTAGCGTTTTAGTTAGCCGAACTACTGCTAAAGTATTCTTAGTTCGAGTACTAATTAACTCTCTTTCATACTCCGCTATGGATGCAAAAATGCCGAAGGAAAGAGTGTTTAACTCTGGCATATCAAGACATTTTAATTCTATACCGGATGATTTAATGTCGTGTAAAAAAGAGGCTCTTCGCGATAGTCTATCCAATTTGGTAAATCCAAGAACTGACCCGTTGTCTTGACAATATTTGATTGCTTTTGTTAATTCAATTCGATTGTCGTTTTTACCAGACTGGTGTTCTTCGAATTCAGCGATGATTTCAAATTCATTTTTACTTGCTTCAACGAATTCACGCATCTGATTTTTTTGAACTTGAATCCCGTAGTGTTGATCCTTAGTAGAACAACGGTAATACGCGACGATTTGCTTTGTTTTCATGGTTGTTAAATTTGGAAACGTTCGTTTGGTAAATTAATAGATGATTTTAATGGTTGTTTTTAATACCTAAAGCACCCCTTTTTGCGATGTGTTGAGGGCTTAAATTTTAAATAGATTTATTTGTTTTTGCTTTTTGAAAGTGGTCGCCAGAAGTAATAAAAACGTTAATGTCGTAATTACTTGACAAGTAAAT
This sequence comes from Flavobacterium sp., assembly GCF_031537875.1. Taxonomy (GTDB): domain Bacteria; phylum Bacteroidota; class Bacteroidia; order Flavobacteriales; family Flavobacteriaceae; genus Flavobacterium. The sequence continues at coordinate 32,239 of NZ_JAVKNB010000005.1, read as the reverse complement.
ACTTAGGTTGTAAAACACTTCCAAATCATCGATGATTTGATTCAGATTATTGATGTTAGCGGGAGCAAAAGTCCAGCAGCAATGCTGGACTTTTTTGTTTTTAGTACAATGGAAAATGTTGTTTATATTCTACACTCCCAAAAATTAGGTAAATACTACATTGGATTTACCCAAAACATTGATTTGCGTTTGGATTTTCATCAAAACGATGTCCAAACAAGAAAATTCACCTACAAAGCGGATGATTGGGAATTGATTTTCACCATTGAATGTAAATCAAAAAGGCAAGGCTTGTCTATTGAGAAGCATATAAAAGCAATGAAAAGTAGAGTTTACATTCAAAATTTGATGAAATATCCCGAAATGACAACGAAACTTTTAGAAAAATATAGCGACACATCGGACAGTTAATCATAGTTCCGATAGCTATCGGAATTGGTTCGAGCCCATTGCTTGTACCGATAGTTATCGGTAGAGGGGGAGCAAAAAGCAGAAAGCCATCAGAAATGATGGCTTTTTTATTTTTTATCCTTTGTATTCTTGAAAACTTTAATTTGTTTGTCTATTTTTCATCAACGATTTTCAAGAATAATAAAATTGCAATACATTTACTTCGATCTACAAGCCTAGAAGTCTGTCAAAAAAGGCAAGAAGCTTAAAGTAAATCGCCACTACAAATGAAAGCAATCAACACCAATAAAGTGATAGTCATTATGGGAGTTTCGGGCTCTGGTAAAACTACTATAGGTAAACTATTAGCAGAAAAAACCCAATTGCCCTTTTTTGACGGAGATGATTTTCATTCGACAGAAAACATTAAAAAAATGGCTTCTGGAAATCCGCTTACTGATGAAGACCGCCAAGAATGGCTTTTTCGATTGAATCATTTGATACAAGAAAATAGCAATCTGAAAGGCTGTGTGATTGCTTGTTCTAGTTTAAAAAAAGCCTACCGAGATATTCTTAGTCATTCAGCCTCCACAGCGGTTAAATTTATTTTTTTACAAGGAAGTTACGAAACGATTTTATCGCGAATGGAGTCTAGAGAACATCATTTTATACCATCTTCGTTATTACAATCGCAGTTTGAAACCTTAGAAATTCCACAAAATGCTTATTCTGTTTCCATTATGCAAACACCTGAAACCATAGTAGATTCTATTTACAACGAAATTTTTAATAAATCCGAAATAGGATTAATAGGATTAGGAGTAATGGGTAAAAGCCTGTCTAGAAATATAGTTTCCAAAGGATTTAGCTTGTCGATGTTCAACAGACATATTCCTACCATAGAAGAAAACATAGCGGTTAATTTTAAAGCTAGTTATAAAGAATTAGCCACTACACAAGCATTTGATCATCTGGAGAAGTTTATAGACTCTTTACAAAGTCCTAAAAAAATAGTGTTGATGATACCGGCAGGAACAGCAACAGACCAAATGATTCAAGAGTTGGCACCCTTATTGAATCCCAATGATGTTATAATTGACGCGGGGAATTCATTTTATCAAGACACTAATGCAAGAAATCGGGATTTGGATTCAAAAGGGATTCATTTTATTGGTTGTGGTATCTCTGGAGGAGAAGAAGGGGCTTTACACGGACCTTCTCTGATGCCAAGCGGTTCCCGAGAAGCGTACGAAATGACAGCTCCTTTTCTTACAGCCATTGCCGCAAAAGATACCGAAGGCAACCCGTGTTGTTCTTATATTGGAAATGAAGGAAGTGGTCATTTTGTGAAAATGGTACATAACGGAATTGAATATGCCGAAATGCAGCTTTTGGCCGAAATCTACAAAATAGGAAGTTCAACAGGCAAAAATCCGGAAGCAATTGCAACCCAATTATCTGCTTGGAAAGACAGTCAAGTGGGGAGTTATTTGCTAGATATTACCATTGAAATTTTAAAAGAAAAAGAACAAAACAACTGGATAATAGACGCTATTTTGGATAAAGCCGATAGTAAAGGAACGGGAAATTGGACCACTGTTGAAATCACCAAAGAAGGAATTCCAGCCACAATGATTGCAACGGCCTTGTACGCTCGTTATTTATCATCTTTTAAAGAGCTTAGAATCGAAATAAGCAATCTCTATACCACTCAAAATAAAGCAGAAACCACTTCAGAAATAGATTGGGAAGAATTGAGATCCGCCTATGAATTAGCCAGAATCATCAATCATTTTCAAGGATTTTGGCTGATAGAAGGAATGTCTAAAAAATACAATTGGGATATCAATTTGAGCGAGATAGCAAGGATCTGGACTAATGGATGTATTATTCGCTCTCAATTAATGCAAGACTTTGTTTCTATTTTAAAAGAAGAAAAAAACCTATTGTTTTCAAAGAATCTAATCCCTAAAATTACTCAAATGAGACCCGCCTTAGCTTCTGTCGTCGCGAAAGCTATTCAAGCAGGAATTGCGGTACCTTGTTTGAGTGAATCGATTAATTTCTGGAATGGATTAACCACTGAAAAGTCAGGGGCAAATCTTATTCAGGCTCAAAGAGATTATTTTGGCGCACATACTTTTCAGCGTGTGGATGCCGATTCAGGTCAGTTTTTTCACCATCAATGGGTAAAGTAATGTTTTATAATTGTAGTAATGGCAGTAGGTAACTCAAGATCATTACCGCCATAATTCCCACAACAGACAATAGAGATTCCATTAAAGTCCATGTTCTAAAAGTGTCTTTTATGGACAACTGGAAATATTCTTTAAAAAGCCAAAACCCAGAATCATTCACGTGAGAACACATAATGCTTCCAGCTCCAATTGCTAAAACCATTAAACTGGGATCAACTTGAATGTGAGCCATCATGGGAGCTACTATTCCCGCAGTAGTTAGGCCGGCAACTGTGGCAGAACCCAAACACACTCGAATTGTGGCTGCAATTAACCAGGCTAATAGCAACGGATGAATGGCAACATGATCAAAAAACAAAGCAATTTGCTCTCCAGCGCCGCTTTGTATTAAGACTTCTTTCAAAGCCCCTGAACCGCCTATGATTAATAAAATCATAACAATTTCTTTCACGGCATTTTCATAAATCACCATCAATTCTTTCACTGATTTTCCTAATCGAATTCCTAACAAATACGTACTTAACAGTAAGGACAAAAGCATTACAATGGCAGGGTCGCCCAAGGCAGAGCAGATCGTTATAATTTTCGCATCTTTTGAAAATAAAAAGGGCAGAATCTGAGCCAAAGATATAATTCCAACTGGCAATAATGCAGCAACAAAACTGAGGATTACCGAGGGAGTAGGGAGCGAAGAATCTTCGGGGACATATAAGTTGATTTGGTTGTCATTTCCAACTCGTTTTATGGTTTTTGAAAACAAAGGACCGGCAATGATAATGGCAGGGATAGCGCATAAAACACCTAACAATAAGGTTCTGCCCATATTGGCATTAAAAATAGCTACGAGTGCTACCGGAGAGGGGTGTGGAGGTAAAAATGCATGTGCCGCTGATAATGAGGCTAGTATAGGAAGTCCAACTAACATTGGCGAAATTTTGTATTGGTACACCAATGAGAAAATGATTGGAATTACAAGCACAAATCCGATGTTATAAAATAATGGAATTCCAATAATAAATCCTGTAAAAACCATTCCCCATTGAATATAACTCCTTCCAAAAAGCTGAATGATTCGATCAGCAATAACCTTTGCTGCACCACTTTCGGCTACTAATTTCCCCATCATTGCCCCCATACAAATGACTATTAAAATAGACGACATCATGTCTCCAATTCCTTTTTGTACGGCAGCGGTAATTTCAGAGAAAGGGATGCCTAGAGCAAGTCCGGCAAGGATAGAAATGATTAAAAAAGAGATAAATGGGTTGATTTTGAATATGGAAATCAAGCAGATTAACGCAATAACCACTACTAATAAAGTTAAAAATAACGCCATAAGACTATGTAATAAGTTGTGTACTGCTAAGGTATTATAATTATTGAATGATTATTCTTTAATTTCTAATTTCATCATAATATCCGTTTGTTCGTCATCACCTAAAACAAAAATATGTTGGTCAAATTCAACAAATCCATTTTTGGTATAAAATTGAATCGCCCGATGATTTTTTTCCCAGACGCCTAACCAAACATAGTCTGCTTTTTTCTCTTTAGCCAAAAGAATAGCTTGGTCGTAGAGCAATTGCCCTACCTTTTTTCCGTGAAAATCCTGTAGCACATAAATGCGTTCTATTTCTAGGGCTTTGTCGTCTTTTAACTCCGTTTGGGCTAAACCAAAGTTAATTTTTAAGTAGCCAATTACCGTATTATTAAGGGTTGCAAAATAAAATTCAGAATTGGGATTGTCGAGTTCTGCACTCAATTTTGCGTTAGAAAAACCTTCTTCTAAATAGGCTTTCATATTCTCTTCAGTATTGGTTGAGGAGAAAGTTTCTGCAAAAGTTTGTCGGCCTATTTCTTGTAATTGAACGATGTCGGCGAGAGTTACTTTTTTGATTTTGATAGCTGTCATAGAAACAAATATATAATTAAATCGGAATAAATAATGTATATTTAGCACTCTAAATAGAGAAAGATGGAATTATCCAAAATGACTTTTATTAATTGGGTTTTTGGTCTATTGTTTTCTGCAATCGGACTAGTCAATCTGTTTTGGGGTAATGACCCTGAATTTGGTGTGTTTATTATTCTGATTTCTTTGATCTATTACCCTCCATTACAACAATTAATTCAAAAACGAACACCGTTTAGTATTCCAAAATGGATTTTAATAGGCCTAGGTTTGTTTGTTCTTTGGGCTAGTTTAGGAGTAGGTGAATTGTTGAATAAAATTCAAATAATGAGTCATTCATTATTTTGAAAATAACACATAATAAATAATAACAGGAAACTCCCTCAGTCCTAATTATAGATACCCGAATACTTTGAACTTATTTACTACTTTTATAGAAAGCACCCAAAGTCATTACTTTAGTCAGGCAATGATGATTTATCAAGAAGCATTTCCTTCTAACGAACGACAAACGTTAAGCAAAATTGCAGAACGGGTTGAGGGCGGAAAATCACAATTGCTTGTTGGAATACTTAGTGATGAGGTTGTTGTGATGGCCTTATTGTGGAATTTTATGGATTCCCCTTTTGAATTACTGGATTATTTAGCAGTAAAAGAAGGATTTAGAGGAAAGCAATTAGGTGCTAAAATGTTTCGGTTTTTACTTGAAAAAGCAACCCAAAACAATCGATTTTTAATCCTAGAAGTGGAACATCCGCAAAAGGGTTTTAATACCGCTCAACGCCAAAAAAGAGTTCAGTTTTATTTAAATAACGGAGCTTATTTATTGTCTAATGTTCCTTACATTCTGCCTTCTTTGGATGGTACAGCACCTACAGAGATGCAATTAATGATGGCTCCACAACCTACTCCACAAGTAATTGAACCGGAAACAATTAAAAATCTAATTGCACGATTGTATCTTGAAATATATGAAAAACCTCAAGGCGACTCTGGTTTAGTATCCCTTATTGAAACAATACCTTCAAAAATTTTAGTAACAAATACCCTATCATTATGACAACAATTGAATTTTGGAATTTAATAGTGGACTCTGTAGCTACGTTATTGGCTGCTGCTGCCATTTTAATCTATGTTATTTTTTGGTTTAGAGATAAAACCACTAATTCGTATGATGTTTTTGATGCGACCTATATGGAATTGTTAAAAATTGCGATGGACAATCCCTCTTTCAGAAATCCCGAAATGACCCAAAATTACGAAACAGCTTTTAGTGGGGATCAAAAAATAAGGTATGAGCTGTATGCCTTTATGTGTTGGAATTTTTGCGAAACTATTTTTGATAAACAGGACAAAGAATTAATGAAAACGTGGTCAGTTATTATTGAATCTGAAAGTAAATTACACCTTGTTTGGTTTACTAATCCTGAAAATAATAATAAGTTCAAACGTTCATTTAAGGAATACATTCTAAAGTTACTCGACAATAATTAAGAGGCTAGTAAAGCTCTAATTTTATTAGCAAGTAAACTCTATAATTTTAGTGTCTTTCATTAAAACTTCAGAGAGTTTGGAATGTACTTTTTTATGTGCTTGAATATCCCATTCGTAATTTATTTTGTCTCCCATTTTATGAATGCGAACGAGCCTGTAATTTACTTTGAAATCACGAAATAAATCTTCTATGTTTTCAAAAGAACCTTCTTGATAAACCGTTAAAATAGAGTATTTTTTAGCTTGGTTTAAGGTGTCTATGTATTGCTCTAAATACGGAAGTATCGCTAAGATTAAAATCATAAAAACACTACTACAAGCAGAGGCAAAATAGTAGCCCGAACCAATACCCATACCTACGGCAGCAACTACCCAAATAGTCGCCGCGGTGGTTATCCCATTAATTCTATTATCTCCTCTAAAAATCACGCCCGCTCCTAAGAATCCTATTCCCGAAACGATATTTGAGGCAATTCGGTCGGCATTGCTAGGCGCACCAATTGCTTTGGAAATAATTGTAAAAAAACAAGCCCCAAGCGAAATCATAATCATAGTACGAAACCCTGCCGATTTACTTCTATATTCTCTCTCGGCACCAATAATTCCACCCCAAAGGATTGCAAGTAAAAATTGAATAATTAATTCGTTATCCATATATATTTTATTTTCTTGTGACTAAAGTGCTTCAAAGATAACTATTTTTGAAAGTGCGGTCATCTAATTGTAAAGACTCTTTAAACGTAATACAAGAAAGACCGACATTTTTGGCAATAGCTATGCATTGTGTTTTTTAAAGAACCACACCTTTAGAACATCAGCAGTAATAATGTAACAACTTACAATAAAAAGCATTACACCAAGATTGATTATTGGCAAAGGCGTTAATCCAATGTCTTTTGCAAAAGGCAAATAAGGCAATCCGACAGTTAAAATAAAAGCGATGATGCTAAATATAAAAAGGTATTTTCCGGGTCTGCTTTTAAAAATATTTTTATGTGTTCGGATGATAAAAACGATGAACAGTTCAGAAAGAACAGATTCTATAAACCAACCCGTTTGAAACCCGTGTTCTTTTACTTTTAAGAAATAGTAAAGCGTTATAAAAGTAATTAAGTCAAATACCGAACTATGAATACCAAATAGAATCATATAATTCCGGATATGTTTTAAATTCCATTTTCCTGGTTTCTCTAGTTGTTCTTTGTCAACATTATCTGTTGTAACGGCTAGAAACGGAAAATCAGTAAGGAAATTTGTGAGTAAAATTTGTTTTGGGAGCATGGGTAAAAAAGGCAAAGCAATCGATGCCGCAGCCACACTAAACATATTTCCAAAAGTAGAACCTGTATTGATGTATAAATATTTCAGGGTATTGGCAAATGTTTTTCTTCCTTCTCGAATACCATCCACCACTACCATTAAGTTTTTTTCCATTAGAACAAAGTCAGCTGCTTCTCGAGCCACATCCACTGCATTTTCGACAGAAATACCCACATCAGCCGCGCTAATTGCTGATACATCATTGATGCCGTCTCCCATATAAGCAACAGTGTAAGTTTGTTTTAATGCCAATATGATTCGTTCTTTTTGTTGAGGTTCAACTTCAGCAAAAATATGTGTTTTCTTCACGAGTTGTTTTAGGGCCTCAGGACTGGTGTTAAACAACTCTTTACCCGTCATTATCACAGGCTGTTTGATGCCAATAGTCAATGCGATTGATTCAGCTACGTTTTTATTATCCCCGGTAATTATTTTCAGGCTTACTTTTAGCTTAGACAATTCGGTCAAGGCTTCAACAATACCTGATTTTACGGGGTCATTTAATAAAATAAAACCCGCAAAAATCATTTCAGTTTCTAGTTCTTTTGTTATCGTTACAGCTTCCATATTTTTATAACACACTCCAATTGCACGCAAACCAGCATTCCCAAATTGAGCAAATGTATTGTCTAAATTGTCGCGATGGGAAGCTATTGATTCAATACGTCCATCACTCAATTTAATTTGGGTACAAATGCTAATTATTTGAGAAAAAGCCCCTTTACTAATCAATAAGGTTTCAGTCTCGGTTTGAACCCCAATACTCAATCTTTTTCGAATAAAATCATAGGGGATTTCACCTGTTTTTTGAGCAGATAGAACGGTGTTTAAAGGAAGTTTTTTTAACGCTTCATCAATAGCATTTGTATAGCCAGTTTCAAAAGTAGCGTTCCAAAAGGCCAATTGTTTGACCCACTCACTTTCTTTTTCTTCCCCATCTATACAACCAGCTACTTCGATTGTCCCCTCTGTAATGGTTCCCGTTTTATCGGTACACAATAAATTTACCTCGCCTAGATTTTGAATTGAATTTAGTTTTTTTACAATTACTTTTTTTGCCAAAAGTCTTTTGGCTCCAGCACTCATCGCAATAGTTGTAATAGCAGGCAAGAGTTCGGGAGCTATTCCTACGGCTAATGCTAAAGCAAAAAGCGCAGACTCCATTATACCTTTGTGATTTAATAAATTAACGATGAGAATAAATACTGCTAGGACTAGTGTTATTTTCATTAAGAAAAAGCCAAAGTCTTTTATACCTTTTTCAAAAGAGGTTTCTATTGTGCCAGAGGCGCTAAGTGAAATTGCCCCAAAAATAGTTTGGTCACCAGTTTGAATAACTAATGCTTTGGCGTTGCCGCTTACCACATTCGTTCCTTCCCAGAGGCAGTTTGTTCTTTTGGCTAATTCGGTTTCTGGGTCTAGAATCCCCGTAGTTTTTCTCACAGGATAAGATTCGCCTGTCAAACTAGATTCGTTTGCGTGAAGTTCATTAGCGTCAATAATAAGACAATCAGCAGGAATCATATCTCCTGCTTTTAACAGAATGAGGTCGCCTTCTACAATGTTTTTAGAAATAATTTCTTGAGGAACCCCATCTCTTATAACGGTTGATTTCAATGAAATCATTGATTGAAGTTTTTCTACTACTCGACTGGCATTTCGCTCTTGAAAAAAACTAAGTAATCCTGTAGATAAAACGATAAACAAAATGATAAACACATCCGACGCATCGCCTAAAAAAGCCGATATAATCACAGCTCCAATTAATAACAACATGAGCGGATTCTTGAATTGGCTCAAAAACAGCAATATTTCTTTTCTAAACCCCGATTTGGTTTTAGCGTGTACGCCTCTTTTTTTTAGTAAGCGAATCGCTTCTTTATGCGATAATCCTTGTGATGAACTATTGAGTTGTTGTAGCCAATAGTCGGATGGAGATGCCCAAAATTTATTTTCCGAAGTTGTTTGCATAACCATTCAATTAAGGTATACGTGATCAGAATTTTCACTTTTATATAAAGGTAATGTTATTCTTTTAAAAGACTAGATTTAAACTAGTTAAAATAACATAAAGGTATTTTACGACTAATAAGAATAGATTTCACTTTAATTTAGAATAAGCCAAACAATTGCCCAATAGTTTTTTATTTATATTTGTTTCCGTACAAAAAAAATTAAACGAATATACCAATGAATACCCCTTCTATCCAATCCAAACCTCATTATCCAATTTTAGACGGATTACGTGGAGTTGCTGCCCTAATGGTTGTTATTTTTCACGTTTTCGAGGCGCATGCCAAAAGCCATCTAAGTCAATTGATTAATCACGGGTATTTAGCGGTTGATTTTTTCTTCTTGTTGTCGGGTTTTGTGATTGGTTATGCTTATGATGATCGTTGGGAAAAAATGACGATTGGGAATTTTTTCAAACGTCGTTTAGTTCGCTTACAACCCATGGTCGTGATGGGAATGATTATAGGTGCTGGTTTGTTTTATTTCCAAGCGTCTAATTTGTTTCCAATGATTGCCGATGTTCCAGTTTGGAAAATGCTATTAATCATGGTGATTGGGTTTACTTTAATTCCTGTGCCAGTCTCAATGGACATTCGCGGTTGGCAAGAAATGCATCCACTAAATGGGCCAGGGTGGTCTTTATTTTTTGAATATGTGGCTAATATTTTATACGCGCTTTTTATACGTAAATTTTCTAAGACCTTGTTGACTATTTTAGTTGTTTTGTCGGGTGCCGCTTTGATTCATTTGTCGGCAACTACCCCTAATGGTGACCTTACAGGAGGTTGGTCATTAGATCCTACACAGCTGCATATTGGAATTGTTCGTTTGATGTATCCTTTTTTTGCGGGCTTATTGTTATTCCGCTTAGGAAAATTAATCCAAGTGAAAAATGCCTTTTTATGGTGTAGTTTGTTACTAGTTGTTTTGCTTTCTCTACCAAGAATAGGAGGAGAAGATCATTTCTGGATGAATGGTTTGTACGAGTCGTTGACTATTATTTTCTTTTTTCCTTTAGTAGTCTTTTTAGGCGCAAGTGGGGAAGTTACGGGTAAATGGGCAAATAAAGTATGTCAATTTTTTGGTGATATTTCTTATCCGATATACATTACCCATTATCCTATTATTTATATCTACACTGCATGGGCGGTAGACAACAAATTATCAATTATTGAAGCCTATCCTATCAGTATTCTAACTGTAGCGGCTTGTGTGGCTTTAGGATATGCGTGTTTAAAATGGTATGATGAACCAGTACGTAAGTGGTTAGGGAAGCGAGTGTTTGGCAATAAGTAACCTGCCGAAACAATTTGTGCTCTTTGCGGTTCAATTTTTTTTGCCACAGATTATTTAACCATATAAGGCATATAAGTAAATACCCGTTGGGTGTAATTATTAAAAACGTCAGTTCGAGTGTTTTTTGTGCAATGAAATGGAACAAAAAATGTATCGAGAAGCGTTTTTAATGAAATTTCACTTGTTCTCGATACGATTTTCTTTCGAAAATCACTCGAACTGACGTAAAATTATCATTAAAAACTAATTTCAACCAACGGGTTAAGTAAATATAAGATTGTGTCTTTGTGCTTGCTTTGCGCTCTTTGTGGTTTAATTTTTCTTTGCCACAGATTGTTTCACCATATAAGTCATATAAGATTTTTCTAATTTCTCGAATTTTCTTAATCAGCGTTCCCGCCATTGCGAGGAGTCACGACGGCACCATCTTTTCTTGCCACAGATTATTTAACCATATAAGTCATATAAGTAAATATAAGATTGCGTCCTTTGTGCTTGCTTTGCGCTCTTTGTGGTTTAATTTTTCTTTGCCACGGATTACACAGATGAAACGGATTTTCCAAACAGTTTAAAAGAAGTCAATTTATCGGTTTGTCATTTCTATGAAAGATGAATTTTATACCTATATATATATAGGTAGGATTTTCAATAAGCAATTTCAAAAATCAATATCAAAAATCAATATCAAAAATCAATATCAAAATTCAACTTCGTAAATCGTATATCGTAAATCGTATATCGTAAATCGCGCATCGTAAATTTCTAAACCATATAAGTCATATAAGGCAACATAAGAAAGTCGCTTCGCTCAATTGAAGTATATTTAAATAAATCATACTTGAATGGTGAATTCTAACATACAGGATATTCAAATTGTTACATTGATCAATCGATACATATTCAAATTACACTTCGCACATCGTATTTCGTACATCGTATATCGTAACTCGTATATCGTAACTCGTATATCGTAAATCGTAACTCGTATATCGTAACTCCTAAACCCCCTGTTTTTACCCCATCAAACCCATTAAAACCCCTGATTAGTACTATAAAAAAGCATGATTGGGTGTGATAAGTACTACAAATCACTTTTTTTTGAGTTTTTTCATAATCAATAGAGTTTAATTATAAAACATTGAAAAACAATTGTTTAAGTTCAAAAAAACCAGTTTAAAAACACTTTTTGTTAGTTCAGAAATGAAAAAGTAGTTCGGAAAATTCAAAACCGAACTCATTTGCAGTTGGATAATTAGAAAAAAAATAATAACGAAAGTAATTTTGTCGCACATATAATTTATACAATAACCCCACACTGTATGAAAAATTTTTCTACAACTTCGTTTAAGAAGTATTGTGCTTATGTTGCAGTACTTAGTTTCTATTTGTTTGCCATGGTGTTCAACACTACTACTGCAAACGCACAAATGACCAACCTTAGGTTTAAAAGTGAAGCGGCGGCTTACACGCCTATCACAGGAGGAACATTAATTGTTCAACCGGGAACTGCATTGGGTGCTGCTTCAGCAGTAACCGATATTGGTTTTACGTTCAACTTCCAAGGTGTGAACTATACCCAGTTCTCGATGAACGCTGCGGGTATTTTAAAACTGGGTAGTGTAGCCGTAAGTACCAATAGTAATAATACGGTGCCTACTGCTGCAGACTCGCCTAAGCTATTTGCTTGGTGGGATGCTACCTACACAGGTTCATCTGCTAATGGTGGAGGGATTCGTTACCTATTAGAAGGTAGTGCTCCCAACCGTGTGATGACCGTACAGTTCAATGGAAGCTATGCTTTAAATGCTGGAGGTGCTACTACTTACCAAATCAAGTTGTATGAAACCTCTAATAAAATAGAATTCTTATATGGACCAGGTCCTACTGCAGCAGGACAGTCTGCTTCTACGGGGGTGGCTAACTTAAGCCATGGTAGAGAATATATCTATGTACAAACGGCCAATCATATTCCATCTTATGAACAAGCCTACCAAACGAATGCTGCTTGGCCAGGTGGAGCTGCAAACGGTGGAATTAAATATACCTTTACACCCTACCTTCCTGCTATTTCACCAGCGTGTGCTACCAGCACACCAATGATGTGGTTGAAAGCGGACGGACAACAAAATGTAACCCGTACTTTATTAAATGTACCTGCAGCATCAAGAACAGCGTCAAGTTTTTTGGATGCGAACTGGGTTGTAGGGAATTCTGTTTTAACAGGAACCAACGGTTGGCTGCCAAGTGCGGCCGAGGGGTCAAACTCTAACCCCACCACCGGGCCTATCGGTTCTTTGACTTTAGACTTAGGCTCAATTAAAACCGTTGATGGTGTTGCTACTTTGGGAGCAAGTGCGGGTACAGGATATGTAACCGATTATGCGGTTCGTGTATCTTCGGACAATGTAACTTGGACCGACTTAGGTTTGTTTAAAGGAAACGAAGCGTATAACATAATCAACTATGCTGATTTTGACGCACCAGTAACGTGTCGTTATGTGCGCATCATTCCTTCAGACTTTGTGACCTACCGTGCTATGCGTGCCGATGTGTATACTAAAACAAGTACTGCCTTAGCTAATAATACTAAGGTAGCACTTTGGGAAGATGCTTCAGGAAATGAAAATGATGCTTTCCAGGTTACAGCTGCAAATCAAGCAACTTATGCCACCAATCAAATCAACTTTAACCCAGCAATGTTATTTTCTAATGCAGCAAATACTGCGTTAGGAATTCCAGATCAAACCAATATACGTTCTGCTTTTTGGGTTACTCAATATACAGGTGATGGTGCCGATTACGATCACGTATTAAATGGTAGTAGTGTGGGAACTGCTCCATTTTTTCATGGGGGTGTAGGAGGGGCATTCTCCTATTCAGGCGGAATGACGGATGCACAAAGCGCTTGGTGGAAAGATGGTACTTTAGGAACTATTGCCTCTACTTATGATTTTGGTGCCAATGGACAACCAAATATCGTAAGTACAACTACAAAAGATGTATTGAATCCCTTTATTGCTACGAATTTATCCTATCAAGCTGGACAAACGCGTTCATGGAATGGACCTATTGGTGAAATCTTGACGTACCAAAACGTACCAACTGCTGCTGAACAAAATGTCATTGAATCCTATTTAGGTATTAAATATGGTATTCAACTGGGACACGATTATGTAGCAGCTAACGGTACTACAAAAGTATGGGACAAAACAGCTAATGCAACTTACCATAATAATGTATTCGGTATTGGACGTTCAGACTGTCAAGGGTTACACCAGCGTCAATCTACTTCTGTAAAAAAATCAGGACAATTATTGACCTTGGGTAATAATTCGAAAATTGGAACAGAAAATACAAGTGCAACAGGAAATGACATTGCAACGGATAATACCTATTTAATGATAGGGGATGATAATGGAAGTTTGGCATTATCCAGCACTAAAGTAGGAAACTATTTTCATATAGGAAGAAAATGGAAAGCCAGTAACATAGGCATTACGCAAGCCACTAAGGTTTCTGCCCCAGCTTTTGGAAATACAGCAACAAATGTGTTGCCATCTACCGCAGCAGAAAAATACGATGCTAATATCATGTACTTAGTTGTGGATGCTGATGGTGATGGTAACTTTAGTAATGCAACTTATACCGCTATGACTTTAGTAGGAACGGGAGCGGCAGCTACATGGGAAGCTTCTTCAGTGATTCCTAACAATGCCATTATTACATTTGCTACAAAAGAAAACACCACGGACACGGATTCTGACTCTGTCTATAATTATGTAGACCTAGACGATGACAACGATGGTGTAGTAGACTGGATGGAGCAAACAGATTGTGTTTTTCCAGCTGCAGATTTGACACAATTAACCTTTAATGGAGCTGCAGTATTTTCAGTAACTAATGCTACTACTATTGCATCTGGAACCACAGGCGCTTGGGCTTCTTCTTATTCAGATCAAGCCTTTAAATTGCCAATTCATTTAGAATTTAATACCAATACTGATGCCAATCAGGTGATGCTAGGATTAATGCCGGTAGCAGCAACCAAAGTAACCAACAACTGGACTGATGCTTCTTCGTATAAATTCTATTTTACAGGTGCAAATTATTATGGTAAGTTCCCGGCAACCACTTGGAACATTGCCGCAACCGCATTTACTGCAAACCAATTATTTGAAATTGACATTAACGAAACAGGTTATGTAACGGTAAAAGTAGGTGGCGTTCAAAAATTAGCCTACCAAGGAGTTGCGTCAGATTATAACCTAACTCTTTCTTCTTTACAACCCAAAACCTTATCTAATATAAAATTACGTTCGTACTCAGTATATAAAGAATGTACTAATATTGACACCGATGGTGACGGAATTCCAAATCATTTAGATTTAGACTCAGACGGCGATGGATGTTCTGATGCTAAAGAAGCTGGGGTAACGGGAACATTATCCTCTGGAACCGCAACCAATTTTGCAAACGGCACCACAACAACCATTACGTTAAACAATGCTATTGCAACAGGGCCTTATGGCACTAATGGTTTAGCTGACGGACTAGAGGCTACCACAGAGTCGGGAACCACTTCATATCCTTCTACTTACGCCAAGTATGCCGTAGCGGCCAACCTTAACGCTTGTATAGACACAGACAACGACGGCATTGTAGATGTAATAGACATCGACGATGACAATGATGGTATTGTAGATACTATGGAGAGCACAAATTGTGTGTATCCAGAGGTCAACTTAGGAGGCGTAACTTACAACGGCAGTACAACTACAGTAACATTATCTGGCACAACCTTAACTTTATCAGGAAATAACGCAAGCTGGACGTCTAAATATTCGGACCAAGCGTTTAAACTTCCTATCCATATCGAATACAACACGGGCACAACTGCAAGTTATGCCATGGTGGGGCTATTGCCTGTTGGTGCCACCAAAACCCCTACCAACTGGACGGATGGAGCGTACAAAATATACAATGATGCCGCTGTAATTAGAGGTAAATTGCCTAATACCACTTGGGATATTGACAATGTTCCTTATACCGCAGGCACCAAAGTAGAAATGGACATTTCTGAAACGGGTTGGGTTGTGGTTAAAAACAATGGTACAATTATTAGACAATTTCAAGGTGTAGTTTCTGATTACAACTTAGCCTTCTCTGCTTATAATGCCAGAGGATATAATAATTTTAAAGTAACCCAATTTTCTTTAGATGTAGCTTGTACCGATATTGATACCGATGGGGATGGTACGCCAAACCGATTAGATTTGGATTCGGATAACGATGGTTGTTCAGACGCGAAAGAAGCAGGAACGACAACATCGAGTACTGCGAACTTTAAACACACTACCGCCGTAGGAACCAATGGTTTGGCCGATGCTTTAGAAGCCACCGCCGACAACAATCGTTACAACGGCACTTATACCTATACTTATGCAACCTTTAACGGATTAACTGCTTGTATAGATACCGATAACGACGGATATAGTGACCTTATTGATTTAGATGACGACAATGATGGTATTTTAGACGCCGTTGAAAATCCATCTTGTCAAAAAATTACCAATGGAAACGGACAAAATAATTTTGGCAGCTGGATGGTTTCGGGCAACGTTATTTCTAACGGTAGCGCAATACTTTTTAACTCTGCCAATACCGCTCCAAATGGAGTTTTAAGCCAAGTAATCACCACAGCACCTAACTTCCTATATCAATTAACTTTTGAGGCCTTGGGTTCTGCGCCTGCTTCTGCTAATACAAGTGGTAGTGCAGCAATAAGGGTTGATGTATTAAACGGAACTAACGTAATTGCAACCAAAACCATCACAAGAACATTAAGTACAGCTTGGACAGGCGAAAGCCTTGATTTTGCTACAACTGGCTCAACGGCTACAGTCCGTTTTACAGATGTTTCAGCTAACACCGCAGCAATCAACAATTTCGATTTTTATCTCCGAGCGGTTGCCGTAACAGGAGCTTGTGGAATAGATACCGACGGCGATGGCACTTTAGATCAATACGATTTAGATTCGGATAACGATGGTTGTAACGATGCTACCGAAGGTGGAGCTAGTTTTACCGTGGCTTCTGGGCAAGTAAACCCAACAACCAAGATGCTTACCGGAAATGTTGGCACCAATGGTGTTCCATTAGTTGCTGGTGCTGGTCAGGCTGTTGGTTTTTCAACTGATAGTTCGTTAAACGAATGTACAGACTCTGACAACGATGGTGTTCCTGACGTATATGATTTAGACAACGACAATGATGGCGTGCTCGACGAGGTTGAAAATGAATGTCAAAACCTATTCTGGGAAACATTTGGAACAGCGTCTTCAGTGCCTACAATTCCAAACGCCAGAATGTTACTAACTACTAGCGAAGGTGGCATTTATAGTGCTGTGCCAACACACCAAGCAGGATATTGGACCGCGGGTAGATTAGACAATACGCCAAATGACGTAAATGGAAACATGTACATGGGCTTTAACATGGCTACCACTAAAGTAGTCTATACTACAACAGTTACAGGACTAACAGTAGGTAAGCAATATGAACTATCTGCATTTATTGCAAATCCATTAACCTCTTTAGGAGAGTTTTCAAACCTTACGCTCCGCGCTAAAGACGCTTCTAATCAAGTTATAAGCACTATCAGTACTGGTAATATATTACAAGGTAACTTTGCTTGGAAAAAATACAGCATGCTTATTACTGCTGCCACTACATCCGTTACTTTCGAAATACAAAACAATTCGTTAGGGAATAACGCAACAGGCGAAGACTTTGTTTTAGACGACGTTAGGGTAAGACAAGTTGAGCCTTGCGATTTTGATAATGATGGAATTCCGAACTATTTAGATTTAGATTCAGATAACGACGGCTGTTCGGATGCGAAAGAAGCAGGTACTACACAAAATGCTACGGCCAATTATGCTCATCCTGCGCCTTATGGAGCAAATGGTTTTGTAGATGCCAAAGAAGCGGCAACTGAAAGCGGTGTTTACAATGGCACATATACCTATGCAAGAGCACTCAATGCTACCCTTACATCTTGTGCTGATTTAGACCAAGATGGTATCCAAGATGATTTAGACATCGACGATGACAACGACGGTATTTTGGATGCAGTAGAGTGTCCGGCAATGGCACCATACAAAGTATATACTTACAACCGTCCTGATGCAGGTTGGTCTTCAATTGCGCCTGTCATTATATCTGGCCAAACCACACAAAATGTGGTTTTAGATCAAAGAACAAATGGAACAGTAGGAACGGCAAATGCTTTAACAGCAGATGGACTTACCAATTGGAAACTAGTAGCTACTGATGTATATCCTAGTGCCACAAATACTATTTCAGTAAAAATAGCACCTACAAGCGCCACTACAGGAACTTATATCGTAGCAGATGCTATGTTAATTACCAATGGCGTTACTACACTTACTATAGACAATAATCCAACAAACACTGCAAATTTTGCGGTAACTGGGTCTTGGACATCACAAAATGTAGCAGGATCTTATGGCGGAGCCAATCAATACATTCAAGCTCCATTTACAACGGCGACTACAGCTACATGGACTTTTACAACTCCAACTGTGGTATGTACAGATACCGACGGAGATGGAACGCCTGATTTTAGAGATTTAGATGCTGATGGTGACGGATGTTCGGATGCTTACGAGGCAGGAACAACCACCGACAAAACAGCCAACTACAAACATACGACTACTGTTGGCACCAACGGTTTGGCCGATGTTTTGGAAACCACCGCGGACAATGGTATTTATAAAGGTACCTATGCTATGGATCGAGCTACTGATGCTTCAGTAAATAAATGTATAGACACCGATAACGATGGCGTTTCTGATTTAGACGATTTAGACGATGACAACGACGGTGTTTTAGACGCAGTAGAATGCCCTGAGTCGGCTGCTGTGAGCAAATACAAAGTCTATACCTATAATAGAAGAGACGATGCTAACGTTCCTACTAACCTTCCTGTTAAAATTACAGGAGCGGGTGTGACGAATGTGGTATTGAATCAAAAAGCGGCAGGAACCTTCAATTACAATGGAGTAGCCTGGACGCTATTGGCTTCGAATGTTTCTGCCGATGCCAACAAACAAATTAAAATCCAAACCCTTCCGGCTGCGGGAGTAAATGGATCGTACTATTTTGCCGATGCGATGTTGATTACCAATGGTACCACTACCTATGTAATTAACGATCGTGATGCAGGATTTAGCAAAGCAGGTACTTGGACAGATCAAGCGAGTTACACAGGTAACTATTTGAGCAACATGTTCTATGCCAACATCAACGCAGCCAATACCGCTACTTGGACACTTAATAACATTGCCAATCCAGCTTTCCAATGTGATGTTGATGGGGATGGAATCTTAAACCATTTGGACCTTGATTCGGATGGAGATGGCTGTTCTGATGCGCTTGAGGCAGGTACAGTAACCACGCCATCAAGCACTACGGTTGCGGGGCCTTATGGCAACAACGGTTTTGCAGACAGCAAAGAAACCGCTGCCGAAAGTGGTTTATATACAGGAACCTACGTGTACCGTTATGCAGTTAATACCATTATCAATGCGTGTCTAGATTCTGACAACGACGGCATCAGAGATGTAATTGATGTGGATGATGACAATGATGGGGTAACTGATGTTGTAGAATGTGGATGTGCTTTAGCTAACTCAACGGCTGAAATTATTGCACCAATTAGTGTACAAACGTATCCAAATAACCTTACTGCTACTGGATATACTACTCCAAAATATTCATATGATGGATCAGGATTATCAGCAGTACCAACAACTGAAGCTTCTTTAGCTACTATCTCACATAGTTCACCAACTTTAATTACAAATGCATTATACGTGTCTTCTTCTACAGGTATTGGTAATGCTTGGAGATTTACTTTACCTGCTCCTAAAGATGTTAAAGGTATTGCGATGTGGATTCCAGGATCTAATGCTTACGGTGGTGGAGATGCACCAATGAAAAAATTCAAGGTTTCTTGGACGGATTGTTCAGGAACTGCTAAATCACAAACTTTTGATTTAGGTACGCCTTCTCCAAATGCTAAACAATTGTACTTTGACGAGCCAATTGCTTCGATTAGTTCATTTGATTTTGAAGTATTGGAAGTTTGGTATGATGAAGAAATGGATCAAGGAGTTTCAGATGGTTGGGAAATTGCTGCAGTAGGTAGTATTCCCGCAGCCTTTGATATTACCTTAGGTGAAATCCGTTTCATTGGTCAAGTAGGAGCGTTCTCATCTAACTGTACAACAGATACAGATGGAGACGGTAAACCAAACCGATTAGATACAGACTCAGACGGCGACGGTTGTGGTGATGCTTTTGAATCGGGCACAACTACCACCAAAACAATGACTACCCTAGCGGGTCCTTATGGAGCTAACGGTATGGCCGATAGCAAAGAAACAACAGTTGATAATGGCATTTATAATGGAACTTATACTTACGGTTATGCTACCAATGAATTCCAAAATGCTTGTACCGACTCAGATAATGACGGGGTGCCTGATTTTATTGATTTAGATGATGATAATGACGGAGTAACTGATGCTGTTGAATGTGGATTCAATTGTGTTGGAGTAGCTCCAATTATTAATGAAAGTTTTGAATTACCTGCTACAGGAACTTTCCAAACCGCCGCAACTATGCCTGGTTGGAGAACAACAGCTGCTGACGGTCAAATGGAAATGTGGACTAGTAGTGGTTCTGTTCCAGCGGCAGATGGTAATCGTTTTATGGAATTGAATGCATATCTTCCAGGTTCATTATACCAAGTATTATGTTTGGATGCAGGTGCTAAAATTTCTTGGTCTATCAAACACAGAGGTAGAAGCGGTGTAGATGTAGCAGCGCTTCGTTTAGGAAGTGGATTAAACTCATTAACAACAGTTGCGACTATGTCTGATGGTACATCAGCTTGGGGTACTTACACAGGTACTTACACGGTTCCAGCAGGTCAAGCTCAAACTTATTTTGTAATTTCATCTGTATCTTCTTCAGTAGCCGATCCTGCTTGGGGTAATTTCATTGACGATGTCAAAGTAACTATAATTTCACCAGCAGTATGTATTGATACCGATGGAGACGGTGTTATCAACTCATTAGATTTAGACTCTGATGGTGACGGTTGTGGGGATGCTTCTGAAGCAGGAACAACCACAACTAAAACACAAACAGTAATTCCGGGTCCTTATGGTACCAACGGTATGGCCGATAGCAAAGAAACTACGGCTGATAGTGGGGTATACAATAGCACTTACACCTACAACCAATATGCATTATACAACACTATTAATATGTGTGCTGATAATGATAATGATGGGATAGCAGATTATATCGATTTAGATGATGATAACGATGGTGTATTAGACACAGTAGAGTCGCCAGGATGTAACTATGTTGCTTTTGCTTCAGATAATTTTGGTAATGTTGGTATTAGTACGGCTGTGGCTTCGGTGGTGGGTACCGCCGATTTTACAGGCCCTTATGCTTTAAATGCTGGTGATGGCCCTCAATTGAGCGCAGCCAAAGTACCCGGTTATGCTTGGGCATGGTCAGACGGTAACCGTTATGCACAAGACGGGCAGTATGCTATTGTATCTAACCCACGTTTGGGTGGCTACGGTTGGTACAACATTAACAAAGACCATACTACCGAGAATACCGGTGGTGGTGGCGCCATGTTATTGATCAACGGTGCTAGCCCAGGCCAGGTGGCCTATACCAATACGGTAATGGGCTTAACCATTGGTAAAAAATACCGTTTCTCTGCTTGGGTTGCCAATGTTTTTGACAACACAACGACGATTAAACCGAACCTTATCTTGCGTATCAAAAACGCTTCAGGTACAGTGGTAAGTAGTGTTTCTACAGGCGACGTGGCTTCTAGCGCAGGTGCGATATTATGGACTAAATACGACTTAGAATTTGTGGCTTCAACCTCTACCATGTCGTATGACTTGGTAAGTAATGCAGCAGCAGGAGGAGGAAACGACTTTGCTTTAGATGATATTACTTTAAGCGAATGTTTTACGCCAAATGTGGATACAGACGGAGACGGAATTCCAAACCATTTGGATTTAGATTCAGACGGTGACGGATGTAACGATGCGGTTGAGGCAGGTACTGTAAGTAATTTAACAGATGCTACCGTAGCGGGTCCTTATGGAACAAACGGATTAGCAAATAGTAAAGAAACAGCTACTGATAATGGTACGCCAAACGTGAACTATACCTATCCACGTGCAATCAATACAACTTTAAACGGATGTACTGATACCGATAACGACGGTGTATCTGACTTGAACGATGTGGATGATGACAACGATGGAATTTTAGACAGCGTGGAAGCACCTGGTTGTAATTTCATTACTATGAATAGTGAAACCTTTGGCAACGTGGGTATCAGTACCGCTGTTGCTGGGGTAACAGGCGATTTCTCTGGTGCACAGAAATTGAATTTAGGAGATGGAGATCGTATTTCTGCGGCTACAGTACCAGGCTATACTTGGACTTGGCAAGACGGAGTTCGTGGCGCCAATGACGGTCAATATGCCGTGGTTTCTAACGCAAGATTAGGAGGTTTTGCGGCATGGATAAATGAAAATAAAGACCATACTACCTACTCTACTGGTGGTGGTGGCGCCATGTTGTTGATCAATGGTGCTAATCCTGGTCAAGTAGCTTACACTAACACATTAAATTACTTAACCGTAGGTAAGAAGTTTAAATTCTCTGCTTGGATTGCGAATGTTTGTAATTCATGTCCAGTAAAACCAAACATCCTATTGCGTATCAAAAACGCTTCAGGCACTGTAGTGGCTAGTGTGTCTACAGGAGACATTAGCGACTCTAATACTACATTGAACTGGGCTCAATTCCAATTAGAGTTTACAGCTACTACATCAACTATGACGTACGAGCTGGTAAGTAACGCCATCTCTGGCGGAGGAAATGATTTTGCTATTGACGATGTTATTTTAGCAGAATGTTATACTCCAGTAGTAGATACAGATGGTGATGGAATTGCAGATAATTTAGACTCAGATTCAGATAATGATGGATGTTCAGATGCGAATGAAGCCTACGGAAACACTACGGCTCAAGGAACTGACAACAATCAATATTATGGAACAGGTAATCCACCAGCGGTAGATGCAACAGGTAAAGTGACGGGAGCAAGTTATCCAGGTACGAATACTAATGTGACTACTGCGGGTAGAGCTAGTGTTGTAACGACACAACCAGCCAACCAAATTGTACAAGTAGCAGAAACAGCTACCTTCACGGCAGCAGTAACGCCAGGATCTGGTGTAACAAGCTACCAATGGGAGCAAAGTACAGATGGTGGAGCTACATGGGCTAATGTAACCAATAATACAACATTTGCGGGGGCTACAACGACTACTTTGGTAGTGAGTAATGTAACCATGGCAATGAACCAATACAAATACCGTTTACAAATTAAAGAGTCGAACTATACTTGTGGTAATGTAACTACAAACCCAGCTCGATTATTAATTGGTAACGTTCCAAGTATTGTTGATGATACTAAAGCGGTAGCTGAGGACACTCCTGCTACAGGAAATGTATTGTCTAACGATAAAGGTTCAGGAAATACTGCTTTAACAGTAAATAGTTTTACAGTAAACGGAACAACGTATACAGCAGGACAAACCGCTACTATTCCAGGAGTTGGAACAGTAGTAGTAAACGCCAATGGAACCTACACTTTCACTCCGGTGGCAAATTATAACGGTACGGTACCAACTATTGAGTACACTGCTACTGATGCTAATGGAGGAACAGATACAGGTAAATTAGATATTACGGTAACTGCCGTGAACGATGTACCAGTGGCGACTAACGAAACCACTTCTACACCTCAAGACACACCAAAATCAGGTAATGTCTTGGCTAATGACACTGACGCCGATGGAGATACACTAAGCATCACTACGTTTACGGTAGGTGGAGTAACCTATAATGCAGGCGAAACCGCTACTATTCCTGGTAAAGGAACGATTGTAGTGAATGCTGATGGTAGTTATACCTTCACGCCAGCCTTTGGTTATGTAGGATCAATTCCTGCAATAGGGTACACGATTAGTGATGGAAATGGTGGCAACACTACAGGAACTTTGACACTTTCTGTAGCCAATACAAATGATGCTCCGCTACCTGCTACTGATGTAGTAACAACACCAGCGGGATCAACTAAAACAGGTAATGTTTTAACTAATGATACCGATGTGGATAGTGCCACTTTAACGGTAACCAAAATAACAATAGGTGGTACAGATTATCCTGTTGGAACACCAGTTACCTTGACAGAAGGAACAATTACAGTAAACGCTGATGGTTCGTTCACTTTTGTACCAGCAACGGGTTACTCAGGAGATGTACCAATGATTACGTATACAGTTTCTGATGGTAGTTTAACAAGCACAGCTAATTTAGACTTGTTTGTTTCACCAGTAAATGCAGCTCCAGTGGCTACAGACGATACTGTAACTGTGGCTGAAGATGGTACGGCAACAGGTAACGTATTGACTAATGATACAGATGCTGATGCAGGAACAACCCTAGCTATTACGGAATACTCATTTACTGTGGGAGGGGTTACTTATACCTATCCAGCAGGAAGTAAATCAGTAATCCCAGGAGTGGGAACCATTCAAGTGAATGCTAATGGAACATACGAATTTATTCCAAACGCAAACTATAATGGGGCGGTGCCAGCCATTACCTACACAGTAAGTGATGGAGACGGTGGAAAAGACACAGGAAGCCTTGCCATTACAATTACGGCGGCTAACGATACACCAATGGCGGTTAACGATGACAATATCGCTACACCAGAAGACACACCTGCTACAGGAAATGTATTGGCTAACGATAGTGATATAGATGGAGATACCATTACTGTAAAAGAATTTACAGTAGGAGGAGTAACCTATCCAGCAGGAACAACGGCTACAATTCCAGGTGTGGGAACACTAGTGATTAATGCTAACGGAACATTTACGTTCACTCCAGCAGCAAACTATAACGGAGATGTACCAACAATTGTGTACACTACTCAAGATAGTACAGGAGCAACGGATTCAGCTAATTTAAATCTTAGTGTGACGCCTGTAAATGATGCACCGGTAGCTACAAATGACACTAAAACTGTAGGTCAAGGCGAAACCGCTTCAGGAAATGTACTAGCGAATGATACTGATGCTGAAAACAATACGTTAACAGTAACTGATTTCACAATTAATGGACAAACGTATCCTGCAGGTAGTATCGTAGATATTCCAGGAGTAGGTACCTTGAAAGTGAATGCAGATGGAGGTTACACGTTCACACCAGCAGATGGTTATTCAGGTGCAGTGCCAGCAATTACGTATACAGTAAGTGATGGTCAAGGCGCAACAAGTACAGGAACTTTAGCAATAACAGCTGCCGAAGACCTAGACGATGATAATGACGGAATCTTAGATTCAGTTGAAAATGCAGCTTGTTCACCAGCTAATCCAAATTGTGATTCAGACGGAGACGGAATTCCAAACCGTTTGGACATTGATTCAGATAACGATGGCATCAATGATGTAATCGAAGCAGGAGGAACAGATGCAGATAATGACGGTAGAGCCGATGGTGCAGTAGATGCGAATGGAGTGCCACAATCAGCAAATGGCGGATTGACTCCACTAGATACTGATTCAGATGGTAAAGCCAATCCGTATGACGTAGATTCTGATGGAGATGGTATCCCTGACTCTATTGAGAAAGGAACAGGAACAACACCAGTAGATTCTGATGGAGATAACATCCCAGACTATTTAGACACTGATTCAGATAACGATGGTATCTTAGATGCAGTAGAAAAAGGAACAGGAGCTACTCCAGTAGATACAGATGGAGATGGAATCCCTGATTACAGAGATACAGATTCTGATGGAGACGGTATTTTAGATAGCGTTGAAAAAGGAACAGGAACAACTCCACTGGACACAGATGGAGATGGTATTCCAGATTTCCAAGATACAGACTCGGATAATGACGGAATTAAAGACGCTATCGAGAAAGGAACAGGAACAACACCGCTTGATACAGATGGTGACGGAACTCCTGATTACAGAGATACAGATTCTGATGGAGATGGTATTTCAGATGCTATCGAAAAAGGAACAGGAACCACTCCAAAAGATACGGATGGAGATGGAATCCCTGACTTCCAAGATACAGATTCTGATAACGACGGTATCTTAGATTCAGTTGAAAAAGGAACAGGAACTACTCCAAAAGATACAGATGGAGATGGAACACCAGACTTCCAAGATACAGATTCGGATAACGATGGTATTTTAGATAGCGTTGAAAAAGGAACAGGAACAACTCCACTTGACACAGATGGAGATGGTATTCCAAACTTCCAAGATACAGACTCTGATGGAGACGGTATACCAGACGCAGTAGAAAAAGGAACAGGAACAACACCGCTTGATACAGATGGTGACGGAATCCCTGATTACTTAGATACGGATTCAGATAACGATGGTATTCCAGACGCTACTGAAGATGCAGGTTGTACAGGAACAGCTCCATGTACTCCTACTGATACAGATCATGATGGAATCCCAGATTATAGAGATTTGGATTCAGATGGAGACGGTATCTTAGATTCAGTAGAAAAAGGAACAGGAACTACTCCAAAAGATACAGATGGAGATGGTATTCCAGATTTCCAAGATACTGATTCAGATAATGATGGTATTCCAGACTCAGTAGAGAAAGGAACAGGAACGACTCCAAAAGATACAGATGGAGATGGTATTCCAGATTTCCAAGACACGGATTCTGACAATGACGGTATTCCAGATGCAGTAGAAAAAGGAACAGGAACAACACCTCTTGATACAGATGGAGACGGAATTCCTGACTTCCAAGACACAGATTCTGATAATGACGGTATTCCAGACGCGGTAGAAAAAGGAAATGGACCTACACCTATCGATACAGATGGAGACGGTATTCCGGATTATAGAGATCCAGATTCTGATAATGATGGTATTCCAGATGCAACGGAAGATGCAGGATGTACAGGAACAGCTCCATGTACTCCTACTGATACAGATGGAGACGGAATTCCTGATTACAGAGATTTAGACTCTGATGGCGATTTGAAACCAGACAACCAAGAAGGTGCTGCAGATACGGATGGAGACGGTATTCCGAACTTCCAAGATACAGACTCTGATGGTGATGGTGTGCCAGATAGTATTGATCAATGTCCATTAGTAGTAGGAACCGCCGCTACAAACGGTTGTCCAGATGACTTTGATGGTGATGGTATAATTGATGCTATTGACTTAGATGATGATAACGACGGAATCTTAGATTCAGTTGAGAATGCAGCGTGTAACCCAGCCGCAACAAATTGTGATTCAGATGGAGACGGTATTCCAAATCGTTTGGACCCAGATTCTGATAATGATGGAATTTCTGATGTGAAAGAAGCAGGTGGAACAGATGCAAATAATGATGGTAAAGTTGACGGAGCAGTAGATGCTAATGGAGTGCCACAATCAGCTAACGGCGGATTAACAGCTCCAGATACAGACGGCGATGGAAAATTGAACCCGTATGACTTAGATTCAGACGGTGACGGAATCCCAGATGCTGTAGAAAAAGGACCTGATGGAAACAATCCATTAGATTCTGATAATGACGGTACCCCAGATTATAAAGATTTAGATTCTGATAATGATGGAATTTTAGATGCTGTTGAAAAAGGTACTAATGGAAATGTACCATTGGATACAGATAAAGACGGAATCCCTGATTATAGAGATTTAGATTCTGATGGTGATGGTATTCCTGACTCAGTAGAAAAAGGAACAGGAACAACCCCTCTTGATACAGATGGAGATGGTATTCCAGATTTCCAAGATACCGATTCTGATAACGACGGAATTCCAGATGCAACTGAAGATAGAGGATGTACAGGAACAGCTCCATGTACGCCAACAGATACAGATGGTGATGGAACGCCAGATTATAGAGATTTGGATTCAGACGGAGACGGTATTCCAGATGCAGTTGAAAAAGGAACAGGAACAACCCCTCTTGATACAGATGGAGATGGAACACCTGACTTCCAAGATACAGACTCTGATGGAGATGGTATTCCAGATGCAGTAGAAAAAGGAACAGGAACGACTCCAAAAGATACTGATGGAGATGGAATCCCTGACTTCCAAGATACTGATTCTGATAACGACGGTATTCCAGACGCAGTAGAAAAAGGAACAGGAACAACACCTCTTGATACAGATGGAGACGGAATCCCAGATTTCCAAGATACTGATTCTGATAACGATGGTATTCCAGATGCAGTAGAAAAAGGAACAGGAACAACACCTGCCGATACAGATGGAGATGGAATCCCAGATTATAGAGACCCAGATTCTGATAATGATGGTCTTCCAGATAGTCAAGAAGGAACTGTAGATACAGACGGAGACGGAACACCAGATTATAAAGACGCTGATTCAGACGGAGATGGTGTGCCAGATGCAACTGATATCTGTCCTACAGTAGCCGGTACAGTGAGCAACAATGGTTGTCCTGCTGACTTTGATGGAGACGGTATTGATGATGTGGTTGATTTAGATGATGATAACGATGGTATCTTAGATACTGTAGAGAATGCAGCATGCAACCCAGCTAGTCCAAATTGCGATTCAGACGGTGATGGTATTCCAAACCGTTATGACGCAGATTCAGACAACGATGGTATTAAAGATACAATCGAGGCAGGAGTAGTAGATGCGAATAACGATGGTAAAGCTGATGGAGCAGTAGATGCTAACGGTGTACCAGTCTCTACAAATGGTGGTAAAACACCTGCGGATACTGACGGTGACGGAAGTGCTAATCCGTATGATGTAGATTCTGATGGAGATGGTATTTCTGATGCTATCGAAAAAGGACCAAACGGAGCAACACCTCTTGATACAGATGGTGATGGAACACCAGATTATTTAGATTTGGATTCTGATAATGATGGTATTCCAGACTCAGTAGAAAAAGGACCAGGAACGGCTATTCGCGATACAGATGGCGATGGTATTCCAGACTATAGAGATACTGACACTGACGGTGACGGTATTCCAGATAGCGTTGAAGATGCAGGTTGTACAGGTACAGCGCCATGTACGCCTACAGATACTGACGGAGATGGAACACCTGATTATAGAGATGTAGACTCTGACGGAGACGGAATTTCTGATGCAGCCGAAAAAGGAGCCGATCCATTACATCCATTGGATACAGATGGAGATGGTATTCCAGATTTCCAAGATACTGATTCAGACAATGATGGTATTTTAGATTCAGCTGAAAAAGGAACAGGAACAACTCCGGTTGATACTGATGGTGATGGAACTCCAGATTATAGAGATTTAGACTCTGACGGAGACGGTATTCCAGATGCTGTAGAAAAAGGAACAGGAACAACTCCTCTTGATTCAGATGGAGACGGTATTCCAGACTTCCAAGATACCGATTCTGATAACGACGGAATCCCAGATGCAGTAGAGAAAGGTACTGACCCATTACATCCATTGGATACAGATGGTGATGGTATCCCAGACTATAGAGATACCGATTCTGATAACGACGGTATTCCAGATGCAGTAGAGAAAGGTACTGACCCATTACATCCATTGGATACAGATGGTGATGGTATTCCAGATTTCCAAGATACCGATTCAGATAATGACGGAATCTTAGATGCGACTGAAGATTTGGGTTGTACAGGTACAACACCATGTACACCAACAGATACAGACGGTGATGGTATTCCAGATTATAGAGATTTGGATTCTGATAACGACGGTATTCCAGATGCAGTAGAAAAAGGAACAGGAACTACACCGCTTGATACAGATGGCGATGGTATTCCAGACTTCCAAGACACGGATTCTGATAACGATGGAAAACCAGACAACCAAGAAGGGGTTACCGATACAGATGGAGATGGAATTCCAAATTATTTGGATACAGATTCTGATGGTGATGGTGTTGCGGATAGTGTAGACCAATGTCCTTATGTAGATGGATTTGGAAGCACAACAGGTTGTCCTGTGGATTCTGATGGTGACGGAATTGTAGATGGACTTGATGCAGATGATGACAATGACGGTATCTTAGATACAGTGGAAGGAGCAGTTTGTAATCCAGCAGCGGCAGATTGTGATACAGATGGAGACGGTATTCCAAACCGTTTAGATCCAGACTCTGATAACGACGGAATCTCTGATGTTAGAGAAACTAACGGAACAGATGCTAACGGTGACGGAATGGTAGATGGTGCAGTAGATGCTAATGGTGTACCTCAGTCATCAAATGGTGGAGTAACTCCTCCTAATACTGATGGAACAGGAAACGCTAATCCGTATGACCTAGATTCAGATGGAGATGGTATTTCAGATGCTATCGAAAAAGGTGCTAATGGGAATGCTCCGTTAGATACTGATGGAGATGGAACACCAGATTATTTAGATACGGATTCTGATAATGATGGAATTCCAGATACTCTTGAAAAAGGAGCAGGACCAGGTCTTGCCGATACAGATGGAGATGGAACCCCAGATTATAGAGACACAGACTCTGATAACGATGGAATAACTGACGCTGTGGAAAAAGGTGAGAATGGTAACAATCCTATCGATACAGATGGTGATGGTATCCCAGACTTCCAAGACCCAGACTCTGACAATGATGGAATTACAGATAAAGTAGAAAAAGGAACTGGAGCTACTCCAGCAGATACTGATAATGACGGTACCCCTGATTACAGAGATGTGGATTCAGATGGAGACGGAGTATTAGATATAGTAGATGATTGTCCTTTGGTTGTTGGATCACCTTATATGAATGGATGTCCAGGAACTGATACGGATGGAGACGGTATTCCAGATGCAGTTGATTTAGATGATGATAATGATGGAATTACGGATGTTGTTGAAAATGCGGCTTGCTCGCCAACATCAACTACCTGTGATTCAGATGGAGATGGAATTATCAATAGCTTAGATACGGATTCAGATAACGATGGTATTACCGATGCAAGAGAATCAAATGGTTTAGATGTAAACGGTGACGGAAGAATTGATGGTCCAGTTGATGCTAATGGTGTGCCTCAAGCAGTAAACGGAGGAACAACACCTGCAGATACAGATGGTGACGGTAAACGTAACCCGTATGATGCAGATTCTGATGGAGATGGTATTTCTGATGCTATCGAAAAAGGAACGAATCCAAATGCACCAATTGATACAGATGGAGACGGAACACCAGATTATTTGGATACAGATTCGGATAATGACGGAATTCAAGATGCTATTGAAATGGGATCAGGTACGACACCAGTAGATACGGATAACGATGGTGTTCCAGACTACAGAGATGTAGATTCTGATGGTGACGGTATCTCTGATGCAATCGAAAATGGTTCGGGAACAACCCCATTGAATACAGATGGAGATAGTCAACCAAATTACAGAGACATTGATTCTGATGGAGATGGAATTCCTGATGCGGTAGAACGTGTAAATGCTGGAATTCCAGTAGATACAGATGGAGACGGAACACCAGATTATATCGATCTTGATTCTGATAACGATGGTATCTCAGATGTAATTGAGAAAGGTGCTGATCCATTGCATCCAACAGATACTGATGGTGATGGTATCCCTGATTACAGAGATGTAGATTCTGATAATGATGGAATTTTAGATGCAATCGAGAAAGGTACAGGCGCTACACCAGTAGATACTGACGGCGATGGTACACCAGATTACATGGATACAGATTCAGATAATGACGGAATCACAGATGCAATCGAGAAAGGTACAGGCGCTACACCAGTAGACACTGACGGTGATGGTACACCAGATTACATGGATACAGATTCTGATAACGACGGAATCACAGATGCAATCGAGAAAGGTACAGGCGCTACACCAGTAGACACTGACGGTGATGGTACACCAGATTACATGGATACAGATTCTGATAACGACGGAATCTCAGATGCAATCGAGAAAGGTACAGGAGCTACACCAGTAGACACTGATGGCGATGGTACACCAGATTACAGAGATGCAGATTCAGATAATGACGGAATCACAGATGCAATCGAGAGAGGTACAGGAACTACACCAGTAGACACTGACGGTGATGGTACACCAGATTACAGAGATGCAGATTCAGATAATGACGGAATCACAGATGCAATCGAGAGAGGTACAGGAACTACACCAGTAGACACTGACGGCGATGGTACACCAGATTACAAAGATTTGGATTCTGATAATGATGGAATCTCAGATGCAATCGAGAGAGGTACAGGCGCTACACCAGTAGACACTGACGGTGATGGTACACCAGATTACAGAGATGCAGATTCAGATAATGATGGAATCACAGATGCAATCGAGAGAGGTACAGGAACTACACCAGTAGACACTGACGGCGATGGTACACCAGATTACAG
>NZ_JAVKNB010000004.1:0-40869 GCF_031537875.1 Flavobacterium sp. | reverse complement strand
GTACCAATACCCAGGTTATTAGTACTCCCATCAATATATAAGGCATTGCCGGCGGTGGTGGTAAACGTTAGTGTATTATTTCCTTGTGATACTACAGTGGCACCACTCAAGCTACCACTCCCTTTATAAATACCTCCTGCTCCTGATGCAACCTTGGTATTAGTAACTGCACCATCTGCAATCTTAGTAGTACTAATGGCTCCTGCGGCAATTACAGGTGCAGCCGCTGTTGTACCAGTACCCGCTAGGTCTCCGCCCAAAGAAGCCTTTGCATTCAATGCGGTTTGTGTAGCATTAGATATAGGTTTATTAGCATCAGTAGTATTATCAACATTGCCAAGACCTACATCTCCTTTAGTAAGAATAGTAAGCTTACCGGTCTTAGTTAATACTTGCTGCTGTGAAAAGGCTATAGCGCTAAACAAAAAACACGCCAGCAGAAATTTTCTTTTTTTCATAATTCCTATTTTTATAGTTTTTTTAATGGATCTATCCAAGCTCTAACAAAGACGAGGTAGATGGATAAATTGTTTTTGAGTCTACCACAATCTCTTTTATAACCCAAAAAAGTAATTAAGAAGTGTTTTAAAACACTTCTTAATTACTTAAAACTCTTTATTGGGAGACAAAAAAACAATAAAAAGGCTTAGTAAGAGTATTTAAATACGATTGTATCGGCTGTACTAAGATCAGAAGTAGTTAAAGTAACTACTGCTCCAGTAAGGGTATACCCTCCAAGATCAGTTGCAATACCATTTCTATATATAGTAAGAACATCAGTGTTTTTAGGGGTATTAGCCAACGTAAAACTGGATTGTAAATTAGCAGGGGTAAAAGTCTCTGTGGCATTATTAGTCGCCGTCATGGCTGCCCAAACCACAACACCACCAACATTAGTAGTCAATACTTGATTTGCAGTTCCGGGAGCAATTTTAGCTGCTGTTACATTAGCGTCAGCAATTTTAGCTGTTGTTACATTAGCGTCTTTAATTTTTATAGTTTCTACAGCATCATTCGCTAGTTTAGCAGTAGTTACTTTTAACGCCCCAATTTCAGGCGAAGTGGAAGTGCCGGCTAAGTCTCCCGCTAACTGAACTATACCCACAGCGCTAGTAGAGGCGGGAGTATTTACAGTAACTAATTTACCTGTTTTAGTTACGGCTAGATCTTGTGCATTTGCAAATGATAGACATCCTAGAGTTACCATTGTGCTTAAAAATAAATTTGTTTTCATTGTAAAATAGATTAAAATTGATTAAAATTGATTAAAATTGATTAGTAATTATATATAATTTCGATGCTGTCTCCTGCATCAATTTTATAATTTCCATTTGAGATTGAATTGTAATGCAATACATTCCCAGTATAACTTATTGCTGCATCAGGCACTCTAATCCCGTTTACAAACATTAAAGGGCTAGCTATAGGGACCTGCGCTAGGGTAATGTCTCTAGTGGTAGCTACAGTTGCTAGCGCAGTAAGAGATTGAGTAGCCGTATTTAAAGTAGCCGTACTTGAGGAGGGCTCCCATTGTGTCCCGTTGAACCGCAAGAACTGCCCATTAACTGGAGCTGTTGCTACCACTGGTATGGATTGTAGCCCCACCACACTAGGCGCAGCGGCGGTACCTGCTAAATCTCCTGCTAACTTAATTTTTCCAGTAGCTGTAGTAGTAGCGTCAGGAATAGTTTTTCCATCAACATAGGTTTTAACAGCACGCTCTGTTGGAAACAGTATATCTGAATTGTTGCCTAAAGTACCATCAGTACTCTTATTTGATGCGTTTTCTTTAAAAAGGAGCCCTTTGGTCACAAATTCAGTAGTTGCAAGTTGAGTACTGCTAGTCCCTGTTGGAGCGGTAGGGGCTGTGGGCACACCAGTTAGAGCTGCCGAATTAAAACTAGCCAGAGTTGCTAATGATGTATCTACATATCCTTTTATGGCTTTTACACTAGGGTATTTTATGTCTGATGTTCCATCAGTAGTAACATTTGTAGATAAATTAGAAGCTAATGCAAAATTATCTGGGTTTATAGCATCACTCCCTAGAGAGAAAGGTGTAGCCGTAAAGGGCTGATCGCTAACTTCTACAAAGCTATTACAAGCATTGCTAGTATCTATAGATACCACAAGTCCATTGGCCTGCTTATTCCAGTTAATTAATTCAAACGTAGCTACCGTACCTCCTATTCTAGTTCCTTTTCCTATTATGGTATTCACTATTCCAAAGGCATCTGTAGTTGTCTTTTGGGTTTCTATATAGACTCTATTTGAATTCTTATCTGTTATTTCAAATTTTAGACAAATCTCTTTGTTAGCATAAGGAATTAAACCATTATCCATACCTGGAAGAGTTTGCTGAGAGTATTGAGGATCGTAAATGACCGCCTGATAGGTTATTCCTTTAGTTTGAGAATGAGCCATTACTGCCACAACTAAAGCTAATACTAATGAGTAAATTGTTTTTTTCACGATTACTGTAATTTAAAATTAAATCCTAAATGAAAATTATGATTGATAAAATTGAATCCGTTCCCTTGATCTCGTCCAATAGAGGCTATAGAAAAAATATAGCCTAGATGCAAACTGCTCATCCCAGATAAAGGATAAGAAAAATCTACACCAGTAAAGGGTTGAATAATTATTTTTCTATAATCTGGATGGGAGGTTAAACTATAATTAATTCCACTTGCGTTTTCATATCCATAGACAAAAGCAGCGGCGTTTACACCTAGCATAGCATCCACCCGTAAACGCCCATTGTTGCAATCACACCAATCTTTATTTGGCGATTGATACAATCTAAAATTCAAACGTGGAGCTATTCCTATGTATTTAGTTTGCCAGAGATACTTAACAGCTGTTTTATCAATAGCATAAGTAGTATTGAACTCATTATAAGTAAGACCTAAAGCATAATCAACTCTAGCTTCTCCTTGATTAAACAAAATTCCTAGCTCATACGAATTGCCTGAATCAGCTATTAAATTTGAATTATTAATTAGATAACTAGGATTAGACACTTCCTTAGAGTAGTAATAATGAGTGTAATTCTTTCCCGAATTAAAATACACCTGTTGAGCGGTTATTCCTTGAAATAAAAAAAGGAGAGTTATGCTCAAAAACGATATTGGTTTCATTTTCATTGTTTAATAATTTTAGTACTATAATTAATGGTTTTTGTGTGAATAGATAATAGATACATTGCATTAGGTAAAGTGCCTAACTCTAGAGTTATAACATGGCTTTGAACCTGACAGTTTCCAGCATAGATTAACCTGCCCTGCATATCAAATAACTGCACTGGCAAAATAGAGTCCTTAAAACTCGTGGGCACAACCACTGTTATCGATGTACTAAATGGATTAGGGAAAACACTCAAATTAGTTGTAACGGGATTACTGATTGAATTTGATGTTTTGGCAACTAAGGCTTGCTGCTGAAAACCCTGCCCACCTATGTAACCACCTGTTAACACTCCAATAACAGTGGATTGACCTATTGTTTGAGTGATTACCATCCCGCTAGGCATAACAACTGAAGCGCCTTGTGCACTAAGCATTTGATGGTGTAGTGCCTGCGCATCTATTTTCAAAATAGAAAAAAAAATAATAAAATAGAGTTTATTCATTTGCGATAATTTTTACTGCAAATAACATATAGTGTTTCTTGAATTAAAAACCATTCTAAAAAAACAGTGACCGATTCTATAATTACAATGAACAAAAAACAAACATTGTTGAATTCGAATTAATCCTTTCTATCCTTTTGTGGATAATAAATCTCTAAACAGTCTATACCCAAACGTTAAAAATCTTCGCTTTTTGTTTCATCTTTAAAGTTTCGTGTATAGAGAAACCTATAAATTCTAAATGAACTAATGTTATAAAACAATTTGGTTGTAGTTGAACATAAACTAAAGCAAGAGGGTATAAGCACAATGCTCTAGCTACTTCAACAGGGGTTAAAGAGATTTTTTTATTGTTTTTCAATAAAAATAATTAGGATTTATACATCTTATTTATCCTCTAATTCAATATTAGAAGAATGGTTATTGAACGAACGTTATTAATCCAATATAAAAGGAGTTATTGTGAAAGTAAATAACAATAACTATCGATTGTATTGTATAGACTATTCATCTATAGAGAAGTAATCTAAGAGCGTATTTATTAAATTACTTTAAAAATTGTAAACTAATAGTAACTTGTAATCTAGAAATTAAAAAACAACAAGCATAGAGTTTGTTTACCTGAAGCACAGCCTGTCCTTAAAATTAAATTACCCCCATAGTTAATTTTGAGGTAACATTTTGTTGAATTGTAATTACAACTAGAGTAAATTGTCTGTTTGAGCAAGACTAAAGTGTAGGGATTAAACGGTAAAATTTATTTTTATTCCTCTATATTTAATTTAATCCAATAAAGAGCATAGTGAATTTAAAAAAGTAAGTAGTAGACTATGAAAAGAAATTTTAGTTAATAAAACTGAAAATATCGTTATTTTACTTTTTTTAAAACCTTCTTAGAATAAATAGTTAGACTTGTAAATTATTCTATCTTTGTTATATTCAAAAGGAGAGGTGCCAATAATCTCTTTAAAATTAATAAGAAAGGGGTTATAGGAAGCAAAGCCTACATGTTTTGCTAAAGTATCAAGTTTATTTGAATTAAGATACCCGTCATTAAT
Source organism: Flavobacterium sp. (assembly GCF_031537875.1). Taxonomy (GTDB): domain Bacteria; phylum Bacteroidota; class Bacteroidia; order Flavobacteriales; family Flavobacteriaceae; genus Flavobacterium. The sequence goes on along the minus strand of NZ_JAVKNB010000004.1, from coordinate 36,180 downwards.
CAATTGAACTGCAACATAAATACGTATTAATCTCTTGTAATCATTAAAGGATAATTTACAGTAAAACTTAAAAATAAAATCCAAATAATATTTAGGTAACCCTAGCTCCCTAGATAAGTCATAAATGGAATAACCAGGCTCTTTAAATGAGTTATTTATAACAGTAATTTTTTCAATATCATTTATGTAATATGATATTTTCTCTTTAATCTTATCAAAAAGTAATGCTTCTTTATCATTAGAAATTTCCCTATTCAGTTCGAGGCTCCATACTTTGCTAATACTCAATTTAGACAACTCATTGGAATCAGATTTTTTTTTCAAAAACGCGCTGCCATATAATAATTCAGGAGTAGTGATAACTTTGAAATAACCTATTAAAAAAACAATTAAAAGCCCAATTTCAAGCGAGAGAGTTACGACATCTCTTGTTTGTATCCATAAATAAAAAGCCTCAGAAATATAAAAATGAAACAATACTATTAACATCATTTTAAAAATAAAAGTAGACCAATTATTAACTATTGAGTTGGTTTTTTTTTGATTACTACTAAAATTCCAAATATGTTTTTTAAGAATATTATAGGATTTAAAAACATATATCAAAGTATAAAGAATAAAAAAAACATACAGTATTATTTTAATTACTGAATTTTTCAAATATAATTCAGTTCCTAAATAGTGATAAAACAGGGAAGGAATTATGAAATACAAAATATCTTTCTTCTCAAAATATTTAACATCAAATATAATTTTTTCAAAAAAAAGATAGACTGAAGGAGTTAAAATCAGTATAATTTGACTATAATTTATATTCCAAAAATCACTGATTTCAATATAAGGTTTCAAATTATTTAATCCATATAAAATTAAGTAAAGACACAATAATATAGAAGTGAAAATTATATAAATATTTAAAACTCTATTGGTTTTAAACCAAACCGTCATAACGATTGTACTTAAAAAAACAATCGTTCCTACCAAAATAAAAAAAATGTAGATGAACATACTAAAATAATTACTTTATGGGGTTAAGGGAAATAATTTATTTATTTTAAGAATCGAAAAAATATTTTTATTAGTACTAAAATTATAATAACTTTAAGGATGAGTAAAAGCAAATTTATATTAAGCAAGCAAAAATAGCCTATACCTCAATTGATTTATTCTAATAACATTCACTGTAATTTAAGAATTACTAATTGTATTTTATAAATACTTAGTGTTTTTAAAATATTTTTCTGCTACCTTACTATAAAAATTCGTAGTTGAACCAAATCAGTATTTTATCAATGCTTTCTCAATTTTTCTAACTAATTCAAAATAGTCTTTTTTTATACTGTCTGCAGAAATACTATTTCTATCTCCTTTAATACATTGCCTAACATATCGTTTTGATATTTTGAACTTAACAGAAATTGCGTTTACAGCGATAACATTGTACGAATTGTTTTTTTTTGTGTTATTTTTGCCCATTGCTCTGATTGTTTCTTTAAACGAAACAAATATAATTCAAATTATTTGATAAAATTCAAATTATTTGATAAAATAAAAACAAGATATGATTTATTTCCAGAAAAACTTGTCTTTTTTAAGGTCAAAAAAAAATTGACTCTTACTAAAATTGCTTCAGAACTTGGGTTTTCTCCTTCGCAATGGAATAATTATGAATTAGGTTTTTCATTTCCTAAATTTTTAGATTTAATAAAAATATCCAAATATTTTGAAATCTCTGAGTCTATATTAATACATACAGATATTCAAACTACTCCAATTGACACAACTGAAGAATCTGAAAGGAATAAAGAAAGTATTATCGTACTTCAAAACAAAATAATACAAATGCAAGAAGATAAAATTAAAGAATTACAGATGGATTTAGATAACTTAAAAAACACGAAGGCAAAATAACAGCACTACCAAAATTAGTAATGTGTGATAACTAATATTGGCTATAAACATATAAATTACCATATTGAAAATCAGTGTTTAAGTTGATTTTTATGATAAAAAGGGGTAATGTATCAAAATTAGTGATAGCTATAAATATATATGTTACTACATTGATAATCAAGATTTAAGTCAAAATATTTTACAAAAGGAGAGGCTGTATGTCTTTCCTTTTGTATATTTAATATCTCTTAAATCTTTTATAATGGCTTTTCATCAGTCTTCGTATATCACAAAATTAGTGATACTAAAATTTGCCCTCATTGTACTGCTCCTACACTTATTAAAAATTGGTTTACTGCTAACCAAAAACAACAATAATATTGTAAGACATGTACGAAACGGTGTATTGATTTTTATTGAAGTAAATGTATTTAGAGTCAAGAAAAACGTTATTAGTTTTGCTGTTGGTTCAAGATCCAAGAAAATGTTAAATCAAGTCATTCAAACGGCTTTACTTTCCAATCCCAAAAGGATTTATACTGATGGGTTGAATCTCTATAAATTTTTAATTCATAAAACTATTCATTAAGTCACTCGCTTTGGAACCAATAGAATTGAAAGAAAAAATCTGAGCCTTCGTACACATTTAAAACGTCTCAATAGAAGGTCAATTTGTTTTTCCAAAAATTTGATTATACTCAATGCAGTGTTAAGGATTTATTTTTGGTTGTAGTTTTTTTAATTTTTAAACCTAAACATTATTTATAAAATGATTCTAACGTTCCGGCGCTTGGCGAGGTTGCGAACTTCGGAACTGATTATTTTCTGTTAAAGATAAAATTTCTTGCGAAATGTAAACGTGAATTTACTACAAAATTCGTAATCTTGCCAAACGCCTGTTGGCAGTAGTTTATTTTATTATTTCGTTTAGAGAATTTTCTAAATCTTCAACGTTTTTAACTTTACAGGTTTTTATTAATTTTGATTTACTTCCATAATATTCAAATAGGAATTTTGATTTTAGGTAACATTTATTGTCGTTAGTTATAAATGCTTTACAAATTGAACCATAAGCTGAATGTTTTGAATCATTCAATAAATTGTCAAAACCTTGATTTTCATTCATTGCATCTGGATAAAAACCTATTAAATCTAAATTCATATATGCAGTCATATAATAGTCAATATGTGTTAAAGGATTGTTTTTTGTATCTCCTCTTAGATTTAAACCATACTCGATAAATTCCTGAAGAGAATTAGTTAATCCAATCATTTTAATTAGTTCATCGAGTTGTGATGGTGAAAAATTGCAAATGTTCTTCGGGTCAGTTTTGAAATGATTTTGAATAATTCCATCTCTAATTCCGCCCCAATTATCTGTAATATGTTTTACTGCAATCTGAAATTGCATTAGCACAGAATCTGAATTATCATAAACATTTTGATTATAAAACTCTTTTGGATTTCGTATTTCAACATCAACATAATCTCTTCCAAAATATTTTACAATTGTTAAATCTTTGGTCTTTTTTGAGAGATATTCTAAGTCATTATTTCTTAATGAAGTATTAGAAGTTTTACTCAAATCTCCTAAATGTGCGTCAGAATAAACTATCGTTATTTTATCTGCGTTTTCTTTAAGAAATTTATCCAATATGATGTGCGTTTCTAACTTCGGTTCTTTTAGAATCGAAAATAAATTCCAATCGATGTATACTAAATCTTTTATTTCCACTACGATTTTTGTTAAATTACTGCCAACACCCAAATATACGCATTGCGTACATTCGAATTTACAAACATGCGTACATCCATTTTTTTTGTTAAGTAATGTAATGTCACTAACACACTATTTCAGTATCAAAAACAAAAAATATGACAACAAATTAATTTAATTGACGCAAGTTTATTATTTTTCCAATCCCAACCCAAATCGATTGTTATGAATATTCAAGATTATTTACAACGCTATACTGAGCGTTTACAAATTCAACGATACAGCCCCTCCTCTATCAAGAACTACACTAGTAACTTATTTCAATTTTTAACGAATGCTTCATGCCAATTTACTACTGCTGAAGAAATTGATATAGTTGCTATTGAAAAATATATTTTCTGGAAAATCAAAAAAGATAACATTAGTACCTCTCATCAACGCATCATTTTGGCTAGTATTGCTAAATTTTATGAGCTGGTTATAGAAAAAAGAATCAATCTAAAACATCTTTACCCACAAAGGAAAGAACACAAAATACCCAATTATTTAACATTTGCCGAAATAACAAAACTCATTGATGTAACTTCTAATTTAAAACACAAAAGCATCATCATGTTATTATACTCTGGTGGCTTGCGCCTTAGCGAAGTCATTAATTTGAAAATAGCTGATATTGATTCTAGCTCCATGACTATTACTATTCGTCAAGCTAAAGGCAAGAAAGACCGTCAAGTAATGCTGTCAGAGAAATTTTTACTAATTCTAAGACAATATTACTTAAAGTATAAGCCTAGCTCTTTTTTGTTTGAAGGACAAAATAGCTTACAATACTCAGGAAGAAGTATTCAACAAATAGTGAAAGAAAGCGCTACAAAATCAGGTTTAAACAAACCCGTTTCTCCTCATATTCTTCGACATAGTTTTGCAACCCATTTACTGGAATCAGGTACAGATATTCGCTATATTCAAGAACTTTTAGGGCACAATCATTTAAAAACCACCGAAATTTATACACATATGACTGATGTAGCAAAAAACAAGATTAAAAGCCCTTTAGATAGATTGTAGGATTATAAGTTAAACCAATGACCTTAAATTCATTTTTAAGGTCATTTTTTATTTTATATTGAACCCATAACCCTCAGAAAATCAATCACTTGATTCGATTTTAAATCTATATCGCCCACCGATAGAAACTCCTTAAGAAATTAAGGAGTTTTTTTCATGTCTTCTACCTACTTTTTATAGTATATTAAAATTGACTCTTTTTAGTTAGCCAATTTTATTACTAACTTTGGCAAAAATTCAAGCCATTGAAGCCACAGCGCTTCCTTAACTTAAAATTAAAAACTACACACAACTAACAATAAATTACAATGTCAGTAATCACTCAGAAAAAAAGCATTCCTAATGGCGTCATGTTAAACGCTTATCCAGACAGTATTGGTCACAATTTACATGATATCGTGAGCATGCTTCAACTGCCCGAATTCAAGAATACTTTTTCTCTTTTTTATGTGTTACCTACTTTTTTCAATAGCGACTTAGACCGAGGATTTTCTATTGTTAACTACGATATTAACGAAGAATTAGTGTCAAAACAAGATATTGAAGCTCTAAAAGAATTGAATATCCAATTGAAATTTGACATTGTTTTAAATCACTTATCGGTTGCCTCACCTCAATTTAAAGACCTAATTGCCAACGGAGATCAATCCAAATTTAAAGACTTTTTTATTGATTGGAATGAATTCTGGAAAGGCAACGGAACACTTGGTGAAGATGGTATCATTGTTCCAAAAAAAGAATATTTGGATAAATTATTTATGCGAAAATCAGGATTGCCAATCCTGAAAATTGTATTCCCTGACGGACAAGAAAGACCATATTGGAATACATTCTACCAAAAAATAACATTTCAAAAAACAAATAGTGCCGATCTAGCCGCTATACCGACTATGAATCCTGAGAAATCAGCTATCATTTGCGAAAAAATAAATAGCGCTATTGAAGCGAATGAAGATGTTCAAACTTTAGATTTAGGTTTCGGAAACGAAATCAACACTGAGGTAGTAAAAATTGTAAACAGTAAACGCGAGTATTTAGGACAAATGGATGTGAATGCCAATTCGCCTTTAGTTTGGGAATTCTACGAAGATGTTTTAGCTAAAGTAGCGAGTTATGGTGGTCAAATTCTTCGATTAGACGCCTTTGCTTATTTACACAAAGCTATTGGCGAAAGTAACTTCTTCAACAAACCTGGGACTTGGGATTATTTGGCACGAATCAATGAAATTGCTCAAAGAAATAATTTAAAATTACTACCTGAAATTCATGCAGAATATGGTTTACACCTTCACGATGAAGTAGCTAAAGAAGGCTATGCTATTTATGACTTCTTCTTACCTGGTTTGTGTATTCACGCTATCGAAAAAGGAACCAATAAAGCATTGATTACTTGGGCAAAAGAAATTGTTGCCAAAGGATTAAAAACCGTAAACATGTTGGGTTGCCACGATGGAATTCCAGTTTTAGACCTAAAAGGAAAAGAGGTGGATGGTGTGTACCAAAAAGGGTTGTTAGAAGATGCCGAAATAGAAGAATTGATGAACCTCATCATTGATCGCGGTGGTTTGGTTAAAAACCTATACGGTGCCGACGGTAAAAAAATATCGTACTATCAAGTCAACGCCACGTATTTTAGCGCTTTGGGTGAAAACGAACAAAAATTATCCTTGGCTCGAGCCATTCAACTTTTTATGCCAGGAATCCCTCAAATTTGGTACTTGGATATTTTTGCTGGTGCCAATGATTATGTTGGAGTAGAAAAAGCAGGAAAAGATGGTCATAAAGAAATCAATCGAACCACTTTGAGTGTAGCTGATATTAAAGCAGGCTTACAAAAAGAAGTCGTTCTGAAACAGTTAGATATGCTACGCCTACGCAATACTTCTAAAGCGTTCTCAGGAAGCTTAGAATTTGGGGATGCTTCCGAAAATGAGTTGAACTTAATTTGGAGAAACGAAAACGAGTTGGCACAATTAAAAGGCAATCTTACAACACATGAATTTACGATTCAATACACCGATTCAGGTGAATTGAAAAACTTATAATTAAAAAAAACTCCTTAATTTCTTAAGGAGTTTTTTATTGTTTGTACAATCTAATAATGATTTTTTATTTCACGCTATTATTTTCAATGATTTTCTTTCGATGTTGAACACCCCACTTATGCAATGCTTCAACAACTTCCGAAAGCGTTTCACTATAGGGTGTTAATGCGTATTCTACACTTACTGGCTTAGTGTCACAAACGGTTCTTGTTACCAACCCATTCATTTCAAGTTCTTGTAATTCTTTCGACAATATTCTAGGACTTATTCCCGCTTCTCGAGACAACTCCCTAAATCTCCTTTTACCATCGGTTAAAATTGATATTAAAATCAATTTCCACTTGCCACCAACCATGTCTAATGTGTCTTGAATTGCTAGCCTAGCCTTTACGCAAGACTCATCATCTGCTTTTTCACATGTACTTCTTGTATGCATAGTATTCTTTTTGTTACTGGTATCCTTTATGTAATAGGTTACAAATTTACAATAATTGTATATAAATTTGCAGCATAAAAAACAAAATTATGATACAGAAAACAACAAAAATCATCAAATGGGTAATTACGTATTCTTTAACGGCTCTTTTTATAATGAGTGCAATTATGAAAATAATAAAAAATGAAGGAGCTGTTCAACAAGCTACTTCCATTGGTATCAATGCTAGTACTAATCAAATATTAGGTATTATCGAACTTATTTCAGCTATTCTTTTTGTAATTCCTAGAACTGGAGTTTTAGGTTCACTTCTTTTAATATCTTACATGGGAGGTGCAATTGCAACGCATCTCGAACATGGACAATCTGTTTTAATGGTGATTGTTATTCAAACATTAATTTGGGTTTCTGCCGGAATTCGATTTAATGAATTAAGCAATCGTTTGTTTTCGAAAAACTAATAAAATTGCTCCAAACATTACAAGAGAAATACAAGTACGGACAAAATTTAAAAATCAAATGAAATTCCTAAACAAAATACAAGTTATATTTATACTATTAATTTCGATTATCAGCTGGAATAGTTATTCGCAAGATGAACATCCAAAAAAACCGCCAATAAATACTGAGATTTTACTCAGTAATCGTGGCATGACCCTCCAAATGATAATTAATAAAAATTTTCAAACTATTCCCAAGTTAGGTTTTTTCAGTGTGACCAATTTAGTTGGAGAATGGAATACTAATCAAGTCAATGATTATATGACACAAGCCAGTTTAACATTTGAGATTGCTAAAGGATTTAAACTTAGTAGCGGCTTCCATCTTACCCCCGTAACAGGCATAAGACCTAGTGCTGGTTTAATTTATTCTTTCGCAAATCAAAATTGGTTAGTCGTTTCTAATCCAAGAGTAGATTTAGCTAAAGATGTCAATGTTGAAGAACTTCTTTTAGTTGAATACAAACCAAAAATTAACGATAAACTACATTTTTATTCCAGAATCCAATGTTTGTATGGTTATAACACATCAAGTCACGAACACTCACGTAGTTATGTTAATACTCGTGCTGGTATTACTTATAGAGAATTCTCTTTCGGAGCAGGAACAAATATCGATTATTATGGACCAATGAAACATAATGAGAACAGCTTTGGAGGATTTGTAAGCTTTCTATTATTTTAATCTAAAAAGTATGTTACAGAAAATAGACGAAACTGCAATGTTAGGCAGAGGGCCAATAAGAGTGCTTTACCCAGGTTTAAAAATTAACCCTAATGATACAGGAATCGGAAGTATAGGTAGAATTGACCATGCCCTTTTTATAGGAAATCAAATAGTGCCGATGCACCAACACGTTAATGATGAAATTCTTTCTTACTTTAGAAGTGGAAAAACAGAGCATCGAGATTCTGAAGGTATTGTAGAGTTTATTGGCAAAAACAAACTAATGTTAATGAAGGCGGGACATTCATTCTTTCATGAAGAAAAAATGATTGATGAAGGCGAGCCGATGGAAGGACTACAAATATTTATAAGACCAGGTGTAAAAGACTTAAATCCCGAAGTGCTATTTCTTGATTTAGACGAAACATATAGTATAAATAAATGGAGACTATTAGCTTCTCCAACATCTGAAACTAAATTTAAGTTTAGTAGCCAAACATGGATATACGATATAAAAGTATTGAATAACAATAGTATCCAACTACCAGAAATTGACACTCGAAACCTTACTTTTTTACTTTATGTTTTCAACGGAAATGCAACGATTAACAATAATATTGTTTTAAACAAGAAGGAATGTTTATTAATCAAAAACGAAGATATCTGGATTGCAGCGGATTCAGAAATAGAGCTAGTATTATTTGCAACTAACGAGGATGCAAACTTTTTTGCCGATGGAATGTTTAGCGGAAACAAAATGAATTAATAGAACTCTAAACAAAACTCCTTAATTTCTTAAGGAGTTTTTTATTGTTTAAAATTTAGGCTTTCAACCACAACACATCATACGCACTAATAAAAGTACTTTGATTGATTGCTACTCGGCTATCCGTAATTAAGTCATGTAATTCGGTAAAATTGTTGTTGCCAAAAATATCTTTTTCAAAAACGGTATCAAATTCAGAGAAGTTGGCAATTACATACACCTCTCCTCCTTGATTATCGGTTTTCTTATACACCAACAAATGACTATTGGCACAATCTAAAAATTCCAAATCATTGTTGTCAGCAAATGCAGGAGTTTCCTTCCGAATGGCAATTAATTTTTTCAATTGGTTGTACACCTGAGTGGGCGCCATAGTCGAAGAAGACAAACCGGCAACTACTCCCCAATTCATAGGTGAACGATGCAACCAACGGTTATCATACTTTTTACTTTTATCCTCTAAATAACTATAATTATTAGGGGTTGCAATTTCGTCTCCGCTATAAATCATGGGTAAACCTCCCAAGGATAAAATAATAGCGTGTTGCAAATTAATTCGCTTTACAGCCAAGTAGATTTCGTTCCCATTATTATCACTCACTGCTTTTTCTAAACCACATAAAGCGGCTAAGGAACCCGAAATTCGAGCCTTCCCAGTTTCTGGTTCGGTCATAAAACGTTGCCCTAGAGCAGCACTCCCATTAAATCCATCACAGAAATATTGCAAAATATAAAGTCGATGCGCCAAGCTATCAAATCCCAAATGTTGGACCAATTCATCATCAAATCCCAACCCAATATCATCGTGACAACGGGCATAATTAATCCAAGTAGTATTACGAGGTTTTGCAGGTACGGCTTTCATTGATTTTTTAATCAATTCGGTACTTCGAGTTGCCATCGCTTCCCAACTCAATGCCATAAAATTAGCATTATAGGCAATATCACATTCGTCACCGGCAGCATTTCCCTGTCCAAAATAGTTGATGATTTCTTCTGGTTGAACAATAGCTTCGGCAATATACGCTACCCCGGGCGCTACAATTTGTCCACACAATTTAAATAATTGCAATAATAAATGCACTTCGGGTAAATTTTGATTGTATTTACCTATCTCTTTCCACATGAATGCTACGGCATCCAAACGAAAAATATCAATCCCTTTATTAGACCAATACAACATCGTATCAATCATTTCTATTAAGACCATAGGATTTTTGTAATTCAAATCCCATTGATAGCCATAAAACAAAGTCATGACCCATTGATTACTTTCGGGTAAATAACTGAAGTTCCCCGGAGCTGTATCTGGGAAAATTTCGGTCATCGTTTTTTCATATTCATCAGGCAAGCTACGGTCTGGAAAAAAATAGAAAAAATCTTTGTATTTAGGATGTCCTTTACTTCCCTCAACCGCCCATTCGTGTTCAGAAGCACAATGATTTAACACAAAATCCATAACTAAATTCATGTCGTTTTTTTGAAACTCTTCTACCAGAGATTCAAAATCTTCCATGGTTCCAAATTTTGGATTCACTTTACGATAATCGCGTACAGCATAACCACCATCGTTTTCAAATTCTGGCACATCTAAAAAGGGCATTAGATGAATGGTATTAATCCCCAAATCTTTAAAATAAGGTATCTTCTCTTTCAAACCATTGAAATCTTGATTAAAGAGATCTACATAGAGCATCATCCCTACTATCTTCTCACTCGAATACCAGTTAGGATGAGCCACACGTTCTAAATCACGTTTCTTTTGATGTGCAGATCGAGACTCAAAATGTCTCACTAAAGTAGATAGCAATTCTTCAAATGCTTCAGCCCCGTATGGGCTATTGGCATACAACTGTTGGAACAAATCTGTTATGATAGGTATATTTGCTCCCATTCGTAATTGAAAATTGGAATCTGATACTTTATGTTTATCCAAGAATTTCTTCAGTTTCGATAACTTTTCTGCTTGTTGCATCCTTTATGCTTTTGATTAACCTTTAATTGATAAATATCGAATTGAAATATAATAAAAAAAGTATTTCCTAAATAAAAACATTTGAAAAAATATTGAGTTTAAAAAAAGTAAGTTAAATTAATGGGTATAACAAAAAAAGGGTTGTCTTTTCAGACAACCCTTTTTTTTAAATCATTATTATAATTACCAACCTTGGTGCAAACCAATTTTCAACACTTCTTCGTAACGTTCTTTATCAAACGAATAGAGATTGGGCGCTTTGTGAGCCACATTGCTTTTCTTTTCATCTAATTTGGTTAAAATTCCTATCGAAGTAATTTTTCGAAGGAAATTACGACGATCTAATTTTCTCCCCAAAATAGTTTCATATAATTTTTGTAATTCTGGAATGGTGAATTTCTCGGGTAACAAATTATAACCTACAGGCACTAAATTCAATTCCATTCGGAGGGTATCAAGCGCCTTATCGAATATTTCTTTATGATCTAAAATCAAATCAGGAACAGCATTACAATCAATCCACTCCACTATTTCATTATTCCCTTCAGGTTGGGGAACGGCTTGTAAAAAATCGACTAAAGCATAATAACCGATTGTCACAAATCGGCTTCGGTACCATGTTGCTTGTTCCTTATCAATACCATAAAACTGTAAAACAGAATCACTAAAAGTGGTTGGATTTCTATTGACTTGGCCAAAAGTAGCAAACTGCCTTAAAAAAATACCTTTTAAACCAGTACGCCCATGTAATACATTTACTGCTCCTTCATCTATACTTTCGTCAACACTTACAAAGCCTCCAGGCAAAGCCCATTGTTCGTTGTATTTTGTTTTAATCAACAATACTTTCAACTGATTGTCGTGAAATCCAAAAATTACACAATCAATCGACAATCCCGGTTGATATTGTTCTTTATTTGCTAAAACTCCTCTTAACATCTATTTAATTCTGTATTTCTCACTATTAATAATCATTCATTTTACTAATGAATTGGACGAATATACTATTTAAAACAATAGTTCACAAAATTCAGTTTAAAAGTTTTGTTTTAAAATTTGATTCAAAAACAAAAAAAATGTACATTGCGTCAAAATTACACAATAAGAATTTCACACTAACTATTAATTAACCGAATTACATTTAACATGAAAAAAATCGCTTTACTGCTGATAGGGTTGACTTTTACAATGCAAGCCCAAACGCAAAGTACTGATTATTTAAAAAAAGCAAAAGAGTTGGTCTCAAAGATGACTCTAGAAGAAAAAGCCTCACTATGTTCAGGCGAAACAGCTTGGTCTACCCAAGCCATCAAACGTTTAGGAATTCCTTCTATTTTTATGACAGACGGACCTCATGGATTGAGAAAAGCAGAAGGATTTGATTTTACCAATAGCGTCCCGTCTACTTGTTTTTCAACAGCCTCAAGTTTAGCCTCTTCTTGGGATCCAAAATTGGCACAAAAAATGGGAGAAGCTTTAGGGATTGAAGCTCAAGCTAATGATGTTCAAATATTATTAGGTCCTGGAGTGAACATGAAACGTTCTCCTTTAGGAGGAAGAAACTTCGAATATTTTTCAGAAGACCCAATTTTAGCCGGAAAAATCGCCATCAGTTTTATTAATGGTGTTCAAAGTCAAGGAGTCGGAACTTCGATGAAACACTTTGCCGCTAACAGCCAAGAATTTGAACGTATGTCAAACAATTCAGTTGTGGACGAACGTACGTTAAATGAAATTTACTTTCCAGCTTTTGAAATGGCTGTGAAAGAAGCACAACCTTGGACAGTAATGTGTTCTTACAATCGTTTTAACGGTATATATGCTTCTGAAAATCCGTATTTATTACACCAAATGCTAAAAGAAAAATGGGGACTAAAAGGATTTGTGGTTTCTGACTGGGGTGCCGTAAACGAAAGAGCTGCTGGTGTTGCAGCAGGTTTGCACTTAGAAATGCCTTCTAGTGGTGGAGCTAATAATTTAAAAGTGATTGCCGCTGTAAAAAATGGGACTTTATCTGAATCTCGTTTGGACGAAATCATCTCTGAGTTAGTTGCAGTGACTTTAAAAGCAAAGGACAGCCATAAAAAAGGAATTGTGGTAAACAAAGTAAAACACAATGAATTGGCTAGACAAATCAGTGGAGAATGTATCGTTTTACTAAAAAATGATAACGCTATTTTACCCCTTCAATCGCAATTGAAAAAAATTGCCATTATTGGTGATTTTGCAAAAACGCCTCGTTATCAAGGAGCAGGAAGTTCGCAAGTACGTCCAACACAAATTGCAAATGCACTAGAAGAATTACAAAAACTAGCTAAAGGAATTCAATTTAGTTTTTCATCAGGATATACTCCAGCGGGTGACACTGACGCTGCTAAAATTGCCGAAGCAGTACAAAATGCAAAAGAAGCAGATGTAGCCATTGTTTTCGCAGGTTTACCTGATATTTATGAGTCAGAAGGATACGATAGAAAAAATATTGATATGCCTGAAGGTCACAATCAATTGATTGCAGAAGTGGCTAAAGTGAACAAAAATGTTATCGTTGTTTTAATGAACGGAGCAGCAGTTTCAATGCCATGGAAAAACGACGTAAAAGCTATTGTTGAAGCCTATTTAGGTGGTCAAGCTGGTGGTGGAGCTGTTGCTGATGTATTAACTGGAAAAGTAAATCCTTCCGGAAAATTATCTGAAACCTTCCCTGTGCGTACTGAAGACACTCCAACTGCAACTGATTTCCCTTCTAAAGACGGAACAGCAACTTATGGAGAGGGTATATTTATTGGATACCGTTATTATGACAAGAAAAAAATCGAACCCAATTTTCCATTTGGATATGGTTTAAGTTATACTACTTTTCAATATTCTGATATCAAGGCAAGCAGTACTAATGCAAAAGATTATGATGCAATCACAATTTCATTCAAAGTAAAAAACATTGGTGCTGTAGCAGGAAAAGAAATAACTGAATTGTATGTTCACGAACAAGATTCAGATGTAGCTCGACCTGAAAATGAATTGAAACATTTTGAAAAAATTAGCTTATTACCTGGTGAAGAGAAAACAGTAAGCTTCCAATTGAACTCACGTGATTTTGCTTATTACAATACCAAAATCCATGATTGGACTGTTCGCTCCGGAAAATTTGACATCCGTGTAGGTGGTTCTTCACGTAATTTACCTTTACAACAAACCATTACGATTGAAAATACAAAACCAATAAAAGTAACTTTCACTCGTGATTCTATGGTAAAAGAAATTAAAAACACCCCTCAAGGAGAAGTTATTGTGAACCAATTAATTCAAGGGTTTATGGGAACAAGCAACAAACTTGAAACAGAAGAAGACAAGAAAACAGCGGCATTTTTTGCAGCAATGTTTGGTGATTTACCAATCAATAAATTCATTTTGCTTTCTGGAGGTAAATTCACCGAAAATAATATGAATGCAATTTTAACTGCTATTAACAAAAACTAAGTTAATTATTTGTTGGAAAAAAGTATTGAAAAGGAAATAAAAAAGAGGTTGCCTAATCGACAACCTCTACTTTAATTCTCTCTTTTTCAAATTACATTCCCTGATATGTCATAACTACAAGCTTATTGGGAAAATTGATTTAGAGTCAATACTTTTTTATTTTTTACTATACTAGTAAATAAATCAAAAGTGTAAAATCAAATATATTCATTTTGAATTAAAAAAGAGAGCTATTATACTTTTATTTAATTAGTTCAAAAGTAGATCGTAAACGAATATCTGATGATGATGAACCTATCATCAAATCAAAATCTCCAGGTTCAGTGCCCCATTCTAATTGTTGGTTATAAAAAGACAACTTTTCTTTGTCAATACTAAATTGAATCATTTTAGTTTCTCCCGCATCCAAATGAATTTTTTGAAAATCTTTCAATTCAATAATTGGACGTACTACAGAGCCTACTTTATCTCTTAAATACAATTGAACTACTTCGTCACCAGCATATTTACCTGAATTAGTCAAACGGAAAGAAATGTCAATAGTCTCTGAATTAGCGATTCTATTTTTAGACAATTTTAAATCTCCATAATCAAAAGTAGTATAACTTAAACCATATCCAAATGGAAATTTAGGACTGTTTTTCAAATCAGTATAGGCCGAAACATAATTGGTCGCATTTTCATTAGGTGCTGGTCTTCCCGTATTGAAATGATTATAATAAATAGGCAATTGTCCTTCTTCTCTTGGAAACGTCATAGGCAATTTACCTGATGGATTATAGTCTCCAAACAATACATCTGCAATAGCATTACCAGCTTCAGTTCCTAACCACCAAGTATATAAAATAGCTGGAGCTGTATCAGCCGTTTGATTAAAAATAAGTGGTCGACCTGCATTAATTAACACCACCACTGGTTTGCCAGTCGCTTGAAGAGCCTGTACCAATTCTTCTTGAACACCTGGTATATGAATATTACTTCGGCTCTTGGCTTCGCCACTCATATTACCTCGCTCACCAATACTTACAATGACCACATCTGCTTGATTAGCAACCGCAACAGCTTCGGCAAAACCCTCTTTGCTGTTCCCTTCAATTTCACATCCTTTAGCATACAAAAGTTGGGTATTTTTACCCACTTTATTTTGCAGACCTTCCCATTGAGAAACTACATGTTTTTCATAATCTATTTCGGGTAACTCAACTGCCCAAAATCCCATGTTTTGTTTGTGTTCTTTTACCAAAGGTCCAATGAAAGCAATCTTTTTCAACTCTTTTGATAAGGGTAATGTTTGTTTTTCATTCTTCAATAAAACAATACTTTTTGCCGCCATATCACGTGCGATTTTTCTATGCAACGGATTGTTTAATTCTTTTGCCTCACGTTTTAGATTGGCATATTTATACGGATCTTCAAACAAGCCTAATTCAAATTTCTTATGTAAAATACGCTTCACTGCATCGTCAATTAAAGCCACTTCTACTTTTCCTTCTTGTACCAATTGCGCCAAGTTATAACGGTAGGCATTACTTTCCATGTCCATATCACTTCCTGCAGTAATGGCTAATTGAGCTGCTTCTTTGGTATCTTTTACATTACCATGATTCACCATTTCTCCGATAGAGCCCCAGTCAGAAACTACAAAACCTTGAAAATTCCATTTCCCTTTAAGAATGTCTCTTTGCAAAAATTTATTTCCTGTGGCTGGCACCCCATTCAAATCGTTAAATGAATTCATAAAGGTAGCTGCACCTGCATCCAAAGCGGCTTTGAAAGGTGGCAAATAAGTTTCCCAAAGCATGCGGTCACTCATATCCACCGAATTATAATCACGACCGCCTACAGCCGCTCCGTAACCCACAAAATGTTTAACACAAGCCATTACCGAATTCACATCGCCTAAATTTCCTTGAAATCCTTTGACTCTAGCATACGCAATTTTAGAACCTAAATAGGTGTCCTCTCCAGCTCCCTCCATCACACGACCCCAACGTGGGTCACGAGCAATATCCACCATCGGAGCAAATGTCCAATGAATTCCACTAGCCGATGCTTCTACAGCGGCAATACGAGCTCCCAAAGCTATCGCATCTAAATCCCAACTCGCCGCTTCGGCTAAAGGAATTGGAAAAGTTGTTTTATACCCATGTATCACGTCTTGACCAAACAACAACGGAATTTTCAATCGAGATTGCATTGCCAATTCTTGGTACTGACGGGTATGATTAGTTCCAATAACATTCAGCATTGAGCCAATCAAACCACCTTTGATTTCTGCTTCTTTATTCGGATTAATTGTAATCGGGCCTGTTGCCTGATTATCCCCCGTATATTGGTTCAATTGCCCTATTTTTTCTTCTAGAGTCATCTGTTTTAATAAAGCTTCAACTCTTTGATCAATTGTTTTTTGTTGTGAAAAACCCAAAACAGAAAATAATAAAAGGGTAAATAGACACGTTTTTTTCATTTTATTTTACTATTGGAATTATTAATTAATATACAAGGGTTTGGATAGCATGAGCTGGAATTTCAACTACTGTTTTTTCAGCACCAACCA
This sequence comes from Flavobacterium sp., assembly GCF_031537875.1. Classification (GTDB taxonomy): domain Bacteria; phylum Bacteroidota; class Bacteroidia; order Flavobacteriales; family Flavobacteriaceae; genus Flavobacterium. The sequence goes on along the minus strand of NZ_JAVKNB010000004.1, from coordinate 19,079 downwards.
TCAAATTATAGGTGATTTTTTTTGCAGATTGATTCATTACTATCGTTACTAATCCGCCATTTTCATTCACAAATGTAGTACTTAACAAGTTACTGCGACTTGAAGCTGTACTAACCCGTTTTGCGTTCGGACGTATAAATTTAGAAAAATGTCCGATATAATAATAACTTGGCGTATAAATTAATTCGCCTGTTTTCGTATCTACATGAATAGGAGCAAAACAAAAATTGCCTTTGTGATTAGGCCCTCCATTTTCATCCAACAGAATATTCCAATCTGTCCAACCCACCGTTCCATTATTAAAATCATTAATCATTGAAGTTCCGTAACGTTCTGCATTTCCCCAAAATTGGTATTTTTTAGCATCAAATCGTTCTACACAACCTTCGGTAAATAATAGATTAATAGAAGGATAGGCTTCGTGGACTTTTCTAACGTTGTCAAACATTGACTGCTCTCCTGCCCAAGTTTCGTACCAATGAAATCCCATTCCCCAAGCATATTTAGAGGCTACAGGATCGTCGAAAATCACGTTCGCTCTTTGGTTCATTAAATCTCGATTATGATCCCATACTATAATTTTTTTAGTACCCAAACCTTCTTTTTGCATAGTTGGTCCTAAATAGTACTTGAGGAAATCCCTTTCAGCTGTAGCTGTAAACAAACACGACTCCCATTTTTGAGTAGCCATCGTTTCATTTTGAATAGAAATTCCCCAAATAGGCATCCCTTCTTTTTCATAGGCTTTGACAAATTTGACATAATAATTTGCCCAAGCTTGGTAAAACTCAGGCAATAAAGTTCCTCCTTGAAGCATAGAACCGTTGCTTTTCATAAAAGACGGTGGACTCCAAGGTGTAGCATACAATAACAATTTTCCTCCCGCGGTTTGAATCGCACGTTTTATCATTGGAATTCTATATTGCTTGTCGTGAGCGATGGAAAAGCTTTTCAATTCTTTATCCCCTTCTTCTATGTAAGTGTAGCTACCACTTGAGAAATCCGAACTATGTATGGAAGTCCTAAGTAAACTATACCCTATTCCGCTTTTTTTATTGTAATATGCATCTAGAAGTTCCGATTGTTTTTCTGGACTTAATTTGGCAAAGACCTCTGCCGAAGCATCCGTAACTGCACCTCCAATTCCCATAAAAGTTTGAAAAGTTTTTTTAGGTGCTACAAAAACAGAAATTTCCCGTTCTACAGGTTGCTCCGCAGCTGAAAAATAAAGAGTATTAGTATGTGTTAATCGTAAATTGGTACTGTCAGCAGTTGTATAAACATTAATTTCTCTAGCTTTTTGAGCCATTGTTTTCTTTTGCTGAGCAACAGCAGTTACGCACCAAAAACTAAAAACTGCTACCGCTGATTTTACTATTATATCTTTCATTATTATTTTTTTACCAAGAAAAAGTGGCTACAGCACCAGCATCTAAAGCTGTTGGTACCCATTTTCCATTGCATTTAATATTAAATAACTCGTTTGTATTTCCATCATTTTCAACAATCAATATTTTTTTGCCTAATGGTGTTTTAAATGCTACTGAATTTAAATTACCTACTAAATTAGAAGCAATTCGTACAGATCCTGCAGGGACAAACTTAGAAGCATGAGCAATAATATAATACCCAACATTTCTCTCAAAACTATCGGCTCCGTTAATAGTTAAAGCCCCTTTACAGGTAGAACACCCTCCAGGTGTATAGGGTCTAAAATTAGTATCGTTAGCTAAATTCCATTCCAAAGCCGTTTTACTCCAATTGCGCATCGAGCCAATAATAACATTTTTTAAATGCCATTTCAAATCGCCATCAAAAGTCCCAGATGTCCCAGTATATTGCTCAGTGAAATACAAATTTTTGTTTGGATAAGCATTATGAACAGTTGATAAAGCACTAATATCGCCTTCATACAAATGAAAAGCAGAGCCATCCACATAAGGGTTCGCTCCTGCGTCATTCAATATTGCCAAAGGATATTCAGGTTTATTGCAATTATGATCGTAAATAATAATTTTAGTAGTTAAATTAGCATTTGCAAATGCCGGACCCAAATGATTTTTGATAAAATTGGCTTGCTGTAAAGCTGGCATAAACATACTCGGATTATTTCCTGGATGTAAGGGTTCGTTTTGAGGTGTTATAGCTGTAATCGAAATACCTTCTTCTTTCATTTTTTGAATGTATTTCACAAAATAATTAGCATAAGTACCATAATATTCTGGTTTTAGGCTTCCGCCAACGAAACCATTATTGTCTTTCATCCAAATAGGAGCTGACCAAGGTGTCGCTATAATTTTAATTTGTGGATTGATCGCTAAAATTTCTTTTAGCATCGGAATCACATCATTTTTATCCGGGTTTAGACTGAATTGAGTTAAGTTAACATCCGTTTGTCCAGAAGGTAAATCATCATACGTAAAAGGCGCAGCATTTAAATCAGAAGCTCCAATACTGATACGGAGATAACTAATTGAAATGGAATTGTCATTTTTTCCAAATAATTCCTGAAGTAATTCTTGTCTTTTTTGAGGATTCAGTTTATTAATTCCCTGAGCACTCCCTCCCGTTAAAGTAAAACCAAATCCATCAATAGTTTGAAAAGTTTGAGTTTCATCAACTTCAATACTAGGATAAACATTGTAATTCGTTCCAAAGCTTAAAATCCCAGTTTGTTTTTGCAAGTAGCTATTTTTACTCCCATTGGTCAACCAAAAATCCATGTCATTAACTACTACAGGAGGATTGATTGGTTGCGTCGGGCTAGGAATGGTTTCACTTGATGAAGAACAACTGAATATAGTGAACGACAAGTGCAATAAAGTAAAAAAAATCATTTTATTAGGTCTATTATTTATAAAATTCATTTCATTTCTGTGGTTTTGTAGGAAATAAGATTTCAACATATACAGGCAAATGATCTGACGGATATTTCAAATTTTTTGAGTCACTTAAGATAGCATATTTTTTTACTTTTAAATTATTTTTTTTAGAAATAAAAACATAATCTATCAATTCCTTTACAGGTTTGTCAAACTCAAAATTATTGAAGGTGCCAGATGGTCCAAATGGCTTTTCAATACTAACCAGTCTTGTATCATCCATTACCTCTTTAAGTGCAATTATTCTAGCTTCTTGTGGTTCTGAATTAAAATCACCCATTAAAATTACGGGGTATTTTTTTGTATTCAGTTGATTTATTTTAGACAAAATTAATTCCAAACCTTTGGTTCTAGCTTGTACTCCAATATGATCCAAATGCGTATTAAATACCCAAAATAGCCGATTCGTTGTCAATTCTTGAAATAGGCCGTAAGTACACACCCGATGACACGCTGCGTCCCAACCTTTGGATATTTCTTCCGGTGTCTCGGATAGCCAAAACGTATTGGTTTTTATTACTTTAAATTTATCCTTTTTATAAAATATATTAGACGATTCTCCTTTACCAGCTCCTTCTCTACCAATACCCACTTGACTATATTGAGAAAGTAATTTCTCTAAATCTACCACTTGATGCGGCATAGCTTCCTGAACTCCAAGCACATCGGGTTCATGAAAATTAATTTGCGAAGCGAAAAAATCCTTACGAAACGGCCAGGCATTTTCACCATCAGAAGCAACATCTAAGCGGATGTTATAAGTCATCACTTTTAGTGATTGAGCTTGTATATTTATACCAAGCAAAATCCCTAAGATTATAACTATAATTTTGTTGTTATTCATAAGTAGTAAAATTATTCTCCAATAAAGCTTTTATCCAACTTACAAATAAAAGCTTTTATTGAAGAATTTTTTAAGTTTACAACCCATTTAATTGAAAACTCTAATATAATCCACTTCGTAAGTGGAAGAAACAAAAGCAGGATCAATAGTTCCTCCAAAATTACCGCCAATAGCACTATTAATAATCAAGAAAAAGTTCTGATTGAAGGGCAATGATGAAGTATTTGTGAAAGTATAAAACAATTGATTATCTACATAAAATTTAATTGCATCAGCTCTCCAATCAAGTGCATAAATGTGAAATTCTGTAGTAGCATTATTGATAGTCACATTACGTGAATCCGCATTTCCCCCAGAATGTCCAGGATGATGTAAAGTGCCATAAATTTTATTGATTTGGTTTCCAAGATGTTCCATAATATCTATTTCACCACAAGCGGGCCATCCAGCCGAAGTAATATTATCTCCTAACATCCATAAAGCAGGCCAAGTTCCTCCACCAACGGGCATTTTTGCTCTCATTTCGACTTTGCCATACTTGAAAGAAAATTTTCCTTGGGTTTTGATTCTAGCTGAAGTATAATTGCTACCATTATAATTTTCTTTTATAGTCGTAATTTTTAACACTCCATTTTGAACTTTAACATTATCTGCTCTACTAGTATAATATTGAGCTTCATTATTACCCCAACCCCAGTCACCTGTTCCAGTATCATATCCCCATTTCGAACTATCTGGAGCGCCATCAACATTAAATTCGTCTGCCCAAATAGCTTTTGGAGCAACATAAATTGCAACCGAAATCGAAGTACTTACAAACTGAGCTCCATTGTAAGCAGAAACATATACTGTATAAGAATTTGTTCCAGCAGCATTGTACGTATATGAAAAACTTCCTGAAGTTGACTCCTGAGTTACCCCATCTCCCAAAGCAATTTTATACGAAGTAGCATTAGTTGCACTAAAAGTAAAATTAACCGTTCCGCTTCCATCACCATTAGGAGTAGAAGTCGTTACACCTACTGGAGTAGCCGCAATTACTAAATTAGTAGGTTTTACAATTGATTCACCACCTCCACTATTTCCACCTCCATTATCTCCACTGCAAGAAAAAAATAAAAAAGTGGTTAAGAAAACACTTAAAAAGAGTTTAATTTTTTGAAAATTATTCGAATGTTCTTTCATTTTTTAAAATCAATTGAATTTTAAATTGTTAAAAATAAACTCAGAACCTTAATAGTTCTGAGTTTATTATAAAAAGGTTTATGGGGTTGGTTTTAATTTCAAATACCAAGCATTACCTGTTTCTGTTCCCTGAACTCTCAAATACATATAATTGGCATTAATTACCATAATTTCATATTCTTTTTGAAGTGATCCGTAACCGATAAAAGTATCAACTCCAGATAACAAAATACTAGTTTGTGTTGACGGAGTTCCTGTAGTAATTCCTGTACTTGATGGAACAAAACTAATAGCGCCAGTTCCACCTCCATAAGGATAAATTCCTTCAGCTCCTGAAGCAGGAATACCTGGTAAAGTAGTTAAGGCTCCTGTTTTAGTAAATGCACCATCAGGGCATGCTACTTGAAGAGTATACGAAGTTGCCGAGACTTTAGCAAAAGTAAAAGTAGCAGTATAAAAACCGTTAGCTGTTGCTACTTTTTCATTCACATTAGCTGACCACCATTCTGGTGTAACTGATCCAGTCCAAGGCCCAACTCCAAAATGACCTGCTACACTTTTATCGACTACCCAAGTTTTAGTAGCATTATTAGTTAAAGCAGTAACAATTGCAGGATCAGGCGTAAAATTACTTCTAACTGTTAAATCGGCTGTAATAGTTGTTGAAGTCCCTCCTGGGCCATAAGCAATCACTGTCACAGTATACGTATTTAAACCAAGTGTGGTGTATTTTTTTGTTATTTTACCACCATTTACTTGAACCAAATCTACTGCATCATTGGCATTAAAATCAATTTTAGAAGCTAAAATATTGTCTCCTGAAATGGTAAACGTAACGTCTCCAGATCCATCACCATTTGGATTAGCTGTCGTTTTTCCTGCAAGATTGATTCCTACAGCAAGATTAGATGGTGCTTTTAACTCCCCTAATTCATATTTTTCTTCTGTACAATTTGCAAAAAAAAGTGCAATCAGAAGAAAAGTCAAAATATATTTTATGTTTTTCATTTTTATATTTTTTTTAGTTAGACTCTAACAAGTTTGAATTGCCAAAACACTCCACTACCTGCTTCTATAATAAGTTCCATTGTGTTATTTCCATTAGAAAGTGTTACAGAATATACTCTAGAATTTGGAACTGATACATTTGGTAATTCTCCAGCATTTGTTGCTTTTGGCAACCCTAAATATGCCCCCGCACCATTAATGGTTATTGTGTGAGCGGTAGAATTATAAACGTAGGTAGCAGAAGCTGATCCATTATGAGGGGCAACTGGTGTCCCACAAGCGTCTGAAGTACCTTGCCAGCCTTCCAACCAAGTACTGTTACCTAGTACATTACTAAAAGATCCATTTGATCCAAACACAAAAGTATCATCAAAATAACATGCTCTTGCTGTAACTCCAGCTGCATCAATCGCCCACCAACTTTTATCGCCTGGAGCAGGCCCAACACCTAGAGCACCAGCTTCAGGAGCAATTTTCCAAGTTCCTTCTATACCTGAAGCAGGAGTAGGGTTTTTATAGAAATATAAATTATCTATAAAAACAGTCCCACCAGAGGAAGCAAATAACATTTGAGTTATTGCTGATCTATTTGTTGTGAAATCAGACAAAGGAATATCTACACTCACCCAATTATTAAGGGTAATAGTAGATAAATCTACTTGTGATTCTTTAGTTGGACCACTTGAAATAGATGTATTTACGATTTTAAATCCTAAACTAGTAGCATTTGGTGTCCAATAATCAAAATGAACATATTGCATTGAAGACAAATTTGTTGCATTTCCGTAATCAGTAACAATTCCAGTATAATTAAGTAAACTATATTTCAACATAGCATTTGATCCAATAGTAGGATTAGCCAAAATAGTTGATTGACCCCAACCCGGATTCCATTCACTTACACCAATGTTAGTATAAGAGTCACTAAATATAGAAACAACATCTACAGCTTGTCTACTTGGCGGTGCTGGAGCCGAAGTTGTAGGTGCTAAAATTGCGGTAACCACAAAATTTTCTTGATAATTAGTAGTTCTAATTGCTCCACTTTTAGAAACAATTTTAATAGTATAAGTTCCTGCTGATGCATAGGTATGCGATATTGACTCGCCATTATTTACTTGCACTGGAACCTCATTAGGAACATCTCCAAAGTAAACATCATAAAACAAAGCAAAATCAGCCGTAGCACGAACATTTACTTTTTTAGAAACTGCCCTATCATTTTCAATAGTAACTACTAAATTTTCAGGTGATCTAAATGAAACCGTAATATTTTGTTCAGCAACTACTTTTTTTCCTGATAAACTTATACCTGTTATTTTAACTTTATAAGCTCCTTCTCTATAAATATGCGTCACACTACCTCCTGCAGCTACTTTAGCTACTGTAGTAGTTCCATCACCATATTCAATTTCAAAACTAGTAACTCCTTCTCCTCTAGGGATTAAAGTTACTTTACCTGAATTGTCTTGAGTAATTAAAGCTAAAGCAGAAACTGCTGAAGGGTCTTTAATTGAATTCACAAAACTTGTATCTGAATCAATTCCATCGGGAATCGAACAGCTTATAGCCAATAATACTGTTAATATTAGACTATATAAAATTTTTATCTTTTTCATAAGTACCATTTTTATTGATTATAACCCGGGTTTTGAACTAGTTTAGTGTTTTGTAATTCTTTATAAGGAATAGGGAAAACTTCGTTTTTACCCGCTCTAAATCCTCTTGAAGCTAGTTTAGTAGCAGCATCACCCCAACGAACTAAGTCAAAGAAACGATGTCCTTCACCAGCTAATTCAGCTCTTCTTTCTGCCTTAATAGCTGCTAACGACACTGGAGTACTTGCTAAACCAACACGCGCTCTAACCGCATCCAATAATGCTTGTGCTCTAGTTCCTGTACCTCCTAAAGCTTCAGCTTCCATTAAATAAGTATCCGCAAGACGAATTACATACGAATTTTGTCTATAATTCAATACTGGTTCACCAGTTCCTGTTGTAACATCTGATCTTCTTGGAATAAATTTATTTAAAAAATATCCCGTATCTTGATATCCTCCTATGTACGAAGCTTTACCTCTTGTTTGCAAGTCTTTCATATCTAAAACTGTAGCTGCAAATCGTGGATCTAATTTTATAAAATCATAGAAATCTTGTGTAAACACATTGAAACTCCATCCTGAAGGTAAATCTGGTGCATCTGATGCAATTTTAGAATAGGTTCTTGGCCCACACATTACATTGGTAGAGTTTCCTTCATCAATACCATTACCCCAATTTTCCCATCCTATACTTGAAGCATTTGTATGCGCTACTTCTAAAATAGATTCTGAATTAAATTTATTATTTACAGTCCATAAATCTGCGAAATTAGTTAGTAATCTATAACCATATTGACTAGTTCCGCCTGGAGTACCATTCACAGTAGCGAATTCCGTTGCCGCTTGAGAATTTTTATTTTGATACAAATATACTTTGCCAAGTAATGCATGAGCAGCCCCTTTTGTAATACGAGCAGATTCTGAAGTAGAAACCGTATTAGGTAAATTAGCACTTGCAATAGCTTCTGTCAAATCTTTTTCTATCTGAGCATAAACCGCTACTGGAGTAGCTTGCTCTACAGTGTAAAACTCTGAAGAAGTCATAGGTACTGTTATCAAAGGAATATTCTTGAACATTCTAACTAAATTAAAATAGTAGTTTGCTCTCAACACTTTTGTTTCAGCAGTATAACGGTCTATCAAAGCCGCGTCCATTGGAACTGAAGATAATTTTGTAAGCAAATAATTAGCTCTAAAAATACCTTGATAATGATCACTCCAAAAACTTTGAGGCATGATATTAGCATTGATAGTATAATTTGAAAAACCTTGAATACCCGCACCATCAGTAGCGCCTCCTCCTCCGGCATAATTGTCGTCAGAACCTGAGTTCATCATAGTAATCATATTTTCAAATCCTCCCGAATTTTTTCTCATGATATCATATACCGAAACCAAACCAGCAAATGCTTGTTCTTGATTTTGATAATAATTACTCTCTAGACTAGTTCCTTTAGGTTCCACTTCTAAATAGTCTTTAGAACACGAACCTAACGTGATAACTACTGCTGTAGCAATAGATAATAATTTAAAATTTATTGTTTTCATAATTTAATTTTTATTAAAACTGAACATTAGCACCAAACATGAAAGTACGCGCTTGAGGATAATAACCTCTATCGACACCTAAAATATTTCCTCCGATTTCAGGATCAAATCCTGTGTATTTTGTTAGAGTTAATAAATTTTCTCCCGTAACATAGAAACGAACTTTTTGAGCCCCTACTTTGTTCACAAGACTGGTTGGCAAAGAATAACCTAACTGAACTATTTTTAATCTTAGATAATCTCCGTTTTCAAGATAAAAATCTGAAGCGTTTCCAAAGTTTCCATTAGTATCGTTATTTGTCAATCGTGGATATGAATTAGAAGTTCCAGGACCTGTCCAACGAGATAATGCTTCTGTTTGATAATTTGCATTTAGTATATCTAATCGTCGAATTCCTTGAAAAATTTTATTTCCAGTAGCTCCTTGAGCAAAGGCAGTTAAATCAAATCCTTTATAATCCAAATTCAAAGTAAATCCAAAAGTAAATTTTGGTAGTGGACTTCCTAGAAACTGCTTGTCATCATTGGTAATTGTACCATCTCCGTTTGTATCTGTCCATCTAAAATCTCCTGGATGAGCATTAGGTTGTATTAAACCTCCTGCTGCATTTTTGTATGCATTAATTTCGTCCTGAGTTTGGAAAATTCCAGCAGTTTTAAATCCATAAAATGAATTATATGCCTGACCAACTTGCGTTCTAGTAATGTCTCCCATAGATTGAAAACCTGCAACTCCACTAGTAATAAATTCTTTTCCTTGACCTAAATAGGTAACTTCATTTTTTAAGTACGAAACATTTCCATTAGCTGAAATATTAAATTCACCGATTTTTTTTCTGTATCCTAGCTCAACTTCAATCCCTTTATTTTGCATATCAGCAACATTCCCTAAAGGACTTCCGGTAGCTCCAACATATCCAGGTAAATCTACATATTGCAAAATACCCGTAGTTTTTTTGTTATAATACTCAACAGTCAAATTAAGTTCAGTAAATAATTTTGCGTCAAAACCAAAGTTAACTTGAGAAGTTTGCTCCCATTTCAAATCAGGATTAGATGGTGCACTTGGACTATTCCCAGAAGAAATTGTAGTTCCTGCACTTCCAAAAGTATAATTTCGCCCTCCATCAATTAAGGCTAAATACCCATTTGGAGCAATCGCATCATTCCCTGTCACACCATAACCTCCTCTAAATTTAAGAGAATTAATGATTTTATTTTCTTTCCAGAAACCTTCTTTCGAAACTACCCAACCAGCAGAGAAGGAAGGAAAAATACCAAACTTATTATTAGGTCCAAAGTTTGAAGACCCATCTCGACGAATAATCCCTGTAAACAAATATTTTTCATTAAATGAATAATTCAAACGAGAAAATAATGATGTTACTCTATGCTCCTGAGCTGTATAAGAAGCTCCTACACGTTGTGCAGTTGGCAATGGAAAATTAAATGAAGCTTGAGTATAATCGTTCACTGGTAAATTAGTGTGAGCTACATAAGAACCTCTTGTATTATTATCAATATAAACACCTTGACCCAATAAAACTGTAAAATCATGTGAACCTAATGTTTTTGAATAAGATGCTGTATTCTCAATATTCCAAGCAAATGTTTGATTAGTAGCGCGTGTCAAGCTATTTTGAGAAGCTAAAACAGTAGGACTTAAATAATATTTCGGCGTGAAAGATTCGTCTCCCCAATAGGCTAACTTTCCACCCATTGATGATTTTATTTTTAAATTTTCGATAGGTTTAATCTCTGCAAAAACATTTCCAATAAAATCATCAGACCAATTGTAATTACCTAATCTTGTATTTACATATGCAACAGGATTAGACATTTCTTGACCAACCAAAGAAGAAATACCGTAAGGATTACCATTAGCATCTCGAAAAACAGGATTACTTGTATAAATCGAAGAATTGGCAACAATAGGGTCTGTAATAACTACAGGTGTTATTGGATCTAAGTTCAAAGCCGAACTTAAAGGACCGCCAAATTCACTGTTGGTATTACCAAGACCTACTCCCTTTTGATGTGTATATCCTAATGTTTGTCCAATTTGAATTTTTTTAGTCAAATTATGCGTTGAATTTAAACGAATACTTTTTTTGCCAAAATGAGAAATGTCTTTAGAAACAATTCCTTCTTGATCTTGAATTCCAAAAGAAGCAAAAAACGTAGAAACTTCATTTCCGCCGCTAAAACTAACTTCATGAGAAGTTCTCATAGCATGATTGTTAAAAATCTGTTTTTGCCAATCTGTACCAGTTCCTAAAGCAGATAAATTAGGAAACAAAACTGAACCTCCAGCTGCAACAGACTTTTCATTCATTAAGGCTCCATATTGTGAAGCATTTAATAATTTTAAAGTTTTTTCAGGAGAAGATATACCTGTGAAGCCTGTATAGTTAACACTAATTTTTCCTGACTTCCCTTTTTTGGTAGTTACTAATATTACTCCTGAAGCAGCTCTTGCTCCATAAATAGCCAATGAAGCAGCATCTTTCAATACCTCAATTGACTCAATATCTGATTGATTTACATATCCAATACCCCCTGAATCAACAATAACGCCATCTACAACCCATAACGGATTATTTCCGCCATAAGTATCAAAAGTAGTTAAACCTCTCACACGAACTGTTGAAGCAGCTCCTGGTTGACCAGATTGCGCAGCAATTGTAACTCCAGAAACTCTACCTTGTAGTGTTTGTTCAATTCTTCCATTAGGGACTTTCTCCAAATCTTTAGCTTTGACACTAGAAATAGCTCCGGTTACAACACTTTTCTTCTGCGTTCCATAACCTACAACTACAACTTCATTCAAATCCTGCGATTGTGATTTCAGTTTTACTGTAATATTAGTTCGCCCATTAATAGACTCTTGAACCGTAGTGTATCCTATAAAGCTGATTGACAAAACTCCATTTTTTGGAGCTTTAATTTCAAAAACTCCATCAAAATCTGAAGTCGTTGCTTTAGTAGTACCTTTAATTAAAATAGTCGCTCCTGGAATAGACAGACCATTTTCGTCATGTACTTTCCCTTTTACAACAAGCTCTTGTGCTTGTCCATAAATCGAGAAAAACAAAGACAAAAAACAAAAAATAAATAATTTCGTTAATTTCATTTTTCTAAAAATTTTGGTTAATTAATTAGTAATTTGAAACAATATTAATGATATAAAAGAATGAATCGCATTTAACAATCCTTACAAAAACACATCAAAAGCCATTTTTAATCCTTACAAAAACACATCAAAAAAAATTTAAATAATTGATTAACAATAATTTAAAAAAATAAAAATGTTATATAATAAAAAAGAAAAATGAAAATTACCACTACATCTTATAAAATCTATTAAATTAGCTTACGATTAGTTATTAATACAGCTAAAAAACTACAAACCAATGATTCTATTAGCCAATAAAAAATTTAATTTTTTTCTTATTTGCATTTTTTTTCCAATTCTATTTTGGGGGCAAGTAAAGAATATTGGTCTACCAGAAATTAGAAACTACAAAAGATCAGATTACAAAGGTGGTACCCAAAATTGGAATATTGACCAAGATGAAAATGATAATGTATATTTCGCAAACAACGATGGTTTATTTCAATTTGATGGTTCAGTCTGGAGTAAATACACATTACCAAACAAATCCGTTGTACGTTCCATAAAAACAGACAAATCTGGAAAAATATATGTAGGTGGGTATAACGAATTTGGTTATTTCAAGCCAAATACTAATGGACAATTAGTTTATTTTTCACTCTCAAAATATTTAAACAAAAAGAATATAAGCACCATTGACATTATATGGAAAATTCACATCTACAATAATGAGGTTATTTTCCAATCTTTTGAAAATGCGTTCATTCTAAAAAACAATCGAATTACAATAATGAGACCGCCTTCTCGTTTTCAATTTTCGTTTATTTCAGGTAAACGACTTTTTTTTCAAGACATTTCAAACGGAATTTTAGAATATAAAAACGGTACGCTACACCCTCTCCAAAATACAACCGCATTAAATAAAACAGAAGTGTGGGGTATTTTTAATTTATCAGCGACACAATTACTAATAAGTACTTTAGACAAGGGGTTATTTCTATATGAAAACCAGCAATTAAAACCATGGAATACAGAAGCTAATGTTTTTATTACAAAAAATAGCGGGCTTGGTGGAACAACAATAAAAAATAATTATATCGCACTTAATTCTGTTTTAAACGGGGTAATCATATGTGATAAATTCGGAAAAATTATACAACATATCAACCGAAAAAAAGGATTAGAAAATAATACAATACTTACATCTTATATTGACAATAAAAATAATCTTTGGTTAGGGCTAGATAACGGAATTGCTTTTGTCAATGAAAATTCTCCATTTACTTTTTTCGGATTTAGTTATAATTTAAGTACCGTCTACGCTACAGCTGTCTATAAAGGAAACTTGTATGTTGCCACCAACCAAGGCGTATTCTACCATAGTTGGAGCGTTCCTTTTAAAGAAGATAATTTCGAATTAATTGAAGGCACCACAGGTCAAGCGTGGAATATTCAAGTTATAGATGACCAACTATTTTGCTCACACAATAGAGGAGCTCTTTTAATTTCAGGAAATAAAATAATCAAAACATTAGACAATGTGGGGTATTGGAGTTTCAAAAAAATTCCAAACAACCCTAACTATGTAATTGGATCTAATTATAAAGGTTTTTCATTATTAGAAAAAACAAATAATAATTGGCAATTTGTGAAACATATTGATGGTTTTTTTAAATCAGTAGGGGAATTTGAAATTGACAACTCAAATATTTGGGTAAAAAAAGACGAACTAATTTACCAAATGAATTTAAATGACGATTTTAAAAAATTTAGATTCATAAAAACCTACAAGGAACTATCAAAATTAGATAAGGGGATTACTAGCATTCAAAAATTACAAAACACCATCTACTTCCAAAACAATAATCACTTTTATACATTCTCAAAAGACACTCAAACTTTTGAAAAGGAGGAAAAATTTACAAAAATTTTTAAAAAAATACCTCTTACTAATACTATTCATGAGGACAAATACGGTAACATTTGGTATGTAATCAAAGAATCATTAGGCGTGTTATTAAAAACAGCAAATGGAGGTTATAAAAATACCATTGCTCCTTTTTTAAATCTAACACAGGATTTAGTGTACAACAATTTATCCATTAACACTATTGACCAAAAAAATATATTCATAGGACTTACGGACGGACTTGTTCATTACGATTCAAAATTATCAACCGATTTCAATAATAATCCGAAAGTATTTATTAGGAATTTCACAAGCCCATTTGGGAATTTAGTATTAGGAAATGGAAAAAATAATCTTCCTAAAATCAAAATTCCTTACTCATCTAATTTTGTCAAATTTAGATTCTCCACGCCCACCTATGAAAATATTGAAAATATTAAATATTCCTATAAGCTAGATGGTTATGATAATAGCTGGAGTAATTGGTCTGCATCTACCGTTAAAGAATATACTAATTTACGAGAGGGCGACTACAAAATGAGAGTGAAAGTAAAAAATAGTTTTGGAATAATTTCTCAAGAATCATCCATTGAATTTACGATTTCACCACCTTGGTACAGACATTTCGTAGCTTATATTTTTTACTTAATATTCATCGCTGCTTCAATACGCATTATTAGAGATAGAATTAAAATTAAGATTCGAAAAAATAAATACTATGAAAAAATTGAGCAACGTAGACTTTATTTGGAAAAAGAAGCCCGAATTCGTAAGGAACAATACAAATTAGAAAAAGAAATTGAAAAATTAAAAAACGACAAATTACAAATCAAAATTCAAGCGAAAGACAAAGAACTTGTTACCAATTCACTACAAGTAGTTAAGAAAAATAAAATACTTAATGGGATTATTCATAAACTAAAAGAAATCAATACTACCACATTAGATGAAGAAACTAAATTTCAATTTACTAAATTGAATAAAAGTATTCTTAAGGAGGTAAATGCGGATAAAAGTTGGAAAGATCTTGAAAAACATATTAAGAATGTACATTTCGAATTTCTTAAACGATTAAAAGAAAAACATCCTTCCATTTCGCCAAGAGAATTAGACCTATCGACTTATCTTTTAATGAATATGTCTACAAAAGAAATTGCTGAAATCATGAATATTTCAGGAGGGGGAGTAGAATTAGCACGCTATCGTTTAAGAAAAAAATTAGAACTTAATAAAAAAGAAAACCTTATAGGGTATTTAATGTCAATATAAAACTAAAACGCTAATAAATTTATTAGCGCTTTATAAGTATTAAGTTAGTTTACAATTACAATAACTCTAAAGTACGTTCTAATGCCATACCTCTAGAGCCTTTTATTAGAATGGTACTATTCTCTATTTGATTTGTTTTCAAAAAAGTTGCTAAGTCATTAAAACTCGCATGGAAATGAAGATTATCATTGTTTAAACTGTTAGCAAAGAAGTCTGCACCAACAAAATGACAGACAATATCTTTTTGACCAGACAAAGATTCCACTACATTTTTATGCTCTTGAAGACTTTCGTCTCCTAATTCAAACATATCTCCTAAAATTGCGATTTTGTTTGAATTGTCCAATTGTTTAAAATTTTCAATTGCCACAGCCATACTACTCGGATTGGCATTATAAGCATCTAATATGATTTGATTAGTCCCTTTTGTAATCAATTGAGAACGATTATTTTCTGGAACATATCCTTCTAAAGCTGATTTGATAGCTTCATTAGGGACTTCAAAATATTTCCCAATAGCAACCGCAGCATTAATATTATTAGCATTATACAAACCTATTAAATGCGAAACAATTTTTAACCCTTCTAACTCAACTGATACAAAAGGGTTAGCTGTAACAGCTGTAACAGAAACGTTCGCTTCTAATTTATTAACTCCAAATGTATAATGATTTAAAGTCTTTGTCTTTTCTACCTGTATAGGATCTTCTAAATTAACAAATGCTAATTTATCATTAACAGCAAGATAATTATACATCTCACTTTTACCTTCAATCACTCCTAAAACTCCGCCAAAACCTTCCAAATGAGCTTTGCCAAAATTGGTGATATATCCATAATCAGGCTGAGCTAATTCACATAAGAATTCAATTTCTTTTTTATGATTAGCCCCCATTTCTACAATTCCAATTTCCGTTTCCGAAGTAAATGAAAGCAAGGTCAATGGGACTCCAATATGATTATTTAAATTTCCAACAGTAGCTTTAGTAGTAAATTTTGCAGAAAGTACCGCATGAATTAATTCTTTGGTAGTAGTCTTTCCATTACTGCCAGTAAGCGCTATAATAGGTAGTTTTAAATAGTTTCTGTGGTATTGTGCCAATTCCTGAAGGGACTCTAAACTATTCTTAACTAAAATAGTTCTTTCGTCAATATAATAGTTGGCATTATCAATAATAACATAAGATGCACCTTTATCTAATGCTTCTTTAGCGAAAGTATTTGCATCAAAATTTTCCCCTTTTATTGCTATAAAAAAAGAATTGGGCTGAATTTTTCTAGTATCAATCGACACTGATTGACATTCTAAAAATAAGGCATGTATTTTAGCAATATCCATATAAATGAAAATTTAAAAAACAAAAAGCCCTGAAAAGGGCTTTTTGTTGTAATACTATAAAAAACTAGTTTCTAGGTCTTTTCTTGTTTTGTGATTTAGACCCTACTCTAGACATAGCACATCTAAAACCAATATAATCGGTTGCCATATCTTGAGGGAAGTATCTTCTTTGAGCAGGATCTAACCAATAGGCTCTATCTCTCCAAGAACCTCCTTTATAAACCCTTACATTATCATTAACCAAAGTGGTTCTTTTATTTGACTTATCAAATTTTCTAACCATTTTACCTAAACTATCTACAGTCACATTGTGTTTAGGTGAATTGTACATGTTTTTTGCTTCTTTTGTAGACTCTGAAGATCCAAACTTGTATTCTTTGCTTGATTGTTGATCGCCATCTCTGAAATTCAAGTTATTACTTCTATCAAAGTTTTGTCTCAAATAAGTTTCATTTTCATCCACTGGAACTTGAGCCAATTGCCCAGGGAAAGTTCTTGCAATTACCTTACCATTACTTAAAGTATCATACTTCATTGTTTTTTGAGTAATGATTTCAGCTTTACCGTCTTTTCCTATTTTATTTTTAGTGTATTGATTTCCTCTAAAATAATTGAAATCATTAAATTCATTGTCAACAATAGGTCGATACACATCGGCAACCCATTCCGCAACATTTCCTGCCATATCATACAAACCAAAATCATTGGCTGGATATTTTTTTACTTCGTTAGTAATATCGGCACCATCATCAGACCATCCAGCTATACCACCATAATCTCCATTTCCTTGTTTAAAGTTAGCCAATTGATCTCCTTTTGTTTGACGTTTACCTGAACGTGTATATTGTCCTGACCAAGGGTATTTTTTCTGTCCTTTATACACATTATATTCTCTTTGCCCTACATCTGCTGCTGCTGCATATTCCCACTCAGCTTCGGTTGGCAATCTATATTCTGGCAACAACAACCCCGAAGAACGTTGTACATAAACATTTTTAGGTTCAATTGTTTTACCTCCCTTAGTGGTTGTAGCTTTAGCAGATCCTTTTCTACCTTTCAATACAATTTTATCATCCCCGCCATAAGTCGCTGTTGGCGAATTAAAATAGGTTTCTGTACTAAATGAATTTTCAGCCGTTACATCCTCGGTTTTTGCATTCTTTTTTAAATAACCGTTTTTCTCTAACAAAGCTTCGTTCACACGATCAGTTCTCCATTTACTAAATTCAACTGCTTGAATCCAATTTACACCAACCACAGGATAAGCCGCATAAGAAGGATGTCTCAAATAATTATTAGTCATATTTTCACTATATCCTAATCTATTTCTCCACACCAAAGTATCTGGCAAAGCTCCCTCGTATATATGTTTGTAGTTTTCATCTGTTGGGGGAAATACATTTTTCAACCATTGTAAGTATTCTAAATACATGAAATTAGTAACCTCAGTTTCATCCATATAAAAAGACTGAACGTGTTGTTGAGTTGGAGAATTATTCCAATCATGCATCACATCATCCTGTACCTTACCCATTGTAAAAGTTCCTCCTTCAACAAAAACTAAACCTGGTCCAGCTTCTTGATCTCCTGCTTTCTTAAATCCTCCTTTTTTATTATTTACATTCCAGCCTGTTGCTCTTGAAGATCCTTTACCAGAACTAGATGATTTTTTACTACAACTTGATACGCCTATGATTAATAACACAGACATCATCAATTGCAAGGCATTAATTTTGTTTACTTTCATACTCTTATTATAGGTAATTTTCGTGTTGCAATATACTGATAACGGATTAATTGCTACACTATTTTTTCTTTATAAATTTAAAAATTAGCTTTTGCTTATAACGCACAAAAACAAAAACGCAAATTTATAATTTTTATTATTACAATTACACTAATATACTACATTTTTACTTCAAAAACCGACTCAAACGACTTACATTTTCAATATATCCCAATTCTTACAATTCAAAAGACTCATTTTAATTTTATTAACCATACCAAATCTTACACAATAATATCTTTAAATTGAAGTTATACAGAAATACATTTCTGAATTTTAGAAAAAA
The DNA here is from genome assembly GCF_031537875.1 of Flavobacterium sp. Lineage (GTDB taxonomy): Bacteria > Bacteroidota > Bacteroidia > Flavobacteriales > Flavobacteriaceae > Flavobacterium. The sequence goes on along the minus strand of NZ_JAVKNB010000004.1, from coordinate 308 downwards.
TAATCATTAAAATACAGACATAAGATTATTACACTAAAAATCAATTCCTATGTTTCAAAACTTGGAAAATCTATAAAAAATAGTACATTTGTTTATTCAATCACAGCTTTAAAATGAAAAAAATAACTCTACTCCTACTATGCAGTTTCTCTCTTTATTTAGCCAATGCACAAGAAAGAGTTATTACTACTGGAGTTCCATTTTTAATGGTCTCAGCAGATGCTAGAGCTGCGGGGATGGCAGATATTGGTATTGCCACTTCAACCGATGCCTTTTCACAACAATGGAATCCTGCTAAATACGCCTTT
>NZ_JAVKNB010000003.1:0-129702 GCF_031537875.1 Flavobacterium sp. | reverse complement strand
TGAATCTCCTCGCAAAAGTTTAGTTACTAATGAAGCTAAAAACGAATCTCCTGCCCCTACTGTGTCAGCTACTTTTATAAAATATCCACTGTTATAATAAAATTTGTCATTGTAAAACAAAACAGCCCCAAAAGCACCTTTTGTCACACAGATATGACTAGTTCCCATTTGAGAAGCAATGAAACGGATATTTTGTTCAAATGAATTAAATGGTGACTCTAACATTTGAGACAATTCAAGTAATTCTTCATCATTTAATTTAATAAAATCAGAAGCTTTCATTAAGTCAACTAAATTTTCTTTAGTATAATACGGCTGCCTTAGATTAACATCAAAAACTGAATAATTTGAGTGATTAATAATAGTGAATAAGGAATTTCTGGATACTTCATCTCTACAAATTAAACTCCCAAATATAAATACATCTGAATTTGACACTACAGATAAAAGTTGTTCATCATGTTCAATTTTATCCCAAGCTGAGGGATACGCAATATCATAAGAAGCATTCCCTTTTTCATTAATCATTACATGAACAACTCCCGTTTTATATTCTTTGGATTTTTGTATAAAGGATACATCCATTTCTTTAGATTGCAAATATTCGATTATCTCTCGACCTTCTTCATCTAATCCAACTTTACTAATTATTTTTGATTGTACACCTAACGATTTCATTCTTTGTGCCACATTGAGTGGAGCGCCTCCAATTTTTTTGTGGGTTGGGAATAAATCAAATAATACTTCTCCAAAACTAACTGCACTAAGTGCATATTTTTTTTCCATTTTAAAAAAATTAAAAAAATTAAGGGTAAACCAAAGCTTACCCCTAACTTAATTCAAAACAAACCTATTTAAAAAACATATATAAATTCAAAATAATAAACTCTTTAAATATTTGATTTTATTTACCTAAATCAGCTAAATGAGTTAAAATATTTTTAGTAATTATCTTCATATTATTGCCATTTGACACTCCTCCTACTTCCCAGTCCCAAGTACCTCCTATAGCACAAACTACAGTTCCAGACCCTCCTTTTGATGGCCATTCTACACCCCAGACTTCGTTTCCTCCACAATTACCCCAAAGAATTTTACCTCCTACAATAGCTTCGAAATTAGACCTTGCTTGACTCAATGACGATGCTTGCCACGGTCCAAAATCCATATTGTATTGAGCAACTCTATTCTTTTTTCGGGTACCAGCAGCTAAAGTCTCAAAATTTGCACCAGCACAACCACCAGTACTTGAGTTTACTCCAGCAAAGTAAGGACTAGAGGTATCTGCTGTCCAACTACCTCCCCAAGCATCAGCTGTTGCCCAATCTTCATATCCTATACCTCCCCATGCTTGATTAGGAACTCCATTCCCATCAACTACACCAATATCATCTAAAATAAATACCGCAAAATTACTTACAAGTATATTACCACCAGATTTATAATAGGTTTTAACTTTGTTAATTAATTTATCAGCTAAATCTGAACACGGAGGCCCATCTGCAGGTCCTTCACCTATTATACAGTTAGCCCCGTTTTTAGGAAATTGGGCTACTCTGTCACCCCACCAGCCCCCATCGTACTGAATCCAAATAGCATCATAAATACTTAAATCCACTTGACCATTTGCCACATCAGTAAAAGAGTGATAATAAACCTTAACATATTCACTTTCAATGCTCGGAAACCATTGAGCAGCAGTTTTGTCATCATCTAATGTAAAATCAAATCCATTTCCATCATGCCATGCTGCTGGTGTATTTTCAGCTGCAGCTCCTAAAAATGCAATTTTTCTAACTCTAAAACTTACTAAAAAATCTAATTTTCTTGATGGTGAAATAACATTAGAACTATTAAAAACATTAATTTTAAATTTATAGTCCCCTGCAGCAATATTTGAAATTCTATAAGACGTCGCAGTGCCAGGTAATGATACTAGATTGCCATTAATTAGTAATTCTATTTTTTTGAGACCAGACTCAACTAAATCCCAAGTTAAAACCAAATCCTTAGATTCTTGAACAGCCTTAAAGTTTCTTACTGCCTCAGGTCCTTCTCTACGTAAATAAACAGTTTCTCCCAAAGATAAATTGCCATTTGCATCTTTAGTTTTAACCGTGAAAAAATAATCTTTATTTACCTCAATTATACCATAACTCCAAGTACTAGCTGCCGATTCAATAGTACTAGTACCATCTGTATGCAACACAACAATACCACTAACATTTGACGGATTAGTCCAAGTTAAAACGGCATCGTCACCTTTTAATTCAACTTTTAATCCACTCACTTTTTGTGCGATAGTTGGCGTTATTGCGTTTAAATCAATATTTTCACACGATGAAGACATCGTTAACAAGAAGTAGAATGTAAAAAACATCGATATTCTTTTAATAATTTTATTCATAATTTTTCTTATTTTAATTGTTAATATATTTTATAATCTATTATTCCTAGTTTACTAACCTAAGGCTTAGTAACTGTAATTGTTTTAAAAAAAACTGAACTATTATCAGCAAATACACCCCAAGATGTATTTGTTGCTCCATAAACCCTCGACGAAAGTGCAACTTGATTATTAACATAGATTACCACTATGGAATTTTCAATAACTACCTTTACATCATAGTCAACATTTGGTTCAAATTTGAAAAAAGTCTCATTATCTGAAATTGTAGTGCCCGATAAAGAAGATCTTGGCTTTTTGTCTAAACTTATTTTATTCTCACTAGGAATAAAACGTAAACTGATTACATTGTTATTTTCATCACAAGCTCCTAGAAAAAAACCAAAATCTTTGTTTGAATTGGAATACGAAACCGTAGTTGATATTAAATACCTTGGTGCGTCAATTGGCTCATAAAAAACCGCTGTAATATTATTAAGAGAAGAACTTGTAAGTTTATAAGACTCTTTATTTACATCTGTTTTTTCAAAAACACCTATTTTTCTATTTAGCTCTAAAGTTACATTTGTTTGGATCCCTTTGCTTACAGCATCCGGAATAGTCAACATTAAATCAGTATTAGAATTTTGTTTTAATTTATGAACTACTAAATTACCTCCCCAAGTTTTAACCCCAGAATCTAAGTTATTTTCAGTTCTGGCAGTCCAGCCCATAATAAAGGCATCTTTACCGTCAGTTACTGCTTTTGCAGCATAAAAATCTTTACCATCTAAAAATTCTGAATCAACTGGTCGGCTCCATGGGCCAATCGCCGAACTACTTTTTCTATAAGTTACTTTACGTGAGTCTATATCGGAAAAAATTAAATAGTACATACTCCCCATTTTAAATACCTGAGGTGTTTCCATAACAGTATACGTTTTGGTACCTCCATCGTAAAAAATACCATCGTACGACCATGACAATAAGTCTTTCGATGTATAATAAGATATTACACCTTTAAAAACACCACCGATTTTTGCTCTGGCACTGACAAGCATATAATAGGTTCCTCCATCTTCAAAGACATAAGGATCTCTAAAATTATCTTGTTCATCAAATTGAAGGCCTTTTGGCGCATAAATAGTTGTAAACAATTTATTTTTTGTAAAACCGGCCTCTGGATTAGAAGAAGTAGCCAACATAATACCTTCCTTTGTGTTTACACAGCTTGATGGGAAATTCGGATTGTGGGCTGTATAAAAAGCATAATACTTGTTGTCTTTTACAATAACTGACCCTGAACCAATAGCAAAATCTTGATCACATCTATCAGAACTCGAACTAACTATTTCTGAACTAATCTCTTTATACGATGAAAAATCAGTCGTAGATAAAGCATACCATGGATGTCTTTGGTTTGAATTATCATCCCAAACATCTTTCAAATAATACAAGTAAAACTTATTAGAAGCAGCATCATAGATTGGCATCAAATCACCTATACGCTTTGCATCTGATCCCAATTTATAAATTGAATAATCAGATTGTTCTATCTGAGGTGTACATTGCAAATTTTTAACCGTTGGTTCTGGATTTGGTTTAGGCAAAACCGGTTTTGGAATAGTTTTATCATCATTAGACTCGCAGCTATATAGCCCTAAAAAAAGGCTTAACAGAAATGTTGAGATAAAGAATTTTATTTTATTTTTCAAATTCATAACTTCATATTGATGAGAATTTGGAATCTTTTAATATCCAGAAGAAATTTAATCAAGTAATTTCTTCTGGAATCACTAAAAAAATCAAAAACTATATTGTTGTCAACTGATTAATATCCTGGATTTTGTTTGTATAATCCTCCTGTTACATCAATTTCTCTTTGAGGAATTGGATAATATTCGTCTCGACCAGCTGTAAAGTGTGCATTAGATAAAAAACTTCTTTTTGTTTTCTCAACTTCTATATAATTGTTTAAAACGTCAGCTGCTTCTCCCCATCTCACTAAATCAAAAAATCTAAAGCCTTCCATAGCAAACTCCAATCGACGTTCAAACTTTAAGGCTTTAAGCGCCTCTGCTTTGGAAAGTGTTAATGGATAAGTTCCTATATTATATACATCAGAAGCTCCAGCGTTAATTGGTCTATTTTTACTATTATTTGCACGAGTTCTTATTTGATTTATAATTGTCAATCCTTGAGAAATTTGATTTAACTGGATTAAAGCTTCCGCTTTCCATAGAAGTACGTCTGCATATCTAATGAAATCAATGTTTTTTGATGTTCCAATAAACGGACCCTCTTTTACAAAACAAGAACAATCTGGAGCTTGTTGTTCTTTCATATTTCCGAAATACCCATAAACACCTGGGTCTCTTGCCCATGAAAAATTGTATATCATGTCATTTGGATTATTTACTCTATTACGGTATTTGAAGGGTCTTCCCGGAATTCCAACAGTATGGTCAATTCTTGGGTCTAATGTCACACCAGAGGCTAATGGCGCTTTACCACCTCCATCTATTTCATTAAAAATATCAACCTGATTAAAATTATCTAGTAGTGGTAAACCATTAGCATTTGTTTTAAAGGCATTCACCATATTTTGACTCGCTAAGTGAAATCCGCAACATCCATATAAACCTGAACCATGAGGAGAATTTAGACCAGTAACAAAACTTACTCTGCTAACCAAAGTACCATCGTTTTTAGAAAATTGAGCAGCCCAAATAGACTCTGCTCCGTTATCATAACCAAATAAAAAGTTATTACCAAAATCAGGTTCCAAAGCCCCAGTTACTTGATCAGCATAAGAAATTACCTCTTGTAATCTTGTTGGATTGATATTCACTACTTTATGCGTATCATTTTGCTCATAAGCTTGATACAAACGCAGTTTAGCTAAATAAGCTGCTGCTGCACTTTTATCAGCTCTTCCAGCCTCAGCTTGTGTTTGTGGTAAATTATTGAAAGCAAATAAGAAATCCTCTGCGATCTTGTCCCACAACTCATTATTAGTCATGTCATTAGATGCTTTTGCTTTTTCATCGGCGGACATAGTTTCAACTATATAAGGAACTTTTTTAAATAACAACTTCAACATAAAATGACTGTGAGCTCTTAAAAAACGGAGTTCAGCTTGTCTAATCCTTTTGTTAGGAAAATTTGCTTCAGATGTTTCGTTTATCAATTCTAAAGCAAAATTAGCACGACTTATTGCCTTATAATAATTTACCCATGTTCTTGGTGTCATCCAATCTCCATAATCTGGAATAGTTAGATTATACATTTCGTAACGGTGAATTACATCTACATCTCCAATTCCTCCTCCACCTTTATATGCATCATCAGCTCTCACACTACCATAAATCCATTGATGAGTTATTGGTCCTACCATTTCATCATTAGCAATACCAGCATAGGCAGCAATAACTAATCCTTCTAAATTTTCAGTGGTACTGACATCGTCTTTTGATAATAACCCTTCTGGTCTATAATCTAAAAGATCTGCACTACAAGCTGAAAGAAAAATCATTCCTAACAGCCCAATTAAAAATATTTTTTTGTTTCTCATGATCTATTTTTTAAAAATTTAAGTTAAATCCTAATGAAAGGGAGGTAGGTACTGGTATTCTATTCACATCTGTTCGTTCTGGATCTGGACCTTGATAATCTTTGTGTGCTATCCAAAATAAATTCTCTCCTTGTAAATAAAATCTGGCACTTGTCATCCCTCCAATTTTACTAATAATACCTTTTGGTAAAGAATAACCTATCTGAAGGTTTCTTAATTTGAAATAAGAATTTTTTCTAAACGTATAATCTGATGTTCTTGTATCGTTAAATGCTAATGTTGCTGAAGGAACATCAGTGTTTGTATTCTGTGGAGTCCAAGCGTTTAAAAGTCCAACACCTCCATTTTCTCTACCCGAAACAAAATTGTTATAAAATATATAAGGGTCCTGACCTATACGGCCTGCTACACCTGATCCGAATAACGATAAATCAAAATTTTTATATGCTAAGTTTATTGTAACTCCATACTCAAATTTGGGAAGGGTTGTTCCAATCCAATCTCTATCATCCGCATTTATAACACCATCACCATTAATATCAATATATTTTATACTACCTGGTCTAGCCAAACTTTGAGTTGGACTGTTATTTACTTCTTCCTGACTTTGAAAAAGTCCAGCTGTTCTATAACCAAAAATTGAGAACACTGATCGTCCGATAATTGAATTATTAACAGTTCCTCCAAAATCTGTTTCTCCTCCAACATTTAACTTCGTGATTTTATCTGTAAAATGGGATACATTTGTTGAAATTCCTAATTTAAACCCATTATCAAAAGATTTGTCATAAGCTAATGCTAACTCCCAACCTCTACCTTCGGTATTAGCAATATTTAACACTGTATTTGCACCCTCACCCTGTGTTGCAATTGTTCTGGGAGCACGTAAAATATCTTTAGTCTTTTTATTGTAGTAATCAAATGAACCTGTAATACTATTTTTAAATAAAGAAAAATCTATCCCATAATTAAATTCAGCCGTTTCTTCCCACTTTAAATCTTTGTTCTCTGATTGAATTCTTACAAATCCAGAAGGCAACGTTCCTGTATTATTACCATTGATATCATATGCAGTTCCAACATTATAATAGATATTGAAAAAATCAGGTGAATATACATTTTGGTTTGGTCCATATCTTGTTTCGAACAAACCAAAACGGGCGCCATCACCAATTTCTTGATTACCAACTATACCATAACCAGCTCTTAACTTTAAACTTGACACAATGTCATTTTTGTGAAAAAAGTCCTCATTACTGATTCTCCAACCAACAGTTGTTGATGGAAAAATACCAAAACGATTATTTTCACCAAAACGTGAAGATCCATCTCTTCTCAATGTAAATGATGCCAAATATTTATCTGAATAAGCATAATTAATTTTTCCAAATTGTGATACAGTTGTATTTGCAGTTGAATTTCCTCTGGACGTTCTAGCTCCAGTGGCTGCATTTAAAACAAAAAAATCTTCTGTCTCAAAAGGAAAATCATCGGCTTGTGCTACAAATGTGTCAAAGTCATTTCTAATATATTCATACCCCAATAATGTTGAAATTTTATGATTTTTTCCTACTTGTAAATCATAATTTAAAGTGTTTGAAAAAACAAGACTAGAAAACTTGTTAGTATCAATTATTAAACGGTTATTGCCTCTTACAATAAAACCATTGTTTACTTTACGTTCAATATCTTTTCGTTTAAAGTCACTAAAATCTATCCCTGCATTTGTTTTAAACTTTAAACCCTTTACAAGATCAATTTCAGCGAAAACATTCCCAAATAAACTGTTTTTATTAGCATTATCCCATCGATTTAAGTATTGCATTAACAATGGATTATTTCTATCGGAATAACCCGCTCCTATGGGACCCGCAAATTCACCCTTACTGTCATAAACTGGAATTGTTGGTGCTAAAGTAATTGCTAAACCAGTAGTTGGCACACCTCCAACATCAGGAGACACTAAGTTTTCATTAGAGGTGAAAAACTGTGTATTGACACCTACTCTAACTTTGTCGTTAAATAACTTAGTGCTACCATTTATTTTTGCAGAATACCTGTCATAATTAGTATACTTTAACATTCCGGTATTTTTCAAATAGCCAAAGTTCACCATAAGTGATGATTTCTCTGAATTTGCAGAAATAGTAACCTCATTGTTATAAACAAAACCAGTATGATACATAACGTCTTGCCAATCGGTATCTCCAACGGGTACATTATTATCCCCTCCAACAAATGGCTTTGGTGTTATACTATTTAAAACCGGATTTTTAAAATTCCTATTCCAATCAAAATTATAAATTGATCCATAACCTGAATTTGGATCTACACCATCATTTATAGACGCTTGATATAACACTTGTCCTCTTTGGAGAGAATTCATCATTTCGTAACGTTGTTTTTTTTCTGATTGGATAGAAACATTTGAGTTGAAACTTACCGTAACACGTTCTTTTTTACCTCCACTTTTAGTAGAAACTACTATAACACCATTACCTGCTCGAGATCCATAAAGAGATGATGCTGAAGCATCTTTTAATATTTGTATAGACTCTATTGATTCTGGATTTAAACTTGCAAAAACCTCAGCTCTCTTAGTTGGAACTCCATCAATCACGTAAAGAGGGCTATTGTCTCCTAAAGTAGTAATTCCACGAATTAAAATGTTACTAGCTGCACCTGTTGGATCGCCTGTTTTTTCAACAAAAAGTCCCGCAACACGTCCTTGTAAAGCCTGCATCGCATTTCCAGAACTCATACTCTGTCCTTGAATTGCTCCAATGTCTACAACACTAACAGCTCCTGTTACATCTACTTTTCGTTCTTTAGAATATCCTGTTAACACAACTTCATTTAGTTGTGCCATGTCGCTTTCTAATTGAACATTAATTGTAGTTTTACCATTTACCGGAATTTTAAATGTCTTATAGCCAATATAGCTAATCATTAATGTGGCGTCTTTTGACACGCCATTTAAAACGTATTTTCCGTCAAAATCTGTCGAGGTACCTTGCTTTGTACCAGATACAATAACTGAAGCTCCAGGCAAGGGAACACCGTCCTCTTTAGAGGTAATAGTTCCTTTTATCTGAGCTTGTGCCAACATACTACAAAGAGCAAATACTGGCAGAAATAAAAGTTTTTTTAATTTCATTTTAATTTAGTTTGGTTAATATTTAGTTGGTGAAGTTCAATGGTATCAAGAATAATTTCTTTTGATTTGGGCTCAATAATTAATTCGCTGAATGGAGAATTTGGAAAAAATATTTCTGTCATTACTGTTTCTCCATTGTCAAAAAACAGCTCTATAGAGGTTTTGTCAAGAATAATTTTTCCTGTTAAATTTGGACTTAGAGATGATCTTTTTGCTACAGAAACTCGATTTGCAAAATTTTCCGAAAAATCCAATTTTCCAGTTTTACTTCTATCAATAAAAAAAGTATCATCGGTATTGTTATAACCAAAAGAGAGAGTATCTCCTTGTTTATTAATAAGTTTGAAAGTAAAACCGCTATTTTTTAAATCTGAAATTTTAAAATTAATTTCTGTACTTGATAAGTCGATTGCTTTTGAATCAATTATTTTTTCACTTCTTTTTATTGCAATTGAGTCTTTTTTATATTTCGCACTTCTATAATTTGATAATTCTTTTACTGGTTGAAATATTAATCTGTAACTATTATCTATTTTTTGAAGTTCAACAGTTCGTGCCAAAGTCATTGCGCTTCTCCAATTAAACGTTGGTACTTTTTGCGCGTAATCCCAATTAGACATCCATCCCATTAATAATTTACGCCCATTGATATCTGGGACATTTGCCCATGTTACTCCTGCATAATTATCTCTACCGTAATCAATCCAAATTGACTTATGTTCAGAATTATTTAAATCGTTTTCAAAGGACGGATCAACTTTAAATTGTTTTCCGTCAAAGTCTCCTATAAAATATTGAGTTGCACTACCTCCATTAGGTCCCCCCGGATTGATACTAACAAATAGTACCCATTTAATTTCATCCGACCCTTGAACTACCATTGGGAAAAAATCAGGACATTCCCAAACACCTCCATGAGCTCCAATTCCATCGCCAAAGTCTGATTCTAGTTTCCAATCTTTTAAATTAGATGAACTATAAAACATAATTTTTTGACCTGCTGCCAAAACCAATAACCATTGATTATTTATAGGATCCCATACTATTTTTGGATCTCTAAAATCTTTTATACCTGGATTTTTAATAACAGGATTTTCAGAATATTTGATAAACGTTTTTCCTTCATCTAAAGAATAAGCTATGGCTTGAGATTGATAACTTGTTTTGCCAGCCTTTTCAGCTTTCATATCATGATAAGTAAACATGGCAATTATAGGTTCTATACTATTTTTAGAAAAACCTGAACTATTGTTTACATCTACAACTGAACTTCCAGAAAAAATATATCCATTTTCATCTGGATATATTGCAATTGGCATTTCTTTCCAAGTTATCAAATCGGTGCTAATAGCATGCCCCCAATGTATGGTACCCCATGTATTCTCATTTGGATTATGCTGAAAATACAGATGATAATAACCATCTTTGTAAAACATACCATTTGGATCGTTCATCCAACCTTTTTGGGGTGTAAAATGAAAATTTGGTCTATACAATTCATTTTCATGAGAATTATTTTTGTTAAATAATTGCTGACCTTTAGTGCTTAATGAAAAGATTAGTGATCCCAGTAGAATAATTTTTATTTTTTTTATCATAATTTATCTTTTAATTAATTTTTCACTTAGTTCTTCTAAAGAAATTCCTTTTGTTTCAGGCATTAAGACAAATACAAAAAGAAGTTGTAAAACCATCATAATTGCAAAAACCAAAAAAACTATTCCTGGACCGATTGTAGCAAACAAAAAAGGAATCATTGATGGAATTATTGCGGCCAATATCCAATGAGTGGTACTTCCAAATGATTGCCCAGATGCTCTTAAATGATTCGGGAAAATCTCAGAAATAAAAACCCAAATTACAGCTCCTTGACCTATTGCATGTGAAGCAATAAATATGAATAAGAAGAAAGGAACTACCAAACCTTGCCAGTGAAAGAAAAATGCTATTGCAACTAGACTAAGTGAAACTATATATCCGATAGAACCGATATACATTAAAACTTTTCTTCCTAATCTATCTATCAGGAAAACACCTATCAAAGTAAAAACTAGATTTATTACTCCAATTCCGATACTGCTTAATAAAGCAGTGCTTTCACCCAAACCAGCTTCTTGAAAAATTCTTGGAGAATAGTATAATAACGCATTAATTCCTGACAACTGATTAAAAAAAGCTATCAAAAAAGCTAAAAGTAAAGGGGTTCGATATTTTTTAGAAAAAATTGTATCATGTGTAATAGCAGAAATATTATCAAGCTCAATCTCTCTTTTCATCTCTTCAAAATCCGTTAGCTGTCCCATTGAGGCTAATACTTTTTTTGCCTCTTCATTTCTTGATTTAGACAACAACCATCTTGGACTTTTTGGAATTGTAAAAATAAAAAGGGTGTAAATCAAAGATGGTATTGCTTGTACTCCCATCATCCATCTCCATGAATTCTCTCCTGAATTTCTTAATAAATAATTAGAAAGAAAAGCAATTAGGATTCCCAAAACGATATTAAATTGGTAAAAAGCAACTAATTTGCCACGATCTTTAGCAGGAGCTATTTCCGAAATATATGCAGGAGCAGCGATTGTAGAAGCACCAACTCCAAGTCCGCCAAAAAATCTGAAAATAGCAAAAACTATTGGGTCATTTGCTAAAGCAGATCCAATGGCTGAAAAGAAGAATAAAATTCCTATCCATATTAAAGTATTTTTTCTTCCAATTTTATTTGCTGGTATCCCTCCAAATATTGCCCCAAAAACAGTTCCCCATAAAGCCATTCCCATAACTACTGCTCCATGAAAAGCATCTGATGAATTCCAAAGCTCTTGTAACTTTTTATCGGCTCCTGAAATAACTACTGTATCAAAACCAAAAAGAAATCCTGCTAGTGAAGCGATCAAAGACCAAATAACAATTTTGTTCATTATTAAAATATTAAAGTTTGAATGCTAAAATATTTGGAAAATGAATGTCTGTTCTTTGAACTTGTTACAATTACATATAATTACAATTAAATTTATTTAAGTATCTTAATTTCAGTTTGTTACGATAAAAAAAAATAAAATATATTTAATTATAGATACAACTATGTTACTTAAATTACAATGATGATACAATAAATATTGGTCAAAAAGAATTTTTTTTTGCATCTGTTTTTTAATTAATCCATTTTTCAACTGTTGGAAATAAAAAAAAAAATTATCAAGAATTTATATTGATAAACCGTGAGAGCAATTTAGTAAGATCAATTATTGAAATTTAGTTGATATTATGTTCATACTAGTTCGTTAATAATAACGTGTTAACATAATTTTTTATGAGATAGAAAATCAGAATGATATTATACACCAATATTATTGATAACTTGAAATAAAGTAATGAATCAAATTGTGTAATTTACTAAAATGTACTAGAGACTTGATAAAATCTAATATTAAAAAGGCTATGATGGATTACTATAGTTCACGTATAAAAGTGGATTTATTTTTATAAATGTGTTTTATCCATAAAATTAATTATACGTTCAAGATAAAAATTGCTTTATAGCAAAACATTTATACTTTCAAATTTTAAATATAATTGTCTTAAAATCTCTTATTAGTTAAACAATGTTATTAAATTACATTGTTGAGTCATGATACAAGATCTTGAACTCTTTAGGTGACATTCCAAACTTATTTTTAAATGAGGCCGAAAAATAGTTAGGAGTCGAAAAACCGACAGTATAGGCAATTTCTGAAATAGAAAGATTCGTTTTTTTGAGCAATTCTTTTGCTTCGAATAATCTCAAATTATTAATATGATCACTAACACTAATTCCTAATATAGCTTTAACTTTTCTATACAATTGTACACGAGATATAGCTAAATCTGACGCTAAATCCTCTACGGTATAGGATGAATCTTCAATGTTTATTGCAATTAAATGGTTTAATTTTTTCAAAAAATCTTGTTCAGAAACCCCAAAATTACCATCCTCAATATTGACAATGTTATTAGTATAATAATACCTTAATTTTTCTCTGTTGAAAAGCAAACCTTTTATAGATTGCGCTAGAACTTTTAAATTGAAAGGCTTTGTCAAAAATGTATCTGCACCACCCTCCAAAGCCTTTAAATAGGAATTTTGATCATCTGAAGCGGTCAATATAATGATAGGTATATGAGAAGTTCTTAAATCTTTCTTAAGGGTTTCACAAACTTCTAAGCCATTCATTTCAGGTAAATTCAAATCACAAATAATAATATCTGGAATTAACTCTAAAGCTTTCGCAACTGCATCTGTTCCATCTGATAAGAAAAAAGTATACTCCGTTGAAAATTTATCTGAAATGAAATCCAAAAGATCTTTATTATCTTCAATATACAAAATAGAATATTTGTCCTCAACGTCTTTTAACTCTGATCTTTGAATGACTTCTAAATCTAAATAATCTGACTGGTATACATACTCTAACTCTGGGTTTTTTACTATTTCTTTCTCATTGAGATGTGCCGTACCTAAAGGTAATGTGATTATAAATTCAGTGCCATTTTTTGAATGAATTTCTATATTACCTTTGTGTAACTCGATGAAAATTTTGGATAAATGAAGTCCAATTCCAGAACCATTCCAATTGCTATTGGAGCCCTGATAGAAGGTTTTAAAGACTTGTCCTAATTCATGCTCTGGTATTCCAATTCCAGAATCCTTAAAGTAAATATTAACACTATTTTTATTTTTGTCTTCTTTAATATTAATCGAAATTTTCCCTTTTTCAGGCGTAAATTTAAAAGCATTGGACAATATATTAAAGTAAACTTTATCCATTAAATTACGGTCTAAATACACCTCTAAATCAGAATTATTTGTTGATAATGAAAAATCAATATTTTTTTTCTTTGCTTCCCTATCAAAATCAGAAATAATTCTATTTGAAAAATCAAAAATATTTGTTTTAGATGCTCTTAGAGTAAATTTTTGTTCCTCCATTTTTCTATAATCTAACAACTGATTAATAAGACGCAGCAATCTTCTCGAATTGTTATACATCAAATTAATTTCCTTTGTTATAGAAATTCCTTTGTTATTAAATTCCGATTCTAAGTATTCTACTGAACTTAAAATTAGCGTTAGTGGTGTTTTGAATTCATGCGATAAGCCAGTGAAAAAATTTAATCTTGCTTCATTGCTCAGTTTTAATTCCTCCCTTTGGTTTTTAATTTTTATGTTTTTTATTTCTAATTCTTGTTTTTTACGACTAATTATGATTCTTGAGTAAATACTATATAATGCAAGACTTAATACAATTACAAACAAAAAAAACAAGAGCTTCAAAAGATTATTCTGGGTAAAGTACTTTCTCTCTTGATTTTTAATAATATTTTGTTGCTGCTCGATATTCGATTGCTGAATCGTTATTTTATCAAATTGACTACTCATCATATCTGCATTTAATGAGTCAATCATGGTGGTATTAAGCTTATTGTTTTTAGGGACAATTTCTTTATTTATAATTTTTAATGCCAACTTAATCGCCTCACTTCCTCCTGTAGGATATAATACAGTCCCAGACAAAACTCCATCTTTGACTAATTGAAGCCCACCGTTTGGTCCATTTAAGCCATCAACTCCAATAAATTTAATTCTATTATTTGGAAAGTTTCTTTTAGTTATTTCCCATGCTTTATAGGCTATAATGTCATTAAAAGCAAAAACATAATCAATGTTAAAATTACTAGTTAATTTTTTTTGAAAATTGCTTTTTGGGGAATTCGTTTCATCATATTCAAGAATTGACAATTTAATATTTGGGTACTTTTCGATGATTTGTTTGAATCCTAAACTTCTTTCAGAACCAGGAGATGTAATAGCTTCTCCTCTAATTTCTAAAACATTTGCACGACCTTTTGATAAAGAAACTATTTGCTTGCCTGCAATTTTTCCTATCTCATTATTATCAGCTCCTAAAAATGCCGTGTAATTAGATGTATTTACTTTTCTATCTACAATTATTACTGGAATACCACGGGTACTTGCCTTTTCAATTACAGGTACGATTGAGTCAGATTCATAAGGAGCAATAATAATAACATCCATATTTTGCTCAATCATATTTTCTACATCCTGAATTTGTTTTTTTACATTTCTATTAGCATTTGAAATGGTTAATTTGATTTCTGGATGAAGAGATGCTTCAACTTCCATTGAATGATCCATCGATTCCCTCCATAAATCTTTATCAATACTTTGTGAAAATCCAATTGAATATTTTTGTGCGTTTTCTATTGAACTATTACATGAAATTAATAATAAGAAATGACCAAATAAAATAGTGTATGAAAGTTTTCTTAACATTTGGTTTTATATTAAAACGGTTAATTTACAAACAAAATTTAAAGCTAGGAGAGATAATTTAAGTATAGTCTTAAATTAATAATTATATATTGAGGGAGAGTATTGTAATTTCACAGATTGTAAAAGTACATAAAAGCAATCTATAGTAAAAATATTTACAAATAAATCTTTGACAAAAAAAACTGATGCTGTTACTATTCAGAATTATTTAAATAAATGTAATTAGGAAACAAAATTCAACTAAAATGTATCCATTTTACTATGATTGGTTTTTTTCTGCTGTATTCAAAAATACAATTAAAATTTAATTGATATGCACTAAGATTTTATGTTTTATAACGATTTTACGATAATCTTCGAAAGGAGAAAACGATTCTGTTTTATACACCGAGGTATAAAATTTGGAAATATTTTCAATAATTTTAGGTTTTTATAACTATTAAAGTAAAGTATGTTGGATAAATGGTTGGATAAAAAAATATTTGGAAATAGAAAAAGTACCAACCAGTAATAGCTGAGGCATTTCAAATGCTCCTCCTTACTTCAATCTTTGTAAGCTGTCGTAAAACGATATAAAGGTGTCAATTGACACCTTTATCGGTTAATAACTATTTCTAACCAAATCCTTCAATCTAATATTCCTCTTCGCTATTTTTGTAGGTATGAAGTTGAAAAAACTATACAATACTCCAACCTTAGAATTCTTTACTCCTGATTATTCAACATCAGCAGAACTCACTTTTGTTGATGGTGGGTTGCGTGCGGGTTTCCCCTCGCCTGCCGATGATTTTTTAGAAGTAAAAATTGACTTCAATACCGAATACATCAAAAATAAAGATGCTACATTCTACGCAAGAGTTAAAGGTAATTCGATGAAAGATGCAGGAATATTTGATGGAGATGTTTTAGTAATTGACAGAAGTTTAGAACCACAAAATAATAAGATTGCCGTTTGTGTAATTGATGGAGAATTTACCGTTAAACGAATAAAAAAAGAACGAGGTGTTGTTTGGTTAATTCCTGAGAATGAAGAATTTCAACCCATCAAAGTAACCGAAGACAATGAGTTTATTGTTTGGGGAATAGTTACCGCATCTATAAAAAGATTCTAATGTTTGCACTCGTTGATTGTAATAACTTTTATGCAAGTTGTGAGAGGGTATTTAGACCCAGTCTCATGGGTCAACCTGTTGTAATATTATCCAACAACGATGGTTGTGTTATTGCTCGTTCAAATGAAGCTAAAGCACTCGGCATCCCGATGGGTGCTCCCGCATTTCAAAACCAAGAATTGTTCAAGAAGAATTTTGTCAATGTATTTAGTTCCAATTATGAATTGTATGGAGATATGAGTCGTAGGGTGATGAATACACTCGCTAACTTTTCTCCTGAAATAGAGATTTACAGTATTGACGAATGTTTTATGAAGTTCAAAGGGTTTGATGAATTTTTTGATTTACAATCGTATGGGGTTCAAATGGGACGAACAGTAAGACGAAATACAGGTATTCCTGTATCAATAGGTTTTGCTCCAACCAAAGCTCTTGCCAAAGTAGCTAATAAAATTGCAAAGAAGTTTCCTGAACGAACAAAATCATCTTATGTGATAGATACCGAAGAAAAGAGAATTAAAGCTCTTGAATGGACTAAAATTGAAGATGTTTGGGGTATTGGAAGAAAACACGCAAAAAGACTTAAAGCACTTCAAATAGAAAATGCGTATCAATTCACTCAATTAGATGATAATTGGGTAAGAAGAGAAATGAGTGTTGTGGGGTTACGATTAAAACACGACTTGATGGGGATTCCTACCATAGACTTTGAAGAGGTGAAGTCAAAGCAGAATATGACGGTCAGCCGTTCGTTTGAAAAGATGTATTTCAAGTACGATGATGTTGCAGAGAGAATATCAACATACTCTGCACGATTAGGAGAGAAATTAAGAAAACAGAATAGTCACTGTAATATGATTATGGTTTTTATTAACTCCAACCCTTTTGAAGAGGAAATGGAACAGTACCGAGGATTCATTGCGGTTAAAACAGACTTCCCTACTAACTCCACTTTTGAAATTAACAGAATTGCACAAAAGGCGCTAAAATCGATTTTTAAAGGAGGTATTGGGTACAAAAAAGCGGGTATAATAGTTTCAGAGATTACCCCTGCAGACAATTACCAAACTACCTTATTCATCAAAGAGAATCCAAAACACCAAGATGTCCTTAAAGCCATTGACCAAATCAACCTAAAAACAGGTAATAAAATTCAGTTTGGTGGTAACGACTTGAAGAAAAGATGGAAGATGAGACAAGATAAATTGTCTTATCGTTATACTACAAGAATAAATGAAACTATAACGGTGAATTGTGTTGAAAGAAGTAAAGAGCAAAGAGATTTTTTAAACTCTCTTAAAGTTAAATAGAAACACAACTAAAACTAATAAAATCTTGCTTGAATCTTGCTTATAAAAAAAGGTTCCAAGAAATGAATCTTGAAACCCTTGATTTTATTAGTGGTCCCACCTGGGCTCGAACCAGGGACCACCTGATTATGAGTCAGGTGCTCTAACCAGCTGAGCTATAGGACCGGTTATGAGAGTGCAATATTACTACTATTTTTAATTTGCCGCAACTATTTTTAAAGCAGAATTAAAAAAACTAGTCGTTTCTAAAATTCCAAAAAAGAAACCACTTGATTCTGAGGATACTATTCGCGAATCTCTTGACACAATTCAATCAAAACACCATTGGTGCTTTTGGGGTGCAAGAACGCTACTAGTTTATTGTCGGCACCTTTTTTTGGCGTTTCGTTCAATACCACAAAACCTTCTTGTTGTAGTCGGGCAATTTCTGAAACAATATCTTCCACATCAAACGCAATGTGATGGATTCCTTCGCCTTTTTTCTCGATAAACTTGGCAATCGGACTGTCGGGATTCGTCGCTGCCAATAATTCGATTTTGTTAGGGCCGTTCAAAAAAAACGAGGTGGTTACCCCTTCACTTTCTACTACTTCGGCTTTATAGGCTGGAGCGCCAAATAATTTTTCGAAAAGCGCATTAGAAACGTCCAAATCCTTTACTGCAATTCCGATGTGTTCTATTTTTCTCATGGGATTCAATTCAATTAAAGTTTAAAAATACTGAATTTTAGGCAATTCCCCTAATTCCTATCTCAGAATATTTCGATAAAAAGTTTCCATTCCATTAAATATAGTTGTTATTTTGTGACATCAAATTTTTCGATTCATTATGGGCAAGTCCATTTTAAAATATAGTGTTGCTTTATGCATTTTAGTTTTGGCAAGTTGTGCCAAAAGAGGCAACATTACTGGCGGAGCAAAAGACACCATTGCTCCTGTTTTAACCGCTAGTTTTCCTAAAAATTTCAGCACTGAATTTAAAGGCAATACCGTCAAACTGACTTTTAATGAATTTATCAAATTAAAAGACCTTAGAAAGCAACTCATTATTTCGCCACCCATGAAAAATGAGCCGTTGATTTTGCCAATCACTCCAAGCAAAATAATTACAATCAAAATTAACGACACGCTTCAGGACAATACTACTTATAGTTTTAACTTCGGGCAAAGTATGGCCGACAATAACGAAGGAAATCCTCTAAATCAATTCAAATACGTTTTCTCTACTGGAAAAACGATTGATTCTTTGGCTATCGGCGGGAAAGTGAAAGACTCCTACTTGAAAGATGTAGAATCATTTGTTTCGGTAATGCTGTATGATGTCGACAAAAACTACAACGACTCGATTGTATACAAACAAATGCCTCGTTATGTTACTAACACTTTAGACAGTTTAAAAAGCTTTCGATTAGAAAACTTAAAGGCAGGAAAATACATGCTAGTAGCCATGAAGGACTACAATACCAACAATAAATTTGATCCTAAAAAAGACAAAATTGGATTCTATAAACAGTTCATTTCTGTTCCAAATGATACTCTTTACGAACTCGAATTATTCAAAGAAAATTTGCCTTTCAAAGCATTTAAACCTACCCAAACCTCTGGAAACCGATTGTATTTGGGTTATGAAGGCACTATCAAATTAAAAGAAAGCAGACCTACAATTACCTTAAAAAACAAAGGCGCGATTGTACCTTCTATCATCACCCAACTTCCTAAAAAAGACTCGCTACAAGTTTGGTACCGACCAATAAAAACAGATTCCCTATCGATCGCAATTACACAAGGTAAGTACCAAAAAGATTTTACTTTCAAAATAAAAGACCAAAAAAAGGACACGCTTAGTATTAAAGCGGTACAATCTAGCGTTTTGAATTTCAGAGAACGATACGCTTTAGTAAGTGCTACACCGCTAACCAAAATTGACAAAACCAAGGTAAACTTATTCAACAAAGCCAAACAAAGTATTCCGTTCACTACAGAATATGATGAATTTTATCAGACATTGTACTTGGACTTCAAGAAAGAAGAAGACGAAAACTACAAATTAAGTTTCTCCAAAGGAGCTCTAACTGATTTTTACGAAAAATCAAATGATAGTTTGTCGGTTAAATTCAGCACCCGAACTTTTGCCGATTATGGAAATTTAGTTGTAAACCTACAAAACGTTAAGCGTTTTCCTGTTATCGTAGAATTAACTAATAGCAAGGGTGATGCAATAGCTACAACCTATACCGACAAAAATACGAGCTTAAATTTTAACCTTTTAGATCCTGCTAAATATACGCTACGTGCGATCTATGACGACAATAAGAACTCGATATACGACCCAGGTAATTTTTTGGCAAAACAATATTCTGAAGAGGTAATTTATTTTTCTAAAGAAGTAGATGTTCGTGCCAATTGGGATGTGGTACAAGCCTTTGACTTAAGCATCCCTTACACACCCGAACCTAAAAAGAAAAAGGTGAAGAAGAAACCTGAGAATAAAAGAAAATAAACCGAGTTATTTACTTCCATTCAAAGACGTCTTGATCGTTCAAGAAACCTAACTTTGTACGAGTTTTTTCTAGCGTTTCTTTATCCAATTGAGCATAAAAAATACCTGCTGCTTCTTGTGGTGCAATAGTATAATTCCCTAAGAAATCCACTACTTGCGAATGCCCTGAGTAATCGTATTCTTTTTCATCTGTTCCTACTCTATTCACTCCAATAGTATAACTCATATTTTCAACAGCACGTGCTTTGAGCAAGGTATCCCAAGCTTGTATTCGAATAGTCGGCCAATTGGCTACATACAGTAATATGTCATACTCTTCTGCATTTCGAGCAAAGACTGGAAATCGCAAATCGTAACAAATTAATGGACAAATTTTCCAACCTCGGTATTCGATTATTAATTTTCGAGTCCCTTTAGTGTAGCTTTTGTCTTCTCCCGCAAGAGTAAATAAATGACGTTTGTTATAATACTGTATCTCTCCCGAAGGAAAAACAAAAAGCAATCTATTGTAGTATTTCTTGTCTTCAATAATTACCAAGCTCCCCGTAATAGCGCAATTTTTAGCTTTCGCCAAAGATTGCATCCATCCAATCGTTTCTCCCTGCATGGTCTCGGCAACACGTTCTGGCTGCATAGTAAACCCTGTTGTAAACATTTCAGGAAGCACAATCAAATCTGTTCCTTCTTCAATCGAATTAATTTTTTCTTCGATGCAAGAACGATTTGATTTTGGGTCTTCCCAAACTAAAGGTATTTGGATTAAAGCTGTTTTCATTGGATAAAAATACAATTAAAAAGTACTATTTACTTCAACAGTTGCAAGTTATTGTTTTTTCCAGAGATTCTGATTTGTTCGTAATCCCCCACTAATTTGGGATGTACAACACTATTATTTACCATCCACTTTTTATATTTCCCCTTTGGTTGCGAAAAAACAGTAATCCAATCCGCTAATTTTTGTTTAATTACAAATTGATCTTCTTTTATAGTTTGTACAAAACCTAATGTAATTTCATTCGTCCCAACACTTACATTTTCAATTTTACCATCGGTCAACACTTTAGGTAATGAAGGCGAAATTGTTATTTCCTTTTTGTAAGCCAATGGTTGGATTCCAAAAAATTGTTTTACTATGGACTCCCCAAAAGCATAAATATTCCAAGCTTGTGTCATCATTCCATAATCTGGAGAAACTTCATACATTGAACCTGGCAATGCATAACTAAAAGTTCTAGTTATTTTTTTTAATAATTGGTACGCTTCGTCTGGGCGACCATAATTATTTTCAGCAACAACCTGAACTCCTGTTGGTAATGTCATTACGGTTCCGGTATAGGTAAATTCTTTTTTATTTGCAGTTGACGCAAACGAATTTTCTTCTTTTACAGATTCTTCGTTACGATCAATTCCTGTTACAAACATTCCATAGGAATTAGTAAATTTTTGTGCCGTATTTAAAGCACTTAATGCTTGGTCTTTGTTGGCAATTCCTGTTTCCATAGGTGTGTTTACTACCCAATTATGATATAGAACAAATCCTTTTTTGATTCTTGATGTATCTGATACTATCTTTTGCTTAGCAGTTTTTAATTCCTCAACAGCCCATTTATTTTTCAACGTATCTGCTCTTACAATGGCAGCATCGGCTAATTGTAACGCTTGTTCTTTTGTGCCAATAAAATCAGCATAGGAATTAAATTCTTTTACCCAAAAATCAGTATTAATTTTTTCTTTTAATAGATCTGCTCGTTTTTGGTATGCTAATGACAAAGATTCTTTCCCAACTAATTTTGCCATTTTACTTGCATCAGCAAATGCTTTTTGAGAATATACTGCAACATCTATCATTTCTGAATTCAAGCCATGGATTTCCATCATCCCACTGCCATCTGGTATAGAATTGCCATCAGCATCATTTTTTTCAACTAGCCAGGATAATCCTTTTTCAATCGTTGGAAAATAGTGGTTTAGGAATGCCTTATCTCCTGTCCAACAATATACATCCCAAATCAGAGAGGCAAATTGAGGAGTTTCACATACATTCCCTAAATTATACACCGCCCCATTAGTAGAGACTTCGTGTATAATTCTTCCGTTTCCATTATTTTTTTCTGAAACTCTCTGGAGTAAATCGATAGAACTATATGTCAAATCCTTTCGTCCTGATGCAATTAAACCTTTTAGAGAATACGCCATATCTCCACCAAACCACCATGGGTAATCCGGCAGCCCAGCTACCATCCCTTTCCCCATTCCAGATACGTTAACTGTTAACCAATCGGAATTGTACTTTAACCATCTAAAAACAGTCTCCACTTCTTTATCATTTAGCGTGAGCTTTGATTTAGTATCTAATTGTAAGAGTCGTTTCTTCTTTTTTTGAATCAATTCATATGCAGTAGAACGCACTTTAAAATAGGCTTGTGTTGCTTCTTCTTTACTTTTTGCAGAACCTGAAATAATAAATGGAACATAAAAAACTCCATTAGGCTGTATCACCATTGAATATTGGGTTCTGGTAATTGACGTGTTGGGTTTGTTTGATTTAGAACCTAAATCTGTCATGTTTTTCCCTTCAAGCGGACTTCCATATACCACATACCAAGGATTTTTAGTGTCTTTTACTACCCAATAACGTTTTTTACTATCATACTGTGATAGGTCTTTACTATCAATCATTCCAGTCCGCTCCCCTAACCAAACAGGCATTAAATTAGCAATTGTTGTAATATCAAAATTTAATTGAATAGGCTTATTAGTCTTATTTTTTAATACATACTCAATATAAACTACTCCCATTTCATCCGGAACAAACTGGACTCTTTCTATAATAATTTTATCAGAAATAGTAGTGTATAGTTGTTTGTTTCCAAAAGGATAATTGATAAATGCATCCGCTTTATCTAAATGTAAATGTTGGTTATCAAAAGAAATACTAGCCTCAAATCCATCCAACAGTTTTATTGGATGATGCCAAATACCACCCATTTCTCCTTTAACGTGCCAACCTAAATCTGGAAAAGTGCCATCTTGATTCCCTACCATATACAATTGATCTCCTGTCGTGTTATATGGAGTGGCTAAATGTTGTGACTTCCCTTTAATACTTTCTGTATTATCGAAAACTGAAAGTATAGATTTTGTGGTTTGGGCAGTCATTTGCGATCCAAAACCAATTAGAATTCCCCAATAAAAAAGCTGCTTTAAAGAAACCATAGTATTAGTATTTTTTTTAAAAGTACGAATTTTAGCCTTGCTATATAAAAAAACGCATCCCAATTACGGAATGCGTTTATGATATTGAGGCGAAACTAAATTACTTAACGCTCGCTACTAAATATTCTCTGTTCATACGTGCGATATTCTCTAAAGAAATACCTTTTGGACATTCGATTTCGCAAGCACCAGTATTGGTACAGTTACCAAATCCTTCTTCATCCATTTGACGCACCATATTCAATACACGTGTAGTCGCTTCTACTTTACCTTGTGGCAACAACGCATATTGTGATACTTTAGCTCCAACGAAAAGCATTGCTGAACCATTTTTACAAGTAGCTACACAAGCTCCACAACCAATACAAGCTGCTGCTTCGAATGCTTTATCAGCATCATCTTTTGCAATTGGAGTAGCATTAGCATCAATAGTATTTCCTGAAGTATTTACTGATACGAAACCTCCTGCTTGTTGGATTCTGTCGAATGAACTTCTGTCCACCACTAAATCTTTGATTACAGGGAAAGCTCTACTTCTCCATGGCTCTACAAAGATAGTATCACCATCTTTGAACATACGCATGTGCAATTGACAAGTAGTCACGCCTGAGTCTGGCCCGTGTGCGCGTCCATTGATGAATAACGAACACATTCCACAAATTCCTTCACGACAGTCGTGATCAAATGCGATTGGCTCTGTTCCTTCGTTGATTAATTGTTCGTTCAATTGGTCTAACATTTCCAAAAATGAACTTGCTGTAGAAACCTCATTCAAACTGTAGGTTTCTAATTGTCCTTTTGCTTTAGAGTCTTTTTGACGCCAAATTTTAAGGGTTATATTGATATTTTTTGCTGAAGACATAATTCTATTATTTATAATTTCTAGCTGCAATTTTGATAAACTCGTATTTCAATTCTTCTTTATGAAGCTCAGATTGAGTGATGTCATCACCTTTATATTCCCAAGCACCCACAAATGAGAAGTTTTCATCATCACGCAGTGTTTCTCCTTCTGCATCTTGATATTCTTCACGGAAGTGACCTCCACAAGATTCGTTACGTTGTAACGCATCCATTGCCATCAATTGACCCAAATCAATAAAGTCAGCCACACGAAGTGCTTTCTCTAATTGCGGATTCAATTCATCAGCACTTCCTGGTACGTTTACCTCCTTATAGAATTCTGCTTTCAAAGCAGCAATTTCTTCAATTGCTTGTTTTAATCCAGCCTCGTTTCTACCCATACCTACTTTATTCCACATAATCAATCCCAAACGTTTGTGAAAATGATCCACTGATTTAGAACCTTTATTATTCAAGAATTGGTTGATGATATCTTTTACTCTGTTTTCTGCTTCTGCAAATTCTGGCAAATCAGTTGAGATTTTTCCTGTACGAATATCATCAGCTAAATAGTTTGAAATAGTATAAGGCAATACAAAATATCCGTCAGCCAAACCTTGCATCAAAGCCGAAGCTCCTAAACGGTTCGCTCCGTGATCAGAGAAGTTAGCCTCTCCTGCTACGAAACAACCTGGAATAGTAGACTGTAAGTTGTAATCCACCCAAACACCTCCCATAGTATAGTGTACCGCTGGATAGATTTTCATTGGTGTTTCATACGGATTTTCATCGGTAATTTTTTGGTACATCGTAAACAAGTTACCGTACTTTTCTTTCAACCATTCTTTTCCTAAAGTTGTAATTTCTTCTGGAGTTGGATGGTGATTTCCTTTGGCGAAAGCCGCTTGTTTTCCTTTGCTTTGAATTTCAGAAGAGAAGTCCAAATAAACCCCTTCGTTAGTATCGTTAGCCTCAATACCTCTACCTTCGTCACACACTTCTTTTGCAGCTCTTGAAGCTACATCACGAGGTACTAAGTTACCAAATGCAGGATATTTACGCTCTAAGAAATAATCTCTTTCTTCTTCAGATAATTGAGTAGGTTTTAATTTTCCTGCACGAATTGCTTCTGCATCTTCTTTTTTCTTAGGAACCCAAATACGTCCAGAGTTACGCAACGACTCTGACATCAAAGTCAATTTAGCTTGGTTCGTTCCATGAACAGGAATACAAGTTGGGTGAATTTGAACAAAACAAGGGTTAGCAAACAATGCTCCTTGTTTGTGTATTTTCCAACCCGCCGTAACGTTACTTCCCATAGCATTTGTAGAAAGGAAATAAACGTTTCCGTAACCTCCTGATGCAATAACAACAGCATGAGCTGAATGTCTTTCAATTTCTCCTGTAACCAAGTTACGAGCGATAATTCCACGAGCTTTTCCATCTACTTTTACCAAGTCTAACATTTCGTGACGATTGAACATTTCAACACGTCCAATACCAATTTGTCTTGACAAAGAAGAATAAGCTCCTAATAATAATTGTTGTCCTGTTTGTCCTGCAGCATAAAAAGTACGTTGCACTTGTGTACCTCCAAAAGAACGGTTATCCAACATTCCGCCGTAGTCTCTTGCAAAAGGAACTCCTTGCGCCACACATTGGTCAATAATATTTCCAGACACTTCCGCTAAACGATGTACGTTAGCCTCACGTGCTCTATAATCTCCACCTTTAATTGTGTCGTAAAATAATCTATACGTACTATCACCATCATTTTGATAGTTTTTTGCTGCGTTAATTCCTCCCTGTGCTGCAATAGAGTGCGCGCGACGTGGTGAATCTTGGAAACAAAATGCTTTTACATTATAACCCATTTCAGCAAGCGATGCTGCAGCTGACGAACCTGCTAAACCAGTACCAACAACAATAATATCAATTTTTGGTCTATTGTTTGGCGCAACTAATTTTAAATGGTCTTTGTAATCAGTCCATTTCTGTGAAATGTGACCTTCTGGTATTTTAGAATCTAACTTCATAATATCTTCTGATGTTGATTATTTTAAGAAAAAGTGAATGTAAACTGGAATAATAGCAAACAATAACGGAACAATAATCGCAAATGCCGCTCCGAATTTTTTAATCGCTGGAGTGTATTTTGGATTATTCAATCCCAATGATTGGAATGCACTTTGAAATCCGTGAAGTAAGTGGAATGCCAAAGTAATCATTGCAATTACATATAAAATAGTGGCAATCAATCCTGTTTTTGGATCTTTAAAGAACGCTACAGTAATCTTGTGCAAATCTTTGTACCCTTCTTTGATTTTAACATTGGCAGCAGCATCGAAGAACTCGGTTCTGTTTTCAATTTTAATCATTTGTTGGTCTACTTGTGCTTTTGGAAGATACCCTCCATCAGTAGTCAAATAATACTCTTGTTGTTGACCTGCTTGACCAATACTAATAGTTTGCAATGGCATATTTTTGTCAAAATGCATTACAGCCCAAAAGTTCACCATGTGTGTTACAATAAAAACTAAAATGATAGTTCCTAAAACCGCCATGTTTCTTGAAGAAAATGAGCTTGAAGAACCATCAGTCTTTGCGTAACCAATTGGTCTAGCTTTTCTGTTTTGAACAGTTAATACAATTCCATCAATTGCGTGGAATAAAATAGAAATGTAAGTAATGTAAGATAGAATTTTTACGGCTGGGTTAGTCGTCATAAATAATGCATACTGATTGAAATGTAACGCATCACTAAAAATTAATTGAAGATTCCCTGCTAAATGCCCCGATAGGAACAAGCATAAAAATAAACCTGTAAAAGCCATCCAATATTTCTTTGCAAGAGACGACTTTAGAATTGCAGATTTTGCCATAATAATTTGAATAAATTTTTATTAAATAGTGAGACAAAAATAGGAGAAATAGAATTCAACTACAACCTTTTCGTTGTTATTTATAATGATTTTAAAGTGTTTTAGTGAAAACACTAATAAATTGCTAATTATCAAGCCTTGAAACCAAATATACTTAAACAATTCCCAAATTTATCGGAATCAAAAATCCATATTTATCAGCAGTGAAAATCGGATAAAATTATTAAATTGTTATTTTTTATTTGGATTCATTCTAAAATCCATAAAAATACTGTCGAGGCTTATTTTATCGTGTTAAAATAATTGCTATTCGAGAGGCTAATTTTAATTTTACTGATTCAAAATAAAAATGATGAAAACAGGAATTGACGCTATTGCTTTTGACGTTGCTCAACTACATTTACCTATAAAATCGTTGGCAAATGCCCGAAATATCGAACCCGAAAAACTAGAAAAAGGACTCGGATTGATTAAAATGACTTTGCCCGACGCGCATCAAGATACAGTTGTTTTTGGTGCCAATGCCTTAACCAAATTGGTTGTTGATTATCAAATCAACCTTAGCGAAATTTCAAGAATTTATGTCGGTACCGAAAGTGCTATTGACAGTTCAAAACCGATTAGTTCCTTTTTGATTGCTTTGATGGAACAAAAATTTGGAGAAGGCGTTTTATCCGAATGTGATGTAGTCGATTTTACTTTTGCGTGTATTGGCGGAGTCGATGCCTTGCAAAACTGCTTGGATTTTGTACGACTTAATCCAACTAAAAAAGCCATTGTTGTCACTACTGATTTTGCCAAATACGATTTGAATTCGACAGGCGAATATACCCAAGGAGCGGGAGCTTTAGCGATGTTAGTCACTGCCAATCCTAAAATAATTGCGTTTGAAAACGAATGGGCAACTAGTACTAAAGGTGTTTTTGACTTCTTCAAGCCATACCGAACGATTGCAAAAGAAGCCATCACAGGTAACAGTTCAAACGATTCTTGGTTTGACAATTTAGAGTCCGAAATTGAAATTCACAAAGACCAACCCGTTTTTGACGGTCAATATTCCAATCAATGTTATATGGATCGTACGCGCAATGCGTATTTTTCATTCAAAAAACTAAAAAATACTACTGAAACGCTATATTCAACTTGGGAAAGCATCATCATGCACTTGCCGTATTCGTTTCAAGGACGCCGCATGCTGTCTGAAATCTATGCGCTGGATGCAACTACTCCAATTCTTTCGGGTGACGAAGCTCCTGCCGACTACCAAAATCAATTAAAAGAAGTAAGCAAATCGGAAGAATACCGCCAGTTTGTAGCACAAAAATTACAGCCTGCAGAAATTGCTTCTTCATTGATTGGAAATTTATACACCGGTTCTATTTTTATGGGATTCCTTTCAACTTTATCGCATTTTGCCAACACGAATGCAAAAATTTCAGGCAAAAAATTTGGTTTCTTAGCCTATGGAAGTGGTTCGAAGTCGAAAGTTTTTGAAGGTACCATTCAAGCCGATTGGCAATTGGCTGTAGCCAAAGCCCAACTGTTTGAAACTTTGGAACAAAGCCATGAAATTGATTTTGCTACCTATGAAAAACTCCATAAAAAAGAACAAAAACAAAGTGTTCAAACACCTAAAAACGAATGGATTTTAGACCGCGTAGAAAATGAAAATCCAAATCTAATTGGTGCTAGATATTACAAATGGATTGATTAGATTTGTAGTCTAATAAATTTCAAAATAGTATGAAATACCATCCAATAGACCGTAATTTATTTATAAAAAACCGCGCTAAATTCACGGCTCAAATGAAGCCAAAAAGTGTAGCGGTTTTCAATTCGAACGACATTTATCCTATTAGTGCCGATAGCACCATGCCTTTTGCGCAACACCGTGATATCTTTTACCTAAGTGGCGTAGATCAGGAAGAAAGTATCTTGTTGCTTTTTCCAGATGCACCTTATGAACATCAAAGAGAAATCCTTTTCTTGAGAGAGACCAATGATCATATTGCCGTTTGGGAAGGTGAAAAACTAAACAAAGAACGCGCTTTTGAAGTTTCGGGAATCAAAACCGTGTATTGGTTAACCGAGTTTGAAAAAGTATTATTTGAATTAATGACACATTCGGAAACAATCTACATCAACACCAACGAGCATTATCGTGCTACGGTAGAAACCGAAACTCGTGAGGCTCGTTTTGTAAAATGGTGGAAAGAAAAGTATCCTGCACATGCTGTAGCCAAAAGCAATCCGATATTGCAACGCCTGCGCTCTGTAAAAGAAAATGTAGAATTAGAGTTAATCCAAAAAGCTTGCGATATTACCGAAAAAGGTTTTAGAAGAGTTTTGTCTTTTGTACAGCCTGATGTAACCGAATATGAAATTGAAGCGGAATTTGCGCACGAATTCCTTCGCAATCGTTCGAAAGGCTTTGCTTATACACCAATCATTGCTTCAGGAAATAATGCTAATGTGTTGCACTATATTGAAAACAACCAAGTGTGTAAAGCCGGCGATTTAATCTTACTAGACGTTGCCGCAGAATACGCTAATTATTCAAGTGATATGACACGTACCATTCCGGTTTCGGGTCGTTTTACAGAAAGACAAAAAGCAGTGTACAATGCTGTTTTACGTGTCAAAAATGAAGCTACTCAAATGCTAACTCCCGGCACTTTATGGAAACAATACCATATTGAAGTAGGAAAAGTAATGACATCTGAATTATTAGGTTTGGGATTGATTGACAAAGCCGATGTTCAAAACGAAAATCCTGATTGGCCTGCTTATAAAAAATATTTTATGCACGGTACTTCGCATCACATGGGGTTAGATACACACGACTACGGAATCTTAACCGAACCAATGCAAGCCAATATGGTGTTTACGGTTGAGCCAGGGATTTACATTCCAGCAGAAGGTTTTGGGATTCGTTTAGAAGACAATGTGGTAGTACAAGAAAAAGGGGCGCCTTTCAACTTGATGCGCAACATTCCAATTGAAGTGGAGGAAATAGAAAATTTAATGAATAGTTAAAAGTTGTCTGTTGACAGTTTTCGGTTAAGACGGTTTACGAAAGTGAGCCGTTTTTTTTATCTTTATTTGTCAAGCTGAACTTGTTTCAGCTTCTCTACTTAAACGGAGATTCTGAAACAAGTTCAGAATGACAAGATTAATTCACAATTCTTTGTGAACACTATGGAAAAATTTTGCGCCTTTTGTGTTTATAATTTACCTTTGCTCGCATGACTAAAACACTTCATTTCAAAAACACCACCATTAGCTACACCGAACAAGGCAAAGGAACGGCAATAGTTTTATTGCATGGTTTTTTGGAAAACAAAAAGATGTGGAATGCTTTTATTCCGGAATGGAGCAAAAAATTCAGAATCATTACCATTGATTTATTAGGACATGGTGAAACAGAATGCATGGGCTACGTACATTCTATGGAAAATAATGCCGATGCAGTTCATGGAGTGTTATCTGAATTGCGCATCCGAAAAGCCATTTTTGTGGGTCACTCAATGGGCGGTTATGTGGCTTTGGCTTTTGCCGAATTGTATCCAGATGTGGTAAAAGGTCTAGTGTTATTAAATTCGACTTCAAGAGCTGATAGTGCCGAACGCAAAACCAATCGGGATCGCGCCATCAAAGCCGTAAAACAATCGTTTCAAAATTTCATTTCGTTATCCATTTCTAATTTATTTAGCGAAGAAAACAGAGAACGTCTTGCTGAAGCGATTAATGAGGTAAAAAAAGAAGCCCTAAAAACGCCGCTTCAAGGAATTGTAGCTTCGTTAGAAGGAATGAAAATTCGCATGGACAGAGAAGTGCTATTGCATTTGACCCCTTATCCTAAAGTATTGATTTTAGGAAAAAAAGATCCTGTTTTAAACTACGAAGAAACTAAAGAACAAATAGAAGGCACCCAAGTTCAATTGTTGAGTTTCCCAGACGGACACATGTCGCACATTGAAAATCAACAAGCACTTCAAACAGAATTATTGCATTTTTTTAAGTCGGTTTAAAGCATCTCGGAATTCAAATACCCTTTCTCAACTAACTCTATTTTATCTTTTAAATAATGTAATTTTCCTTCTTTCATCAAGGTCAATTGTGTCGCTACTGAAATTACATTTTGATAATTATGGTCGGTAATAATAATTCCTTTTCGAGCCGAATTGTCAAGAATTAATTGGTTGATTTTTTCTCCCATAAGTGGAGACAATCCATTATAAGGCTCATCTAATAAGACAAATTTTGAGGGATTTCTAAGCACTAATTTGATTTCCAAATAACGTAATTCGCCTCCCGAAAGATGTCTAGTTTTTTTATCCCGAATGTTATGAATCATTTCATCTGCATAGAAATCCAGCAACTCTTCTTTTGGAATGGAGAGCTGAATGGCTTTTTTTACCGAAAGTGATTTTGGGATACAACTATCTTGATGCAAATAACTAATGTCTCGAAATAAAGCTTCTGCTTTTAATTGCACCTTCCCATCGATGCGAACAAATTTAAAATCAGCAGAGACTACCCCGAAAATAATTTTTAAAAGCGTCGATTTT
Source organism: Flavobacterium sp. (assembly GCF_031537875.1). Taxonomy (GTDB): domain Bacteria; phylum Bacteroidota; class Bacteroidia; order Flavobacteriales; family Flavobacteriaceae; genus Flavobacterium. Next base: position 97,821 of record NZ_JAVKNB010000003.1, on the reverse strand, counting down.
CCACAACCATTTCTTCCTAAAATCCCTATAATATCTCCCGTTTCACATTTCAAATACACATCTGAAACAATGGATTGGTGACCAAAATTTTTCTGAATACTGTCTATTTCTAAAAGATGTTTTTTCAAAATAAACGCAGTATAAAGTTCAAAATAAAAATGCCGATTATTAAAGTAAGGAAACTAAAAACCCAAGAATACATCCAAAGTTGCTTTTTGGAAACCCCATTGTTGAAGTAAAATAAATATTCGTTTTCATTTCGAACCCCTTTCAATACCAGACATAAGATAAGCCCAAAACTCAAAAATGAATAATTGAAGGCAATTAGCCCTCCAAAAAAGCCAATAAAAAGACTCGCACCCAAATTAATTGGAACTGTACTTTTAAAAAACTCAAAAGCATTTGCGATTTTTCTTAACCTTTCATTCATTTATATTTTCTCTTTAAACGGAATCGTTGCATCTAAAATTTCTGTAAGCAAAACTACAATTTGTTCCAAATAATCATTCATAATTGCATCATCGACACGAGTTTGATCCTCTTTTCCTGATTTAAAATTAAAAGGTAAAAAACCCGCTTTTAAGTTCTTGAAGGAGATAATTCCGGCCTCAATGGGTAAGCCTTTCGCCTCTTTTTCAAACATAAAAGCATACGCTAAAACTTGAATGATTTTCTCGTTTTTAATATCAAGAGTTAAATCATCCCAGGTGCGCAATGTCACTGTCCCTTTTTCTACTTTCCCTGTTTTATAGTCAATAATTCGGATGACTCCATCGCGATTTTCGATTCGGTCCACATTTCCTTTAATTAAAACTGGAAAAGGTAATTTAGGGTGTTCTAAAAGTCTTTCATAGGTTTGTTCCAAAGCAATAATTTGGATTTGTTCCCCCTTTTTAACGCTTTCTAATTCGACTTTTAAGAAATTGGATACGTTGCGTTTTGCTACCTCAAAAGCCAACAAATTGCGCCCTTTTTTTATTTCGCCTTCTTTGTACACCAATTTGAATTGTTTCAATACTTCGGCATCAATTTGCTTGAAACAATTTTGCAAATCAAATTCAGAAATTAACCGCCCGATAAATGGTTCGTATAGCGTTTTTAAAGTTTCATGTATAATCGTCCCTAAAGTATTTACCGCAATCGTTTCTTCAACTTCCTCCACTTCTCGAATGCGAAGGATTCGTTGAAAATAAAAATCAATCGGATTTCTGATGTATTTGGTCAATGCCGAAGGAGAAAAACCTTGTGCTGCAATTTCTTTCAATCGCAGCATCACCGCTTCTGATTTTGGTACTTCCATTGGAACGTAGGCTGTTTCAGGCAAAAGGGCATTGTACATTTCTTTCGTCAAATGATGATTGGTTTGCTTTTCAACTTCCAATTGGGTGATGAATCGGCTTCTTTCACCAGCATCAAGCCCTTCACTTTCGGTATTGTATAGCAAATAAATGTTAGTGGCACGTTGCAATAAATGGTAAAAATGATAGGTATAAATCGCGTCTTTTTCTTTGAACGTTGGCAAACCTAATTCACGTTTTACATCATACGGAATAAACGAATTGGAAGATTTACCTGCAGGGAAATTCCCCTCGTTCATAGAGGTAACGATGACAGTGTCAAAATCCAAAACCCGACTTTCTAAAACTCCCATAATTTGTAAACCATTCAACGGTTCACCTTCAAAAGAGACCTCAGCCACATCGATAACTTGTTTGTAAATAGCATACAAAGTTTCAATCTTGTCAATATGGTGGTGTTTGGAATAATACGTTATCAGTTTATTAATCACTTTGAAAATAGCAAAAACAAAGGCTTTGGTGATTTTTTCCTCTTCATTGTCGTTGCTCAAATTACTTTTTATGGTTTGCAACAAACTGATAATAGTTTCTAAAACAGGGACAGCACCCGTTTCCCATTTTTGAAACAACAATAAGAATAGCTCACTCGGATTTGGATTCAGATCCAATAGTTTTTGGTGCGTGATAAAGGTATAATTGTTATCATTGATAAGAGCGACTAATTCCCGTGTTTGGGCATAAGATTCTACAAGTGGATGAGTCAATACATCAAGCACCTCTTTATAATACAATACATACCCTTTGTTGTTTCTGGATAACGAATTGGTATGCATTTTGAATAATTTGGCTACCAAAATCTGAGCGGGATTATTCTTTGCCGAATACCCCATGGTTATATTCAAAGCGCCAACCGAAGCCGGTAACGAATACAACAACGGAACTAATAGACTTTCTTCGCCTAAAACGACAGCCACTTTATCTAAGGATTTTTCAGGATGATTTTCAATGGTTTGTTCCAAAATACTTCCTGCAATTTTGGCTTGACCAATAGACTTTGGTGTACCAATAACTTGAATATTTTTGGTAGCTGAAAAATCATTTACAATCCATTCAAATGGATGTGACTTGTAGTGTTTCCAATTCTCCTTGAATCGACGTAAAAACAGCCCTGCATCATGATACGGATCGTTTAGAAAGGTTTGGTCAGCGTCCCAATAAATTTTGGCTTGACCCACAGCTAAAAGCTCTTGAACAATTTTCTCTTCGGCAGCATTTAAAGCATTAAATCCGGCAAAAATGAATTGTTTGTTCTGAACAGAGTTTAAAAAATGAATTAGGTTTTTAACCGCTTCTCTATAAATCAATCCTTGGTAACCGATTCCTTTAGCTAGTAAATGATCGTATAATGATTGGTAATAATTGGGCAATAACTTCCAAAAATCAATATAATTTTCGAGCAACTGAGTTTTGTCTTCGACTTCTATTCCCCATTTTTTAATATCTTCAATATCTTTCAAGTAGGATAATACATGAGAGGGGTCTAATAAATAGCGATCAATTTCGTTAAAATCTTGCAAAAGGGTTTTAGCCCAATTAGCAAAAAGCTCAAAAGATTGTTGTTGGGCAGAAGGAGTAATCGACAAATACACCTCGTAAAACTCAAATAATAATTCAATAGAATCGATGGAACGAATCCCTGCAATAGTTTGTACAAAATCTTCAATACTAGTTATCTCTGGCGAAAGAACAGTTTGGCTTACCTGATTTTTGATAGCTTCAATCAAAAAAACCTTGGCTCTTTTATTGGGCAAAATCACAACTGTATCTGATAATTTATCAGAATAATTCTCAATTAGTACTGCTGCAATTTTATCTAAAAATGAAGTATTTGTCATTCTATAAAAATAAAAAAACGCCCTGATAAATCAGGGCGTTTTCTAAAAAATATTTAAAGTATATTATTTTTGTAATACTACTTCAGTTCTTCTATTTTTAGCTTTTCCAGCAGCAGTTTTGTTTGAAGCAACTGGTTTGCTTTCTCCATAACCAACAGCAGTTAAGTTAGCTGCTTTCATTCCTCTTTCGATTAATGCATTTCTAACTACGTCAGCTCTTTCTTGAGATAATTTTTGGTTAAATGCATCTGAACCATCACTATCTGTATGTCCTTCAATACTAAATTTAGCATTTGGATATTGTTTAAGTAAACTTGAGATTGATTCGATTTTTACTGGAACATCTTCTGATTTAAAAGTAGCTTTACCTGAATTAAAGTAGATTGATTTAGCCTCAACTTTAACACTTTCTAAAACTGCCGCAGTAACTTCAGGACATCCTTTATTGCTAGCAAGACCAGCAACTTCTGGACATTCGTCATCTTTATCAGCAACTCCATCTTTATCAGTATCTGCCCATGGACAACCTGCATTTTCTTTAGGACCTGCAACTGAAGGACATTTGTCATCTTTATCAGCAACTCCGTCTTTGTCAGCATCTGGACAACCTTTTAAAGCAGCTAAACCAGCAACTTCTGGACAAGCATCTTTTGCATCAGTAACTCCATCCCCATCAGCATCTGGACATCCGTTTAAAGCAGCTAAACCAGCAACTTCTGGACAAGCATCACTTCCATCGATAATTCCGTCTCCATCAGTGTCAGGACATCCGTTGAATTGTTTTAAACCTGCAACTTGTGGACAAGCATCTTCTCTATCGTAGATTCCGTCATTATCTGTGTCTTTACCTCCAAATTTGAAAACAAGACCGGCAGTATGTTGAAATAAAGAAGGTTGATTTACAGCAGTACCAATTGTTCTGTCTCCAAAAGATTTTTTGTATTTAGTAGCCAATTCTAAACCTATATTCTCAGAGAACCATAAAGTTAAACCAGCTCCCGGATTAATAGTTCCAAAACTAGTATCTCCAAGAAAAGTATAACCTCCACCTAAAGAAAGAGAAGGATCAACTACTTTAGATTTGATTAATGATTGAAAACTGTATTTTACAGTAGCATCAATTCCGTAATACATTAAATCTCCAGGGTTAGAAACTACATATCCTTTTGACGGACTATTAGTTACAAACTTGCTCATTTTATTAATTGACCCAGAAACTCCAAAAGAGAAGTTATCACCTACATATTTAGACACACCAATATAAGATATAGAAGGAAGAATATTCCAATTATCTTTTACCGATAATGGTTGAGAAAAATGGTTGTTAAACCAATCTTTTCCTCCACCAGCACTAGTTCTAGTGTCAAGAGCATTAACTCCGAAAGAAAGTGCCCAAGGATTGTTACTGTCTTGTGCGTGTGAGCTTAAACCCATTACCACCATCGCAGCAACAAAAATTTTGTTAAGATGTTTCATACTTGATTTTTTTAAATTACTTTTTAGTTATTTACACAAAAGTAGTACCTAAATGTCTAATAACAAAATAATTAATTAGAAAAAAAAATTAAAGATTTGAAAATCAGACACTTATTTGTGAGTAAAATTAATACTACACTTTGTAAAAATAAAAAACACCCTAAAAGGGTGTTTTTTATTAAACTATTTTAATAATCTAACTTTATTCGCCAAATTTAATTACTAACCCTACTGAATGTTGCAACATAGAAGGCGCATTAAAATGACTATTAAACTCTCTGCTTTCAAAAGATTTTTTATATTTTGAAGAAAGTTCTAAACCTATATTTTCAGAAACCCATACCACAACTCCAGCACCTGGACTAACTGTTTGGTATGTATTATCTCCCAATACTGAATACCCAAGGCCTAATGAGATAGATGGGTCTATTACTTTAGATTTAATTAAAGTTTGAAAGCTATACTTTACGTTTGCATCAATTCCATAAAAAGTAACATCCCCTGGATTTGAAACTACGTAATTTGAATTTACAAGGCTAACATATTTACTCACTTTGTTAAAAGAAGCAGACAATCCAATAGAAAAATTATCGCCAACATATTTAGACACTCCAATATAAGAAATTGTTGGTACAATGTTCCAATTCTTTTTTACAGATAAAGCATCCGAAAAATGAGAATCTAAAAAGCTACTTCCTCCTCCTGCACTTGTTCTTGTATCCAAAGCATTCATTCCAAAAGAAACTGCCCATGGATTTTTACTATCTTGTGCTTGAGCATTTAATCCGATAATTAATACAACAGCGATAAGAATTTTGTTAAGTTGTTTCATAGTTATTTTTTAATTAATGATTTTAACAAATAATTTTATATTTCTTAACAAAAATAGAATCAAATTTCAGAAATACAAAACAAATGACAACAAATCTTCTATTTAAACCTCTTAAAATACATTTTTCACATCTAAAATCAATAGTCCTAGCACTAGTAACAAGGCATTAGAGAAAATTTGAATTCTTTAGTTTTTTATAAGAAAAACATTAAAATTGAACCACGACTACTTCTTTTCCAATATAAATCAATGCTTTTTCAACCACTTTATATCCCATATCTTCAATTGCATATTGATAATTAGTCAATTGCAACTCATATTTTGGATTCGGAGCGCCTGTTTTATAATCCAATAAAAACAATGTATTATCTGGAGTAATTACCATACGATCCGGTTTAATAGTTCTTGCTTCTTTTTGAATAATCGTTTGCTCATTCATCACTCGATTCCCTTCAGCAAAATGATTTTTCAAGGCGGTATGTTCCACAATTTCGACTATTGTTTGATGCACCAGCTGTTTTTGAGCTAAGGTTATCAATCCATTTTCAAGGGCTTTAGTAATAGCCAAATCCACATCGTTTTTGGTTTTTACAAATGATAAAATTTCGTGTATCAAATTGCCATACTCAATAGCCTCTTGTTGATGTGTCCCCCACATTAGAGATTCTCGCTGAGCGATTTTAATATTCTTTGCATCTAAAATTGCATTGACAACAGGAATAGTTTTAGACTCGTCTTTATGTTTTTCAGTTGAAGATAATTTAGCTGCATTACCCAATTCATATTCGAGTTTATCGTTATCATATAAATCTTGCGCTATCAAATAATTAATAAAAAAAGCACACATATTGTTCTTAGGCAGCTCGCCTTTATTGGATAGGTTTTTGCTTGAAATAATATACAATTGCTCTTCTGCTCGGGTTAAGGCAACATACAATACATTAATATTATCTAATAATTCTTCCTGTTTTTTAATGGTGTATAATTCCAAAGCATCTTCTCCAAATCCCTCAACTGCACTACTGTTGTCAATTAGTACTTTAGGCAATCCAACGGTTTCTTCTTCGGCATTCAACCATAATTTATCTTTGGGTTTTCGGCTGTAATCTTCTTCAGCAAAAGGCATTATTACCACTGGAAATTCCAATCCTTTCGACTTGTGGATGGTCATTATTCGAACGGCATTAGTACCTTCAGGTGACGGAATACTAAACTTTTCACCGCTTTTGTCCCAAAAATCCAAGAAATCAGCGACTCCTGCTTGATTGCGAATATCCCTCTCTAATACAATGTCTAGAAAATATTGTACGTAACTAGAGGCACGAAGTTCCGGATTCAAGAACTTACTCACCATAATCTCCACCGCTTCATACAAGGATTTTTTTCGGAGATTTTGAAACGATAAGTCTAAATTAAATTGCAACAACCAGTTTTCAAATTCGGTTTCTTGAACCAATTCTTTGCCTTTGGCAATAAAATCATGCACGGGTAATTCATCTTGAGCATGCAGTGCTAAATACTGCAAAAAATGGGCTTTAGCATCAATGTCTGAGCTATTTTTCAAATATCTTAGCAAATGAATAATAAAACGGACTTCGGTCGCATTTTGAATCATCAAAGTTTCGGATGACAATAACGGAACGCCTTGCTCTGTTAAATAATTTGCTACAGCAATTCCTTGACCGCGCTTGCGAGTCAGAATAACGATGTCTTTGTATTCAAAGCCTTTTTCAACTACCTTATTAATGGTTTCCAAAGTGGCTTCGACGTACATTTGGGTTTTGTCCAATGCTTCTTCTTCCGTTTCCGCTGTATCTGGCAGAAACGAAATATTGACATAGCCTCCTGTTTTGGAATTTACTTTTTGGTGGCTGTGATTTTCATATAAATCTTTGTAATCAGGATGCTGAAATTCATTAGCTATTAATTTAAAAAAGCTATTGTTGAATTCAATTATTTGCGAATACGAACGGTAATTGTATTCTAATTGTGTTAGTTTTTTATCGGGATTATTGAATGGATTTTGGTCTTTACTCAACTCGATGAACTGCTCTGCTTTTCCGCCACGCCAACGGTAAATGGATTGCTTCGGGTCGCCCACAATCATCAAAGTCCCTTTATCTCCGTATTCGTCCTGACCGGAAAGTGCATTATCAATAAGCGGAATCAAATTTTGCCACTGCATTTCAGAAGTGTCCTGAAACTCGTCTATAAAAAAATGGCGGTAGCGTTCCCCCAAACGCTCATAAATAAAAGGAGCCGGTTGGTTTTGAATTTCTCGATGAATTAACGCATTGAATTCGGTTATAGAAAGAATATTTTGTTCTTGTTGGATCTTAGCCAATTCATTACTAACGGTATTCAACAATGACAAAGGCGTTATGTTTTTTAAGAAGGCTTTGTAAAAATGAATCTTTTCAAATAAGGCATACACTTTGGATAGAATAGCTAATAAATCAGGAATAATAGCTTCAATCAAATCACGGTCTTGCGCTGTTTTGTTGATAGCAATATCATCCGCTTCGTGAAACATTTTGTTTTTAGGATTGAATTTTCCTTCTTGAATACTCGCAATATGATTCGGAAAAGTACCTCTTGGAAACGATTTTACGTCAATGCCATTTTGTTCAATTAACGACGCCGCTTCGTTTCCTAAAACGGTGGTTTCTTTTTCTAAATCCTCACAAACAACAGCGAGTTTTTTCTTAATTTCGAGAAATTCGGTAATGGATTTATCTTGAAAATGAGTGATTTCATTTCGGTTGTTTTCATTCAAAACTAATTTTCCCGTTTCTAGAATTTCACGAGAAATGTCCCAAGATTTATCATCGTCGGTTTTTTCCATGGTGAAATCGACTAATAAATTCGTCAAAATTTCGTCTTCGCCAGCCTGAGCAATAATAGCATCTACGGCTTCAATCAATAAATTTTCGGTATCTAAAGTGACCTCAAACGTCATGGGTAAATTCAAATCGTGTGCAAAGGCACGAATTACTTTATGAGTGAATTTATCAATAGTCGAAATATCAAAAGCCGCATAATTATGAATCAGGTGCTTGATGATTTGTTGTGCTTTGGTTTTGATTTGGATAATAGACAGCGAAGTATCCACAGACAAATCCTGCATCAAATCCTGAGATTTTGGCGAAGGAGTATCAGAAGCAAAATCGGACAAACTTCCTACAATACGGCTTTTCATTTCGTGTACCGCTTTGTTGGTAAACGTAATGGCTAGGATATTGCGATACGCATCATTTTTGTGCGAAGTCAAGATAATTTTTAAATATTCTTTGACCAAGGCGTAGGTTTTTCCAGAACCGGCTGAGGCGTCATAAATCGAAAAGGAGTGTCTTTGCATCATTTGGGTTTATAATTGTATTCGGGAACTGAAAACGAAACTCCTAGCCCTGATTTAAGCGACATCCTTTGCTGCCGGGGTTCGGCAGGAAAGATATAGCGTAAAGCAGGAATAGCTTCTCAAAATTTTGGTTCGATTTAAAATTTGTTCGAATAAAGTTTAAAAGTAGTATTTTTGCATCATGGAAACAAATAGACAGAAAAAAATAGGTGGCGTTATCCAAAAAGATTTGGTAGATATCCTGCAAGGTGAAGTGAGAAAAAATGGAATAACCAATTTGATTATTTCCGTATCCAAGGTGGCGGTGACTTCGGATTTATCTGTTGCCACGGTATATTTAAGCATTTTCCCGCAGGAGAAAGCCCAAGAAACTTTAGTGGCTATCAAAACCAATACTACATTAATTAAGCACGATTTGTCGCAACGCGTACGTTTGCAATTGCGTAAAGTACCTAATTTGGTTTTCTTTATTGACGATTCTTTGGACTATATCGAAAAGATTGACAAGGCATTAGCTAACAGAGATAACCCAATTGAAAACAGAGATCTTTTAGAAAAACGCAGACAGTTTTAAATTGAACTTCCCTCTTTATATAGCCAAACGATACAGCATCAGTACTAGCAAAAACAATGCTATTAACATCATTAATCGTATTGCTAGTATGGGGATTATCATTGGCGCGTTAGCCCTGTTTGTAGTGCTGTCGGTATTTAGCGGACTGAAAGAATTTAGTCTTTCGTTTACCAATGCGATTGATCCCGACTTTAAACTCAACTCTACTTTAGGAAAATCCATTTTGATTACGCCCGAACAAGAACGTCAAATCAAACAAATTGACGGACTCGTTTCGTATTCCAAAATTATTGAGGAAAGAGTACTTTTTACCTTTGACGGCAAACAAGAAGTAACTTATTTAAAAGGTATTGACAGTTTATTTACCAAAGTCAACCCGATTGAAAAAAATCTTTTTAACGGTCAGTGGCTCGCGCAAAATACGAATCAAGTAGTAGTGGGTTACGGAATTGCGCAGAAATTCTCCATGGGATTATTGGACTTCAATAGACCATTACAGGTTTTTGTGCCAAAACCTGGGAAAGGTGCCATCGAAAATCCGGAACAAGCTTTCAATCAATCCGATTTATTACCGATTGGGATTTATACCATCAACGAAGATTTGGATTCCAAATATGTTTTTGCTGATTTGGGTCTTGCCCAAGAATTGTTGGAATACCAACCCAATCAAGTATCGGGATTAGAAATCAAAATACAGAAGGGAGCCAACGAAAAAGCAATCATCGAGCAATTACAAACCATTTTCAATAATTCCATTACGGTAAAAAACAGAGCGCAACTGAACGAATCGCTTTATAAAATGTTGAATACCGAAAATATTGCAGTGTATTTGATTTTTACTTTGGTAATTGTGGTGGCGCTTTTCAACTTGATTGGCGCACTAATCATGATGATTTTAGACAAAAAAGGAAACCTAAAAACCTTATTCAACTTGGGAGTAGAAATTAAGGATTTACGCAAAATATTCTTGCTTCAAGGCACTTTGTTGAGTGTTTTTGGCGGCTGCATCGGACTCGTTTTAGGTATTGGAATTGTAATCCTTCAGCAACAATTTCAGTTAATTATGATTACGCCTACTTTAGCCTATCCGGTAGTTTTTACAGTAGAAAATGTTTTGATTGTTTTAGGAACAATTGTATCGCTAGGATTTATCGCTTCGTTAATTGCAAGTAGCCGCGTGAGTAAAAAGTTGTTGGGTTAAAATTACACAAACTCATAACCTGCATACACCTCTTCGATTTCTTTCATCACGCTAAACAAACCTTCCACCTCATCTGTAGTTACTAATTTTTGTTTGTAATCTTTGAACGAATGAATGCCTTTGAAATAATTGGTATAATGACGACGCATTTCTACAATTCCCAAACGTTCGCCTTTCCATTCCATAGACCAAATTAAGTGATTTCGAGCCGCTTCTACTCGGTCAATAACGGTAGGTGTTGGCAAATGTTCGCCTGTTTTAAAGTAATGTTTGATTTCGTTAAAAATCCAAGGATAACCAATAGCGGCACGACCAATCATGATACCGTCAATACCGTATTCGTTTTTATAATGCAAGGCCTTTTCTGGCGAATCAATGTCTCCATTTCCGAAAATAGGCATGGTGATTCTAGGATTGTTTTTGACACGGGCAATGTGGGTCCAGTCAGAATGGCCTTTATACATTTGAGCTCGTGTTCGTGCATGAATCGACAACGCTTGTACGCCAATATCTTGCAAACGCTCCGCCACCTCATCAATATTGATTGAACTGTCGTCCCAACCCAAACGGGTTTTTACGGTTACAGGTAAATCGGTACTATCAATTACGGCTTTGGTCAAACGCACCATCAAATCCACGTCTTTTAACACACCAGCTCCGGCTCCTTTGCTCACTACTTTTTTGACGGGACAACCAAAGTTGATGTCAATCAAATCGGGATGTACTGTCGAAACAATTTTAGACGACAACGCCATGGCTTCTTCATCGCCTCCAAAAATTTGAATTCCAACAGGACGCTCGTAATCAAAAATATCGAGTTTTTGACGACTCTTAATTGCATCACGAATCAACCCTTCCGAAGAAATAAATTCCGAATACATCATATCGGCTCCGTGTGTTTTACACAACCTACGAAACGGCGGATCGCTCACGTCTTCCATGGGCGCAAGTAGTAAAGGAAAATCAGGTAATTCTATGTTGCCAATCTTAATCAAAGTGCTATTTTTTGGCAAAGATAGTTAAGAATTTTCAGTTATGAAATTTAAACTCAAGCCTATCAATCATTTGAAATTAATAATTATTTTTACAGAAAATTCTACATGCTTTTCCATTTTGGTTTTTATAGTTCCCTACTACTCATTTCTTTTTCTCAAGGAATACTTTACAGCTTTTTACTTTTAATAAAAGCTATTCGAACTGAGAACAAATCCAATTATTGGTTGAGTTTATTTATTTTCTTATGCAGCTTGTATATTGCACCTTGGATGCTAGGTTTTGCAGGTTGGTACGACAATCAACCTTATCGAGATATTTTATTCTATTTACCACTGCAACACCTCTTATTTATAGGTCCAATTATATTTTTCTATACGCAAAGTTTATTGAATCCGTCTTTTAAATTCACTAAAAAAGAAGCTTTACATCTAATTCCTGGACTACTCTATTTACTATATATCACTACAATGGGAGTTTATGATAAACTCATTTTACACGATTACTATTTTTATACCAATGGCATGGATAAAGACTTTGACAATTGGTACCAAAAAACAGGATTAGTATCTATGATTATTTATTTTATTTTATCGATAAAATATTATAACTCCTATAAGAAGTTAATGTACCAAGTGGTCAGTTATGCCGACAGCATTTTATTCAAGTGGATTAAAACCTACTTGTTTGCTTTTCTAATCATGTTGTCATTACCGATTCTTTTTGATAGCATTAGTTATTTTTTTCCCGAACTGAACAGTTATAAAGGAAGTTGGTGGTTTTTTCTGTTTTTTTCGGGAGTGATGTATTATATCGCAATTGTTGGTTATTCCAACCCAGCAAATGCAAGTATTCCATTTAAAATGGAATTCAACAAAAACCCGATTTTATTATTAAATGACGTCGAAAACAATAACACTGAAGAAGCTGTAATTGATATTGATCATGAAATTTTTGAAGAAAATATTTCACCTGAAATTCAAAAATTGAAAATTAAAATTGAAACTTTAATTCAATCAGAAGAATTATATAAAAATCCTGAATTAAATATTGCCGAAGTAGCCAAAAAACTCGATACTAATGTTGCTCTAATTTCTAAAACCATCAATAGAGGGTTTCAAATAAATTTTAACGATTGCATCAACAACTACCGCATTGAGGCTGTTAAAACTATGTTTGCCAATAACGAACATGAAAAATCAACCCTTCTGGGTATAGCTTTTGATTGTGGCTTCAATTCGAAGGCAACTTTCAACCGAGCTTTCAAAAAAAATACTGGAAAAACCCCTAAAGAATTTATTGACACGCTGTAATCTCAATATTAACAATGCTTTGCAAATTTATTTAATTAGTCTCAAATCATAATTTGAAGCGTTTGATTAAGATTGATTACGCAATTTTGCTTAGTTATTAATCATTAAAATTTAAATTATGAAAACAGTTATTGCATTATTTGGCACTTTATTACTCACTACTTCTTGTGGTGTTTTCAGTTCTCTAAATTCCAACACGTCGATTAAACCCAAAGAAAGTTTTGTTTTGGGAAACAATAAACATGGTAGTTTTAAAACCTATTTAAAAAATGAAGGTGTTACGATATTAAAAGTATACCAAGCACCAATTGATGGAGGAACATATTCTCCTTTTTTACTTAAACCACAAGAAACAGCAACCGTTAAAACTGAAAAAAATACTGCTTTGATTATTGAAAATACGGGAGATGAATATGCTTCGGTAACTCTAAAAGTAAAAGGCGATTTAAATTTAGGTATGGGTTATAATAATTAAAATATTTCATGCATCAATCAATATCAATCATTAAAAATAAATTAGTATGACAAAATTAATCATAACCTTAATAATGGCTTTAATGTCAACTTTTGCCAACGCACAACTCAAAGGTTCTGGAAAAACCAGTACCAAAACCTATGATTACAAAAATTTTGACAAAGTCTATTTTGAAGATGTAGTCGGAAACATTGAAGTGGAAATTGGAAAAACGTGGAGTGTTACAATTACGATTGATGACAATTTAGAAAGTCTATTACAATTCACAGAAAACCCATCCGAACATGAATTAAAGATTCAATTTAAAGACAATCGTAAGAATCGAATGTATATTGAAAACACTAACACTACTATTAAAATTACCATGCCCGAAGCAAGCGTAATTAAAAATACTGGAAATAGCGATGTTATCATAAACAATATTATTGGACGATATTTCAGATTGGAAAATACCGGAAATGGCAACGTTATATTAAGTGGAAGTACAGATCAACTTGATATTAAAAAAACTGGAAATGGCGATGTCATTTCAGAAAAACTCTTAGTAAAAAAAGCTAAGGTAAAAAGTACGGGGAATGGAAATGTTGTTGTAAATGTATCCAAAGAGTTAACTGGTAAACTATCTGGAAATGGAGATATAATCAATAAAGGTTCGGCAAAATTTGATTCCAATTCTAGAAAATCAGGTAATGGGAAATTGATAGAACAGTAATTTATTACCCCATTTTGTCTAATTCTATATTTTGATTAACCACATTAATAACAAGAAAACTATCAAAGTTTTACTCTATATTTGCAGACTAGTAGCGATCCCTAATTGCTATTGAAATTCTGAACTTGATATTGAAATTGAATAATGAAACATATACGTAATTTTTGCATTATTGCACACATTGACCACGGAAAAAGTACACTGGCTGACCGATTGCTTGGGGCAACTCAAACCGTAACCGCGCGCGAAGAAAAAGCCCAACTGCTTGACAATATGGACTTGGAGCGTGAACGTGGAATTACGATTAAAAGTCACGCTATTCAGATGGAATACACCTACAAGGGTGAAGAGTACATCTTGAACTTGATTGACACTCCGGGACACGTGGATTTTAGTTACGAGGTTTCTCGTTCTATTGCAGCTTGCGAAGGCGCTTTGCTGATTGTGGATGCCGCACAAAGCATTCAAGCTCAGACGATTTCTAATTTATATTTGGCTTTGGAAAACGACTTGGAAATTATTCCTGTTTTAAACAAAGTAGATTTACCAAGTGCTAACCCTGAAGAGGTGAGCGACGATATTATTGATTTATTAGGCTGCAAACTGGAGGATATTATTCATGCTTCGGGAAAAACAGGTTTTGGGGTCGAAAATATTTTGGCTGCTATTATCGAAAAAATTCCTGCGCCAAAAGGGAACAAAGACGAGCCGTTACAGGCCTTGATTTTTGACTCGGTTTACAATCCTTTTAGAGGGATTGAAGTTATTTTTCGTGTGATTAATGGCGAAATCAAAAAAGGGCAAAAAATCAAATTCATGGCTACAGGCAGTGAATATTTTGCTGATGAGATTGGAACTTTGAAATTAAATCAGGTGCCAAAACAAGTGATTTCAGCAGGAGATGTGGGGTATTTGATCTCAGGAATTAAAGAAGCCAAAGAAGTAAAAGTGGGTGATACTTTGACTGATGCCAAAGAGCCTACTCAAAATATGATTACAGGATTTGAGGATGTAAAACCAATGGTTTTTGCTGGAATTTATCCTGTTGACACGGAAGATTACGAAGATTTGCGTTCTTCAATGGAAAAACTACAATTGAACGATGCTTCCTTGGTTTTTCAAGCCGAGAGTTCAGCGGCTTTAGGATTTGGTTTCCGTTGTGGATTCTTAGGAATGTTACACATGGAGATTATCCAAGAGCGTTTAGAACGTGAGTTTGACATGACGGTTATTACCACAGTCCCTAACGTTTCGTATTTGGCTTACACCAAAAAAGAGCCTGAAACACCGCTAATTGTGAACAATCCTTCTGACTTGCCTGAGCCGTCTAAATTAGACCGAGTAGAAGAACCCTATATCAAAGCAACCATCATTACTAAAGCCGATTTCGTTGGAAACGTAATGAGTTTATGTATTGAAAAACGCGGATTGATTACCAATCAAACGTATTTGACTACCGAACGAGTGGAGTTGAATTTTGACATGCCATTAGCCGAAATCGTATTTGATTTTTATGACCGTTTAAAAACCGTTTCTAAAGGATATGCGTCGTTTGACTATTCGCCTATTGGAATGCGAACTTCTAAATTAGTAAAATTAGACGTGCTTTTGAATGCGCAAACCGTAGATGCCCTGTCGGCATTAATTCACGAAGATAATGCGTACAATATTGGTAAAAAAATGACCGAAAAATTACGCGAATTGATTCCGAGACAGCAGTTTGACATTCCGATTCAAGCAGCAATCGGAGCAAAAATTATTGCTCGTGAAACCATAAAAGCCTTACGTAAAGATGTTACGGCCAAATGTTACGGAGGGGATATTTCTCGTAAACGTAAATTATTGGAAAAACAGAAAAAAGGAAAGAAGCGTATGCGTCAAGTAGGAAACGTAGAAATTCCGCAAGAAGCCTTTATGGCGGTATTGAAATTGAATGACTAGAAATTATTAGGTACGATATACGAAGTACGAAGTTAAAACCCAACAACAAAAGTTGTTGGGTTTTTTATTTATCCCGCAACCATTCAAACAAGCGTTTTGCATCCTGTATTTGAAATAATTTTGTCCCTTCATTCATCGTTGCCGCCGAGCCACAAGCTACTCCCCAACGGATGACTTCCTTCAGGGTTTTATTTTGCGAAAGCGCCCAAAGCATTCCGCCCACCATACTATCACCAGCACCCACTGTACTTCGTTTTACTACGTTCGGAGCAGGAACAAAATCATAGCTGTCTTTGGTGACTAAAACCGCTCCTTGTGGTCCTAAAGAAACCGCAACCAATTCAGCACCGCCTTTAGTAATAATTTGTTGGGCAGCTTGATGGACTTCTTCCATTTCGAGACGTTCTACCCCAATTAATTTGGCTAACTCGCCCACATTAGGTTTAATAAGGTACACGCCTTCATCTAGTACATTTTTCAGTGCATCACCATAAGCATCTACTATTAATTTGATATTGGATTGCTTAGCAATTTGAGCAATTTGTTGGTAAAAATCAGCGGGTAACCCTTCGTTCAAACTCCCGCTTACTACTAAATAGTCGCAATTCAATTGACGAACCACCTCAAGAATACTTTCTTTTTCGGCCGAACTAATGGCAGCTCCTTTGAACCCAAATCGGTATTGCAAATTGGTATTATCATCAACGGCAACGAAGCTTTCACGGGTCCAGTTCTGAATTGGAATGGTTTGACAAACTATATTTTCATTCGCCATCAACGTGTTAATCATTTCGCCTGTGGCTCCTCCCGAAGTAAAAATAGCTTTCGATTTTCCTTCCAAACGCGCAATAGCTTTAGAGACATTAATTCCGCCACCACCAGCATCAAATTGTGGGTTTTCACAACGTATTTTTTGTTCAGGGACTAAACCTCTGAAATGCGCACTTTTGTCTAAAGCAGGATTCACTGTAAGCGTAACAATATTGAATTTTTCCATTTTGAGCGAATTTTATACCTATAAAGATGCGAAAAAATCGGCAAATATCCGCACAAAAACTTTGTATCTTTGCCCTCTAAACTTTGTTACTCAACTATGATTGAAGATAAAAACCCACAACGAACTAGTATTTCGCAATTAGGCGAATTCGGATTGATTGATCACTTGACCAAAAACTTTGCTATCACACAACCTTCTACCTTAAAAGGAATAGGAGACGATGCGGCAGTATTGGATTTTAAAGACAAAAAAGTAGTGGTTTCAACCGATATGCTAGTGGAAGGTGTTCATTTTGATTTGGCCTATATGCCTTTGAAACATTTGGGCTACAAAGCAGTGGTTACTAATGTATCTGACATCTGTGCCATGAATGCCAAAGCCACACAAATTACGGTTTCAATCGCTGTTTCCAATCGTTTTCCACTCGAAGCCTTAGAAGAATTATTCGAAGGAATTACCTTGGCTGCCAATGAATACAAAGTAGATGTTATTGGCGGAGACACCACTTCATCTCAAAAAGGATTAATCATTTCGATTACTGCCATTGGCGAAGCTGACGAAGCCGAATTGACGTATAGAAACGGAGCTAAATCTACTGATTTGTTAGTGGTAACAGGCGATATTGGCGCTGCTTATATGGGATTACAAGTCTTAGAAAGAGAAAAACAAGTGTTTTTGGTCAACCCCAATTCGCAACCTGATTTGGATGCTTACACTTATTTAATTGAACGCCAATTAAAGCCAGAAGCCCGAAAAGACGTTCGTACTTTATTGCACGCTTTAGAAATCAAACCTACCTCTATGATTGATATTTCGGATGGATTGTCATCTGAAATTATTCATTTGTGCAAACAATCCAAAGTAGGATGTAATTTATACGAAGACAAATTGCCTTTAGATCCTCAATTCATCAATGTTTGCGAAGAATTTGACATCGATAGCACTACAGTTGCTATTAATGGTGGCGAAGATTATGAATTGCTTTTCACGATTGCAATGGAAGATTTTGACAAAATAAAAGTCAATCCCAACTTCTCTATCATTGGTCACATGACCCAAGAAAGCGAAGGCATTCATTTGGTTACCCGAGCCAACACCAAAATTCCATTGAAAGCCAGAGGCTGGAATGCAATTGCAGAATAATCACATTTACGATATACAATATTTGATATACGATTTATTCAATAAATCAAAAAGTCCCAAACTCAATTGTATTTGGGACTTTTTTTATTGTGTATTTCGTCTATTCGAAACTTAGTCGTTCATTTTCATCAACCAATTTTTCATAGACACCTCGTTTTCAATAATTGATTTCAAATCAGTAATTTTAACTCGGTCTTGTTTCATACTATCTCTGTGACGAATAGTAACCGTTTGGTCTTCTATAGTTTGATGATCTACCGTAATACAGAAAGGAGTTCCTAGCGCATCTTGTCTTCTATAACGTCTTCCCACTGCATCTTTTTCATCATAAGTCACATTGAAATCCCATTTCAAATCGGCTATAATTTGGTGCGCAATTTCTGGCAAACCGTCTTTTTTAACCAATGGTAAAATAGCTGCTTTCGTTGGCGCTAATACCGCTGGCAAACTCAACACTGTTCGTGTAGAACCATCTTCTAATGTTTCTTCTTTTAATGAAGTAGCAAAAACGGCCAAAAACATTCTGTCCAATCCTACTGAAGTTTCTACTACGTATGGTACATAATTTTGGTTCAGTTCGGCATCAAAATACTGTAATTTTCTACCCGAATATTGTTCGTGTGCTTTCAAATCAAAATCAGTACGAGAGTGAATTCCTTCCAATTCTTTGAATCCAAAAGGGAAGTCAAATTCGATATCGGCAGCTGCATTAGCGTAATGTGCTAATTTTTCGTGATCGTGAAAACGGTATCTTTCTTTTCCTAACCCTAAAGACAAATGCCATTTCAAACGAGTCGCTTTCCAATGTTCGTACCATTGCATTTCTTCGCCTGGACGTACAAAAAATTGCATTTCCATTTGTTCGAATTCACGCATACGGAAGATAAATTGTCTTGCTACAATCTCGTTTCTAAAAGCTTTTCCTGTTTGGGCAATTCCAAAAGGCACTTTCATTCGTCCTGATTTTTGAACGTTTAAGAAATTAACAAAAATTCCTTGAGCTGTTTCTGGACGCAAATACAAGTCCATAGCCGAATCAGCAGAAGCACCTAATTTAGTTCCAAACATCAAATTGAATTGACGAACCTCAGTCCAATTTCTTGAACCTGATTCTGGACACGCAATTTCTAACTCTTCGATTAAGGCTTTAACATCCTCTAAATCTTCATTGCCTAAAGAACGGGCCATTCTTTCTAGAATTTCTCTTTCCTTAGCTTTGTATTCCATCACACGAGCGTTGGTGGTTACAAACTCTTGTTCGTTAAACGCCTCTCCATAACGCGCGCGCGCTTTCTCGATTTCTTTGATTGCTTTTTGATTTAGCTTTTCGGCATAATCTTCAATCAAAACATCGGCTCTATATCTTCTTTTCGAATCTTTGTTATCAATCAATGGATCATTAAATGCATCGACGTGACCTGATGCTTTCCAAGTAGTTGGGTGCATCAAAATTGCCGCGTCCAAACCAACGATATTCTCGTTCATTTGCACCATTGATTTCCACCAATATTCGCGAATATTTTTCTTTAATTCAACTCCGTTTTGTGCATAATCGTAAACCGCACTCAATCCATCGTATATTTCGCTTGACGGGAAAATAAATCCGTACTCTTTTGCATGCGAAACGACATTCTTAAATAAATCTTCTTGTTTTGCCATAGTAGTGCAAAAATATAAAAAGTGTCCTTAAAAAAAAGGTTCTCAAGAGAATTTTATATGCACTAAAAGCTACTACTGTTTTTGCGACAGAATAAAAGATTAATTTTATTCTATTATGACAATATAAAACAGAAATATTATTTCGCTTAAACCATTAAGAAATTAAGATACATTAAGAATTTTTCTTTATTTTCTTAATTCCTTAATGGTTAAATGTTTGGCAATCTGTATTTATAAAGTTTTGCTGAAAGTTCTATTTTTTTTATTTTTATGTTTCCTAACCCAAATCGTATGTTCCAAAGTCTCCTCCATTTATTTTTCCCGCCTGTTTGCGCGGGTTGCAAAACCGTTTTAATGGGTAATGAAAATGTGATTTGCACCGCATGCCGACACGAGATTCCGCTTACACAACACCATTTGAATCCAGAAAACGAAGCTTTTAAGAAATTTTATGGTCGAATCCCTGTCGAACAGGTTTCGGCTTTACTCTATTTTCATAAAAAAGGAATTGTACAAGAATTGATTCATAGTTTAAAATACCGAGGACAAGAAAGAATTGGCACTGTTCTAGGCAAATGGTATGCCGAAGAATTGAAAAACAACCCCATCCTTAAAACCGTTGACACCATTATTCCTGTGCCTTTGCATCCAAAAAAATTACGCGAAAGAGGCTACAATCAAGTAACTGAATTTGGAAATGCATTAGCTGAAACTTTACAAATTCCGTTCATTACTACCATTTTGTTTCGCCAAGTGTATTCCAAAACGCAATCTCAAAAAAATCGTTTAGGTAGAAGC
Source organism: Flavobacterium sp. (assembly GCF_031537875.1). Taxonomy (GTDB): domain Bacteria; phylum Bacteroidota; class Bacteroidia; order Flavobacteriales; family Flavobacteriaceae; genus Flavobacterium. The sequence continues at coordinate 77,156 of NZ_JAVKNB010000003.1, read as the reverse complement.
GAAGGAATTGATTCCGTTTTTGATGTTTCTTTCTCTGAAAGTGACCATAATCAACATTTTCTTTTGATTGATGACGTTATAACTACTGGGGCTACATTAGAAGTTTGCGCCAAAGCTTTATTAAAAATTCCTGGTGCCAAAATCAGTATTGTTTGTATGGCAATGGCAGAATCTTAAAAAATAAATTTATATTTGATTTATTAAACCCAAATTAAGACCCAAATCACAATGAAAATTAAAACCCTTTTAATTACCCTATTTATAGCTGGAACCTCAGTTATTTTTGCCCAACAAACACAACCAAAAGCAGGAGCCGACAGAGATTCGCATGGTTGCATAGGTTCAGCAGGTTACACCTACTCTCAACTGAAAAAAGAGTGCATACGCACGTTTGAACAAAAAATCCAATTGAAAGAAATGGCGACCAAAGGTAATTATACCGCCGCAATCCTTTTTAACAAAGACCAGTCCAAAGCTGAAATTTTCTTGAAAGAAGAAAAAAATAGCGTTATTCTTAATCGTACTTCAAAAGGTATTTGGAAAAATCGCACTTACAGTTTGAAACAAGACAAGGGTTTTATGTTGTTTCAGAACATGAAAGCAATTTATAATTAAATTGATTTAAATCAAAAAAAAAAATCTCAACTCGATAATTTATAATCTTTTTATTAAAAAACATGAAAAAAATAATTGTTGTCTTAATGATAATTGTTGTGAATATTACTTATTCTCAAAAAATTGAATTTTTAGAACGTTATGATACTCTAGAAAATACCAAGGAAAAATTGTTTGTATTCCTTTGTCCGGAAACGGACTTAACCAACTCGAAATTAGTTGCAAAAGTTAAAGCAACTGGAAATATAAATGATGTTTTTTTATTATTTCAAACAATTAAAAATGAAGTTCAAAAAATAGGAAGTAATTCGTTTAAATTAGAAAAGTTTACCAAGGTAGGGGATGAAAACGCAGAATTAATTGTGTCGACTTATTTCTGTGAAGACAGTGTTTTTGAAAACAATTATAAAAACATCCCAAAAAACAAAATTTATATTTTTGGCGATCAGAATATTCGTGCAAAAAACACTCAAAATTTTAAAATAAACAGAGAAGAACATGAAATTGAAAGTGGAAAATTTAAAGAATTTAATTTAAAAATAGGCGAACAATTAAAAATAAATAAAGGAGGAGGTAGGACGGGCAAAACGTATTGGATCAATGGAGAAGAAGATAAAATTGCTACATTTTTTAGTTTTACTGGGATTGGCCTTATAGAAAGTACCCATAAGCTTGAAACGGAAATGGGTATTATAAATATAAAATCAGATCAATTCAATATTATTGATCCAAATTTTGGCTTAATGTTATTAAAAATCTTTGATCCTCAAAAATAATAAATGATCAATACACTTTAAAACTACTAAAATAAAATCGTTATGGTCTACTTAATATGGGGCATTTTCAATTTTGTACTATTTGTTTTTTTTTATTACAATTTGTTTTAAAGCCACGAAACTAATTCAAGAAGAACTTGGATTATTTCCTGCCGTCGTTTTTGTTTTTGGTATTTTATCATTTTCAGGGAATTCAAGCAGCAACGACTACAATAAAGAACCTAATTCAAACCAAATAAAAACATGGAAATTTTCTCCAGAGAACAGTTTAAATAAAATTGGAACCGATCTGGTAGATGTTGTTTTGGAAAAAACTTTAATCGCCGAATATAACTTAGGGATATCTTACAGTAAAGACAAAAAAGGAGAGAGCAAGTATTTCCCAGTTAGCGCCTATTCTTCAACATCAGGGATTACATGTGGTACTTTATGGATCCCAAAATCAATTATTGTGACCCAAACGAATACTAAAAATAAGTTTGAATACTCAGTCAATGGTGAGGTAGAATGGAAATTACTTGGTTTAACACTCTTTACTGAAATAAAAGAATACAAAGGCATTGCAAAAATTAAATAAAACTTGATTTTCAAACGAAATCAAGTTGAGCAAATACTACTAAAGAGTAGAAATAAACATTCAGATTTAAGACTAAAGCAAAATACTAAGTAACCTTTTAATAAAATTATAACACAATTGCGTTTTCTATTTGAAGTTAAATGCCTAATTTTGAAGTCACTTTTTAATATTCACTTAAATAAATATACCATGGCTTTTGAATTAGCACCATTACCTTACGCTTACGATGCGTTAGAACCGCACATTGATGCACGCACTATGGAAATTCACCATACAAAACACCATAATGCTTATACTACTAACTTAAATGCTGCTATTGCAGGAACTGATTTAGAAGGAAAGACTATTGAGAATATCTTAATCAATTTAGACAAAACCAATGCTGCTGTTCGTAACAACGGAGGTGGTTTTTACAACCATAATTTATTTTGGTCCGTAATGTCTCCAAATGGAGGAGGCTTGCCAACAGGTGAATTATTGGAAGCAATTGAAGCTTCTTTTGGAACTTTTGAAGAGTTTAGAGCAAAATTTGCTAAAGCTGGGGCTACTCAATTTGGTTCAGGTTGGGCTTGGTTGTGTGTACACAAAGGAGGTAAATTAGATATTTGTGGAACACCAAATCAAGACAATCCATTAATGCCAGAAGTTGGTTGTGGAGGAACTCCAATCCTTGGAATGGATGTTTGGGAACACGCTTACTACTTGCATTATCAAAACAGAAGACCTGATTATATCGAAGCGTTCTTCAATGTAATTAATTGGACAGAAGTAACAAGACGTTTTGTTTTAGACAAATAGTCTTTGAATACAATTTAAAAGCCGCTGATAATCTCAGCGGCTTTTTTATGTCTTCATTTTTCCAATCTTTTTAAAATAAAAGAGGAGGAATTGCTTCCTCCTCTTTTGCCCCAAATCTACCATAAACTCAACCTACTAATGTAAATGGTAGTGTAAATGTATACCTGCAATACCCGTAAATCAATTTAATTAGATAAACAACCTAAATATTCGATAAAAGGGCTTTTTTTATTTTTAATACGCTCTAGCGTCTTTCCCTTCGTAGAAATTCATAAAAGCACGATTGACTACTCGGTTACCTCCTGGTGTTGGATAATCACCTGTAAAATACCAATCTCCTAAATTTTTCGGACACGCTATGTGTAAATCTTCTACCGTTTGGAAAATAATTTTCACCTCGGCATTAATTTCAGGAGAGCTCAACATTTCAGCAATTTTAGCAGAAATTTCCTCTGGAGTAAATGGCGCATAAATAGCCGTAACATAATTCACTACTTCAGCATCTTTAAAGTTTTCTTGCGCTTTACATTTGGCATACACCTCATCAACAATAGGATATAAATTGCGCTCTTTTAATAATTCTAAAGCAGCTCTAAAAGCCACTAAGCCTTCTAGTTTTGCCATGTCTATTCCATAACAATCTGGATAACGAATTTGTGGTGCGGAAGAGACAATGACGATACGTTTAGGTTTCAAACGATCCATCATCTTAATGATACTCATTTTCAAAGTAGTCCCTCTCACAATACTATCGTCAATAATGACCAAATTATCCGTTGGTTTTATCACTCCGTAAGTCACATCATAGACGTGAGCTACCAAGTCGTCACGACTACTATCCTCAGTGATAAACGTTCTTAATTTAGCGTCTTTGATTGCTACCTTCTCAGTACGAATTTTAACTTTCAAGAGTTCTTGTAAAGTTTGCTCCGTTAAGGTATTTCTATTCTTTAAGATGTAATCATTTTTTCTTTGGTTCAAGAAATCTTGAGCCGCTTCTACTAATCCGTAGAATGATGTTTCCGCCGTATTTGGAATATACGAAAACACCGTATTGTCTGTATCTTGATCAATCGCTTTTAATACCGAAGGCAAGATTAATTTTCCTAAATTTTTTCTTTCTTGATAAATTTCAGCATCACTCCCTCTTGAAAAATAGATACGTTCAAACGAACACGCTTTTTTTACTGTTGGCGCTAAGATTTGATTTAACGAAATCGTTCCGTTTTTCTTGATAATCAAAGCATTTCCTGGTTCAATTTCTTGAACACTTTCAAAAGGAACATTGAATACTGTTTGAATTACTGGACGTTCTGAAGCGACTACCACCACTTCATCATCTTGGTAATAATACGCTGGACGAATTCCTGCTGGATCTCTAAATACAAAAGCATCTCCATGTCCTAAAAGACCTGCCATAGCATAACCTCCATCTAAATTTTTAGAAGCACGCGTTAATATTCTAGCCACATCTAATTTTTCGGCAATCACTGGTGAAGCCTCTCTTTTGTTTAAACCGGCATTTTTACATTCTTGGTACAAATCGGTTACAGCATCGTCTAAGAAATGTCCGATTTTTTCCATCACGGTAACCGTATCTGCCATTTCTTTTGGGTGTTGCCCCAACTCCACCAAACTTTGGAACAATTCTTTAACATTGGTCATGTTAAAGTTACCTGCCAAAATTAAGTTTCTGTGCATCCAGTTGTTTTGACGTAAAAATGGGTGAACACTTTCGATACTATTTTTTCCAAAAGTTCCGTAACGAACGTGTCCTAAAAACACCTCTCCTAAATACGGAATATTGGCTTTTTGAAGCGCCACATTATTGGCATATTCAGGATGTGAAGCCATCTCTGAATTGATTCTTTCATTAATTTGAGCAAACACATCTTGAATAGGTTGTGCAGCGTTAGAACGCACACGACTGATGTATCTTTCGCCTGGTTCAACATCTAATTTGATACTTGCAAACCCTGCTCCATCTTGACCACGGTTGTGTTGCTTTTCCATCAACAGGTACATTTTTTGTATCCCGTAAAAAGCGGTTCCGTATTTTTCTTTATAGAATTCAAGCGGTTTTAAAAGCCTCACTAAGGCTATTCCACATTCGTGTTGTAAAGCATCGCTCATTGTATTGTAGTAATTGGTTGTGTTGTTATTTTTTTATAAAAAATGCCTCGAAATTTCGAGGCATACCTTATTTTAATTCTATATCAAATTGTGTCAAAGCTTTGAATTGTTGCAATCTAGACACTACTTCTTTTTTATCCAAGGCTAACATTCTTTCGGTTCCAAATTTCTCTACGCAGAACGACGCCAAATTAGACCCATAGATAACCGCATTTTTCATATTGTCGAAGGATACATTTTCACTTTGCGCAATAAATCCTGTAAATCCTCCTGCAAAAGTATCTCCCGCTCCAGTTGGATCAAAAACTTCTTCTAAAGGTAAGGCTGGCGCAAAAAACACTTCTCCGTTATGGAATAAAAGTGCTCCATGTTCTCCTTTTTTAATCACCACATATTTTGGACCCATCGTATGAATTTTAGCTGCTGCTTTTACCAATGAATATTCTCCTGACAATTGTCTTGCCTCTTCATCATTAATGGTGATCACATCGATGCGTTTCATTACGTCTAACAATTCCGGTAATGCACAGTCCATCCAAAAATTCATGGTGTCTAAAACTACTAACTTAGGTTTTACTTCCATTTGATCCAAAACACTGCTTTGCACCAATGGGTGTAAGTTTCCTAACATCACCACCTCTGCATCTTTAAAATTTTGAGGGACTTTAGGTTGGAAATCAGCCAAAACATTTAATTCCGTAGCCAAGGTATCTCTCGAATTCAAATCGTTGTGGTACAAACCACTCCAAAAAAACGTCTTCCCTCCTTTAACTACTTCAAGACCTGAAATGTCAATATTTCTAGCCGTCAATAAATCCAAATATTCCTGTGGAAAATCGTCTCCAACTACTGAAACAATAGCCGATTGCAAATTAAAAAAAGAAGCCGAAAGACCTATATAAGTACCTGCTCCACCTAAAATTTTATCTGTTTTCCCAAAAGGAGTTTCAATAGCGTCGAAAGCAACTGTTCCAACAATCAATAATTTGTTCATTATTTTAGTTTCGAAATTAAGGGGCAAAGATAGTTTATAAGTTTTAGAGTTGCAAAGGTTGTGAGAGGCAAAGTGAAGAGAATTTTACCCCCTTTAAATTAGGCAATTACAACAACTTATCGTCTTCTTTTTCATAGAATTCATCCACTGAAAGTTGTTTTTGCATAGAAGCCATCACGGCTAATTCGTCACAACGCTCGTTTTGAGGATGATTGTTGTGGCCTTTAATCCATTTAAAATCGACTTGATGTTTTTTATAGATGATTAAAAAACGTTTCCATAAATCAGGATTTTTTTTACCCACAAACCCTTTTTTCTCCCAACCAAAAACCCATTTTTTCTCTACAGAATCGACTACATATTTGGAATCAGAAACTACAAGAACTTTAGTATTAGGATTTTTAAGTTTCTCTAAACCTACAATTACCGCTAACAATTCCATTCTATTGTTTGTAGTATGACGAAATCCTTCGTAAAATTCTTTTTTGTAAGGATTGCCTACCCATTCCATCACCACACCGTAACCTCCAGGACCTGGATTGCCTTTGGCAGCGCCATCAGTGTAAATATGTACTTGGTGGGACATTAGTAAGGGTATATAGGTTATGTGTTTATAAGGTTATTAATTGACTAGGATTCAGATTGCTATGAACTATCCTTTAATTATCAATTTTTCAATTACAGCTGGAAAATGGTCTTGTTCCAATTCGTGAATTTTAGCCGCTACCACTTCAGGAGTATCGCTAACCAAAACGGTCACTTCTTTCTGAAAAATAATATTTCCTTCATCATAATTTTCATTCACATAATGAATAGTAATACCTGTTTTAGACTCCTTATTTTCCACCACAGCTTGATGCACATGCATACCGTACATGCCTTTTCCGCCATATTTTGGCAATAAGGCTGGGTGGATATTGATTATTTTATCAGGGTAAGCTGCCACTATCGCTTCTGGAAATTTTAACAAAAATCCAGCCAACACAATTAAGTCAGGTTGAATTAGATTAATTTCTTGTAGTACTTTTCCTGTTTCTAAATCGTTTTTGGAAAAAACCTGAGAAGGAACTTGGTACTTTTCAGCGCGTTGAACCACTTGAGCATCGGCTTTATTAGTAAACACTGCTTCTACCGAAGCTGTTTTTGTTGCTTTGAAATAACGAATAATATTTTCGGCATTAGTACCCGAACCAGAAGCAAAAATTACAATTTTTATCATGTTTTCAACCTATTTGTACTGCAAAAAAAGGGATAAAAAACGGAAAAAAATAGCTTTCTTAAACCTTTGTTAAAATAAATTTTATATTTTCGTTCGCACATTTATTAACTAAATAGTTGTTTTAAAATAAAGTTTTTTATTTTTGCCAACAAATTAAATTCTAAAATTAAAAGATTATGTCAGACATTGCATCAAGAGTAAAAGCGATTATCGTAGACAAATTAGGTGTTGACGAAAACGAAGTTGTAACAGAAGCAAGCTTCACTAACGATTTAGGAGCTGACTCCTTAGACACTGTAGAGCTTATCATGGAATTCGAAAAAGAATTTGATATTCAAATTCCAGACGATCAAGCAGAAAACATTGCTACTGTAGGTCAAGCAATCTCTTACATCGAGGAAGCTAAAAAATAATACTTAAACACCCGATACTTTTTTGTACTCGGGTGTTATTATTTTTCTTAAATTTAATTAGTGATTGAATTTCAATCAAAAAAACATATATAATTCAGCACCCACAGCTCTTTTGTAATAATAATACAAAAAAGAAATCGTGGGTTTTGTTTGTTTAAAGATAAAAAATACAGAAGCTATGGAATTACGTCGCGTAGTTGTTACAGGTTTAGGAGCATTAACTCCTATTGGAAATAACATTCAAGAATATTGGGACGGACTAATCAACGGCGTTAGTGGTGCTGCTCCTATCACTTATTTTGATGCTTCAAAATTCAAAACACAATTTGCTTGCGAATTGAAAAATTTCAATGTTGAGGATTTTATAGATCGTAAAGAAGCTCGAAAAATGGACCGTTATGCACAATATGCGGTAGTTTCTTCAACAGAAGCGATGAATGATGCTAATTTTGATTTAGAAAAATTAGACAAAGATCGTGCTGGAGTGATCTGGGGATCCGGAATTGGTGGATTAGAAACATTTCAAATTGAGGTGTTAAACTTTGCTGCTGGTGATGGAACACCAAAATTCAATCCGTTTTTCATCCCAAAAATGATTGGTGATATTGCTTGCGGACACATTTCTATAAAATACGGTTTTAGAGGACCTAACTTTGGAACTGTTTCAGCTTGTGCTTCATCTACCAATGCAATTATTGATGCTTTTAATTATATTCGTTTAGGTCATGCCGATGTTATGGTTACTGGTGGTTCAGAAGCTGCAGTAACAATTGCTGGAATGGGAGGATTTAATGCAATGCACGCCCTTTCTACAAGAAATGATGATCCTAAAACCGCTTCAAGACCGATGGACAAAGACCGTGACGGATTTGTACTTGGAGAAGGAGCTGGAGCATTAATCTTAGAAGAATATGAACACGCCGTAGCTCGTGGCGCAAAAATATATTGTGAAATTGGTGGAGGCGGAATGTCAGCCGATGCCTATCACATCACTGCTCCACATCCAGAAGGATTAGGCGCAAGAAATGTAATGTTGAACTGTTTGAGAGATGCTGGTCTAAAACCTACTGATGTTGACGGAGTAAACATGCATGGAACTTCTACTCCTTTAGGAGATTTAGCTGAATCTAAAGCAATCGAACAAGTTTTTGGAGATCACGCTTACACGATGAACCTCAATTCAACGAAGTCAATGACAGGTCACTTGTTAGGCGCCGCTGGAGCAATTGAAACAATTTCGTCTATTCTTTCTTTGAAATACGGAATTATTCCTCCAACAATTAACCATTTTACAGACGATGAAAACATCGATCCAAAATTAAACTTCACCTTTAACGTAGCTCAAAAAAGAGATGTTAAAGTATTGATGAGTAATACTTTTGGTTTTGGTGGTCACAATGCTTGTGTATTGGTTAAAAAATTAGACTTCTAAAATAGTACTATGCGTATTATTAAAAAAATATTTTCAAAATCCCGTTCTCTTGAAGACGGGATTTTTTTTGGTACTATCGAAAAAATTCTTGGATTTGCACCTAGAAATATTGATTTTTATAAAAAAGCATTCACACACAGGTCTTCTAACATTTTAGACGAAGTAGGAAATCCTCTTAATTACGAACGTTTAGAATTTCTTGGCGATGCCATGCTAAGCGCTGTAATTGCTGCTCATCTTTTCAACGAAGCCCCTACGGGCGACGAAGGATATTTAACTAAAATGCGTTCCAAAATTGTCAGTAGAGAACATTTAAACGAATTAGGAAAAGACTTAAATCTAGTGCAATTTGTAGAAAGTAAAGTGCCTGTTCAGCATTTTGGGGATAATATTCACGGGAACATTTTCGAGTCCTTAGTAGGCGCAATTTATTTGGATAAAGGCTACGAATTTTGCGAAAAATTCATTCAAAAAAGAGTCATTATTCCGTATGTAGATATTGCCCGATTAGAAGGCAAAGTAATCAGCTACAAAAGTTTGGTCATTGAATGGTGCCAAAAAGAGAAAAGACAATTTCATTACGATATTTTTGAAGATAACGGCATTGATGGCGAAAGACTCTTTGGTGTTAAGCTGAGCATTGACGAAAAAGTAATTGCCAAAGCCAGAGCCACTTCCAAAAAGAAAGCTGAAGAAAAAGCGTCCCAACGTGCCTATTTTGCATTTCAAGAAAAAATAGACAAAAAATAATACGATTTTCTTCAATCTATAACGTTTTCGTTGATAATTTAATAAAAACAACACGAGTTTCGAGCCACAAGCTAAATTAGAAATAGTATATTTACACCTTATTTTGTGATGACATGGCTATTCATAAATTAGATCTTGACGAATTCGACGAAATAGATTATTATCTAATTGCCATTCATACTACATTGGAGGACTACCGATTGGCTTATTTTATCAATCAACACCTTCCAATCAATTTAAGTAAAAGCAAGGATGAGATTCACATTAGTATCAAAGAAGGTGAAACTCAATTTTCAAGATTTTACTTTGATGACGAAGATAATTTTATCTCTTGGAATTTAATTCAAAACAAGAATGAAGTTATTGGAAAAAAAGAAATAATAAACCAAGATTTATTTTCAAACAGTACTCAGGAAGTTGCTACAAAAGTATTTTTGCTTCCCGAATTGAAAAAGGTGGACTATTTTTTAAAAATTGAAAGCGATGAAGATGATTTGAAAATCAACGAAATTCTAACAAAACTAAAAACCATTAAAAGTCTATCTACAGTTTATGTAGTTGACACAGAAACAATAAAATCTAAAAACAATCTAATTTTTTAATAGAAATGCTTAAAACAAACAAGAAAACAAAAATTGTAGCCACACTTGGACCTGCATGTAGCACCAGAGAGATCATCAAAGACATGATTGAAGCAGGAGTTAATGTGTTTAGAATAAATTTTTCGCATGCAGATTATAACGATGTAAAAGAGCGTATTAACGCTATTCGTAGCATCAATGAAGAATACGGTTATACAACAGGTATTTTAGCCGACTTACAAGGCCCTAAGCTTCGTGTAGGAGTTATGGAAGAAGGTGTAGTAGTAAATGATGGTGATTTAATCACTTTTACTACAGCCGAAGACATCATTGGGACAAAAGAAAGAGTTTTTATGAAATACCAAAACTTTCCAAACGATGTAAATCCAGGGGAAAGAATTTTGTTAGATGATGGAAAATTAATTTTCGAAATTGTTTCAACTGACAAGAAAACTGAGGTAGTTGCCAAAGTAATTCAAGGTGGTGAATTGAAATCTAAAAAAGGGGTTAACCTTCCAAATACTAAAATTTCTCTTCCTGCATTGACTGAAAAAGATATTGCAGATGCTATTTTTGCTATTGGGCAACAAGTAGATTGGATTGCACTTTCATTTGTGAAAACGCCAAGAGACTTGCAAGATCTTCAAGAATTAATCGCTGAGCATTCCGAATTTAAAATTCCAATTATTGCCAAAATCGAAATGCCAGAAGCATTAGAGAACATGGACAAAATTGTAGCTTATTGCGATGCTTTAATGGTGGCTCGTGGAGATTTAGGAGTAGAACTTCCTGCTCACGAAGTACCATTGGTGCAAAAAGAATTAATCGTTAGAGCTAAAACAGCTCGTATTCCGGTGATTGTGGCAACACAAATGATGGAAACCATGATTACTAGTTTAACTCCAACACGTGCAGAAGTAAACGACGTAGCCAACTCGGTTATGGACGGTGCTGATGCCGTAATGCTTTCTGGAGAAACAGCAGCAGGGAACTATCCTGTTCAAGTAATCCAAAAAATGACTCAAATTATTGAAGCAGTTGAAGATTCTCCGCTAATCAAAGTGCCTCAAAACACACCGCAAGTAAGAACAAACCGTTTTATTACTAAAACAATTTGTCAACATGCAGCTCAAATGGCGAACGTAATTAAAGCGAAAGCTATCTGTACTTTAACAAATAGTGGTTATACTGCTTTTCAAATCTCATCTTGGAGACCATCAGCTCATATTTTAGTTTTCACATCAAACAAACGAATCTTAACGCAATTGAACCTTTTATGGGGAGTTAAATCGTTTTACTATGCTAAATCAGTAAGTACTGATGATACGGTAACAGATGTAAACGAAATTGCAAGACAAAAAGGATTTGTTGAAAAAGGTGATTTCTTAATCAACTTAGCAGCTATGCCTATTACTGACAAAGGAATGGTAAATACCTTAAGAGTTTCTGAAATAGAATAATCAGTTACTATATTTTCAAAAAAGCCCTCTAATTGAGGGCTTTTTTATTGTAAAAATTTTATGAATAATTAAACATTTATTTATCAAAATATATTTTACTTTTGAAGTACTAAATCTAACAGTATTATGAGTTCAAATTCAAAAAACCCGTTCTTAAACAATAAGATATTTACCTCTACTAAAGAAGAAGTTCACGAAGCGACTATTATTGGTCATGAACAAACCATGACCATAGCAGGCACTATGAACAAAAGTTTGATTCTATTCTTACTATTGACTGCCGCAGCTATGATTACTTGGTGGATGGCAGCAAATGGTCAAAGTCCAGTGGTTCCAATGATTGGAGGAGCTATTATGGGACTTATTTTAGTAGTAATTGCTACTTTTAAACCACAACTTTCTGGTTATTTAGCACCTGGATACGCTGTTTTTGAAGGCTTGTTCATTGGTGGCATCTCCGCAATTTTTGAAATCAAATATCCAGGAATTGTGACACAAGCCGTTGGAGCAACATTAGTTACCTTTGCAGTTTGTTTAGGTTTATATAAATTTAAAATTGTACAAGTTACGGAACGATTCAAATCTATTGTAATAGCGGCTACTTTAGCAATTGCTACATATTACTTAATTTCATGGTTGATTTCGTTGTTTACAAGTTTTGTACCTGTACACTATGGAAATTCAATGATGAGTATCGGAATCAGCATTTTTGTTATTGTAATTGCAGCGATGAATTTGTTCTTAGATTTTGATCAAATTGAAGAAGGAGCTAATAGAAAAATGCCAAAGTATATGGAATGGTATGGCGCTATGGGACTAATGATTACGTTGGTTTGGTTGTATATGGAATTCTTACGATTGCTTTCTAAACTAAACAGCAGAGACTAATTAGACTCTACCAAATAAAGACAAAACCCCATTACTAAAATCGTAATGGGGTTTTTTAATAAAAGGCTTCCAGACTTTTGTATCTTAAAACGCAAACTGCAATTGAACTACCACTGTTTTCTTTTGTTCGGTATTCAAATTACTCAAGGAAATACCGAGTAAGCGAACCGAATCTTTCATCCGCTCTTGATACAGTAACTCTTTTACATTTTCAATAATCAATCCTTTGTCGGCAATAAAATAAGGCACCGTTTTACTTCTAGTTTGTTGTGTAAAATCGCTGTATTTAATTTTTAAAGTCACTGTTTTACCTGCAATATTATGTTTCTTCAAACGTCGCTCTAAATTAGCAGCAATTTTTTCAAGCTGTTCCAACATAAAGATTTCAGAAGACAAATTGGTGTCAAAAGTATGCTCTGCTGCAACTGATTTAGTGATTCGGTTTGGTTTCACTTCGCCATTGTGAATACCGCGTACTACATGATAATAAAACACTCCAGATTTACCAAAATGTTTTTCTAAAAATTCTATCGATTTACTCTTTAATTCTAAACCAGTAAAAATCCCTAATTGGTACATTTTTTCGGTAGTCACTTTACCCACGCCATAGAATTTTCGAATGGGTAATGCCTCTAGAAACGAAAGCACTTCTTCTGGATTAACCGTCTTTTGTCCGTTGGGTTTGTTATAATCACTTGCTATTTTGGCAACAAACTTATTGACTGAGATCCCCGCCGAAGCAGTCAAGCCCACCTCGTTCAATATGCGCATTCTAATTTCTTGTGCCAATAAGGTAGCACTCGGATTTCCTTTTTTATTGTGAGTAACATCTAGATACGCTTCATCCAGCGACAATGGCTCAACCAAGTCCGTATAGTCATGGAAGATTTTGTGGATTTTATTCGAAATTTCTTTATACCGATCAAATCGAGGTTTAACAAAAATTAAGTCGGGACAATTCTTTTTAGCGAGAACTCCACTAATGGCACTACGAACGCCAAATTTTCTAGCCTCGTAACTTGCTGCAGCCACTACTCCTCTATTTTCAGAACCTCCAACAGCAATAGGCTTACCCATTAATTCAGGATGATCCATTTGCTCAACAGAAGCATAAAATGCATCCATGTCAATGTGAATAATCTTTCTATTGGAGTTAATTTCAACCATTCCACAAATTTATACAAAAAGGATAAGCTGAAAACAGCTAACTTTGAGAACCAGAAAACCAATTAATAGCTATGGTAGAAATAGAAAGAAAATTTTTAGTCATTTCAGATGTATTTAAAAGCGATGTATTGCGTCAAAATCATATCGCTCAAGGCTATTTGAGTTCTGTGCCTGAACGAGCTGTAAGAGTTCGCATAAAAGGCGAAAAAGGCTATCTTACCATAAAAGGAAAAACAAACGAATCAGGATTATCTCGTTTTGAATGGGAAAAAGAAATTCCAGTTGCTGAAGCAAAGGAATTATTACAGCTATGTGAAAAAGGAGTAATTAAAAAAATACGCTATGAAATTCAGGTTGGTCGGCATATTTTTGAAGTGGACGAATTCTATGGAGAAAACAAAGGTCTGATTATGGCTGAAGTGGAACTACAATCAGAAACGGAAACTTTTGAAACACCAATTTGGTTGGGAGAGGAAGTTACAAACGACAATCGCTATTACAACGCCTATTTAAGTCAAAATCCTTTTACAAGTTGGTAATGTTATTTTTCGACTTCTAAAGTTACCTTCATCTGACCACTAGATTTACTTTGTGCAATTTCCATAAAAGCCCGTTTGCTAAGATCAATTTCTTTAGAACGTACAAAAGGCCCTCTGTCGGTTACTTCTACAACCACTGATTTACCATTCGCCTCATTAGTCACTTTTATTTTAGTTCCAAAAGGTAATTTTTTATGTGCTGCGGTATAGCCATTGTTGCTGAATTTTTTCCCGCTAGTAGTGCGTTTACCATTAAACTTATCTGCGTAATACGATGCATTAGCCGATTTTTTAAAAGACTTCCATTTTATAGGTAAAACAAAAGCACTATCAATTGGCATTTCTTGTTGAACCAATCCTAGCTTATTCTTTTTAACAGTATCTTTCGCAATTGTTGCTTTTTGTTTGACTACAGAAGCCGTTTGACTCCAGGCCAAACCAACTATTGCAACCAAAAAAAACACTACTATCCTTTTTCTCATTTATTCTTTATTAAGTTGATATCTAAAGCTACACAATAGATAAAAAAAGTCCTTTTCAGGACTTTATAATTTTAGAACCATAAACTCCAAGGGATCCTACTCAAAATTAGAACTAATCCTAATCCATAAAAAATGGCTATCGATTTGAACTTCAATTCACTTGAAACTGCTTTTTTATGTTTAGACCAACCCACAGTAATTAATGCAATAGCAATAATATTAACTAATGGATGCTCTAATGAAGTTAAACGTAACTCTGCTTCTCCCATTTGTCCTAAAGAAGCAAAACCTCTTCCAGATACAAAATATAAAACTAATCCCACTAACAATTGGGTATGAGTTCCTATTAAAGCAAAAAGAGCAATTTTACGGTCTTTGGCTGTGAATTCTCTATTTGAACTTTTTCCGATAAAAGAATTAACTACCGCTATTACTAAAACCAAGATGGCCAAGAAAGCCCAACCTGAATGAAATTTTTGAATGAATTCGTACATGTCTACTTATTTTTGAATTTCAAATGTAATAAAAAAAAGGCATAAAAAAAACGGCATCCTCTTTTTCAAGAGAATGCCGTTTAAATATAGGTTTAACTTTTATTAGAAGTTGTAACGTAAACTAAAGTTCCAAGTTCTTCCAAATCCGAAGTATACTTGGTTAGCAGTTGCTACACCATTGTATGTTTTACCAAAATTTGTTGCATAAGTACCCAAAGATGGATTCGTACTACTGATGTTATCAGTTGCAAAAATATTTGTTTTAGCTTCAGCAATATACGTTTTATCCATAACGTTGTTCACATTCAATCTAAAATTTACTGAATTTGCTTTATCTTTTCCTACAAGTAATTTATAAGAGAACCCAGCATCAACTAAACCATAAGAAGGCAATTCCAAAGAACCTTTATTAGTTGCTGATGAAAAGTTAGCTGGAGAAATAGCAGCATATAATTTATTGTTATAATTATAATTAGCATCTACAATCACTCTTGGCAACACTTCATAAGAAGCTCCTAAAGAAGCTGTAGTTTGAGCAGCATCTCCAACTTTAACTCCATCTAAAAACAAAGTAGTTGCAGTTCCTCCTGCAACAGGATTGTTTTGATAGTCATATCGATTACTAACAGCTTGACCATTATAATTCCAGTTACCAACTGAAACCATACCAATCAATTTTAATTTATCTAATAATCTAGCAGTCATATCTAACTCAACTCCAGTATGAACTTCGTTAACTCCTGAGAAAGTATAGTAACCTCCTGGGTTAGCTACTTGATCTGTTTCAGTTCCTGTTACGAAACGATTTTTCCAAGAAGTATAATACCCGTTCAAGTTAGCATTGAAAATTCCAGAACGGAATCCGTATCCTATTTCTGCTCCAACAACTTCTTCATTCACAAGATTACCATTTACATACGATTTGTTGTTAGGATAAACTGCACTAAAGAAAGGTTGTTTAGAATAATATCCTGCATTACCAAAAACATTATGTTGATCATTAATGTTGTAATTTAAACCAGCTTTAATATCTCCTCCAAGAATATTTTTAAAACTTGTTTCTGAAAGTGGATTAGCTTCTAAATAAGTAAAACGGTCTGTTTTCTTAAATCCTTGTTGAGAAACTGCTCCTTGTACAAAAGCTGTTAAATTGTCTTTAGAATATTCTAATTGAGTAAACGCTCCAACCCAATTTACACCACCGTCATAATCGTATCCGATTTTTTCATTTACTGACGAAGAAGCAAAAGGATTCAATGAAGGGCTTACTGAATAAGTTTCAGTTAAAACTCTTCCTGTACTTGGAGCATTAACGTTTGTTTTGTCAATAAATGCAGTTCCTCCTAATAGAGAATTCAAATCTTGATAGTGAATTCCTTTGTATGTTCTTGCATCAAGTCCAAAATCGAATGATAAAGTTTTTCCGATTTTTTTGTTCAATGTTACAACTCCTCCATACCAGTCATGTGAGTTGAAAGAAGAAATTCTTGAAATACCTGCAGTTGAAGTTGTAGACGAACCTGAACTTGAAGTGTTTTGAAATTGACCACTTACTTGCGTTCTAGTTTTAGCAACTCCATTAATTAAAACGGTTTGACCTGAATTATATGCAAATATTTTATCATAATCAACTAATCCTGCAGCTGTTCTGAAAGCGTCGTTAGTATATGTCAATCCAGTGATACCACCTGCAGCAGTAGAACCTCCTCCACGACCCCAAGATCCATAAAGAACGGTAGATAATTTAGTAGTTTCATTAATCTTCCAATCCCAGTTCAAAGAAGCCACTGGCTTGTGATAGAAGTTTCTTTTCATGTTGAATTGTTCACCTTTCAAATACCCCCAATCAGAGTTGTATTTAATATTTGGTTGATCCATCGTACCATATTTTTGGTAGGTAGCAATAGTAATATAAGTACTTCTTTGGTTATGCCATTGAGGCGCCCCTGTAAAAGTAAATTGGAAATCGTGTTTGTCGTTTGGTTTGTAACCTAAAGCGATAAAATAATTTTTTCCTTCAAATTTAGTACCATCAACATATCCGTCTCCAGTAGTTGAACTTAATAAAAAAGAAGCTGAAAGTCCGTTTTTCATTAAACCTGTATTGTAAGACGCTTGTGTTTTTAAGTAATTAGCATTACCAAAACCTGTAGAAACAGACCCGCCTTCTTTCATATCAGACGTTTTAGTCACTACGTTGATTGTTCCTCCAACAGAAGAAATAGCCAATTTAGAAGAACCTAAACCTCTTTGTACTTGCATAGCAGACGTTACATCAGACAAACCAGCCCAGTTACTCCAATATACAGAACTGTTTTCCATATCATTAACAGGAACACCGTTAATCATAACAGCAACGTTTTTTTGATCAAATCCACGAATGTTAATTCTTGAATCTCCAAAACCACCGCCACCTTTTGTAACATATACAGATGGTGTGTTTTTCAAGATTTCAGGAAACTCTTGAGTCCCTAATTTTTCTTGAATTTCAGCAGCTTTAATTGTAGAAACCGCTACCGGTGTTTTTCTATCTTTAGCAATATCAACAACCCCTGATTTAACTACAATTTCTTGTAATTGATTGTCATCAGCAGTTAAAACGATAGTACCTAAGTTAGCAGCACCATTAAATTTAACTGTTTTAGCTTGATAGCCAATAAAAGTAACCACTAATTCTCCTGAATTAGCTGTTGTGTTGATAGAAAATTTTCCATCAAAATCTGTTGAAACAGCAATTTTTGTTCCTTTAATAACAATATTTGCTCCAGGCAAAGAACCTTTACCATCTGTAACAGTTCCAGATACTTTCACTTGTGCGAAAGCGGTAGAAACTATTAAAAACATTAATCCTGTAAGTAACCAGTTTTTCATTGTTTTCATTGTTGTTTTGTTAATTTATTTTTGGCAAAATTATAACATTTTTATCTTAATACGTTAATACAACGTTAAAAAAATCACCTTTTAAGTGTTTTTTTTGAATTAATAACGATTTTTCAGGGGGTCGGGATTAAAAAAATACATTTAAAATATTTTAAATTGCTTTTTTATTGATTTCGCAACAAATAAATAAAATTCTCAAAAAATTATATTTAATAACTATTAAATTCAACAAAAAAAGCGCTTTGAAAGGATTCAAAACGCTTTTCGGATAACTTTTTTATAATCGAGTTCTCTAATTATTTATTTTTCAAAAAGTGATTCAATAAAAACGAAGTTGAACTATCGTGATTTTTAACTGTTTTGGTATTAATTTCATCTAAAATAGAATTAGCTAATTGTTTTCCTAATTCAACTCCCCATTGATCAAAACTAAAAATATTCCAAATTACTCCTTGAACAAAAATCTTATGTTCGTACATCGCGATAAGCGACCCTAAAGATTTTGGAGTTAATTTCTGAATCAACAACGTATTAGTTGGTTTGTTTCCAGTAAATACTTTAAATGGCAATAAAGCCGCTGCCTTTTCTTTAGACAAACCTTGTTTATCAAATTCAGCTTGTACTTGCGCTTCTGTCTTACCATGCAACAAAGCTTCTGTTTGTGCAAAAAAGTTTGACATCAATTTGTCATGGTGATTGTCATCTCCGTACAATGGTTTTACAAATCCGATAAAATCAGCTGGAATAACTTTGGTTCCCTGGTGAATTAATTGAAAAAAGGCGTGTTGCGAATTGGTTCCTGGTTCTCCCCAAATGATCGTGCCTGTTTGGTAATTAACTGACTTACCATCTCGCCCTACACTTTTACCATTACTTTCCATAGTTCCTTGTTGCAAGTAAGGCGCCAATTTTTGTAAATATTGTGTGTACGGAATCAAAGCTTCACTTTCAGCTCCAAAGAAATTATTGTACCAAACACTCAATAAGGCTAAGATTACGGGAATGTTTTGGTCAAAATCAGTAGTCTTGAAATGCTCGTCCATTTCATTAGCTCCGCTTAATAACGCATCATAATTTTCAAATCCAATAGCCAAACTAATAGAAAGGCCTACCGCACTCCACAAAGAAAAACGGCCTCCAACCCAATCCCACATTGGAAAAACATTGGCTGGATTAATTCCAAACTCCGTTACTTTATCTAAATTAGTAGAAACGGCAACAAAATGCTTCGCCACGTCTTCTTGTTTGGCTGATTTTAAAAACCATTCTTTAATGGTTTCTGAATTCGTTAATGTTTCTTGCGTAGTGAACGTTTTAGAAACAATGACAAATAATGTCGTTTCTGGATTTATTTTCTTGATAATTTCATTAACGTGATCTCCATCTACATTAGAAACGAAATGCACATTCAAATGATTTTTATAGAACTGCAACGCTTCAACTGCCATAGCAGGTCCTAAGTCTGAACCTCCAATACCAATATTAACGATATCTGTAAACGTTTTTCCTGTATAACCCGTTCTTTTGCCAGACACCACCTCATTAGTAAAAGCTTTGATTTTATTTTTAACAGCATATACTTCAGGCATTACATTTTGCCCTTCTACGTTAATTACTGCCGATTCTTTAGCTCGCAAAGCAGTATGAAGTACCGCTCTATTTTCTGTTTGATTAATTAACTCTCCTCCAAAATAAGAAGCGATAGCTTCTTTGAGCCCTACTTGATTGGCTAATTCCAATAATAAAGTTACCGTTTCTTGGTTGATTCTATTTTTAGAATAATCCAAAAGGAAATCATTCCATTTTAAATTGAAGTTTTCAACTCTTGATGCATCTGCTTGAAATAATTCTTGCATAGTAGTCGATGCAATTGCATCATAATGTTGTTGCAATTTTGCCCAAGTAGCAGTTTGGGTAGGATTAACTGTTTGTAAAGCCATTTTTATAATTGGTTTGTTTTGTTGTTTTTAAATTTTGGGCAAAAATACTGAAATTAGTTTGAATACAAATTGTACCCAAAACATATCACAATTTTAAAAAAAAGAAGTGTTTTTATAAGTTGGCTACACTATCCAACTCTCTTTTAAGCGGTTCGATTTGTTGTATGTATCTTTTTTTAGACGCGCCGGTCATCGATTCTCCTGTTGGTAATTTTAAACGTAATGCATCAACTTGAACGCCGTTTTTCCAAAAACGATAACACACATGAGGCCCTGTAGCCAATCCCGTACTTCCCACTAAACCGATAACTTGTCCTTGTGTAACATGTTGCCCACGTCTTACTAAAATTTTAGACATGTGAAGGTATTGTGTCGAATACGTTCCGTTGTGTTTGACTTTTACAAAATTGCCATTTCCTGTAGTGAAACCCGTTTGTTCTACCACACCTGCTGCAGTCGTTGTAATCGGTGTTCCATAAGGAGCTGCATAATCGGTTCCTTTGTGCGCTTTCCAAATTCCTTGAACAGGATGCAATCGATTAGAGCTGTATCTAGACGTAATTCGACTAAATTTAATGGGTGTTTTCAAGAAAAAATTCTTCAACGTTTTTCCCTCGTCGTCATAATATTCAATTTTTCCCGACGAATTAGAAGCAAAGGGAAATGCATATACTATCTTTCCCTTGTATTCGAAAAATGCCGCTTCTAAACTATCAACTCCATCATAAATAGAATCATTAATATATCTTTCTGTGAAGGTCAAAGCAAATCGATCTCCTTTTTTTAATTTGAAAAAATCAATCGACCAAGCATAGATTTTGGTGATTTTGCTTGCTAAAGAGCCTTCCACTTTTGCACTCTCCAACGTTTCAGAAAGCGAACTTTTCAGCACGCCACCAATCGTTCTTCGTTTGATTTTGATAGGTTTAGTTTTTTTATACGCCACCACCGAAGTATCTCTCAAATCAATTACATAATAATTGACTGCATCAGGTTGATAGATAAAAACCTGTAATTTGTTCTTCTTATGCTTAGATCGAAGCAAAACATAGGGCTTGTTGTAACGCATGATACGCACATCAAAAGTATCTTTCACTTTCTCGATGATATCGTACACTTCTTTGTCTCCGATATTTTGTTTTTCGATAATACTCCCAAATGTATCTCCTTTTTTAATAGTATCGTGAATTACGTTAAAATCAGCATACATAAATCCAAACTCGCTTGCCAAAGGAGTTTTTTTTGCTTCTTGTTCTTCTATAGTTTCTTGGTTTTTAGTGCAAGAAACAATGGTCAACACAATTAGTAGGCTTACGAAAAAGGGCTGTATTCTTTTTAACATTTGGTAATCGTATTATTTTGTTTCTCCCCATTGCGCTATTTCTTCAGCGCTCCAAAGTTCAGGAAAAAAGATTCTTCTTTGGTATTTAGGGTGCATGTATTTTTTCCAATCACTCCCCCCTGTGGCTTCACCATCTCCAATGCCACTTTGATCAATATACTTAATGGCCACATTCAAATGCTGCATTACCCATGTAATATTTACAGTGTAATCATAATGACGCATTGCTTGAATCAATTCAGAATTATTTTGATCTTCTAGAGGCAACTGTTTGAATTTTTGCCAAATATTAATCGTGTTGTACTCTTGCATGTGACTCAAGAAAACATTTTTATATTTTCTTTCAAACTCTTCCAAAAGAAATGATTTTTCTCCTGTTTTGTAGTCTTTACCCGCGGCTTGCCAATACAAATGTTCAAAAGCAAATTCATACGAAGTATCTCTGTTAATAGATGATCTAAATCGATAATCAATCAAATTAATTAAATCGGTAGAGCAAAATTCAATCAATCGGTATTGTGCACTTTGGAAACCACTCGCTGGTGTCAAAGTAGTTCTAAATTTCATGTACTGTTCCACTTCCATTCCGTTTTCCATAATTTCGAAAGAAGTAGTCAACATATCAAAATAGCGACTAATTCGCATTAATCGCTCCGTAAAAAAATCAATTTTAATATCCTGACAATACGATATTTGTTGCATTTCCCATAAAATCATTTTGAAAATCAATTCATTGACTTGGTGGTACATGATAAAAACCATCTCGTCTGGAAGCGTTGTTCTCTGAGTTTGAAGGCTTAGCAAAGCATCAGTCTGTATATAATCCCAATATGTTATGGGTTTAGACCAGAGCAGCCCTTCTAGATGGGTTTCGGATTTTTGATTTATGGCGTCGTATTTTAAATCAATTTCTTTTAAAATAGCCTTTGTACTATCGGTACTAGTCATTATTGTTTTACTTTAAACGGATTTTTTAATCCTTTGAATGCGTCTAAATCGGCTTTTATGGAACCTACGGCAAGACTTGCTTGGATTCTCAATGGAATTTTATTGTCATCGTCTGAAATCCAAACGGTTACACTTTCTTGCTCTTTAAAAACCCTCCCTGATTGAACCAAAGGACGGAATACCATGGTAGCAATAGTGCCAAATTTAGTAGTAATATCTTCCCGACCAATAAATTTTAACTTAAACTTTGTAGTTTCTTCATCAAAAAACATATCAATAGCAACTGATTCTCCGGGTTTAATTTTGTCAATACTTGGGAAATTTCGCAAATAGTAAAAGGCAGACATAATGTCCTGCGTATTTTTAGGAATTACAAATGTCTTTTCTGTATCGTTTTTATAATCTTTGACCAAAATTCTATTGGCAGAGGGTGTAAAAAATCCTTCTTGGTTTTTGGTGTAACCACCTTCATCTATTTTTCGAACAAACTGATAGGGATTATTAGTTGATTTATCAATGTAACTTTCATACAAATCATCTACTTTAAAGAAAAATCGAGAAACTCCCGTGGTATAGCCCTTGCCAATAACATGAAATACTTTTGTGTTGTTTACAGTAGCATCTTTGACCTCCAAAGTGGCATAGCCCGCGTTGACAAAACCATAATGAATTCGGAATTTAAACCATTCCCCGGCACCGAAAGCATCTTCTTTTTGGGAATACGAAGAAATGGTGATTAAGAAAACTATGAAGGAGGCGAATTTTTTCATCTTGATTTTGGTGTACTTACTAGTTATAATTACCAATTCCGTACCAAAAGTATTAAAACAAAAAAACTCAGTCAAATATTGACTGAGTTTTTGTGCTATTAACTAACCAAAAAACTATAAATTATGAAAATTTATATCAAAAATCGAAAGGAAACCACCCCTTTCATTTTTGTTTTACAAATTTACAGCAAGTTGAATCAATTTTTTTTCTAAAAATATACTTTAACAGAAGATTTGTCATTTATAAAACCGAAAACACTTATTTTTTTACATAATAAAAAAATAAGTGCCTTTTTTAATGATTATTTTAATTTATTTTGAACAAAATTCGTCAAAATTCACAATAAAATTCAAAATTTTAAGAGTTTTCAAGGTCAAAAACGTCTAATTAAAGTCTTAAAACCAAAAACCAACTCCAAACCAAGTATATCCTTTGGCATTTTCTGGAGACCACGAATATTTAACTTCAACAGGACCTATAGCGGTATCTAACCCATATCCAACTGCGTAACCTGAATATTTAGGAAAAGCAATCCAATTTACTGACGAAAATAGATTATGATCTAAATTAGCAAAATTAGCAGAAAAATTCAGGTGATTGTTTCTATAAAACTGATAATCAACTGTTCCACTAGCCTTAATATAGCTATTAGCGGCTACACTTAAAAAATCGTAACCATAAAATTGCTTGAAATTATTAATAGGATTAAATCCGTATCCTCCTAAAACAAAATTAAAGAAAGGAACACTATCACTACCAATAGAAGCTCCTGCATCTCCTTGAAATTTGAAAGTTACCTTATTAAAAAAAGTAATTGCCTTTCTAAAATCTGCTTTAAGGATTGAAAAAGGATAAAAATTAGTCGTGTAATTTGAAGACAATAGATACGATTGAAAATCAGCCGCAAAATACCAGCCTGTTTTTGGAAAATATTTATTGTCGAAAGAATCATATTTCATATACCCAAAAGCACTCCAATAGCTGCTGTTATCAATCGTCGAATTAGTATTAGTCAAAATATCTGATTTGATTTTTAAATATTTCAACTCAGCTCCTGCTCCAACTAAAAACTTTTGTGCAAAGCCTGACTGGACGTAAGCTTGAGTGGTTAAATCTGAAAAATCAACATTAACTGCATCTATTCCAAAAGACATCAAATTTAAGTCTCCTAAAGATTTAGTTACATTGCGATTAAATTGATTGAACTGCGACCTAAACCCGAAACTAATATTAAACCCATTATCGATATAATAATCTAAATTGTATCTAAAATTATCTCCAAGAACCAAATCAAGCGAAGCAATGTCATTTTTGAACAACGCTTTCTTATGGGTTAAATTAATCAAAACGCCACTTTTAAACAAGCCATCATAATGCAAGCCAAATTTTAAATAATCCTTAGTAGGATTTTCCACTAAACTCAAATTTAGACTTTCTCCATTTTCACCTGGCTCAAACGAATAACTAATAGCGCTGAAATTTTGGGTAGCATTGATCGTATTGATTCCTGATTGCAAATCAGCATAAGTAAGCTTTTTACTTGTTTTGAAATGCAATTTCCCCAATACATAATCTTTATTGAAATTCTTCAACTCATTGGTGTAGACATGACGAAACTGTAAACTATCTTTTTCCAATTGCAATTTTGGCTTTTGATATGGTTTTTGATAATCCGCCAAAGCGTGAATTTTTTCATATACAGAAAAAGCAGCTTCTTCTCCTTTTTGAACAATTTCTTTGCCTTTATCAAAGGAAATAACCCCATAATTTTTAATGTCAGGATTAATGTAAATATTGGTGTCTTGAATTTTGTTCTTCATCTTTTCAATCGACTGAAGATTCGTAATTTGAACCAAAATCTTAGTAGCATTTTTAAGTTGAGATCGATCAGCTAATCCATCCTGTACATTAACCCCTATTATAATGTCTGCACCTAAATTTCGAACCTCCTCTATAGGATAATTATTAGCCACACCGCCATCAACTAATAATTCGCCGTCAATTTCTATAGGCGAAAAAAGAGAGGGGAAAGCAGCACTTGCTAACATCGCTTGCGCCAAATTTCCTTTGTTAAGCACTACTTGTTTTCCTGTTTCAATATTAGTTCCAATACACAAAAAGGGAGTTGGCAACTGATTAAAATCTCTCACATGGCGCACATTCCGAGTCAGTTTGCTCAACAGATTAAAGTTGTACAAACCTTTAGACAATGCCTCGGGAATTCCGATTCGGAATTTATTGAATGGAAGCACTAAAGCATACGATTCGTCATTCCGTTTTTCGTAAAAACTCTTGGAAGACCTCGGAACAAAATCATTAAGTAATTCATCAAAATTAGTAGTCTGAAATATAGAATCTATTTGTGTAGCATTATATCCCGAAGCATACAATCCGCCAACTACGGCTCCCATACTAGTACCACCAATATAATCAATTTTTACTCCCGCTTCTTCAATTACTTTCAATACCCCAATGTGTGCAAATCCTTTGGCACCTCCACCACTTAATACCAATCCAATTTTAGGTCTTTTTTGTTCTTGAGCAAAAGTATTTTGAAAACTGAATACGAATAGTACCGCAAACAACAAGCCCCAGATGGAAGTGGAAAGCCCCGAAGATTGAAATCTCATTTTTTCTTGAAAAAAAAGAGCGACAACAGAAGCTCCTTTTTTTTCCTTAGAAAAAAAAGATTGTAATTGAGGACTTGGAGTGGACAGCTGGGATAGGCTCATAAAAAATTATTTGGTAGTGTAAAAGTCGGTAATTTTTTTGGCTTTTGATAGCCCAACCACCTCAGAAATTTCTTTTTCGGTGGCTAATTTCAATCTTTTAACACTTTTGAAATGCTGAATTAAGGTAGTCATGGTCTTTTCGCCAATGCCTGGAATGGATTCTATAGACGAATTAAGAGCGGCTTTACTGCGTTTGTCACGGTGATGGGTAATCCCAAAACGGTGCGCCTCGTTACGCAATTGCTGAATGACTTTGAGCGTTTCGGACTTTTTGTCGAGGTACAACGGGATAGAATCGCCGGGATAAAATAGTTCTTCCAAACGCTTGGCAATACCAATAATCGTAATTTTTCCTCGCAACCCCAAGTCATCAATGCTTTTTAAAGCCGAAGACAATTGCCCTTTCCCTCCATCAATAATAATCAACTGCGGCAAAGGTTGGTTTTCGTCCAAAAGGCGTTTGTACCTGCGGTACACCACTTCTTCCATAGAAGCAAAATCATTAGGCCCCTCAACTGTTTTGATATTGAAATGGCGGTAATCTTTCTTGCTGGGTTTACCATCTTTGAACACCACACAAGCCGAAACAGGATTGGTTCCTTGAATATTGGAATTATCAAAACTCTCAATATGACGAGGTTCTACCGGCAAACGCAAGTCTTTTTTCATTTGAGCCATAATTCGGTTCACGTGACGATCAGGATCTACAATTTGTAATTGTTTCAACTGCTCAATGCGGTAGAATTTGGCATTGCGAATAGACAGGTCTAAAATTTGTTTTTTGTCGCCCAATTGAGGCACAGTAATTTTGATGTTTTCGCCCAAATCGACCTCAAAAGGAACAATTACTTCTTTAGACAACAATTGAAAACGCTCTCGCAATTCAATAATAGCTAGTTCCAATAATTCTTCGTCGGTTTCTTCCAATTTTTTTTTGATTTCCATGGTATGGGAACGAATAATCGATCCGTGGGAAATTTGTAAAAAATTGACATAGGCCGCACTTTCGTCTGAGACAATCGAAAACACATCAATATTGGTGATTTTCGGATTGATAATCGTAGAACGCGATTGGTAATTTTCGAGGATTTCTATTTTTTCTTTGATTTTTTGAGCCTCTTCAAAACGCATTTCTTGAGCCAATTCAACCATCAAACGCTTAAAATCTTTCATGCTTTCTTTGAAATTTCCTTTCAAAATTTCGCGAATGGCATCAACTTGTTTTTGGTATTCGGCAACCGTTTCATATCCTTCGCAAGGTCCTTTGCAATTACCAATATGGTATTCTAAACAGACTTTGAACTTGCCACTTTCGATATTGTTAGCACTCAAATCAAAGTTACAAGTGCGCAACGGATACAATTCTTTGATCAAGTCCAAAATAGTATTTACAGTCTTGAAACTCGTGTAAGGTCCAAAATATTCTGAGCCGTCTTTGACCATTCTTCGGGTAGAAAAAATTCGCGAAAATGGTTCTTTTTTAATGCACAACCACGGATAACTTTTATCGTCGCGCAACAATACGTTATAGCGCGGTTGCAAGGTTTTTATTAAATTATTTTCCAGCAAAAGCGCATCGGTTTCGGTAGGAACAACGATGTGTTTGATGGTTACAATCTTCTTGACCAAGACATTCGTTTTGGCCGTATCGTGAATTTTATTGAAATACGACGAAACTCGTTTTTTTAGATTTTTGGCTTTGCCCACATACAGAATCTTTCCGTCTTTATCGTAGTATTGATAAACACCTGGATTGTCTGGTAGCGTTTGTATTTGTAAAGCAATGTTGGGTAATGTCATTTTAAGTCGAGTCGAATTGTTTCCAAATTTACAAATAACATTCTTGCAAATCAAAATCATCGGTTTTCTTTTGCAGCGCGAAAATTAATGCTACTTTTAGGAATTAGAACCATTAAGGAATTAAGGCTCATTAAGTGATTCCTAAATTTAACTTAATGCCTTAATGGTTTAAAAAGAAAATTCAATTCTTATTTTTGCAGATTATGACAAAAACCGAATTACGCGCGCAATACAAGGCCTTACGAAAAACCCTTTCGGAAGAAAGTATCGAAGAAATGAGCTTGGCAATTGCCAATAGTGTGTTGGCACTTGATATTTGGAACAAAACATATTTTCATGTTTTTTTACCCATTGAAGAACAAAAAGAAGTTAATGCCGAATTTTTGTTGCATTTACTTTCTGGCAAAGACAAGGAAATTGTGATTTCGAAAGCCGATTTCGACACCCGAAAAATGACACATTACCTGCTCACGGACAATACCAAAATCAAGAAAAACGAATACAATATCCCAGAACCCATGGACGGAATTGAAGTGCCGTCGTCCAAAATTCAAGTCGTTTTTGTACCTCTTTTGGCTTTCGATACAAAAGGAAATCGTGTAGGTTATGGCAAAGGTTTTTACGATCAGTTTTTAGCCGAATGCACCCCTGAAACGATCAAAATTGGACTTTCGTTCTTTGAAGCCGAAACCTTCATTGCCGATGTTTTTGAAAAAGACATTCGTTTGGATTTCTGCATCACTCCAAAAAATTGCTACCGCTTTTAATTTGAACTAAAAAATTGGCTTTTTTTTACTTTCTTTACAACTTCAATTATTCTGCATTTTTTATGAGATTCAACAAGAAGAAAATAGGAATTACACTCGGCGTTATTTTCGTTTTATTGGCTTCTACTTTGGCTACATTTTATTATTTCAGAGACGAAATTTTAAAAGTAACCTTAGAGAAAGTGGCCGTTAAAATGGATCGTGATTACGATAGTAAATTTACCATAAAAACAGCTTCTTTTGATGGGATTTCAGCCGTAAATCTAACCGATGTGGTTTTGGCTCCTAAACATGCCGACACCTTATTCAAAATCCAAAAAATGAAAACCAGTATCAGTTTTTGGCATTTACTCATTGGCGATGTGCAATTAGGTACTTTAGAAATCAAAAACGGTTTGGTGCAATTGACAAAAAAAGGCAACGTTCGCAACTTTGATGCTTTTCTAAAAAAGAACAAAAATCAAGAGGTTACGGATGAAAAAAGAGATTACGCAGCCTTAGCTAAACGAATCATTTTTCGCTTATTGAATTTGGTGCCAACGGATATGGACATTAAAAACTTGGTTTTCAAATTAGATGACAATGGAAAAAAAGCGACTATTGATGTCAAAAAATTAGTTTTGGATGGAGGCGATTTAGAAAGTGTGATTCATGTTAAAACCAACACTTTTGCACAACGTTGGCGCATTGCTGGAGAAGCTGATCCAAGAGACCGTACAGCCGATATTCAGTTTTTCAATATGGATAAAGGGCCTATTAAAGTGCCTTATTTGGATGAACGATTTCATTTGCTTTCTAGTTTTGATTCCATTCGTTTGAATATAGAAAATATTGAAAGTGATGGCGACGAATTCCATATTGATGGTTACTCCTCGATTGCCAATTTGAATGTTAATCATCCTAAAATTGCGAGTAAAGATGTGGTCATTCGCAATGCACGTTTTGATTACCGATTCTTGCTAGGCGAAGACTTTATCTCGTTAGATAGCTCTTCAACCGTACAATTGAATAAAATTAAATTCCACCCGTATTTAGCTTACGAAACCGAAGAAGATACCATTTATAAAATGAATATCCGTATTCCAAAAATGCAGGCACAGGATTTTATCACTTCGCTTCCCGATGGTTTGTTTACCAACTTTCAAGGCATGTTAGCTAGCGGAAATTTTGATTATAAATTGGACTTTATGTTCAATAAAAACAAACCTGAAGATATTGTTTTTGATAGTAAATTGAATAAAGAGAATTTACGTATTTACCGTTTTGGCCAAGCCAATTTAGGAAAATTAAATGGCGAATTTGAGTACCGTGCCATTATTGATAATGTGCGACAACGTCCTGTTTTTGTAGGTAGTTCAAATCCGAATTATACTCCAATGGATCAGATTTCACCTTATTTGAAAAAATGCGTGTTGACTACCGAAGATCCTTCTTTCTTTAGACATCGCGGATTTATAACCGAGGCATTCAAACAATCGATTATCAAAAACATCAAAACCCGAAAATTCTCCCGTGGTGGTAGCACCATCAGTATGCAATTAATCAAAAATGTGTTCTTGACTCGTGAGAAAACATTATCTCGTAAACTGGAAGAAATTCTGTTGGTTTACATTTTGGAAAACAACCGAATTGTAAGCAAAGAACGTATGTTAGAGGTCTATTTCAATATTATTGAATGGGGTCCAAACGTATACGGAATTGGCGAGGCAAGTCGTTTTTATTTCCAAAAAAGTCCAGCGAATTTAACGTTTAACGAATGTTTGTACTTGGCTACTATTATTCCAAGTCCAAAGAAATTCATGTATCAATTTGACGATCAAGGAAACCTGAAAGGATTTGCTTTGAAAAATCAACGTTATTTGAGTAATTTGATGTTACGCCGAGGGATTTTAACGGCTAGTGATAGCATCAATCCGTATGGGGTTTCACTTTCGGGAAATGCGCGCGCGTTTTTAACTATTCGTAAGCATCAAGACACCACTGGTATAGCAGTAGATTCTATTCCACCGAGAGAAGAATTTGATTTTGAATTCCTGAAAACAGGTGAGGAATAGTTTGATATACGATATACGATTTACGAAGTTTGAAATAAATTAAAAAAGCTTCCAGACTTAAAGACTGGAAGCTTTTATTTTTATGGTGCTGGATCAGGAATAATTGCTTGAATTTTGTCAATTTCTTTCAAGACTTCGTCTGAAAGTGTTACCTGAATGGTTGCGATATTTTCTTTTAATTGTTCCATAGTTGTGGCACCAATAATCGTACTGGTTACAAATGGTTGTTGCTCAATAAAAGCTAAGGCCAATTGCGTTAGCGTTAATCCATGGTTTTGAGCAATTTCGTTATACAAACGAGTCGCTTCAGCTGATTGCGGACTACTATATCTTGCCATTTGAGGAAACAACGCTAATCGAGAAGTTGGATGTTGTTGTCCATTTAAAAACTTTCCAGACAAAAGTCCAAAAGCCATTGGAGAATAGGCTAATAAACCTACATTTTCGCGCAAACATACCTCAGCATTGCCCACTTCAAAAGAGCGATTCAATAAAGAATAGGGGTTTTGTACGGTTTTGATTTTAGGTAAATTGTGGTATTTGTGCTCTTCCAAGAAACGCATTAGTCCCCAAGGTGTTTCGTTTGACAACCCAATATGTTTGATTTTTCCTTGTTTGACAAATCCTTCCAAAGTAGTCAATACCTCGTGAATATTATCTTCCCAAGCATCGTCTTGTGCTTTGAACCCACGTTGTCCAAAGAAATTAGCTTTGCGTTCTGGCCAATGCAGTTGATAAATATCTACATAATCTGTTTGTAAACGTTGCAAACTATGGTCTAAAGCATACTGAATACTCGCTGGAGAGAAATCCACTTTTTCACGCATATACGCAAATGCCGGATTCGGTCCCGCTATTTTCGTTGCCAAAACTACTTGATCACGATTCCCCGTTTTTTTAAACCAAGTTCCCAAAATACGTTCGGTACTTCCATAAGTTTCTTGACGTCCCGGTACGGAATACATCTCGGCCGTATCAAAAAAGTTAACCCCGTTTTCTAAGGCATAATCCATTTGGGCATGACCCTCTACTTCTGAATTTTGTTCACCAAAAGTCATCGTGCCTAAACAAATTTTACTGACTTTAATTTCAGTATTGGGGATAGTCGTGTATTTCATGTTTGTAAGTCGCTTTTTTTGAGAAACAAATATACTAAAGGAATGGTAATAACAATGGTAAAAGTCTAGTTCAAATTGAATACGATTTACGATTAAAATAGTTCACGGATTTAACAGACTTCATAACACAGATTGAAACGGATTCTATAAATAGCAAAAAGGCCCGACAATATGCTGAGCCTTTTGTAAAAATAAATTTATGTATTTGAGGTGAGACTAATTAATCTCATTCAACATTTCTGCAATAGCATCTAATCTTGGTGTTAAGATAATTTCGATACGACGGTTTTTTGCTTTTCCTTCAGTGGTTGCGTTACTCGCTAAAGGCGAAAATTCTCCTCTACCTGCAGCAGTCAAATTTTGCTTGTTGATTTTTTTGTTTTCGCTCAATATACCCACGATTGAAGTCGCTCTTTTAGTCGATAAATCCCAGTTGTCAGCAATTGGTCCCGAAGCTGTAAAGGCATCATCATCGGTGTGGCCTTCAATTAAAACGGCAATATCTGGATTATCTCCCAATACTTTTCCCAATTCAACCACGGCTTTTTTACCTTCGGTACTTACCGCCCAACTTCCTGAACTAAACAACAATTTGTTTTCCATAGAAACGTATACTTTTCCGTTTTTTTGTTCAACAGTCAAGCCCTTACCTTCAAAACTATTCAATGCTTTAGACAACGTCTCTTTTAGTTTTTTCATGCTTGCCTCTTTCGCCGCAATCATGTCTTCCAATTCTTTCAAACGTTGTGCGTTTTTGCTTAGTTGCTCTTGCTCTAAAGCTAAAGCTTTAGCTTTTTCGTCTAACTCGTCTAGCAACTCACGATTTTTCTTCATGTTGCTTTCTAAAGACTCATTACTATTTTTTTCTAAAGCAGCGTACGAATCTTGCAATGCTTTGTACTTATCTACATTTGCTTCATGCTCTGCTTTTAGTTTAGTATAATCGGCTTTCAATTTATCTAAATCTGTTTTCAAAGCCGCACCGTCTAATTCTAATTGGTTTTTGGCTTTCGCCAAAGCTGCATTTTCGTCAGCAAGTGTTCTGTTTTCTTTCTTTAAGTCGGTATACTTACTTTCTAAATCGGTATAGATTTTTTTAGACACACAAGAAGTGCTTAAAGCTAGTACTAACAATCCGATGGCAACTTTTTTAATCATGATGAATGGGGTTTATATTGTATTTGTAACTAAAACTATATTTTTTCTTTTTTATTGTAGCGCCGTAGCCCTGATAGAAGCGATATCCTTTTTTTAATTGAGGCGGAGGCACTCGAAGCCGAAATTTATAAAAAGATAAAGCGTATAGCAGGAAAAAGCTCCCACAAATTTACTCAATTTCTACCAAAATCGGACAATGGTCTGAATGTTTGGCTTCAGGCAAAATCAAAGCACGTTTGATTCGGTTTCTCAATGGCTCACTTACCAAGCAATAATCGATGCGCCACCCTTTGTTATTTAATCGCGCCGTTGGAAAACGCATCGTCCACCAAGTGTAATTATCCGGTTCTTTATTTAAAAAACGGAAGCTGTCAATAAAGCCGCTTTTCAAGAAATTATCTAACCAAGAACGCTCAGCAGGCAAAAATCCAGATACATTTTTATTACGAATTGGATCGTGAATATCAATGGCTTCGTGGCAAATATTGTAATCGCCACAAATGACCAAATTAGGAACTTCCTTCTTCAAATTATCAATGTATTTTTGAAAATCATCCATGTACATGAACTTGTGATCCAAGCGCTCCGAATTGGTTCCCGAAGGCAAATACAAACTCATGACAGAAACGTCATCAAAATCAACACGCAGGTTGCGCCCTTCAAAATCCATGTGTTCAATTCCAGTTCCAAAAACGATATTGTTAGGCTTTGTTTTGGACAAAATAGCCACTCCACTGTACCCTTTTTTGGTAGCCGGAAACCAGTAATGATAAGGATATCCTGCTAATTCAATATCCAAAGTTGGCACTTGATCAGCTTGTGCTTTAATCTCTTGAAAACAAATGACGTCTGGATCAGCTTGTTGCAACCATTCGAGCAATCCTTTTGAAATGGCTGAACGAATTCCATTGACATTATACGAAATAATTTTCATTGAAAGGTGGTGTTTTTATAGTTCCCTATTGTGGCGTAATACCGTCTTCAAATGTAATAAAAAAGTAGAAGTTTGATTCCAAAAAAGTCAGAAAATGGAGTTTTTTGTTATCTTTGTCACTTGCCTCAAACACAAAAAATGATATGGGTTTAGTAACTGCTAAAGAAGTTGCGAAAGCAATAAATACGGATAAATACGGATTCCTTGGTACATTTTCGGGCTGGGTACTCATGAAAGTACTTAAGATTTCTGAATTGAATAATGTCTATGATAGAAACAAACATTTAAGTGAAGTAGCTTTCTTGAATGGGGTATTAGACGATTTACAAATCAAATTTGAAATTCCAGAAGAAGATTTAAAACGCCTTCCAAAAGAGGGGGCTTATATTACCATTTCGAACCACCCCCTTGGTGGAATTGATGGTGTTTTGTTATTGAAATTAATGCTCGAAAGAGAACCTAATTTTAAAATTATTGCCAACTTCCTTTTGCATCGCATCGAACCTTTGAAAAAATACATCATGCCGGTAAATCCTTTTGAAAATCATAAGGATGCTAAATCGAGTGTGGTGGGAATCAAAGAAACTTTTCGTCACTTAAGCGATGGAAAGCCTTTAGGAATGTTCCCTGCCGGTGAAGTTTCGACCTACAAAGACGGAAAATTAATGGTGGACAAACCTTGGGAAGAAGGTGCTATCAAAGTCATTCGCAAGGCACAAGTACCTGTGGTACCTATTTATTTCCACGCCAAAAATAGTGGTTTATTTTACTTCCTTTCTAAAATCAGCGGTACGTTACGTACAGCCAAATTGCCTTCGGAAGTATTCAGTCAAAAACACCGTGTCATTAAAGTACGTATTGGTAAACCAATTTCGGTATCCGAACAAAATGAATACAAGTCATTGGATGAATATTCGGAATTCTTGAGAAAGAAAACCTATATGTTAGCCAATCCTTTTGAGAAAAAAAGCAAATTCTTAAAAGCCGCTAGCTTAAAACCTTCGAATAAAAATCCTAAGGAAATAGTAACACCTGCTAGTACTGAAAAAATGATTGCTGAAGTGGATGCCTTAAGAGCCTCTGACGCGCGTTTGTTACAAAGCAAAAATTATGAAGTATTCTTCACCAAGGCAGATAAAATTCCAAACATTCTTCACGAACTAGGTCGTTTAAGAGAAATTACCTTTAGAGAAGTGGGAGAAGGAACGAATGAGTCTATTGACTTAGATGCTTACGATCAATACTACCACCATCTTTTTTTATGGGATGACGAAGCAAAAAAACTAGCCGGCGCCTACCGTATGGGATTGGGAGCTGAAATCTATCCTAAATACGGAATGAATGGTTTTTACTTGAATAGTCTTTTCCGTTTTGAACCAGAATTACATGATATGATGAGCAAGTCCATCGAAATGGGACGTGCTTTTATTATTAAAGAATACCAACAAAGACCGATGCCGTTGTTCTTGCTATGGCGCGGAATTATCCATACTACCTTACATTATCCAGAACATAAATTTTTATTGGGCGGGGTAAGTATTAGTAACCAATTCTCTGATTTTTCAAAATCATTGATGATTGAATTCATGAAGTCTCATTATTACGACCCATATATTGCGCAGTACATTCACCCTAAAAAAGAGTACAAGGTGAAATTAAAGGATGCCGACAAAGATTTTGTTTTCAATGAAACGGAAGCCGATTTGAACAAATTCGATAAAGTTATTGATGAACTGGAGCCAGGAAGTTTACGCTTGCCTGTTTTGATTAAAAAATACATCAAACAGAATGCGCGTTTGGTAGCTTTTAATGTGGATCCTTTGTTCAATAACGCAATTGATGGACTGATTTACCTTAGAATTTCGGATATTCCTGAAAGCACTATGAAGCCTGTTATCGAAGAATACCAAGCCGAATTAGAACGAAAATCCAACGAGAAAGAAGACTAGAATTAGAATTGAACCATTAAGATAGTAAGTTAGATTAAGAAAAACTCTTAATGATTCTTATTGACTTAATGGTTGAAAAAATAGTTACTGCTAATAATTAAAACCAGTGCTTTTGCCCTACTTGATACGTTTGATAAAACTCTTCATCTGATTTAGTCAGGTAAATAATCCCTTCGATTAAGCCAAACAAACCAGTCAATGCACCGCAAGAGCAAATACTTAAGATTAGCCAAATTATACCCGTTCCCGTGTATCCCAAATAAAATTTATGCACTCCAAGCGGACCTAATAAAAGGGCAAAAATCCCACAGGCGACCTTTTTATTATTTTGGAATTGTGGTTGCGGAGTATTCCAGGCTTCGTGTTTTACAGTTTCCATACCGTTAGTTTTTAGTTACAAATAAAGTGCTTTTATTTTATCGACAATCACTTGAGCCAAGCGTTCGTGACTTTCAAATGTCCAACCCGCAATATGAGGAGTTAAAATAACATTTTTGGCATTCAATAAATACTGAAATGCTTCGGGAGTAGTCGCCTCTTGGAACAAGGTTTCGAACGATAGTTTTTCATATTCCAATACGTCCAATCCTGCGCCTAACACTTTGCCCGACTGCAAGGCCGAAACCAAATCAGCAGTAACAATGTTTTTTCCGCGCGAAGTATTGATAATCCAAAGTGGCTTTGCAAATCCGTTAATGAATTCAGTAGTGACCATTTTATCCGTTTCGGGAGTCCAAGGAATATGCAAACTTAACACTTCCACTTTCTCTTGAAATTCGGCAAAACTCACTTGTTTGGCATTGGCATCACCCACATTTTCCTGAATGTCATAGCACAAAACATCCACCTCAAAACCTCGCAGTTTTTTGGCGAAAGCCTTACCCATATTTCCGTAGCCAATTATTCCTACCGTTTTTCCGTCCAATTCATGTCCGCGATTGCTTTCTCGGTTCCAATGCCCTGCTCTAATTTCAGCATCGGCTTGATTTAGGTTGTTAAACAGTGATAAAATCATACCTAAACTGTGTTCGGCTACTGAATTCCGGTTCCCTTCGGGAGCGGCGATGAGAGCAATATTTTTGGATTGGGCATACTCACAATCAATACTTTCCAAACCCGCTCCTACACGTGCAATAAATTTCAAATTAGTGGCTTTATCTAAAAAGGATTTGTCAATTTTAAATCGGCTACGAATAACAATGCCTTGGTAATTATGTATTTTAGCTTCAATTGCCTCTTTGGAAGACGTAAAATCTTCATGATTCACGAAACCTGCTTGTTCCAATTGATCCCAAAGCAAAGGGTGGTTGCTGTCGATATGAAGAATTTGTATGGCCATAAATGGATTGTATTTTGCAAACCCAAATTAACAAAAAAAATAGGTGTGAAATGTGTAAATTGCACTCATTCTAATTAAAATGTAAAACAGATGAACGCCAGCCGATTGTTTCGAGAATTTTTTGAAAGCGAAAAAGCGGGCGGTTTGCTATTACTTTTGGTTACGCTACTTTCTTTGACATTAGCCAATTCTCCTATTCAAAGCGGCTACATTGGGTTTTGGGAAACACCAATAGGACATCATTCCATTACACATTGGATCAATGATGGCTTGATGACCATTTTCTTTTTATTGATTGGATTAGAATTGGAACGCGAACTATATGGTGGCGAATTGTCGAACATTAAAAATGCTACTTTACCCATTTTTGGAGCTCTCGGCGGAATGGCTGTTCCTGCGGGGATTTTTTTAGCTTTCAATTTTGGAACGCTAACACAAAACGGTGCCGGAATCCCTATGGCTACCGACATTGCTTTTGCCATTGGAATTTTGTCACTTTTAGGCAATCGAGTGCCAACGTCTTTAAAAATATTCTTAACCGCTTTGGCAGTTATTGATGACTTGGGTGCTATTCTGGTTATCGCCATTTTTTATACAGAAACCATTTCCTTTCTCTATTTAGGATTAGCATTTAGTATTCTGGGGGGTCTATTTATTTTGAATAGAAGAAATGTACACAACCTGATTCCCTATCTAATTGGCGGCGGATTGATGTGGTATTGCATGCTCAATTCAGGCGTGCATGCTACGATTACAGGAGTCCTTTTGGCCTTTATCATTCCGTATGGAGATGGCGGCAAAAAAACTTCTTCTTACCGCTTGCAACACGCATTACATCGTCCAGTCGCTTTTGTCATCTTGCCTTTATTTGCCATTGCCAATACATGCATTGCTATAGATAATAATTGGCAAGAAGGACTTGCTCACGCCAATTCTATTGGAATTATAGCTGGACTCGTATTGGGTAAACCCATCGGAATTTTACTTTTTGCTTTTATTTGCGTGAAACTAGGCATTGGTTCTTTGCCTAAGGATTTACAATGGAAACAAATTTTAGGCGCCGGAATGTTAGGCGGTATTGGTTTTACTATGTCTATTTTCATTACACTTTTGGCCTTCAAAAATGATGGAGAAGACGTAATTACTTATTCCAAAATCGCCATTTTAGTCGCTTCGTTTGTATCAGGCACTTTGGGATTTTTGTGGTTGAAAATGAGTTTGAAGAAATAGACTTTTGTCATACTAATTTTTGAATTAGTTCATTTTCAAATTAAAAAAATTGCTACATTTGAAAAGCCCCTGTAACTGCAATAGACCCCAAGTCGTATTCCTTTTACAGATTTATTTTAAATAATTAATGCAGCTATTAGCAAGTTAATGTCATTTCTACTATACAGAAATGAACATTTAAAAATTTCAAAAAAATAGTTGCAAATGTTGTCTAATCAGTTAACTTTGTATTATGGATACCGACAGAAAAGTCATTGCTTATAAAAGCTATTTTCTAGATTTTTATAAGAAACAATCTGATCCCGTTCAAGCAAAAATAGAATGGACTCTTAAATTAATCGAAGTTACTCCACAAGTTCCTAAAAAATATTTCAAACATTTGGAAGGTACAAAAGGACTTTATGAAGTAAGAGTTGAAGTAGGGAATACAATATTTCGTATATTTTCTTTTTTTGATAAAGGAAATTTAGTTGTTCTTGGCAATGCTTTTCAGAAGAAGACGCAAAAGACACCGAAAGACGAAATAGAAAAAGCACTAAAAATAATGAAAGAATATCAAGATGAAAACAAAAAATAATAGTACGACTTTAGACCAAATTCTGGACGCGAAATACGGAAAAAAAGGAGCGCCAAAACGTGAAAATTGGGAACAAGAGTTTGAATCTTTCCGACTTGGGATTCTACTTGAAGAAGCCCGAACAAAACTAGGGATGACACAAGAAGAGTTAGCTCAAAAATGCGGAACCAATAAATCCTATATTTCAAGAATTGAAAATAATTCGTCTGACATTAGACTATCTACTTTAATGAAAATTATCCAACAAGGACTTGGCGGACAGCTGAAATTAACCTTACAGTTGTAAGTTCCAACGTAGAACTCTTAAACTAGCATTTGATAATTGAATAAAACCCTCATTTTCAAATTAATCCATTTCAAATTAAAATAACCCCGAATAATTGATGAAGTTTATAATTAAAATCCCGAAACCTTGTAATGAAGATTGGAGTAAAATGACTTCAACAGAAAAAGGTATGTTTTGTTCAAATTGTAAAAAAGAGGTATTAAATTACCAATATTTTTCCAATGATCAACTTGTAAAAAGTTTAAATGAAAATGAACCTATTTGTGGGCGATTTTCTACTAATCAAATTGACAAAACATTACACACGTCACAAATAAAACAAAATCAAAGCATTGCGTTGCTTATGGGTTTTACATCCTTCCTTTTATCCACACCTGTTTTTTCACAAAATGAAAAATCAAAAACTGAAATCACTGAGAATAAACTAACTTCTCAACAAGTAGAAATGAATTCGACTGAATTTATTGAGTTGTCTGGAAAAGTTTTGGAAAAATTGAATACTAATGAAAAAAACGCTTCTCTTCCGGGGGTTACAATAGTTCAAAAAGGCACCGATAACAAAGTAGCTTCAAATTTTGATGGAGACTTTTCCATCAAAATTCCTAGTAAAGATTTTGAAGATAAAGTAGTACTCCTATTTAATTATATTGGTATGGAACCTAAAGAAGTTGAAGTTTTTAAAGCTAATAAAAGCTTAAAAATAGAAATGGTTCAAAGTCAAGATATGCTAATGGGTGAAGTTGTAATTGTGAAATATAAAAAAAGAAGCATTTTTAAGAGAATCAAAAATCTATTCAAATAATTAATCTTAATCAGACGAACTCACTCCATTACCACACAAAATAAAATTCGACGAAGTCATACAATTCAACTAGAATAATTGCTCCCCTACAAATTTTCAAATTAGTTCATTTTCAAATTAAAAAAATTGCTACATTTGAAAAGCCCTAAAACTGCATTGGATTCCAAATCAAATTCCTTTACAGATTTTATTTTAATTGCAAACGACTGAAATCGTTTGTAGGCATTTTTTGTATTACATGCATATATTTTTGAATTGGTCTAGAAGCCATAATCACTTATATATTGCAAAAGTATAAATGTTTATAACCTAAAAAAAGTAAATATGGATTTGAAAGACCAACTTAAACTAATTGCAGAAAGAACTAAACACAAAGAAAATATTCAAACTGAAGAAGCTACAAAAAATGCTTTTGTAATGCCTTTTTTACAAAGTTTGGGTTACGACGTATTTAATCCATTGGAAGTTGTTCCTGAATTTATAGCTGATTTAGGAATTAAAAAAGGAGAAAAAATAGATTATGCAATATTTAAAGATGGACATCCAACTATCTTAATTGAATGTAAAGATTGGAGACAAAATTTGAATATTCATGATGGTCAATTATTAAGATATTTTCACGTATCTAAAGCAAAATTTGGTTTGTTGACAAATGGTATAACTTACAGATTTTATTCTGATTTAGTTGCCCCAAACAAAATGGATGAAAAACCATTTTTGGAATTCAATATAACCGAAATCAAAGATAATTAAATTGAAGAATTAAAAAAATTTCATAAAGCCAATTTCGATGCTGAGAGCATTGTAAACACAGCTAGTGAAATGAAATTTATGAATGAACTTAAACATTTACTTAATAAAGAACTTTCAGAACCATCCCCAGAATTTGTAAAACATTTTGCAAGACAAGTTTATCCTAGCGTTATAACCGCTAAAATATTAGAACAATTCACTGACTTAACCAAAAAATCTGTTCAACACTATATTAGTGATTTAATTACTGAAAGACTGAAAACTGCTTTGTCAAAAGAAGACGAAAAAAATAAAATTGAAAATCTTTCTGAAAATAGTCTAGAACGAAACTCTGAGGATATTAGTAAAATAAACACTACTGAAGAAGAACTTGAAGGTTTTTTAATAGTTAAAACCATTTTGAGACAAAAAATTCCAGTATTAAGAATAACTTACAGGGATGCACAATCCTATTTTTCTGTATTTCTTGATGACAATAATAGGAAACCTGTTTGTCGTTTATACTTTAATGGCAACAAAAAATTCATAGGACTATTTGATGAAAACAAAAAAGAAACAAAAAATGAAATTGGAACTTTAGATGATATTTTTAACTACTCTGCAGAATTATTGGCTACAATTGACCTTTATTAAAAGAAATGATTTTACAGTTCTATAATAGTTTTAAACAAAAAAGCCGCTATTTACAGCGGCTTTGTATTTATTATTACCCCTTAATCTGTTTCAAGGACGTTTTAATTCCTCTAATTAAAGACGAACTAAAACCGTGCATTTCCATTTCGTTCAAACCAGCAATCGTGCAACCTTGAGGTGTAGTTACTCGGTCAATCAATTGTTCAGGATGGGTTTTTTCTTCTAATAGCATTTCGGCAGCACCTTTTACAGTTTGTGCAGAAATCGCCAAAGCCGTTTGCCAGTCAAATCCAATTTCGATACCTGCTTGCATCGAGGCACGAATGTAACGCAAAGCAAAGGCCGTTCCGCTGGCTGCTAAAACAGTAGCCGCATCCATTAATTTTTCGTCAATAATCGGAGCCGTTCCTAAACCTTCAAAAAGAGCTACTACTTGTTGAGCCGCTGCTTTGTTGTTTTCTTGAAACGCAATACAAGTCGCCGATGCACCAAATTGAGCCGCAATATTCGGCATGATGCGCACCGCTTGATGAGTTGCGCCAATTTTATTTTGTAAGTTTTCAATAGACAAGCCACTCACTGCCGAAGCAATAGTTTTGTTAGCTATTACAGGCAAGATTTCGGCCAAAACAGTATCTACTTGATATGGTTTAATTGTCAAAATAATAATATCTGCGTCTTGGATATTCTGTTTGTTATCAGTAGCCACCGTAACACCTAATTGTTCTAAGTGTAAAATACTTGCCGTATTTCTTCTGGTAACGGTTACTTGATTGCCTTCGGTAAATTTAGCAATCCCAATAGCGATTGAGGCTCCTAAGTTACCTCCGCCAATAATGTGTACTTTCATGTCTATGTTGTTGTGTTGTTGTAATTTTTTATACTCCCAAAATCAATTTTGCAATGGTAAAATACAAGATAATTCCAAATACATCATTGGTAGTCGTGATAAAAGGTCCTGTAGCAATAGCAGGGTCAATTTTTTTCTTATGGAGAAATAAAGGCACCAAAGTTCCTAAAGTAGCGGCAAATAAAATCACTACAATAATAGAAATCGAAATGGCTAATCCTACTTGGAATTGCCCATACATAATGGTATGATAAGCCAAAACGAGTAAAGAAATAATAGTTCCAGAAATCATAGCTACCGTAATTTCTTTACTAAAATAGTCTCTGCTAAATCCTTTTAAAGTACCATTAGCCAAACCTTGTACAATAATTGCTGAGGCTTGTACCCCAATATTTCCCGCAGTTGCCGAAAGCAATGGCATAAAAATAATCAACGTATAAAATTCTTGCGAAGTCGCTTCATTCCCTTTCAACACATACGAGGCTACTAATTCAATTAGCATTCCCATAATCAACCAAGGCAAACGCGCTTTGGTATGTTCGTACACGCTGTCATCTGCTTCTACGTCTTGGGTAATACCCGCCGCCATCTGGTAATCCTTGTCGGCTTCTTCCTTGATAACATCTACGATATCGTCAATGGTGATTCGACCTACCAAACGACCTAATTCATCCACTACAGGAATGGCTTCTAAGTCGTATTTTTGCATGATCCGCGCTACCTCAATATCTTCGGTATCCACATTCACCGAATTCAGTTTTCGGATATACACATCGTTAATTGGGGTTCTTGAAGAAGTAGTCAACAAATCTTTAAGTGACAAACGTCCTTTCAATCGGTCTTCATCATCCACCACATAAATGGAATGGACTCTTGAAATATTTTCAGCTTGAATGCGCATTTCTTTCACGCACGTCAGCACATTCCAGTTTTCGTTCACTTTCACCAACTCCTTGTGCATGATTCCCCCCGCTGTATCTTCAGGATAACGAAGCAAATCCACAATGTCTTTGGCGTGTTCTACGTCTTGCAGTTCCGAGATTACCTCAGCCTTGATTTCTTGCGATAATTCGGCAATAATATCCGCAGCATCGTTCGTTTCTAACTCGTCAAGTTCTTCTGCAATCTCTTTTGGCGAAAGCCCTTTTAAGATATTTTCACGTAAATCGTCCTCTAATTCTAGCAGAATTTCGGCCGTTTTATCACTATCTAAAACTTTAAAAATATACGTTGCCTCATCAAAATCTAGCTCGTCTAAAACTTCTGCAATATCAGCATGGTGCATGTCATTCAACAAAACTTCCAACTGCTGGTCGTTTTTA
Source organism: Flavobacterium sp. (assembly GCF_031537875.1). Classification (GTDB taxonomy): domain Bacteria; phylum Bacteroidota; class Bacteroidia; order Flavobacteriales; family Flavobacteriaceae; genus Flavobacterium. Next base: position 33,653 of record NZ_JAVKNB010000003.1, on the reverse strand, counting down.
TTTTGAATGAGTTGCTCTAATTCTTGAATTAGTTCTTTGCTGATTTTAAATTCCATCGGCTTCGATTTTTTGAGTGAGTGCTATAAAATCCTCAACGCTAAGTTGTTCTGGACGAAGATCTAATACTTTATCTTCTCTTAAATTATCTGACAAATTTAAGGTTTTTAAACTGTTACGCAAGGTTTTTCTGCGTTGTTGAAAAGCCGTTTTTACTACCGTGAAGAATAATTTTTCGCCACAAGGCAAACTAAAGTCTTCTTTTCGTCTTAAACGCATTACCCCCGATTTTACTTTCGGGGGCGGATTAAAAACGTGTTCATCTACCGTAAACAAGTATTCGGCATCATAAAAAGCTTGTGCCAAAACCGACAGAATTCCATAGGTTTTACTACCTTTTTTCTCGCAAATGCGTTCCGCCACTTCCTTTTGAAACATCCCGGAAAACTCTGGGATTTGATGACGAAACTCCAAGGTTCTAAACACAATTTGAGTCGAAATATTGTACGGAAAATTCCCGATAATAGCGTATTGCTTCCCTTCAAAAATTTCATTACAATCGTATCGTAGAAAGTCTTTTGAAATGATTTTATCTTTCAATTTCGGATAATTGGCATCCAAATACGCCACCGACTCCGTATCGATTTCAATCACGTAGGTATTGGTGGGTTTATCCAACAAATATTTGGTTAAAACACCCATTCCAGGCCCTATTTCTAACACATCATTATAGCCTTCTAAACTCAACGTATCAGCAATCGCTTTTGCAATGCTTTCGTCTTTTAAGAAATGTTGTCCGAGATGTTTTTTAGCTTTTACTTTTTCCATTGAGTCATTGCGAGGCACGAGGCAATCTCGCTTTTTTAATTATGTTCAGAAATCAATTCCAATTCCGTTCTAAAAGCCAGCATTTTTTCGCCAAATAACTGGTAACTTTCTTGACGGAATCGGGGCGCATCTTCTTCGTAATATTGTTCCAAAGTGGCTTTACTATCCGTTGTAAATTGAACTGAATAGGTGGTTCCACCCATTTCTTCCTCAATCAACACTTTTACAATTTTAGCCGAAGAAAATTTTCCTGTAGCAAAAATCGCTGGAATTCTAGTTTGCTGCATCCATTGTAACCATTGGTCTTGAACGCTTTCGTGTATGTTTACTGTAACGTTGTAAAGTATCATTTTTTTATTTATTTCGTATTCGTTTATTTGAAATTTTACCATTAAGGTATTAAGAATCATTAAGATGGAATGTGAAAGCTGGTGTATCATACACAAACCTATGAAACCTTTTACTTAATGTAACTTAATTTCTTAATGGTTCTCAAATTTTAAAAATTGCTATTTGTTTAACCAAATAAACAAATAACCACATAACCTTTTTTATAAATTAGTATCCCCTCGTAATTCCCTGAATTTTCGTCTCGCCTCCACAAAATAAATACTGTCTTGGTGGTTGAAAATTAACTTTTCGTACAATGGCTTGGCTTTTTCGGGCAACTGCAATTGATTTTTATACAATTCTGCTGAAAAATAAAGCGCTTCATCTACATAAATCCCGTCCGAATGCTGCTCAATTATGCTTTGGTATTGGCCTAAAGCCAAAGAAAAATCACCTGTTTTTTCGTAAATTCTTCCCAATCGTAAATTTGTGACAGCTTCGATTTCTTGGCCCTTGAACTGTTTCAAAATCGCTTGAAAAGCTTGAATCGCTTCCTGATTTCGATTTTGGTATTCCAAATAATCCGCTTTGGCAAAAGCCTTCAAAGCCACCTGTGTCGAATCGGCTACGGTATTGTCATTGATGAGTAAAAAATACTCCAAAGCATCATTGGCAATCAATTGTGTACTCGCCGATTTCAACTCTTTGAATTGTTTCAACGCCCATTCTAAATCGGTTTTGAAATAACTCGTTTTAGCCGCTTTCAAACTCGCTTCGTGCGCCACAGCATCATTCTTCAAATCGTTTTCAATTTGCGAATAATACAACAACGCCTGATTGAACTTTTCTTCGTACAGCAAAATATCCGCCAATTCCATTTTGGCCTGAGCCACTTCGTATTCGTTCAATGGCAATTCCAACGCGGTTCGGACAATCGCTTTACCCGCTTCAGGCTTTTTTAAATTGAACGTCAAAAAATGCGCTTGCATGAGTTGCAAAGATAAGGTAAAAGGACTGATTCCGTATTTCGTCACTAAAGCCGATAATTCAGGCTCAATAGTCCCCCATTCTTTTTCGGGTGTGGTGTCTATTTTGAGTTGCATCAAATACCCATTCGCCTGCACCAATAATTCGATGTCGGTGGTGTTTTCCAAAACAAAATTGAAGATGGTTTTGGCGGTTGCCTCGTCTTTTTCTTCAATCGCCAATTGGGCTAAATTGACAATGGTAGTTAAGGATTCGGGATTGCGTTTATAAATCGCTTTTTCTTGAATAAAGGCTTTGCCAAATTCCTTTTGTTGGATATACAACCAACTCAAAAATTGATTCCAATACACCTCTTGATGTTGTTGCGTTCTTGCAATAAGTGCTTTGCGCAAATTAGTAGAAAATCCTGCATCACCTTCGTCAGTCATAAAACGCGAAAATTGATTCTGAATTAAAATAGTACTCTCGGGATGGGTAAACGCCTCATCTAAAAAGGTGTTAATCATCTTATCCGTATTGCCTAATTGCCCGTACAACAACCCCATTTGATAATTGAAATTAAAATTAGGTTGCAATTGCACTGCCATTTGATAGGCTTGTAACGCATAGTCTAGCAACACTTTTCTCTCAAACGAATTGGCTATGCCATACACTTCATTAGGATTGGATTTGATTTTAGCCAAAGCTTGTTCAAAATACTTTTGGGCTTTGTCGTCCTGTTGTTGGATTTTATAATTATAGCCTAGTTCTACCAAAAGCGAACTTTGTTTGTACTTGTCGAGACGCGTTTGAATGGCTTTTTCGGCAAGGTCAAACTGTTTTAATTGTTGGTAACAATCAATAGTTCTAATGAAGTATTGGTAATTTTGAGGAATGGATTGCAGCAATTCTTCGTAGCTGATTTTGGCTTTTTCAAAATCGCCTTTGTCGTAATAATACTGCGCTAATTGCTCGTTTTGAGAAAAACCAATCAATGAAAAAAACAGGCTGATATGTAGGAGTAGTTTTTTCATTGAATACAATTATTTTTTTAACCATATAAGGCATATAAAGTTGTATATGTTATTGCTTCACCGCATTTATGTGATTTCTCCTGCGTCGAAATGACAAAATTCATTCCTTTTTATTTAAGCCTTAAATGAACTTATATGCCTTATATGGTAAATTTTTAATCTATTATATCAAACCCGCAATACGGACGCAATACTTCTGGAATTACGATTCCTTTTGGTGTTTGGTAATTTTCTATAATTCCGGCTAAAACTCTTGGCAATGCCAATGAACTTCCGTTTAGGGTGTGTGCCAATTGATTTTTTCCGTCTTTGTCTTTGAAACGCAATTTCAAACGATTGGCTTGGAATGTTTCAAAATTAGACACAGATGAAATTTCTAACCAACGGTCTTGCGCTGTAGAAAACACCTCAAAATCATAGGTCAATGCCGAAGTGAATCCCATATCACCACCACACAAACGCAAAATTCTGTAGGGTAATTTCAATTCTTGTAAAATGTTTTTCACGTGTTCTACCATGCCGTCCAAGGCTTCATACGATTTGTCTGGATGCTCCACACGAACAATTTCTACTTTATCAAATTGGTGCAAACGGTTCAATCCACGAACGTGCGCTCCATACGACCCCGCTTCACGACGGAAACATGGCGTGTAGGCGGTACACAAAATAGGCAATTCGCTTTCGTTTAAAATTACATCGCGGAACAAATTGGTCACCGGAACCTCAGCCGTTGGAATCAAATACAAGTCGTCAATGGTCGAGTGGTACATTTGTCCTTCTTTGTCGGGCAATTGTCCTGTTCCATATCCTGACGCTTCGTTTACCAAATGCGGTACTTGCATTTCTTTGTAACCCGCTGCCGTATTTTTATCTAAAAAGTAATTGATTAAAGCTCTTTGCAATCTTGCGCCTTTTCCTTTGTACACTGGAAAACCAGCCCCTGTAATTTTCACCCCCAACTCAAAGTCGATGATGTCGTATTTTTTTACTAATTCCCAATGCGGTTGCGCGCCTTCGTGCAAAACAGGAATAGTCCCTTCTTCAAAAACGTTTAGGTTTTCTTCTGGTGTTTTTCCTTCTGGAACAATATCGGCTGGTAAATTAGGTAGCGTATATAATTTTTGCGTCAATTCTTCGGCTAAAGCCTCCGCTTTTTCCGCTAAATCTTTGCTTTTTTCTTTTAACGAAACGGTTTTTTCTTTTAAAATAGCGGCTTTAGCTTTTTCGCCACTTTTCATCATTTCGCCAATGTCTTTGGACAATTTATTAGATTCGGATAAAGTGTTGTCTAATTCCACTTGAGTAGCACGACGTTGTTCGTCTAATTGAACTACTTCGCCTACAATTTCCTTGGCATCGATGTTTCGTTTTGCCAAAGCTTGGATTACTTTTTCCTGATTCTCTCTAATAAATGCAATTTGTAACATAGCTTGATTTTTATAACTCTCTGTAATTTTTTGCGCCTTGCGCACGCAAATTTAAGGAAATGTTTGTTAAGAATGCGACAAAGTTTTTAGTTTTCCAAAGCTTACAGCCTTTGAAAGGCTGGAAGCTTTAAAAGAATCCTTAGTTGTCCCTATGATAAAAAAAGTTATTTTTGCACTCATTCTGAATTCATTTCAGCATTTTTAAACTGTTATTATGTTAGAAAATCCAACAAGATATACCATTACGGCAGCCTTGCCTTACACTAACGGCCCAATTCACATTGGCCATTTGGCGGGGGTTTACGTGCCTTCAGATATTTATTCTCGTTATTTGCGTTTACAAGGAAGAGACGTGTTGTTTGTTTGCGGAAGCGACGAACACGGCGTTGCCATTTCGATGAAAGCCAAAAAAGAAGGGATTACACCCCAAGAAGTTATTGATAAATACGATGGCATTATCCGTAAATCGTTTGTGGATTTTGGAATTTCATTTGATAATTACTCTAGAACTTCGGCTGTAATTCATCACGAAACGGCTTCGGAATTCTTTAAAACCTTGTATGACAAAGGCGATTTTATCGAAGAGGTAACCGAGCAGTTGTATGATGCTAAAGCGGATCAATTCTTGGCAGACCGATTTGTAACAGGAACTTGTCCAAAATGCAGTAACGAAGAAGCCTACGGAGACCAATGCGAAAAGTGTGGTTCGACCTTAAATGCTACGGATTTAATCAACCCGAAATCAACTATCACAGGAGAAACGCCTGTTTTGAAATCGACCAAACACTGGTTTTTGCCTTTGGATCGTTATGAAGATTTTTTGAAAGAATGGATTTTGGCAGGACATAAAAACGATTGGAAACCCAACGTATACGGTCAAGTAAAATCGTGGATTGATGGCGGATTAGAACCTCGTGCAGTAACCCGTGATTTGGACTGGGGAATTGACGTACCAGTTGAAGGTGCCGAAGGAAAAAAATTATACGTTTGGTTTGATGCGCCTATTGGCTACATTTCTTCTTCAAAAGAATGGGCTAATCGCGAAGGGAAAAAATGGGAACCGTATTGGAAAGACCAAGGGACTAAATTAGTTCACTTCATTGGAAAAGATAATATTGTGTTCCACTGCATTATTTTTCCAGCGATGTTAAAGGCGGAAGGAAGTTATATTTTGCCTGATAACGTGCCTGCTAATGAGTTCTTAAACTTGGAAGGCAACAAATTATCGACTTCTAAAAACTGGGCCGTTTGGTTGCACGAATATTTGGAAGAATTTCCAAATCAGCAAGACGTGTTGCGTTATGCTTTGACTTCAAATGCACCAGAAACCAAAGACAATGACTTTACTTGGAAAGATTTCCAAGCGAGAAATAACAACGAACTTGTAGCAATTTTTGGTAATTTCATCAATCGTGTGGTGGTGTTGACTAATAAATACTACAACGGAATTGTTCCTGCTCCAAATGAATTTTCGGAAGTGGACGAACAAACTTTAGCCGAATTAAAAGCCTATCCAGCGGTGATTTCGAGTTCTATTGAGCGTTACCGTTTTAGAGAAGCTTTGGGAGAAATGATGAATGCCGCTCGTTTAGGAAACAAATATTTGGCTGACGAAGAGCCATGGAAAGTCATCAAAGACAATCCAGAACGCGTACAAACTCAAATGTATGTTGCCTTGCAAATTGCCGCTGCTTTGAGTACGCTTTGCGAACCGTTCTTACCTTTTACAGCTAAAAAATTAAGTCGTATTTTAAAAATAGACCAACCGTTGAACTGGAATGCCATTGCAGAACATAGCAACTTAGTTGCAGCGGGACACCAAATTGGTGAAGCCGAATTGCTTTTTGCTAAAATAGAAGACGAAGAAATCCAAAAACAAATCAACAAATTGGAAGCAACAAAAACAGCGAATAAGGCCGAGATTGCTTCGTCCCTCGCAATTACCGAACCACAAAAAGAAGCAATTCAGTTTGAAGATTTTGCCAAAATGGATTTGCGTGTAGGAACGATTTTAGAAGCAGAGAAAATGCCAAAAGCCAACAAACTTTTAATCTTAAAAGTAGATACTGGAATTGACGTTCGTACCATTGTTTCAGGAATTGCCGAAAGTTTTGCTCCAGAAGATATTATTGGTAAAAAAGTAACTGTTTTAGTGAATTTGGCACCAAGAAACCTTCGTGGTGTAGAAAGTCAAGGCATGATTTTGATGACTACCAATACCGAAGGAAAATTAGTTTTTGTCAACCCAGACGCTGAGGGTGTTGGAAACGGAGAGACAATTAATTAGTACAACACAAATTTCACGAATTTCCACAAATGGTTTTTGTGAAAATTAGTGAAGTCTGTCTTTAAAATAAAAAATATGAAACCAAAAATAATAGCCTTTGACGCAGACGATACCCTTTGGGTAAACGAAACGTATTTTGATGAAACCGAAACTAAATTTTGCGAATTAATGCAAGATTATCTTTCGCATCAAGGTATTTCTCAGGAACTATTCAAAATTGAGATCGCTAATTTGAAATTGTATGGTTATGGCATAAAAGGGTATATCCTTTCGATGATAGAGGCTGCAATGAAAATTTCTAATAATACCATCCCAATGGAAGTGATTGAGAAAATTATTCTGTTTGGAAAAGAATTGCTTGACAAACCTATCGTATTACTTGAAGGTGTTGAAGAAACTTTAGAAGCAATAAAAGGGAAATACAAATTAGTTGTGGCAACAAAGGGAGATTTGTTAGATCAACGACGAAAATTACACAACTCAGGTTTAGGTCATTATTTTCATCATATCGAAGTTATGTCAGACAAACAAGAAATTGATTATTTGGATTTAATCAAACGTTTAGACATTCAGCCTTCAGAATTCTTTATGATTGGAAATTCGTTAAAATCTGATGTTTTACCTGTCTTAAACATTGGCGGACATGGAATTCATATTCCGTTTCATACTACTTGGGCGCATGAACGAATTGAACACACTATCGAACACGATAATTTCCGTGCTTTTGAAAAAATAACTGAGGTGTTACAATTGTTATAAAAACACCCTTTTCTCAAATTATAATGTACATAAAATGAAACAAAAACTCGACCTCAACAGTTGGAATCGAAAAGAACATTTTTTGTTTTTCAAACAAATGGATGAGCCTTTTTATGGCATTACTACCACAATAGATTGTACAAAAGCCTATGCCAACGCGAAAGCCCTTGGCATTTCTTTTTTTTCATATTACTTGCATAAAACCTTGAGCGCAGTGAATGCGGTGGAGAATTTTCGGTACCGTATTATAAAAGACGAAGTCTATGTTTTTGACCAAATTGATGCTTCGGCAACCGTGATGCGAGAAGATAAAACCTTTGGCTTTTCGTATATGGCTTTTACAGAAAATGTCAACGAATTTGCTCAAATAGTTCAAACTGAAATCGACCGCATCCAAACTACTACGGGAGTTTTCACACGAGAATACCCAGATAATTTAATTCATTTTTCAGCATTGCCATGGATTAACTTTAGTTCATTATCCCACGCGCGGAGTTTCACTTGGCCTGATAGTTGCCCAAAAATTTCTTTTGGGAAATTAACCGATGAAAAGGGTAAAAAAACAATGCCTATTTCTGTTCATGTGCATCACGGGTTGGTGGATGGCTACCATGTAGGTTTATTTCTTGAGCAATTGCAAGTGTTGATGAATGAATAAAAAAGCACAAAGTCTTTTGAACTTTGTGCCGTATTTAATACCCAACTTATTTCTATTTCCCTAACAATAGCACTTCATTAGCAACTATATCAGTGACATAACGTTTCTCCCCGTTTTTGTCTTCATACGTACGGTGGGTTAATTTGCCTTCAATGGCTATTTCTTTTCCTTTGGTCACGTATTTTTCTATAATTTCAGCGGTTTTACCCCAAGCCGTAACGCGATGCCATTCCGTTTGTTCTACCTTATCTCCGTTGTCTTTGTAATAGACATCATTAGTTGCAATAGTGATAGTGGCTACTTTTTTTCCTCCTTCTAAGTTTTTTACTTCAGGATCTTGACCTACTCTTCCGATTAATTGTACTCTGTTTTTCATGGCGTATAAATTTAAATGGTTAAAATAAAATGTGTTAACTGATTCATTTCAATCAACAGTGCAAAGATGTGATGGGTTTCTAAAATTATTCGGTTACTAACTATTTACTTTCGGTTGTAACTATTTGTAAGCATTTGTAAATGGAAAATAATTTATATATTTGATAGATTTTAAATATATTTATTGCGCATTATACACTATTTTAAGTCAAAAAATCCCAATCTTATGAATAAAAGCTGTTTAGAATGCGGAGATAAAATTATTGGCCGTGAAGACAAAAAATTTTGCAGTGATGGCTGTCGCAATGCATATAACAACAAAATAAACAAAGACAGCAACAATTTTATGCGCAACATTAACAACAAATTGCGCAAGAATTACCGCATTTTATGCGAGTTGAATACCGAAGGAAAATCAAAAACTACCCGAACTAAATTATTAAGCAAAGGATTTGACTTTGAGTATTTTACTACTATTTTGCAAACAAAAACAGGTAATACCTACTATTTTTTATACGACCAAGGTTATATGACCTTAGAAAATGATTATTACATGCTTGTCAAAAAAGATATCTAATACCACACCCAAATCTACCAAATCCAATGAAAAAAAACAATTATGCCCTTTACAGTTCGCTTTTCATTCTAGCCGTTCTTGCGCTAGTCTTTTTCACAATGATGCCCCAATGGACATCGGATGAAGAAGGCCCGTTAACCGAATTCTCTACTCAAAGAGCATTCAAACAAGTACGAGCTATTTCTCGTCAACCGCATTATGTAGGTTCTAAAAACCACGAAGAAGTAGCCGCTTATCTACTTAAAGAATTGCAACAATTAGGATTAGAAACTTCAATTCAAGAAGGCTATACATTGAGCGATTGGGGGAATTTGGTAAAATCAAAAAATATATTGGCTAGAATAAAAGGAAGCGGCAGTGCTAAAGCCTTATTGCTTTTATCTCATTACGATAGCGCACCACACTCGTATTCGTTAGGTGCCAGTGATGCGGGTTCGGGAGTAGCCACCATTTTGGAAAGCGTTCGAACTTTTTTATACACTAAAACCGCTCACAAAAACGATATTATTATTCTTTTTACCGATGCGGAGGAATTGGGTTTAAACGGAGCAGCACTTTTTGTTACCCAACACGAATGGGCTAAAGAAATAGGTGTTGTTTTGAACTTTGAAGCACGTGGTTCTTCAGGACCTAGTTATATGTTGATGGAAACTAATGGTGGAAATGCTGGTTTAGTTCAAGAATTTGCTGCCGCAAAAGTGCCACTTCCAGCATCCAATTCGTTAATGTACAGCATCTATAAAATGTTGCCTAACGACACCGATTTGACTGTTTTTAGAGAACAAGGCAATATTCAAGGATATAATTTTGCATTCATTGATGATCATTTCAATTACCACACGGCACAAGACGATAGCAAACATCTCAACAAAAAAACACTAGAACATCAAGGGACTTACTTAATGCCTTTGTTGCACTATTTTGCCAATGCCGATTTTGAGAAAACACACGCTACTGAAGATTATGTGTATTTTACCATCCCATTTACATTTATCAGCTATCCTTTCAGTTGGATACTGCCAATGGTACTAGTTGCTTTAGGTCTTTTTGTGCTATTCGTTTTTGTAGGTGTTGGAAAACGTATTTTGTCATTCAAAGAAATTGGGAAAGGGTTCATTCCTTTTCTAGGCGCTACTATCACTAGCGGACTGTTAGCGTATTTTGGATGGAAGATGTTACTTAATTATTATCCACAATACAACGATTTACTCAACGGATTCACCTATAACGGTCATTCGTACATTGCGGGATTTGGGACACTGACCTTAGCTATTTGCTTTGTATTTTATCATTTTTTCTCCGAGAAAAAAACTAGCATGAATCATTTTGTGGCACCCCTTTTCGTTTGGATATTGATTAATTGCGGTTTAGCTTTTGGGCTACAAGGAGCTGGATTTTTAATTATTCCCGTGTTTTTTGGTTTAATCGCTTTTGGATTTTTTATCCTGACTCAAAAATCAAATGGGGTACTTAATCTTATTTGTAGCATTCCTGCACTTTTGATTATTGCTCCTTTTATCCAAATGTTCCCTATCGGCTTAGGACTTAAAGTACTTTTTGGAAGCGCTATCTTGACAGTCTTAACTTTTGGGTTGCTAGTACCTGTCTTTGGAGCTTACACCAAAAAAGGAGCTTGGTCTTTATTATTTTTTGTACTTGCTGGTGTCTTTTTTGCGAAAGCTCACGTACAATCAGGCTATGAATTAGGCAAAGCCAAATCCAACAGCTTACTCTACATTTACAATGCCGATACACAAAAAGCCAATTGGGTAACCTATGACACTAATTTAGATCCGTGGACCAAAAGCTATTTAGGGAATCATCCTCAAAATGCTGATTTCATGAAAGACATCCCGCTATTTAGCAAATACAATTCAGGATTTACCTACGCTGCCGAAGCACCTAAAAAAGAATTAGCTGGTCCAACAATCGAATTTTTAAAAGACCAAACTAGTGGCGATCAACGACTACTTAAAATCAGAATTACGCCGAATCGAAACGTAAATCGTTACGATATTTTTGCCAATGAAAATATGACTCTTTATAATTTTAAAGCCAACGGAGTACAAGCTATTGGTCAAAAAGGTGAAAAATACGAACGTAAAAAAGGAAAGAAAATTCTAAGTTACTATGTAGTCGGAAACGAACCATTAGAGTTGGAATTTAGCCTAGATAAGTTCACTCCTTTCGACATGGAATTATTAGAAAGTTCGTTTGATTTAATGCGTAATTCTCTATTTCAAATGAACCGCAGACAAGATTGGATGATGCCAACACCTTTTGTTTTGAACGATGCCATTGTCATTCAAGAAAAAATTATTCCGAAACCTGTTGTCATTCCTTTAGTTAAAAAAGTAATTCCCGCTACCCAAGTTAAAGACAGTCTAAATGAACCAAAACCTGAAATCGAAACCGAGACTCCTAAAATACCTTAAATGACACAAATTAGTATTTTAGGCTGCGGATGGCTGGGTTTCCCTTTGGCGAAAGCCTTACTCCAAAAAGGATTTTTAGTAAAAGGTTCGACCACTTCAATGGATAAAATAGCTGCTTTAAGAACAGCGGGTATTGATCCTTTTATAGTGCAACTGGGCGAACAAAAGGTGAGCGATACCATCACTGATTTTTTAGCTAATAGCGAAATCTTAGTTGTGAATATTCCTCCTAAATTAAGAGGCAATACTACTGAAAATTTTGTCGCCAAAATTGAATATTTACTTCCGTTTATAGAAAAATCTACTGTTACAAAAGTGCTTTTTGTGAGTTCAACTTCGGTCTATGGCGAAGATAATTTACATGTTACCGAAGCAACTCCTTTGAATCCTGATTCAGAAGGCGGACGCCAATTGGCTGTTGTTGAAAATCTATTGCAAAAAAGCCCTCATTTCAAAACGACTATTCTTCGTTTTGGAGGTTTGATTGGAGAGGATCGAAATCCAGTTCGTTTTTTATCGGGTCGTGAAAATATTGAAAACCCTGAGGCGCCGATTAACTTAATTCATCAAGTGGATTGCATCGATATTATTGAAAAAATTATCGCATTAGATTCTTGGAACGAAGTCTATAATGCGGTAGCTCCCTATCATCCGAGCAGAAAAGAATATTATAGCCAAAAAGCACAAGAATTACATTTGGCTTTGCCTAAATTTGCCGCTACAAATAGTAGCATAGGGAAAACTATTTTGAGTGACAAGCTTATTCAATTGTTGCAATATTCCTATGTAAAACCGAATTTATAACGTGAGAACTCGAATCAAAAATGCTTTTTTAACCCGAATAAAGACTATTGGACTGCCCATTTTGGCTTTATGTTGGGTAAGCTTTTTTTGGGGAACTACTTGGATTGCCTCAAAAGAAGGGGTAAAACACATGCCTGCTTTGCAACTCGCTGCCATCCGACAATTTATTGGTGGATTTCTTTATATCACTTTCTTTTTATGGAAGAAAACACCTTGGCCGAAAGGCAAACAATGGAAATTCATTCTGATTTTGAGTGTGCTTAATTTTGTTTTAAGTAATGGACTCAGCACTTGGGGAGTTAAATATATTAGTAGTGGATTAGGTGCTATCATTGGGGCTTTGGTGCCATTATGGGTTGTAATTATTAGTCTTTTTAGAGGAGAACGTTTGGCTCGATTAGCTATTATTGGATTGATTGTAGGGTTCTCCGGAATTTGTGTGGTTTTTTACGACCATTTAAATGATTTTCTAATTTCTGATTTCCGATTTGGAATTTTCATTTCCATTATTGCGACCTTAACTTGGGCTTTTGGCACTTTATATACCAAGAAAAAAGCAACGAGTTTCAATCCGTATTTTGGTTTAGGATTACAAATGTTTATTTCGAGTATTTTGCTTTTTGCTTTTATAGGAGCTACGGGAACTTCGGTAAGTTTATCTGCAATTCCTGCCGTATCTTGGTGGGCAATAGGATATTTAGTACTCTTTGGATCAGTCTTGACCTTTATTGCATTCATTTATGCTTTGCAACGTCTTCCTTCTGAAATTAGCAGTATTTATGCTTATGTCAATCCTATAGTTGCGGTACTCCTTGGAACAATCATTTTTAATGAATCACTAAATCCTCCAATTGTCATTGGCGGAAGCGTTACCTTAATTGGTTTGTATATGGTGAATCAATCTATGCGAAAAAGCAAAAGATAAATCCCATTTATTTTAAAGAAATGAACGAAGATTATATCAAAAGAGTCAACAAAATTTTGGGCTATATTGACAACAATTTAAGCGCTGATTTATCATTAGAAACTATTGCTAAAATAGCATTCTATTCTCCTTTTCATTTACACCGTCTTTTTAAATCTATCACTAACGAAACTTTAAATGGTTATGTTACTCGCAAAAGAATTGAAAAAGCAGCTTCGGTACTGATGCATAAAAAAGAAGTTAGTATTTCAGATCTTGTTTTGCAGTTGGGCTTTAGTAGCAATTCGTCTTTTACAAGAGCTTTTAAAAAATATTACCAACAAAGTCCGAGTGATTTTAGAAAATCAAATAATAATTCATTTAGCAAGATTAGCCAAACGAATAGCAAGAAAGGAAAAGAAAGTAAAGAAACCGAAGAATACCTTTGTACTCCAGACAACTTAAAACAAAGGATACGAATGAATACTAGAATTGAAATCAAAGAATTACCCGCAATGGATTGGGCGTTTATCACCCAAATTGGTCCTGATGGAATGGATGCTGCTTTTGGCAGACTACTGCAATGGGCAATTCCGAAGGGGCTTGTGGGTGAGGATTTAAAAATGGGTCGTATCTTCCACGATAGTTTTAAGATAACCCAACCCGAAAAAGTACGAATGAGCGCTTGTCTCCTTCTTCAAAAAACTGTTGAAGTTAGCGGAGAAATTGGCCACACAACAACTCCAAAAGGCAACTACATTGTGGGGCATTTCATGATTGAACCTCATGATTTTGGGAAGTCTTGGCAATCCCTTTTCCTTTGGATGAATGAAAATGGATATAAAAAAGCCGACCAAAATCCGTTTGAAATAATCTACAATAATTATAACGAGCATCCTGAAAAAAAATGCATTGTTGACCTGTGCATTCCTATTGAATAAAAACAAAAAAACCGATTATTACTAATCGGTTTTTTTTTGTATTCTATAATTTATATTACCAAATTTTAACACGCTTTTCAGGAGCAACATACATTCCATCAGTAGGCTGGATGTTGAATGCTTCATAAAACGTATCTACATTTTGTAAAGGCACGTAAGCACGATACATTCCTGGTGAATGTGGATCTGTTTTCACTTGACTTTTCAGCGCTTCATCTCTCATTTTTGAACGCCAAATCGTTGACCAAGAAATAAAGAAACGTTGTTCAGGTGTATAGCCATCAATTAACCCTGGATTCCCATTGGCTTTCAAATACAATTGTAAACCATCATACGCCGCATTTACACCACCTAAATCTCCAATGTTTTCTCCTAATGTAAATTTACCATCTACAAAAGTTCCTGGCAATGGTTGTAACGCACTGTATTGTGCTGCCAAAGCTCCTGTTAATGATGTAAATTGTTTCAAATCGTCTGCTGTCCACCAATCTACTAAATTACCGTCGGCATTGTATCTCGCTCCTGAATCGTCAAATCCATGCGAAATTTCATGACCAATTACCGCTCCAATTCCGCCATAATTAACAGCTTCGTCTGCTTGATAATTGTAAAATGGGGGTTGCAAAATCGCTGCTGGGAATACAATCTCATTATATGACGGATTGTAATACGCATTTACCGTTTGTGGAGACATACCCCATTTTTCTTTATCAACTGGTTTTTTCAACTCCGCTAAATTTTCATTGAACGACCATTGCGAAAGGTTTTTTACGTTTTCAAAATAGGTTCCTCCATCAGCTGGTGCTTTGATTGCCAATGCAGAATAATCTTCCCATTTATCAGGATAACCAATTTTAATTCTTGATTTTTTCAATTTAGCAATAGCACTCTTTTTGGTTTCTTGAGACATCCAAGCCAAATTATTAATTCTGTTTTCAAAAGCCAAGAATACATTCTTAATCATTTTCTCAGCTTTAGCTTTGGCTTCAGCTGGGAATTTTTTCTCTACATACAATTTTCCTAAAGCTTCACCAATTGCACCATTAATCACTTGCAATGCGCGTTCTTCAAGAGGTCTTTGTTTCACAGCTCCTGTTAATGTTTTTCCATAAAACTCCCAATTAGCGGTCTCTAATTTAGTTGACAATTGACTCGTTGACTTATTTAAAAGTGTCCAACGCATATAGGCTTTCCAATCCTCTACTTTATTTTCTTTTAGAATTCCTTCTAAAGTAGTTAAGTATTTAGGTTGAGAAACAATTAATGAATCGGTTTTTGGTAATCCTATTTGAGTCAAGTAAATATCCCAATTAATGGAAGGAGTTAGTTTTTGCAAATCTTTCACCGTCATTGGATTGTACGATTTTCTTCTATCTCTTCGTTCTACTCTATCAAATCTAGGTTTTGACATCGCAGTTTCAAAAGCTAGTATTTTTTCGGCCTGAGACTGAGCTTCAGCTGGTTTTTCACCAATTAATTGAAGCATTTTGGCTACGTGAAGTACGTATTTAGCACGTTTTTCTTTCGAATCAGCATCTTCAGAAACGTAGTAATCTCTATCAGGCAATCCTAAACTCCCTGGACCAACATTAATTACATTTCTATTACTGTTTTTAGCATCTACACCAATTCCAACTCCAAAAAATCCTAAACCACCAACAGGTGCCATTTGAGTAAGTAAAGCTTGTAAATCAGCTGTGTTTTTTACTGCATTAATTTTAGCTAAATAAGGTTTTAATGGAGCATATCCTTGCTTGTTTCTACTAACAGTATCCATTATAGACTTGTACAAATTGATTGCTTTCCCTTGATCTGTATTCGATTTATAAATAGGATTTTTAGCTGCTTCTTTCAAAATAGCTAACGCATCTTCATCCGTTTTTTGACGCAGTTCGTCAAAACTTCCCCAACGTGTTTTATCGTTAGGTATCTGAGTGTTGTCTAACCAAGTTCCGTTGACAAATCTAAAAAAATCAGCGCTTGGCTTTACCTTTTGATCCATGAATTTTACATTAATCCCAGGTTGCTTATTCTCTGTTGTAGTTTGAGCTTGACTTCCTGTAACAGACAATATTGCAGGAATCACAAAAAGAACAGTACTCTTAAATAACTTTTTCATTATTATTAATTTATAAGTGATATGACAAATCTATTGATAAATTATTTAAAAATTTGATTTTCATGTTCGATTTTAATATAATTCCTTTAACAAACACACTTTTGAATTTTGTATTTTTGCATCAAACAATTTTGATGAAAGCTTTTTTTTACAAATATCGAATCTTCTTTGGAGTACTAATTGTATTTTCAGCAGTGACCATCTCTCTGTTTTATATGGCATTAAAACCTGCTAAATCTCTACCTATTTACAATCCCGCCGATGTCAATCCCGAATTAGTAGATAGCACCGTGCAATATGTGAGTAAGTACCATACCATTGCAGATTTTTCTTTTGTCAACCAAAATGGAAAAACCATTACCCAAAAAAATTATGAAGGCAAAATATATGTTGCTGATTTCTTTTTCACGACTTGTGGTTCTATTTGCCCAAAAATGACCACCAACTTAGAGGAAGTACAAAAAGCGATTCTCAATAATCCTAAAGTAATGTTGCTTTCTCACACCGTTTTTCCTGAAACCGATAGCGTTCCTGTAATAAAAGAATATGCCATTAAGCACCATGTTGTCGATAGCAAATGGAATCTTGTTACCGGAGACAAAAAAGCCATTTACACTATGGCTAGAAAATCTTATTTAGCAGTAAAACTAGGCAAGCCTGAAGAGTTGTACGATATGGTACATACCGAAAATTTTGTTTTGGTAGACCAAAAAAGACGCGTTCGCGGTTTTTATGACGGAACGAATAAAGAAGACGTGCAACGCCTGATTGAAGATATTGCTTTTTTGTCGGAACAATAAATCTACTTTTCGATTGATTTTTTTAGTATAAAAATGATATTTATCATTTGGTTTACTATTAAAATCTGTACTTTTGCAATCTTAATTCAATCTAAATAAGGTTTGCATACCACATTAAATATACTCAAAAAAGGCGAAAAAGCAATCATCAAAGAATTTGATGTAGATGCTGTTCCGTTGAAATTATTAGAAATGGGTTGTTTGCCAGGCAATGTGGTTGAATTACTTCAAATAGCGCCTTTTGGCGACCCTTTGTACTTGAATATTAATGGTTCGCACGTAGCCATTCGAGTAGAAACAGCAAAAGAAATCGAAGTAGATTTAATCGAAAACAACTAATGCTAAGCAGTCACAATATCAATGTCGCTTTAATCGGGAATCCTAATGTGGGAAAGACCTCTGTCTTTAATCAATTGACAGGTTTAAACCAGCAAGTAGGAAACTACCCGGGTATTACGGTGGAGAAAAAAATTGGTTTTTGTAAATTGCCTAACAACTACAAAGCCAATATTCTTGACTTGCCTGGAACCTACAGTTTGAATGCAAGTTCCATTGATGAAAATGTGGTAATTGAATTATTGTTGAACAAAAACGACAAGCTCTATCCAGATGTGGCGCTTGTGGTAACTGACGTTGAAAACTTAAAACGAAACTTACTTCTTTTTACTCAAATAAAAGATCTAGAAATACCAACTATTTTAGTCATTAATATGGCGGATAGAATGGAATACAAAGGAATATCATTAGATATTCCGTTTTTAGAAGAGAAATTAAAAACCAAAATCGCTTTAGTGAGCTCCAGAAAAGGAACTGGAATTGAAGCACTCAAACAACTGATTGTAAATTACAAATCCATCCCTAAAGAGCCTTGCTTAAATGCTTCGGTTATAGACGAAGAGTATTTTGAAGCCTTACGCAAAACGTTTCCTAATCAACTGCTGTACAAATTATGGTTGGTCATTACTCAGGATGTGAACTTCTTGAATTTGGATCGAAACGAAATTCGTAATTCCTATACCAAGTCGCATTCTGACTTAAAACGTTTGCAACAAAAAGAAACCATCAAACGCTACCAGTTCATCAATGATGTACTTAAAGAAGGACTCAAAATTGATCTCAATTCTGCCAAAGATTTCCGTGCCATTCTTGACCGAGTGTTAACACATAGAGTTTGGGGTTATGCCATTTTCTTTTTCATCCTTTTTGGAATTTTTCAATCCATTTTTGAATGGTCTAAAATTCCGATGGCCTTTATTGACAATGCTTTTGCTTCTTTTAGTGTAATGGCAAATGAAAATTTAGCACCAGGCGTATTGACCAATTTAATTGCTCAAGGGATTATTCCTGGCATTGGAGGAATCCTTATTTTTATTCCGCAAATCGCCTTTCTTTTCATGTTCATTTCTATTTTAGAAGAAAGTGGTTATATGAGCCGAGTAGTTTTTTTGATGGACAAAATCATGCGAAAATTTGGCTTGTCGGGCAAAAGTATTGTACCGTTAATTTCGGGAACAGCTTGTACTATTCCTGCTATTATGGCCACGCGAAATATCGAAAATTGGAAAGAACGATTGATTACTATTTTAGTCACTCCG
This sequence comes from Flavobacterium sp., assembly GCF_031537875.1. Classification (GTDB taxonomy): domain Bacteria; phylum Bacteroidota; class Bacteroidia; order Flavobacteriales; family Flavobacteriaceae; genus Flavobacterium. The sequence goes on along the minus strand of NZ_JAVKNB010000003.1, from coordinate 14,817 downwards.
TTTACCACTTGCTCAGCTAGACTACCCGTTTATGCTATTATTATCGCATTAGTAATTCCGGAAAAACGCGTTTTTGGAATCATCAATATGCAAGGTTTAACCTTAATGTTGTTGTATCTTTTGGGATTTGGGATGGCGATTTTCTCCGCTTATATTTTGAATAAAATTTTGAAGATAAAAGGCAAAACCTACTTTATTGTAGAAATGCCCAATTACAAATTACCTATGTTTAAAAACGTAGGCATCAATGTGATTGAGAAAACCAAAGCTTTCATTTTTGGAGCCGGAAAAATCATTTTAGCTATTTCCATCGTATTGTGGTTTTTAGCCTCTTATGGTCCTGGTGAAAAATTTAAGAATGCAGAGAAAATCGTGATTGAAAAAAACCTAGCAAAACCATTAAATCATTCCGAGTTACAAAATGCTATTGCTTCGCAAAAATTAGAAAATTCCTATATTGGTTTAATGGGTAAAACCATTGAGCCTGCTATTTCACCTTTAGGTTACGATTGGAAAATTGGAGTAGCTATTATTAGTTCGTTTGCGGCTAGAGAAGTCTTTGTTGGAACCCTTGCCACGATATACAGTGTGGGCGATAGCGACAACGACAATACAATTAAAAACAAAATGCAAGCTGAAATCAATCCTGAAACAGGGCAAAAAATATTCAATTTTGCTTCTGGGATTTCGTTGTTATTATTCTACGCTTTTGCAATGCAATGTGCCAGTACCATCGCTATTACTAAAAAAGAAACCAACTCATGGAAATGGCCTTTAGGTCAATTAATCTTCATGAGTGGACTAGCCTATTTGGTAGCTTTGATTGCTTTTCAAATTCTAAAATAGTGAATTATGATTCAAGAAATTCTAGCCTTTGGAATCCTCATTCTAGCCATTGCTTTTCTGATTAAAAAATATTTTTGGAAGAAAAAATCAGATAAAAATTGTGGGGACGGTGATTGTGGTTGTGCCTAACCTAATTTTACATATAAATTAGTTGCTGTTTTATCGGAGACAATAACTTGCTTTTCATCTATTTTTATTATCACAGACAAATCGAACGGCTCTATGGCTACTATCTTTATTTTGGAACCTAAAGCAATGCCTTGTCTATCCAAATATTGTAAAAATTCAGCCGAAGTGTCTTTAACTCCCACACAAATTACTTCTTGATTTTCTTTTGCCTCAGAAAGCAACAACTTGTCTACTTTAATCATTTTTCCGTTGCCATCAGGAATAGGGTCGCCATGAGGATCTTCGGTAGGATGTCCTAAAAAATCATCTAATTTATCAATTAGTTTTTCGGAGCGAATGTGTTCCAATTGTTCCGCAACATCGTGTACCTCATCCCAAGTAAAATCTAATTTTTCGACCAAAAAAACCTCCCATAAACGGTGTTTTCTCACAATCATTTTAGCCATTAGTCTTCCATTTTCTGTAAGTGAAGCACCTTGGTATTTTTTATAATACACCAATTCTTTTTCGGCTAGTTTTTTAAGCATATCCGTTACTGAAGAGGCCTTGGTGTCCATCATTTCTGCAATAGCGTTAGTAGACACTTCTGCTTCATCAAAAGTGCTTAAATGGTAGATTGCTTTGAGGTAATTTTCTTCTGAAAAAGTCATTCTTTTTAATTTACAGATTCATCTTTCACAATTAATAAGGGTACCGAAATCTCATGACGCAGTTTGTCAACCGTAGTCCCAAAAAGCAAGTCTTTGATGCCCGTATGACCGTGTGTTCCCATAACTAAGATGTCGTATTTTCTTTTATTGACAATTTTAGGAATTACCTTAGCAGGCTTACCAAAACCTAATTTTGTTTTGACTTTAAAGCCTTTTTCGCGAAACATTTTCTTGTACGATTGTAGCATCTTTTCATCAACTGTTGTTTCGTGATCATCCGTGTTTTTTCCATACATCATTGCTCCAACAGTTTCTACTACGTGAATCAAAGTATATTTAGCCTCCATTCCTCCTAAATTAAAGGCACTTTGAATGGCAGCCTTATCCGCAAATGAAAAATCAACAGCAATCGCAATATTTTTTTTCTGATGAAATTGTGTTTCAGAGAATCGCAATACTAAATCGTGTGGAGAATGGTTTTGTATCGTCAATTTTACTTTTGAAATAAAAGGCGTAAACACGATATACAGCAACAATATTAAAAATCCAAACGCAATTGGCACAACTGTGAACCAAAGAACCAAAGGATTCTCTGCCGTTGTTAACCACCCTTGAATTTCATCAAAAACTAATTTAAAATTAAGGACAACAATAATAGTGGCAATAATCCAAGCAACAACTTGGGTTAATTTGCTAATATGAAATCCATTCATTTTGGATTGATCACTCACAAAATGAATTAACGGAATAATAGCAAATCCCAATTGCAAACTCAATATTACCTGACTCAATATCAATAATTTCCCTGTAATTCCTTCGCCATAAATTACAATAACGGCAACCGCAGGAATAATGGCAATGAGTCTAGTGATGATTCGGCGCACCCAAGGTTGTATACGCAAATTAAGGTAACCTTCCATGACGATTTGACCCGCCAAAGTTCCTGTGATTGTAGAACTTTGACCCGCAGCAATCAAAGCTACTGCAAATAAAATGGGCGCCCATTTTGTTCCCAACATGGGCTGGAGAAATTGGTATGCGTCTTGAATTTCGGCTACTTCAAACATTCCGTTTCTATAGAATGTGGCGGCTGCCAAAATTAAAATTGCCGCATTGACAAAAAAAGCGAGATTCAACGCAATAGTAGAATCGATTAAGTTGTACTTTAATGCTTGCTTAATCCCAGCATCTGTTCTCGAAAACTTTCGCGTTTGAACCAATGAAGAATGCAGGTATAAATTATGAGGCATAACAGTCGCTCCAATAATTCCAATCGCAATATACAAAGCCGATTCATTGGGAATAGACGGAATTAAGCCATAAATTACTTTGCCCATTTCAGGTTGTGCAAAAATCATTTCGAAAATAAACGAAAACCCAATAATCGCTACCAAAACGATGATGAAAGCTTCCATTTTTCGAATCCCTTTATTAATCAAAAACAATAATAAAAAGGTATCTAAAACAGTAATCAAAACCCCTTCAAGTAATGGAATCCCAAACAATAAATTGATTCCAATCGCCATTCCTAACACTTCCGCTAAATCACAAGCTGCAATGGCTATTTCGGCCAAAAAATAAAGAATATAATTTATAAACTTAGAGTAGGTTTCTCTCGAAGCTTGAGCCAAATCACGTTGGGTAACAATTCCTAATCTGGCACTTAAACTTTGCAATAACAAAGCCATCAAATTACTCATCAATAAAACCCAAAGCAAAGCGTAACCAAACTGACTTCCGCCAGCAATATCTGTTGCCCAGTTACCCGGATCCATATAACCCACACTTACCAAATACGCGGGGCCAATAAAGGCTAATATTTTCCTGAAAACCGACCCTTTATTTTGTGTCGCAACCGATTGATTGGCTTCTCCTAACGATTTTTCCATGGTAATAATCATTTAAAAATCAAATATATAAAATTAATTTGATTAGGGTAATTATTTTTTTAGACAAGCCTAAAAATAACAACTGTATCATTATCATATTAAATTAATTACTTTTGAAAGGAATTTTCAAAAAGTGCGATGAAACAATACGACTACATTTTTACTGGAGCAGGCTTATCCGCTTTAATGACGGTCTATAAAATGGTAGTGTCTGGAAAATTTCAAAACAAACGCATTTTGCTTTTAGATGAAAATGCCAAGCAAACGAACGACCGAACTTGGTGTTTTTGGGCAGAAGCCAGCTCAATTTGGGAACCTAGCATTTCAAAAAAATGGAATTCAGCTTTGTTTGCCAATGCTGATTTTCAAAAGAATTTAGAGTTATACCCTTACCTATACAATAAAGTTCAAGGTTTGGATTTTTACAATCAAGTATTGGATTTGATTGCAAAGCAAAAAAATATTGATTTCGTCCAAGAAAAAGTACTCGAAATCGAAGAATCGGAAACCATCATTTTAGTGAAAAGTGAAACCCAAAGTTTTTCGTGTAGCCGACTTTTAAATTCGATTTACAATCCCAATGGGGTAAATCGTCAATCCAAATACCCGCTTTTACAACAGCATTTTGTGGGTTGGTTTATTCAAACCGAAACTCCTGTTTTCAATCCGGAACAAGCTACGTTTATGGATTTTTCAGTAGCCCAAAAAGGCAACACGCGTTTTATGTACGTTTTACCTGTATCAGAAACTGAAGCCCTTTTGGAATATACTTTATTCTCTAAAGAGTTACTTTCAAAACAAGAATATGAAACAGAAATTGAAAATTACATTCAAAAATTAGGCATTAGCCAATACCAAATTATCGAAAAAGAAACAGGCAATATCCCAATGACCTGTTATCCTTTTTGGAAACACAATACCCAAAATGTAATCAATATTGGCACCGCAGGAGGTTGGACCAAAGCCAGCACGGGTTATACTTTTAAAAATTCCGATAAAAAATCAACCGAATTACTTTCGTTTTTAGAAACTCAAACTGATTTTAGAAAGTTTCATAAAAAGACTAAATTCTGGTTTTACGATTTGCTTTTATTAGACATTTTAGACCAAAAAAATGAAACGGGAGCGGCAATTTTTTCAGCGCTTTTTCAAAAAGGAAATACCCAACTTATTTTCAAATTTCTTGACGAAGAAACTTCCTTTTGGCAAGATTTGCAAGTGATTTGGAAATGCCCCAAAGGCCTTTTTATCAAAGCTTTGTTGGGACGACTATTTCGATTTTAATTTAGCTATTCAACGATAACAAATCTTTATGATTAGAATCATTCTAAAGACGAGATTTCTATTTATCTTTGCATAAGATTTATTAAAATCAAATATCGTATAGCATTAATTTAATATAAAATAATTATGTATCCAGAAGAAATGGTAAGACCAATGAAAGCCGAATTAGTTGACGCTGGTTTTCAAGATTTACATACTGCTGAGGCTGTTGAAAACGCCATCAAAGGAGCAGGAACGACTTTAGTAGTAGTGAATTCAGTTTGTGGTTGTGCTGCAAGAAATGCACGTCCAGGAGCAAAAATGAGTTTAGAAGGAGCTAAAAAACCAGACCATTTAGTAACGGTTTTTGCAGGAGTTGACAAAGAAGCGGTAGATGCAGCGCGTCAACACATGTTCCCTTTTCCTCCGTCTTCTCCAAGTATGGCTTTGTTCAAAGATGGTGAATTGGTGCACATGTTAGAGCGTCACCATATTGAAGGGCGTCCAGCGGAATTAATCGCGGAAAACTTACAAGACGCTTACGCAGAATTTTGTTAGACTTGCCACAAACCTGCTAACCGCAGGCAGGGACGCTAAGTCCCAAAGATTTTTTAAACCATTAAGAAATTAAGAAGATTAAGATAAAACTTAATGCAACTTAATACCTTAATGGTTTTTTTATAAATTATAAACCTCTTTACTGTTTGTTTTTTAAACTTGCCACAAACCTGCCAGCCGCAGGCAGGGACGCTAAGTCACAAAGTATTTCGAAACCATTAAGAAACTAATAAAATTAAGGTAACACCTAATGCGACTTAATTTCTTAATGGTTTTTTATTTTCAAATGGGTGCATTTTCAAATTTTCAAATTATATTTGCACCGCAACTCTTCCATTTAGAGTTGGCAACATATTTCTCACTTAAACGTTTATAGCATGCAACTGTACAACACCTTAAGCGCAGAAGAAAGAGCCGAGCTGATTGATCAAGCAGGCCAACAAAGACTTACTTTGTCTTTCTATGCGTATGCCAAAATTGAAGACCCTAAAAAATTTAGAGACGATTTATTCGTTGCTTGGAATGCCCTTGATGCCCTTGGTCGAACCTATGTAGCCAAAGAAGGAATCAATGCACAAATGAGTGTTCCTGCCGAGAATTTTGAAGCCTTTCGCGAGACTTTAGAAGCGTATGAGTTCATGCGAGGCATTCGTTTGAATGTGGCGGTAGAACACGACGATCATTCGTTTTTGAAATTGACCGTGAAAGTGCGCGATAAAATTGTAGCCGATGGCTTGAATGATGAAACATTTGATGTAACCAACATTGGCGTACACTTAAAAGCCAAGGAATTCAACCAGATTTTAGAAGACCCTAACACGATTGTGGTGGATTTTAGAAATCATTACGAAAGTGAAATTGGTCATTTTAAAGGCGCCATCACTCCAGATGTGGAAACTTTTAGAGAAAGTTTACCTATTATCAACGACCAACTACAAGACTTTAAAGACGATAAAAACTTGGTAATGTATTGCACCGGAGGTATTCGTTGCGAAAAAGCATCGGCTTATTTCAAGCACCAAGGTTTTAAAAATGTCTACCAATTAGAAGGTGGAATTATCAACTATGCAAAGCAAATCAAGGAAGAGAATTTAGAAAGTAAATTCATCGGGAAGAACTTTGTTTTTGACCACAGATTGGGAGAAAGAATTACAGACGATATTGTTTCGCAATGCCATCAATGTGGAAAACCGTGCGACAATCACACGAACTGCTCTAATGACGGTTGCCATTTATTGTTCATTCAATGTGACGAATGCAAAGCCGCTATGGAAAATTGTTGTTCTACCGAATGTTTAGAAACGATTCATCTTCCGGTGGACGAACAAATAAAATTGCGTCGCGGGAAACAAGTAGGCAATAAAGTATTCCGAAAAGGAAAATCAGAGAATTTGAAGTTCAAACATTCAGGCGAACTATCTGATACTGCTTTGGCTACAGCCCCAAAAACTAACGACATTCGTCAAAAAATAAAAGTAAAAAAAGCACTTATTGGTAAAGTTGAACATTTTTATGTAAAAGCTTCCATCGGACTTTTTGTAATTGAAAATCAAGAGTTAAATGTGGGTGATACTATCTTAATTTCGGGACCAACCACTGGAAACCAAGAATTAGTCTTAGAAAAAATGATGGTCAACGGAACCGAAAACACTACTGCAAAAGTAGGAGACAAAATAACTATGCAATTGCCTTTTCGTGTTCGATTGTCTGATAAATTATATAAAGTTTTCAAAAACGGTACTGAAAATAGCTAATTAATAGCTCTAAAATACAACCTAATTAAAATCCCATTTCGTAACTGAAATGGGATTTTTACTTTAACAAAAAGGCTGTAAACTTAAATGTAAAAATACTATCTTTACACCTTATTCGTTTTAAGAACTTAAGTTGCATTCATTGCAACACTACATATAAAATTATGGCATGTACAAGTTGTTCAACTTCAGATGGTGGTGCACCAAAGGGTTGTAAAAATAATGGGACTTGTGGCACCGATAGCTGCAATAAATTAACGGTTTTTGACTGGCTTTCTAACATGAGTGCGCCCAATGGCGAAACTCCTTTTGACTGCGTGGAAGTCCGTTTTAAAAATGGAAGAAAAGAATTTTACCGCAATACAGAAAAACTAACCTTAAGCATTGGTGACATTGTTGCCACTGTAGCTTCACCAGGTCATGATATTGGAATTGTTACTTTAACAGGCGAATTAGTTCGCGTCCAAATGAAGAAAAAAGGCGTCAATCCTGAAAGCGCTGAAATTCCTAAAATTTATAGAAAAGCCTCTCAAAAAGACATCGACATTTGGTCGGCAGCAAGAGATCGTGAAGAGCCGATGAAAGTGCGCGCACGTGAATTAGCCATTGATCAAAAATTAGAAATGAAAATTTCGGATATCGAATTCCAAGGAGACGGTTCGAAAGCTACATTTTATTACACTGCCAATGACAGAGTCGATTTCCGAATGTTAATTAAAGATTTTGCTAAAGAATTTAACACCAGAATTGAGATGAAACAAGTAGGTTTCCGTCAAGAAGCCTCTCGTTTAGGCGGAATTGGTTCTTGCGGACGCGAATTGTGTTGCTCAACTTGGCTAACTGATTTTAGAAGTGTAAATACTTCGGCAGCACGCTACCAACAATTGTCTTTAAATCCGCAAAAATTAGCGGGACAATGTGGGAAACTGAAATGTTGTTTGAACTATGAATTAGACACTTACATGGATGCCTTGAAAGACTTTCCTGATTTTGACACTAAATTAGTGACTGAAAAAGGAGACGCTATTTGTCAAAAACAAGATATTTTCAAAGGCCTAATGTGGTTTGCTTACACCAATAATTTTGCCAACTGGCACGTATTGAACATCGAGCAGGTTAAAGAAATTGTTGCTGAAAATAAATTAAAAAATAAGGTTTCTTCTTTGGAAGACTTTGCTATTGAAACGGTAGACGAACAAGAAAAGAATTTCAACAACGCCATGGGGCAAGAGAGTTTGACTCGTTTTGACCAACCGAAGAAAAAGAAAAGACCAAACAAAAAACCAAGACAAGGACAAGGAGTTGAAGGAAATGCAGGAAATGCAGGAAATACAAGACCTGCTAATCCAAACAACAACAAACCTTCGGGAAATAATAACCGACCTAATAACAACAAACGTCCGAATCCAAATAACAAAAGTGGGGAACCTAGAAAACCTATAATTATTACTAAAAATGAGGATAAAAAATAGTCTTATTTTTCTTTTAATGGGTGTTCTCTTTTTTTCTTGTGATAAAAAAAGAGTGTTTGACGAATACCATGCTGTGGGAAGTGCTTGGCATAAAGACAGTACGGTTACTTTTCAATTACCCGAATTAGATTCGACTAAACGATATGATTTATTTGTAAATTTAAGAAGCAATGACAATTATCCGTTTAACAATTTGTTCTTGATAGTGGCGTTAGAATTACCAAACGGATTTACCAAAGTTGATACTTTGGAATACCAAATGGCAAAACCCGACGGCACCTTGCTTGGCGAAGGATTTACCGATATTAAAGAAAGTAAATTGTTTTACAAAGAAAACGTAAAGTTTAGAGGAAAATATAAAGTATATATTAAGCAAGCCGTTCGAGAAAAAGGCAAAGTCCCGGGAGTGGAACAGCTTGAGGGAATTACAGATGTAGGTTTTAGAATAGAAAATAAAGAATAGAATTGTATTATGGCTCTTATTAATCGAAAAAAAAATCAGATACCAGACTCTGAAAAAGACATTCAATATTATTCCAAATTATTTTGGAAGTATTTCTTTTATGGAATGGGAGGCATCGCCTTGTTTTTCTTATTTGCTTCTTGGGGACTTTTAGGTTCTATGCCTTCATTTGAAGACTTAGAAAATCCAGATTCTAATCTAGCTACCGAAATCATTTCTGCTGATGGAGTCGTGATTGGTAAATACTTCGAAAAAAACCGTTCCCAATTAAAATACTCTGACCTGCCTAAAAACTTAGTCCAAGCCCTAGTCGCTACAGAAGATGCTCGTTTCTACGAACATTCAGGAATTGATGGCAGAGGAACATTAAGAGCTATTTTAAGCTTTGGTACTAGTGGAGGAGCGAGTACATTGACCCAACAATTAGCCAAACAATTATTCCATGGCGAAGGATCAAAATTCTTGCCTTTCCGTATTATTCAAAAAGCCAAAGAATGGATTATCGCCATTCGATTGGAAAGACAATACACTAAAAATGAAATCATCGCCATGTATTGTAATGTGTATGATTTTGGAAACAACTCGGTGGGAGTAAATTCCGCAGCCAAAACCTATTTTTCTAAAGAGCCTAAAAATCTTACTATTGATGAGTCGGCTATTTTAGTAGGAATGTTTAAAAATTCGGGCTTGTACAATCCAGTTAAAAATCCTGAAGGCGTTAGAAACCGACGCAATGTAGTATTGAAGCAAATGGAAAAAGCGGAAATTATTACTGAGGCTCAAAAACTAAAACTACAAAGTTTACCCATCAAATTAGACTTTAAATTAGAAAGTCATAAAGACGGAACGGCTACTTATTTCAGAGAATATTTGAGAGAATACATGAAAAAATGGGTAGAAGACAATAAAAAGCCTGACGGATCTGACTACAACATCTACAAAGACGGTTTACGCATTTACACTACGATTGATTCTCGTATGCAATTGCATGCTGAAGAAGCTGTTGAAGCCCACATGGCTAATTTGCAAGAAGAATTTTTCAATCAGGCGAAGGACAATAAAAACGCACCTTTTGTCAACATTTCACAAGCCGAAACAGACCGCATCATGAATAAAGCCATGAAAGCATCTGCACGTTGGAGCATCATGGAATCGAACGAAAAAAGCGAAGAAGAAATTATTGCTTCTTTCAAACAAAAAACAAAGATGAAAGTGTTCACTTGGAAAGGCGAAAGAGATACTATCATGACACCTTTGGATTCAATTCGCTACTACAAACACTTCCTTCAATCAGGTTTAATGGCCATGGAACCACAAACGGGTAACATCAAAGCTTGGGTAGGTGGTATCAATTACAAATACTTCCAATACGACCACGTAGGGCAAGGGGCAAGACAAGTAGGATCTACTTTTAAACCATTTGTTTACGCTACAGCCATTGAACAATTAGGCATGTCGCCTTGTGATTCTATTTTGGATGGGCCATTTATGATTCGCAAAGGAGAACACAATGTAACTGAAGACTGGGAACCAAGAAACTCTGACAACAAATACCGCGGAATGGTAACTTTGAAAAAAGCCTTAGCTAATTCCATCAACACAGTATCCGCTAAATTAATTGACAAAACAGGTCCTGAAGCCGTAGTGGAATTGACACACAAATTAGGAGTAACGTCTGAAATTCCGGCACAACCATCAATTGCACTTGGAGCTGTCGAAATCACCGTACAAGATATGGTGGCGGCTTATAGTACCTTTGCCAACCAAGGGGTGTATGTAAAACCGCAATTCATCACTAAAATTGAGGACAAAAGTGGTTTAGTAATTTACGAACCTATTCCCGAATCGCACGATGTGTTGAACAAAGACATCGCTTTTGCAGTAATTAAATTATTAGAAGGTGTTACCGAAGGTGGTTCTGGAGAACGTTTGCGTACGCAAGGCGGAGGGAACGGAGACAACCGTTGGACAGGCTATCCGTATATGTTTACCAATCCAATTGCTGGAAAAACAGGAACTACACAAAATCAATCCGATGGTTGGTTCATGGGAATGGTACCTAATTTAGTTACTGGAGTTTGGGTAGGTTGCGAAGACCGTTCGGCACGTTTCAAAGGGCTAACCTATGGACAAGGAGCTACGGCTGCCTTACCTATCTGGGGGTATTTTATGAAAAAATGCTACGAAGATGAGAACCTACACGTATCTAAAGAAGATTTTGACAGGCCGGCTAACCTTTCTATAAAAGTAGACTGCTATTCTAAACCCGCTGCAGTAGTTAAAGACACGACCGATATTCAACAAGATACCGAAGAGTTCCAGTTGTAATACTGTTGTGCGGAGAACAAGAATTAGAAGCTATTTCCCGCCATTCACTGTATCTTTAAGGCTAAACCCTAGCCTTAAAGGATGCCGTTTCTGTCAGGGCTAAAGGTTGCATTTTCGGTTAGACGAACCAACTCTACAATACTGTTTTTCATTTCATGACCTAATACCAAAAAAACATGATTAATAAAAAAGTATCCTCTGTTCAAGAAGCGCTTCAAGGTATTGAAGACAATATGACCCTTATGGTAGGTGGATTCGGATTGTGTGGCATTCCTGAAAATGCTATTGCCGAATTAGTCCAAAAACAAACCAAAAACTTGACCTGTATATCGAATAACGCAGGCGTGGACGATTTTGGCTTAGGCTTATTATTACAACACCAACAAATCAAAAGAATGATTTCTTCCTATGTGGGAGAAAATGCCGAATTTGAACGCCAAATGCTATCGGGCGAACTCGAAGTAGAACTTATTCCACAGGGAACATTGGCAGAGCGATGCCGAGCTGCCCAAACTGGAATTCCTGCTTTTTTCACTCCCGCAGGTTTTGGAACCGAAGTAGCCCAAGGTAAAGAAACCCGAGAATTCAACGGAAAAATGCACGTTTTAGAACACGCTTTTCAAGCTGATTTTGCTATTATTAAAGCTTGGAAAGGCGATACTACGGGAAATCTTATTTTCAAAGGAACCGCGCGCAATTTCAATCCGTGTATGGCAGGCGCAGCTACAATCACGATTGCTGAAGTCGAAGAATTAGTCGAAGCGGGTACTTTAGACCCCAACCAGATTCACATTCCGGGAATATTTGTCCAACGCATTTTTCAAGGAGAAAAGTTTGAGAAGAGAATTGAACAAAAAACGGTGAGAAAAAGAATGTAACAATGAATTCATTTAATGGTTTAAGTACGTCATAAATCAGCCACAGATTTCACAGATTATACTGATTTTAACGGATAAATCCGTCGAATCTGTGAAATCCGTGGCAAAAAAATTTAACAAAGCATAAATATTAGTAAACAATACAAGAAAACAGGTAATTACTAAAAAATGTTATTTTAAAAAGCTTACTGATCCTTAATTTCTTAATGGTTAAAAAAAGAGAGTATGTTAGATAAAACCGAAATCGCAAAACGCATCGCAAAAGAAGTCAAAGACGGTTATTATGTGAACCTAGGGATTGGCATTCCAACTTTAGTAGCCAATTATGTTCGCAACGATATTTCGGTTGAATTTCAGTCGGAGAACGGAGTTTTGGGCATGGGGCCTTTCCCTTTTGAAGGTGAAGAAGATGCCGACTTAATCAACGCAGGCAAGCAAACCATAACCACACTTCCAGGAGCGAGTTTTTTTGACTCGGCATTGAGTTTTGGAATGATTCGTGGACAACATGTCGATTTGACTATTTTAGGCGCTATGGAAGTAGCTGAAAATGGCGATATTGCCAACTGGAAAATCCCAGGAAAAATGGTCAAAGGAATGGGTGGTGCGATGGATTTAGTTGCCTCTGCCGAAAACATTATCGTGGCCATGATGCATGTCAATAAAGCGGGCGAAAGCAAAATCTTAAAGAAATGCACCCTGCCACTTACGGGTGTGGGTTGTGTCAAAAAAGTGGTAACCGAATTAGCCGTTTTGGAAGTTACCCCAAAAGGGTTTCAACTATTGGAGCGCGCTCCTGGTGTAAGTATTGAACATATTATTGCATCTACTGAAGCTACTTTAATTATTGAAGGAGACATTCCTGAAATGATAATTGACTAATACACTCCCTGCAATTGCAATATCAAAAAGCAATATCAATTTCAAAATTTAATTAATCCCGTAGGGATGGCATATTGGTAACAACAAAATATACTGAGGGACGACATGGTTCTTTCACCACATAGAAACATAGACTTGAAAGTGAAAAAGTAAGAATGGATAGACGTTTCACTATTCACATAGGGGTTAAAAATTGAACTTCTAATTAGTAATCATTACTATTAACTAATCCCGTAGGGATGGAATTTTGGTAACAACAAAGTCTGCTTATAAGGAATAGTCCCGTAGGGACGACATTTCTTCTTCCAAAAAATCAAAAGGAAATCTACTCTAAAATCCGTAAATTAAATTTATATTGCGGTATATTGACACAATGAAACCAACTCAACCAAAAACTATGAAAAAATCACTCCTTATTCTCGTTCTAATTCTTTTCGGTATTGGAACTCAAGCACAAGAAAATGTTGACTTTTCCAAAAAGAAAGACATCATTTCCCCTGAAATTAATTCGGATAACACCGTTACTTTTCGATTGGATGCCAAAAACGCCAAAGAAGTAAAAGTACAAGGCGACTGTATTCCCGAAGGTGGTTTGTTAACCAAAGGAGAAGACGGCATCTGGAGCTTAACGACTAAAAAACTCAATCCTGAATTGTATAGTTATTCGTTTTTTGTGGACGGAGTTAAAGCTTTCGACCCGAATAATGCGTTTTTGATTCGCGATGTATCCACGGTAGTCAATGTGTTTTTAGTGGGTGGCGGAAAAGCCGACTTGTACAAAGTAACCGATGTCCCTCACGGAACGGTAGCCAAACGTTGGTACACTTCGCCAAAGCTTGAAAGCACTCGCCGTTTGACAGTATATACCCCAGCGGGTTATGAAAGCAACCAACAAAAATACCCTGTATTGTACTTGATGCACGGAGCGGGTGGCGATGAGAATGCGTGGATGGAATTGGGTCGTACGGCTCAAATCATGGATAATTTGATTGCACAAGGCAAGGCAAAACCAATGATCGTTGTAATGACGAATGGCAATGCCGATCAAACCGCCACACCGGGTGAATCTAGCGAAGGATTTGTGAAGCCTATTTTCATGCGTCCTGCTACGTTTTCTGGGAAGACAGAAGCGGCTTTTGGCGACATAATCCAATTTATTGAGAGTAATTACCGTGTAAAGAAAGAGAAAGCGTCTCGTGCCATTGCAGGGCTTTCTATGGGAGGTATGCACAGTTTAGTCATCTCGGCGAATTACCCTAATACGTTTGATTATGTGGGCGTGTTTTCTTCGGCTATGTTGCAACCGAAAGACTCACAAGCAGCTGTATATAGTGATTTTACTAACAAGCTAAAAACACAAAGAGACAACGGATTCAAATTATACTGGATAGGCATTGGTAACTCTGACTTCCTTTTTGAACGTTCTAACGAGTACCGTAAACTACTAGACAGCCTACAATTCAACTACCAATACCACGAAACAGCAGGAGGCCACACATGGTCCAACTGGCGAGACTATTTGTCTTTATACGCTCCGTTGTTGTTTCAATAAAAAACTCCTTAAAACCCGTTGGGTGTAATTAGTTTTTGATGATAATTTTTCGTCAGTTCGAGTGATTTTCTCCCGACGCTTCGGGAAGAAAATTGTATCGAGAACAAGAAAAATTTCATTAAAAACGGTTCTCGATACATTTTTTGTTCCGTT
>NZ_JAVKNB010000002.1:0-171715 GCF_031537875.1 Flavobacterium sp. | reverse complement strand
GGGAGGGCAAAGATAATTACTTTTTTATCTCTAGCAAATCTTTTTATAAAAATTTCTTCCTATTGTATTTCAACTCGCTTTTCAATATTTAAGTAAGAACGTCGCCTCTAATGCGGGTGCAAAAGTACAACCTAAATCCACTTTCACAAGCTTTTTTAAACTTTATTTTTTGCCTTTTCCTTAACTCGCTGATTTAAAGTTTTGTAAACAACAAAGTTTTTTTTGAATTGGATAGACGCAAAGACTATTTGGCGGAATTCACCGCAGATTCGCAGGTTTTTAAACCATATAAGTCATAGAAGGTTTTGAAATATTATTGAACTTGAAATATTGAACAACGAATGTTGAATGTTGAATTTTGAAATTGTTATTGAAATTAATTTTTTACCATATAAGGAATATAAGGGAATATAAGGTTTTTGAACCATTAAGAAATTAAGGAACATAAAGAAGAGTGAATGTTGAACAACGAATGTTGAATTTTGAATTTTGAACTTTGAATTTTGAACTTTGAAATTGTTATTGAAGTTGTACCCGCGTTAGGGATAGTAGCGACATCCTTTTTAAAAGGGAACTGAGGCTCTCGAAGTCCCTTTAAAAAGATACAGCGGATAGCCCGACCCGAAGGGGAACGCCCAAAATAATCTATTCGTAACGAATGGCTTTGATGGGAGAAATTTTAGTAATGATATACGAAGGGATCAATAACACCAAGAAACACACGCCTACTGTCAATAGATTTAGCGCCAAGATATAGCCCAAATTAAAATAAACCGGTGCTTGGTTCACATAATAATTTTCTGGATTGAGTTGGATTACACCAAAGTATTTTTGAATAAACAACACTGCTATTCCGATGCAATTACCCCAAAGTAAACCGCGAAGAATTAAATAAAAGGCATTGTACAAGAATATTTTTCGAACGGACCAATTATTTGCCCCAAGTGCTTTTAGAATTCCTATCATTTGGGTACGTTCCAAAATAAGTACTAATAAAGCCACTACCATATTAATTGTAGCTACTAAAATCATCACTCCTAAAATGACTACAATATTGAAATCAAATAGTTGGAGCCAATCAAATATATAACTGTATTTTTCAATTATTGTTTTAGAATCTAAATTGGAGGGCGTTTGGCGATAGACTTCTTCCCCTACTTTTTGAATATTGTTGAAATCTTGCACAAAAATTTCAAATGCCCCGATTTCGTTTGGTGTCCATTTGTTGATTCGCTGAATGTGACGGATATCTCCTATTATATAAGTAGCGTCAAACTCTTGAAACCCTGAATTGAAAATTCCAGTGATTTTGAATCTTCGAATATTTGGGAGTTGGTTTTGATTCTCTTTAATAAAAAATGCATTAAACAAATCCCCAACTTTAAGCTGTAATCTATCTGCTAAAAATTGAGAAATAACAACTTCATTGTTCAATTGGCTCGACAGATTGGGTAATTGCCCCGCAATTAAATATTCTTTTAGATTATCCCATTGATAATCTGTACCTACTCCCTTAAAGATAATTCCTTCGAAGGCTTTTTCGGTACGAATAATTCCTGCTTTGGTTGCAATGGCTTGAATATGATTAATTCCTGAAACCGAGTTGAACTTAGGATAAAACTTTTGGTTTTTAGAAATCGGGATTAAGGTTGCCTCCGATTGATTGTTGTCATAATTTGAAATAATGATATGACCATTGAAAGCCGATACTTTTTCGCGAATCTTTTGCTGTAAACCAATTCCTGTTGCCACCGAAACAATCATCATTACCATTCCTATTGCAATAGCCGCAATGGCAATTTTTATTATTGGCGCAGATATACTACTTTTATAATCTTTAGCAGTAATCAATCTTTTGGCTATGAAATATTCTAAATTCAAGTGGACTTGGTATTTACTTGAGCCAAAAATACAGCTAAAACACGAATTACACTAATTGGCTTTAACTTTATTTACTTGGCAATGACGGTCACAATTAAAAAAATAGTACTCCCTATTGGTATTCTGCTTATTATGGTTTCTTGTTCAGTAAACAGAAATCTACAGACAACTAATACCAATCAACATCCTGCCGCTACCACAATTCAAAAGCATAGTAGACCTTCCCAACCTATCGATTTTAAAACAGGAGCTGACAACTACGAAAGTTACCTCACGCTTTTAAAAGATAAAAAAGTGGGTGTGGTAAGTAATCAAACTGGAATATTGACTAATAGAACTCATTTAGTTGATTTTTTAGTTGCCAATCAAATCAACGTACTCAAAATATTTGCACCCGAGCATGGCTTTCGAGGTACTGCCGATGCTGGCGAATTGATTATCGACGGGAAAGATACTAGAACGGGGCTGCCTATTATCTCACTATATGGTGACAATAAAAAACCAAAAACAGAACAATTAGAAGGAATAGATATTCTGGTATTTGACATTCAAGATGTGGGCGCGCGTTTTTACACCTACATTTCCACTTTGCATTATGTAATGGAAGCTTGTGCTGAAAACAACATTCAACTTATTGTTTTGGACAGACCCAATCCGAACGGATTTATCATTGACGGCCCAATTCTAGAAAAAGAATTCACCAGTTTTGTAGGGATGCATCCTGTTCCTGTACTATATGGAATGACTATTGGAGAATATGCTCAAATGATTAATGGCGAAAAATGGCTCAAAAATGAAGTCCAATGTGCTCTTAAAGTAATGCCATGTTTGAATTATGACCGAAATGCTTCGTATCATCTATCAGAAAAACCGTCGCCCAATCTTCCTAACGACCAAGCCATTAATTTGTATGCCAGCTTGTGTTTTTTTGAAGGGACTAATGTAAGTGTGGGTAGAGGAACCGAAAAGCAATTTCAAATATATGGCTCACCATTTTTACCCCAAAGTGGATTTAGTTTCACTCCAGAACCCAATATTGGCGCCAAAGAACCAATGCATAAAGGAAAAGTATGTTACGGAGAAGATTTGTCCTCAATCGAGACGGTTAACCAAATAGAATTGAAATGGCTTTTAAAAGCCTACAAAAGCACTGAAGATAAAACGAAATTTTTCATTCCGTTTTTCACCAAATTAGCAGGCACCAAAGTCCTACAACAACAAATAGAAGAAGGTCTTTCGGAACGAAAAATCAAAAAAAGTTGGAGATTCGGTTTAGAGCAATTTAAAGAAACACGAAAGAAATATTTGATCTATTAAAGCGGTAATTTTTTTTTCATCTCTTCGACTATATTATAGACTGCTGGACAAATAGGAATGTTCTTTAAAGTCAAATTAGATATTTGCTGAAACTTTTTCCGGTCAGTATGTGGGAATTCGCGACAGGCTTTTGGTCGCACCTCATAAATAAAACAGGTATTGTCACTATCCAAAAAAGTACACGGCACGGATTGCAACACATAGTCATTATCTTCATCAATACGAAGATATTGCTCAATAAATTGTTGTGGTTTTTGTCTTAAATGCTTCGCGATTCGTTCAATATCAGCAGATGTAAACAAAGGCCCAGTGGTTTTACAACAATTGGCACAAGTCAAGCAATCCGTTTTTTTAAATTCAGCATCATGTAATTCTTGCATCGCATAATCTAAATTCTTTGGCACCTTCTTTTTCAGCTTATCAAAATACTTTTTATTTTCGATATGCTTATCTTTGGCAAGTTTCCCGAGTTCATTTAAATTTGGCTTCAACATCATATTGTATTTCTAATGCAAAGTTAAACAACTTGAAACTATAAACTATAAAAAGAGGAAAGATTGCTTCGTTCCTCGCAATGACATTATGAAAGACCTTTTCGGAAAAGCCATACTCGATTATCAAACTCACAATAATCCTGAAAACATCATTACATCGACTTCTATTTCAGAAGAAGATGAGATGGAAGTAGGGTATTTATTTCGAAGCTTTGGCGAAATGCCGACAATTGAACAAAAGGCTTTACAACTAACTAAAGGCAGAACTTTAGATGTGGGTTGTGGGGCTGGTAGCCATAGTTTGTATTTGCAAAACGAACGCAATATTGATGTTCATTCTATTGATATTTCCAGAAATGCTATCGAAGCGTGTTCCCTTCGTGGATTAAGAAATGTCCAAGCCATTGATGTATTAGACTTAGACAATGAAAAATACGATACGATACTTTTATTAATGAATGGCACAGGTGTCTTTGAAACATTGGACAAAACGACGCGCTACCTTCAAAAATTAAAAAGTTTGCTGAATCCAAACGGACAAATTTTAATTGATTCCTCTGACATTATTTATATGTTTGACGAAGACGAAGATGGGGGAAAATGGATTCCAAGTGATACGTATTACGGTGAATTAACTTTTAACCTTCGTTATAAGAATGAAATAGAGGCTCCGTTTCCGTGGCTCTATATGGACTACAATACACTTCAAAATGCAGCTTTAGCTAATGGGCTAGAATGTCAACTCCTGCTTGAAGGAGACCATTTTGACTATCTAGCACAACTTTCAATTTAACCATTCATAAAACACAAAAAATGGAAGACAATTTACGTTACCCAATTGGAAAATTTACCGCTCCAGAAGTTTACACATCAAAATATTTATTTGAACGCATTGAGGAAATTGCGCAATTCCCAGCCTTATTAATAAAAGAAGTGTCACAACTGAGTGATGGACAGCTAGACACACCTTATAGGGATGGCGGATGGACTATTCGCCAAGTGATTCACCATTGCGCCGATAGTCATATGAACTGTTTCATCCGACTCAAATGGACATTAACGGAAGACACTCCAACTATTAAATTTTATTATGAAGACCGTTGGGGTGAAATGAATGATAATTCAAAAATGCCAATCGAACCCACTCTAGCTTTATTAGAAGGATTACATTTTCGTTTGGCTTATTTAATGAATAGTTTGTCTGAATCGGATTTGGAAAAATCGTTCATTCATCCCGAACACAATGCCTCTTTTCAAATCAAAGCGATTATTGGTACGTATGCATGGCATGGATTACACCATCTGGCACATATTACAGAGTTAAAAAAACGAAAAGGTTGGTAAATTTATTCTTGAATTAAATCTGTTGTAGCAAGAATATCTTGTAAAGCAGCGTACAATACATCTAAATCTTCCTTTGAATTATAGCCGTTGATGGAATATCTTAAATAAAAATTACCATTCAAAGACATCACTGGAATTTCAATTTTGTATTTAGTAAACAACAACTCCTTTAATCCAATTGGATTGGTTGTTTTAACAGGAATACTTGCCATTTGGACTAAAAATTCTTCCGAAATTGGACAAAGCGGTTGTGTATGAAGTAAATCACAAAAACGTTGGTAATTCCCTAAAACAATAGATTTAGATTGTTTTGCAATTGATTTCCAATTGTTTTTCTCTAAAAATTCAATCACTTTTGGTGTAGTCAAAAAAGAAGAAATATCTCTAGTCCCTTGATAATCTTGATAATCTAAAAATTGGCTTTCTCCCGGAGAAACACTTTCATATCCCCAACCCACAATTAATGGGTCAAGCGTATTTTGAAACGCTTTTTTTACGTACAAAAAAGAGCTTCCTTTGGGTGCCAACATCCATTTATGCAATGTACCTGTATAAAAATCTGGATTTAAATCCTCAATGTTCAAATCCATTTGACCAGGAACATGCGCACCATCGATAATAGTAATTATACCCAACTCTCTTGCTCTATCGCAAATTTCCTTTACAGGGAATACTAGAGCCGTACAACTTGAAATATGATTTAGAAAGATAATTTTTGTTTTGGAATTGTACCCTTTCCAAAATTCGTCTAACAGCTGTTCTTTACTTGTAACTGGGAGTGTGATATTTTGCCGAATGTACTTGGCTCCTGACTTTTTGGAATAAAAACTCCAAATTCGATCCATTGCTCCATATTCATGATTGGTCGATAAAATTTCGTCACCTTCTTGTAGGTCCAGACTTCGCATAATGGTATTAATAGCAAAGGTAGGATTAGGAGTAAAAAACACATCCAAAGAATTACAACCTATATAAGTTGACAGCTTTTCTCTAGCAGTCTTTAAATATCCTGCTGCTTTTTTTTGAATAAACAAAACAGGTTCTGTCTCCAACTCCAACTGAAATCGTTGGTATTCTTCAAAGATAGGTTTAGGACAAGCACCAAATGAACCATGATTTAAAAATGTAATTGTTGGATCAAGAAGGAATTGTGATTTCATTTATTTAGGGACAAAAATTAAAAACTACTATTTATGGGATATTTAAATATTTATGCGTTTGTAATGACACACGCCATTTTGGATTTTTCATGACATAGTCCACTATCATTGGTGTCATCTCTTCTCTTTTGCTCCATTCTGGCTGAAGAAAAAGTATAGCATTTTTATTTACTTTTTCAGCTTGTTCTTCTGCAAAAATAAAATCATGCTTATTATAAATGATTACTTTTAACTCG
This sequence comes from Flavobacterium sp., assembly GCF_031537875.1. GTDB lineage: Bacteria > Bacteroidota > Bacteroidia > Flavobacteriales > Flavobacteriaceae > Flavobacterium. Next base: position 165,283 of record NZ_JAVKNB010000002.1, on the reverse strand, counting down.
TCGGCATTGTCATATACCGTTTGTGTTGGTAATTTATATTTTTTGGGCGAAAGACAAATCCAATCCCAAGTTCCTGAAAGTGGATAGGCGCCTGAAGTTTCAATATGAACTTTCACATTGTTATCTTTTAATTTTTGGGTTAACAAAGTCATATCCCAAGTCAACGGTTCTCCTCCAGTTACTACAACAGTATCAGCATACTTAGTTGCATTGGCTACAATCAAATCCACATTAGTAGGAGGATGTAGTTCTGCATTCCAACTCTCTTTCACATCACACCAATGACAACCTACATCACAACCGCCAATTCGTATAAAATAAGCTGCTGTTCCCGTATGTGATCCTTCACCTTGAATGGTATAAAATTCCTCCATCAAAGGCAGCATGGCTCCTTTATTAACTTCTAATTGTATTTCTTTTGATAACATGAATTTCTTTTGAAGTTGCAAAGATAGTCAATTAGAAAATTCTTATCGTATCTTCTTTCAACCTTAAAAGAGTAAAATTTAGACATAAAAAAAACCGACAACTAATTGTCGGTTTTTTTTATACTGTGAAATAATCTTTATTTCAATTGCTTGATTGAGCTTAATGCATAAGCATTAGTTGGATCAATAGCTAAAGTTTTATTGAAATACTCAATAGCTTTTGCTTTGTCTGTATTAGCATAAGTTGCTCCAATTGTGTTGTAACTTTCTGCTATTTTTTTAGCAACAGCTGGCTTAGCAACTTCTTCAGGGCCTTTAGCGGTAACTGCAGCTACATAAGCCTCATAAAATTTAATAGTGTTAGCATCATTATCTAATAAACTATTCGTACGAGCTTTGAACAAATACGCTTCATAATATCCAGGAGAAGCTACTAATACTTTATCAAATGCAGCATCTGCTTTTTGAAGACCTAAAGCATCTGGCTTAATATCTTTTTTATTATTAGCATAATACAATGACAATCCGAAGTACAAATTATCATCTAAATAATTTTTTGAATCTTGGTTAGATGCTCCAAATTCAAAGATGGCTGCAGCCTCTTTATATAATTTTTGAGTAAATATTTTTTTACCTACTTCATTCAAATCCTCTACTGCTAAAGGTTCCATTTCGATCGATTTTTTAATAGACACTAAACCTGCTTCAAAAGCAATAGGGTCAATAGAAAGTCCATCAGCACTAGTTCCTTTTTTAATTTTAGCCAATCCTAACACTTGGTAATCTTTCGCAATAATTTTATTTGTCGGATTAGAAGTGAATGTCTCTAATGACTGAATTGCTTTGTCTACATTACCATTTTCGTATGCAGCATATCCTAAATATCTAAATATTCTTGGATTCACTTTATCTAATTCAATCATTTTATTAGCCTCTTCTTCTAACGCTTTGTAATCTTTAGCTAAAATCAAAAAGTCTGCACGACGCATTCTTGAGTGAATAGAATAGTCCGTTAAATCCATGTACTTTTGATAGTAATCAATTGCGATTTTGAAATTTTCAGCTGCTTTTGAAGGCTTATTTCTCGCGATTTTGTAATAGGTTTCAGCTAATTCTCTATATACTGGTCCGTAATTCGGATTGATTGCAATTACTTCATTATACGCTTTGGAAGCTTCATCGTATGACTTAGCACCTTTCAACAATACTCCTAATTGCATTTTAGCTCTTAATAAAGTATTGTCTGCTTGAAACGCATCTCTGTAGGCTTTGTAGGCATCATTTTGATTACTCAATCCAAAATAAGCATCACCTAGAGCTAATTGCACCTGAGCATCTAATGGATTATTTACTAATGCACGTTTTAAAACTGCAACTGCTGCTTTATAATTAGGTTTTTCAGCATTCATATAAGCTCTAGCTACATACACATACTCTTCAAAATCTTTTTTACGCATGTCTTTTGTAGCCAAAATGAATTTAGCATTGGCTGCAATAGTATCATTTCTATCCAAGTCCATTTGTCCTAACCCAATGTTATTGAATCGGGCAGCTTCTGAAGCAGCTAATCCCTTATCGTAAGAAATTTTAGCTGAATCTTTAAGACTTTGAGTTAAATATACATTACCCAAAATAAAAGAAGCCATACCATTTGAAGGCTTAGCTTGTATGATTGATTTTAGAATAGACTTAGCCTCTTCATATTTCTCGGCATCAATAGCCTTTTTTGCTTGATTGATATCTTGAGCATGACTTACAGAAACTGAAGTCAAAAGAACTAATCCAAAAATTTTAAATTTATTCATCTTTATTTTTATAATTAATTTATTTTTTATCGTTGGTGATTTCTTTTCTTATATTCAATTTTCTTGGCGGTACTTTAACTGGCAATAATCCCGATTTTAAAATAATTCGTTGTCCAATGTCTCCTGCAACAAAAGAAGCAAAACCCATTCCTAAACCAGAAAATCCTTGACAATTGATAATGTACAAATCACGTGCCAAAGCATATTTCCCCTCCGCAATATTATTTTGATCTGGAGCATAGTAATTTGAATCTTTAAGACCTTTAACACTTAAAAGATTTACCTTATCTACATAGTGTTGCATTTCTGGAGTAGGTTGTGACAACCAATTCAATCCAACCACACCAATCATCCCCTCATTTTCAGAAACAAATTTAATAACTTCGTTATTTGTTCCAAAAGAAAATACTCCTTTTTGTGGAATCGAATTTAGACCTGCCAAGTTGTTCATATAACGAACAGTACTTGAATTGGGGTCGTCAAAAACCAATCCTTTAATTTTACCTTCTGTTTTTCCTTTCATGAAATCCAATACATCGCTCAATGCAACTAAAGTATCTTTAGATTGACCATTTGAAATAAATGCAATTGCATCAATCGCAATAGGAGTTATTTTAGGAATGATTTTTCTTGCAGCAAAAACTTTCATTTCATCGTCATTCAATTTTCTTGATAACACCGCCATACTAGAAGTGTCTTTAACCAATGACTGAATAACCTCACTTTCAGATTTTGCATCCAATTTAATCTTAGCCTCATAACGACTCTCAAATATTTCTATCTGATCTTCCATGATTGGCTTTAATGTCTCGTCAACTAAAAGGGTCGCATTCCCTTTCAAAATAGTTTCCTGATTAGCAGTATTTGATTTATTACAAGCTGTAACAAATAAAACCACAATAAACAAACACGATAATTTTGCAATAGTTCTCATAACTTAATCATTGTTATCATTAATAATCCTTACGAACCTAAAAAAAGAATACACAATTAAAAGTACTCCAAAAGCAATTCTATAGTTGTATTGCATTTGAATAGGGAAATGTTTCATAAAGATAACTAATAATCCTAAAACTAAATAAGACAATAAAAACAAAATTCCTATAACGAGAAGAAATCGCCCTTTGAGCGATTTCTTCTGAAAACTATTAACAAAGTTTTTGATCATTATTCTGCAGATTGGATAGTAATAGGAAGAGAATAAAGTACTCTCACTTTTTTACCATTTTGCTCTCCAGGAGTCCATCTTGGACATTTGTTTAATACACGTATAGCTTCTTTGCCAGTTCCAAAACCAATGTCTCTAAGTACTTTGATATCTGTTAACGAACCATCTTTTTCTACTACGAAAGTAACATATACTTTACCTTTCAAACCTTCTTCTTCTGGTGTTTGGTAATTTTTACCAACAAAAGAATAGAATTTTTCCATTCCTCCAGGGAAATCAGGTTTTACTTCGATACCAGCAGTATTATATACTGTGTTATCTTCTTCTACTACTGCAGCAGGTCCATTCCCAACAGGTTCAACTGTTAATTGAGCATCTGGATCTCCTTTGATAGTTTCATTACCTAATTTTTTGTCTTTAATTTCGGTAATTTTTGGTGGTTCCTCAGTTACCTCATCTGCTTTTGCCACAACTGGCTTAACAAATTTCACTTGATCCACTTTTGGTGGAGGTGGTGGAGGTGGTGGAAGATCTTTTTTAGGCTGTTCTTTCTTTGGAGGCAACTTCATCGTTACAATTTTAGTATCTAAACTATCATCATCACTAGAAGAATCAGGCAACAAGCTCATAATAAGCGGTGCACCTACCATCAAAGCAAATACAATTGCGCCAAAAATTAATGCCTTTACCGTAGTTTTGTTATTGGTTTTTCTAAGATCGTAAGCCCCGTAAGCCTTATTTTTCCCTTCAAAAACAATATCAAGCCATTGATTTGTGAATATATCTAATTTCATTTTTCTTAGTTATTAGGTTATTGAGTAATAAGAAATTCTTATTTACCTTCTAACAATTTTTGTTCCTCAGGAGTGTACTCATTAACAATTGCATACGTAGGAACGTCAACAATCGCCATCTCATCTAATACATCAACCAAGTTGCGGTAATTCGATTTTTTACTTGGTTTGATAATTACAATCATCCCTTTGTCTTTATTCCCTGTGTACTCAAGAACCAGTTTTTTTCTTGACAACAACTCTTTACGAATACCCTCTTTACCATAAGAAAACTCTTTTGGAGCTCCACCAGCAACTGGAGTAGCTAACAGACCAACGTAACGAACTAATTTGTCATTATCACCTAATAGAATAGTCATCGTACGATTTTCATCCACTTTAACTTGATTCTTTGGATCAGGTTTATCTTCTTTATCTGGCAATCCCAAACTCATCGATTGGGGTTTAGACAGGGTGGTTGTAAGCATAAAGAATGTAATCAACAAGAAAGCTAAATCCACCATTGCTGTTAAATCAACCTTGGAATTGGATTTTTTACTTCTTACCTTACCATCACCTTTTTTGCCTCCACCGTCGCCGGTATTTAATTCAGCCATTTTAGTGTCTTTTTATAATTATTTGTCTTTTGCTCTCAAACCAGTAACTAAATTAAAGCTATTGATTTTTTGGTCTTGTAAAATATCCATTACTTTTTTAATAGAAGGATATTCTTCTTTTGCATCTCCTTTAATTGCTATTTGCAACTCTTTATCGTCGATTTCAATGTTTGCAATTCTAGCATTTTGAATCCATTGAGACAACTGATTATCCAAAGAATCTTTAGGAATTCCAGGTTGATTTGCTTTACCTCGCTCTGAACTTTTCATTGCAATAATCTGCTTAAGGTTAGTAATTGGCACTCCAATACCTTCCATTAATGCAAATTTTGCTGATTCATCTTCAGTAAAAGCAACTCCGTACTTTTGACCCATTAATTCTAAAGTTCTTTTTCTAACTTCTCTACCTTTTAAGTCAAAGAAAACTTTTCCTTTTCCTACGGTAATAGTAGCTAAATCAGTGTCTGGCAATTTAGTTTGAACTGTTGATGCTGGTGTATCTACTGGCAATGGTTCTGGTATTTTGGCTGTAGCAGTCAAAATAAAGAAAGTCAGCAATAGAAAGGCAACATCACACATAGCGGTCATATCAATAGACGCAGCTTTTTTGGACATTTTTACAGCCATTACTTTATTTTTTTATAACTTGAAAAAGTGAATTCTTTTAGAAACGCTTTCCCAAAATTAATTATTAATTATTTTTTTGAACTTCTGAAGTGTCTGTAAGTATTTACAATTGTATTACCAGCCTCATCAATAGAATAAGTCAAAGTATCAATTTTAGAAGTAAAAAGGTTATAAACAATAATTGCTAAAGCTGAAGTCGAGATACCTGTTGCAGTGTTAATCAATGCTTCAGAGATACCATTTGCAAGAGCAGCTTGATCTGGAGTTCCAGCAGAAGCTAACGCACCAAACGCTTTAATCATCCCTGTTACTGTTCCTAACAAACCAGCTAATGTTCCTAAAGATACTAATGTAGAAAGGATAGTCATATGTTTTTCTAACATTGGCATTTCTAATGAAGTAGCTTCTTCAATTTCTTTATGAATAGTTTCAGCAGCAGCTTCGCTATCTAAACCTTCTGCTTTAACATCTTGGTATTTCAATAAAGCTGATTTAATTGCATTTGCAACTGAACCTTGTTGTTTGTCACATGAAGCAATAGCTCCGTCAATATCTCCTTTAGTAATACTAGCTTGAACATTTTTCATGAAAGCATCTAAGTTTCCTTTTCCAGCAGCTTTTGAAATAACAGCAAAACGCTCAAATGAAAACACGATTACCATTAATAAACATCCTAATAAAACAGGAACGATTGGACCTCCTTTATATACCATTGCTAAGTAGTTTCCTGGTAGTGGGTGACCTGTATTTACTCCACCTTCGAAGTTTGCTCCATTACCCATGATAAAATTCCAGATAATCCATCCTACAAAAATACAAGATGCGATGATAATTCCTGAAACTGCTCCTCCACCTTTTGGTCCATTTTCTTTTTTAACGTTTGCCATTTTTTTTAATTTTAATAGTTTTAAATAATTTAATTTTTTAGTGTTTAAATAAACTTGTAGTGGAGCAAATTTATATTTTTAGTTTAAATAAAAAAACTTTTTTTAATTTAATTGATGTTAATTTTAGTCGAGCCAATTGCGTTTCTTTTTGTTTTTTTTTCATTTAATAAAAAATGCATAACGAAAACGATTGTTTAATACAAAAAACACATTCATTCTCCTTATATTAATATAATTTATCAATAAAAGAAGAAAAAAAATTTACATATAAAATATTTATTTTTTTTACAAAAAACGATGTAGTTAGGCTCAAAAGCTCATAAAAGGAGTTTATAATCTCAATTTTTACTCCTCCTGATTATACTGATTTGCGCTAAAAATACAAACCAAAAATAAGTCCCTCCTTCTCTCTTATTATTGATGGTAGATTTAATAGCTTTGTAAAACAAATTTAGAAGTATAAAAGGTATTTTTACCAATATCTAATTTATTCATGCCTTCATTTACTTTAAATCTAGAAAATAAACTTTTGAAATAACACCTTATATAATATGAAAAAATATACCTTACAAAAAAGCCCTTTCATAGTACCTACTACTGACGGAAAGCTAATTGAAGAACACCATGGTTTAGCTAGTACACACAACCCCGCTATTTCTATTGCGCACATGATAGCGCCTCCAGGATGGAGCGAACCTTTTCAAACTCCAGAATTTGAAGAATACACCTATATAATAAGAGGTAAAAAACAATTTATTATAGAAGGCGAAACAATTTTATTAGAAGCTGGTCAATCTATTAGAATTGAAAAAAACACCCGAGTTCAATATTCAAATCCTTTTGGAGAGCCTTGCGAATACATTGCCATTTGCAATCCTGCATTTGACTTTACCAAAGTACATCGAGAAGAATCGTAATTAGTTACGTTGAAGTAATTCTAATATTGTTTGTTCTACTTCTGTCGAGTCCCATTTTTGTTCGATATTTTCCATCTTCAAAACTGTATCCATAATCGCATTTTGATAGTCACCTATAGCTAGCGCTTCAGCATAGGGTCGGTCGCTAAAAGTCACTCTACTATACAACGGAATCCATTTGTCGGGATGTTTGTCTGAAAATAGTTTTTCGATTTTCTTTTGCAACAAGAATTTTTCATCTGCTGTTTTGGTACTCATCTCCATGAAATTGCGATACGATAATTCGGCAATAGCATCAGCATTGGGTTTTCTGGATTTTTGGTATTCTGAAAGTACGGTTTTCCAATCGTCTCCGTAGCGTTCTATCATTTCGTTTAGAATTGAAATATCTTCAAATCCTGCATTCATTCCTTGTCCGTAAAACGGCACTATGGCATGACACGCATCGCCTATTAAAGCAATTTTATCTTCATACGTCCAAGGAAAACATTTCATCGTAACCAAAGTACTGGTTGGATTCTTGAAAAAATCTTCAGCCAACTTAGGAATCACATCGATTGAATCTGGGAAATTTTTAGCAAAAAATTCCTCGACCAACTTAATGTCTTTCAATTGTTCCAATGAATTTGCTCCTTCAAAAGGCATAAATAAGGTACATGTAAAACTCCCATCTAAATTGGGCAAAGCAATCAACATATACTCGCCGCGAGGCCAAATATGGAAAGAATTCGGATCTAATTTATGAGTCCCATCTGGATTAGCAGGGATATTTAATTCTTTGTAACCAATTTTTAAAAATTCTTGCGAATAATCAAACATGCTCTGGCGTTGCATACGATGGCGAATTCGAGAAAAGGCACCATCTGCCCCAAACACCATATCGTATTTTTTTTCTTGCCAGGCACCGCGTTCTGTTTCGCCAATATGCAAAGTAGCATCAGCAAGAGTGACATCCCAAATTCGTTGTTCAAAAAAGAATTCGGCACCAGCATGCTCTGCCAAGTCAATCATTTTTCGATTCAACAACCCTCTTGATATGGAATAAATTGCCTCTCCTTCATTTCCATACGGTTGAAAATTGAGTTTGTCCACCAAATGAATAGCGCGTTTATCCATGGGAATAGCAATTTCACGAACCGCATCGCCTACTCCTACTCCGTCTAAGGCTTTCCAACCTCGATTAGACATGGCTAAATTAATGGAACGGCCAGAAAATTCAATTTGACGAATATCAGGACTTCTATCATACACATGAACGGTATGTCCTGCTTTGCGCAAATAAATAGCCAATAACGAACCTACTAATCCCGAACCGACAACGGCAATTTTTTGAGGAGTTTGCATCAATTTTTTATAAAAGTTAGGCAAAATTACTCATTTATAGTACCTATCCTTTGTATATTTTTTACTTTTTATTAGGAATAAAAACCAATTTTGTTGAAGTTCTAACAATTTCGTCCTTGTTCAATTTCATCTTTCTGAACTTACCTGTATTGTACATTTCGGCTTGATCTTTATAATGCGGGCTCATTGGATTCCCAGATTGTCCTGTAGGCAAAATACTCCAACTGTTTTCAATATCTGAAAAATCAATGATTCGTCTTGTTGACGGACCTCCTTTTACAAGATACTTCCCGTCTTCGGCAAAATCAAAGAACAAATTATTAATTACCTCCATTGAACCCGAAACCTCAAACGGACCCACATTAAAGAAAGGCTTTAATGCATTTACTTTCCCTAAAGGATGTTGGTGTTCTAGTGTATGTACTTTGTTCCAAGTCCAAGCAGTAACCGATTTACCTAATTGGGTTTCCAATGCAGTAATCGCATCTTTAAAGGACTGTGATATAATTTGTGAACGAGTTTCTTTCTTATTTTTAGTAGCAATATTATCCCACCAAAGCGAATTAGTATTAGCTACTTGTCGGGCCACTACTTGTTTCATAACATGTGTCACCAAAAATTGTTTGAATCCAGCCTCACCCATTTCATCTTGAAAGGTGTTTTTAAGGTAGTTATAAATCCATTTATTATAAATTGTTGGAGCAACATCTTCTAAATTATTTGCTCCTTTCCATTCTTTTAAAATTGCAAGAGCTTCTTTCTCGTTTTTAGAAAGTGAATTCATCTCCAAAGCACCTATTAAGTTTTGAACTACCGATGGCGCCACTGATGAAGTGTTATCAAAAATCATTTGACTCGCCGATTTTTTGTCCCAATTTGATTTCGAATCTAACAAGTGAGCGATACGCTTGGCTCTGTCTTCAGGTAAATAGTAGCCTGGATATGAAAATCCGTCAATAGCTTCCGGTTGATTGTTAGCCGAATACACATAATTCCAACTAGGATTGACTGCTGAAGGATTTTTGGAGAAATCCAAATATTCTTTAATATCGTCTTTGCCACTCGCTCCATCCAAAATAAAATTCGGATTTACTCCTGCATTGTGTTTGTATAATTTTCCTGTTGCCCACCAAGCCACATTTCCTTTCGCATCGCCGTACATGACATTCAAACCTGGAGCAGCAATCAGTTGTACTCCTTTTTGAAAATCAGCCTTGTCTTTAGCATGCGAAAGCGCGTATACTGCATCCAAAATCAAAATGGGTTGTTGGGTATAAATCCAAGACAAAGCTACAGGCTGGTCTTTTTTCAATCCATCAATTAAATCATTCACAATCGGTCCGTGACGACTTACTTTAACCTTCATTACCACATCCGAAGTATCTTTAACTTTAATCGTTTTGGTTCTTGTTTCGTAAGTAGTAAACCCTGTAGGCGTTTTGTATTTTGCCGCATCTGTTGGATGGTTTTCTTCTTGATACAAGTCAATATCATCATTTTCAAACATGGTCAAACCATACGCATATTTATGATTATGTCCGAGAAGAGGAAAAGGAGTTCCAGCCAAATAACAACCATATATTTCGTAATCAGGTGTAACTATATGAGCTTCATACCAAGTGCCGGGTTGCGAAAACCCAATATGCGGATCATTAGCAAAAATCACTTTACCATTCTTGGTCTTTTGTGGAGCAATGACCCAACTGTTACTTCCAATGAAAGGGGGAATTGGCGACTGATCTAATAAAGCAGTAACCGATTGAGCTATCGCCGAATATTCTTGAGTATTTTTAGCATTCTTGATTTTAGTGGTATTGAATTCGCCTTCTAGACCAAAATCTTTCAAATACTCCATGCCGTATTTGTTGCGCAAATCCGTCATCAAAGGATCTGATTTTTGTGCCATGGCAAAACTAAATGACATATACCCAAAAATATTATAGACGTCTTTAATCTCAAATTTCTGCTTCTGAATTCCAAGCAACTGAAACTCCACTGGTGTTTTCCCTTCAGCTATATATTGATTAATTCCATCTAAATACGCTTGAGTCAATTGGTAACTTGGACTATTCTTATCCAATTGAGCAATGGCCTTTGCTGAAGCTTCTTCAATTCCTAAACCTGCAAAGAACTTATCGTTTTTTAATGCCACCGATCCGAAAATTTCAGACAAACGGCCTGGCGCAATGCGACGCATCAACTCCATTTGCCACAAACGATCTTGCGCGTGGACATAGCCCAATGCTTCCATTGCATCAATACTATTTTCGGCATAAATATGCGGGACTCCAAATTCATCAAAATACACAGTGGTTTCTTTCTGAATGTTATTCAATGGCAATTGACCTTCATATTTTGGTTTGGAATAAAAGGCATAGCCTACTAAGCCTAAAATCAATAGCACTAAAATGGAAACAATTACGAGAAGTACTTTTTTGAAAATTTTCATTTTTGAATGGATTTGAAAAACAAATATAGTAGAATAATCTTCAATTACTACTTAGTAATCATTGAATTGTTTAAATTTTGTTTAACGAATGTGTAATTTAAATAAACAAAAACTATCTTTGTGGCAAACCAATTCAAATGAAAGCTATATCTAAAGAAGCCATTGCTAGAATGGAAAAAGTCCCTCGATTGAACTTAGTCAATTCGTGTACGGGCTATAAATCGACTAATTTAATTGCTACTAAATCTATTGATGGGCAATCTAATGTAGCTGTTTTTAGTAGCGTGACTCATTTGGGAAGCGAACCTCCATTAATTGGATTCATCATGCGACCAACAACTGTTCCGCGTGACACTTATAAAAACATCAAGGAAACGGGCTACTTTAGCGTTAATCATGTGACGGTTGACATGATTGAAGATGCACATCACACCTCAGCCAATTACGACTTAGGTATTTCTGAATTTGACAAAACCAATCTGGAGGAAGAATATAAAACTGATATCGAAATCCCTTTTGTAAAAGGGAGTCCCGTTCAATTGTATTGCAAATATGTGAATGAATATTACATCAAGGAAAATGATACCATTCATATTGTTGCTTCTATAGAGGAATTATTTTTTGACGAAGAATTGCAACACGAGGATGGTTGGTTGCAAATTGATAAAGGAAATGTGATTGCTCTAAATGGCCTGGATGGCTACTGCTTACCCAAACTCGTCGATCGTTTTCAATATGCTCGAAAAGACCAACCCACACAATCTTTTTTTAAGTCCGAATAAGTTATTTATTTAAAATTCCACTTTTTAGAATTTGTCCAAAATGATAAATATCCTCAAAAGAAGTGTACAATGGCACTGGTGCGAGTCGAATTACATTGGGTTCGCGCCAATCTACAATGACTCCATTTTTCATTAAATAATCAAATAAGCTTCTGCCTTCTCCATGGAGAAAAACAGAGAGTTGACAGCCTCTTTCTTCTTGATTAGCTGGAGTAATAATTTCAAAATTACCATTCACTTCTCGGTCAATTTGGTGTAAAACAAATTCCAAGTAGGCCGTAATTGTATTTCTTTTCTGAATCAAAGCATCCAGCCCAATTTTGGCGAATAGATCCACAGAAGCCAAATAGGGAGCTAAAGACAAAACGGGTAAATTACTTATTTGCCAACCATCAGCGCCTTGAATGGGATCAAAAACAGACTCCATTTTAAAACGGCGTTCTTTGTTGTGTCCCCACCAACCTGCGAATCTTGGTAATTCCGAATTAGTGTGATGTTTTTCGTGTATGAAACAGCCCGAAGCATTTCCCGGTCCTGAATTCATGTATTTATAACTGCACCAAGCGGCAAAGTCCACCTGCCAATCATGTAGTTTTAATTCAACATTACCTGCAGCATGCGCTAAATCCCAACCGACATAAGCCCCTACTTGATGTCCTGCTTGAGTAATAGTCTTGATATCGAAAACTTGTCCGGTGTAATAGTTCACCCCGCCAATTAAGACCAATGCCAATTCATCTCCGACTTCTTCAATTTTTGCTACAATATCTTCTAAACGAATATTGTGTTCTCCTTCTCGGCGTTTTACTTCAACAATGGCATTTTCTGGCGAATAACCATGAAAACGTACTTGACTTTGAAATAAATATTGATCTGAAGGAAAGGCTTTTTCTTCGCAAATGATTTTATATCGTTGAGTCGTTGGACTATAAAAAGAAACCATCAACAAATGTAGGTTAACTGTCAGGGTATTCATCACCGTAACTTCAGAAGGCAAAGCACCTACTAATTTACTCAACGGATTTGCAAAGCGTTCGTGGTAATCCCACCACGGTTTTTCGGCATAAAAATGCCCTTCAACAGCCAGGTTTGCCCAGTCATTCATTACCTCATCGACATAAGCCCTAGCGCTTTTAGGCTGAAGTCCTAAAGAGTTTCCTGTAAAGTAAATCACTTTCTTTCCGTTGACTTGAGGGAAAGAAAATTCATTTTGATACTGCTTTAATGGATCTTGTGCATCGAGTTGTTGCGCAAAAGCTAGGCTGTTTTCGAATGTCATTCGTGTTGGTTTTATAAAGTAAAAGTAACAAACTCAAACGAAATTCAAACGCAGATTACACACTTTTTAAAATAGTGTCTATTTGTATTCTTCGTCTGTTACTTTTTCTAACCAAACAGCATTTCCTTTATCATTATTAGTAACCGCCACTTGAACAAAATAACTATCTGGACTTGCGCCATGCCAATGATGAACATTGGGAGGACATTTAATTACATCTCCTTTTCGAAGTATTTTTTTAGCTTGCCCTTTCTCTTGATAATACCCCACACCATCTGTCACCATCAGTATTTGACCTGCGGGATGGTAATGCCATTTTGTTCTTGCACCAGGTTCAAAAGTCACATTCCCTATTGCTGTTGGATTTTCATTATCCGCAGCCATTAGCATTTGTAAATATACTGTTCCTGTGAAATTAGTATTGGTGATTTTGTCTCCTTTAGGGAAAATTAATGTGGATTCCATACCTGATTTTTGAGCTAATTTATTTTGTGCTTGACATGAAAGAACGAGTAGTCCAATAACGAATACAACGACTGTTTTTTTTAAACCCTTCATTTAGAATTTTAAAGATTAATTTGATAAAAATCTTTCAATTTATTTACTGCTTGAGACACATATTCTGGTTTCCAATAGGTTTGAATATGAGTCGCTCCGTTGATTTGAAATAACTCCTTATTTTTTGCATTGGTTGCTTTCTTAAAGGCATCTTCTGTCATGTAAAAAGAATCCGCTTTACTTCCTGCAATCATTAATAAAGGCTGATTAATTAAATCCATATTAGTACTTGCATCAAAAGTCATTAAATCCATTAAACTACTCAAAGTATAACAGAATTTTGAGTTAGGATGAGCATGAGTTCTATTATAGTAATAATGACCTTCGCGATACAAATCAAAAGGCATTTTATCCGCCATTTCATCAGTAATAACCACATTTGCAGTATAGCGAATTTCTTTCCCTGCAGCTTCTAAAGCTCGAGCCTCCGAAGCTTGTTGTAATCGTTCTTGAATAGTAGCTACTTGGGAATTCATAAACCCATTTCGTCTTACAATGCCTGAGTTGAACATACTCACCGTAGCAACCGCTTTAAAACGTTTATCCGATTGCGCTGCAGTTAGCGCATATCCTCCTCCTCCACAAATACCTAACAATCCTAATTTGGAAACATCAACTCCTTGGTATTGTGAAATAAAATCCGCCATAGCGTGTATATCTTCTATTCTATTGGCTGGTTTATCTACATTTCTAGGTGTTCCTCCACTTCCACCCTGGTAAGCCGCATCAGCAGTAATAGTAATGTACCCTTGATTTGCTAATCGTTGTGCGTACAATCCAGCCACTTGTTCTTTTACACCGCCATTAGGATGCGCAATTACTATAGTGGGATATTTTTTTGCTGTATCAAAATTCGCAGGCGTATATACATTGGCTACAATATTGATGTCTTTAATTTTATATGAAACAGGGTGTATATTGACTTGACCTACTACATTTTCTGTAATAGCACCCTCATAAACTAATGTGTATGGATTTTTCATTTGTTGCGTTTGAGTATTTTGAGCGTTTGATCTATTAATTCCTATTATCGGCATCACTAATGCCAGTAGTATTACTATTTTTTTCATTTCTATCTATTTACTTTTTAGTACTTCGTTTATTATTAGTTGAGCTGCATTAGATTTATTTTTACCAATTGTAGGTTGAATCACTTCAATAAATTTCTCCAACTCTTTGGGTGAAACTCCTAAATTAAGAGCAATTGACAAATGCCCTTTCAGCATAGGTTCTGCATCACCAATCGCACTTATTACTGATAAGGTTACCCATTCTCTCTGACGATATGTCAAAACATCTCTTTCAAAAATAGAGGCAAATAAATGTTCTTTTAAAAAAGTGTCAATTATGGGTGCAAAAGCGGCATAACCTACTATCTTTTCAGGAGCAGGTGTTTGCGTTAATGTTGCTAAGATTTTTTTACCTCTTTCGTATTTATTCCCATCTTCTTTTACAACTGAGGCTTCCTTACCAACTGGATCAACAATTCCTTTTGTTTTTCGGTCATTCATCACTTCCATGAAAGTTTGCAATCCTCGAATACTCCTTGGAAAGCCACAATAAGCATAGGTGTGTACTAGAATTTCTTTGATTTCGTTTACCGTTAATCCGGTGTTCAAACCATCAGCCAAGGCAATTTTTAAATTTGCTAAATCTCCTTTGGCCGTTTCAGCAGCAATGATAATGATACTTTTTTCTTTCTGACTTAAACCATTTTCAATAGATATCATTTGTTGCGCTTTGATTGAATTAGTAAACAATAAAATACTCCATAATAGTATTGAACCGATTATTTTATAGTGCTTCATGGCGATTTAATTATTGATCTAAACCTTTATCCTTAAGCCATTTACTCATTAAATTAGCTACTTCTATATTGTTCAAATCTGAAAACGGGAAATGCGTATTTCCTTTAAGTCCTACTTCTGGAAGATGTACCACAGTCACATCTCCACCATATTTATTTACTGTATCTCTCCATAATCTTGCCATAGCTAAACGCGCTCTCCATCCGTCAGCACCCGGATTAGCCGATGGACTTTCAGGAATATTATCACCGTAATAAATGACAATTGGTATTTTAGTAAGTAACATAAAATCTTTCTTCGCAATTCCTATTGCTTCCAAAGCCCCTGCAGAACTAGCAACTGGAGCTGGCACTTCACCTTCGGGAAAAAGGAATCCACTTCCGGGTTCATACGAAACGATGGCTTTAACGTTAGCATTTTTCAAGGCTGTTTTCCATCCCATTCCGCCAGAATGTGAATGTGTTACTAATATTCCTGGTCCAATTTTGGTAAAAAGTGCAGCGGCGGCATCGGTTGTAACTTCAATATCAATGGCTCCAATACTTGGCGTCATCGAACGGAAATACTGATTCAAAGACTCGCTATCTCTTGCAAATTGCACCCCATCAAAATAATTAGGCCAAACTCCTACACGAAACACGTCAAACCATTGTTGTTCGTCGGGAATTGGATTAATCGTTGCAGGTACAGTACTTCTACCAGCATTACCTCGTCTAGGCTGATCTATTAAATAGACTGGAAAGTTTCTTCGTAAAAAAATAGTTTGATACCCTTCTCTACCATCAGCTGTAGTTTCCCATGTTTTAGAAAACTGACCAATGCCATGCCACATAACTAAAGGATATTTTCGTGCTTTTACAGGTATTTGATAAAATACGTACGCATGATCTCCTCTAAAGGTTTGCCCCTCAGGAGTGGGTTTGTAAGGATCGAATGTACCTGGATTGGTAATCATAGTTCCTCCAACTGCAAAACTACCTTGTTCTTCAATTAGTAACGGCTTTTGTTTTGCACTTTTTTGTGCATAAAATGAAGTACTGATTAACAATAACAAACAAAATATACTCCAGCTATGTATTTTATTATATCTCATCATAATTGATTTTAATTGTTGCTTTCAAATGCCTTTTCTATGACATCTAATCTTGATTTTCTGTAATCTGAAATAGTCTCTGCCGAACCTTGATTGTTCAACTCAAATATAGTATTTTTAGTCGTATCATACATAGACCAAAGAGGTAAGCCTTTGCCGTTTGGATTTCCAGTTTTAGCAAAATTAACCCAATACGATTGCATCATTTTACTTACTTCTTTATCTTTTTCATCAAATTGTACTCCATTACGTTCTATCAGATTGCCAAAAACAAAAGGAATTTCAGAGGCATGAGCCGCTCCATATTTCATTCTGGCTTTCATCGATTCAGGAACATATGAAAAAAGATACGTATATGCAGGTATCGATTTAGCAACAAAAGCTCTGGCAGTAAATCGTGCAGGTTCTGCCCATACTTTATCGGTATTCACCAAGCTTAGCATTTTACCAAAATCAGTCGTTCCGTCATTATCATAAGCGGCTGAAGCTTCTTCTTTAAAATTACCAAATAATGCCAATAATTCTTCTTTCGATTTAGCATTCACAAAACCAGCTGGAACTTCTGCACTATTAGATCCAATTAGTAAAGGAATAGCAGGTACTCTTCCTGCTCTATACGCACTTTCTGCTGTTTCAACAACCAATTTACCATCTAGAATTGGACCCGAATAAATCGGGAGCCCCCCTGGGCCATTAGTTTCCTGGCCTCCATCAACGATATCTGCAACACTCAACGAACGTAGTTTTGCTAATGCATTGGCATCTGTACCTTCAATTCCGTGTTTGATAGCAAAGTTTGTCCCAATCGTTTCAGCTGAAACTGGGTAATGTATATCGGCATTTTCATCATGAATGGGTCTTCCTGTCAATACGCCATCACGACCACCACCTGACTCAATAATCGCTTTTTGAAAAAGTGATTGCGCAGCTGGTATCGTTAATAAGGAATGCACTGAAACACCTCCAGCTGACTCTCCGAAAATGGTTACATTCTTCGAATCACCTCCAAAAGCAGCAACATTATCCTTAACCCATTGCAACGCTGCAATTTGATCCATATAGGCATAATTCCCTTTAGGTTCTTCAGGATGTTCCTTACTTAACGCTGGGAATGCAAAAAACCCAAGACGGCCTAAACGATAATTGAAGGTGATTAAAATAACTCCTTGTTTGGCAAACGGCACCCCTGAAAAGTCAGGTTGTGAACCACTACCAAATACAAATGCACCTCCATGAATCCATACCAACACTGGCAGTTTTGCTCCTGGTTTAGTTCCAGCTGGTACCCAAACATTAAGATACAAACCATCTTCCGACAACCCTTCAGCAATAGTTCCTGGAGCAGCTCCCCATCCTGCCTGAGCACAATTAGGTCCAAATTGATTAGCATCACGAACTCCTGCCCAAGATTTTACTGGTTGTGGCGAACGCCAACGAAATTCACCCACAGGTGGCGCCGCATAAGGAATCCCTTTAAAAATAGCAACATCACTTTCAATTACACCACGGACTAATCCAGAAACTGTTTTTACTATAGGTGTTGTTGTTACAGAAACCGAAGTAGGGTTCTTGACTTGCGAGTATATATTACAGCTTATACTAAATAATACAAAAAGTGTTATTTTTTTCATGTTTTTTTGTTTTTAATGAGCAGCCGTCATTAGTTTAGTAAATGATAAAGAACCTAATTTCCATCCTTCATTTTCTTTAATATAAACTTCTGTTACAATAAATGGATTTGTCACTTCGTTCCCTCCAACTACGGCTAACAAGGTAATATTGTTTAAAAGTATCGCTGTGTTCCCAATGATATTTACTGAGACTTCATGGATATCGGCTTTCTTGTAGTGAATACCTCCACTTTTAATAATGTCGATTTCTTGTTTTTTACCCCAACTTCCTCCCATGTGGACAAAAACAGATTTGTCGTCAAATAAGGGCGTTAATTGATCGACATTTTTGTCGGCCATCCATTGCCATTTTTGTTTTGAAAGTTGAATCACTTCCTGTTCTGCTGTGGTTTGTGCAAAAGCATTGGTAGTAAATAAAACGATAAGCAGTAATCTAAAGATTGATGTTTTCATAATAGTATTTTATTTTTGAAGTTGATGTGTGTCGCGAACGCTACTAAATGTTAAATCTAATAATTTCCATTCTTTGCCTCGCTTTTGATATACTTCTGTTACCGTAAATTCTGTTACGACTTCGCTTCCTCGAACAATAGCATCCAATGTAATTCTGTTCCAAACGATAGCTGTTTTTCCGAAAAGTTCAATTGCAACATCATGTATTTTTGCCTCCTTGTACCAAATTCTACCCGTTTTAATAATGTCGAGTTCTTCGTCTTTTTTCCAAGTTCCGCTCATGTGAACAAACTTTGATTTGTCGTCAAATAGAGGGGCTAATTTTTCGACATCTTTATCTGCCATCCATTGCCATTTTTGTTTAGAAAGTTGAATCACTTCTTGTTCAGCTGGGGTGTAAGTGGGAACAATAGTTGTTTTACTTTCTTGTGCTAAAGAAAATTGGAAATTGGTTATAGCAATAAGAGCTAAAATTATTTTTTTCATTTTGTAGGATTTAAAAATTAAACTAAGAGTATCTTTTTAATTATTGTTTGAGTGGTGCTTCTACATCAGAAAAAGCTTGAACAAAAGCAGGTAATCTTTCACCTTGAATTTGAATAGCATTCAATTGATTGTTAAATTCTTTGAATTCTGTTGCCGTAAATTTAACTTCTTCAGCACCAATATTTTCAATTAGGTGTGCCATCTGTGTTGTCCCAGGTATTGGAACTATCCAAGGTTTTTGTGCCAATAGCCAAGCCAATGAAATTTGAGCAGGAGTAGCTTGTTTTTGTATACTCCATTTTTTCAATAATTCTACAACTGCCATATTGTGTTTAAGATTTTCTGGCGAAAAACGGGTTTCAAACCCTCTAAAATCTCCTTGTGCAAAACTTGTATTAGCATCGATAGCACCAGTCAAAAACCCCACTCCTAAAGGACTCCAAGACACAAACCCAATTCCAAGTTCTTCACAAAGCGGAATAATTTGTTTTTCTGGACCACGCCATAACAACGAATATTCGTTTTGAATAGCAGCAACCGGATGAATTTTATGTGCGCGTCTTACCGTTTGAATTCCTGGTTCAGACAATCCATAATGCAATACTTTACCTTCCTTTATCAAATCCTGAATAGCACCAACGACATCTTCGATTGGTACTTGTGGATCAACACGATGTTGATAGAGTAAATCGATTCTGTCAGTACGAAGTCTTTTCAACATTCCTTCCACTACAATTTTAATATGTTCAGGTCGGCTGTTTAATCCTGGTAATCTATTGCCTGTTTCTTGATCTATATTCCAACCAAACTTCGTTTCAATCACTATTTTATCACGAAAAGGGGTTATAGCTTCTCCTAATATTCGCTCCACTTCAAATGGTCCATACGCTTCCGCAGCATCAAATAAGGTGACTCCTTTGTCAAATGCAGTTCGTATAATATGATGCATTTCCGTGCGAGAAGGAATGGTAGTTTGATACGTTCTACTCATATTTTGAACCCCAAGTCCTATACTTGAAACTTCGAGAGAAGCACCTAGTTTTCTCTTCCCTAAAAGAGTATTTGGAAGGGTGTCTTTTTCTAAAATTGGTTTTGATAAAGCGGATTGTGCCAAAGAATCAAAAGGGGCTAAGACACTCCCTACCAAAGCAATTCCTGCTGTTTTTAAAATGGATCTACGATTCATAATTGAATTTATTAATATCGATTTTGTTTACTCCTATTTATTATTTATTGCCTAAGACTCCAACTTCATTTCACCCAACCATTTTACCATATTAGGATCTCTGTGATCAAAAAACAAACTTTCTTTTGTGTCTAATGCAACTATTGCTTCCATATCATCTGCTGCTAATTCAAAATCGAAAATGTCAAAATTCTCTACCATTCTTTCTTTTCGAACCGATTTAGGAATAACAACAACTCCACGTTGTGTTAACCAACGGAGGATAACCTGAGCGACTGATTTATTGTGTTTTTTACCTAATGCAACTAATACTTCATTTTGAAACATGTCGTTTCTTCCTTCGGCAAAAGGTCCCCAAGATTCTATTTGAACATTATTTTCTTGTAAGAATACCTGATTGTCTATTTGTTGGTCAAAAGGGTGTGTTTCAACTTGATTTACTGCTGGGGTAAATCCGCTATTCACAATTAAATCCATCACTCTATCAGGATGGAAATTAGAAACACCAATCGCTCTTATTTTTCCTTCTTCGAGTAATTCACGCATCGCTTTCCAAGATCCAAAAATATCACCATAAGGTTGGTGAATTAAATATAAATCGAGATAATCGAGTTGTAATAGATCTAATGATTTTTGAAAAGCAGCTTTTGTTTTTTCATAACCCAAATCTTGAATCCATAATTTGGTAGTGATAAATAGCTCTTTTCTATCAACACCACTCTTTTTAATGGCGTTACCTACAGCATCCTCATTTTTATATGAAGCCGCAGTATCAATTAAACGATACCCGCTTTGAATAGCCTCTACTACTGCTTTTTCACATTCTGCAGGATCTGAAATTTGAAAAACACCAAAACCTAATATTGGCATTTCAACTCCGTTATTTAATGTAACATATTGCATACAATTGATTTTTAACTAAGATTAATTGATTTTCAATTATAAAGAAATTCAAGTTCTTTAAATTTTGCATTACAAAATTGGTCTATTTATTTAGTGTAAGCTGTATATAGATTACGGATAATTGTACCACTTTCACTGATATTGAAAGAGAAAGAGTGAAACAATGATTTTAATCCCTAAATTTGGGTGTATAAAGAAGTAACAAAATGGAAAATATCTATAAATTCAACACCATCAATGAATTTAACGAGTTAAACGATCACAAAACACTACATCCTTTGATTAGTGTGATTGATTTTTCTAAAGCCCAACCACGACCTTGGAAAGAACAACAATCAGTAAAGATTCATTATGGTTTTTATTGTATTATTTTAAAAGAAGTGAAATGTGGTGATTTAAAATACGGTCGCAATTACTATGACTACCAAGAAGGTACATTAACCTTTGTTTCCCCAGGTCAAGTGATTGAAATCGAAAATATGGATCCTAACTATCAGCCTAAGGGATATGGTTTAGCTTTTGATTCTGAATTATTGCATGGTACCTCGCTAGGAAAGCATATTCAAGATTATAATTTTTTCAGCTATCATTCCAATGAGGCATTGCACTTATCTGACAAAGAAAGAAGTATTGTATTAGACTGTCTTCAAAAAATTCAATACGAACTGGAATCCACTATTGATAAGCATAGCAAGAAACTAATTGTGTCTAATATTGAAATGTTATTGAATTATTGTATTCGTTTTTACGACCGTCAATTCATTACCCGTGAAAATGTCAATAGAGGAATTTTAGAGAAATTTGAGGAACTCTTAAATGGTTATTTCTTTTCAGAAAAGCCTCAAACTACGGGACTCCCATCAGTGGCTTATTGTGCCGATAAACTGAATTTATCTGCTAATTATTTTGGAGATATCATCAAAAAAGAAACGGGGAAAACAGCACAAGAATACATTCAAAACAAAATAATTGATGTAGCCAAAAACAAGATTTTTGAAGATGAAAGAACCATCAATGAGATTGCTTTTGAACTCGGTTTTAAATACCCGCAACACTTTAGACGATTTTTCAAACAAAAAGTGGGTGTTACTCCAAACAAATACAGATCAGTAAATTAAACTTCTATTCGTTGGTTGCGTGAGGGATAGTAACGAAAATCCCGCAGCGCTGTGGAGCGAAAGCGTAACAGCGCGAGGAATTGAAGAGTATAGCCCGACCCGAGCGTTGGCTTAAGAAAGGAAAAGGGTCACGCCCAAAACAAAAAAATCTCGCCAAGACTGACGAGATTTCTATATGTGAATCTGAAACAAGTTCAGATTAAATAATCAACATGGCATCTCCGTAAGAGTAGAATTTATATTCTTCTTTAATGGCTTCTTCGTAAGCACGTTTCATTAAATCGTGACCGCAAAAAGCAGAAATCATCATTAGTAAAGTTGATTTTGGCGTATGGAAATTGGTAATCATACAATCGGCGATACTGAAATCGTGTGGAGGAAAAATGAATTTATTAGTCCAACCATCATACGGATTCAATGTTTTTTGAGAAGAAACTGAACTCTCGATAGCACGCATAGAAGTGGTTCCTACGGCACAAATACGTTTCTTATTCACTTTAGCATTGTTCACAATATCACAAGCTTCTTGACTGATTTTTAACTCTTCTGAATCCATTTTGTGTTTCGATAAGTCTTCTACCTCCACTGGATTAAAAGTTCCTAAACCAACATGAAGGGTTACTTCCGCAAAGTTGATTCCTTTGATTTCTAATTTTTTTAATAAATGCTTAGAAAAGTGCAATCCAGCAGTAGGTGCTGCAACAGCTCCTTCTTCTTTAGCATAAATGGTTTGGTAACGCTCTGCATCTTCTGGAGTTACCTCTCGTGAAATGTATTTTGGGATTGGGGTTTCGCCCAATTCAGTCAATTTATTTCTGAATTCTTCATAAGAACCATCGTAAAGAAAACGCAATGTTCTTCCACGAGAAGTCGTGTTGTCAATTACTTCAGCCACTAATGAGTCATCATCTCCAAAATACAATTTGTTCCCGATTCTGATTTTACGTGCTGGATCTACTAACACATCCCAAAGTCTTTGTTCAGCATTCAATTCACGTAACAAGAACACTTCGATTCTTGCCCCTGTTTTTTCTTTATTTCCGTACAAACGAGCTGGAAAAACTTTGGTATTATTCAAAATCATTACATCTCCGTCATCAAAATAATCGATAACATCTTTGAACATTTTGTGCTCTATCGTTTGTTTTTTACGGTCAATAACCATTAAACGAGATTCGTCTCTGTTTTCCGCAGGGAACTCAGCTAAAAGTTCTTTTGGTAAATTGAATTGAAAATGTGATAATTTCATTTAATAAAAAGTTTATATGTTTAAGAGTTTAAATGTTTATAGACTTTATAACCATTTAAAATCAGAGTGCAAATATACGACTGTGAAAGAGGCGTTGTCAAGTCTTTTAGTGTTTATTTTCACCAACCCACTACTAGAAAGGGATTCCGACTATTCAACTTTCTAATTTAAGCGGTTTCTTCCATTGCAAAGCCTAGACTTTTTAAATCTTCCCAAAAATCAGGATACGATTTAGAGACTACTTCGGCATTAGCAATAAAAATAGGCACACGTAAGGCTAAAGGTGCAAAAGCCATTGCCATTCGATGGTCATTATACGTAGCAATAGTCACATTGGGATTGATTTCTTTGGTAGCTACCAAAGTCAAACTATCATTAGTCACGGAAATAGTGGCTCCTAACTTAGTTAGTTCGATTCGAAGTGCTTCTAAACGATCGGTCTCTTTGATTTTCAAGGTATGTAACCCCGTCAGATGACAACCAATGCCTAAACCCAAACAAGTTACTACAATAGTTTGTGCAATATCAGGTGTATTGTTCAAATCGAAAGTGACGTCTTGGTAATTGAAATTAGCTTGTTTGTTTAAAGTCAACTGATTTCCGTTAAAAGTCGATTCGACTCCCATGGCTTTGTATAGGTTGACCAAACCCGAATCGCCTTGTAAGCTATTTTCTTTATAACTTGAAATGGTGATAGTAGCAGCATCTGCTAAAGCGGCAATACTAAAATAATACGAAGCCGAACTCCAATCCGATTCCACAGTCATTTCTTTTGTTGCTACTGCTGATTTTGGCGCTACTTTAATTACGTTTCCTTCAAAACTGGTCTGAATATCCAAATCATTCAACAAAGCCAAAGTCATTTTGATATAGGGAATAGAAGTAATTTCTCCTTCTAAAGTTAACTCTAAACCATTTTCTAATTTGGACGCTACTAATAATAAAGCTGAAATGTATTGACTGCTCACATTAGCAGCTAAGTTTACTTTGGAAGCTGTGATTTTTTGTCCTTTGATTCGGATGGGTGGATAACCCACTTCTTTTTCATACGTAATTACAGCACCTAATTGTTCCAATGCTTCCACCAAAATTTTAATAGGACGCTCTTGCATTCGGCTAGAACCTGTCAGCACCACTTCACGACCTGCATTGACTGCAAAATATGCCGTAAGAAAACGCATTGCCGTTCCGGCATGGTGAATATCTACAATTGTATCTGTACCCGTCAATGCTTTTTGCATTACTTCGCTATCATCTGAATTAGAAGTATTAGCTAAAGTAATATTCGGGAACAATGCTTTTAGCAATAACAAACGATTGGTTTCGCTTTTGGAACCCGTGATTTTGATTGCTGCATTGATTTCAGGTAGTGCAGATTGTAGCAGTAAATTCATTCTGTTGTGTGTTGGTCTGTAATTGGGCGCAAATTTATTCCAAAAAAGTGGAAAACGAACCTTTTTTTACCTCAGATTCGCAGATTATTTATTAATTGTGAATGTCCAGAGATCTGTAAAAATCAGTTTTATCCGTGGTATCCGTGGCAGTTTATTTGCAAACCACCATTAAATATATTATTTCAATTTCTCGTTATTTTTGTGACGATCTTTATCTCGAACGGATTTTAAATCCATTTTTTTATCAAAAGCAGCTTGTAAATCAATTCCGGTTTGGTTAGCCAAACACAATACTACAAAAACCACATCGGCTAGTTCTTCGCCTAAATCTTTGTTTTTATCGGATTCTTTTTCAGACTGTTCTCCATAGCGACGCGCTATAATACGAGCCACCTCTCCCACTTCTTCTGTCAGTTGCGCCATATTGGTCAACTCGTTAAAGTAGCGAACTCCATGTTCTTTTATCCAGGTATCTACGTCTAGTTGTGCGTTTTTTAAATCCATCGTTTATATTTTTACTAATACAATTTTCTCGTTTTGTTTGTCAATCATTTTTTGATAAAATTCCTTTAACATATCATAGTATTCAGAGGATATAATTGGAGTATTTATTTGATGTAGTACAATTACATTAATCGTATTTCCTGAAGAACTCGTCATGAACTTGAAAGTTCCTAAATCATCCTGCATAGAAAATATTCCTGAAGCAGGCAATGTTTCAATCGTATACCCATCAGGTATTTGGATATTTATCGCATATTTATCTAGAAATGAGTATCCATAATCTACTGGATACTCCCTAACTTCTTGTTTAAAAGGATTTTCATGATGTGTATAAAACAGCATCGGATTAATGTAAATTTTATCCCCTATTGTTTCTGTTAAATTAGAACCTGTAAAAGAATAAGTTTCGACAACTGGTAATTTTAAGTCTTTTTCATTAGTTCGTGAATACTCCTTGATTTCAATTTTTTGATTTTCATTTTCTAAATTCTCGAGATAGATGTCTTCTTTTATATCTTCTACTTTTTTTCTATATTCTAATGCTTTATGATCCGTGAATTGATGCCTAATCTTTCCTGAAATTTTTCCTTCTAAATCAACTAAATAATTCATTGTCACGATATCATTGGATATCTTTTTAGGCATTAAATCAACTTCTTCAGATGTACCATCCTTTCTAATTAATCTCCCTATCCAATTTAAATCATTAAGAGGCAATACATTAATTTCAGCATATTTTTCTGTGGCATCAAGCAATATATTTCCTTCAGGCATTTCAACGGATGCAATTACATAATTAAAAGCAGTCCTACTCGGGAACAAAGCAATACCATTATCGCGAGTGCTGATTAAAACAGGATTCGCATTCAATCCAGCGAAACGCAACATTGCAATAAGCATTAAATTAATTTCTGCTACATTTCCAATTTTATCCTTGTAGGCTTTTTTAACACCATCATTACAAGAATACCCTGTATATTTATTCCATTTAACCGCGGATTTAACGTAATTAAAAATCACTGCTGTCTTTTCTTCATTATTCGTTAATCCTTTTATTAGCGGATTTAAATCTTCTTCAAAATAAGAAGTTTTATTAAGTTCCGTGCCAAAATCAGAGTCGTCATAAATAGTTTTCGTAACAGCATTCCAATCAGTTGAAAATGACTTATATACATATCCAGGCAAATTAACTAACGCTAATTCATAAGAAATACCCGCTCTATAATTATTAATGTTATTAACTAATGACTCCTCTTTCATAGATGGAATATTCTCTAACTTGTATACTTCCGATGTTTCCCTATTATAGGTTGGTTCCGATGATATTTTAGGATATAAAAAACCTTTTGTTCGCTTGTTAAATGTTAAGAAATAAGGTATTTTAACTTTAAACTCCGAATAATTTACTGGAATAGAAGTCTGAAAATACCAATCTCTTAATGATCCGAAATTGCCAGACCTAATTGTATATTCATATTCTATAATTGAACCCTCTCTAACATTAGGCATTGTGATTTTTTTTTGACTAAAATATTTATTTATTTTTTGTTCAAACTCGCCTTCTTTTTTCAATTTTATCTTTTCAATTTTACCCTCAACTAAATTATAGGTTGTAGCATTTGAAAAAGATACGCTTTCCCCATTTATATAATGTGAAATTTCTTCATTTGCCCATTCAAACCCTTCTTTTTTGTAAATCTTAATTTTAGTTCTAACACGAGTTATTGTTGTCAAATCTTCAAAATACACCTCTCCTTTTTTAAATAAAACAACTGCATTAGCTGTGCTGTCTTTTGGATGCCTTTTTTCTTGAAGTTCAGTAATGGTTACTTTACCTAACTCAAAATTTTGAGCGATACTTTTTGTATAAAAAACAAGAATAATAAATAGTGGAAATAACTTAGGGAATTTCATAGGTTTAAGGATTTGGGATTAGTATTATTTTTGAATTATCATTTTTTTCTATTTGTTCCATAAATAGCCTAAAATCATCGTATTCTTTATTAGAATACAGGCCTTTTTTAAGAAACATAGTCCGTTTGTATAGCAAAATCGAATTATTCTTTTTAATAATTTCCGTTTTATATTCCCCAAACTTTGTAATTAATTCAAAGTTAGTTGGTAAAAACTCAATAACAAAATGAACTGGTAATTCAATTGCAATTTCGTCTTTATCTACATATCCTCTTTGAATTTCAAATGGAGTCTTCCGATTTCGAATTCTTTTTACATTCCCTGAAGTGTGATTATAAGCATTGACTTCAAATAGCATCCTGCCATTTGTTATAACACCATAATTTGTAGCTGAAAGTGCTAATTCTTCAGTAAGTTGAACCTTCTCTTTGTCATTAACAAAGTCCACTTTCTCTATTTTCAAATTATTAATATTATCCCAATATTCTTTGTAATAACTCTCTTTTTGATGAGGCAAAACGTTCGGAATTTGTGATTTTTTATTGTATTGTGTTCCTGAAGAAAGGATATTTATTTTTCCAGTAAAATCACCCGTTGGCGAAATAGTATAAGACCCTTTACTAATTTGAGTATTATCCTTGTCTTCATATATTGTAGTTCGTACAATTTCGCCCCCATCTGATTTTACCACCAGTACATCTCTATCATCAGTAAAAGTACCTTGATAACCAAAAGGGCTATCCTGACTTGTACATTCTAAAAAAATATTTTTATCATTTTGAGGAATACATAAAATCATATGATTTCCTTGCATAGCAACAAAATCTGATTCTATATTTGTTTTGGTAGGGTCGCCATACAAAAGAGTGTTATATGAAGGCACCCCAACCACATCTAATAATGCTTTTGTATAGTTTGTCAATGCTTTACAATCTCCATAACCTACTCGATCCACATCACTAGCCAACATTGGCTTCCATCCTCCAATTCCAACCTGAATACTTACATATCTTGATTTACTTTGAACATACTGATATACTATTTTAGCTTTTTTTACTATATCTTTTTCATCTCCAACTAGCGATTTTATCTTTGTTTTTGTTTCCTCTGGTAATTCAGTAGTTCCTGCTAATATCTCATCAGAATACCATTTACCAAATTCTTTCCAATCTTTAGCATAGCCATTAACCCCTTCCAAATGGAATTTTTCAAGTCCCATCATTAAATTTGGAAAAATTAAATTGGAGATACTATAATCCTCTGGTTTTTGTGCAACTACTCCAACCAATTCGTAACTTAACTGACCCGCTGTATCTGTAGTTTTAAGTGCTTTAAAATTAGAAAAATTAATTAATTTCTTTTTAAATCCTAAATCTACTGGGAAATTTACATTCAAAACACTGCTCTCAAGTGATACATTAAAATCAGATAGTGGATGCCATTTAGGAATAAAAGCAGTATTTGAAGTTTCTATTTCGCTAGTATAAACAATCGTAAAGGGATATTGTGTTGGGGTATAATTCAAAAACAATATTCTATTATCTGAAAATAAAGTAGACCCGTCTATCACACATTGATCTCGAAAATCTTTCCGTTTGATTCGTTTGATTTCTTTTCCATTCTCATCAAAAACTGTTGCTTCAATAGAAGTTACTTTGGTTCTATTGTCATAACCTTCAATTGCATGAATTGCAGCCATACCTTTTTCATTGAAAACCGAAACTACCCTTTTATTAGTAATTTTCATATTCTCTTGAGAAGTAATAAGAATATCTATTTGATTGAGGCGAATTACCGCATTGGCATTTTGTTTGAGACTATCAGCTATAGTACTAATCAAAAAAGTGTTTTTTTGAGCTAAACTTGTTATAGAAAAAACAAGAAAAACTAAAAATAGGAGGCTATTCTTTTTTATCATTTGGGAAGATTTTACTCAAAAATATAATTTTTTTTTGAATAAATTCACAATTACTCCCTGTTTTTACTATCAATAATTATCGTCACAGGGCCATCATTCAGTAAAGCCACTTTCATATCAGCACCAAAAATACCAGTAGGTACTTTTTTACCTAATTTAGTTTCTAAAGTACTTACAAATTTTTCATAGATTGGAATGGCCATTTCAGGTCTAGCCGCTTTGATATAGGAAGGTCGGTTACCTTTTTTAGTAGCGGCATGTAAAGTAAACTGACTTACCACAAGTACATCGCCATTCACCTCTTCAACGGACAAATTCATGACCTCATTTTCATCACCAAAAATACGGAGTTGGGTAATTTTGGTAACCAGCCAATCAATATCTTCTTGCGTATCGGCATCTTCAATTCCTACTAAGACTAATACCCCTTTCTGAATTTCAGCAACCATTTTCTCTTCAATAGTTACAGAAGCTGAAGCAACTCTTTGTAAAACCACTCTCATTATTCTCTAGTTTTATCGCTAGCCATTCGGTCTTCATTGTACACATCGGTACGGTAATGTTCCTCATCGCCTTCCAAGATTTTAAGATAACTATTGTAACGCGACCAAGCGATTTCATCGTTTTCCAAAGCTGCTTTAATCGCACAATGTGGTTCTTCTTTGTGCAAACAATTGTTGAATTTACATTGGTCTTTTAATTTGAAAAATTCCGGAAAGTATCCGCCAATTTCTTCTTTCTCCATATCCACAATTCCAAATCCCTTGATACCTGGTGTATCGATAATCTTGGCACCAAAACTTAAATCATACATTTCAGCAAAGGTGGTTGTATGCTGTCCTTGTTTACTTTGTTCGGATATGTTTTTTGTTTTCAAATGCAAAGCAGGTTCTAACGCATTGACCAAGGTCGATTTTCCCACACCAGAATGTCCCGAAAACATACTCACTTTACCTAACATGAGTTGTTTTAATTCTTCTACCCCTTTTCCTTCTGTAGAGGAGACACGTAAACAACGATAGCCAATTTCTTGATACACGTGTTGCATGTACAATTGTTCATCTAAAGTAGCTTCATTCAACGTGTCAATTTTATTAAAAACCAAAACCGTTTCAATGCCGTAAGCCTCAGCGGTAACTAAAAATCGATCAATAAAACTGGTGGTGGTAGGCGGATTATCAATCGTAATTAACAAAAATACTTGATCAATATTGGACGCAATGATATGAATTTGCTTAGATAAATTCACCGATTTTCGAACGATATAATTTTTTCGATCATGGATGTTATGAATGGTTCCTGTTACGGCATCTGAATTTTCATCCAATTCAAAATCTACCACATCTCCAACAGCAATTGGATTGGTACTTTTAATCCCTTTCATTCGGAACTTCCCTTTCATACGACATTCCATAAAATCGCCTGTTTCTGATTTTACGGTGTACCAACTCCCTGTAGATTTATAAACGATTCCTGTCATGTGACAAAGGTAAAATTTTGTTTTAAGTTTCAAGTTCGAAGTACAAAGTTTTTACATTGAACTCCAAAATAAAAAATCCTCACAATTGATTCAACTGTGAGGATTTAGAGTAATGAAAAATAGGAATTATGAATTCAATATTTTTTCTTGTTGTTCGATACTTTCTTGGTGAATTCCTTTGAACAATTTAATAATAAATTCTTCTGACAATCCTTTTTTAGCACCTTCAGCCACCATTTTTGCTTGGATTTCATTCCAACGGCTGTTTTGTAAAACGGCAACGTTAGCGTCTTTTTTTACTTGACCAATTTCAGAAGCAACTTGCATACGTTTTCCAAGTAATTCTAATAAATTAGCATCTAATACATCAATATTAGCTCTTAATTTTGTCATTTTGTTGTCAAAATCAGCTGTATCTCCACTTTGTTTTCTGATTTTCAAATCTTTGAAAATTTGTTTCAAAGCAGCCGGTGTTACTTGTTGAGCAGCATCACTCCAAGCATTTTCAGGATCATTATGTGTTTCGATGATCATACCATCGTAGTTCAAATCCAATGCTTCTTGAGTCACTTCCAAAATCATATCACGGTTTCCTGTGATGTGTGATGGATCAATGATCAAAGGCAAATCAGGGAATTTGTTTTGCAATTCGATAGCAATTTGCCATTCTGGAATGTTTCTGTATTTTGTTTTTTGGTAGGTAGAGAAACCTCTATGAATTACTCCTAATTTTTTGATTCCAGCAGCATACAAACGCTCTACACCACCTAACCACAAAGCCATATCTGGATTTACTGGGTTTTTGATCAAAACAATTTTGTCTGTTCCTTTTAAAGTATCTGCAATTTCTTGTACTGCAAATGGATTTGCTGTTGTACGCGCTCCCACCCATAAAACATCAATATCATATTCTAACGCTAATTTACAGTGTGCTGCAGTAGCTACTTCTGTACCCATTAGCAAACCGGTTTCTTCTTTAGCTTTTTTCAACCATTTCAATCCAATTTCACCTACACCCTCAAATCCTCCTGGACGTGTTCTTGGTTTCCAGATTCCTGCTCTAAATACACTTACGTCAGAATCTTTCAATTCGTGAGCAATTTTTAATACTTGCTCTTCTGTTTCAGCACTACATGGTCCTGCAATTACTAATGGATGATCTAATTTGAAGGCATCCAACCAATTTCTCATTTCTTTACTATTCTCCATCTTTTCTAAAATTACTTTTTAATGTTTATTCCGTTTAATATTTCTTTTATTTTATTCACACTTTGCATTTCGTGGTAAATCGCATCAAAATCATCATTTTCTAATAATGCTTTAAATTTTGACAAATTAGAGATGTACTCTTCTAATGTATTGACCACTTGTTTTTTATTTTGTTTAAAAATCGGCGTCCACATGGCTGGGGAACTTTTGGCTAAACGCACCGTACTTTCAAATCCACTACCCGCCATATCAAAGATATCTTGCTCTTCGGTCTCTTTGTCAATTACTGTTTTTCCTAACATGAACGAACTAATATGAGACAAATGCGATACGTAAGCAATATGTTTATCATGCGATTGCGGATCCATATAGCGAATTCTCATTCCCATAGCCGTAAACAATTGCAAGGCTTTTTCTTGCAATTTGAAGGTTGTTTTTTCCACCTCGCAAATAATATTCGTCTTTCCTTGAAACAATCCTTTTATGGCTGCCGAAGGTCCTGAGAACTCCGTTCCTGCAATAGGATGTGTTGCAATATAATTGCGTCGTTTTGGGTGATTGGCTACCGCTTCGCAAATAGGCAACTTGGTAGAGCCTACTTCAAAAACAATAGTATTCTCACCAACAGCATCCAATACTTGAGGCAAAACTATCAAAGCAATATCTACTGGAACCGAAACAATCACAAAATCAGCATCGGCTAAGTCGTCGGTGGTACCTGCTTTTTCAACTACTCCTAAATCAATGGCTTGTTGCAAATGGTTTTCATTGGCATCCATCCCCAAAATAGTCGCTTCTGGATGCAATCCTTTGATGTCCAAAACCATTGAACCACCTATCAATCCTATTCCTACTACAACTACTTTCATTTTTTAAAATCTATCTATTGCTTCTTGCACCTTTTCTTCTTTTACACAAAGTGCAAAACGAATATACCCTTCACCATTACTTCCAAAAATAGTTCCCGGCGTAATGAAAATGTGTTTCTCATATAAAATTTGGTCGATGAATTGTTCTGCGGATGTAATTCCTGCAGGCAATTTTGCCCAAACAAACAATCCCACCCCGTCTTTATATACTTCACATCCTAATTTTTTTGCCAATTGTTCGGTTAAAACACGACGTTTTCTATAGATGGCGTTCATCGATTCAAACCAAGAAGCATCGCTTTTCAAAGCAGCAATTGCTCCTTTTTGGATACCGTAAAACATTCCGCTGTCCATATTACTTTTCACCTTCAGTACCGCATCAATACAAGCGGCATTTCCTAAAACCATTCCAACACGCCATCCGGCCATGTTAAAGGTTTTACTCAACGAATTCAATTCTAAAGCTACTTCTTTCGCTCCTTCAACTTGCAACAAACTCATCGGATTGTCATTCAAAACAAAACTGTACGGATTGTCATTGACCAACAAAATACTATGTTTTTTAGCGAAAGCCACTAATTTTTCAAACAAAGCCAAACTACCTCTCGCTCCCGTTGGCATGTGTGGATAACCCACCCACATGATTTTCACTTTGGATAAATCCAATTGTTCCAAGGCTTCAAAATCCGGTTCCCAATTCGTACTTTCTTTTAAATCATAGTAAACCGGAACTGCTCCTACTAAATTCGTCACCGAAGTATAGGTTGGATAGCCAGGATTAGGAATCAACACTTGGTCTCCTTCATTTAAGAATGCCAAAGAAATATGCATAATTCCTTCTTTAGACCCCATCAAAGGCAAAATTTCAGTAGTTGGATTCATCGCTACTCCAAAGTTATTCTGATAAAAATCAGCCATACTTTGACGCAATTCAGGCACCCCTTGATAGCTTTGGTATTGGTGTGCATTTTCTTCTTGCATTGCCAAAACCACCGCATCAATCACCGCTTGTGAAGGCTTTAAATCAGGACTTCCAATACCCATATTGATGATGGGTTTTCCTTCAGCAGCCAATTGTCTTACTTCTCTCAATTTAGAAGAGAAATAATATTCTTCCACTATCTCTAAACGTTTTGCCGTTGCAATCATCTTTGTTCTTCTATCTTATTTTACTCTCGTAAATGGTATTTTTTTACTTCTTATGGTTTTGTATTCTTGTATTCTCCTAATACTTTAAAATACTCTGCCATAATTCCTATCAACGCTTTTGCCTTAGCATACTCTTCGTATTTATCGAATGTTACATCCACAAAAAACGAATATTTCCAAGGTGTTTCTATCTTTGGCAAGGACTGAATCTTAGTCAAATTCAATTTACAATCACTCATTACATTCAACACTGCTGCCAAACTCCCTCTTTTATGATCTAATTCGAATTTGATAGAAGCTCTGTTAATTTCATTTTCAGGAACAAACGATTGTTCTTTATTAATAATTACAAAACGAGTCATGTTATTATTAATCGTCTGAATCTCGGGAGCTATAATTTCCAAATCATACATTTCGGCCGCCACCTTACTCGCAATTGCTGCAATGCCTTTTAATTGCTTTTCGTGAATTCTTCGAGCCGTTTCGGCCGTATCTTTATCTTCAACAATTTTAATGTGTGGATATTGTTTTAAAAACTCCATACA
Source organism: Flavobacterium sp. (assembly GCF_031537875.1). GTDB lineage: Bacteria > Bacteroidota > Bacteroidia > Flavobacteriales > Flavobacteriaceae > Flavobacterium. Next base: position 130,740 of record NZ_JAVKNB010000002.1, on the reverse strand, counting down.
CTGCAACAATGCCATGGGATGCGAATGTACCTCCAAGATATCTTCCATTTTCTGACCTTTTAAAGCCATTAAATTTTGATGAATATCCAAATAATGTTCGCCAATAATGTGCAAATTATTCTTGTCAATCAAAGCATAATTTGGAATAATAGGCCCTGCAATCGAATTTTCGATAGCCATAACCGCCTGGTCTGATTTACCAGACAATACGCTCGACACCAATTCTTCAAATGACAAACACTCATCCACAACTACTTCTTTCCCAAAGTACTCCTGAGCCACTTGATGATGGAACGAACCTTTTATTCCTTGTATTGCGATTTTTGTTGCCATAAATTCAAAAAAAAATCCTGATTTTCATCAGGATTGTATATTGTTTTAATTTGCTTTTTTATTTTTCAAATAACCCTATAACAATCCTTACTTCTTAAAAAAGAAGTAATAAGTATTGCTAAAATAAAAACGGTTATTGCACATGACCTGCTTGTTTTGTATTTAATTACGGTGCAAATATTAGCATTTATTTCAATTCATCCAAAAAAAAGAAACGCTTTTATACAACAAAAATGAAATTCTTTGTTAAAACCATTTTTTTATAACTATTGCCTAATGAATCGATTATTTAAACCCTATTTTTTATGAATTTGAAAATAGTCAAAAAATTCAAATCGGTTGAAACAACAAATAAATGCTTTTTCTGTTTACTTTTGTAGCAAATACAAAGCGATGTCAATAGCAATTCAGAACATATCTAAAAGTTACGGAACACAAAAAGCCCTTGATGCAATTTCATTTTCTATCAACAAGGGAGAAATTGTTGGTTTCCTAGGTCCTAACGGAGCTGGAAAATCGACCTTAATGAAAATTCTAACTACTTATTTAACTGCTGATGAAGGTAGTGCCAAAGTCAATGACTTTGATGTTACTACCCAACAAAAAGATGTCCAACTTTCTATTGGCTATTTGCCAGAACACAATCCGTTGTACCTGGATTTATACGTTCGGGAATATTTAGCCTTCAATGCTGATGTTTATAAAGTAGCCCAATCCCGAATTGACGAAGTCATCCAACTGACAGGACTGACTACCGAAAGTCATAAAAAAATTGGTCAATTGTCTAAGGGATACCGCCAACGTGTGGGTCTAGCCAATGCTTTGTTGCATAACCCTGATGTTTTAATTCTGGATGAACCCACTACGGGTTTAGACCCGAATCAATTGATTGAGATTCGAAATGTGATTAAAAACGCTGGCAAAGACAAAACTATTTTCCTTTCTACACACATCATGCAAGAAGTCGAAGCCATTTGTGATCGTGTGATTATTATTGACAAAGGAAAAATTGTAGCCGATAAAAAATTAGAAAAATTAATCTCGGAAACCGCCACCCAAATTATAGAAGTGGAGTTTGACCAAGAAGTTAAAGAAACTCAAATCGCCACCATTGAAAACATCAGTTCCTACACTACTACTAATGGAACGATTTGGGAATTGACTTTTGCTACTAACAAAGACATGCGCCCTAGCGTTTTTGATTTTGCTACCGCCAATGGATTGAAAACGTTACAGCTGAATCAAAAGAATAAAAACTTAGAAACGGTGTTTAGAGAGGTTACGAAATAAAAAAGCTCCCAACCTTTACAGGCTGAAAGCTTTAAATATCTAGACGTTTCTTTTAAAAAACCTTGCTTGCTATTTGTCGGATATTTTCTGATTTCCCCATAGAGTAATAATGCAACAACGGCACTCCAGCAGCTTTCAATTCCAAAGACTGTTGAATAGCCCATTCCACTCCCACTTGACGGATATCGGCAGCCGTTTTACATTTTTCTACCGCATTAATTAAATCTTCTGGTAAGTCAATTCTAAAGATTTGAGGTAATATTTGCAAATGTCTATGTACTGCAATCGGTTTAATTCCCGGAATAATAGGCACGTTGATACCTATTTCACGAGCTTTGACAACGAATTCAAAGAATTTCGAATTATCAAAAAACATTTGAGTTACCACATAATCCGCACCTGAATCTACTTTTTCTTTCAATCGTTTCAAATCAGAAATCAAAGATGGCGACTCCAAATGCTTTTCTGGATAACCAGCTACTCCAATACAAAAATCGGATTTATGATCAATATCGGTAACTCCATGCAAATAATTCCCTTGATTCAATTGGTTAATTTGGCTCACCAAATCAGCCGCATAATGATTCCCTCCTTCTTTTGGAATAAAGGATTGTTCATCTTTCATTGCATCGCCACGCAAGGCCATCACATTGTCAATTCCTAGATAATGACAGTCCACCAAAAGGTATTCGGTTTCTTCTTTGGTAAATCCACCACATAGTACGTGAGGCACGGTATCCACATTGTACTTGTGTTTGATAGAAGCACAAATTCCCAAAGTTCCTGGACGCATTCTGGTTAATTTTTTCTCTAATAAACCATTGCCTTTATTGACATAAATATACTCCTCACGCGAAGTGGTTACATCTATAAATGGCGGTTTGAATTCCATTAACGGATCTATATTGTCATATAATTCCTGGATACTCTTCCCTTTTTGAGGCGGTACAATTTCAAAAGAGAATAAAGTTTCTCCTTTGGCTGCTGCTATATGGTCTGTTACTTTCATAAGCCTCCCCCGTCCCCTCCAAAAGAGGGGCAACTGAAGTGGGTAATCAGTTTTTTATTTAATAAATAGTATTTAGTCGCTCTCTTGTTCCCCCTTTGGGGGTTAGGGGGCCTAATCTGCAATATTAGGAGCCAACCATTTTTGTGCTTGCTCCATAGTGGTATTTCTTCGCTTAGAATAATCTTCAACTTGGTCTTGCTTGATTTTACCCAAACCAAAATATTTACTTTCTGGGTTAGCAAAATAATAGCCTGACACGGACGAAGCAGGCCACATTGCCATACTTTCGGTCAAAGTTACACCGATTTCTTGTTCGACATTTAATAATTTCCAAATCGTTGGTTTTTCTAAATGGTCTGGACAAGCAGGATATCCTGGTGCAGGACGAATACCTTTATAATTTTCAGCAATCAAATCTTGATTCGATAAATTTTCGTCAGAAGCATAACCCCAAATTTCCTTACGCACTTGTAAGTGTAAATATTCAGCAAAGGCTTCCGCCAAACGATCGCCTAGGGCTTTGACCAAAATCGAATTGTAATCGTCCAACTCTTTTTCAAATGCTTTTGCTTTTTCTTCTACTCCAAAACCGGTGGTAACACAAAAACAACCCATATAATCTTGTACTCCTGAATCTTTTGGCGCAATAAAATCGGCTAACGCAATATTAGGCGCTCCAGCTGTTTTTTGAGATTGTTGGCGTAGGGTTAAAAAAGTTGTCGGTTGTTGGTTATCTGTTGTCAGTTGAATATCATCATCGTTGATGGTATTGGCAGGAAAAATTCCTAAAATACCTCTGGCAGTCAACCAATTTTCATTGATTAATTGATGTAACATTTTTTGTGCATCGGCAAATAATGATGTTGCTTGTTCTCCAACTACCTCATCTGTTAAAATGGCTGGGTATTTTCCGTACAATTCCCAAGAATTGAAAAAGGGAGTCCAATCGATAAAATCAACTAAATCAGCAATGGCAACATCAACCGTTTTTGTTCCAATGAAATTAGGTTTTGTTGGCGTGTAGGTATTCCAATCCAATTGTAATTTATTGGCTCTGGCTTGTTCAATCGTTAAGAAATTTTTATCTCTACTGCGATTCAAATAGCCTTCACGAAGTACGTCGTATTCGGTACGAATGTCTTGTGTATATTTTTCTTTGGTTTCTGAATTCAGCAAGTTTCCAGCAACAGTTACCGCTCTAGACGCATCGTTAACGTGGACTACAGTCGCTTTGTATTGCGGCGCAATTTTCACGGCAGTATGCGCACGAGACGTTGTTGCTCCGCCAATCATAATTGGAATTTGAACATTTAGTTTGTCTAATTCTTTGGCTAAATACACCATTTCGTCTAGCGAAGGCGTAATTAATCCACTCAATCCAATAATATCTACATTATGTTCAATAGCGGCCGCAATAATTTTCTCAGGAGCTACCATAACACCTAAATCAACAATTTCATAATTGTTACAAGCCAAAACCACCGAAACAATATTTTTTCCAATATCGTGAACATCTCCTTTTACAGTAGCCATCAAGACTTTTCCTGCACTTTGCGAAACACCATCTTTTTCTGCTTCGATGTAAGGCAATAAATACGCCACTGCTTTTTTCATTACACGAGCCGATTTAACTACCTGTGGCAAGAACATTTTTCCGCTTCCGAATAAATCTCCTACTACATTCATTCCTGCCATCAAATTGATTTCGATGACTTCAATAGGTTTTGAAGCCGCCTGTCTTGCTTCTTCTACATCTATTTCTATAAATTCGTCAATTCCTTTTACTAACGAATGAGTTAATCGTTCTTGAACCGAACCATTTCGCCACTCAGCAATCGCCTTTTCATTGGCCTTGAAATCGCCTTTGAAACTTTCTGCCAAATCCAATAAACGTTCTGTCGCATCTTCTCTTCTGTTCAACAAAACGTCTTCTACATGTTCTAATAAAACAGGATCAATTTCGTCGTAAATCTCTAACATTTCAGGATTCACGATACCCATTGTCATTCCATTTTTGATGGCATGGTATAAAAATGCCGAGTGCATCGCCTCGCGCACTTTGTCATTCCCTCTGAACGAAAAAGAAACATTACTTACTCCTCCCGAAATATGGGCATACGGTAGATTTTCTCTAATCCATTTGGTCGCACGGAAAAAGTCCAAAGCATTCAATTTATGCTCTTCCATTCCTGTGGCAACTGGAAAAATATTCGGGTCGAATATAATGTCTTGAGCAGGAAACCCTACTTTATCGACTAATACATCGTAACTTCTTTTACAAATTTCGATACGTCTCTCGTAGGTATCGGCTTGACCATTTTCGTCAAATGCCATTACAATTACTGCAGCTCCGTAACGCTTGATTTTTTTGGCGTATTCAATGAATTTTTCTTCTCCTTCTTTTAACGAAATCGAATTTACTACTCCTTTTCCTTGAATTACTTTCAATCCTGCTTCGATAATTTCCCATTTCGAGCTATCAATCATCACTGGAACACGAGAAATATCGGGTTCAGCAGCGATTAAATTAAGAAATTTGGTCATGGCATACACCCCGTCTAACATTCCCTCATCCATGTTGACGTCAATAATTTGCGCACCACCTTCTACTTGATTTCTGGCAATATCTAGGGCTTCTTCGTATTTCTCTTCTTTGATTAATCGAAGGAATTTTCTGGAACCGGTTACATTAGTTCGTTCACCCACATTCACAAAATTAGTTTCTGGGGTAATAATTAATGGCTCGAGTCCGGATAGCTTTAAATAGTTATCGGTTGTTAGTTGTTGGTTGTTGGTAATATCAATACCCATAATTATAATTTTTTGTAATAATTGATAAATCCATTTAACAATTTCTTACTTGTTTGAATTTGATTAAAAATAACGGTAAAATTATTTTCATCAATATATTTTTGATCCAATGCTAAATAACATTGCGTTTCTAACTCATACAGAGACCCTCTTGAAATATGTAAAAAGTTAATCGTGTCTTTCGCTGTTTGACGTCCGCATCCTTCAGCAATATTAGACGGAACTGAAACAGCACATCTTCTCATTTGATTCACTAACCCAAAAATTTCTTCTTTAGGAAAAACTTTAGTAGCATCATAAATCAAATTGGCTAGTTTCCTAGTTTCAACCCAAACATCTAATTTTACATATTCCATTTTTTTGTTGTTGGTTATTTGTTGTTGGTTGTTAGATTGGCAATCCATAAACTATCAACCAGTAACTATCAACTTTTAAGTCACCCTAGGTTTAAACTCTCTCGCTACATCGGCTATTGCTTTGATGTGTTCTGGAGTCGTTCCACAACAACCTCCAATGATATTGATTAAATTATCTTGCAAATACTCTCGAATCAACGCTTGCATTTCTTCTGGAGTTTGATCGTAATGTCCGAAGGCATTAGGCAAACCTGCATTAGGATGAGCTGAAATATTCAATTGTGTATTCATAGACAAACGTTTCAAATACGGCTTCAATTGGTCAGCTCCTAAAGCACAATTGAATCCAACACTCAATAACGGAATGTGAGAAATCGAAATTAAGAAAGCCTCAACCGTTTGACCAGAAAGTGTTCTTCCTGAAGCATCGGTAATCGTTCCTGAAACCATTACTGGCATGTCTATTTTGCGTTCTTCTTTTACTTCTTCGATAGCAAAAAGTGCTGCTTTGGCATTCAAGGTGTCAAAAATAGTTTCCACTAACAACACATCACAACCTCCGTCAATTAAGGCTTCTACTTGTTGTTTGTAAGCTACTCGCAAGTCGTCAAAAGTCACGGCACGATAGCCTGGATCGTTTACGTCTGGTGACATCGAAGCCGTTCTATTGGTTGGTCCAATCGAACCAGCTACAAATCGAGGACGGTCTGTGAATTCGTCAGCTACTTCACGGGCAATTTTAGCCGATTGATAGTTCAACTCATACACTAAATCTTCCAAATGATAATCGGCCATACCAATAGTGGTTCCTGAAAACGTATTAGTTTCTACAATGTCAGCTCCCGCTTGAAAATACAAACGGTGTACTTGTTTTACCGCTTCGGGTTGAGTGATAGAAAGTAAATCGTTGTTTCCTTTTAGTGGATGTGGAAAATCTTTGAAACGGTCGCCACGAAAATCTTCTTCAGAGAAATTGTTGCGTTGCAACATGGTTCCCATAGCGCCGTCTAGGACTAAGATTCTTTCTTTTATGGCTTGTTGAATTTTTGACATATTATTTATTTTGGCCGTAAAGGCACTCCATCAAACTGGTTTTGTTATTTATTTTTTTAGCAGAAAATCACTTTTCTCCCCTTTAGCCCTGATGGAAGCGACATCCTTTTATTCTGGATTTCAGAATAAAAGATACAGCGTACAGCAGGAAAAAATCTTGGCAAAAATACGCCATTCCTTTGCTTTAAAAAAATATTATATGCTATCCTTTTAAAAAATTAGAATTGGAATAGTACCCAATACACAAAAAGCGCTACCACTCGAAAGTAATAGCGCTTTGTATTGTGATGCAAAAGTTTTTACACGATCGCTTTTACTACTGCTTTTGGCGCTTCTTTACGAGTTCCATCAAATCCATCTACTCCTGAAACGGTAGTGTATTTCAATACATAACGTTTCCCTGGATTGATGATTTGGTAAGCTGCTTGACACATCAAAGTGGCTTCGTGGAAACCACAAAGAATCAGTTTCAATTTCCCTGGATAGGTATTCACGTCACCAATAGCGAAAATTCCAGGAATGTTCGTTTGATAATCCAAAGAGTTATTTACTTTGATGGCATTTTTTTCGATTTCCAATCCCCAATCTCCGATTGGGCCTAATTTTGGTGTCAAACCAAAAAGCGGAATAAAATAATCGGTTTCGATAGTTCTTTGCGCTCCGTCTTCGTCAATTACAATGGATTCTACGTGGTTAGTTCCATTAACTCCAACTACTTCAGCAGGAGTAATCATTCGGATTTTACCTTCATTCTTCAACTCTTGTACTTTTTCTACTGAATCCAAAGCGCCTCTAAATTCATTTCTTCTGTGGATCAAAGTAACTTCTGAAGCGACATCAGCCAAGAAAATACTCCAGTCCAAAGCCGAGTCTCCACCACCTGCAATAACCACTCTTTTGTTTCTGAATTCTTCTGGATTTTTGATGAAGTATTTTACCCCTTTATCTTCGTAATATTCGATATTTTCAATCAATGGTTTACGAGGTTCAAAGCTTCCTAAACCACCCGCAATGGCAACCACTGGCGTGTGAAATTGTGTTCCAGCATTAGAGGTTACAATAAACGTTCCGTCTTCCTGTTTTACAATAGTTTCAGCGCGCTCCCCAAGAGTAAATCCTGGTTCGAATTGTTTGATTTGCTCCATCAAATTATCTACTAAATCGCCTGCTAACACTTCCGGGAATCCTGGAATATCGTAGATTGGTTTTTTTGGATATAATTCTGAAAGTTGCCCACCTGGTTGTGGTAAGGCATCAAGAACATGACATTTTAATTTTAATAATCCCGCTTCGAATACGGCAAATAAACCTGTTGGGCCTGCTCCAATTATAAGTATGTCTGTTTTAATCATTCTCTTTATTTTTATTCTTTTATAATTATGCTTCTCTTTATCTTATGCAAATGAACAAATGATTTTAGTTTGTAAAGGTAACATTTATCACTTTTTCACCTTACTACTATTTCTTGTTTTTCAAGGCATCAGTGATTTCATTCATCTTTTGCACTTTTTCTTCAAAATTTCCTTTCAAGGTCTTTCGATATTCATTCAAGTTTTCGACCATTTTATTGATGTCGTCTGGAATTATTTCTTCAAAAAACTCTCGCAATCGCTTAGCTGTTGTAGGGGATTTTCCATTGGTTGAAATGGCAATTTTTACATTTCCTTTGGTTACAATACCTCCTAAATAATAATCACACAATTGAGGTGTATCAGCAATATTGCAAATCAAATGGCGCTTGCGACACAAGTCAAATACTCTTTTATTCACCTTCAAATCATCGGTACAAGCAATTACCAAATGGCGTTTGCGAAGCATCCAGCGATTGAATTTCTTAGTTGTTAACTTTACCGAAGGATGTTGGGCAACCAAAGCCTCCAATTCCGGAAGAAATCGTGGTGCTACTACTTCCACATTGGCATTCGGACTCGATTTCAACATGAAAGATAACTTTTCTAAACCTACATTTCCGCCACCCACAATCAACACATTCAATTGATGTAGTTTTAAAAATACAGGATATAGTTCGTTTCTTTCTTCCATAACTCTTTTTTGGCTTTCGCCAAATGAACGTTTTATTATCTTTTTTCTATCAAATAGTCGTGATAGAAATCTTTTAGTTTATTGCTTTCTCTGACCACTTCTCCAATGACAATAATAGCTGGCGAACTTAATTTCTTTTCTGCTACTACTTCTTGAATGGTATCAATTGTCCCAACTCCTATTTTTTCTTTTGGAGTCGTTCCATTTTGAATAATGGCAACAGGAGTCGCTCCTTTTAATTCGTTTTGAAACAAACTCACAATTTGAGCCAATTTGCTCATTCCCATCAAAATCACTACTGTTGCTGATGACTGAGCAGCTAGAGCCACATCATTTGACAATTTTCTATCTGAAGTAGTTCCTGTAATTACCCAAAAACTTTCTGAGACCCCTCGCTTGGTCAATGAAATTCCTTGATAAGCCGGTACAGCTACCGAAGAGGAAATCCCAGGCACTACTGCTGTTGGAATTCCGAAACTTTCTACAAAATCAATTTCTTCGCTTCCACGTCCAAAGATAAAAGGATCTCCTCCTTTTAATCGAACCACATGTCCGTAAGTTAAGGCATTGTCCACAATCAATTGATTGATTTCGTCTTGCGAATACGCGTGGCAACCTTTTCTTTTTCCCACAAAAATTTTGATTGACTTTTTGGGTGCATAGGTCAATATTTCTTCGTTGGCCAAGGCATCATACAAAACCACCTGAGCTTCTGCTAAGGCATTGGCTCCTTTGATAGTTAGCAAGTCTGGATCGCCTGGACCCGCACCTACTAAAGTTACTTTGGGTTGAGCCCCACCCCAACCCTCCCCAAAAGGGAGGGAGGAAGCATGGATGAAATTTATATTTTTATGCATCAGCTAAATCTTTTTCTCTATAGGTTTCAATGGTTGCGAAAAATGCAATTGCTTGTTCTAAATACTGTTTTGCAAATACTTCCGATGGTTCGTTGTCTTTAATTTGGTACACCAAATCTTTGAAAGCAGTTGCTAATTGAATTTTATTGGTCTCTACAAAAACCGTATCAAATAAATCGATGATTCCTGCGTGGTGGTTTGTTTTTTGTTTTTCGGCAAGCAATAACGCTTTGGCTGCATTGACAAATCCTGCATAAGTCAAGTAAATAGAATCCGACCATTTTTGATCGTCAACAGCCTCTTGAGAGAAGGTTAATTTGTCTTTCGCTTCTACCAATAAAGTTGCCACTAAGTCAATTACTACTCCCGCACATTCACCAACACCCACAGCTTTTACGTAGTTGTCTGCATTTCCCCAATCCACAAAATCAGCTTCTGTCAAATTAGTTACATCTGCCAAAGGTTTTAAAAATTCGTAAAAATATTTTTCTCCTTTTGCATCATAATACTCCAAGAACGATTGTCCGTTTGCATTGGCTTCAAAATCATTTAAGATCAAACGCAAGGCTTCAGGTCCTCTTCTACTTGGAATTTTAATTACTTTATCAGAAAAACGACCTTGACCATTTCCTAAGTTACCTCCACCCAACAATACTTGAAGGGCTGGCGCTACTAATTTTCCAGAATTGATGGACATTCCTTGGAAACCAATTTCTGCCATATTATGTTGTCCACAAGCATTCATACAACCACTGATTTTAATCGTGATTTCTTGATTGTTGCTGTATTGTGGGTATTCTGTAGCTAAAACGCGTTCTAACTCTACTGCAATTCCTGTACTACTTGCGATTCCTAAATTACAAGTATCGGTACCTGGACAAGCCGTCACGTCATTGATGGTATTGTATCCTAAAGTAACAAAATCCAACTTGGCTAATTCTTGGTAAAAGAACGGCAAGTTTTCTTCTTTAATGTTGCGAATCAAAATGTCTTGACGCAAAGTAAAACGCAATTCGTTAGCACCATAATTTTTAATCAAATCAGCCAAAGCTCTTGCTTTATCCGTATAAAAATCACCTAAAGCTACTTTGATTCCGATAGCCACATAACCCGCTTGTTTCTGAGCGATTACGTTTGATTTTTTCCAAGCTTCAAAAGCTGCAACATCTTCGATAGTTACTTTTGGAGCAGCGACTAATGGTTCTGGAATTGGACCATCAAAAGCTGTAGTATCTATTTCAACAGTTTGATATGACAAGGCTTTTTTCTCTTCTTCTACCAATCGTAAAAATTCGTCTTTACCAATTTCTTTTATTAAGAATTTCATACGGGCTTTCAAACGTTTGGCTCTTTCGCCATAACGATCAAAAATACGCAACACCCCTTCTGTCATCGGAATGATTTGGTTGACTGGAACAAAGTCTGAAAGTAATTCGGCATGACTCGGTTGAGACCCTAATCCACCACCTAATAGCACTTTGAATCCGCGTTGCCCATTAACAATTTTCGGAATGAATCCTAAATCGTGTAAGTAGCTCAAAGCAGTATCTTTATCTGAGGAAGAAAAGGACATTTTAAATTTACGCCCCATTTCTTGACACACAGGATTTCTCAAGAAAAATTGAAACAAAGCGTGCGCATAAGGCGACACATCAAAAGGTTCTTCTGGGTCAATTCCTGCATTTTCACTCGCTGTAATATTTCTAACGGTATTTCCACACGCTTCTCTCAGCGTGATATCGTCTTTTTCCAAATTAGCCCAAAGCTCAGGTGTTCTATCCAAACTTACGTAGTGAATTTGAATGTCCTGTCGAGTCGTAATATGCAAACGTCCTGTCGAATATTCGTCAGACACTTTAGTAATACGCACTAATTGTTCGCTACTCACTTTACCAAAAGGCAATTTGATACGAATCATTTGTACCCCTTCTTGACGCTGACCGTACACTCCTCTAGCCAAACGAAGGCTACGAAAACGTTCGTCATCGATTTTTCCTTCTTTGAATAATCGAATTTTTCTTTCTAAATCGATGATGTCTTTTTGGACAATCGGATTTTCTATTTCGGTTCTAAAACTTTCCATTTTTTTGGACTTTTATTTAATTTATAAAACCAACTCCCGCTGTCGTGTTGGTATTGGAGTCAATTAAAATAAACGCTCCATTTGATTTGTTATCATTGTACTTATCAAAATACAAGGCCTTGCTTAATTTGATAGTTACTTCTCCAATTTCGTTAATCGCTAATTGCGAAGCCGGTGTAGCACCTGAATAATCTGTCGCTATTACATTTTTGATGGCGTCAATTTTAGCCAATATTCGGTTGGTATTGTGTTGTACCAAATACTTCGTTCCAGGAACTAATTTTTTACTGTCCATCCAGCAAATCGTCGCATTAATATCTTTTTCTACTTGAGGTAATTCATCTGATTTTACAATCATATCCCCTCGAGTTACATTGATGTCGTTTTCTAATTCCAATACAATAGACGAACCCGCTTTAGCTTCATCAAATTGTTGGTCAAAAAAGTGGATTTTTGATACTTTAGATTCGGTTAAAGAAGGTAAAACCGTCACAGCATCTCCCACTTGGATTGAGTTGCCGTACAATTTTCCAGCATATCCTCTAAAATCATGGTATTCTTCGGTTTTTGGACGAATCACTGTTTGCACAGGAAAACGCATTTTACCAGTTTCAAACACATCTTCAGGAGTTAAATCTTCTAAATGCTCTAAAACAGTTTGTCCTTTATACCAAGGCATATTTTCAGATTTATCGGCTACATTTCCACCGTTAATAGCACTCAACGGAATATAACTTACATTTTGTTCTTTAAACGAACTTTTAGCATTTAAAGCTTGGAAGTCGGCTTTGATTTTATTAAAAACGTCTTCTGAATAATCCACCAAGTCCATTTTGTTTACTGCAACAATGACCTCTTTAACACGCAATAAATTATTGATGAAAAAGTGGCGGTAGGTTTGCTCAATTACTCCTTTACGAGCATCAATCAAAATGATCGACACTTGCGAAGTCGAAGCTCCTGTTACCATATTACGAGTGTATTCTACGTGACCAGGAGTATCGGCAATGATGTAACTTTTCTTAGCCGTTGAAAAATAAATATGCGCTACATCAATCGTAATTCCTTGCTCTCTCTCGGCAACCAAACCATCCGTAGCCAAAGAAAAATCAAGATAATCGTATCCTTTTTGTTTACTACTTTTTTCTATTGCTTCGATTTTGTCCGTAGTTAATGATTTCGTATCATACAATAATCTCCCGATCAAAGTACTCTTTCCATCATCTACACTTCCTGCTGTTGCTATTTTTAAAACTTCCATAAGCCCCTCCCCAGCCCTCCCCAAAAGGGAGGGAGCTGAGTTTTGATTTTAAATTAATATTTTTTTTATTTTGTTTGTCGCACCTTCATTCCCCCTTCGGGGGTTAGGGGGCTTAAAAGTATCCTTGTTGTTTTCTTTTCTCCATGGCAGCTTCTGAACGCTTGTCGTCAATTCTCGCTCCTCTTTCTGAAATGGTTGACGAACGAATTTCTCCCACTACTTCTTGAATAGTTGCTGCATACGATTCGACAGCTGCTGTACAACTCATATCTCCTACTGTTCTAAAACGAACAATTCGTTCTTCAATTGCTTCGTCTTCTTCTTGGTATACAAATGGCGAATGTGACCAAATCAATCCATCTCTCAAAAATACTTTTCGTTTGTGTGAAAAATAAATCGATGGAATTTCGATTTGTTCTTGTTCGATATAACTCCAAACATCCAGCTCAGTCCAGTTAGAAATTGGAAAAACACGCACGTTTTGACCAATTTCTATTTTTCCGTTCAACAAATCGAATAATTCAGGGCGTTGGTTTTTCTCATCCCATTGACCAAAATCATCACGAACTGAAAAAATACGTTCTTTTGCTCTTGCTTTTTCTTCATCTCTTCGCGCTCCACCAATACAAGCATCAAACTTGAATTCTTCTATAGCATCCAAAAGTGTAGTCGTTTGCAAACTATTTCTACTCGAATATTTTCCAGATTCTTCTACTACTTTTCCTTGATCAATAGCATCTTGTACGTTACGAACGATTAACTCCAATCCTAATTCAGCCACCAATTTATCTCTAAATTCAATCGTTTCAGGAAAATTATGACCTGTATCTACGTGCAACAATGGGAAAGGAATTTTAGCCGGGAAAAAGGCTTTTTGCGCCAAACGCACCAAGGTAATCGAATCTTTTCCACCTGAAAAAAGCAATACTGGTTTCTCAAATTGAGAAATTACTTCTCTAAAAATGTATATCGCTTCGCTTTCTAAAGCATTTGTTTTAACTATTGAACTCATTATTTATATTTAAAGATTAAATGATTGAAAAATCATTTATAATTTATTTTTGGTGTAACCCACATTCTTTATGACTCGATTCCCACGACCATCTTCCTGCTCTAATATCTTCTCCTGGAAGTATGGCACGAGTACAAGGCGCACAACCGATACTTACAAAACCTTTCTTGTGCAAGGTATTCTGTGGTACATTATTTTTTTCTAAATAGGCTTCTACTTCTTGTAAAGTCCATTTCAACAACGGATTGAATTTGATAATATCAAAATGCGCATCGTATTCAAAGAAATTCAAATCACTTCTATTCTCTGACTGCTCTGCTCTTAATCCTGTAATCCAAATAGCATTCCCTTTTAAGGCCTTAGTTAAAGGCGCTACTTTTCGGATGAAACAACATTCTTTTCTATTTTCTACCGAATCGTAAAAGCTATTCGGTCCTTTTTGATTCAACAAAGCTTCTACTGCAGTTGTATCAGGAAAAAAAGTCTTGATTTCTGTTTTGTATTTTTTCAATGTTTTATGAAACACATCATAGGTTTCTTGAAATAAACGCCCTGTATCCAAAGTAAAAACAGTAATTGGCAATTGATTTTGACCGATAAAATCAGTAATCACCTGATCTTCTTGCCCAAAAGAAGTAGAGAAAACCACTTGATTTGGATATTCTTTTGCCAAAAAAGCCAAAGTCTCCTCAATAGAGAAATCTTTTGTTATATCTAATAAAACTTGTACTGTAGCTATGCTCATTGTAATTTCTTATTAAAAATCCATTACCCTATCGGGCTTGTAGATTATTTTGCAAAAATACTACCTTATTTATAAATACCAAAATATTATTTTGACTTTTTGTATCAAAAAAACAAACACATATAAATTTTTTAAATTCTATTTAATCCATAGGATTTAGATAAATAATTTTTACTTTTGCCAAAAAATTATTCATGGATTTTCAAATAGGATTTGTAGTAGCTGGTCTAGTAGTAGGATTTGTTGTTGGATTAACTGGTGTTGGAGGCGGATCATTAATGACGCCAATATTATTGTGGTTTGGTATTCCACCCACTACAGCTGTTGGAACTGATTTACTGTATGCTGCGTTTACCAAAATGGGAGGCATTTTTGTACACCACAAGAAAAAAAATATAAATTGGGCAATTACTGGCTGGTTATCGCTAGGGAGTGTTCCTGCTGCCTTACTTACCTTATGGATATTGAAAAGCATTAAAACCGATATATCCGCTATTAATAGTGTCATTAAATTCAGCTTAGGGTGGGCGCTTCTTTTCACCTCAGTTGCGATTATTTTTAAACAAAAAATCTTAGTTTTTTCTCAAAAACACGCCGGAGATAAGTTTCATACCGAAAGTACTACTCAAAATATGCTAACTATTGCCATCGGTGTAATGCTAGGTGCTACAGTAACTTTAACTTCTATTGGAGCAGGTGCTTTAGGAACCGTAACCCTGTTTTTTCTTTATCCACTACTTCCAACACCTCGTTTGGTTGGTACCGAAATAGCACATGCAGTACCTTTAACTTTGGTAGCTGGAATTGGCCATGCTTCTATGGGGAATTTAGATTTAACTTTATTAGGTCAGTTGTTGATGGGGTCACTACCTGGTATCTTCATCGGAAGTTTATTGAGTGGAAAAGTACCTGACTTATTGCTTAGAAATGCCATAGCCATCATGCTATTCTTTGTAGGATACAAATTGGTGTTTTAATTTCTAAAACACATATAAAAAAAACGACCATTTAAATAAAATGGTCGTTTTTTTTATGAATGAAACTCACTAAAAAGAAATATCTGCGAGGGTGTTATTTTCCAATATCATCAGTGTGTTATCGCGGACTTCAGTCATTAATTTGTGTACTGAACAACTCGCTTCGTCCACACAATCATCACATTTTTCATAAAAATTGTGACTTACACAAGGTAGTAATGCAATGGGGCCCTCTAAAATACGGTAGACATGCGCCATATTGATGTCTTTGGGATCTTTAATTAAATAATATCCACCCCCTTTTCCTTTTTTGGCGCCCAAAAAACCCGAATGACGCAACAATAACAAAATACTTTCCAAAAACTTAATCGAAATATTTTCACTCTTAGCTATCTCAGCAATTTGCACAGGCGTTTGATTCTCTTGGCGCGCCAAGAAAGTCAATGCTTTAATTCCGTATTTTGTCTTTTTAGAGAGCATTATTTAAATTTGAAGTTACTTATAGTGTTTTATACTTATGAAATCCATGTTCTTTGGATTTTATCAACTACCCATTTAGCATCCTTTTTTTTGATAAAAATAATAAAACCTCTTCCACATCTACCACAATAACTAAACCCAGCTTCTAATATTCCTGATCTTCTCTGTTTGTCAAATTGAATTCTTGACAAATACAAAACTCCTGAAAAAACAAAGTCATATTTTAAATCATATATTTCATTACGAAATTTTTCTTTAGGAAACTCCGAAAGATTTTTCAATTTAAAATTATTATGTAGTTTAAGTTTTTCGTAATCAAACCTGTATGCTTTTATTGTATCATCATCTTCAATGTAAGTCTCTAGAAACGGATATTTTTTTTCTAAATTATTATTATTTGAAAAACGAAAATCTCCTTTTTTAAGAAATGGATCAAAAGCAATAACTACCTTAGACGTATCTTTCTCTATTCTTTCCCTATCCTTCTTCCATTTTCGGTACTCAATTAATTGAACTTTTGTTGCTTTAGTAGAATCTTCAGAAACGTGTCCTTCTTTATCTGTAACATATACTCCCAACATAGGAGGGGGAAGCATTTTTCTACTATCAACACAAATCGAATCAACCAAGCTTGGGAAAATTTCAGTCATAACGGCTTTCTCAAATTCAAATTCAACTGTCTTCTTCTTCTCACAACTTGAAATTGAAATAAGTAAAATTAAAAAAAATATTATTTCTCGAAATTTTCTCATATATATTGTATTAAAAACTAAATCTCATCTATCGTAAATCCAATATCGTACATCGTAAATTCTAAGACAAGGCTTGTTCCAAATCAGCAATGACATCAGCAACAGTCTCTAGACCTACAGAAACACGTACCAATCCATCAGTAATACTCACAGCCAAACGCTCCTCAACGGATAATTTACTATGAGTGGTGGATGCTGGATGCGTAACAATCGTTCTAGTATCTCCTAAATTAGGTGACAAAGAACATAATTTTATTTTATCCAAAAACGCTCTTCCTGCTTCGATACCGCCTTTGATTTCGAAAGCTACAATATTGCCTCCTAATTTCATTTGTTTTTGCGCAATCGCATACTGTGGATGTGATTTTAAAAACGGATATTTTACTTTATTAACTTGAGGGTGATTTTCTAAAAACTCGGCCACTTTCAACGCATTTTCGCAATGTTTTTCTAAACGAACTGCCAATGTTTCCAAGCTTTTCGATAATACCCAAGCATTAAAAGGAGATAAAGTAGGTCCTGTTAAACGAGAAAAAAGATAAATGTCTTTAATCAAATCAGCTCTACCCACTGTGATTCCACCTAAAACACGTCCTTGACCATCCATCAATTTAGTAGCTGAATGTACTACCAAATCCGCTCCCCATTTAATAGGTTGTTGCAAATAAGGCGTTGCAAAACAGTTGTCGATAATCAAAATCAAATTGTGTTTTTTAGCAATTTTTCCAAGCAATTCCAAATCGATAATATCAACTGCAGGATTCGTTGGCGATTCGGCAAATAAAATCTTAGTATTGGGTTGAATACAACTCTCAATTGTTTCAGGTTGTGAAAGATCAAAGTAGGTCGTTTCGATATTCCATTTTGGAAAATAGTTTACAAACAAGGAATGTGTTGCTCCAAAAACACTACTAGCAGAAACAATATGATCTCCCGATTTCAATAAAGCCGCAAAAGTAGAATACACGGCTGCCATGCCCGAAGCAAAAGCAAAACCCGTTTCGGCACCTTCCATTTGACACACCTTATTGATAAATTCAATCGTATTGGGATTGCTGTATCGGCTGTAAATATTACGCTCTTTCTCATCTGCAAAAGAAGCACGCATATCTTCGGCATCTTCAAAGACAAAACTAGAAGTTAAGTACAAAGGCACCGAATGCTCTAAGTATTGTGTTCTTTCTAATTGACCGCGTATTGCTTGAGTTTCAAAACCAAAATCTTGTTCGTTCATTGTAGTTGTATTTATTTAATTCGCTAATTCCACTCCATTCAACACTACTTTGTACAAAATGGTAGCGGTTGGTTCCAAGGTTTTGGAAACAGAACAGTATTTTTCAAAAGATAATTTAGCTGCTCTAGCTGCTTTGTCTTCATTAATTGGTCCTTCTAAAAAGAACACCACGTGAATTGTTTTGAAAGGATTTGCCTCTCCAACTGTTACGCGTTCTCCTTCTACCTCAGCTTTAAAAGAGGTGATTTCTTGACGTTGCTTTTTCAGAATCGAAATCATATCAATTCCGCTACATCCTGCTACCCCCATCAAAACCAATTCCATTGGACTTGGTCCCATATCGTTCCCCCCAAAGGCAGGACGAGCATCCACATTGACAAGGTGTCCTCTATCATTTTTCATTTGAAAATGAAAGTTCTCATTTACTCTTTCTAATGTTATTTTCATTTGCTTTGTTTGTATAAATCGTAAATCAAAAATCGTAATTCTGAAATCTTATCCTTTATCCGACAATCTCAAAATATCTCCAAAAACACCCCTTGCCGTTACTGCCGAACCTGCTCCTGCTCCTTGAATTACAATAGGTCTATCGCCATACGATTCGGTATAAATTTCGAAGAACGAGTCTGAACCTTTCAATCCACCTAATGCGGTATCTGAAGGAACTGAAACTAGTTTTACTTCTAAATTCCCCTTATCACTTTGTAAATCTCCGGACAATTCGCCGATGTATCTCAAAACGTGATTCGGTTGTTGATCTTCTTTTATTTTGGCATAAACGGCATCAAATTCTTTCAATTTAGTCAAAAATTCGGATGCACTTCCTTCACGCAAATGTTCCGGAATTAAATTCTGAATAGCAATTTCTTCAAATTCGTTTTGCAAATCCAATTCACGGGCCAAAATTAACAATTTTCTACCAACATCATTTCCACACAAATCTTCTCTTGGATCGGGTTCTGTGTAACCATTGTCAATAGCTTCTTTCAAGATTTCACTAAACGGAACGTCTTTGGCTGAAAAATTATTGAACAAATAACTCAAAGTCCCTGAAAATACCCCTTTAATTTTAGTAATATTTTCTCCTGAAAGGTGCAATAATTTGATGGTATCAATCAATGGCAAACCAGCACCTACATTGGTTTCATACAAATAGGTTTTTTGATTGTCGGCCAAGACTTTGCGAAGTTTTTTGTAAAAACTATAGCTCAACGTATTCGCTACTTTGTTGGACGAAATCAAATCAAAACTACTTTCAATCAATGGAATATAATTCTCCACAAAAGTAGCACTAGCTGTATTATCAATAGCAATTATGTTTTCCAAATGGTTTTCATTGGCATAATCAATCACATCTTGAATTGAATATAATGTGCCTTTGTTTTGGATTTCATTTTTCCAGTTGGGAGTCACCCCATTTTTGTTCAGCAATACATTTTTAGAATTGGCGATAGCAAAAATATTCAACTTCACATCTTTCCTTTTCTCGATGGCTGTAGCCGATTCTAGAATTTGGTTAATCAACGTTCCGCCTACTAAACCATGTCCAAATATGGCAATATTGATTTTTTTCGAAACCCCAAAAATCTCTCCGTGAATAACATTCAAGGCACGATTCAATTCTGATTTTTTCACCACCAAACTCACGTTTTTACCCGTAACGGTGTTGTTGAACAAAATCGGAACAATTTTATTTTTGATCAAAGCCGTATAAGGCTTGTGAAAAGTACTCAGATCTTGGCCGATGATAGAAATCACCGATACATTATCAGTCACCGAAATTTTATTCACATCTTTAGAATAGAAATCATTTTCGAATTCTTTTTCTAACTGAATCATTGCAGTAGTTGCTTTATCAGCATCTACCACCAAACCAATTCCTCTTTCTGAAGAACCTTGCGAAATAATACTAACACTAATATCATTATCACCCATCACTTTGAAAATTCGGGCATCAACTCCCGTTTTTCCTAGCAATCCGCGTCCTTCTAAATTCACCAAGGCCACGTTCTCCAATACTGAAAGTGTTTTAATCCCTTCTTTACTCGCTGTAGAACGAATTAAGGTTCCTTTGTTTTCGTGATTGAACGTATTTAAAATTCGAAGCGGAATGTTTTTCTCTAATAGAGGAATAATTGTTTTAGCGTGTAAAATGGTAGCTCCAAAATTAGCCAACTCATTTGCCTCATTAAAAGTCAGATAATCAATTTTTTTTGCATCAGGAACTAAATCAGGATTGGCAGTGTAAATACCGTCAACGTGAGTATAGTTCTGTAATTCCTCTGCATTCAAATAATTAGCAATTAACGAAGCCGTATAATTACTTCCATTTCTACCTAAAGTAGTCGTCACATTTTTAGCATTCGAAGCAATGAAACCCGTTACAATATTCACTGCATCCTCATTTTCTTTGAAATACTGTACCACATTTTTCTTAGAAGCTTGTTCAATGGGTTGTGCATCGCCAAATTTCGAATCGGTTTTAATCAATTCTCTACTGTCAGCAAAACGGGCATTTACGCCATTTTTAATCAAAATTGAAGTAAGCAATTTGGCAGAAAGCACTTCGCCAATCGACAAAATTTGATCTTTAATTTTACTGCTGTAATCTCCAATTAAGCTTACGCCTTCAAATAATTTTTCTAGAACGGTAAATTCTTCCGACAAGTCAACATCCTCCAAACCATTTTGTTGTTCCAATTTGAATTGTTCTAACAATGGCTTGTAACTTTCATTTTTAGACGCAATTGATAATAGTTCTTCCAATTCATCCGTAGCATTGCCACGTGCCGAAACGACCACGGCTATTTTCTCGCCCTGATTTACTTTGTCTAAAATAATTGCAACTACTTTATCTAATCCTTCTCCGTTAGATAATGACTTTCCTCCAAATTTTAAAATCTTCATAGTATCTGTTTTATAGGTTGTACCATTAAAAAATGGTAGCCAATAAATTATGTAATTGTTGGTATTCTATCAAAAAAGCATCGTGACCGTGGATGGAAACGATTTCTTGATAGGATACATTTTCTTTCTGTTTCTTTAATTCTTCATACGTAGCTCGGTTCTCATTTGCCGTAAAAAACAAATCAGAATCAATTCCAATTATATGAATATCAGCTTGTATTCTTGAAGTAACTGTAGTAAAAGAATCCCTCCCTCTGGTAATATCAATAGTCTTCAATAACTGGTTCATCATTTTGTAAGCCGAAAGCTGAAACCGCTTTTGCAACTTATTCCCGTGATGCGCTAACCAACTTTCAATATTAAAAACGTCCATTTCTTCGTTAGTAGTGCGTTGGAATTTAGCCGAAAAAGACTCCGGTGTTCTATAGCACAACATAGCATGAATACGAGCATCTTCAATAGGTTTAGACGAATTGGATAAAATTTGCTCTTGTAAAAAACAATTCGCAATCAACCAATCAGTCGATTTCCAATCCGTAGCAATCGGAATTAAATGTTGCGTAATTTCAGGTTCCAAAGCCGCCATTTCCCAAGCAATTCCACCTCCAACTGAACCACCAATAATAGCAAATAGTTGCTTTATTTTCAAGATCGCAATTCCTTGATTGAATAGTTTGGCAATATCTCTCGCATTAAAATCTTGGTAGTTTTCAATAAGAGAACCATCAAATCCATTTCCTGGTACATTGAAAGCCAAGATGGTATATTTAAGTGTATCTATTGTTTTGCTTTCGCCTATTAAGTCGTTCCACCAACCCTGCGCTCCAATCACTTGAGAGTTCCCTGTTAAAGCGTGATTGACTAAAACAATAGGCGCCGAATTCAAACTTGGACCAAAAACTTGGTAACTCAAATTGATTATAGGATATTGCGCACCACTTTCGGTGGTGAAATTTTGTATTTGTATTTGGTTGATTTTATTTTCCAATGTCAAATCTGTTGTGTTTTTGATTTGTGTTGGAAATATTAGAAAGAAAATCTAGAAGGAAGCTAGAAAAATCTCGTGTTATCTTTCCACATTTCTGTGGTAGAATGCAGCACCTTCTTCGATTTACCGAAGGGTTGCTAAGGCTTCATCGGGTCTAATCCCTCTACCTTTCTTTATAACATTTCAATACGTTTATTTGAACTTTGAGCTGCAAATTAACGTCTTATTTCTCAAAGAAACAAATTTCACTACTGCATAATTGGACAAAATACCATTAGACCGCTTTTGATTTACTCTTTTGAACGAACAATCATTTTCATTTTTTTCATTCAAAAGAGTCAATCAAAGCATAATTTGTTTTTTTAAATAAAGAGTGATTCATTTTCTTGAGAATACATTAAAAATAACAACGAGTTAACGGTCTTAGTTTTAGTCAACAAATCGGTTTCTGTCAAAACAAATCTCGGATGGATTAATTCGTTCGAAAGCAATTTGGCATTGGTAGTTTTTGTTCGAAACAATCTTCTGAATCGACTACTTGGCGTGTAAAGGGTTTCTTTTTTCATGATTGTATGTATTAAATGATTGTTTAGTATTTTTTTGGTTAAGAAAAAACCCCTTTTGAAACAGATTCCAAAAGGGGTTTTATAAGGGTAAAACAAAACTTTTGGCATCAACAGACTCGAATAGACATCACGACAGCAGAACACACTAGTGCTACCATCTTAATTTGTTTTTGTTGTTGTTTGAAATTTTTCATTTTGTTTGTTTGAATTATTGAGTATAAAAAAAGCCTCCCGTTTTTTGCGGGAGGCTTTGCTATATTAGTTGTAAATTAATTTATGCAATAGTCAACCCGCAGGATTTTTCCTGAATTGATTTTACCATTTTGCATACCTTAAAATTCATGTTTTCTTTATTTGAATACCAAAATTGAGAATAATTATTTACAAATCCTAATTCTAGAAAGAAATAATTCAAAAAAAAGAGCATAAAACACCTGTTTTTTGATTAAAACGAAACCAAATCGCATTTTAGAAACAAAAAAAAGGAAAGTTTGATTTGGAATTCAAAATGGTTTTATAACTTTGCACTCTAATTTCAGAGGAAAAATTTGAACTGATTGCAACCTCGTTAAAAAATGCTAAAGCAGGAACTTCCCTTTAGCATTTCGTAGCAATTCCTTATTTTCCTCGCTTAATTTAAAACAAATTAAATTATTATGGCTTATTTATTTACGTCAGAATCTGTGAGTGAAGGACATCCAGACAAAGTGGCTGATCAAATCTCCGATGCATTAATTGATAATTTTTTGGCATTTGATGCCGATTCAAAAGTAGCTTGTGAAACGTTGGTTACAACTGGTCAAGTAATCTTGGCTGGAGAGGTAAAATCAAATACCTACTTAGATGTACAACAAATTGCTCGTGATGTAATCAAAAAAATTGGTTACACTAAAAGCGAGTACATGTTTGAAGCTAACTCTTGTGGAATCCTTTCTGCTATTCACGAACAATCAGCTGATATTAATCAAGGAGTGGATAGAGCTAGTAAAGAAGAGCAAGGAGCTGGTGACCAAGGAATGATGTTTGGTTATGCTACTAATGAGACTGAAAATTACATGCCTTTGGCTTTGGATTTATCTCATGCTATTTTGATTGAATTGGCTAACTTAAGAAGAGAGAACAACGAAATCAAATACCTGCGTCCAGACGCTAAATCTCAAGTAACTCTTGAATATTCAGATGATAACAAACCGGTTCGTATTGATGCGATTGTGATCTCTACGCAACACGATGATTTTGATGAAGAAGCTAAAATGTTAGCTAAAATCAAATCGGATTTAGTTAGTATTTTGATTCCGCGTATTAAAGCGAAATACCCACAATATGCGCATTTATTCAATGACAATATTACCTATCATATCAATCCAACAGGAAAATTCGTTATCGGAGGACCTCACGGAGACACTGGTTTGACAGGAAGAAAAATCATTGTCGATACGTATGGTGGAAAAGGAGCTCACGGTGGTGGTGCTTTCTCTGGGAAAGACCCGTCAAAAGTAGACCGTTCTGCGGCTTATGCAACCCGTCATATTGCTAAAAACTTAGTAGCTGCTGGATTGTGTGACGAAGTTTTGGTACAAGTATCGTATGCTATTGGTGTGGCAAAACCAACATCAATCAACGTAAACACCTACGGAACTTCAAAAGTGAGTTTGACTGATGGAGAAATTAGTAAAGTGGTTGAAGGTATTTTTGATATGCGTCCATACTTTATTGAGCAACGTTTGAAATTAAGAAACCCAATCTATAGTGAAACAGCTGCTTACGGACACATGGGACGTACACCTGAAACGGTTACTAAAACTTTCTCTGCTCCTGGCGGATTAACTAAAACTGTTACTGTAGATTTATTTACTTGGGAAAAATTAGATTTTGTAGATGCTGTAAAAACAGCTTTTAAATTGTAAATCAATATTTTACCTTATATTTTAAAGCCTCAAAGTAAACCATTTTGAGGCTTTTTTATTTTGATATTTAAAAATAATTCCTTTACTTAGATTGAAATCTAAAAAAGGATACTATGTCCAAATCCCATTTATTACGAAGTATTTTAAGCGCTACACAAAAAACTATTGTACGGTTTCCACTAGAATGTATAACCGCTATTGTCGGGATGGTTACCACAATTCTTTTGTCAGAACAAGCAGATCATACTCCTAACTTTAATTTTTATGCAAAAATTGCACTAAGTTGCTCCCTTTGCTTGGTCTCGTTTTTATCTATTAGCCTCTATTTTTCAGGAAACAACAAACGTCTAGTTCGATTGATCTCTAGTCTATTAGCCGGAGTGCTAGTTTGCACTTTTGTTTTTCAATTTTCTGAAAAAATAACAAAAGTAGAAATGCTGCAATTTGTCGTCCTCAATATTGCTTTGCATCTTTTGGTTTCCTTTTCAGCTTTTATAAAAAAATACAATCAAGATAGCTTTTGGGAATTCAACAAACAACTCTTTTTGCGCATCTTAATTACTGGGTTATACAGTTTTGTGCTGTTTTCAGGGCTATCTCTAGCCATTTTAGCGGTAAACCAATTATTTTCTGTTGAATTGTATGAGAAAATATATTTCCATTTATGGTTAGTTATTGTCATTGGATTTAGCACCATCTTCTTTTTAGCTGGTATTCCTGAAATGAATAGTTCCCAGCCTCAACTAACGTTAAACTATCCCAACGGACTCAAAAAATTTACTCAATTTATTCTACTCCCTTTAATTTCTATTTATTTAGGTATTTTAGTAATCTATGAGTTGAAAATACTAATTACCCTAACACTTCCTGTGGGCTGGGTATCCTATTTAATTTTAGTATTTGCCCTCTTTGGAATACTTTCTTTTTTATTGGTTTATCCAATCGCTAAGCAAAAGGGAAATCTTTGGATGCATACTTTTAACCGCTGGTTTTACTATTTATTAGTACCTCTTTTAGGATTGCTATTTTGGGCTATTTTATATCGTATCAACCTCTATGGTATAACTCATGAGCGGTATTATGTTTTGATTTTATCTCTTTGGTTAAGTATTGTAGTTGTCTATTTTGTTTTTCAAAAGCAAGCTAAAATAAAATTCATCCCAGTAAGTTTGTTTTTAACTGCGCTAATTTCAGTAGCCGGTCCTCAAAGTGCCGATGCTATTTCCAAAAAAAGTCAACTCAATCGATTTGAATCGTACATAAAAACAATTGATACGAAAGAATTGAATGATGAACAAAAAAAAGACCTTAGTAGTATCATAGATTTTATTAAATCCAACTATGGTTTAGACCCTATGGCTTCATTGGCAAAAGGAAAATTAGACAAATTAAAAAATAGCACTAAAAATCCAACTTCAATCGAAGTCATGAAAGCCCTAGGAACATCCTATATTGCAACATACGAAAATAGCAAACCCAATGAAAACCAATACAATTATTACTATAATGGCAGTACAATTGAAAATGTCCATGGCTATGATTTTGTAATTAGGGCTAACCAATTTGCAGGAAAGAACAACTCAGGAATTGTTACAATTAACAATGTAAAATACGACATCAAGACGGTTACAAAAAAATACGGTTTGGATTTACAAATCAACAAAGAGATACTTCCCATAGATTTATTAACCTTCATACTATCCAACCCAATTTTTAAACAAAATGACAATTCAAACACTGAAATTAGTCAAGAAATAAACTTACCAAAATACCATCTTAAAATACTATACCAATCGGCTAGTGCGCATACTAATTTAAAAGAGAAATCTTTAGATGGATACCAAGTCAAAATATTAGTGAAATTCGTTCAATAATAAATAGAGCATAAAAAAACCACGCAAGTTGCGTGGTTTTTTTATGCTCTATTCAACTTATAAATTATACTTCAAACTAAATATAATGTATCTAGGCTGAACAGTGTATTGTGAAGTTCGAGTGGAGAACTGTGAGAAACTATCATCATTCAACGAAGTTGTATTTAATAAATTAGTCGCAGCAATTTTATACTCTAATTTGCTTTCTTTTGTTTTTTGATAAATCAAACTTGCCGAAAGGAAATCATATTCATTGTTAACCGTCTTATCTCCGTTGTAATAATGATAAAACTCATATTCCGAAACAAATGAAAAGCTTTTTAAGAAATAATAATCCAATTTAACAAAGGGCTTATCTGTATAGAATTTCGATTGGTTATAATTATTCACTGTCAACGAATACCCCAACTCCAAATTAGGTGCATTTTTATAATTAGTTGATGCCGAAACAGTATGAGTTTGTGTAAAACTTTCAACTGAAGTAAACGTTCCGTTTTGAATGTTGTTGAATTTTGACCAAGACACTCTTGTATTCATTGATGCTTTGTAATTTTTCAAAAAAGAACGTCCATACATTGCAAAAGCACTAGCCGACTCATCTGCAAAATTTGAATTATATGGTGAAGAAGATTGATTCACACCCGTAAATACTGATTGTGTTTTGACTCCATTCATCGTTTTAGAATAGCTCAAATTAGCCGAAATGTTCTCTAAATTAAACATATTGTACTTAAAATAACGCAAAGAGTGGGTTTGCTGAATGGCATTTTCCAAAGAGCGATTACCTTTAGACAGACTATTATAATTATTAAACACAAATCCTTCTGCCAATTTACTTATGTCTGTAAAATTATTGGTATAACCAAAGTTATAGGTTAGTGTTTCAGCCTTTTTAATCTGATAAATAGCTAAGAAATCAGGTAAAATTCTGAAAAAGTTTTGATTATAGCTAGTCCCTAATTGTGAATTGGTCATGTCATAGGCATGAAGACTAAATCCAGGTGTAAAAGTGAATTTTCCTGACAACATCTTATAATGCAACCCTAAGAAAGCATCGTTAAACTTGTAATTAACGGCATTAGTATTTTGGGTAGAAGCTAAATTATTAACTCCTCCTCCGTCTAAAATTTGAAAAATAGCAGAGTTAAAATCTTGATTAGAAAAGGTATTTCCTAGGGTAATATTAATGTTACTCTTTGGAGTAAGCATGTAATAATAATCCAGTTTAGTATCCAGTTTATTGGTTTTTACAAAACGACTTTGAGAAAGATCATTTCTATTTTGACCTGTTAAATATCCTGTCAAATTAAACGGCTGCGTTTGCAAATTGGCATTATAAAATGGATTTTCATTTTGGTACAAATGCTGTACTTCTAGAGCAAAAACATTCTTTTCATTCTTAGTAAGATAAGCACTTATGTTTTGATTGATTGAGATAGGATCTTGGTTTTTTCCTGTAAGAATGGTTTCGGTGTTGGACAAATTATTTACGATTGCCTGACGAACTAAATTACTGTTTTCGTCTTGTTTAGACAACTTGGTCAAAATATCATAATTCAATTGAAATGTACTCGTAGGTTTATAAATTGAAGCCAATTTGAATAAGCCCAAATTATTTTTTTGATTGGTTACTTCTTGTCTATTCTCAACAGAGGCAACCTGGTTTGAATTTGGATTCAAAATTTTAGTACTGGTTTTAGTTTCTAAATCCGTTTTCGAATCCAATAAAATACCAAAACCACTTAAAGTCAGCGATTTATTTACATTGTATGAAAAATTGGCGGCTCCAAATTGCGTTTCAATTTCCTTAGCTCTATTATTCTTCAATAAAGAAATACCCAAATCATTAGAAGAAACATTAAAACTACTACCCCCTTTAGACATCATATCCTTGAATCCTCCTGTGAATTTAAAATAATCCTGAGCGGTTAAAGGTAATTCTCCAATATTATTGAAATTAGTAATCAAATTGACACTGTAATCTGGACTATAATAAAACAATTTAGGATTAGCCAAGTAGCGTTTAGTGTCGTTCAAACCACCTGCCGCAGAAATATCTCCAAACCAGAAATTCTTTTTTCCTGATTTTAATTTGATATTCATTGCCACATTATCCTGATTGTTTTCGACTCCTTTTAGAATCGAATTTTCATTGTAATTTCTAAGAAATTGAACTTTATCAATGGCATCCGCAGGAATGTTTTTTACTCCTAGTTTACTATCTCCTTTGAAAAAATCCTTTCCATCTACCATTAATTTAGACACTTTTTTTCCTTCAACTTCAACCTCTCCATCAGAATTAATCTCCACTCCAGGCAATTTCTTAAGTACATCTTCTAATTTTCGTTCGGTCCCTGATTTGAACGAATCGGCATTATACACAATAGTATCTCCTTTGATAGAAACTGGCATTTCGCGAACAATTTCAACACCAGCTAGTTCAATCCCTCCTGATTCCATCGTGATATTTTGAACCATATTCCCCGATTGAGTAGCCACAGTGATTTCTTTGTTTTGCATCCCAATATAGCTCAGTTTTATAACGTAAGAGGTATTGGCTTTTAAATTCAGGACAAACTTCCCTTTATCACTGGTTATTGCATACGAATCCATCGCTTTTGTAGTTTGATTCACTGCCATTACATTGGCCATTTCTAAAGGCGATTTTCCTGTATCCATTACCACCCCTTCAAAACGGATATTTTGAGCATACGAAACAGACACTAACAACAGCCCAACAATCAGTAGGATTTTCTTCATTTTAAAATAGTTTAAATTAAAAAGCGGATTTTTTTAGTGGTTAATTCTGATTTCCATTCCGCCTCGACCGCCACGACCTTGGTTCATTTCTCTGAATTCTTCCATCTTTTTAATTACGGTTTCGTCATATTCTTTTTGAGTCACTACTTTCCCTTTTGTAACGGCTTTAAATTCAACTTTATCTTTTGGATTCAAAACCACTTTAGAACATAAAATAATAGTTTTCCCATCATTTACTTCCAAAATCAAACCTGGCAGTCCCCAATATCCTTCTGGACCTTGATTAACAGGGATTTCAGGTGTATACCAAGCCGTAACTGTGATTTCTTTTGGCAACTCGACAGCATCCATAAAATTGGTTTTCTTTGCTTCTCCGGGTTTGTCTGATTCTTTTTTAACTTCTTCGTCTTTTTTAGGTCGGAAATTTCTAAAATCTGTTTTACTAGCTGCTTTCACAGCAGTAGCTTTGTAACAAGTATATCCACCAATTACTCGGGTTTCAGACTCCATTTTCCATTGCAAATTGGCAAGAGAATCTTTTACTAAAAATTCTTTTCCCATAAATTCTTTATCCACCACATAGGCTTTGTCTTTTACATTTTTATAAAAGGTACCTCCGCCTCCAGTCATCGAACTCATGAATCGCATTCCGCCACCGCCTTGAGATTGTGGCGCGTCTAATTTTTCTTCCTCTTTATAAATAGAAGCTGATTTATCGAAGTTGAGAATAAACGTTTTTTCAAACATTTTTTTCATTCGTTCTTCCATCATCTTTTGCATATCAGGAGTAATATTTTTATTGCCTTCCATTCGTGCTTTAAAATCGGCTGTACTAGTTTTAGATTCGTATACAGCCATTCCTTGAAAGTCTTTTTGTGCATTAGAGTTGGTATAGATTAATGCAAAGAAAAATAGTAGAATTATTTTTTTCATTAGGTGTTGATTTATAGGTTATTTGTGCAAATATGTCGAAAGAAATTTCGATTTGTTACCAAAAAATGTTAAATGCTCAAACATTAGACAACCTGATTGTCAAATGGTTTAAAACCAATTAGCAAAAAGATAAAAAATAAAAACAAACCCATTGGATTTATTCATTGTGGATAAATCATTCAAAAAATTGTATTGCTAAGACTAAATTTTATCTATTTTTACAACTTTAGAAAGTTATCAATTATAAAATCACACTACCGTAATGCATATAGCAGTAGCAGGAAACATAGGTTCAGGAAAAACAACATTAACTAATTTATTGTCCAAACATTTCAAATGGGAGCCTCATTTTGAAGACGTAGTTGACAACCCTTATTTGGATGATTTTTATCACCAAATGGAGCGTTGGTCATTTAACTTACAAATCTATTTCTTAAACAGTCGTTTTCGTCAGGTAATGCAAATTCGCGAAAGCGGTAAAAAAATCATTCAGGACAGAACGATATACGAAGATGCTCACATCTTTGCTCCTAACTTACATGCGATGGGGTTGATGACCAATCGTGATTTCCAAAATTACTCTTCGCTTTTTGAGTTAATGGAATCTTTGGTAAAAGCACCTGATTTATTGATTTACTTGCGCAGTTCTATTCCTAATTTAGTAGGTCAAATCCACAAGCGTGGACGCGAATATGAAAATTCGATTTCTATTGATTACCTCAGCCGTTTGAACGAACGTTATGAAGCTTGGATTCATACGTATGATAGAGGTAAATTATTAATTATTGATGTGGACAATATTAATTTTGTAGACAATCAAGAAGATTTAGGAGACATCATTCGTAAAATTGATGCCGAACTGAACGGGTTGTTTTAGTCCAATTTATAAGAAATATAAAAATACACATATAAAAAATGCCTCAATTTCTTGAGGCATTTTCTTTTTATTGAAAGAGAAACTATTTAATTGCTTCTACTTTGGCTTTCACTTCAGCTTCTGTTCCTTCAAAAACTTGAACGGTTTGCTTCCCGTTTTCAGAAATAGTTACTGTTGCTTTTGCCTTTCCGTTTTCTTTGCTCATTTGAACATTTACTTGCTTTTCTGCCGCACCTTTTTTAGCGCAACAGGCTTTTTCTTCTTTAGACTCTTTTGCAATAAACTTACCATTAGCGTCATAATGAGACAAACACATTTCTTTTTGCTCTGGAGTACATTTCAGACTATCGCACATTTTAGCACATTCGTCTTTAGTCATGGTGGCACATTTGCTCATATCGCAATTGCCCATCATTTCTCCTTTTTTACAAGATTTCATCTCTATAGTACACGTCATTTCTTTAGGTGTATTTCCCGTACTTCCTTCTCCTAAAATAGGAGCAATTACCAATCCAATCAAACACGTTAATTTAATTAAAATGTTCATTGATGGACCAGAAGTGTCTTTAAATGGATCTCCAACTGTATCTCCAGTTACTGCCGCTTTGTGTGCATCTGAACCTTTGTACGTCATTTCGCCATTAATTTCAACACCTGCTTCAAATGATTTTTTAGCATTGTCCCAAGCTCCTCCAGCATTGTTTTGGAATACTGCCCAAAGCACACCTGAAACAGTTACACCTGCCATATAACCTCCTAACATTTCAGCGATTAATTGGTTGTTATCGCCATATACTAATTTACCTAAAAGCACAATCGCTATTGGAAAACCAATCGTTAAAATACCTGGCAACATCATTTCGCGTAAAGCGGCTTTCGTAGAAATCTCCACACATTTACCGTATTCTGGTTTGCCTGTTCCTTCCATAATTCCTGGAATCTCTTTGAACTGACGACGCACTTCATACACCATATCCATAGCTGCTTTTCCAACCGAGTTCATTGCCAAAGCAGAGAACACAACAGGAATCATACCTCCTACGAATAACATTGCCAATACAGGCGCCTTGAAAATATTGATTCCGTCAATTCCTGTAAAAGTTACATACGCTGCAAATAAAGCTAACGAAGTTAAGGCTGCCGAAGCAATCGCAAATCCTTTTCCAGTTGCGGCGGTAGTATTCCCAACAGAATCCAAAATATCCGTACGTGTACGCACTTCTTTTGGTAATTCACTCATTTCAGCAATACCTCCTGCGTTGTCAGAAATAGGTCCGAAAGCATCAATTGCTAATTGCATTGCTGTTGTAGCCATCATTGCCGAAGCCGCCAAAGCTACACCGTAGAATCCTGCAAAAGCATACGAAGACCAAATTGCCGCAGCAAATAAAATCACCGTTGGAAAAGTAGAAATCATTCCGGTAGCTAAACCTGCTATCACGTTAGTTCCTGCCCCAGTTGATGATTTTTGAACAATTGCCAAAACAGGTTTTGTTCCTAATCCTGTATAATATTCCGTTACAGATGAAATCGCTCCACCTACAATTAAACCGACAATAGTAGCATAGAAAACACGCATTGATGAAATGTCTTTTAATCCTTCGCCATAAAATTCCATTTTCATAGTGGCAGGCAACATATATTGTACTAAGAAATAACACGCTACTAAAGTCAGCACAATAGAAACCCAGTTTCCAATGTTCAAGGCTTTTTGTACCTGTGCTTCTTTAGCATCATCGCTTGAAATTTTCACTAACATCGTTCCGATGATAGAAAATAAAATTCCAAAACCTGCAATAGCCATTGGTAATAAAATAGGACCGATTCCGCCAAAAGCATCTTCGATTTTACCACCCATATCTTTAATTACATAGTTACCTAAAACCATTGCAGCCAATACCGTTGCTACATACGAACCAAATAAATCAGCTCCCATACCAGCAACGTCACCCACATTATCCCCTACGTTATCAGCAATAGTCGCCGGGTTACGTGGGTCATCTTCTGGAATACCTGCTTCAACTTTACCAACTAAATCAGCACCAACATCGGCCGCTTTGGTATAAATACCACCACCCACACGAGCAAATAAAGCAATCGATTCAGCACCTAATGAGAATCCAGCTAAGGTTTCAAGTACTTTGGTCATGTCTTCTGACGAAGTCCAAGCACCATTCATGAAAATCTGAAAGAAAATAATAAAGAAACCTGTTAAACCTAAAACAGCCAAGCCTGCAACTCCTAATCCCATTACCGTTCCACCACTAAATGAAACTTTTAATGCTTGAGGCAAACTTGTACGAGCCGCTTGAGTAGTTCTTACGTTAGTTTTAGTAGCAATTTTCATTCCCATGTTTCCTGCTAATGCAGAAAAGAAAGCTCCAAAAACAAACGCTACTACTATTAATATATGTGTTGTGGGAACTATAAATGAAATTCCCGCCAAAACTGCACTTGCACCAATAACAAAGAAAGTCAATAATCTATATTCGGCTTTAAGAAAAGCCAATGCGCCTTCATAAATATAATCTGAAATCTCTTTCATCTTACCATCTCCAGCGTCTTGTTTTAGCACCCAAGCTCTTTTAACCACCATGAACAAAAGTCCAATAATTGCCATTACTATTGGCAAATAAATCATAAATGCATTCATAAAAATAATTTTGGTTTTAATTAATAATTCATTGATAACAAACGAATTTAAACAAAAAAGCAATACTCTTTACAGAATATTGCTTTTTTTATATTAATTAACCAAAAAAATTATTTGATGCTAAATAAATTTTTTGGTTTATTTTCAATCGCTTCAAAACGTTCCGTACATTCTTTAATGATTGCAAATGCTTCGTTTACGTCTCCCCAACCTTCTACATCAACTTGTTTATTTTCCAAATCTTTGTACACTTGGAAGAAATGCTCAATTTCTTTGATTAAGTGAGGGTTTACATCACTCAAATCATTCAATGAATTCCAAATTGGGTCAGAAACAGGAACACAAATTACTTTCTCATCTGGTCCTTTGTCATCTGCCATGTGGAATACACCAATTGGTTTTACTTCCATTACACAACCAGGAAAAGTAGGCTCGTTAATCAAAACCAAAACATCTAATGGATCACCATCTAAAGCTAAAGTTTCTGGAATAAAACCATAATCAGCTGGATACATCATAGACGAGAATAACATTCTGTCAAAACGCATTCTTCTAATTTTGAAATCGTATTCGTATTTGTTTCTACTTCCTCTTGGTATTTCGATTAAAACGTCGAAAGTTTTTAATTTGTCTGCAGTCATTGTATTTGTTGTAATTTTCTTTTAAATTTTGGTGCAAAAGTAAGGAAACTATACGTTTTTACAAGAAAAAACAGAAGATATCTCTTGATAAAATTGAAATTGTTGCATTGTACTCAATATCTTCTAAAAAAATAAAGCTTCTAGTCTTAAAAGGCTGGAAGCTTTACAAATTAAAATTATTGAGTATCTACTAAAAATAAAACCCAAACGAGCCTTTAATGGCAAACTTGGTTGCATCAGGCACATTCAAGTAATTCCCTCGCCACGAAAAGTCCAAACGAAATACTTTGAATATATTTCCAATTCCCGCACTGTATTCCCAATATACTGTTTCGGGCGCGCGATAAACCAAGCCAGAGGCGTTAATGGCTCTATTAGCATCTGACACTGTTCCATATACTGCTTTAGCACCAATAATTTCGCGCCAATTTAGCTTTCGCATAAAAGGAATTCTAGCAAACAAACGTCCTTGAAAATTATGATCCCACTGAAAAGTAGTATATTGATCTGAAACAAATTCGTAATAATTTAGATTGCTAAACGTGTTGCCAATAACAAAATAGGATTGATTTCCCGGAATCACATTTAAAAGTCCTAAAGGAACTGTACCAAATGTTTTTCCTAATTCTACCGTTAAATTAGTTCTTCCTAATGCGCCAATGATAACAGGTTGTCTGTAATATAATTGTAATTTTCTATAATTAAAATCGCTTTCAAGCAAACCTTTAAAACCTTCACTATAGTTGACAAAAAGTCTACTGTAAGGGCTATCTACATCTCTGCGTTCTACTCCATAGCCAAAGGTTTTTCGCTTTGGAGTGAATTCAATTTGCAAGTACAATTCTGACTGGCGTACTCTTGATTTAGTCGAAGTATGACTATCGTCTGTAAAATAATCCAAACTAAACGATCGCGATGCCGACTCTAAGGTTCGGTAAGAAAATCCCGTCTCAAAAACCAAGTTCTTTATTGGTTCGGCTTCAATTGAGACATTGGACAGATTAACATTGGTTAATTTCCCATTAGACCCTGAAGTGAACAAACCTGAAGAGGCAAAATTTCGACCCAAAATATCATTACTAGTAGTCAAACTAGCGCCTATTTGCTCTATATCGCGTCGTGTTCCTCCTGAAACAATTACTCGATTTTTTTTATCAATCATCCACTTGCCCGAAAGTCCGTACTTTACCTTATTATCTTTTACTCCATAAGCGGTATAAGCCTGCAAACGCCAAGGATCATTAGGACCAAAAAATGTTCTTGCTCCAATTCGGGTTCTAAATCCTTCTACTTCATTAAATCCGAAAGTAGAAAAAACAGGTCCGTATTCAAAATCTTTGAAGTTGATATACCCTTTCCCTAAAATAGAAACCGCACTGTAGACCTGATTGAATCGTTTAACTGTTTTAAGCGTATCAATTAATTTATAAATTCCTGCTTCGTCTTTGTTTAATTTTTCAAACCGGTTTTCATGCCAATATTCGTCTGATTTAGTAAACACTTCATTGTCTATAAAGTTCACTTCCTCCTTATAAAAAGGAAGAGGTTTAGGCTTATTGAATTGATGATCTCGATACAAAGTAGTGCGTTTTCCGTACACTCCTTTTGAGCCTTCGTTTTTATTCAGCGCAAAATCAGACATAATGTAATCTCGAGTTAATAGAAAAACCGAATCATTCATCACATCAAATTCTTGCTCAATGTAAATGTCTTTCACCCAGTTAATGTTGGCACTTTTAGTCACCTCCATATTGATTTTCTTGATAGCAAATGTGCTGTCGTTGACCCAAAAATCGCCTTTAAAAGTCAGCTCATTTTTTCGCCTTGGATAAAAAACAATATTGTAGCATTTTTTGTTATCGATATTAGCCGTGTCTTTTAGTACATAATTGTACACATCAATTCCGGTTGTAGATAATGGACTGGTAAAACTTTTGTCAAAAAAATGCAGGTGGTTGTCATAAATATTATAATCGCTGTACAAGTCTTTTACAAAAGTATTGACCCCATCCCCATTTCGTAAACCTGAGTTTTTGTTAGCTTTAAGAATCTCTTTTACTTTCTTCAATTGATTGTCTCCATATACATCATACAAAGACTCATTAATAAATATAGGCAGGTAGGTTTTCCCTGTTACCTTAGACGTATCTACTTTATTAAAGATAAATTCCATTCCTTTGAAAATCTTATTTTTCATAAAAGCACTATCAATCGTATTCATATCAAATTCGATTTTCTCGTACTTTTGGAATTGGTACTGACGAAATAGAGACAACCCATTTTTATGCTTGTGTTCCCAAATTTTGCGAAGTATATCTAACGCTGGATTGTTTTTCTTCGACGTTTTCCCATTGTAGATGACAACTTCTTTTAAAGATTGGGCCTCCCGTAACTGAATTTTAAAATTAAAGTTTACTGCTTTTTCTAATCGAATTTCCTTATCTGAAAACCCCGTAGCAGAAACCGCCAATAAGGTATACTCTTTTGGAGACTCAATGTAAAAACGACCATCTTCATTAGAAACTACACCAGTAGTAGACCCTTTAAACACAACGTTAGCAAATGGAATAGGTTGGTTGGATTTATCCAATACAATACCGCTCACTTTAGTTTGTGCTAAAACGAATTGTGTTGTAATCAACAATAAAAACAGAAAATATTTAGGGAATTGAATTGTCATAAATAAAAAATCTTCACCAATAGAATTGATGAAGATTCAAATATAGAAATTAAATTAATTATCTCAAGATAATTAACAGTTGTATAAGTTATTTATTCAATACTTTTTTAACTGCTTTAATTACATCCTCTGAATTAGGTAACCATTCTTTCAACAATACTGGAGAATATGGCGCTGGAGTATCAGCAGTTGTAATACGTTGAATTGGTGCATCCAAATAATCGAAAGCACGTTCTTGAACAATATATGCAATCTCTGAAGACACACTTGAAAATGGCCAAGCTTCTTCTAAAACCACTAATCTGTTCGTTTTTTTAACCGAAGTTAAAATAGCATCGTGATCCATAGGACGAACCGTTCTTAAGTCGATAATTTCACAAGAGATTCCTTCTTTTGCCAATTCATCAGCTGCGATATAGGCTTCTTTGATAATTTTTCCAAAGGAAACAATAGTAACATCAGTTCCTTCACGTTTGATATCAGCAACACCTAGTGGAATTGTATATTCTCCATCTGGCACTTCTCCTTTATCACCATACATTTGCTCTGACTCCATGAAAATAACTGGATCGTTATCACGAATAGCAGCTTTCAACAAACCTTTAGCATCATAAGGGTTAGAAGGAACTACCACTTTAAGACCTGGAGTGTTAGCAAACCAGTTTTCTAAGGCTTGTGAGTGTGTTGCTCCCAATTGCCCTGCCGAAGCAGTTGGCCCTCTAAAAACAATCGGCACATTAAATTGTCCTCCTGTCATTTGACGCATTTTGGCAGCGTTATTTATAATTTGGTCAATCCCTACTAAACAGAAATTGAAGGTCATGTATTCTACAATTGGTCGATTCCCGTTCATTGCTGAACCTACTGCAATTCCAGTAAAACCAAGCTCTGCAATTGGCGTGTCAATTACTCTTTTCTCACCAAATTCGGCAAGCATTCCTTTTGAAGCTTTATAAGCACCATTATATTCAGCAACCTCTTCACCCATTAAATAAATGGATTCATCGCGACGCATTTCTTCACTCATCGCTTCGCAAATGGCCTCTCTAAATTGTATCGTTCTCATAGTTGTAAGTTGTATGTGTATTTTTCGAAACGCAAAAATAAATATTTTAAATAACTTAAAAGCATAAAATCTACTAAAATAATCAGGAGCTATTTCCAGCTATTCGCTATATCTTCCTGTGGCTGAATGCACCACAGGAAGGATGCCGCTACTATCTGGGCTAAAAAATCACAAAATCATTAAAAAATATTATGCGTGCATAGTAAATATTCCGATTTATTATTTTAAATTTGTGGAGCATTTTAAGAAATCAGTAAACAACACCCTATGAAAATATTAGTTTGCATCAGCCATGTGCCTGATACTACTTCAAAAATCAACTTCGTTAATGGCGATTCTGAATTTGACACTAACGGAGTGCAATATGTAATCAATCCTAATGACGAGTTTGGATTAACACGTGCCATTTGGTTCCAAGAACAACAAGGTGCTACTGTTACCGTAGTCAATGTTGGTGGTCCAGAAACCGAACCTACACTTAGAAAAGCATTAGCCATTGGAGCTAACGAAGCCATTCGCATCAATGCCAATCCAACTGATGGTTTCTTTGTTGCCAAACAATTGGCAGAAGTAATCAAAACAGGTGGGTATGATCTAATTATAGCAGGTAAAGAATCGTTAGATTACAATGGTGGTATGGTACCTGGAATGATGGCCGGTATTTTAGGATATAACTTTGTTAATTCTTGTGTTGGATTAACTATTGACGGAACCAATGCTACAGCAAACCGTGAAGTTGACGGAGGAAAAGAAACTTTAAGTGCAACTTTACCTTTAGTTATTGGTGGTCAAAAAGGATTAGTTGAAGAAAAAGATCTTCGCATTCCAAACATGAGAGGAATCATGACGGCACGTACTAAAGTATTAACTATTCTTGAACCTGTTGCAGCTAACGTGAATACAAAAGCGGTGAAATTTGAAAAACCCGCAGCCAAATCAGCGGTGAAATTAGTTGCTGCTGACAACTTGGACGAGTTAATCAATTTATTACACAACGAAGCTAAAGTACTTTAGTAATTAGTTATTAGTGTTCAGTTCCTACTAAACACTTCAACTTTTAAACAATTTAAACACTTAAATCATGTCTTTATTAATATACGCAGAATCAACCGAAGGAAAATTCAAAAAAGTAGCATTTGAATTGGCTTCTTATGCCAAAAAAGTAGCCGAAAGTCTAGGAACAACTGTAACCGCAGTAACTATTAATGTAGGTGATGTTGCTGAATTAGCAAAATACGGCGTAGACAAAGTATTGAAAGTAAAAAACGATGCGCTAAACGGATTTTCAGCTAAAGCTTATGCCGATGTAATCCAACAAGCAGCTCAAAAAGAAGCAGCCAAAGTCGTAGTGCTTTCTTCTACTACAGATAGTATTTATTTATCCTCATTAGTAGCCGTGAGTTTAGAAGCTGGATTTGCTTCAAATGTGGTTGGACTTCCTGTAAGCACCCATCCGTTTCAAGTAAAACGAACTGCATTTTCAAACAAAGCACTTAATATAACCGAAATTTCAACTGATGTCAAAGTTCTTGGCTTGGCTAAAAACTCCTACGGAATTATTGAAAATAACGCTACATTAACTGAAGAAGATTTCAATCCAACTATCGATACAGCTGATTTTAATGTAAAAGTAACTGCAGTTGAAAAAAGTTCTGGGAAAGTTTCTATTGCTGACGCAGACATCGTGGTTTCTGGCGGACGCGGATTAAAAGGTCCTGAAAACTGGGGAATGATTGAAGATTTGGCTAGTGTTCTTGGAGCGGCAACCGCTTGTTCAAAACCAGTTTCTGATTTAGGTTGGAGACCTCACGGTGAACACGTAGGCCAAACAGGAAAACCGGTAGCTACTAATTTATATATCGCTATCGGAATTTCAGGAGCCATTCAGCATATTGCAGGAATTAACTCTTCTAAAGTGAAAGTCGTAATTAATAGCGACCCAGAAGCACCGTTTTTTAAAGTGGCCGACTATGGTATTGTAGGCGATGCTTTCGAAATTGTACCTCAATTGATCGAAAAACTAAAAGCCTTCAAAGCACAGCATTAATAGAAATATAAATTTCAACAAAAAACCGCTCCCTAAAAACAATGATATTTGTATCTTTGCTTTTAGGGAGTTTTATTTAGACCTTCCTAAATTTTCATTTGTAACACATGAGTTTAGTAAAATTATCTATAAAAGGAATTTCGTATAGCCAGACCCAAAACGGAGCTTATGCTTTGATTTTGAACGAAGTCGACGGCGATAAAAAATTACCTATTGTAATTGGAGCCTTTGAAGCACAATCTATCGCTATTGCTTTAGAAAAAGAGATCAAACCA
This sequence comes from Flavobacterium sp., assembly GCF_031537875.1. Classification (GTDB taxonomy): domain Bacteria; phylum Bacteroidota; class Bacteroidia; order Flavobacteriales; family Flavobacteriaceae; genus Flavobacterium. The sequence goes on along the minus strand of NZ_JAVKNB010000002.1, from coordinate 90,270 downwards.
CCTCGTCCTCTAACTCATGATTTATTCAAAAATTTTGCTGACCGATTTGATATTGTGGTGAAACAAGTTATCATTCACAAATTAGTTGATGGTGTTTTTTATTCAAGTATCATTTGTGAAAGAGATAAAATCGAAGAAATAATAGATGCGCGAACTTCTGACGCTATTGCTTTAGCACTTCGTTTCAACGCGCCTATTTTTACATACAAAAACATTTTAGACAAAGCAGGTATCTATTTAAATACTAATGCAACTGACGCCAATAAAGATTCTGAAGATATTGACGATATTCTTTCTAATCCTGAAACATTTGGTCACGAAGTAGAAAGCAATCAATCTGGAGCAACGTATTCTGCCAATAGTATTCAAGAACTAAATGGTTTATTAGCTGAAGCTGTAGAAAATGAAGACTACGAAAAAGCTGCCAAAATTAGAGATGAAATTTCAAAAAGAGAATGCTAATTCACCTATCTAACCAACCAAAATAGTCATGATGAAAATTACCAAACTAGCTTTTGTTTTAATTCTTGCATTCAACACACTAACGGGTTATTCACAAGATTATTATCTTCATTGTGGATCAATATTAGATGTGCAAACAGGAAAGCAAATGAAATCATCTACAATAATTATCTCCAAAAATAAAGTAGTTAAAATTGCCGAAGGATATACTGTTAAACAGAATACCAATGATGTAGAAGTAGACTTAAAAAATAAATTCGTACTACCCGGACTTATTGATATGCATGTTCACATTGAAAGCGAACAAAACCCAAAAAGCTATGCTTCTAAATTCACTAATAACGAAGCCGACATTGCTTTTGAGGCTGCTCGATTCGCAGAGATTACCCTAATGGCAGGGTTTACAACAGTTCGCGACTTAGGAGGGACAGGAGTGAATATTTCTTTACGAAATGCTATTAATAAAGGAATTGCAAAAGGACCACGTATCTATACTGCAGGAAGAGCAATTGCTTCAACGGGAGGTCACGCTGATCCAACTAATGGGAGTAATCATCAATTAATGGGAGATCCAGGACCGCACGAAGGAGTAGTCAATTCACCAGAAGATGGAGTAAAAGCAGTTAGAGAACGCTACAAAGAAGGTGCAGATGTAATCAAAATTACAGCTACCGGAGGCGTTCTAAGTGTAGCTAAAAGCGGTAAAAATCCACAATTTTCAATTGAAGAAATTAAAGCCATAACCACTACTGCAAAAGATTACAATATGTTAACTGCAGCTCATGCTCATGGAGACGAAGGAATGCAAAGAGCTATTCTAGGAGGAATTAAAACCATTGAACATGGGACTTTTATGAGTGAAGAAACTATGGAACTAATGAAAAAATACGATGCCTATTTAGTTCCAACTATTACAGCCGGAAAAGAAGTAGCATTGAAGGCCGAAGTTGAAGGATTTTATCCAGAAATTGTAGTTCCTAAAGCAAGAGAAGTTGGTCCTCAACTTCAATCTACTTTTGCTAAAGCATATAAAAAAGGAGTTAAAATTGCCTTTGGAACTGATGCAGGAGTCTATGACCATGGTAAAAATGGAAAAGAATTTGGCTACATGGTAGAAGCAGGTATGCCCGCTTTAGCAGCAATTCAATCCGCTACAATTACTAATGCTATGTTATTAGGAGTTGCAGATGAAATTGGACAAATTAAACCTAATTTCTTTGCAGATATCATTGCAGTAGATGAAAACCCACTACTAAAAGTAAAGACATTAGAGAACGTTACATTTGTAATGAAAAACGGGGTAATTTATAAAAGCCATTAGAAGATTCCTTACTATAATAAAAAGAACAAACCCACATGAAACAATACCTAGATTTAGTACAACACGTAATGGAAAGTGGTTGTCAAAAAGGAGACCGAACCGGAACTGGAACCAAAAGTGTTTTTGGCTATCAAATGCGTTTTGATTTAAACGAAGGTTTTCCAATGGTTACTACTAAAAAACTACACCTTAAATCTATTATTTACGAGTTGCTTTGGTTTCTAAAAGGCGATACAAACATTAAATATCTTCAAGGAAACGGAGTGAAAATTTGGGACGAATGGGCCGATGCCAATGGAAATTTAGGCCCTGTATACGGACACCAATGGCGCAATTGGAATAGCGAAGAAATTGATCAAATTTCTGATTTAATCAAAGAATTGAAATCAAATCCTAATAGTCGCAGAATGTTAGTTTCTGCTTGGAATCCATCAGTACTTCCAGATACAACAAAATCATTTGAAGAAAATGTGGCTAACAATAAAGCAGCCTTACCTCCTTGTCATGCTTTTTTTCAGTTTTATGTAGCTGATGGTAAATTATCTTGTCAATTATACCAACGTTCAGCGGATATATTTTTAGGCGTCCCATTCAATATTGCTTCTTATGCGCTTTTGACCATGATGATAGCTCAAGTTTGTAATTTAGGTGTTGGCGAATTCATCCATACCTTTGGTGATGCACACATCTATAACAACCACTTTGAACAATTAGAATTGCAATTGTCTCGCGAAACCAAACCATTGCCAAAAATGATTTTGAATCCCGAAATCAAAGATATTTTCGACTTTGACTTTGATGATTTTACTCTAGAAGGCTATGACCCACACCCCCTAATTAGAGGAAGTGTTGCAGTATAAAAACAAAAAAATCCGCTTTTCAGCGGATTTTTTAATTATATAGATAAAACACTATTTTCTGCTCCGGCATAATCGTTCCAACGAAAAGAATCAGCTTCTGGTTCATTTACAAATTGACCATCAACCACATACTTGAATTCATAAGACGCATCTTTATTCAAATCAAAAACACCTTTAAAAGTTCCGTTTTTTAACTTATTCAAAGCTCCTGCTTCTTGATCCCAATTATTAAAATCTCCTACAACCGAAGCTGTATTTGCTTCTTTTGCTTCTACTGAAAAAGTAACCTTACAAACTGGTTTTGTTTTTACAAATTGTTTTTTAATTGACATAACTATTTCATTTTTAGAATTATGCAACAAAGTAACCACAATTCGACGACCCAAAAAAACGAAAGTAAATTTTTAGGATAATGACAAAAACTGATTCTATTTGCCATCGGATTCTTATTTTAAGCTATTTATTTCATAAAATCCAAAATAAGAAAACCTTTTCGCACTAAATATTTAACAATCAACGAAATGGCTTTTTGAAAATAAATTTTACCTTTATGGACTGAAAAACGTCGTTAAAACAAGTTAAAATATGATTAGCGACTTCTTTCGATCCAAAACTAAGAACATCAATATGATTATAATGATTGCGGCAGTTGCCGAGAATAATGCTTTAGGAAAAAATAACGAATTGGTTTGGCACTTGCCAAATGATTTTAAGAGATTCAAAGAATTAACTTCTGGACACTACATCATTATGGGGAGAAAGACTTTTGAAAGTTTTCCAAAGCCTTTACCTAATAGAACACACGTCGTTATTACTAGGCAACACGATTATCAACCTGAAGGATGCATTGTTGTTAATAGCATCGAAAACGCTATCAAAGCCTGTCCTGAAAACGAGACTATTTACATTATTGGCGGAGGAGAGATTTACAATCAAGCGCTTGTTTTTTCAGATAAAATCGAAATTACCAAAGTACACGGAGATTTTGAAGCGGATGCCTTTTTCCCAGATATTAATCTGTCTGAATGGGATTTAGTCCAATCTGATTTTAATGCTAAAGATGAAAAACATCTTTATGACTACACTTATCAAACTTTTGTAAAGAAATAAAATAGCTTAAAGGAAGCTTTTTTCAATGTATTGGGAGAATGAAATGTCTTTTACTTTTTTAAGTAAGTATTGCCAAATACCACGAAGGCAATACAATCGAATAAATTTAAAGTTTCCAAAAACAAATTAATTCTTAAGAACGTATTTTGCGTTAAACTTAAAATCCTTTTACAAGAAATTTTAAAAAGTACAAAGACCCATTTATAGCAGCAACGCAAAGCTAACTACTTGATTATTATTCATTAACTCCCAATTGAACATTGAAAAAAATTAATTTTCTCTGTTGGTAAAATTGAACATTAAATACTTGGACTGCAATACCCACTTTTAGTGATTTTTTAAGTTTTTATTCTACACCCGATATTGAATAGGATCACCTCTCTGTAGTTACTAGACTTTACTTATATTTGCACAAACAAAAAAAATGGCTGAAAAAATCACTCCTTATAAAGACTCTTCTTTAAGCAAAAAAGAACAAGTCGCTCAAATGTTTGACACCATTTCAGGAAATTACGACAATCTCAATCGAGTAATTTCATTTGGAATCGATGTGAAATGGCGTAAAAAAGTATTGAAAATGGTCGCGCAATCTAATCCGAAAACCATTTTAGACATCGCAACTGGAACTGGGGATTTAGCTATTTTAATGGCTCAAACCAAAGCAGATAAAATTATAGGCTTAGATATCTCAGCAGGAATGCTTGAGGTAGGAGTTCAAAAAATTGCAACAAAAAACTTATCCCAAACTATTGAAATGGTTTTGGGAGACTCAGAAAATATTCCTTTTGAGGATAATTACTTTGACGCTATCACCGTTGCATTTGGAGTTCGTAATTTTGAAAATCTAGAAAAAGGATTGGCCGAAATTCTTCGAGTTTTAAAACCTAATGGAACCTTTGTTATTTTAGAAACTTCTGTTCCAGAAAAAACACCTTACAAACAAGGGTATCAATTTTATAGCAACAATATCCTCCCTTTAATAGGAAAACTATTTTCTAAAGACAATGTAGCTTATGGATATTTATCCGAATCTGCCGCTGCTTTTCCTTATGGAGAAAAGTTAAACAATATTTTGAGGAAAATTGGGTTTATAGATGTTGTAGCTTTACCTCAAACATTTGGAGTAGCTACCATTTATTCAGCATCTAAAAAATAATATGAAAAAAGCCGTTTTCTTACTTTTAATTGTATTTACAACTAGTAGCTATGCTCAATTTACGCAAAGTATTTTCAGCAAGGATCCAGTTATACACTTAGAAAATTGGCAAAAGCAAAAATTGTATTTTGGCTTTTTCTTGGGTTTAAATTCTTACGATTTTAAATTCAACTACAAGGCCAACGTAGCCGACGACATTCAGGTACAAAAAACAACTGGTTTCAATGTAGGTCTGGTCGCTGATGTTAGGCTTCAAGAATATTTCAACTTGCGTTTTGAACCCGGATTGTATTACACCAAAAGAACTTTAAATTATCCTGAGAGTTATTTTATCAATTTTACAGCACCTGCAAAAGCTTCTGATAAAATTCGAGAAGTGAATAGCACTTATATTCACCTCCCATTATTACTAAAATTTTCAGCGTTAAGAACTGGAAATGTTCGTCCTTATCTATTAGGTGGCTTCTCAACTACCTTAAATCTATCTAGTAATGCTAGTTCTAAAGACGATAATTTTGGCCAACGATTCAGAGTAAAAGCATGGAGTCCAAATTATGAATTGGGATTAGGTATCGATATTTTTTCAGAGTATTTTATATTCTCTCCTTCAGTAAGAGGTGTGTTTGGGTTAAAAGACGAATTAATTCAGGATAACGATCCTACAAGTCCTTGGACAAGCAATATCGAGTCGATGAGAACTCGAGGATTGTTCATCAATTTCACTTTTCACTAAAGCACATTTAGAGCGAAGCACTGCGAAATTCACTCAAAACAATCGCAGTAGCGGTGGCAACATTTAAACTCTCCGTTTTTTGAATTGTTCCAAAACGAGGAATTGTTAATCTATTTTTGATTATTTTTTCTAATTCAGGCGAAATTCCATTCGCTTCATTGCCCATTACAATAATTCCTTCTTGAGGTAAAGCAGTTTTATAGATGTTGTCACCGTTCATAAAAGTGCCAAAAACAGGTAATGAAGTAGTTGTTAGAAAATCATTCAAATCGACATAACTCACATTCACTCTAGCGATAGACCCCATAGTAGCTTGAACTACTTTTGGATTGTAAATATCAACCGTTTCTTTGGAACAAATCAATTGTTGGATCCCAAACCAATCGCACAAACGCATAATGGTTCCTAAATTCCCTGGGTCTCTAACTGAATCTAGTGCCAGAATCAAACCTGAAGCTTCAATCTTTTTCTCTTTGGGCATTTTAAAAACCGCCAAACAAGTGTTGGGAGTTGCTAAAGCACTTATTTTTTTCAAATCAGCATCAGATACTACTGTTTTCTGATTATTTGAAACCATTTCAAAATCATTTTGAGTAGTATACAAATGATCCAATTCAAAACTAGCATCCAGTAATTCTTGAATACCTTTGATTCCTTCAGCAATAAACAATTGATGTGCTATTCGCTGTTTTTTTTGTTGCAAACTCGATATAAGCTTTATTTGGTTTTTACTAACCATAAAAAAATGTACTTTTGAATTAAATTTCTAGAACAGTTGAAAAAGATTTTCACAAAAATAGTAGCATTTATCCTAATTGCAATATTTATTTCCGCATGTAATTCTGTAAAAAGGGTTCCAAACGGCAAATTCTTGTTGACTAAAAACGAAATTTTTGAAAACAACAAAGTAGTTTCAGACGAAATTACGATTGATCAATTGTACCAAAAACCCAATAGCAAAATCTTAGGTATCCCTTTTTTCTTAGCAATACACAATTGGGCTAATCCAAATCCTGACTCAACTTACCAAGCCAAATTTAAAAAAGATCCTGAAAAATATGCTCGAATGTCAAAATGGCTGTCGGCCAAACAAGTAGACCAATTAGGCAAATCTTTTTGGTATCATGGTATTCATGATTTCTTGAAAAAAACAGGAGAAGCCCCTGTGATTTTTGATAAAACAAAAACAGAAAAATCAATTGCTCGATTGAAATATTTCTATTTCAACAAGGGATTTTTTGATGTAAAAGCTACTTTTTCTTTTGATAGTATTGGTTCCAAAAAAGCAAAAGTAAAATACGCTATTACACCTGGAAAACCTTACTTTATTGATTCTTTAAAAACCAGCATTACCACACCTGCATTAGATTCTCTATACAAATCGGTTAAAAGTGCGTCTTTCATACAAACTGGCAAACAATACAAAACAGAAGATTTCGAAAATGAAAGAAACCGTATCACGACTCATTTTAGAAACAATGGTGTATATCACTTTCAACCTAATGATGTCACTTTTGATATTGACACCATCAATAAACACAATAAAGCCAATATTGATTTAGCCATTGGCGATTACAGCTATCAAGAACAAGACTCTACCAGAACTACACCATTTAAAATATACAAAATAAGCAAAGTCAATGTGTTTACTGACTATTCAGCTTCTGATGCCGATGCAAAAATTACCGACAGTATTTCGTATAAAAACTTCAATTTGTACAGTAAGAAAAAATTAAAATACAAACCTTACGCTATTACCGATGCCATTTTTATTACCAAAGGAGGTTTGTTTTCGGATGCAAAAACAACTTTAACTAGTCGCTATTTGAGTAATCTTAAAGTGTTCAACTACCCTTCTATTTTGTATGAAATTGACAAAAAGGACTCCACTAACCAATCGCTTATCGCCAAGATTTATTTAACACCAAGAAAAAAATACAGTTTCGGACTTTCTTTTGACGCCACTCATTCCAACATTCAGACCTTTGGTATTGGGTTTAGCCCTTCTATTTCGATCCGAAATGTATTTAATGGAGCTGAAACATTACAATTTTCTGGACGTGCTAATATGGGATCTTCCAAAGATTTTGCCAATCCTAACAATGTATTTTTCAATACATCTGAATACGGATTGGATTTAAAACTAAGTTTTCCTAGAATGGTAATACCGTTTAATACCGAGCGAATCATTCCAAAAAGCATGATCCCTACCACTACGATAAACACTGGTTTTTCAACTCAAAAAAACATTGGTTTAGACAAAGAGAATTTCACCGGTGCTATTACCTATAATTGGACCCCTAAAAAAAATAACACGGCTCGTTTTGATCTTTTCAATGTCCAATTTGTTAGAAATTTGAATCCACAGAATTATTTCAATGTGTACAAATCTTCTTATACTGCTTTGAATACTTTAGCAAAAAACCCGAATTACACTTTAGACCCAACCTATCTTGATACCAATGGGAATTTAATTATTGAAAAAGGGACCGAAGGTTTCATGAATAACGTCTTGAACGGCACAATTACTACAACTACTAGTGATTATTCAAGTGTAAAAAGCATAGAAGAAAGAAAAACAAGGCTTACAGAAAACGACTTTATCTTAGCCACCAGCTTTAGTTTTACTAAAACCACAAAAAAAGAGTTAACGGATACCAATTTCCATCTTTTTAAAGCCAAAATCGAATCGGCTGGTTCTATTTTATCTTTGTTTGCCAATACCGCCAACCTACCTAAAAAGTCGGATGGCAAATATGAAATTTTCAATTTGGAATATTCTGAATACATTAAAACCGAATTTGATTTTATTAAACTTTGGGATTTATCTCGAGAAAAAGTCTTCGCAGTTAGGAGCTTTTTTGGTATTGCGATTCCGTTTGGAAATTCAAAAAGTATTCCTTTTTCGAGAAGTTACTATTCAGGGGGTTCCAATGATAACAGAGGTTGGCAACCTTATAGTTTAGGTCCAGGAAGCACGGGTGGAGTCAACGATTTTAACGAAGCCAATATGAAAATTGCTTTGAGTAGTGAATTCCGATTCAAGATTTTAGGCAGTCTTAAAGGAGCCTTATTTGCCGATGCAGGAAATATTTGGAACGTACTAGATAACACTGAAGATGCGAAAGCTAAATTTACTGGAATCAAAGATTTAGAATATATCGCACTGGGTTCTGGTTTTGGTTTACGATACGATTTAAGTTTTTTTGTAGTTCGTTTTGACCTAGGATTTAAGACCTATAACCCTGCTTACGAAAGCGGAAGCAGATGGCTAAAAGATTATAATTTTGCGCGCTCTGTATTAAATTTTGGGATAAATTATCCTTTCTAATGCTAATTAATTCTTATTTTTGCGGTCTAAAAACTAAAAACAACTTAAAATAATTACAATGGCACACAACATCAAACCAGGCGTAGCAACGGGAGATCAAGTACAAGAGATCTTCAATTATGCAAAAGAAAAAGGTTTTGCACTTCCTGCAGTAAACGTTACTGGATCAAGTACAATCAACGGAGTTCTTGAAACAGCTGCAAAATTAAACGCACCAGTTATCATTCAGTTTTCTAATGGTGGAGCGCAATTTAACGCAGGAAAAGGATTATCTAATGCAGGTGAAAAAGCAGCTATCGCTGGTGGAATTGCTGGAGCACTTCATATTCATACTTTAGCAGAAGCTTACGGAGCAACTGTAATTTTACATACTGACCACTGTGCAAAAAAATTATTGCCTTGGATTGACGGTTTGTTAGATGCTTCAGAAAAACATTTTGCTGCAACAGGAAAACCATTATTTTCTTCTCACATGATTGACTTGTCAGAAGAGCCTATCGAAGAAAATATCGAAATCTGTAAAGAATATTTAGCTCGTATGAGTAAAATGGGAATGACATTAGAAATCGAATTAGGAATCACTGGTGGTGAAGAAGATGGTGTAGACAACTCTGATGTAGATAGTTCAAAATTATACACTCAACCAGAAGAAGTAGCCTTCGCTTACGAAGAATTATCAAAAGTAAGTCCCAAATTTACTATTGCCGCTGCTTTTGGAAACGTTCACGGGGTTTACAAACCAGGTAACGTAAAATTAACTCCGAAAATCTTGAAAAATTCTCAAGACTTCGTTCAAAACAAATACAATACAGGAGCTAATCCAGTAGATTTCGTTTTCCACGGTGGATCAGGTTCTACTTTAGAAGAAATTAGAGAAGCTATCGGATATGGTGTTGTTAAAATGAACATCGATACTGATTTACAATTTGCTTACACAGAAGGAATCCGTGATTATATGGTTAAAAACATTGACTACTTGAAATCACAAATTGGTAACCCAGAAGGTGCTGATGTTCCAAACAAGAAATATTACGATCCAAGAAGATGGGTACGTGAGAGCGAAGTTACATTCAACACAAGATTAGAGCAAGCTTTTGCTGACTTGAACAATGTAAACACTCTATAAGAATTGACTAATTGCGAATTGCGAAATGATTTCGTAATTCGCAATTTATAATTTATAATTATATCAATATGGCTTGGTTTAAAAGACAGGAAAAAGGAATCACTACTCCTACCGAAGAAAAAATGGATGTTCCAAAAGGTCTTTGGTACAAATCTCCAACAGGAAAAATTATTGATGCAGAGGAATTAGCACGTAACTTATACGTCAGTCCTGAAGATGATTTTCATGTTCGAATTGGAAGTGAAACTTATTTCGAAATTTTATTCGACAACAATGAATTCAATGAGTTGGATAAAAACATGACTTCAAAAGATTCATTACATTTCGTTGATACCAAAAAATATTCAGATCGTATAAAAGACGTTACTTCTAAAACCAAACTGAATGACGCTGTACGAACAGGAGTTGGAAAATCTAAAGGAAAAGACTTAGTCGTTTGCTGTATGGATTTTGCCTTTATCGGAGGGTCTATTGGAGGAGTTGTAGGTGAAAAAATCGTAAGAGGTATTGATCACGCTATAAAGCACAAAATGCCATTCGTAATGATTTCAAAATCAGGTGGAGCGCGTATGATGGAAGCTGCATTCTCTTTAATGCAATTGGCTAAAACATCTGTAAAATTAGTTCAGCTAGCTGAAGCTAAATTACCTTACATCTCACTTTGTACTGATCCAACAACAGGAGGAACTACTGCTTCTTACGCTATGTTAGGAGATATCAACATCTCTGAGCCTGGTGCTTTAATTGGTTTTGCAGGGCCTCGTGTGGTTAGAGACACTACTGGTAAAGATTTGCCAGAAGGTTTTCAAACTGCTGAATTTCTTTTAGAACATGGTTTGTTAGACTTTATCACGCCAAGAAAAGAATTGAAAGACAATATTAATTTGTATATCGATTTGATTCAAAACAACGATATTAGATAAATAAAAAATCCCGAATAATTCGGGATTTTTTATGCTTATAATGGAATGTTTTATTTATTACATTCCTGTTCGGATCGCTTCTACAGGATCTAATTTGGAAGCTGTGATTGCTGGCAAAATTCCAGAGATCAATCCTATTAATGCAGCCAATCCTGTTCCTAAAAACACATTACTCATACTCAATACAAACTCGAAGTCCAGCGCTTTAGTAAGCACTACAGAGATAATCCAAACCAAGAACAAGCCAACAGCTCCACCAATTACAGAAAGAATAACCGCTTCGAATAAAAATTGGAATAAGATGAATCGATTTTTAGCACCTAAGGATTTTTGAATTCCAATTAAATTGGTTCTTTCTTTAACTGAAACAAACATAATATTGGCAATTCCAAAACCGCCCACCAGCAATGAGAAACCACTAATAATCCACCCTACCACATTCATTTGACCTACAATTCCATCAATTAAATCAGTAAATCCAGACAATACATTAATAAAGAAATTGTCGATTTCATCCGTTTTCATCCCACGATAATTTCGCAGCTTCTGACTTAATTCTGCTTTAAAAGCATCCATATCAATCCCTTTTTGAGGCTTAATTAAAATCACTGGAGTCATTGCATCATTATTATCTCCATACATTCGTCTTAAGAAATTAACTGGAATAAAAACAGAAGTGTCATTGCTGTCTCCAAACATTCCCGCTCCTTGTTTTTTCAAAACACCTATAACTGAAAAACGTTGTCCGTACAACCGAATATCTTTCCCAATAGGATTGCTATCTTCAAAAAGGTTTTGTGCGATTTCGTTTCCTAAAACAATAACGGCAGCTCCTGAGTTGGATTCCGATTCATTATAAAATCGACCCTCGTCAAATTCCAAACCTTGAATATCAATAAATTCATGAGAAACAGGAACTACATTAACGTCGCTTACCGAAGCTGATTGGTATTTTAAGGATTCTCTCTTGACAAAAAGTTGAAATCCCATTTGATCCAAATCATTCATGGAATTTTTTAAATATTCGTATTCATCGTATTTTACATTTGGAAATTGTTCCCTTTTCCATTGCGGAATTTCGGAAGGACCAAAAGAAAATCGCATTAAATAAATAGTATTTTTATCTAAACTACTCAAGTCTTTTTTGATTTTTTTGTCCAATGAATCTACCGCAGCAAGCACTGCGATGATAGAAAAAATACCAATGGTAACTCCCAACAAAGAAAGTAAAGTCCTTAGTTTATTATTTCGCAGGGCATTCATAGCAAAGCCAAAACTCTCTTTTAATAATCGAAGATATACCAGCATATTATTCTCTTTTGTATCAATGTAAAATTGAGCAAATTTTATTCAAAAACCTAATAAAAAAAGTCTTCTTCATAAGTATTCATTTTTAGTAGAATGTTACAGCATTCGAATGAAATTTATAATCAAAAAAAAACTATTTTTGCACTTTATAATTTTAACTACACAATGAGCACAACTAAATCTATTCAATCTGCATTAATTTCAGTATTTTCAAAGGACGGTCTTGAACCAATTGTAAGAAAATTGCATTCTCAAAATGTAACCCTTTATTCGACAGGAGGAACAGAAGACTTTATCAAAAACTTAGGCATTCCGGTAATTCCTGTTGAAGATGTAACTTCTTACCCATCTATCCTCGGAGGAAGAGTAAAAACATTACACCCAAAAGTTTTTGGAGGAATCTTAAACCGTCAAGATAATGAAAGTGATGTGCAACAAATGAAAGAATTTGATATTCCTCAAATTGATTTAGTGATTGTTGATTTGTATCCTTTTGAAAAAACAGTAGCGTCAGGTGCTAGCGAAGCAGATATCATTGAAAAAATTGATATCGGTGGAATTTCATTGATTCGTGCTGCTGCAAAAAACTTCAAAGACACTGTAATTGTGGCTTCGGTTGACGACTATAGTTTGTTTTTAGATATGATTACCAATCAAAATGGTGCTACTACATTAGAAGACAGAAAACTTTTGGCAACCAAAGCATTTCACGTTTCGTCACATTATGACGGTGCAATCTTCAACTATTTTAATACTGACGAAACCATTTATAAAGAAAGTATTGCTGACGGTCAAGTATTGCGTTATGGCGAAAATCCACACCAAAAAGGATTTTTCTTTGGTGAATTTGACAAAATGTTCAACAAAGTTCATGGAAAAGAATTGTCATACAATAACCTTCTTGACGTAGATGCTGCTGTGAATTTAATTAACGAATTCAAGAATGACGGACCAACTTTTGCCATCCTTAAACACAACAATGCTTGCGGGTTAGCTACCAGAAAAACGATTAGTGAAGCGTATTTAGCTGCCTTAGCTTGCGACCCAACATCGGCTTTTGGAGGCGTTTTAATTGCTAATGCAAAGATTGACGTAGCTACAGCAACAGAAATCAACAAATTATTCTGTGAAGTAGTTATTGCTCCTGCATTTGATACAGAAGCCATCGCTATTTTAGAAGAAAAGAAAAATAGAATTATTTTAGTTCAAAACGAAGTAGCCTTACCTCAAAAACAAGTTCGTACTTGTTTGAACGGAATACTAGTTCAAGAAAGAAACAATATTACAGATACAAAAGAAGATTTAAAAACCGTTACCTTAACTGCTCCAACAACTCAAGAAGTTGAGGATTTGATTTTTGCTTCCAAAGTATGTAAAAATACCAAATCAAACACCATTGTTTTTGCTAAAAACGGAACCCTTATCTCATCTGGAACTGGACAAACTTCAAGAGTAGATGCTTTGATGCAAGCGATTGACAAAGCCAATGCTTTCGGTTTCGACTTACACGGAGCGTCAATGGCAAGTGATGCTTTCTTCCCTTTTCCTGATTGCGTTGAGCTAGCCAAAAAAGCAGGAATCACAGCTGTAATTCAACCAGGAGGTTCAATAAAAGACCAATTGAGTATCGATTATTGCAATGAAAATAAATTAGCAATGGTATTTACAGGAACACGTCATTTTAAACATTAATTTGTTTAACTTTGCTTGTTAGATAATATTAAAATTTAAACCCCGCATAAGCTTATGGGATTTTTTGATTTCATGACCGAGGATATCGCAATCGACCTTGGTACCGCAAATACACTGATTATTCACAACGATAAAGTTGTTATAGATAGTCCTTCGATAGTAGCTAGAGACAGAGTCTCTGGTAAAATCATCGCAGTTGGTAAAGAAGCCAACATGATGCAAGGAAAAACTCACGAAAACATTAAGACAATTAGACCTCTTAAAGATGGTGTAATTGCAGACTTTGATGCGTCAGAGAAAATGATTAATATGTTTATTAAGAGTATTCCAGCATTAAAGAAAAAAATGTTTACGCCTGCTCTTCGAATGGTGGTTTGTATTCCTTCTGGAATTACCGAAGTAGAGATGCGTGCGGTAAAAGAATCTTGTGAAAGAGTAAATGGTAAAGAAGTGTATTTGATTCACGAACCAATGGCTGCGGCAATCGGTATTGGAATCGACATTATGCAACCAAAAGGAAATATGATTGTGGATATTGGTGGTGGAACAACCGAAATTGCTGTAATAGCACTTGGAGGTATTGTTTGCGACAAATCAGTAAAAATTGCTGGAGACGTCTTTACCAATGACATTATTTATTACATGCGTACTCAACACAACTTATTTGTTGGAGAAAGTACAGCTGAAAAAATTAAAATTCAAATTGGTGCCGCTGTAGAAGATTTAGAAACTCCTCCAGAAGACATGTCTGTTCAAGGACGTGACTTGTTAACTGGAAAACCAAAACAAGTAGAAGTTTCTCATCGTGAAATCGCTAAAGCTTTGGATAAATCTATCCAACGTATTGAAGATGCTATCATGGAAACTTTATCTCAAACACCTCCTGAATTGGCTGCCGATATTTATAATACAGGAATCTACCTTGCAGGTGGAGGTTCGATGTTGAGAGGACTTGACAAACGTATCTCGTTGAAAACTGATTTGCCTGTTTATATTGCAGAAGATCCTTTAAGAGCAGTTGTAAGAGGAACTGGTATGGCACTTAAAAACATCAATAGATTTAAAAGCATCTTGATCAAATAGTCCTTTTCTAAAGAGAAGTCATAAATAATACATTTAAGAAATGCAGCAAATATTTAATTTTATATTTAAAAACAGTAATCGCTTACTGTTTTTGCTGCTTTTGGGTATTTCGTTAACTCTTACCATTCAATCGCATTCTTTTCATAGAAGTAAAGTCATTAGTTCTGCTAATTTCTTAAGTGGAGGGGTATATGAACAACTTAGTGAATTTGACGAATACTTGAATTTAAAATCACAGAACGAAGCTTTGGCTCAAGAAAATGCCACTCTAAAAAGCATCTTGTTCAATAAAAAAGATACTACAGTTGCTCGAAAACTAGACAGTATAAAAGGAGTAAAATCAAGTGATATTATAGTTTCAAGAGTAATACATAACTCTTACAATGTGTACGAAAACTATTTGACTCTAAATTCAGGAGAATTACAAGGTGTAAAACCAGATATGGGGGTAATTAATAGTTTAGGAATTGTAGGTATCGTAGATAATACCTCTCCCCATTATGCCACTGTGGTTAGTATCCTAAACAAAAAATCACAAATCAATGCTAAAATTAAAAAATCAAATCACTTTGGTTCTTTAATTTGGAATGGAAAAAGTACTGGATTTGTTCAATTAATTGACGTGCCTAGATTAGCTTCGGTTAGAAAAGGTGATACTATTGTAACAGGTGGACAATCTGTTATCTTCCCTGAAAACATTAACATTGGAACCATTGAAAAAGTATATATTGACAATCAAACCAACTATTATACCTTAGATGTAAAGCTGTTTAATGACATGACTAACTTAGGACATGTTTATATCCTGAAAGGGAAAGATCGTAAAGAAATTATGAATCTAGAAAAAAGAGAAAACGATGAATAGTAGTTTGTTTTTGAATATTTTCAGATTTGTGACTCTGCTAGCCATTCAAATTATTGTTTTCAATAATATTAATTTATTTGGTTTCATAAGTCCGTTTCCTTACATCCTATTTATCATTTTATATCCTGTAAACGGAAACAAGTCTGGATTATTAATTGCCAGTTTCTTACTAGGAATAATTTTAGATATGTTTAGTAATTCAGGAGGAATACACACCACTGCTTGTCTTACATTAGCATATTTTAGACCTGCTGTATTTAAGTTTGCGTTTGGAGTAAGTTACGAATACCAAACTATAAAGCTAAATGATGTACTAACACCTGAACGATTCTCGTTCATATTAGTATCCGTACTTATCCATCATTTAACTTTATTTATTTTAGTAGCATTTCAATTCAGTTTCTTTTGGGACATTCTAATACGAACCATTCTAAGTAGTGTACTTACTATTGCGATTTGTATAATCATCATCTACTTAATTAAGCCAAACAAACGATGAGAAAAGTATTGCTGCCTACCTTAATACTTGTTGCAGCATCATTGCTGGTATTACGAATTTTTTATCTACAAGTTATTGATGATTCATTTAAACTGAAATCTGATAATAACGCCATCAAGATAAAATACGACTACCCAGAAAGAGGCTATATCTATGATAGATATGGAAAATTGTTAGTTTCCAATCAGGCTTCTTATGACATCATGGTCATTCCAAGAGAAATTAAAAAATTAGACACAATCGAATTTTGTGAATTACTTGATATCACCAAAGAAGACTTTATCAAAAAGATTGAAAAAGCAAAAATTTACAGCCCAAGACTACCTTCTGTATTTTTATCACAGTTAAATAAAGTTGAATTTGCGGCCTTCCAAGAAAAAATCAGAAAGTTTGAAGGTTTCTATTTCCAAAAACGTTCTTTGCGTGATTACGAAGTAAATTATGGAGCCAATGTTTTTGGTTTTATCACACAAGCTGATGAAAATCTTGTTGCCAAAAACCCGTATTACAACAGTGGAGATTTAATTGGAAAACAAGGTGTTGAGCAAAGTTATGAAGAAATTTTACGAGGAATTAAAGGGGTAAAATACATTCAAAAAGACAAATACAACAGAGAAATAGGCACCTTTAAGGAAGGAAAATACGATACCATTGCGGTACAAGGAGAAGATATCAACTTAACCATTGATGCCGAACTTCAAAAGTATGGGGAAGAATTAATGATTAACAAACGTGGTGGAATTGTGGCTATTGAACCTAAAACGGGTGAAATTTTAGCTTTAGTAACCGCTCCTTCTTACGATCCTTCTATCTTGGTTGGAAGACAGAGGTCAAAAAATTACACCAAATTATATCGTGATTCTATTGCAAAACCATTGTACGACAGAGGTCTTTTAGCCGAATATCCTCCGGGATCGCCTTTCAAAATCATGACGGGATTAGTCGCCTTACAAGAAGGTGTAATTAATGAACAAACTAGTGTTGTATGTAATCACGGATTTAGTTATGCTAGAGGTCGTTTTATGCGTTGCCACTGTCATGGTGGAGTGCTACAATTACACCGTGGTATTTACGAATCTTGTAATGCTTTTTTTGGAACAGCTTATATGAAAACCATCAATAAGTATGTAAAACCTGGTTACGCAGTGGATGTGTGGAGTAATCATGTGAAAAGCTTTGGTTTAGGGAAATTTATGGGCTATGATTTACCTACAGGAAGAAAAGGAAATATTCCCGATTCTAAAATGTATAAAAAGATTTATCCAAATGGCGGTTGGAGAAGTACCGCAATTGTATCTAATGCAATTGGACAAGGAGAAGTCTTGATGACACCTATTCAGTTAGCCAATATGATGGCAACTGTAGCCAATCAAGGGTATTATTATACTCCTCACATCATTAAAAAAATCGAAGGAAGAAAAATCGACACAAAATTTACAACCAAACATGTTACAACTATCAATAAAAAACACTTCAAACCAATGATTGAAGGGTTATTTGATGTGTATAATTTTGGAACAGCCTACGCCTTAAAGGCAGAAGGAATTGACATTTGTGGAAAAACCGGAACCGCAGAAAATTTTGCTAAAATTGGCGGTAAAAGAGTTCAGTTGGAAGACCACTCTATATTTGTGGCTTTTGCACCAAAAGATAATCCTAAAATAGCACTTGCTGTAATGGTAGAAAATGGTGGATTTGGAGCAACCATTGCAGGACCAATTGCTACTTTAATGATAGAAAAATTCATTCGCAAAAAAATTACAAGAACAGACTTAGAAACTCGAATATTAAATAAAAGTTTACAAGGTCAATATGCAAAATTAGGTGGACTATCCGAATCAGTGAAAGCAGAAATGAAAAAACAAGATTCGATTTTACAAAGTAAAATGAACCCTCCTAAGATTAAAAAAGACACGATTAAGTCCAACAACAAAGCGACTCGTTAATAATGAAATCGCCATTAACAAGAAGTTGCAAGCAAACGCCTATAGTAAAAAGCGATACCATATGTTACCGCTAAAAAATAGAATTTAAACATATGAAAAATCAAAGTATAACAAACAACCTCGACTGGATATGCGTAATTATTTATAGCGTATTAGTATTATTGGGTTGGCTCAACATTTATTCTTCTTCGTTATCTTCTATGGAAGGAACTTCTGAGAAACAATTTATTTTTATTGCGTTGACCATTCCCTTAATTTTTGTTGTCCTTTTCGTTGATGGTAAATTCTACGAAAAATATGCATCTATCATTTTTGGTGTTTCCTTACTCTCTTTAATTGGACTTTTTGCAGTGGGTAAAACCATCGCAGGACAACGCTGTTGGTATGGCTTTGGGAGTTTTACCTTACAACCTTCTGAGTTTGCAAAAGCGGCGACTGCTTTGGCTCTAGCCAAATATCTAAGTGACAGTCAAATAAATTTAAAAGATACCAATCGACAAATTCAGGCCTTAGCCATAGTTCTGTTACCTGTACTTTTAATATTACCTCAACCAGACCCTGGAAGCGCACTAATTTACAGTGCTTTCTTCTTGGTTTTGTATCGCGAAGGACTTCCTTCTTGGTATATCTGGACCGGCTTCTCTGCTATCCTCCTATTTGTTTTAACCTTGATTTTACAACCACAATATGTTATCCTATTAGCGCTATTGGTCATTGTGTTTATCCATTTCAAATCAAGAATGGCTGATCGAAATATTGTACTCAGCGGAATCTTATTTGCCTTGATTTCTGGATTTGTTCTATCTGTAAATTATGTTTTTACACACGTTTTCAAACAACACCACAGAGACCGTTTTAATATATTATTGGGGAAATCAGTAGATATGAAAGGAATTGGATACAATACCAATCAATCTGAAATTGCTATTGGCTCAGGCGGCTGGTTTGGTAAAGGTTTCTTAGAAGGAACTCAAACCAAAGGAGGCTTTGTACCTGAACAACATACCGATTATATTTTTACTACAGTTGGTGAAGAATGGGGATTTTTTGGTTCTCTAGTTGTAATTGCACTATTTGTTACCTTATTTCTTCGTGTCATTTACTTAGCCGAAAGACAAAAAACTAAATTTAGCCGTGTGTATGGCTATTGTGTTGCTGGAATTCTATTTATTCACTTCTTTGTAAATATTGCTATGGTGGTGGGTATTTTCCCAACTATCGGAGTGCCTCTTCCGTTCTTTTCTTATGGTGGATCAGGACTATGGGGATTTACTATTTTACTTTTTATCTTCTTAAAAATGGATGCCAACAAAGTAAACGAATGGTAATTTGTTGCATTACTATATAAATAAGAAAGCCCTCAATTGAGGGCTTTCTTATTTGTGCATTTACTAGATTATGATTTTACTAGTTTATTACTTTTTAAATTGGCATCCATTGGTTTCTTTGCCACAGCTTTTGATTGCAAATCGTCTAATACATTTAAAGCTTCTTCCACGTAAATATCTTTGGACAACGATTCATGCCAACGATCTCTTTTCTCTTTCAAAGCACTGTCTTTTGCCATTACTTCTGATTCGTAAGGCAAAGAACTAAACTTCAAATTGTTTTTATAGTTCTGAAGTGGCTTGTATTTTTTTGCTTTTTCTTCGATTTGTTTTTGTGCCAATTTGAATTTATCAATGTTCAAGCTATACACATAATCTTCACTACGACTATCAATCCATTTTGCATTATCTTCTACCAACTGGAATTGTGCATTTTGAGCGATTCTGTTTTTACTATTTGCAATCGCTTGATTGAAGTTTTTATTATTTGTCCAAACACCGTATTGAGCTGGATCAATTTTATCCCATGGCATGGCATTATGCACATCGCGTTCTCCCATTTTTAAGTAAGCATAACGATCTGGCATAACCACATCACTACTAACACCTTCTAATTGTGTTGAACCACCATTAATTCTGTAGAATTTTTGAGTAGTTGTTTTTAAAGCACCTAAATCCCCCGCCGAACTAGAACGTACAAATTGATTCAAATCAATTACATTTTGCACGGTTCCTTTGCCATAAGTTTGTTTACTACCAATAATGATTCCGCGTTTGTAATCTTGAATAGCCGCTGCTAAAATTTCCGAAGCTGAGGCAGAAAAACTATTCACCATAATTACTAAAGGTCCATCCCACTCAATTTTTTTATCTCTATCATACAATACTTCTTTTCTTTTTCCCGCAGATTTGATTTGTACAATTGGTCCCTCTTCGATAAATAAACCAGCAATATCTACTACAGTTGACAAAGAGCCTCCACCATCATCACGAACGTCTAACACAATTCCGTTCACCCCTTCTTTTTTCAAACGAGAGACTTCTAAAGCAATATCTTTCCCTGCATCTCTACCATCTTTATTTTCAAAATCAATGTAGAATTTTGGCAAATAAATCACTCCATATTTTAATCCGTTTTTCTCAACGATACTCGATTTGGCATACGTTTCTTCAATCTCTACAATATCCCTAATGATTGAAATTACTTTAATAGTACCATCTACTTTTTTTACTGTAAGACGCACCTCAGTACCTTTTGCCCCTTTGATTTTCTTCACTACATCATCTAATCGCATCCCAACCACATCAACAGCTTGTTGATTGCCTTGAGCCACTTTAATCACAACATCGCCTGCTTCTAGTTGCTTACCTCTCCAAGCAGGACCTCCTGAAATCAATTCAGAAATTTCAGTATAGTCATTTTTCTTTTGCAAACGCGCGCCAATTCCTTCTAGTTTCCCACTAATACTCACATCAAAACGTTCTTTTTCTTCTGGTGCTAAGTAATTTGTATGCGGGTCAAAACGCGCTGTAATAGTATTTAAATACACTGAGAAATAATCATTTCTATCCAAATCTTTAATAAAGCCAAAATACTCGTCCAAAGATTTTACTGAACTCTCTCTTGTATCTTTTTCTAATTCTTCAAAAGTTTTTACTTTACCTGCATCAGCAGCAACCTCTTTCTTTACTTGATTAGCATTTTCTTGAAAAGCAGCGTCCGGATTCACTGGTGCCGCTGCTTCTTTTAAATCTTTATCAACTTTGCCATTATTCTCCTGAATTTCCAAACGATCTACTAAAGAGGACAACGTTGATAGTTTAATTTGTTTACGCCATCTTTCCGTCAACTCCGTAGCATTTTTAGCATACGGCATTTTTTCATAATTGGTATTGAATGATTCATCGACTTTATAATCAAATGGCTGACTCAAAACTGATTTGTAAATGGCTTTGCTTTCCTCCATACGTTTCATCAATCGAGTATACGTCAAATCAAAGAACGTCAAATCTTTGTTTTGTAATTCGTCGTCCAATTCCAATTCGTATTTTGAAAACTCATCAATATCCGATTGCAAGAAAAAACGTTTGGATGGATCCAAAGCTTCTAAATAATCTTTATATACTCCCTTTGAAAACTCATCATCCATAGTCACAGGACTGTAATGCCCTTTTTCAAGAACAAAAGTCAGTAACTCTAACAGTAACTTATCTTTGTCTGGATCAGTTGAATTAGCATAATTTGACTTGAAAGCCAACAATGATAATGATAAGAAGGTGACAACTAAGAGTATTTTATAGTTTCTTTTCATAAAGGTAATAATAGTATTCATCAAGTTTTTTGTCTAAATTACAGTAAAAATTATACCAACAATTATAAGGCTTACATAATTTTTTGTTAAAGATATAAAATTGTTCTTTTTGGCAAAGATTAAATAGTTGAAGTTGGCATTTTTTGTTTTTCTTTGTTTATTATTTTTAAGCATTAACATTAATTTGATAGCCTTTTGAAAAATAAAACCGACATACTCATTGGATTCGTCATCGGAATGGTTACTTCCTTTTTGGGATGCTTTCTTTTCATTCAGTTATTCACTGATTATACCTTTGTCACCGGAATGGAATTATTACAAAGCGACGGAAAGTTGGGTAAAATTATCACATTAGGAACCGTATTGGATTTAATTGTTTTTTGGGCTTTACTCAAATACTACAAAGAGTTCATGGCACGCGGAGTAATTTTGGCCGTTATCGTCCTTACAATCATTACTTTGTTTGTATAACTTTCAGAAAAACACGTAATAAACATGAAATATTACATTATAGCAGGAGAAGCGTCAGGCGATTTACACGGAGCCAATTTAATGAAAGCTTTGTATCAAGAAGATCCAAAAGCAGACATTCGTTTTTGGGGAGGTGATCTAATGCAGGCTACCGGTGGTACTTTGGTAAAACATTACAAAGACTTGGCTTTCATGGGATTTATTGAAGTATTATTCAATCTAAAAACGATTTTAAACAATATTTCAATTGCTAAAAAAGACATTTTGGAGTTCCAACCCGATGTGATTGTCTTTATTGATTATCCAGGATTTAATTTACGTATTGCCAAATGGGCCAAAACTTTAGGCATCAAAACGCATTATTATATATCACCCCAAATTTGGGCTTGGAAAGAAAATAGAATTACAGACATCAAACGCGATGTGGATAAAATGTATGTCATTTTGCCTTTCGAAAAAGACTTTTACGAAAATAAGCACCACTATCCTGTTAATTTTGTAGGCCATCCATTGATTGATGCTATACACAGCCAACCTCAAGTAGATGCTGCTGTTTTTAGAAAAGAAAACAATCTGAACGATCAACCCATCATTGCTATTTTGCCGGGTAGCCGAAAACAGGAAATCACTAAAATGCTCTCATTAATGCTGAGTATAGTGCAAGATTTTCCAGATTACCAATTTGTTATTGCAGGTGCGCCAAGTCAAGAATTTTATTTTTACGAAAAGTTCATCACCAACAATAACATCAAATTCATTTCAAATAAAACGTACGCTTTGTTACAAAATGCAACAGCTGCTTTAGTGACCTCTGGAACTGCTACATTAGAAACGGCTCTTTTTAAAGTTCCCGAAGTAGTATGTTACAAAGGAAGTTGGGCTTCGTACCAAATTGCGAAACGTATCATCACGTTGAAATACATCTCCTTGGTAAATTTAATTATGGATCAAGAAGTGGTAACCGAATTAATTCAAGACGATTGTACTAGCCAACGCATCAAAGAAGAATTAACAACAATTCTAGAAGATAAGCACCGTGCTAAGCTTTTAGCACAATACAATCAATTAGAACAAAAACTAGGAGGCAAAGGAGCCAGTCAAAAAACAGCACAATTGATTGTAGCGGATTTGAAATAATTTTTAAAAATTAAGATTACAAAGCTTCCAGCCTTTTGAAGATTGGAAGCTTTTTTATTTTTATCCATTTCGTTTTTAAAATTTTGTATTTTAGTAACATGAAAGTTTTGCAATTCCCCCTAGCAAGAGTTACATTGGTTTTTATAATAGGCATCGTGTTTGCTTATTATTTCCAACCGAGTCCCAATCTTGTGTTCACCTATCTATTTGTGACTACCTCATTATTAGGTGGAGTTTATTATTGGAGTACCAAAAGGGCTAACCTAGTTCGTGTTTTTGGCATCAGCGTTTACATCACCGCTTTCGGGATTGGAATGAGTTCGCAAACGATTCATACAGCAACTTATCAGAAAAATCATTTTAGTCAAGTAGATGCTGTTTTTGAGCAAACGCATACCTTCAATTTGGTCTTACGCGAAAAATTGAAAAGCAGCACGTCTAGCCAACGGTATATCGCCTTGGTACAACAAATTGACACAACAAACTGCTCGGGCAAAATACTGCTCAATATCAAAAAAGACAGTCTACATCATTCGTTTATCATTGGCAACCGACTTCAAATTCAAGGCAATTTGTATCCTAATGTCACGCCTAAAAATCCCAATCAATTTGATTATGGCAGCTACCTAAAAAACAAACAAATTTACGGTCAATTGTACGCAGACGGCTCCGATATTAAAATAAGTACTCAGATTGAAAAAGACATTTGGTATTATGCTGCTCAAATTCGGAATACCATCATTACCAATCTAACAAAAGACGGTTTCAACTCCACCGAACTCAATGTAGCAGTCGCTTTGATTCTGGGACAACAACAAGACATTGACCCTGAAATTAGCAAGGACTACCAATACGCTGGAGCAGTACACATCTTATCCGTTTCAGGTTTACACATTGGGTTCCTATTATTGTTTGTCACATTCATTCTCAAGCCTGTTCCTAACAATAAGAAAGGCTCTTTATTAAAGTTAATCGTTATTTTATGCTCCCTTTGGTTGTTCGGAATATTAGCGGGTTTAGCCCCTTCAGTAGTGCGTTCTGTAACTATGTTTTCGTTTGTAGCTATTGGGCAACACCTTCGTCGAAGCGTGAATATTTACCACACTTTGTTGGTTTCCATTTTACTCATTTTATTAGTGCAACCGGGATTTTTATTTGATGTGGGATTCCAACTGAGTTATTTAGCCTTATTTTTTATTTTGTGGTTTCATCCCTTGTTATCCCAAATTTGGACGCCCAAAAACAAAATCTCAAAATACATTTGGGATATTCTAAGCGTTTCTTTCGCGGCACAAATTGGAACACTCCCGTTGAGTTTGTATTATTTTCATCAGTTTCCAGGATTGTTTTTTATAACTAATTTGGTTATCATTCCACTAACAGGATTCATTATGGGATTAGGTGTTGTGGTAATGGTATTGGCATTTATTAACCAATGTCCGTTTTTCTTATCCAAGGGATTAGAATGGAGCTTATTTATTGTAAACAAAATTATCCATACCATTGCTTCGCTAGAACAATTCATTATTAAAGACATTCCATTTACCTTAGCCTTTCTTTTGACCAGTTATGCTGTAGTTTTCAGTACAATTCTTTGGTTTAAAAAGCCTCGTTTTACTCGTTTGGTTACTATTTTAGTCTCAGTTATTTTAGTACAAATTGCTTTTTTATGGAATAAATGGTCAATAGAAAACCAACACGAATGGGTCGTATTCAATTCCAAAAAAAACACCTTAATAGTCGAACGCAAAGGGGATGATGTTACACTTTTTGCCAATGACAACCTTTCAAAAATTGGTTCAAAAAACAACACCATCAATTCCTATCTTGTAGGTAATTTTAGTCATTTGGCTGCAGCCAAAGAATTAAAAAACACTGTTTTCTTCAATGGAAAACGTATTTTGATTTTAGACAGTTTAGGAGTGTATCCCATCCATAGCAGACCTGATATTGTACTGCTTACCCAGTCCCCTAAAATTAACTTAGAACGACTTATTCAAACTACCCAACCCAAAGCTATTGTAGCCGACGCATCCAATTACAAAAACCTGCAGAAACTTTGGGAAGCAACTTGTTTAAAAGAAAAAATCCCTTTTCACTCGACTAGTGAAAAGGGATTCTATATCTTGAATTAAAGCAATTATTTTTTCTTCAAAATTCCATCAGCAACAGCTAACCAAGCCGTTGGTCCACCAGCCACATAACCTGTATTACCTAAAGATTGAAAATTAATCTTTCCTTTAGACTCTGTTACTGTCGCAAAATGAACCGTTGGATATCCTTGAATTCCAAAAATTTGCTGTAACTGTCCGTTCTGTTGTTTGATTTCGTTAGTTTGTGGTTTACTTCTTGGGTAATCCAATTCGACTAAAACTACATTTTTTTGAGCCCAAGCTGCAAATTCAGGAGTTCTTAAAACTTCTTTTTGTAAACGAATACACCATCCGCACCAGTCGCTTCCAGTAAAAAACAACAGCATCGGTTTTTTAGTTTTCTTAGAAACTTCAATCGCTTTATTTACATTACTTTCCCAATACAATTCTTGTGCTTGTAGAGAAATCGTTCCCAAAACAAAGACTAAGGTGATAATTATTTTTTTCATTTAGTTGTATTTTTTATAAAATCAAAATTAGTGAATTATTTTACTTCCTGCATTAATTTTTTTACCAAGGGTGTAATCAATAGCAAAAACACACCTGCTATAATAGAATATACGGCTAATTGATAATAGCCTTCGGTATACGATTGTAATTTAGACACTAATGTATTTCCTATATCTGAATTGGACATAGCAGCGCCTAATTTACCAGCAGCCAATTGTCCGAACGCACTCGCCAAAAACCACAATCCCATCATCATTCCAAACAAACGTTTTGGAGACAATTTGGTAATAATTGACATCCCAATAGGTCCTAAGCACAACTCACCAACAGTTGTTACCAAATAAGCAAATGTGAACACATTCAAAGAAGCGATTCCTTTCACGTTAGCAAAAAATCGGGTGAGGTAAAAAATATAGAATGATGCTCCGAGGAATAAAAATCCGATTCCGAATTTTACAATCGTATTCGGTTCTATTTTTTTCTTTCCTAACCACAACCATAATAATCCAATAAGGGGACTCAATACAATGACAAAAAAAGTATTAGAACTATTGTTTACCACATTAGGGTCAATATGAAAAAACAACAAACTATCATTCAGATTGTCTTTAGCAAAAAGAGACAACGAACCCCCACTTTGCTCGTAAATGGCATTGAATAAAAAGTAAAAAAAGATGAATAAGAACGCCGCAATTAATTTTTTTTGCAAAGCACTATTCTTCAAATTAATAGTTTCAATTACAAAATACAAAATCGCAATTATCCCTATCGTGTACATAAAGTAGTCCGTATAATCCGTATTTTTTACCATTAAAAAGATAAAAGGAATACTCAATAGCGAACCTACATATACTGCAATTTCTCTAACTTTTCTTTTATTGGAAGCTAAATTCGATAATGGAGAATCGCCAATAGGACCTAACTGTTTTTTGGTCAATAAAAAGGTGATTAAACCCAAAAACATCACAATAGCCGCAGACAAAAAACACCATTGCCAAGAATAATATTTTCCTAAATAAATACACAAAGCACCTCCTAAAAGTCCGCCAACGTTAATTCCGGCATAGAACATCCCATAACCTGCATCACGTCTATTGTCATTTTCATGGTACAACTCGCCCACCATAGAAGAAATATTGGGTTTAAAAAAACCCGTTCCAATAATGGAAAAAGCAATACCATAATAAAAAAGCGTGGCAGGAGAAAAAGCAATCAAAAGATTACCCAAAATCATAACTATTCCACCAAATAATAGAGATTTTTTGAAGCCTAAAATTTTGTCCGCAAAAATACCTCCAATAAAAGTAAAAGCGTAGACAAAAGCTTGAATGGCTCCGTATTGCAAATTAGCTGCTTCGTCTTTCAATAGCAATTGATCGACCATGAAGTACGTTAAAACACCACGCATTCCATAAAAGCAGAAGCGTTCCCACATTTCTACTAAAAACAAATACCACAATTGCTTGGGGTATTTGCCTTCAAAGTTTTGTATTTTTTCTAAGGTTAAATTATCGGATACCATGCATCATTTTTTTCAAAAAAGGAGTCAAGGCAAACAATATTAATGACGCAATTCCTGTCAGTACCACAAATACCATAAAAAATTCGAATAGATTATGGATTTCAACACCTGCAAAAATAGGATTGTGATCGCTGATTTGGTTATCCGCTAACAACTTCAATTGCTCTGCTGTTGGTGTGATTTTTTTATCTAAAATAGGTTGCAAATCAATCCCTAATGTTTTTGCCTTATCAAATTTATCTCCTGTTGCAGGTAAGATTGAACCTAAAGTTCCTCCTAACGCATATCCTGAAGCATTCGACAAAAAGAAAACACCATACAATAAAGAGGCGAAACGTTTTGGAGATAATTTGCCTACTAATGACAACCCAATTGGCGACAAGCATAACTCAGCACAAGTATTTAAGAAATACAATAAAATCAACCATTTAACCGCTAACAAACCTGAAGTACCTAAACCTTTCACCTGATTAGCAATCATAAAGAAACTCACTGTAATTAAAAACAATCCTAAGGCAAGTTTGAATGGAGAAATAGGTTCTTTTTCTTTAGCTCTCAATCTGTCCCATAACATACTGAATGGCACAGCCAAAATCACAACAAAAAGTCCGTTGAAAATTTGCACCATCGAAGCTGGCATTTGCCAACCAAACATAAAAGTTCTGTCGGTTTGATTATCAGCAATAAAAGTTAACGAAGATCCCGCTTGTTCAAAGGCAGCCCAAAAGAAAATGATAAAGAATGATACAATATAAATTACCAAGATTCGATCTCTTTCTATTTTGGTCAACGAACTATCGGACAAAATCAATCCCGCCAAAGTGATTCCACTAGCGTAAATAATTGGGTATATAATGGTTTTTACCACATTATCACCATCAACCGAAAAATGGAACAACAAGAATAAGCCAACAAAACAAACTACTGCTACCGCTAATGCTGTTGGTGTAAAAACGGCTTTTTGTGCTTCTCCTTCTTCATAATCTGACGATTCATTTTTAGATGGCAATCCTCCTAATGGTTTTCCTTCAGGAGAAACTACATATTTATTTTTCAAAAAGTAGAACAAAATAGTTCCTAAAAGCATCGCAATTGAAGCCGCAAGAAATCCCCATTTAAAAGCATGAATATTTCTAATTCCAGCAGAATCTTTCACATCTCCTAACAATGGACAAATCGATTGACCTAAGAAAGCACCAATATTAATTCCCATATAGAATATAGTAAAGGCAGTATCCAATTTATTTTTTTCTTGTTTTGGATACAAACTTCCCACCATAGAAGAAATATTTGGTTTGAAAAATCCATTACCAAAGATAATCGCCCCTAAACCACTATACATAATGGTTGTAGCCAAAGGTAAATTTTCACCAAAAACACTTGCACTAGTAAACAACAATAACTGACCGATTGCCATTATCAATCCACCTAACATAATACAGTTTCTATTACCTAAAAATCGATCGGCAATAAATCCACCCAACATAGGCGTTAAGTAACAAAGTCCCAAGAAACCTCCATAAATTAAGGAAGCATCTTCTTCTTTCATTACTAAAGAATTCACAAGAAATAATACTAATAAAGTTCGCATTCCGTAGAAATTGAATCGTTCCCACATTTCTGTTCCAAACAATACCCAAAGTCCTTTTGGATGCGCTGTTTTCGATTGAGTTTCTGTCATAATTCTATTTTTTGGTTGTAATTAATTGGTTGGTTTATAAATTTTCTTTGATAAAATTAGTCATTTTGTTAAACAACTGAATTCTCGTTTTACCTCCATAAATTCCGTGATTCTTATCAGGGTAAATTTGAGAATCAAATTGTTTGTTGGCTTGAATCATCGCTTCCATCATTTGCATTGAATTTTGAACATGCACATTATCATCTCCTGAACCATGAATCAACAAGAACTTTCCTTTTAATTTAGCTACGTGATTGATAGGCGAATTTTCGTCATAGCCACTTGCATTTTCTTGAGGCGTTTGCATATAACGTTCCGTGTAAATACTATCATAAAAACGCCAGTTCGTTACCGGAGCCACCGCAATAGCCATTTTGAACACATCATTCCCTTTCATAATACAGTTAGACGCCATGAATCCTCCAAAACTCCAACCCCAAATTCCAATTCTGTTTTTATCTACATACGGATAATTTCCAATGACTTTAGCCGCATCAATTTGGTCTTCTACTTCGTATTTACCCAATTCTTTTTGAGTTACTTTTTTGAATGCAGCTCCTTTGAAACCTGTTCCGCGTCCGTCAACACAAGCTACGATATATCCCTGTTGCGCTAACATTTGGAACCAATAATCATCATTAGAATTCCAATCGTTATTTACTTGTTGAGATCCTGGACCAGAATATTGGTACATAAAAACCGGATATTTTTTAGAAGCATCAAAATCTTTTGGTTTCAAAATCCAAGCATTCAATTCGTTCCCTTTTGCCGTTTTTAAAACAAAAAATTCTTTTGAAGGTAAATTGTAGCCTTTTAATTTAGCTGCTAAATCTTCGTTTTTCTCAATCACTTGCACTTGCGCTCCTGTTTTAGCTTCATTCAACGTGTACGTAGTTGGTTGTGTAGCGCTAGAAAACGTATTGATAAAATACTGGAAATTCGGACTGAAAGTTGCCGCATTAGTTCCTGTCGTTTTAGACAAACGCAGTTTATTTTTGCCATTAAGATTGATGCTATACACATCTCTATTAATCGAACCATTTTCTACCGATTGGTAAAAAACAGTATTGGTTTTTTCGTCAAAACCGTAGTAATTCGTCACTTCCCAGTTGCCTTTGTCACTTGATTTTTCAATTTTCCAGTTTTGTCATATAAATAAATATGATTGAAACCGTCTTTTTCACTAGTCCAAATAAAACTATTGTCTTTCAAAAACGTCAAATTATCAGTAACATCTACATAGGCTTTGTCTTTCTCATTCAACACTACTTTCGTAGTTCCTGAATTTCCATCTATAAACAACAAGTCCAAATTATCTTGATGGCGATTTAACACCTGAGCCGAAAGCACATTGGCTTCCTTAGTCCATTGCATTCTAGCGATGTAAAAATCTGAATATTGGGATAGATTTACTTTTTGAGTTCCTTTAGAAGCTACATCATAAATATGCAACGATACTTCTGAATTTTTCTCTCCCGCTTTAGGATATTTGAATGTCTCAATGGTTGGGTACAAATCCTTTTTGAAAATCGACATCGAAAATTCTGGAACTTGACTTTCGTCAAAACGAATATACGCTACTTTTTTACTGTCTTTACTCCAATCAAAAGCGCGAACAAAAGCAAATTCTTCTTCGTATACCCAGTCAGTAATTCCGTTGATGATACTATTCTTTTTTCCATCTGTGGTGATGGCTGTAATTTGTTTAGTGGCAATATCGTATACATACAAATTGTTTTCTCTAGCAAATGCTATCTTTTTACCATCTGGCGAAAAAGTAGGTTCTTGAACTTGAAAATCAAATACTTTAGATACGTTTTTTGTAGTTGTATCGTACAAATAATAATCGGCAGTAAACGAGTGGCGGAAAATTTGATTGGTAGAATTCGCAATTAAAACTAATTTCTCGTCTGGCGAAAATGTATAACTATCTATACCATCTGCCAAAACAGGAAAGTTTTTAGTATCAATCAAAGTGTTTACTTTTTTCAAAGTAGCAAAGTCAAAAAGGTCAATTTGCATACTTCTAGACGCATTGTCATAATTCAATACGGTATATTGGTTGGTATTTTTCATGGACTGTAATTCGTCCATTCCTTTGGCTCTAAAGGCTCCTGAATATATTTCTTCAACAGTAATTTTTTGTTGTCCAAAAACTGCAATTGTGAACACAAAATACAGAACAAAAGATAGGTTTGATTTCATAATTTTTGATTGGTTATAAACGACCCCAATTTTAGTGAAAAAATTACAATTATTTCACATTTGGGCTGTTAAATGTTAAACTCAAATTCAATTACTTCAATTTATTGCATAAAATGAGTTACTGAAGAAAAGGTCGAAAAGTGTATCTTTGCGAGGAAATTACTATAATCAATTGAGAATGAACCAAGCCGTAAGTGGATTTTCGAAACTATCCAAAGAAGAAAAAATAGATTGGGTTGCCAAAACCTATTTTTCAACGCCTGAAAATGCAATTCAATTATTGAAAAACTATTGGAATTCAGATGAAAAAATCCAAAAACTACACGACGAATTTATCGAAAATACGATTTCTAATTTTTATATCCCTTTGGGTGTAGCCCCAAATTTTCTCATCAACGGAAAATACAAAACTATCCCAATGGCTATCGAAGAAAGCTCCGTAGTAGCGGCGGCTTCCAAAGCAGCTAAATTTTGGTCTACTCGAGGTGGATTTACGACTACAGTAATTGACACCGAAAAAATTGGTCAAGTTCATTTCATTTTCAAAGGGGAAGCCGAAAAATTACACACTTTCTTTTCGAAAATCAAAGCCGATTTATTTACTGAAACCGCTAGCATTACTAAAAATATGCAAGCCCGTGGCGGAGGTATTTTAGATATTATATTAAAAGACAAAACCGATTTAATTCCCAACTATTTTCAGCTTCATGTCAGTTTTGAAACCAAAGATAGTATGGGTGCCAATTTCATAAACTCG
Source organism: Flavobacterium sp. (assembly GCF_031537875.1). GTDB lineage: Bacteria > Bacteroidota > Bacteroidia > Flavobacteriales > Flavobacteriaceae > Flavobacterium. Next base: position 57,839 of record NZ_JAVKNB010000002.1, on the reverse strand, counting down.
TGTTTGGAGCAATTTGCCAAAACATTGAAAGCAAAAGCAAACGAATACGAACTTTTTTCGGAAACAGAAAAAGACATCCAAATCGTAATGAGCATTTTGTCGAATTATGTTCCCAATTGCTTGGTTCGTGCCGAAGTTTCGTGTCCCATTGCCGACTTAGAAGAAAAACACATTCCGAATCCATACCAATTTGCAGAAAAATTTGTGCAAGCCGTTCGCATTGCCGAAGTAGAACCTTTCCGTGCCGTAACCCATAATAAAGGAATTATGAATGGTGTAGATGCTGTAGTTTTGGCAACTGGAAATGACTTTAGAGCGATTGAAGCAGGTATTCATGCGTATGCTTCTCGCAACGGACAGTATTCAAGTTTATCTCATGCTAAAATAGAAAATGGTATTTTTAGCTTTTGGATGGAAATTCCGCTGGCTTTAGGAACCGTTGGTGGATTGACCAGTTTACATCCTTTGGTCAAATTATCTTTGGAAATGCTTGAAAAACCATCCGCTCAAGAATTAATGCAAATTGTAGCTGTTGCGGGACTAGCACAAAACTTCGCCGCTTTGCGCTCTTTAACCACAACAGGAATTCAGGACGGACACATGAAAATGCACTTGAATAATATTTTGAACCAATTCGAAGCAACAGAAGAAGAACGTACTGCGGTTCAAAAACATTTCAAACATCAAACGGTTTCACACAGCGCTGTGGTTGATTTGATGAAACAATTGAGAAACTAATCGATATGCAACATACCTTTTACAGCAATGGTAAATTACTAATCACAGGAGAGTACCTCATTTTAGATGGTGCTAAAGGATTGGCTTTGCCTACCAAAATGGGACAAAATCTCATTGTAAAAGAAACGAATAGTGGTGCCATACACTGGAGAAGTTATGATGCGGATGGAAGTCTTTGGTTTGAAGATCATATTACATTTCAAGAAATAAAAGAACCAAACAACACCTCAGCCGAATCGGTAAAAGCAACATTAATCAAAATTTTACAAGTTGCCGATAGTATGAATTCTAACCTACTTTCTGATTCAGAAGGGCTTACCATAACCACTCAATTGAGCTTTCCTAGAAATTGGGGATTAGGCACCTCCTCTACTTTGATTAATAACATTGCGCAATGGTTTCAAATAGATGCGTTTGAATTGCTACATAAAAGTTTTGGCGGCAGTGGGTACGATATTGCTTGTGCGCAAAACAACACCCCTATTACCTACACTTTAGAAAGTGGAAACCCAAGAGTAGAAAAAGTAGTTTTCGAGCCTGAATTTACCAAAAACCTCTATTTTGTGTATTTGAACCAAAAGCGAAATAGTAAATCAGCTATAGCCGACTACCATACCAACAAGACTTCACAATTATCGAACTACATCGCTACAATAAATGAACTAACTCAGGATATTATCGAGGCGAAAGATCTAGAGTTATTTACCCAATTACTAAACCAACACGAAACTGTTTTAAGTGAAATTCTAAAAACAGAAACAGTAAAAGATACTTTATTCCCTGATTTTGATGGTGCTGTGAAAAGTTTAGGCGCTTGGGGAGGCGATTTTGTTTTGGTCATATCCAAAGAAAATCCAAAATCGTATTTTGTTGCCAAAGGATATGAAACGGTAATTCCGTATGAAGAAATGATTTTGTGATTAAGTAAAAAACAAAAAAGCCAAGACTTACATCTTGGCTTTTTTTATACTCTATAATTACTGCTTAGTAATTAAACTTACTTCTATTGTCTTCAATAGTTGCATTCGCTTTCAAAGCAGGAAGAATTCTACCCGCATCACCTGCAGTTTGTTGTTTCAATTTAGCCACATAAGCTGCATGATTTTTCAAAGCAGGTGCTTTTACTGTGCTTACATTTTTTACTACATACACTCCAGTCACACCTTCGATTGGTGCAGATACTTTATTAGCTGCTAATGCAAAAGCATTTCCAACTACTTTTGGTTCTGCTCCTACAAGACCTAATACAGGATTTTCCATAGTTACATTAGCTGCTTGCTCTACTTTAGAACCTGCTGCTTTCGCAATTGCTTCTAATGATGAACCTGTCATCTTCGCTTTGATTAACTCTGCTTTTTTCTTGTTTTTAAGAATTGGCTCTACATACGCTCTAGCTTGAGTAACCGGTACTAAACCTGATTTGTCAATCGATTTTACTCTAGCAATTACGTGACCAATATTAGCCAACTCAAATCTTTTGATTGAACCTACTTTAGAATCATCTTCAAAAGCCCATCTTACGATAGCTCTTTGATTTCCTAAAGAAGCGAAGTTTTCTTCCATTCCTGTTACTGTAACCGGTGCAGCAACTGTTAATTTCATGTCTTTTGCCAATTTTGCAAAATCTTTACTAGCTGCGTCCATTTCAAACTGAGTAGCTTGAGTAAACACTTTATCTGAAGTAGCTTCAGAAGGTTCAATTTTTTGAGCCACAGTAGCTAAACGAATACCATCTTGTTTATCAGTAATTCTGATGATATGGAATCCAAAAGGGGTTTCTACTAAACCAACTTTACCAATAGCATTTCCAAATACGAAATCGTTGAATGGTTTTACCATTTGGTTTGGACCAAAATAACCTAAATCACCTCCTTGTTGTGCAGAAGAATCATCAGAGTTAGAAAATGCTAACATCATGAAACTATCTGGATTAGTATTTACTTGTGCTAATATAGCTTGCGCTTTAGCCAAGGCTTGTTCTTTAGTTCTTTTTTCTCTTTTATTAGGTACTTGAGTTCCTTCGTAACTAATTAAGATATGACTTGCTTTAGCATTCACTCCTGCTTTTTTACCAAAAGATTTAGAAATACAATAGTAGTTTCCAAATTTGTATGGTCCATAAACAGCTCCTGGAGCTAAGTTGAATAACTGATCTGCATCAACTGCAGGTAAATTTTTCTTAGCGATATAAGTAGAATCGTAAGGAACATCAGAATTTGAATTCACAAAATCAATAGCATTTGGAGCAGTTCTAAAACCAGCTACAGTATCATTCTTAGCGGTTTTTTGATTGTACACTACACTACCAGATAATAAAGCAGTGATTTTAGCTTTTACATCAGCTTCATCTTCTTTAGATGCTTTGTCTTCAATTAAAACGTACTCGATTTCTCTTGATTCGTCAGCTTTGTATTTTTTCTCGTTTTTCTTCATGAAATCTACAATTTCAGCATCCGTCACTTTAACTTGACTGTCTTTAATAGTAGAATACAATCCAGCAACATAAGCAAAGTTCACTTTGTTAGCTTCCATTTCATATTTCAATTTTCCTTCAGCTTCAGTAGTATACAACCCTGATTTTACCAAAGTGCTATAGATTTGAAATTTAGCATTCAATTCTGCTGATTTTTCTCTTTCTTGTAAAACGGCTGCTTGTTCTGGGTTAGCTTTGAAATAGTCCTTGAATTTAGCTAAATCAAACAATCCTGCTGCATTCAAAAACAATGGGTTTTTTCCAATATTTTCGTCTGCTTTCAAAACTTCTACTAGGTGCTTTTCACCTACTCTTAATCCTAATTTATCAAACTGAGAAGTCAACAAAGCTACAGAAACTTCTTGGTCCCAAACTTGATTAGCTGCTTGAGTTGAAGTAATTCCTTGACCACTTTTTTCTACATTACTTACTTTAACTCTAAAGTCTTCAAATGAAATATCTTTTCCGTCGATAGTTCCAATATCCTTAGTGTTTTTTCCAAGTCCACCTTTACCGATAAGATCTTGTATTATAAACGCAAATAAAGCTAATGCAATAGCACCTATTAATAATGCGGAACGTTTTCTAATTTTTGCTAAAACTGCCATTTTTATTGTAATTAATTTTATATTCAGTTTGCGAAAATACAATTATCTAATTAATAATTATACTAGTAGCGTTTTATTTTGTAAGATTTTTTAAATTTCTAAAAAAAATCAATGTTCTAGTGCTATTTTCGCTAATTCTGTTCTCTTTGACTTCTACAAATCTAATTGCTAAACTCGCAACAATTAGTTGTTGTTCTTTTTGTACGATTCAAATCGTTTGGCATACTTTCTTCTGAAGAAAAACATAAAAAATACAAATGCCGCAAGTCCAAAACTCATCCATGGTCTATCGTCAGTATTCCAATTTGAAATTCCATCATAGATCAGATAGATTCCTAAAATAAGGTATAAATAAGGGGTAAATTTAAGATAACTCATAGTGTTTTATTTAGTCGGCCGAATCAACTTCGCCGGTTATTCTTTGTGAATTTATTACTTTAAAATCTTTACTAAAATCAATTCCTTGTCCGTTTGAAACTCCCTTGGGAGAAGTGAATTTGAATTTTCTCTCCGTAAAAAACCAAGCGTTATTTTGATCGTAGTACAATTGTTGGGTTTCTAGAATTTGACCATCGTCAGAAACGATTTTCACTTTGCCTTGCAAATCAATAATTCCGGTTTGCTTGTAAGAGACTGCATAATTAGAAGTAACTACCGTTTTCTTTGCGTTTTTGTCATACAATGTAACATGAATTCCTTTTGGAAATTCAGTAAACGGAAAATCAACTACGGCATAATCCAGCATTTTTTTACTAACCAAAATGGCTGTAATTCGTCCCGAATCAGTATATTTTAAATTGATTTCATCCGCATCACTACTAGGTACAAAGTCTGAAAAGTTATTTTTTTGAATTTCCTTAAAATTACTTTCACATCCAAACGAAAGCATCACAAGTGAAACCGCCAATAGATAGTAAAGGTTATTTTTTTTTAGAAATCTCATAATCACACTTAACTAAGTAAGAAATAATATGCGCTAGATTGCGTATTAGTTGAATTTTCTCTTTTCAAACCATCTGTCGTTTAAAGACAAACTCAGGCTGAAATTAGCATAATTCTCTTGTACTAGATTAGAAGAAGTAGTTCCTTTTTTTCCTAATTCAAAACCAAGGTTTACATTTGAAAAGGTTCCTGAAACTGGAAATCCAACTCCAAGCGTCAATCCAATATCGTTAATCGATTGCGAATTAACCACTAAACCTGTTTTTTCATATTTAAGTCCACCTCTATACACTAATCTTTTTACATAACTTGAGAAAGAGTTGTAATTAGGAATGTAATATCCTCCAATACTGTATTTTTGACTTCCTTCGTAAGAAACATTACTCAATGAGTTGTAACTATTAGCAAGTCCAGCTGCAGCTCGCATACTTACTTGAGCACCCAAAAGCCATTTTCTTGACTCTCCAATACCTGCTCCAAAAGTAATTGTACTTGGTAATTTTAAATTAGAAGTTGTTGTAACCTCATCGGCTTGATCCACAACAGACATATTATAACTTGCATCAAACATAACGGTTGAAATATTTCTTGCTGTTACTGATTGTAATTTACTGTCTAATGAATAACTCAAACTACTATAAAAATTTAATTTTGATTTAATTTTAGTTTGAAACATTAAGCCTGTATTAAAATGCACTCCGGTTATGGCTACATTATTTGATTCACGAGTACCAACAGGAATTCCAGAGATAAACTCCAAACTATTGGTTTCGATTTTACCAAAACTATACTGCGCATCTGCTCCTAAGCTCCATTTTGGGGTGATTTTGTATCCTATTCCTAAAAACACTTTGTTTAACCCGCCTTTCCCATCAAAACGACTACTGTTTTGATTTGCAACAGCAGCAATAGATTCAATTTTATATCCTACAGAAGAATAGGGTATTAATCCAAACCCTACTCCTATTTTTTTGGTAACAGGCAATCCAACCGCTAAATAATCTAGCGCTGTTCTTTGTGTAGTTGCTGATTCTGAAGTTGTTTTTAAATTAGTTGTGTTGTAGCTTCCGCCAATGGCAAATGTGGTTAATTTCAGATTGGCATAACTTGCCGGATTGTCTAAATTAATATGAATACTATCTTGTTCTATTCCGATACCTGCCATAGCACGCATTTCAGCAGTTCCTTTATATCGAACATCACCAATTCCAAAAAACGAATAAGGCGAAGCGGTTCCTTCTTGTGCAAAAGTTACGAATGAAAAAAGCAAACAAGTGCTTACTATAATTTTTTTAATCATTTTTGATTTTATATTGAAAGTTGTGATTCAAACTCTCTAAAAGAAAATTTGAATTGGCAAATATGGTATTTTTTAATCGTTTAGCCAAAAATTCTGCGTCGCCACCCGTTAAAATTATGATAAAATTTGAATAGCGTGTTCGGTACTCTTCGATAAAACCATCTATTTCGTGAGCCAATCCATTAACCACACCTGAATGAATCGAATTCGCTGTGGAATTTCCAATGAAATAATCCGGACATTCTGATCCTAATAAAGGTAGTTTTGCAGTGTAATTATGTAAGGATTCATAACGCAAACGCAATCCTGGCGATATTGCCCCTCCTAAATACACATCGTCTTGACTTATAAAATCATAGGTGACACAAGTTCCTGCATCGATTACTAATCTATTTTGATTTGGATAACGCAATGTAGCCCCCGCAGCCAAAACCATTCTATCAATCCCTAAAGTAGTGGGTGTAGCATACGCATTCAAAAAAGGAAAAACATCTTCATGCGTAACAAAGTGAACAGAAAGTCTGTCTGCAAAAAATGAAAAAGCCTCTTTTTCAAATTTTCCAACACTTGCCACGACTAAATGGGAAGTGCTTGGATATTTTGTTAAAATATTTTCAATTGCATTTTGTAATGCATTCGGCTCAAAAAGGAATTGCTCCAAAAAGGTATCTTTCTCAAATACAGCACCTTTAATTCGGGTGTTCCCTACATCTATTGTTAGAATCATATTTCATTATTTGACACCGCGAAGATACGAATTGATTTTTTTTACTATTTGTTTTGGATAAATTAAAAATGGTTCTATATTTGCACCCGCATTAGCAAGGTACCTTAGCTCAGATGGTAGAGCAATGGACTGAAAATCCATGTGTCCCTGGTTCGATCCCTGGAGGTACCACAAAACCCACTCAAACGAGTGGGTTTTTTGTTTTTACTAAAATATATGCCTCACTTTCTTTACATAGTATATTCTAAATCTTCAACCAAATATTATGTTGGTGAAACACATAATATTCAAGAAAGAATTCAAAAACACAATGAACATGAATATGCCAATTCATTTTCCAAGATAGCTAATGATTGGGAATTGGTGTTAACTTTTGAATGTATCGATAGAAATTCGACTTTATATCTAGAACGCTTTATCAAGAAAATGAAAAGCAAAGTTTTTATTGAAAAAATTATTCAAAACCCTGAAATACTTTCAGATATTTTATCCAAAAAATAAAAATCCATGTGTCCCTGGTTCTCCCGAAGCGTCGGGACTGGAGGTACCACAAAACCCACTCAAACGAGTGGGTTTTTTGTTTTTACTAAAATATATACCTCACTTTCCCACGCTAGCGCAATATCATTAATTTAAGAAAAAAACCTCTGTATTTTGTCATTCTGACAAAGGAAGAATCTCATTAGTTGCTCTCCCTCTGCTCCCGCGCGAATCCTTTCGCGTGGTACTAAAAAACAATAGATTCCTCCGCTCCCGCGCGAAATAAAATTCGACGAAGTCAATCCCCATCGCTACCGCGCGAATCCCTTCGCGTGGCACTAAATAACAAACTATTTTTTCTATATTTGAAAAAACAAAAATGAGTAGAAATTATAAATTCCATAATCCTGAGGGACTATATTTTGTTAGTTTTGCTGTGGTAGGTTGGTTAGATGTTTTTACAAGAAATGAGTATAAAGATTTAATTGTGGAAAGTCTTGAATTTTGTCAGCAAAACAAAGGCATGGAAATTCATGCTTGGTGTATCATGACAAATCATGTCCATTTAATTTTTAGAAGCACAGAAAACCAAAAGCCAGAATTAGTATTAGGTGACTTCAAAAGATTTACGAGCCGAAGCATTATTAAAGCAATTCAGGAAAATCCAAGAGAAAGTAGAAAAGAATTTTTATTGGATTATTTTAAAAAGGAAGCCGACAAAAGCTCTAATACTACCCATTTTCAGTTTTGGAGACACGATAACAAACCAATTGAATTATGGAGTAATGAAGTAATTCGACAAAAAATAGATTACATACACAATAATCCTGTTGAAGAAGGAATTGTTTTTAGACCCGAAGATTATAAATATAGTAGCGCAGCAGATTATGCTGGAGAAAAAGGATTGTTAGATGGGATTTGTGTTTTTCAAAATTTTAAATTGTAAAACCACGCGAAAGGATTCGCGCGGGAGCGGGGATTTTAGTTCATAACAAGAATATTACTGAAATTAAAGAAAAATCTAATTCTATACTAAAAAAATAAGTACATCATGAATGAAGAAACGTTTAATAAGTTAAAAGAATTTATTATAAATCAATCTGCGGTTAATGATGAAGAGATAAATAGTTCGACACGAATAGAAGATGATTTAGGTGTGTCTGGAGATGATGCCGTAGAGTTTATAATTGCTTTTGGAAAAGAATTTAATGTAGATATATCGAAATTTATGGCAAATGATTATTTTAGCCCTGAAGGAGATTTTATATTACCAGCACTCATTAGATTTTTAACAAACAAAAAAAAGAGAGACAAAAAGTCTTTTACAGTAGGGCATCTTGAAAAGGCAATAATAGCAGGTAAGCTAGATGAAAACACCTTTTTATAGGTAATGTGGTAATGTTTACTCTGTAAAAAACAAATTTAAATTAGCTGGTAATGTGGTAGTGTATCAAAATTAGTGATGACCATAAATACATAAGTTACTATATTGATAATCAAGGTTTAAGTTAATTATTTTACAAAAGGAGAGACATACAGCCTCTCCTTTTGTACATTTAGTATCGCTTAAATCTTTTAAAATGGCTTTTTATCCGTCCTCGTGTATCAAAATTAGTGATGGAGGTGTGATTGATGGTTAACATGCTGAAAATCAATTGTATTATTAATTTAAAAACCCCCGCTCCCGCGCGAATCCCTTCGCGTGGCAATTCTAAATTAGAAAAAATATAGTAGCACTTAAGATTATGCTGGAGATAGTATATATAGAAAATGACGCTATTTTAGATTATAAAATCACACGAAAGGATTAGCTTCACATGGTAACCAAAATAAGCATCATCTAAATCTAGTTCTCCCAAGCACATACTCTTATCCATTTTTCATTTTAATAGATATTAGTATCAATCATTAGCTTTTAGTTCAATAAAATTAAAGTGTTTGTAATTTTTTTTAAATTTTATTGCCAATTTCGAATTGCTATATTTGCTAATTTATTATATTTATGCAAAATTTATATATATGGAAATTTTATCATGCCCAAAGTGCCAAAATAACCACATCATAAAAAGCGGCATTATCAACAACAAACAACGATATTTGTGCAAAAATTGCAACTATTTTTTCACCGTTAATAAAATAGGCAAAAAGATAGACGACTACTACGTTACCAAAGCGCTTCAACTATATCTTGAAGGTCTTAGTTACCGAGAAATAGAGCGCATTATTGGGGTTTCGCATGTTACCATTAGCAATTGGGTAAAAAGCTTTAATGTAAAAAAACCTTCTCATACCGATTATCATCCTACTTATAAGATTTTTAATCATTTAGAGCTCGTAGAATATTTGAAAAATAAAGAATTACTATCAGGGGCTGGGATGATTATCACAGAGTTAGGAGATAAATTTATGCTGATAAAATGGGAACGTTTTAAAGACTAACTATATTACTTTACACTTATATATATAATAATTTTTTTTAATCTAAAAATAATAGAATTTGGCTCTATTAAAACTAACCATTTTACTAACCAAACCAAAAAATTATTATGAAAAAACGTTATTTAATCCTATTAGCAGCGATTGCTTCTTTTAAAGGATATTCTCAAACTCCTGCTGCCCCAGCACCTTCAGCAAATGACTATAGTGTTTCCTGGTATGGATTCCTTAGATCAGACTATATTTTTGATTCTAGAAAATCAGCGATGGCTAGAGAAGACCAACTGAACTTATATCCTAATGATGTATTGAGAGATGCTAACGGGAAAGATGCTAATGCAGTAGGTCAATCCAACTTCTTAGCAGTAACTTCAAGATTTGGAGCTAAAGTAAAAGGTCCAGATGTTTGGGGAGCTAAAATGGGTGGAACTTTAGAAGCTGATTTCTATGCTACTGTTGAAGCTAACATTGGTTCACTTCGTTTGCGCCACGCATTCATTACAATGGACTGGAAAAAAACATCATTAACAATGGGGCAAACTTGGTACCCAACGTTTATTCCAGAAGTATTTCCTGGAGTAGCTAATTTCAACACTGGGATTCTATTCAATCCTTTTGGATGGGCTACACAAGTAAAATTGAAACAAGCTTTAAGCAAAGACGTTTCTTTGAGTTTGACTGCATATAAAGAAAGAGAATTCAGCGTTGCGGGAACTACTGCAAATGCTGCGTCTATCAATAGTACATTGCCAACATTAAATGCACAATTACAATACAAAGGGAAAAATGTTTTCTTAGGAGCTGGTGTTGAGTACAAATCAGTTCAACCTAATACTATATTCTCTAATGTTGTAACAACAGAAACCTTAAATAGTACTTCTATTTTTGGATATGGTAAATATGCAGATGACGACATCATTATTAAAGCGTACGGAATTTCTGGAGGAAATATGAATAACTTAGTAATGTTAGGGGGTTATACTGCTATCACTTCAGGAACAACTCAAACATTTAACCCTACAAAAACAAATGCTTTCTGGATTGACATTGCTAGCAATGGAAAATCAGTAGCTCCAGGATTATTCTTTGGTTCTACACAAAACAATGGAGCGGACACTGCTGCCTCTTCATTAGCTAATATCGCTGGAAGAGGACTTTCTAGCACACGATCTATCGACAATGTATGGAGACTTTCAGGAAGAATCGATTTCAAGAAAAACAAATTCAGAGTATCGCCAGAGTTAGAATTAACTTCTGCTAAATGGGGAGATACAAACCTTTTTGGAAAAGCAGCTTCAAATTTTGAAACTGTAAATAATTTCAGAACAATGATTTCATGTGTTTACACATTTTAACAACTATTAATTAACCAAACCAAAAAACAATTAAATTATGAATCAACACAAAAAAAGCTCCTTATGGAGCGTAATTGGAGCGTCTTCAGTAGGTACCATGATCGAATGGTATGACTTTTACATCTTTGGTAGTTTAGCTACTATTATTTCAACTAAATTTTTCCCTTCAGACAACCCAACTGCTGCCTTTCTTTCTACATTGGCAACATTTGCTGCAGGGTTTGTAGTACGTCCGTTTGGAGCCTTATTCTTCGGTCGTCTTGGGGATTTAATTGGACGTAAATACACGTTCATGGTTACTTTATTATTGATGGGTGGAGCTACATTTATGATTGGATGTATTCCTAGTTATGAAACTATTGGTTTCATGGCGCCAACTTTAGTATTAATATTACGTTTACTTCAAGGTCTTGCTCTTGGTGGGGAATACGGTGGAGCCGCTACTTATGTAGCAGAACACGCTGGCCCAGGCCAAAGAGGTTATTGGACTTCTTGGATTCAAACTACAGCAACAATCGGGTTATTTGTTTCTCTTATCGTGATTATGGTTACGAAAAGTTCAATGACTAAAGAAGCTTTTGAAGATTGGGGATGGAGAGTACCGTTCTGGGTATCTATCTTAATGATCTTAGTTTCTTACTTGATTCGTAAAAACATGAGCGAATCTCCTGAATTTGCGAAAGTAAAAGCAGAAGGTAAAACATCTAAAAATCCATTGAAAGAAAGTTTCGGACACAAATTAAACTTCAAATTTGTTTTACTTGCCTTATTTGGATTGGTTATGGGACAAGGTGTAGTTTGGTACACAGGTCAATTTTATGCTATGAGTTTCATCGAAAAAACAATGGGACTTGTAGATCAAAAAGGAGACATCATGATGATTGCCATTTTAATGGCTACTCCTTTCTTCGTATTTTTCGGATGGTTGTCTGATAGAATTGGAAGAAAATGGTTAATGCTTATCGGGATTTTAATCGCTGTAGTATCTTACAGACCGGTTTACAAAGCAATGTACGAAACTACAAGCATTAAAAACAAAACTGAAATCACTGCAAAAACTGTTTTATTAGCCGAAACTAAAGAGAACAAAGACGCCTTAGATTCAGTTTATACTACTACTAAAGAATTTACAGATGGTGCTACTTGGAAAGAAGTAAAAACTGTTGCTTTAGAAAATGGAGTTGCAAAAATCGTAGATGGAAAACCAAAAGTAGACAAAGTAACTACAATGGTGGTAAATGATTCTGACAAATGGATGGTTACTTTATTAGTTTTCTTCCAAATCTTTTTAGTAACAATGGTGTATGGACCAACTGCTGCTTTCTTAGTAGAATTATTCCCTGCAAAAATTCGTTATACTTCAATGTCATTACCTTACCATATTGGTAATGGAATCTTTGGAGGATTATTACCAGCTATCGCTACTTCATTAGTAGTTAGTGCAGGTAAATTAAATGACGCTGCAGTAGCTGCTGGAAACGAACCAGTAGTTCAAGACGCTTATTTAGAAGGTCTTTGGTACCCAATCATTATCGGAGCAATCTGTTTTGTAATCGGTGCTATATATGTAGATGGTAAAAGTACCGCTCATAAAGAATAAGTAATATTTTAATTAAACTAAAAAAACATCATATTATGAATGCGATAAAAAGAGTATTAGGCATTGTTTGGATTGCCATTGGAGTTGCCGCTGGATATTTCCTTTTGATTGACCAAGCTATTCCAAAGTTTGAAACAGGAAAACAAGAAGATTTGATTCCTGCTATTATTTACACATTTGTTCTTGCTCCTATTATTGTGGGTGGTTTAGGTATCTTCGGGTACTATTCACTTACAGGAGAATATAGCGACAAATAATAAATAAAATTTTAATATTTTATATACAATCGCTGTCATTATTGGCAGCGTTTGTATATTTTTATAACTATGAAGAAGAGACACGAACAAAAGCTGGTTATCCTTTCAATGCTAATGCTATTGGCTTTGAACCTACCGCTATTGTTATTGTTTGACAGCTCTCAGCCTTTTCTTGGCTTTCCTGTGATTTACATTTATGTGTTTTCTGCTTGGTTATTTTCTATTGGTGCAACCTACTTAATTATAAAGAGATATTATGAGTAGTGTAGGCCTTTTATTCATTTTAGCATTGTACATGCTTATCCTTTTTTATATTGCCTATTGGGCAGAAAAAAGAGGTCATTCCAAATGGACTAACAATCCATATATTTATTCCCTTTCATTAGCTGTGTACTGCACCGCTTGGACGTATTACGGAAGTATTGGTGTTGCTGCCAATTCCGGATTAGGTTACTTACCTATCTATTTAGGTCCTATCATTATTATCCCAACATGGATGATTATTCTAAAAAAAATCATCCGAATTTCAAGAGTAAATAAAATTTCTAGTATTGCTGATTTCATTTCATTACGATATGGCAATGATAGATTCTTAGGCGCATTAGTTACCATTGTTTGTATTTCTGGTATTGTGCCTTACATTGCTTTGCAACTTAAGTCCATTTCGGACACTTTTCATATTGTTACCAAAACCGAATCTAGCCCTAATATTTTTTACGACACCACTACGTATGCTTGTATTGCGTTGGCATTATTTGCTTCGTATTACGGAACCCGTTATGTAGACGCCTCCGAAAAAAGACGCGGAATTGTTACCGCAGTGGCGATGGAATCGGTTTTAAAACTCGTTTTCTTTTTAATCATCGGTATTTATGTTACCTACTTTGTCTTTGATGGTTTTGACGACATTTATACCAAAGCTGCTGTCTTAGAAAATTTTGATAAGAAAAATTCAGTAGGTGGTTTAACCGGTGGTATCAATTGGTTTTTTCTTTGCATTTTATCCATGTTTGCTATATTTCTATTGCCAAGACAGTTCCATACTTCAATTGTAGAAAATAACAAAGAAACACATCTTAGAACAGCCATGTGGTTGTTTCCTTTGTACTTGTTATTGTTCAATATTTTTGTATTTCCAATTGCATGGGGAGGTAATATTTTATTCCACGGTCAAGGATTAAATTCCGACACCTATTCCCTATTAATTCCACAATTTTTCAATAATAATGCACTTACTGTTTTAGTATTTCTCGGTGGATTTTCAGCTGCCATTTCGATGATTATTGTTTCGTCTATTGCATTGGCTACGATGCTAAGTAACAACCTATTGATTCCCTATGGATTTGTGGGTTCGTTGCAAAACAAATCACAAGAAAAGAACAACAAACGCATCATTCGTAGTAGAAAAATCGGCATCTTTTTATTAATTATTTTAGCCTACGCTATTTACCGAATTTTCATTTTAGATTACTCTCTAGTTTCTATTGGACTAGTTTCATTTGTAGTGATTGCGCAATTAGCCCCTGCTTTTTTTGGAGCGCTATTTTGGAGAAGAGGTTCTAACAAAGGAGCCATTACAGGTATCCTTATTGGATTCGCCATCTGCTGCTATACTTTATTGGCACCTTATGCATTAGGCATTAGTGAGTCTAGCAGTTTATTTATTCAAGAAGGTCCTTGGGGAGTTGAATTATTAAAACCATTTCAACTTTTTGGCTTGGATTATTTACAACCCATTCCACATGCTTTATTTTGGAGTTTGTTTTTTAACGTAATGAGTTTTGCTGCTGTATCTGTTAGTTTTAGAGGCAACTACAGAGAGCGCAATTATGCCGAAATGTTTGTGGATATTGACAAATACATCACCAATCACGAAGATGCTTTTGTTTGGAAAGGAACTGCTTATGTATCGGATATTGAAAAGGTATTGCAACGTTTTCTAGGAGAGGAAAGAACCAAACGCGCGTTATCTATTTTCAATTTAAAGTACAACATCGACAAAAATGTAGCAACCGCTGATGCGCGTTTTATAAAATTTGCAGAGAATTTATTGACGGGTCATATTGGTACCGCTTCTGCCAAAATATTAATCGCAAGTGTGGTTAAAGAAGACGAAATTAGTTTGCCTGAAGTATTGCGAATTCTGGAAGAGTCCAAAGAAAATATCATCATCAATAAAAAATTGACTGATACTTCCAATGAATTGCAAAAAATATCAGAACAATTAAAAGTAGCCAATGAAGAACTCGTTAAAAAAGACATACAAAAAGATGAATTTTTAGACACGGTTACTCATGAGTTACGTACACCAATTACTGCCATTCGTGCGGCAAGCGAAATTTTACATGACGACGAAGATGTGCCTTTTGAAGTGCGCAAACAATTTTTGCAAAACATCATTTCAGAATCGGATCGTTTGAATCGTTTGATTGATAAGATTTTGGATTTGGAAAAATTTGAAACAGGAAAACAAAAAATTTATCTTTCTAGAAATAACATTGCCAAAACAATTGAGAAAACCTTAGATTCTCTAAAACAACTCATCAACAACAAAAAAATTCAGGTCGAATTTGAAGATGCTGGCAAAGAAATTAGAGCCTTTTATGACGAGGAGCGAATCATTCAAGTCATTCACAACTTAGTATCGAATGCCATAAAATTTTCAGCTGAAACGGATGGTTTGATTAGCATTCAAATAACGGAAAACGAATCGAATGTAGCAGTTACCATTCACAATAACGGCAAAGGAATCAAAAAAGAAGATTTTGAAGCCATTTTTGATAAATTTTATCAGTCCAGAAATCAAAATGTCAAAAAACCAATTGGTAGCGGATTAGGTTTGGCTATTTGCAAACAAATTATAGAACATCACAAAGGCGCTATTTGGGCCAATGATAATGTAAAAGAGGGAGCCACTTTTGTCTTCACATTACCCAACTACAACACAACAGAAAACAACTAAGAGGATGAAAAAGATTTTAATCGTAGATGACGAACCCAACATCGTAATGGCATTAGAATATACTTTCAAAAAAAACAATTTTGAAGTATTCATTGCGCGTGATGGAAAAGAGGCATTGGAAATTTTAGAAAAACAACTTCCGGATGTAATCATTCTAGACGTAATGATGCCTATGGTTGATGGTTATGCTACACTAGAAGAAATAAAAAAAGACGATAGATTAGCCCATTGTAAAGTCATTTTCCTTTCGGCAAAAAATAAAGAGACAGACATTGAAAAAGGTTTAGAATTAGGCGCTAATTTATATGTCGTCAAGCCTTTTTCCGCCAAAAAATTAGTAGAACAAGTTCACGAATTAATAGAAAATTAGCCCAATCTTTATATATAAATACTAGATCATGAATTACAAAGATACCTACGCTACAAGCACCGAAAATCCAGAAGCATTTTGGAAAACACAAGCCGACAGTATTGATTGGTTTACCAAACCCGAAACTATTTTATCATCAGATGAAAATGGATACCCTCTTTGGTACAAAGATGGAGAATTAAACGTATGCTATTTAGCTTTAGACAAACACATTGAGGATGGTTTTGGAGACCAAGTGGCTTTAATCTATGATTCGCCAGTAACACAAACCATTAAAAAATATACTTTCTTAGAAGTGAAAACTGAGGTAGCAAAACTCGCAGGAGGAATGCAATCTTTAGGTCTAAAAAAAGGAGATACCGCAGTAATTTACATGCCAATGATTCCTCAAGCAGCCTTTGCTATGTTAGCTTGTGCTAGAATTGGTGTAACCCATTCGGTAGTTTTTGGAGGATTTGCTCCTCATGAATTAGCCATCCGAATTGATGATTGCAAACCAAGAGCGATTATCACCGCTTCTTCTGGAATTGAAATTGATCGATTAATTGCCTACAAACCTCTAGTTGACGAGGCCATTCAATTAGCCGAACACAAGCCTAAAAAAGTAATTATTCTAAATAGAAAATTAGGTGCCAAAGTTCCGTTTAAAAAATACGATGTAGATTACGATGCTTTGGTATACGGTTCTGAGGAAGCCGATTGTGTGCCTTTGAACTCCACACATCCTTTGTATGTTTTGTACACTTCGGGAACTACTGGAAAACCAAAAGGAATCGTTCGTGATTCAGGTGGTTATGCCACGGCTCTAAAATATTCAATGCAAAACGTGTACAACGCAATACCTGGAGAAGTCTTCTGGGCTGCCTCAGATGTGGGTTGGGTTGTAGGGCATAGCTATATCGTATATGGTCCGCTAATCAATCGAAATACTACAATTATTTTCGAAGGAAAACCAATCAAAACTCCAGATGCAAGTACTTTTTGGAGAATGATTGAAGAACATAAAGTAAGCGTAATGTTTACAGCTCCAACGGCTATCCGTGCTATCAAAAAAGAAGACCCAAACGGAGAATTCATCAAAAAACACGATTTAAGTTCGTTGAAAATTCAATTTTTAGCCGGTGAACGTTGTGATGTTGCTACCCTAGAATGGTATCAAGAACATATTCCCGTTCCAGCTATTGACCACTGGTGGCAAACAGAAACAGGTTGGCCAATTGTAGCTAACATGATGGGTATCGAATATTTGCCAATCAAACCAGGATCGGTTGGGAAAGCAGTTCCTGGATACGACATCCAAATTTTTAGTGAAAACGGAACCGAAGTAGGCCCAAATGAAGAAGGATACGTAGTGATCAAATTGCCTTTGCCTCCAGGAACCTTATTGGACTTATGGAAAGACAACCCAAGATTTAAAGCGGGGTATTTAGAAAAATTCCCAGGATATTATTTCTCAGGCGATGGTGGATTCAAGGACGACGACGATTATATTTTTATTACAGGTCGTGTAGATGACGTAATCAACGTAGCGGGTCACCGACTTTCTACTGCTGAGATGGAAGAAATTGTAGCTTCTCATTCGTCAGTGGCAGAATGTGCCGTTATTGGAATTCATGACGAATTAAAAGGACAAACTCCTTTGGCCTTAGTAGTGATCAAACACGGAGAAGACATTGAGCATTTCCAATTGGAACAAGAAATTGTAAAACTGGTTCGCCAACAAATTGGCGCCGTTGCTTCATTGCGAAATGTAGTCATTGTAAATCGTTTACCAAAAACTCGTTCGGGTAAAATCCTTCGTAAATTAATGCGCAGTATTACTGACGGAGAAGACTTTCAAATCCCTTCTACTATCGATGACGAAGCTATTGTAGGTGAAATTATTGAGGTGTTGAAAAAATATAAAATTGGAAGTTACAGCAAATAAAACAAACAGAATTAGAACATATAAAATAGAATACCATGAGTTATTATAAAATTGAAAATCTAGAAGAATATTTCAAACACTACAAAAAATCAATTCGTGAACCTAAAAAATTCTGGGACCGAATTGCTTCTGAAAACTTTACGTGGTACCAAGAATGGGACAACGTAATTGATTTCAATATGGCCGAAGCCGAAATTAAATGGTTTACCAATGCCAAAGTAAATATTACGAAAAACTGTATCGACAGACACCTTGCAAAACGAGGCGATAAAACGGCTATTATTTTTGAACCGAACGATCCTTCAGAAGCAGCGCAACATATTTCGTATAACGAATTATACGAACGCGTTTCTAAAATGGCGAATGTCTTGCGTGACCAAGGCGTCAAAAAAGGAGATCGCGTCTGCATTTATTTACCAATGATTCCTGAACTGGCTATTTCTCTTTTGGCTTGTGCTAGAATTGGAGCCATTCACTCGGTCGTTTTTGCAGGATTCTCTGCTTCAGCAGTCGCTTCAAGAATCAACGATTGCGAATGTAAAATGGTCATCACTTCTGATGGAAGTTACCGCGGAAACAAAGCGATTGATTTAAAAGGCATTGTGGACGAAGCCTTAGAAAAATGTCCTTGCGTTGAAACTGTTTTGGTTGCCAAAAGAACCAATACCAACGTGAATATGAAAGAAGGTCGTGACCAATGGTTGCAACCGCTTTTAGACAATGCAATGAATACTAACGTTGCTGAAATTATGGATGCTGAAGATCCTTTATTTATTTTGTACACTTCAGGTTCAACAGGGAAACCAAAAGGAATGGTACATACTACAGCAGGTTACATGGTGTATACTGCGTACACCTTCAAAAATGTATTTAGCTACGAAGAAAATGATGTTTTCTGGTGTACTGCGGATATTGGTTGGATTACAGGTCACTCGTATATTCTCTACGGACCTTTATTAAATGGAGCGACTACTGTTATTTTTGAAGGAGTTCCTTCGTATCCAGACTTCAGTCGTTTCTGGGAAGTAATTGAAAAACATCAAGTGACCCAATTCTATACAGCTCCAACAGCCATTCGTGCTTTGGCTAAGGAAAGTATTGAATACGTTCAAAAATACCCACTTCAATCGTTAAAAGTAATTGGATCGGTAGGAGAGCCAATCAATGAAGAAGCTTGGCACTGGTACAATGACCACGTAGGAGGGAAAAAATGTCCTGTGGTCGATACTTGGTGGCAAACCGAAACAGGAGGAATTATGATTTCGCCTTTGGCTTTTGTAACACCGACAAAACCAACCTACGCTTCGCTTCCATTGCCAGGAATTCAACCGGTATTAATGGATGAAAAACGAAACGAAATTGAAGGCAATCAAGTGACCGGAAGTTTGTGTATTAAATATCCTTGGCCAAGTATTGCCAGAACCATTTGGGGGGATCACCAACGTTATAAAGAAACCTATTTTAGTGCTTTCCCTGGTAAATATTTTACAGGTGACGGTGCTTTACGTGATGAAGTAGGCTATTACCGTATTACAGGTCGTGTCGATGACGTAGTGATTGTTTCTGGACACAATTTAGGAACTGCTCCTATTGAAGATGCTATTAACGAACATCCAGCAGTGGCTGAATCAGCTATTGTAGGTTTCCCACATGACATTAAAGGAAATGCGTTATACGGATTTGTCATCTTAAAAGAGTCTGGTGAATACCGTGACCGAGAAAACTTAAGTAAAGAGATTAACCAACATATTTCAGACCACATTGGGCCTATTGCTAAATTGGATAAAATCCAATTCGTATCTGGTTTGCCAAAAACACGTTCTGGAAAAATTATGCGTAGAATCTTGCGTAAAATTGCAGAAGGCGACTTCTCAAACTTTGGAGACATTACCACTTTATTGAATCCAGAAATTGTGGACGAAATTAAAGATGGAAAAATTTAGTTTTTAGTTTATGTGTTAATTGTAGTTGAAAAAAGCTACTCCTTTCGGGGAGTAGCTTTTTTATTTCAAATACTATTTGGATTCTCTAATTGGTTCTAAAATTCCAAACCTGCCCTCTTGTTTCTCCTCCTTTATTATCTTTGACTACCACCTTCCAATAATAGAGTGTTGTAGCTTGTAATGAAGTTGCGGCAAAAACCGGTGTCGTTATATTATCTCCAACCTTAACTGTTGGCGGATTTGTAGTCCCTAAATACACATCATAAGTCAATACATCTGCAACATCAGCGTCAGAAGCAAACCATTTTAAAGTAGCTGATGTTCCAGAAATTGTACTGTTTATTTCAGGCTGAACTAATTCCGGTAAAAATGGCAAATGATTGGCTACCGCTACCCCTTCAGTATAAAAACTATACGTTCCAGAATAGGCACTAGATGCATTTTTACTATCCGTTGCTTTTACTCTCCAATAATAGGCTTTACCTTTGTCTAAAGTAACCGCTTGGGTACGTGATGAAACATCTGTTGTACTGACAATTTGAGCAAACTGATTATCTGTTGCAATTTGTAATTGGTACACAATAGGATTGCTTTCTGCATCGGTTGAAGCACTCCATTCAAAAGTAACCGCATTGTTAATACACAACAAACTATTTGTTGGCGCCACTAAAGAGGGTACTGTTGGCGCAGTGTTTGTAGGCTCTGGTGTAGGTGTTGGTCCATCAGACCCCCCTCCACCGCACGAAATAAACAAAAGGGCTATACTCGCTAAATATATTATTTTTCTCATGTTTACTCTTTTACAATGGTTAAACTTACTGGAGTATCTAAATGTACTTTTGCAAAATACACCCCAGCTGATTCTTTTTCTAAATTCAGCTGTACTTTTCCATTCGACACTGAATACACTCCTTTTAAAACCAATTGTCCATTCAAATTGTACAATTCAACGGCTATTTCAGTTTTAAGAGTTGGTGTAGCTATTTCAATTACTCCATGCGTTGGATTGGGATAGGCTGTAAAACCACTTAAAGGATCCATAATACTAGTAGCATAAATTCCCTCACAAGCTTTAGCCGTTTTTACTTCTAGAAAATCACCTTGTTGGACTGGAATTGTAAAATTAGTAGCTGAAGTTTCAAATTGGGATGTCCCATTTACAAACACTTCAAAAGGAGCTGTTCCTTCCATAATTTGTACTGAGGCTACATTAGATGCAACTGATGATTTTCCTGTTAATGAAGAACCTCTAGTTATAGTTAAACTGTAGCATTGCTCAAAGTTAGGTTTTCCTGGAATGGTTATACAAACTGGATAAACTCCTGGAGCTAAATTAGAAATAGTCAAATTATTATTCGTGAAATTATAATTAGTCCCATTGACAGTGGCTACGTAGTTATAGGTTTGAGCAGCATTAATTACAATTTCTCCATTATTCTTATTAGCACAAGTTTCAGCTCTCGATTCTACATTAAAATTATCCGATGGTAAGGCAAATGGGGCATTGGCACCAAAAGCCTGTTTGTTTCCGTAAATTTTAAATTGACCTGGTAAAACAGCAATAGCATCGTTTACATTAACAACATTCAAAGTCGAATTATCCATCAAGTTAAACCATTCTCCTGCATACGGGAATCCTGTTGGTACACTTTTAGTGGTGACATCAAAGTTGGCAATAATGACTACATCTTTCAAACTTGTACTAGGAAGATTAGCATCTGTAATTTTAATAGTTTGTAATAATGAACTAGCGTTAGTTATAGTAGCTGTACCAGAAAAGACAGGCTCTTCTGTTTTTAAGCGAATCATTTTAGCCCAATCCGAATAAATTTTGAATCTATTGGCATTGGCTAACCAATTTCCTGTCCATTGCAATTGTGGTTTGGTATCCAATTTACAATCGCCCGTTGTAGCATCTGAAGAAGTATTAACGGTTCCATTATTACACGTAAAAATAGAATCATCATACCCCAACTCACCAAAATGCCAAATCATTTTTGGTCCTGGAACCAATAATGAAACTGCACCTATTGCCGACATTCTAGATAAAGCGGTATTTACTATTTTTACATTATGAGCCGAGTTAGTACTATTTCCATATTGGATATTCTTATACATTAAACGCTCTTCGTCATGACTTTCGGCATACCCCATCAATCTATGGTTCGTGAATCCTCTACTAGCACTGTTCATTCTAGCAATATTAGAAGTATACCCCATAGAGAGTTGATTGTATTCCGAATTCATGATTCCCCAAAGCATAATTCCTTTGCTTGGCGATTCAGTTATTCTGTAATTTGCCCATTCTTTCTCTTCGGTATCGGTTCCTAAATGCTCAAAAATAGTATAATGAGTCGGATCTAAACTCCATGAATAATCAGCATACGTTTTTAAAACAGCAACACGATCTGCACGATAAGCATTGGTACAAGCATCGTCTCCAGCAGTACATTCTTGTGTAAATCCTTTGGTCAAATCCCAACGGAACCCATCAATTTTGAATTCTTCAATCCATTGTTTCACTACACGTTTTACATAATTTTGAGTTCGTGGCTGTTGATGATTAAAATCTTCGCCTACACTATAACTGTGTTTCGCAACGGTATTGAAATACGGATTCTCAGTTGAGGGGCTTCCCCAACCATCACCATCAGGGTCATTCATCCACATTCTAAGCATTGGATTTCTTCCAAAAGCATGATTCAAAGCCACATCTAAAATTACTGCAATCCCATTTTGATGGCATTTATCAATCAATTCTTTTAACTTGTCTGAAGTACCATAAAATTTGTCCAAAGCCATATGGAAAGCGGTATTATATCCCCAGCTTTCATTGCCTTCAAACTCCATAACAGGAAGCAATTCGATGGCATTAATTTTTAAATTTTTAAAATAATCTAATTTATCAATTACTGATTGGAAATTCCGACCTGCGTCAAAATCACGAACTAATAATTCATACACTACTAATTTTTCCTTTGCAGGTTTAACAAAATTCGTTGTAGCAGTACTCCAAGCATAAGGCGCTTGTCCGGTTTGCAATACTGTAACCTCACGCTCTTGTCCCGTAGGATAAGCAGGTAAATTAGGATATGATGATGCTGGAATAGTTGGGTCATCATAAGGAGACAACACTAAAGTAGAATACGGGTCGGCAGTTTTCACCATAGCTGGCGTACCAGTAATTGGTGTAGCATCTACCACCCAATATTGATAGGTGTATTTTGTGCCTGAGGTCAAACCCGTTAATTCCAACCAGAATTTATCTGAATTGGTATCTTTTTTCATCGCATAGGCATTGGTAGGTTGCCAATTATTGAAACTTCCCGCCACATATACAAAATCTTTAAACGGAGCGTCTAACACCAAAGTCGCTTTTGTCGCATCGCTAGGATCGTAGTTGATACCGTCTACTAAATTAGAAGGCAAGGCTTGTCTACTCGTTCCTGGATTGACAACTACCGAAAACTTTTTTGTAATAGTTGTAGTACCTTGAACTACTTCTAATTCATAATTTTGATTACTTGTAATATTGGAATGTGTAAATGAATAACTTGAAGTCGATGTGTTAGTATTGATACTCACTCCATTTGATTTCAAATTATAACTTGCATTTCCATTAGTATTAGTAGCTGTAATTGTAAAATTAGAACCAGAATTAATAATGGTCGTACTATTTTGAACTGGTGCCGTTAAAGTAGATTGAAAAGCTCCAACTTCAAGAAATATATCAGAAGTCTGTGCATTACCTGCAGCATTTCTTATTACTAAACAAATTTCTGTAATCGAATTGGTAGTTGGCACACCAAAATAGGTGTACAAGTCAGGAGTCAACTCTAATTTATAGGTAGTACCTGCAACTAAAGTTAAGGCAGGCTGCGTTGTATTAACTCCCCAATTCCCTTTTACATATTGCCAACGTTGCCCATTTATTGTTAAACCAATGTGAGCATAAAGAGTACTATTGTCATTTGCCAAAGGGGTACCTGCTTTATTAAAATTAACAGTAACTATACCTCCAGCTATTGCCGGAGTTGGCGTAGTCGTTGTTTGCGCAATACCTATAGCATTCGCCAACAAAATCAAAAAAAATAAAATTGTTTTTTTCATAGCAATATATCAAAAGTGGAACTTAAACAAAAAAGCACCTAATTTATACAAATTAAGTGCTTTTCATTTAAATATAATTTTATTGTGGCATTAATCGTAAGTTGTAGTTAGCAGAGTTTCTGATATCTAAAACTACTTTATAATTTCCAGCAGTAGGTACTTTCATATCACCACCACCTAATTTAATTTTATATTGACCACCTGTTGTTACAGTCTCTAAATTCCCTGAAACTGTACCCATTTTAACTGACCAGTCATCTTTCAAACGAATTAAAAAATTATCTGCTGCTAAAGTTAGGGTTGCGGTATACATTTGATAGTATGGAGAACTTGGATTAGTATCAAATGTCAATGGAGTACCTGAACCCCATCCATTTGGAGTTGCAGCACCAATAATAGTCACTTGTCTTTGATCCATTGTATAAGTTCCAGCTGCCCAATTCACAGTAAAGAAATAAGTTCCTCCAGAAGCAGGCTTAATATTATTTCCTCCTAAAACACCTGAAAAAGCACCAGAGCCACTAGCTTCCCCTCTATCTCCTGACCAAGCAGCAACTGGAGAGAATTTAAATTCTGGAGTTGAGTTAGCGAACCAAACAAATCCTTCATAATTACCATTATTCCCAGCAGAAAATAATTTAGCAACATTTGCATTATCAGGAGACCAATCTGATCCATAACCACTTGCTCCTTGATAATTTCCAGGAACATAAATTCGTGCAAATTCATCATAAGTATCAAAAGCTGTAGCTGTAATTGTAACTTCATTTGAAACCACTGTATACGCATCAACAGTTGAAGAAGATTGATTCAAAGGACTTCCTACAACACGTATTTTGTAAGATTGTGAAGTACCAATAGCACCACCCGCGCCTAATAAAGCTGCATTTAATTGTCTATTCGTTACTGCTTTTTCTAAATTTATAGAAGCATCAACAGCAAAATCTCCTAATGGAAATGTTCCTGGAGCACTAAAGTTTCCAGTGCTTTTGATTACTTGTAAAGTATATCTTGCTGCAGCTGAATATCCAAAAGTAGACGAAGTCCACTTTGCAGTAAAAGCTGTTGCAGAAGCAGTCGAAGCGGTCAAAGCATAAGTGCCTCCTGTTGGAGCAGAAAGTACAATATTGTCTCCCTTTGCAGCAACTGGATCTAAAAGATCATCTGAACAAGAAACTAAACTTGATAGTATTCCTGCTACTAAAATTAAACTTAAATATATTTTTTTCATAATTATTAATTTATTTTCCAATGGTCTGAACAATTCAGACCATTGGATTTTTTAAACATTAATATCCAGTATTTTGAGTCAAATTAGAATTGGTATTTAATTCTGTTTGAGGAATTGGGTACACATTGAATTTAGCATCAATACTAGCTCCATTCAAAGCATTTCCTTTCCATTGCCATAATTTAGCACTTCCTGTGAATTTATTAGCACGAATTAAATCTTGTCTTCTGTGTCCTTCCCAGTACAACTCTCTAGCTCTTTCGTCTAAGACAAAGTCAGGAGTAATGTCTGAATCTGCTGCTACTGCAGTAGCTCCAGCACGAGTTCTCAATGTATTAACATAACCTCTAGCAACTGATTTTGATGCAGATGCAACATTATTAGCAGCTAATTCAGCATACATCAAATAAACATCAGCCAATCTGAATAATGGGAAATCGGTATCCGCATGTGTTTGATTACTTCCAATAGCACCAGTTGAAGTTTTATTAGAGAATTTTTTGATTTTCAAACCGCCATTCCCGAAGAAATCAGAAACTGAATTAATAGTTAAGTTTGAAGTTGATGCAGCATCAAACATCGCTCTTCTATCAGTAGTTCCTGTTAAATCTGAGAATACATTAGCAAATTCTTTTCTAGCTGCTAATCCATACCAACCTCCATCAACACCTACTTGTGAATTCCAATCACCAGTTGCAGCGTGAATAATAAAAGTAGTTCCTCCCCATGTTTTAGTATTAATACCATCAAAACGAATTGGGAAAATGATTTCCGATTGAACTGCTGCTCTATCATTATCAGCCATAAACAAGTTGCTATAAGGAACGTTTGCAATAGCATAAGGAGATGCAATTACTGCATTTATTGCTGCAAGTGCTTCTGCATCTTTACTAACTCCTGTATATACTTTAGCGTTTAAGTATAATTTAGCTAACAACATTTTAGCAGCTACTTTATCCGCTCTTCCGTATTCGTTAGTTCTTGCGTCTTTTAAATCAGCATCAATAGCAGTCAATTCAGTAACTAAATAGTTAAAAACATAAGCTCTATCTTTTTCAACAGGTTTAGTACCTACTAAATCATCTTCTGTTGCAAAAGCAACTTTACCAAAAATATCAATACCGTGATAGTAAGATAATGCTCTTAAGAAACGAACCTCTGCTCTGTATACTTTAATATCAGCTTTCAAAGCATCACTTACTCCTCTTGATGCTAATTTAGCATCAGTAGTAGCTCTTAAAAACTCATTAGACAATCCTACTTGGTAAAAAACTCTAGCATAAAATGCTTTAACAAATCGGTTATCAGCATTCCAAGTGTGGTTGTTCAACTCTGGCAAAGTTGGGTCACCCCAAGAAACCATTGCTTCATCAGTTGGCAACTCTTGTAATTGCCAGTATCCTCTTAAGTATTGACCAAAACCCTCGTCAATTCCTTGAATATCGGGAGCGTCCGAAGGACCTTTTTGACCCGTAACAGCTAAACCTGCATAGATTTTAGCTAAAAATTGTTTGTAAGAACTTGGATCTTTATAGAAAGCTTCTGATGTAAAATCATCATCATCTTTTGGAGACACATTCATATCATTAGTACATGATGCAAAAAATGTAATTAATCCAAGAAATACAAGTAATTTAAAATTAATTGATTTTATCTTTTTCATAATAGTTTAATATTAAAAATTATAGTTTAGTCCAAATAAGAACATTCTTGCACGTGGATAAATTGTACTGTCAATTCCTCCAAAAACCTCAGGATCCATTCCTTTGTATTTAGAAATTGTCAAGACATTTTGAACCCCTGAGTACAAACGTAAAGATGATGATTGTACATTAAATGGAGACTCAATTAAATAACCAATTGTTACGTTATCTAATTTTAACCAAGAAGCATCTTTAACATAGTAATCTGATTCTGCTCTCTTTTGAGTAAACAATGTGCTATTAAAATCAACTGTAGTATTGTTGATAGCTCTAACATTATTATCAGAAATACTTTGAGAAAGGAAACTTCTACTTGCATTAACATTATCGTAGATATAATTTCCTACACTAGATCTCCAAGCCATAGATACATCCCATTTTTTGTAGTTGTAATTGGTCATGAATCCCATTGTTACTGTAGCATTTGGTTTATGGAAAGCATGTTTATCCAAAGATGTAATTTGTCCATCTCCATTTCTATCTACATACACCCCTTCTAATGGTTTACCAGCAGCATCATATACTTGCTCGTACAACCAGAAAGTATTTGGAGCTAATTGCTCTTGATGAATTTGTGCGTACAAATCCAATCCTACTGAACCTTGTGCAAAGTTTAATCCTCCTAAATCTTTAATTTTAATATCATTGTAAGCAATGTTATAATTAAAGTTTAAAGAAGAGTTCTTAGTTTGAATTGCTTTGTAGTTAATATTTAACTCCGCTCCTTTTGATGTTAATGAACCAATGTTTTGAAAACCTGCTGTTCTAAAGTTTTGTAACGATCCTTCAGGAACATAAGCAATCAAATCATTTGATGTTTTGTTATACACATCTAACGAACCTGTTACTTTATCATTAAATAAACCAAAATCTAACCCAGCATTGATAGTAGTAGTTTCCTCCCACTTCAAGTTACGGTTGTACCCTTCAGGTCTTCCTAATTGATAGAATTGACTTCCAAATTGGTACGTAGCTCCCGAAGTCACACCACTCAAATTATATCTTTGGAAATAGTCATAAGCAGCAGATCCAAGATCTTGTTGACCTGTAACACCCCATCCTAAACGTAATTTTAATTCAGAAACTGTTTTAGAATCTTTTAAGAAATTTTCTTTAGACACTTTCCTAGCAAAAGCCGCTCCAGGGAAATTACCCCAACGGTGTATTTCAGAAAATCTTGAAGAACCATCGCGTCTAAAGTTTACTGTAAATAAGTATTTATCGCTTAAATCAAAATTCAATCTTGAGTAATACGCTTGTAAATTAACTCCTGGACTTGTTACTACATCGGCTTTTTGTTCAGCAACTGGCAACAAAGTATTAGTTGAATAATAGCTTTCTAATTCGAAATTTTGGTATGAATAACCCGCAGTTAAATCTACCTTAACTTTTCCAAATTGTTTGTTATAATTCAAATAACCATCAGCTAATTTATTTGATTTATTCTCCCAAGTATTTTCATTATATCCAAGTTTTGCCGCATTATAAATACCCGCTCTTGAATTTAAGTCTACAATATTATTTCCAGTAGTTCTTCTACTATCGAAACCTAAATTTACAACCGCTTTTATATCTTCAAAGAAGTGTAATTTATATTCTGTTTGAATATTTCCATAAAATCTAGTACTCTGACCTGTATTGTTTTTTTGTTTCAATAAAGCTACTGGATTTGAAGCTCCATAAGTAGTATAATTATTTGGAGAATTCAACGTATAATTTTCTCTGTATCCATTAAAAGGAGAGTTCGGATCATAATTCACTTGAGTTGGGTCAAATGAAATAGCAGATCCAATTGCACCCTCATCAGCATATCTATTTTTCTCAGAAGCATAATTTGCATTTACTTCAAATTTCAAATGATTATCCAAGAATGAAGGAGTCATCGATAAGGCTACCGTATTTCTGTTAAAAGAAGAAGTCAATAAAACACCATCTACCGTAGTTTTACCAACAGACAATCGTGTTGGAACTGATTTCAAGAAATTACCTCTAATAGAAACGTCATTAGAAAAAGTAATTCCTGTTTTGTAAATTTCATTTTGCCAGTCAGTATTTCCTGTTCCTAACAAAGCTACTCTTGACGGAACATAAGTGGTAATCAAATTTCTAAATTCATCAGCAGAGTATACATCTACTTTTTTAGCTACCGTATTGAAAGTAGTCAATGAATTAAACGAAACTTTCACACCTTCTTGTTTAGTTCCTTTTTTAGTTTTAATTAAAACTACACCATTCGATCCACGAGAACCATAAATAGCAGTAGCTGAAGCGTCTTTCAAGATAGAGAACGACTCAATATCATTTGGATTAATTGAAGACAAACCATTATCTACAGGTAAACCATCAATAACCACCAAAGGATCATTTGAAGCTCCTAAAGAAGCTCCTCCTCTGATTCGAATTGCAGCACCATCACCAGGACGCCCTCCTTGAGTAACTACAACACCAGCAACTCTACCATTAAGTAAGTTCTCAGTATTAGTAATAGCTCCTCTGTTGAAGTCTTTTGCAGTAATAATAGCCACAGATCCTGTTGCATCTTTCTTTTTAACGGAACCGTATCCTACTTGGACCACTACTTCTTGTAGTTGATTCTCAGCTTCAGCCAGTTTTACTGTCACATTAGCTTGATTAGAATAGGTAATTGTCTGCGCCTTGTATCCTACAAATGAAAAGATAACAGCGTCTCCTTGCTTGATTTTTGACAATTTAAATTTACCGTCAAAATCTGTAGTAACACTTTGTTGCGCTCCTTTTACTACTACATTTACGCCAGGTATTGGCTGATTCGATTTAGAATCAACTACAACACCGCTAAATGAACTCTGAGCCAACAAACTAGCTGGCAAGAGTAGTAATAAAACTAACAACTTTTTGTAAATTGTTTTCATACTTGTTTGTTTAAATTAATTTGATTTTTGGTTAACGTTATTCTACTTTTAATTTACTTCGAATAACAAACGTAATAAATCGATAACGATTTCGAAACTACCGAAAACGTTTTCTATTTACGAAAACGTGGTAGTGTTGAAAAGTTTGTAGTTTTAAGAAAATTTATAAGGTATTTTTGTAATTGAAATAATTTAACAATACATTTATTCTCAATAACTATTTCTTACAACTCATTATGAAAAGAAAAGTCACGCTAAAACAAATTGCTAAGGAACTTGACGTTTCGATTTCTACGGTATCCAAATCCTTAAGAAATAGTCATGAAATAGGTGAAGAAACCCGATTAAAGGTGCAAGCTTTTGCTAAACTATATCATTATAAACCCAATAATATTGCGCTTAGTTTAAAGAACCGAAAAACCAAAACTATCGGTATTATTATACCCGAAATTGTACATTATTTCTTTTCTACCGTAATCAATGGTATTGAGCATGTGGCCAATGAAAATGGCTATAGCGTGGTAATTTGTTTATCCGACGATTCATTCGACAAGGAAGTATTAAACATGGAAATGCTTGCTAACGGCAGTATTGATGGCTTCATTATGTCGCTATCCAAAGAAACACAATACAAAGGCGATTTTCATCACATTACCGAAGTCATCAATCAAGGAATGCCGGTAGTCATGTTTGACCGTGTGACGAATGATATTTTGTGTGACAAAGTAATTATTGATGATCAAGCAGCAGCATACGAAGCGGTTCAAAGTTTAATTGACAAAGGCAAGAAAAAAATAGCCTTAGTTACCACGGTCGACTATGTGAGCGTTGGAAAATTAAGAACTGATGGTTATACCAAAGCCTTACTAGACAATGATATCCCTTTCAATGAGAATTTAATCATCAAAATTGAGGATGTGGACACTTGCGAAATCACTATTAGTAAGCTACTAGAAGACAAAGCAATTGATGCGGTGTTTGCCGTAAACGAACTATTTGCGGTAACTATCATAAAAATGGCGAACAAGATGGGACTTCAAGTTCCAAATGATTTGGCTGTAATCGCATTTACTGATGGGATAATTTCAAAATACTCCACGCCTACCATTACTACTGTAAGTCAAAATGGTAAAAAAATGGGGGCTAAAGCAGCTAAAATGCTAATAAAAAGATTAGAAGCAGACGACTATAATGAGGGGGAAGAGAATTATACCACTGAAGTGATCTCAACCCACCTCATCGAAAGAGAATCTACAAATTAAACACAATTTGTTAATTCACTCATTACTACAACCTTGTAGTAGATTTTTTTGTTTAATATTAGTTTTTTGAAATGAATGTAAAATTTATATCTCTATATTTGGAGCTTCAAAACTTTTACTTTTACTTCGAAAATCCTAGTTAAGTTTTGATAAGCATAGCGCTTATCGTATTAATTTTAAAATTACGATAATGGAAAAGCGTAGATTAAGTACCTCTGAAATTTGGAGCATGAGCTTTGGATTTCTTGGAATACAAATGGGATTTGCATTACAAAATGCTAACGCAAGCCGAATTCTTCAAATTTTTGGTGCCGATGTGCATGAACTTTCTTGGTTTTGGATAATTGCTCCTTTAATGGGTTTAATTGTTCAACCTATCATTGGGTATTATAGCGATAAAACTTGGGGAAGATTTGGAAGAAGAAAACCATTTTTCTTTACCGGAGCTATTTTAGCTTCTATCGGATTAATATTAATGCCACAAGCTGAAATTTTTATCGCGGTACTCCCTGCTTTATGGGTTGGGGCTGGGATGTTAATGATTATGGACGCTTCATTTAATATTGCTATGGAACCTTTTAGAGCTTTAGTCGGCGATAACCTAAGAACCGATCAAAGAACTGCAGGATTTAGTGTGCAAACAGCCTTAATCGGTTTTGGAGCGGTAATCGGATCTTGGTTGCCATATACATTAACAAATTGGTTTGGGGTTTCCAATAAAGATGAAGCTGGAGGTGTACCTTATAATCTAATCTTATCCTTTATCATAGGAGCAATTGTATTAGTAGGCTCTGTACTTATTTCTATTTTTAGCACCAAAGAATATTCTCCTGCTGAATTGGCACAATTTGCAGATGAAAAAATCGTAGAAGAAAAAGAATCAAGATTGCTGGATGTTATTGACGATTTCAGAAAAATGCCTACTACTATGAGACAATTGGCTTTTGTTCAATTTTTCTCTTGGTTTGGTTTGTTTGGTATGTGGGTTTTTACCACACCCGCAATAGCACACCATATTTATGGATTACCAATCAGTGACAACAAAAGCGATGCCTATCAAAATGCCGGCGACTGGGTAGGCGTATTATTTGGCGTTTACAATTTAGTGTCTGCTATTTACGCTTTTGCCTTACCTTATATTGCTAAAAAAATTGGACGAAAATTAACTCATGCTGTATCCTTAATCATAGGAGGAGTCGGGCTAATTTCTATCTATTTTATGCCCAATGAAAACTGGATTATTCTTTCTATGATTGCTGTTGGAATTGCTTGGGCAAGTATTCTATCTATGCCTTTTGCTATTCTTGCTGGATCCATTTCTCCATTAAAAATGGGAGTTTACATGGGAATTTTTAACTTTTTCGTGGTGTTGCCACAAATAGTAAACGCCTTAATTGGTGGGCCTTTGGTAAAATATGTGTACCAAGACAATGCGATTTATGCCATTGTAACTAGTGGCCTAAGTTTTATTGTTGCTGCCATATTAGTAGTGCGCGTTAAAGATGTAGATGATGTAATAAATAATACCAATAATGACTAAAAAAGCATTTATTTTCGATCTAGACGGAGTAATTGTGGACACCGCTAAATACCATTATTTAGCATGGAAAAAAATTGCAACCGAATTAGGTATCGATTTCACACACGAACACAATGAATTATTAAAAGGAGTAAGCCGCGTACGCTCACTCGATATTATTTTAGGTTTAGGAGATGTTGAAGCGTCTCAGGAACAAAAAGACCAATGGTTAATTCAAAAAAACGAAGAGTATTTATCGTATCTAGTGGACATGGATCAAAGCGAAATCCTACCAGGAGTAATGACGGTTTTAGAATTTTTAAAAGTTAATCAACAACCTATCGCTTTGGGATCAGCGAGTAAAAATGCTAGACCTATTTTAGAAAAAACTGGAATTTTATCTTATTTTGATGCCATTGTTGACGGCAATGACGTAAGCAATGCTAAACCAGACCCTGAAGTTTTTCTTCAAGCCGCTCAAAAATTAGGTAGTACTAATGAAAATTCAATAGTTTTTGAAGATTCAGTTGCCGGAATTCAAGCCGCTAATATCGCAGCTATGACCAGTATTGGAATTGGCGATGCTGCCATTTTAAACGAAGCAAAATACAATTTTAAAGACTTCACTTATATCGATGAAGCCTTTTTAAATTCACTTATAAATAATTAAAAGTTAGGAATTAGGGCAAAGTAGCCCATTTTCAAATTTTCAAATTTTCAAATTAAAAAAATGAATCAAGATTATATTAAACCCGACAATTGGTCGATTATTGAAGAAGGATTTGATGTAGAACGAGTAAAATCATCCGAAAGTCTTTTCAGTATTGGAAACGGCGCCATGGGGCAACGTGCTAATTTTGAAGAAACCTATTCAGGCGAAACCTTCCAAGGAAGTTATATTGCCGGTATCTACTACCCTGACAAAACTAAAGTGGGTTGGTGGAAAAATGGCTATCCAGAATATTTTGCCAAAGTATTAAACGCACCGAATTGGATTGGAATTGATGTCGAAATCAATGGTGAAAATTTAGATTTAAACACTTGTGCTTCGGTTCGTAATTTCCGTCGTGAATTGAACATGAAAGAAGGTTGGTACCAACGCTCTTTTGAAGCTACTTTACAAAACGGAACTGAAATTGCAGTCAATGTAAAACGTTTTCTATCTATTGATTTGGATGAAGTAGGAATCATCAATTACGAGATTTCACCTTTGAATAAAGATGCGAAAATTGTCTACAAACCCTACATTGATGCTGGTGTAACCAATGAAGATGCGAACTGGGAAGAAAAATTTTGGGAATCACTAGAAGTGAAAAAAGGAAGTAATGAAGCATTTGTTACTGCTCAAACATTCAAAACCCATTTCAAAGCGACTACTTTCATGCACAATAGTGTTTGGGCCAATGGAAAAAACGAAAACATTTCGCCTGTTGCCATTGATGCTAACAACGAAAGAATCCAACACAGTTATGAAACCGTAATTGGACAAGGTCAAACTTCGGCGATTCAGAAAATTGGCGGATACACCGTTTCTATGAATCATGCCAATACGCAAGTAGCTGCTGAAAATGTGATTAAATCGGCATTAGCCAAAGGATATGATGTCCTTTTAGAAGATCAAAAACAAGCTTGGGCTAAAATATGGGAAATGTCAGATATCACTATCGAAGGTGATGTGAAAGCACAACAAGGTATTCGTTTCAACATTTTCCAACTGAACCAAACCTATTTAGGTAAAGATTCTCGTTTGAATATTGGACCAAAAGGATTTACTGGAGAAAAGTACGGCGGTTCTACCTATTGGGATACGGAAGCCTACTGTATTCCATTTTACATGGCTACCAAAGACCAAGAAGTAGCCCGTAATTTATTGACCTACCGTTACAATCAATTGGACAAAGCGATTGAAAATGCTGGAAAATTAGGTTTTACCAATGGTGCAGCTTTGTACCCAATGGTGACTATGAATGGTGAAGAATGCCATAACGAATGGGAAATTACTTTTGAGGAAATCCACAGAAATGGAGCCATAGCCTTTGCTATTTTTAATTATTACCGTTTTACAGGCGACTACAGTTATATTCCTGAAAAAGGATTGGAAGTGTTAATTGGTATTGCTCGTTTTTGGCACCAAAGAGCGACTTTCTCTACCAACAAAAATCAATACGTGATTCTTGGAGTTACAGGTCCA
Organism: Flavobacterium sp.; assembly: GCF_031537875.1. Classification (GTDB taxonomy): domain Bacteria; phylum Bacteroidota; class Bacteroidia; order Flavobacteriales; family Flavobacteriaceae; genus Flavobacterium. The sequence continues at coordinate 22,814 of NZ_JAVKNB010000002.1, read as the reverse complement.
AACGAATACGAAAACAACGTTAATAACAACTTCTACACGAATTATATCGCTAAATGGTGTATTAATTACGCTGCAGAGCAAATTCAAAAAGTCTCTTTAGAATATCCATCGGATCACAAACGCATCATTGAAAAAGTAAATTTATCGAATGCTGAATTACAAGAATGGAAAAAAGTAGCAGACAATATGTACTTCCCAAAATCAGAAGAATTGGGAGTGTATTTACAACAAGACGGATTCTTGGATAAAGAATTAGTTCGCGTTGCCGATTTGGATAGAAGCCAACGACCAATCAACCAGAAATGGTCTTGGGATAGAATTTTGCGTTCGCCTTATATCAAACAAGCCGATGTATTGCAATGCTTTTACTTCTTCGAAGATCATTTTTCGAAAGAACAATTGAAAAATAACTTTGAATTTTACGAGTCATTTACGGTTCACGAAAGTTCCCTTTCGCCATGTGTTCACTCTATTCAAGCGGCTGTTTTGGACAAAATGGATATGGCGTATACTTTCTATTTGAGAACGTCTCGTTTGGACTTAGACGACTATAACAAGGAAGTGGAAGAAGGATGCCACATCACCTCTATGGCAGGTACTTGGATGAGTATTGTGGAAGGTTTTGGAGGTATGCGTGTTAAAAATAACACCTTACATTTTGCTCCTAAAATTCCGAAAGAATGGCAGGGCTACTCCTTCAAAATTAATTTCAGAAACCAAATTGTAAAGGTAACTGTGAATCAAACCGAAACACAAATTGCTTTGGAAGGGAATACAGCAATTACTGTTGTGGTGAATGGAAAAGAAGTTGCTGTAGCAGCTAATGGTTTAGTTACGGTTTAGTTTTTGAACCATTAAGAAATTAAGATTCATTAAGGTTTTTACACAGACATTATATTAAAATACGTAGATGAGAATCACAATGACTAAAAAAGAAGTAACCCAATTATCTTATGAGATTATTGGGTTTGCTATTAAAGTTCATAAAGAACTTGGTCCTGGATTGTTAGAAAGTATCTACGAAAAATGTCTAAAATACGAATTGGAGAGTAATGGTTATGATGTAAAACAACAACTTACTGTAAAAATTAATTACTTCGATTTAAAAACTGAAACAGATTTAAAATTAGATTTATTGGTAAACGATTGTGTTATTGTCGAATTAAAAGCGGTTGAAAATATTCTACCTATTCATGAAGCACAACTTTTATCGTATATGAAATTACTCAGACGTCCACAGGGATTATTAATTAATTTTAAAACAACTAATATTACAAAGTCATCAAAACCTTTTGTAAACGAATACTTTACAATGCTAAGTGACGAATAAATCATAAAAAAACTTAATGTCCCTTAATTCCTTAATGGTTTAAGAATGAAAAAAATCTTCTTTTTACTACTAACATCCATTTCTTTTGGGCAGATACCAAAAGTGAGTAAAGGCACTATACAACGCCTTGAAAACTTTAAATCGGACTATGTTAATTCAAGAAATATCGATATTTGGCTGCCTGATGGTTATTCTAGCACTCAAAAATACGCGGTTTTGTACATGCACGATGGTCAAATGTTATATGACGCAGCTACAACTTGGAACAAGCAATCTTGGGAAGTGGATGAAGTAGCAGGGAAATTGATACAAGAAGGGAAAACGAAAAAATTTATTGTAGTTGGAATTTGGAATAACGGTCAAAAACGACATCCAGAATATTTTCCGAAAAAGCCTTATGAAAGTTTAAGCCAAACACAAAAAGACACGATAACAGCTCAGTTACAAAAAGCCGGTAGAACTAAAGAAGTCTTTCAACCCATTTCTGATTTGTATCTGAAATTTTTAGTGACTGAATTAAAACCCTACATCGACAGCCATTTTTCTACTTTAAAAGATAAAAGTAATACTGTAATTGCGGGTTCTAGTATGGGCGGACTGATTTCAATGTACGCTATTTGCGAATATCCCGAAGTTTTTGGCGGAGCGGCGTGTATTTCTACCCATTGGCCTGGAACATTTAGCACTCAAAACAATCCAATACCTGATGCTTTCATCAATTATATGGATTCCCATTTGCCTAACCCAAAAACACATACATTCTATTTTGATTACGGAAACAAAACACTAGATGCTTTGTACCCCGATTTACAGAAAAAAGTAGATGTACTCATGCAAAAAAAAGGGTTTCTCCCAACGAATTGGACTACTCAATTTTTTGAAGGAAAAGACCATTCCGAAAAATCGTGGTCAGAACGACTGCATATTCCATTACAATTTTTATTACAAAAATAAATTTTAGAACTATGAAAAAATTACTCTTCTTATTACTCTCAACAACATTTGCATTTGCTCAAATCGACCGTGTTGAACCGCCTTTTTGGTACGCTAACATGAATCTTTCTGAAGTGCAAATTATGTTCTACGGGAAAAATATTGCTCAAAATGAAGTGAGTGTCTCTAATGGAGTCGTAATTAAAACCATTCAAAAAACAGAAAACCCGAACTATCTTTTTGTAACTATCGACACCAAAAATGTAGCTACGCAAGACTTGCTTTTTTCTTTTTCGAAAAATAAAAAAGTGGCTTTTACCCAAAAATATAGTTTGAAATCAAGAAGAGAAAATTCGCGCTTTCGTGAAGGATTCGATAGTTCGGATATGATTTATTTGTTAATGCCAGATCGTTTTGCCAATGGTAATCCAAATAATGACAGCACGAAAGAAACCATAGAAAAAGCGAATCGTGCCAATAAAGACGGCCGTCACGGTGGTGATATTGAAGGAATTATCAATAACTTAGATTATATCAAATCCCTTGGAGCGACTGCTCTTTGGCCTACTCCACTTTGCGAAGACAATGACGAAAGAGGATCCTATCATACCTACGGACAATCCGATGTGTATAAAATCGATTCTCGTTACGGAACCAACGAAGATTATGTGCGTTTAAGTGCCGAATTGCACCAACGCGGCATGAAAAACATCATGGATTATGTGACCAATCATTGGGGGTATAAGCACTGGATGATGAATGATTTACCTACTTACGATTGGATTCATCAATTTCCAGGTTTTAAACAAACCAACTACCGAATGACATCACAATTTGATCCAAACGCTGCTAAAACAGATGCTCAAATGTGTATGGACGGATGGTTTGTAAAATCAATGCCCGATTTGAACCAGTCGAATTCATTGGTCCTAAATTATCTCATCCAAAATGCTATATGGTGGATTGAATATGCTGACCTTGACGGATTCCGCGTAGATACCTATTCCTATTGTGATAAAAAAGGAATCGCTGCTTGGACTAAAGCCATTACCGACGAATACCCGCATTTCAATATTGTAGGTGAAGTTTGGATGCATGATCAAGCTCAAATGGCATATTGGCAAAAAGACAGTAAAATTGGTGCGATTCAAAGCTACAATTCCAACTTGCCATCGGTAATGGATTTTACCCTTCACGATGCTATTGGCGGAGGCGTTTTTAACGAAGACAAAGCCAATTGGGACAAAGGAATTATCAAAGTATATGAAAATTTCACCAACGATTTTTTATATCCAAATACTAACAATATGTTGGTTTTTGCTGAAAATCACGACACTAATCGTTTCAACCAAATCTACCAAGGCGATTTTAAAAAATACCAATTGGCTATGAGTTTAGTAGCTACCATTCGCGGTATCCCACAACTGTATTACGGTTCTGAAATTGGCATGAAAGGAGATAAAAATATGGGTGATGGCGACATACGACATGATTTCCCTGGAGGTTGGAAAGGAGATACCAACAATGCTTTTTCTGCTGAAGGGCGTACCAAAGAACAACAACAATTTTTTGATTTTACCGCTAAATTATTCAATTGGCGAAAAGGAAAATCGGTAATTCATTCCGGAAAAACTACTCATTATGTTCCTGAAAACAACGTATACACTTATTTTAGATACAATGATTCAGAAAGTGTAATGGTTATTATTAACAATTCTAATGAAAAACAAGAGATAGCGGTTTCCCGTTTTAAAGAAAATACTCAAAACTATTCCTCTGGAAAAGATGTGATTTCTGGACAAACCATCAACATTAAAAGTAACATTAGTGTTGAAGGCAAATCTGCTTTAATACTTGAATTACAGCATTAAATAAACCATTAAGAAATTAAGATTCATTAAGCAAAAACCTTAATTTCCTTAATCCCTTAATGGTTAAAACTAAATCAAATAATTATGAAAAAGAATGTTTTATTACTTGCCCTTTTGGCTGTATTCATTTCGTCCAATGTAACACAAGCACAAAAGAAAAAATCAACTAATACCACTCCTTTTGTTTGGGAGGCAGCCAATGTATATTTCTTATTGACAGATCGTTTCAATAACGCCGATCAAACTAACGACATCAACTACAACCGTACTAAACCAACCGGAAAATTACGTGGTTTTATGGGTGGTGATATCAAAGGAATTACACAAAAAATTGAAGAAGGTTATTTTGACCGACTAGGTATTAATGCCATTTGGATGACGCCTTTGGTAGAACAAATTCACGATGGAACAGATGAAGGAACAGGATACAGCTATGCGTTTCACGGCTACTGGGCAAAAGATTGGACTACATTAGATCCTAACTTTGGAACTCCATCCGATTTAAAAAATATGGTAGAGAAAGCCCACCAACATGGTATACGTGTTATTTTTGATGGCGTAATCAACCATACCGGACCTGTTACACCTCAAGATGCCGTTTGGCCAGAAAACTGGGTACGAACAAGTCCTGCCTGTGATTATAAAAACTATGCAAATACAACTGCTTGTACTTTGGTAGCCAATCTTCCTGACACACGTACTGAAAGCGAACAAAGCGTTGAATTGCCTGCTGCTTTGGTCGAAAAATGGAAAAAAGAAGGACGTTATGAACAAGAAGTGAAAGAATTAGACACTTTTTTTGCGCGTACAGGATACCCAAGAGCGCCTAAATATTACATCATCAAATGGCTAACCGATTATATTACAGAATACGGAATTGATGGCTACCGTGCTGATACGGCCAAGCATATTGAAGAGGGCGTTTGGGCCGAATTCAAAAAACAATGTAATTATGCCTTTGCTACTTGGAAGAAAAACAATCCTTCAAAAGTGTTAGACAACAATGGTTTTTACACTACAGGAGAAGTTTCAGGATATAACATCAGTGGAGGCTTGTATTATGATTTTGGAGATAAAAAAGTAAATTATTTTGCTAATGGATTCAATAGCTTAATCAATTTTGAATTTAAAAACGAGGCGAAGAAAGACTATGAAAGCTTATTTTCATTTTACTCCAACAAACTTCAAAATGAATTAAAAGGCTTTGGAGTTTTAAACTATGTTTCCTCTCACGATGATTCAACACCTTTTGATGGTAAAAGAGAAAAGACTTTTGAAAGTGCCAATAAATTATTATTAGCTCCTGGTACTGCGCAAGTCTATTACGGTGATGAATCCGCTAGAAGTCTGGTAATTGAAGGCACACAAGGAGATGCTACCTTGCGTTCCTTCATGAATTGGGACGACATCAAAAAGGATCCAACCACTCAAAAAACCTTGGCACATTGGCAAAAATTGGGATTGTTTAGAAAAAACCACCCTGCAGTAGGTGCTGGAGTTCACCAACAAATTACTGCTTCTCCTTATGTATTTAGCAGAACGTATACTCAAGGAAAATATACCGATGCAATTGTGGTTGGTTTGGATTTAGCCAAAGGCAAAAAAACAATTGCAACAGGAACAATTTTCAAAAATGGTGCAAAGGTAAAAGAAGCTTATTCTGGAAAAGAAGCAGTTGTTACCAATGGAAAAGTAACAATTGATTCTGAATTTGAGATAGTACTTTTAGAATTAAAAAAATAAAACCAATATTATTTGAGAGTCAACTAAACCATTAAGATAGTAAGATTCATTAAGAAACTTAATTCCCTAAATATCTTAATGGTTCAAAAATAGAAAATCGGTTAAATTATAGCAACGCCTTTAGTAATAAAGGCGTTCTTTTATTCTTAACTTTGTCGTTCAAAAACAAAAACATGAATCAAAACTTTGATATTATTATTGTGGGAGGTGGTGCTGCTGGATTTTTCTCGGCAATTAACATCGTAGAACGCAATCCAAAACTCAAAGTGGCGATTCTTGAACGCGGAAAAGAAGTCCTTTCCAAAGTTCGTGTTTCTGGCGGAGGACGCTGCAATGTGACCCATGCTTGTTTTGAACCCAACGAATTGGTTAAATTTTACCCAAGAGGCGAAAAAGAATTGCGCGGACCGTTTCATCAATTTTGCTCTGGAGACACAATAGAATGGTTTGAAAAACACGGAATCGAACTCAAAATTGAAGAAGACGGTAGAATGTTCCCTGTTTCTAATACTTCCCAAACTATTATTGATTGTTTTACCAATGCGAGTCAAAAATTAGGCATTGCTATCTTAACAGGACAAAGTGTTCAATCTATCTTCTATACCGAAGGCTCGGCAGAAAATTGCTGGAAAATCGATACCCAAAACGAATCTTTCTTAGCTGAAAAATTGATTTTAGCAACAGGTAGCAATCCAAAAATTTGGGATTTGTTGCATACTTTTGGACACGCCATAATCACCCCTGTTCCTTCCCTATTTACCTTTAACATCAAAGATGCCCGAATCAAAGAATTACCTGGCATTGCTACCCAAGTTAGCGTCAAAGTTTTAGGTACTAAACTCGAATCATCAGGGCCTTTATTGATTACCCATTGGGGAATGAGTGGCCCAGCTATTTTGAAATTATCTGCTTGGGGCGCGCGAATTTTACACGATAAAAACTATCAATTTACCATCGAGGTCAATTGGCTTAACGATATCGAAACAGAGGAAACCGAAAGCCTTTTAAAAGAACTTAAGCAAGAACATGCTAAGAAAACCGTCTCTAAAAAATCCCCTTTGGAATTACAAAATCGTTTGTGGGAAAGTTTGGTTCTGGCTTCAGGCATTGGCACCGAAACCAAATGGGCTGATTTATCTAAAACCCATTTGCAAAACTTAGCCAACCAACTTACAAGAGGTGTTTTTCAAGTCAATGGCAAAAGCACATTTAAAGAAGAATTTGTTACTGCTGGCGGAATTGATTTAAAAGAAATCAATTTCAAAACTATGGAAAGCAAATTACACCCCAACCTTTATTTTGCTGGCGAAATCGTCAATATTGATGCCGTAACTGGCGGATTCAACTTCCAAAATGCGTGGACCAGTGGATTCATTCTGGCGAGTGCCATAAGCGAATAATATATTTTTTTACTTATAATTTAAAATTAAAGATTAATAAATTAAAATTATTTTGTTTTAGTAAAAAAGGTTTGTAATTTTGAAAAAAAATAGAATGAAAAAATCCATTACATTACTAATTTTATTCTTTTCTCTAATTACGTTGGGACAAAATGAAAAAATTAATCAACTGAATAAGGAAAATCAAAAAACAGGTTTTTGGAAATTAATAAGTAAGGATGGTAACATAGAAATAACTAGTACATTTTTAGATGGTAAGTATGTTTCGAATACTCAATACTATAAAAACAAAAAGTTAGTTGCTTCCTACAATAATGAATTAAATGAATTATTAATTATAAATGATTCAGTTTCTACTAAAGCTAAGTTCTTAATGAATGAAGATTCTAGCAGAACATTAATCAACATTGATGATAGTGAAATTGATGAGGGAATTTCAAACTACTTTTACTCTTTTTCAGAAATGGAACCTTTATATGAGGGAGGAATGGAAAATTTATATTTTTTTGTAGCTAGAAATCTTTCAATTGGTAATTTTTACGGAAAATTAAGGATTCAATTTAGTGTTGATCCGAATGGATTTGTACACAATGTAGAGTTAATCGAAGGGAATAACACCAAGATAGAAAAAGAAGCTAAAAAAGTATTTCAAAAAATTCCTCGTTGGCAACCCGGCCATAAAAATGGAGTATTTAAAGACACCACATTAATTTTTCCACTGACTTTTAATTAACAATATCCAACCCAAACACCCCCCCCCAATCTTACCCAAATGAATACCATTACTGCCCGCATCCAACTGATCAATAGTTACAGACCTTTTATTTATGCTAAAACACAATCTATTGAAAGCAGACTTATAAAATGCCAACTAGGTTTGTGCTTTTCGGGATTTTTAGTAATTCTAATTTCCGGAATAGGTTTTACCACCATTCTATTGGAAACCATAGGGATTCGAGATGTATTTGAATGGAACAAAATGGGGATTTTTATATTTCTATTTATTGGAAGTAGCATCAACTTTAAAAATAGTGTGTACCAGTATTTACTATTAAAACACATCCGTTTTTTAAAGCAAAATTCTGAAACCTTTGTAGAATACAAAATAAACGAAGACCTTCAAAAAATTATCAAACAGCTCAATCAACCCATTACATCAGTTATACTAATTACTACTGCTGGAGTAATGATTGTTGGAGCAGTAATTAACGTAATGCTTAATTATCACTTTAGTTATTGGGATTATTTTAAAATCCCATTCCTACTATACACCTTTTATTTTTTCAACTATTTTTGGACTAAATACAAACAACTTATTGAAAATTTAATTCAAGTGGAAGTTGAATATTAATTAACGATTCAACCACCAAATACTAGCTGTTAGAACCGAAGCAAAACTCACCCAAGCCAAATACGGCAGTAACAAATAACCTGCTTTTTTATTGATTTTTGCAAAGTGAGTATAGGTTTCAAAAATCAGCAACCAAAGTAGAATGACTTCGATCGTCGCTAACATCAGGTTGTGTAATCCAAAAAACAAATACGACCAAAGCGCATTCAAAACCAATTGAACAGCAAAGAATTGCAGGGCTTTTGTAACCAATTCTTTTGTGGAAGCTATTTGATTCCAAACTAATCCAGCTGCAATACCCATCATAATATACAACGAAGTCCAAACGGGTGCAAAAATCCAATTGGGCGGATTAAAACTCGGTTTTACCAAAGTAGGATACCAAGTCGTTATCGAGGCACGAGTAACCATACCAGAAACATACCCCACTACCAAACAAATAACGACAACTAGTGCAATACGAGAAACTTTGTTCATTTCATTTTTAATTTAAAACCAAATTTACTCAAAAATATTCTATTCAATAGCCAAAATAAACCCAAAACCAATTCAGCAAAAAAAGTATCTTTGCTAAAATTTTTATTCATGGCTACAGCAAACGATTTTATTCCAGCTCCATATACACAATCAGTTGAACAAGGTAATTTTCAATGGAGTGCGCCAAGCAACATCGCATTGGTAAAGTATTGGGGTAAAAAAGAAAATCAAGTACCTGCCAATCCTTCGGTGAGTTTTACCTTGAATAATTGCAAAACGATTACGCATTTGGCTTTCGCCAAAAAACAAAATGCAAGCGAATCGGGATTCTCTTTTGATTTACTTTTTGAAGGAAAACCGAAAGAAGATTTCAAACCCAAAATTCAAAAATTCTTTGAACGAATTGAATCCTACTTACCTTTCTTGAAAGACTATCATTTCACGATTGACACTCAAAATACATTTCCACACAGTTCAGGAATTGCTTCTTCTGCATCAGGAATGGCCGCTTTAGCGATGAACTTGATGAGTCTCGAAAAAGCATTGAATCCTGAAATGAGCGAGGAGTATTTTTACCAAAAAGCTTCTTTTTTAGCGCGTTTAGGCTCTGGAAGTGCTTGCCGAAGCGTTAAAGGTCAGGTTGTTGTTTGGGGAAACCAATCCAATATTCCAGGAAGTTCTGATTTATTTGGGGTGGAATTTCCACACGCCATTCACGAAAATTTTAAAAACTACCAAGACACTATTTTATTGGTTGACAAAGGCGAGAAACAAGTGTCGAGTACTTTAGGTCACGACTTAATGCACAACCATCCTTTTGCCGAAAGGCGATTTGCGCAAGCACATGAGAATTTAGATCAACTGATTTCAATTTTTGAAAGTGGAAATCTAGAAGAATTTATAGCCGTTGTGGAGAGCGAAGCCTTGACATTACACGCTATGATGATGACTTCGATGCCTTATTTTATCTTGATGAAACCAAATACATTAGAAATTATCAATCGCATTTGGCAATTTAGAAATGAAACGAAAATACCCGTTTGCTTTACTCTAGACGCTGGTGCGAATGTACATGTTCTTTATCCAAATCAAGTAAAAGAAAAAGTCTTGCAATTTATTCAGGACGAATTAGTTGGCTATTGTCAAAATGGTCAGTATATTTGTGATGAAATTGGAATTGGCAGTCAATTAATTGATTAATCAACACTATGAAAGGACCTCTTTTTTATTCAAAAATATTACTCTTTGGAGAATACGGAATTATTCAAGATTCCAAAGGACTTTCTATCCCTTATAATTTTTACAATGGTGCGCTAAAATGTGATCAAAATCCTTCTGCAGAAGCTATTTCTTCTAACGGGCATTTGAAGCGTTTTGTAAATCATTTGAAAAATTTAGAAATTGAACAACCTGATTTAGTTCGTTTTGATTTAGCTACTTTAGAAGCTGATGTTACTAACGGCATGTACTTCGATTCCAGTATTCCGCAAGGATATGGCGTGGGTAGTAGTGGTGCTTTAGTGGCAGCGATTTACGACAAATATGCTCAAAACAAAATCACCGTTTTAGAAAATCTAACGCGTGAGAAATTATTGGAACTAAAAACTATTTTCTCTCAAATGGAAAGTTTTTTCCACGGAAAAAGTTCGGGTTTAGATCCTTTAAATAGCTATTTAAGCATTCCTATTTTAATCAATTCAAAAGACAATATTGAAGCTACTGGAATTCCAACGCAAAGTCTGGATGGCAAAGGAGCCGTTTTCTTAATCGACTCTGGAATTGTGGGCGAAACTGCTCCAATGGTCAATATTTTCATGGAAAACCTAAAAGATCAAGGCTTCCGTAACATGCTGAAAACGCAGTTTGTAAAATATACCGATTCGTGCGTAGAGAACTTCTTGGGAGGTGATATGAAATCGTTGTTTGCCAACACTAAGAAATTATCAAAAGTAGTTTTGAGTCATTTCAAACCGATGATTCCTGAAGAATTTCATGGGATTTGGCAAAAAGGAATCGACACCAACGATTACTATTTGAAATTGTGCGGTTCTGGTGGAGGCGGTTATATCTTAGGTTTTACCGAAGATTTAGAACGCGCCAAAGCTTCTTTGAAAGACTACAAATTAGAAGTGGTGTACCAATTCTAGTCTGAGATAAAATTCCCAACGACAAAAACAAATAGATGTTAAGCAGAGCTAACAAATTGGTGGTTAAAAAAATAATCAGCTTGTTCTCTGTGGTAAGAGGCTACAACATTCCTATTATTATCTTGGCGCAATACCTTTCGGCTATTTTTATTTTAGCTCCCGAAAAAAGAGCTTTGGATGTCCTTCTTGATTTCAATTTGTTTATTTTAGTTTTTGCATCGGCATTGACCATTGCATCGGGTTACATTATCAATAACTTTTACGACAGCCGCAAAGATTTAATCAACCGTCCTACTAAATCGATGTTGGATCGATTTGTAAGTCAAAAGACAAAATTAAGCGTCTATTTTTCACTCAATTTCATTGTTGCTTCAATGGCGTTGTTTGTTTCTTGGCGCGCTTTTTTATTCTTTTCGGTGTATATTTTTTTGATTTGGTTCTATTCCCACAAAATCAAAAAACAACCTTTAATTGGCAATTTAATGTCAGCTTTGTTAGCCGTTTTGCCATTTTTTGCCATCCTTTTGTATTATTACAACCAAATCCCTTTTGAAGAAATTGAAAATTACAAGAATCAGTTGGCGGTCATTTTTGCACACGCAAGTTTCCTTTTTTTGTTATTGCTAATTCGGGAAATGATCAAAGATTTAGAAAACCTAAAAGGCGATTTGGCTAACAATTACAAAACTATTCCAATTGTTTACGGAGAAAACACTTCTAAAAAAATCATTACTGTTTTGGCATTTTGCACTGTAATTCCAGTCTATATTTTAATCGAAATTTACGATGTGGGTTATATGGATGTGTATTTTTACAGTTGTTTAATCGTCTTGATTTTCTTTGCATTGGCCTTACAAAAAGCAACTACCAAAGCTGCATTTCTCCGATTGCACAACGTACTTAAATTTTTGATTGTAGCAGGGGTTTTTTGCATCGTACTCATTAATCCGTCTGTTTTATGGCACGGAAAACGATTGTTGCTATTACACTAACTACGACACTCTTAAAAGTAAAATCGTTTCTCAAGGATATAAATACTATCTTTGCCAATTGAAGGACAAGTCTGTCCGAATGGAGATACTAAAATACCAATAATTATGAATACTAACAGAGGTGGCGGAAGAACCAATAGTTCTAGACCCAATTCAAATAAGCCAAAACCTGCCATGCAAAAGCGTGCGCAAGGTCCTAAAAAAGCAAAAGTCAACACTAAAATAGCAGAGGCAGAAGCAAACAAGGTAGTCAAAACACCTAATCAAGCTCCAAAAAGAGCGAAAGCTGCTGACGAAATTCGTTTGAATAAATACATCGCGAACTCGGGAGTATGTTCCCGTCGTGATGCCGATATTTACATCCAATCAGGAAACGTAAAAGTTAACGGAGTACCTGTAACTGAAATGGGGTATTTAGTAAAAATTACCGATACAGTTAATTTTGACGGGGTGCTTTTAACTCCTGAGAAAAAAGAATACATCTTGTTGAACAAACCTAAAAACTTTACTACTGCTCTTGATGAAGGTCAAGAATACCGCAACGTTTTAGAATTGGTTCGTGGTGCTACGACTGCAAAAATAGGAGCTGTAGGACGAATGGACAAAAATACTACTGGTTTATTATTGTTTACAAATGATACCGATATGATTAGAAAGTTCACTTTGCCGAACCAAAAATCATCTAAAATCTACCAAGTTTCGTTAGACAAAAATTTGAAATTTGAGGATTTAGAAAAAATAAGCAAAGGATTAGTTTTAGACGGACACCGAGTTTTTGTAGAAGAAGTAAGTTATATCGACAACGAACCTAAAAGCGAAGTGGGTCTTAAATTGCGTTCTGCGAATGTAAAAGTAGTTCGTTCAATTTTTGAGCACTTTGATTACAATGTTTTGCGTATAGATCGTGTCGCTTTTGCTGGTTTAACCAAAAAGAATTTGCCTCGAGGGAACTGGAGAATGCTTACAGAACAAGAAATTATCAATTTAAAGAACGTTTAAAATCTTTAAATTCACTCCATAAAAAAAGCTTCTCAATGAGAAGCTTTTTTTGTGCGGATAATAGGACTCGAACCTACACGCCTTGCGGCACCAGATCCTAAGTCTGGCATGTCTACCAATTTCACCATATCCGCTCAATTGTGGGTGCAAATATACACATAAGTTCTAATTTTCAAAGTAAATTAAACAAAAAATATTTCACTCCTTTTTTGTACTTTTGATTGTATTAAATTAGAATCCTTACCATGGAAAACATATCGTCTTACGTTCAAGAAAATAAAGAACGTTTCATTAACGAATTAATTGAACTATTAAAAATCCCTTCTGTAAGTGCTGATACCGCTTATTCTCAAGATGTGTTTGATACCGCTGATGCTGTAAAAGCGAGTTTAGAAAAAGCAGGCTGTGATTTGGTCGAAATTTGTGATACCCCGGGTTATCCAATTGTATACGGCGAAAAAACAATCAACCCCAACTTACCAACTGTTTTGGTATATGGACATTATGATGTTCAACCACCCGATCCAATGGAATTGTGGACTTCTCCCCCATTTGAACCCGTAATTAAAACTACTGAAATTCATCCCGAAGGAGCCATTTTTGCTCGTGGTGCTTGCGACGATAAAGGACAAATGTACATGCATGTTAAGGCATTTGAATACATGATTGCTTCTAACTGTTTGCCTTGTAATGTGAAATTCATGATTGAGGGTGAGGAAGAAATTGGTTCCAAAAGTTTGAGTTGGTTTGTTGAACGCAACCAAGAAAAACTAAAAAATGACGTAATTTTAATTTCCGATACCGGGATGATTTCAAATCAACAACCCTCTATTACGACAGGACTTCGTGGTTTGAGTTATGTTGAAGTGGAAGTTACAGGACCTAATCGCGATTTACATTCTGGATTGTATGGTGGAGCCGTTGCCAATCCAATCAATGTATTGACCAAAATGATTGCATCGCTTCATGATGAAAACAATCATATTACTATTCCTGGATTTTATGACAAAGTAGAAGAACTTTCTGCTGCCGAAAGAGCCGAAATGGCCAAAGCGCCTTTCAGTTTAGAAAATTATAAAAAAGCCTTAGACATTGATGCCGTTTATGGCGAAACAGGCTATGTAACCAACGAAAGAAATTCCATTCGCCCAACCCTTGACGTAAACGGAATTTGGGGTGGATACACTGGTGAAGGTGCCAAAACTGTTATTGCGAGTAAGGCTTTCGCTAAAATTTCGATGCGCTTAGTCCCAAATCAAGATTGGGAAGAAATTACCGAATTGTTTACCAATCACTTCTTGAGTATTGCACCTGCAGGCGTAACGGTAAAAGTAACCCCTCATCATGGCGGACAAGGCTACGTTACCCCAATTGATAGCATTGGCTACCAAGCCGCTAACAAAGCGTACACTGAAACTTTTGGCGTTCCTGCTATTCCGGTTCGCTCCGGTGGTAGTATTCCAATTGTCGCTTTATTCGAGAAAGAATTAAAAAGTAAAACCATCTTAATGGGGTTTGGATTGGACAGCGACGCTATTCACTCGCCAAACGAACATTTCGGAATTTTTAATTACTTAAAAGGAATCGAAACTATTCCGTTATTTTACAAGTATTTTGTAGAACTGAGTGACAAGTAACTTACATACAAATTGAAAACCAATCCATTTCTTCTCTAGGAAATGGATTTTTTTAGCTTTTCTTTCTGGCAGCTTCTTTTTTAACGAAAACTCATTTAGAAAAACACAAATTTAAAATAGTTTAAAAAAGATAAAATGTTAAATTTAATCTCTACGCTTGTAGAACTGATTTTTTATTCTACATTTGTAGAGTAAAAATCATCTATGAAAAAATTTCTATTGATTTTGACCGGATTAACACTCCTTTACGGATGCAAAAATAATCAAGCCATAAATTAAAAAACAAACAAGGAAAGAGAAGGTTTATCGATCGAAAAATATTCTGAAGATAGCTTAGCCTATAAATCCATAGGGAACTATAAAAAGGGAAATCCCATAAAAAAATGGAAATATTTTTTGAATGACAAAATTATCAAAAAAGAAAAATATAAAGCTGGGTATTGCAACACAAGGATATATTTTCAAAACGGGAAATTAGCATCGAAAGGAAAAACAAAGTTAGACAGCATTAATCAAAAATACCATTGGTATTACAGTGGAATTTGGAAATATTATAACGAAAAAGGAAAATTAATTACACTTAGAAACTATAATAACGGTAATTTAATCACAGAAACCGAAATCAAATAATGGTACAACTATCCAATTCAGAAGAACAATTAATGGAGCACCTTTGGCAGCTAAAAAAAGGGTTTATGAAAGATTTGCTCGAAGCTTATCCAGATCCTAAACCAGCAACAACAACAGTAGCAACACTTTTAAAGCGAATGATTGATAAAAAATTTATAGCCTATAATGAAAATGGAAACGCTAGAGAATATTACCCATTAGTTAAAAAATCGGACTATTTCTCAAAACATGTCAACGGGTTAATTAGTAATTTTTTCAACAATTCGGCTTCGCAATTTGCCTCCTTTTTTACAAAAGAAACTAATTTAACTGCTGCTGAACTTGAAGAATTAAAAAAAATAATTGATAGTGAAATTCAAAAAAAGAAAAAATGACAATCTTTCTAATCAAATCCAGTTTATCCCTAGTAGTTTTACTTTCGGTCTATTATTTATTTCTTGAAAAAGAAAAAATGCACCATTTCAACCGTTATTACTTATTATTTGGACTTTTATTTTCATTAGCAATTCCATTTTTTTCGTTTGAAATTATTGAAAAAATTCAATCTCCTTTGAGTTCCATCAATAACATTCAACTACCACAGACCATTATTACAAACACAAGTAAAACAAATAATATAGTCCTCTTAACTTGGATAATTTATGGGTTAATTACTACCCTACTTTCTATACGGTTTATGCTAAATTTAAAACAAATACAAACTACTATTCAGTCTCATCCTACTATAAAATATAAAAATGCAAAATTAGTTTTATTAGATAAAAAAGTGCTTCCTCACACCTTTCTAAATTACATTTTTATTAATAAAAAGGAATACGAAACAGAACAGATAGAAAACGAATTATTTATTCATGAACTAACTCATGTATCCGGAAAACACAGTTGGGACATCCTGTTTGTCGAAATTCTAAAAACTGTTTTTTGGTTTAATCCGCTATTTATTATTTACAAAAAAGCAATCCAACTAAACCATGAATTCATCTCTGATGAAAAAGTGATTCAAACCCATACAAATGTTCCGTTTTACCAATCTTTACTTTTATCTAAAGGAAACGAGAATACAACTTTTTACTTGGCCAGTAATTTAAATTTTTTAATAACCAAAAAACGATTAATTATGATGACAAAACAAAAATCAACCAGAATCATTTTACTAAAACAAATGAGTATCGTCCCTCTTTTTCTTGTTTTATTGCTATTTTCTTGCCATAAAAACACTGAAACTATTGAAAATTTATCAAAAGCAGGTCAAACAGTACTTCGGCATCCAAGTACCACAAAAACAAATCCTGAATTTAAAGGAGGCATAGAAGCCTTTTACAAATTCATTGGCGAAAACTATCAAATTCCAAAAGGATTTAAGGGAAAGGGTAAAATCTATATGAAATTTATGGTTGAAAAAGATGGCAATCTTTCTGAATTTGAAATTATTAAAGATGATGAATTCGGCTTAGGAAAAGAAGCTATTCGAGTTTTAAAAATGTGCCCCAATTGGACTCCTGCAACTGAAAACGGTAAACCCGTAAGAGTTCAATACAGTTTACCTATTACAATTCAGGAATAGTACTAAGATACATCTGCTTTAAAAAAAGCAGATGTGTTTTATCGAAATTAATTGAATAAAAGATATTTTTGTAAAAAATGAATAAAAAAATCACTGCAACAGCCGCTTTGTTTGGAATGATTGCCATTATATTAGGTGCTTTTGGCGCTCATGCTTTAAAAAAAGTATTAAATCCAGAACAATTAATGAGTTTTGAAACAGGCGTACGGTACCAAATGTATCATGCTTTCTTTCTATTCGTTCTGGCAACCCAAAATGATATAGTAGAGAAGACTAAAAAAAACATCTATACTTTAGTAGTATTGGGAGTTCTTTTCTTTTCAGGATCGATTTATCTGTTGTCCACAATGGGAATCACAGGAATCAATTTTAAAAGCATCGGTTTCATTACACCAATTGGCGGGTTATTGCTAATTGTGGCTTGGGGACTACTCGGTTTTTCCATTCTAAAAACAAGAAAATAAAAAAAGCGGTTTCAATTGAAACCGCTTTTTTATTACATATAACTCAGAATTTCTTTTTTCAAAGCATCGTATTCGCCTTGTAAAATCAATCCGTTATCGAGTAGTTTTTTATAATTCTGCAACTTTTCAAAAAGTTCGTCTGAAGACAACTCATTCAATGGTTTTTCTTTGTCTGAACCAATTGATTCTATTTCTGAAAATTCGGCATGAGCTGGCATTATTTCATCAAATGAAGTGACTTCCTCCGTTTCAACTTCTTCTACATCAGGAGTTATAGAACTACCGCTTTTTAGCACATCTATTTGTTCTTTTGCAAAAGCATACATTTTACGCGCTTGTACTTTTGGAATGTATTCAATTGTTACGGAAATCGCGGTTTTGGTTACAAATGAAAAATCAGATCCTAAAATACCTTCTTTGACAAATGTACTTTCAATTTCATCCCAAGAATAATCCGTAAAGTTCATCGAAAGTCCTAAATTTTTAGGTTGGCAAATGATAATTCGTTTGTTGGTCACCACAATACTATCGGGCAAAACAGTTATAGCAGGTTTTTTTTGTACTGCGATATAACCAATTTCTTCATTCTTCATCAATAAATCACTCAATTTTGACATGACTTTCTCAATGGCTTTTGGGTCTTGCTCTTCGTTTAAAAACTTTTTAATTTGATCGTTCATACACTCTTTATTTGGGAATTATTTTAGTTAAAGTAAATATACTACCTAATTTTCTACTATTAGAATTTCATTCTTTATTTTATTAGACAAACTGTTAAAAACCAATTCATACGAATGATCGATTAATTCCTTGACCAAGCTGTCAGATACGTCTTCATTGATAGTAACCGTGTTCCAATGTTTTTTACTCATGTGGTAGCCCGGTTGTATGCCTTCATATTCGGCACGTAATTCTTGTGCTTTTTCAGGATCACACTTCAAGTTGACTTTAGGATTTCCCATTTCCCAAGAACTTAACGAACTCAACAAAAATATTTTATTGCCCACTTTAAGCACCAAAGCATCTTCATTGAAAGGAAAGTGTTCAGTGACTCCTAGTTTGGAAAGACAATACTCATAAAAGGTTTCTAAATTCATATCTCAACTCTGTATATTGTTTTTTTTTGTATCGCATACAAAACTGGCTTACTCG
This sequence comes from Flavobacterium sp., assembly GCF_031537875.1. Lineage (GTDB taxonomy): Bacteria > Bacteroidota > Bacteroidia > Flavobacteriales > Flavobacteriaceae > Flavobacterium. The sequence continues at coordinate 4,124 of NZ_JAVKNB010000002.1, read as the reverse complement.
GACTCGCATCATTTTCAAAGGAAGCTATCTGTAAATTCAGCATATAATTACCGTCTGAAACTTCGTTAGGGACAAAAATCATTTCGGTAATAGTGCAATTCAATCTTGCATCTTCATTCAAATAATTCACGTCTTTAACATTCCAAAAGGCCTTGTGTGCCACTAATTTTCCTCCGTCTTTCTCTTGATCGACACTGGGCAAATCAATTAATAAATGTTGGATTCCGCTTTCGCGAAGAAACAACGCAGCTTCTTCAGACAAAAATGGCGGATTAGTATTGGAATATTTCAATGATTTTTTTGAAACGTCATTAGGCAGCGTTCGAATAACAATCGCTTCGGGTTTGATTTCTGAATGCTGAAAAAAATTCAATTCTTTTTCAATTTGCGCTTTTGAAATCACTAAGTCCGCACCCACTTTTTCTGGTTGAACTGAGATTAGTGTTGCCCAAAAGAAAAACTGTTTTAAATATTGATTGATGCTATAGAACTCTTTTGTGATATGCCCCAAACACTCCGTATGTGTTCCGTGAGCATGCGGATTAAAAAACAGATTGTTGAAATTAGTTGACGACTGTCCTTCTGAAACTTTGCCCACCCAATCTCCCATCACTACCGGTTTTATTTCCGGCGCATTTTGATACCAAGCAATAGGATTTTGCTCGTCATTCGTTATTGGAATCGAAATATCAATGGGTTTTGATAAGTCAATTTCGAAATTTTGGATTTTTGTAATCATATTTTTTAACCGCAAAGGGCGCAAGGTTTTACGCAAGGTTCGCAAAGTTTTAAAGATTATTGACCACTCTTTTTATTCCGTTTTTAATTAAGGTAACATTGAAATTAATTAGTAAGCCTAATTTACAATTTGTCAATTTTAAATAGGTTAACAATTGAGCAAAATGTACATCATTCAAAGCCTCCACCGATTTTATTTCAATAATTAATTTATTGTTTACAATAATATCAATTCTATAGCCTATATCAAGTTTTACTTCTTCATAAATTAACGGTAACGGTTTCTGTTTTTCGACATTTAATCCTTGTTTTTTAATTCAAAAAACAAACATTCTTCATAGGCACTTTCTAATAATCCGGGACCTAAACTTTGATGTACTTTTAAAGCACAATCAAACACAATTCTTGATAATTCGTTTTCTGTCATATTGAAATTGGCGTATATTTTTATCTTGCGTTCTTGGCGAAAACTTGGCGAACCTTGCGGTTAAGTTATTCCAAATTTAAGTAAAACAAATCACTTGCTATTCCATCCGTTAAAAATTTACCTTTAAGCGTAGGTTTTAATATGTCGTCAGCAATAAAAAGTAACCCATCATCAATGAATTTTTGTGATTGTTGCTTTAAATAATTTAAAAATTCTATACCGAATTCCTGCTCAATCCGAACTAAAGAGACACCCCAAATGGTTCGTAGACCTGTCATAATATATTCATTATAGCGGTCTTCTAAAGTTAATTTTTCGATTTCATTAGGCAATTCTTCGTTTTGAATCGCTTTTAAATACAAAGCGTTATTTGAAACATTCCAACTCCTCGAAACGCCATCATAACTGTGTGCTGAAGGACCAATTCCAAGGTATTTTTTACCCAACCAATAGGCCGAATTATTTTGAGAAAAATAGTTTTCTTTGCCAAAGTTGGACAATTCATAATGAACAAATCCATTGTTTTCTAGGGTTTCGACCAAAATCATAAAATGTTCTTGGGCAACCTCATCATTAGGCGAAGCTATTTTTCCGGTTTGAATCAGTTTATTCAAAGCCGTTTTAGGTTCTACCGTCAACGCATAACTAGAAATATGAGGTATTCCAAAAGATAGCGCCGTTTCAATATTCTGTTGCCACCTTTCGTTCGTCATTCCGGGGATTCCGTAAATCAAATCCAGTGAAATATTATCGAAATAACGGGTGGCTATTTCCAAACATTTTTGGGCTTCTTCCGAATTATGTGCACGGTTCATCAACTGCAAATCCTCTTCAAAAAAAGACTGAATCCCAATCGAGAGACGATTAATTCCTAGTTCGGCAAATGCCGCAATTCGTTCTTCAAATAAATCATCAGGATTGACTTCAAGAGTAATTTCAGGAGTTGATACTACAGTATAATTTTCGTAAACGGCATCAATCAAAAACCTAATTTCTGCAGGAGTCAAAACAGATGGTGTTCCGCCTCCAAAATAGATTGTTGCTACGGATTCCTTTTGAAACTTCTTCTTACGCAATTGCAATTCCTTGGCTAAAGCCAAAACCATTTCCTCTTTCTTCTTCATCGAAGTCGAAAAATGAAAATCGCAGTAATGACATGCTTGTTTGCAAAAAGGGATGTGAATGTAGATACCTGACATTTTAATTTGAAAATTAATTAATTTGAAAATTTAAAAATGTGTCCAAAACAAGAAAATAATTTCCTCATTGATACATTTTCAAATTATCGAATTCGTTCTTCATTTTGTTTCACAAAAGCATCCCAACCCGAATAACTTTTTCCAATTTCTAGTCGGCCCGAATTAAAGAAGTGACACACAGCAGCTGCTAGTCCATCCGTTGAATCTAAGTTTTTAGGTAATGTTTTGAGACCTAGTAATTGTTGAAGCATTTTGGCAACCTGCTCTTTACTGGCATTTCCATTTCCGGTAATGGCCATTTTTATTTTTTTTGGCTCGTATTCTGTAATGGGAATTCCGCGAGAAAGTCCCGCTGCCATAGCTACACCTTGTGCGCGACCTAGTTTCAACATCGATTGTACGTTCTTTCCAAAAAATGGAGCTTCAATCGCTATTTCATCCGGATGGTGCGTTTCGATGAGTTCAATAGTACGTTCAAAAATGATTTTTAATTTTTGATAATGATTGTCATACTTAGACAATTGTAGTTCGTTCAATTGCAAGAATTCCATCTTCTTATTCACGACCTTAATCAGGCCAAAACCCATAATGGTAGTTCCTGGATCAATTCCTAATATGATGCGTTCGTTTGCCAATTTGAGTTTGTTTAACTACTACTCTACTTTTAGAATAACAGGAAGTATGAATTGAGTTTTAACTGGAATTCCACGTTTAATTGCGGGATTCACTTTCGGAAAATCAACTAATCGAGCTTTTAAAATACTGTCAATTTTTATGGTATCATACGCTACAGAATCTTTAGGAAACTGTGGTTCGAATTGCAATGTTGAATTTGGAAAAACAGTTACTTTAACTTCGATTGTATCTAACTCTGGATAAAGTACTGATAAGGTATCAACACTTAATTTTTCTTGAATTAATTGAGTTAATATCTCAAAAAAACATTGTTGACGCTGGGTCTTATCCTCTATTTTTTCACAATCTGTAAGTGACGGGAATTCATCTACTTCCTTCCAGTTGATTTCGTTTAATTCCTTTGCCAACAATTCCTTTTCAGAAGGCACTTGCTTCCCAAAATACTGACAAGAGTTAAACAGAATTACTACTAAAAAAAGAAAAAAATACTTCAATGTTTTGTTTTTGTATGGGACTAATATTGGATAAAAATACAATTATTTTTTTTGAGAAGCTTTATAAAGCAAATAATCTTCGTAGGATTCGGACATCCACTTCTTTTTGCTCTCGGCAGCGATTTCCTTTTGAGTTGGATATAAACTAGCTAATCGATCTGAAAAAGCAGCGATTTTAATGGTAAAACTATAAAATTCTTTTTTGCTCAAAATCAGATTAGGATTGGCTTTCTTCTGAAAAAACTCAAAAAACAAAGCGTCAAATTCTTTCATAGAATAATTCAAAACCTTAACTCGATTGCATTGTACAAGGAATCTTTAAGCCCATTATCTTTTGACACAAGAGATTGCCCCATTGCATTAAAAGAAATACAACTAAAAACAATTACTATCGAAAATAAGTGGAAGTGGTTTTTCATTTAAAAAAGAAATGTGTTTCGAAAAACCAAAATTATACTATTTTTTGGGGATAAAAAAGAGCAACTATATCGTTTTAGTACCGTCTTAAATCAAAAAAGCTATCCTTAGTTCTGAAAATCAGAATTTCTGGAAAGCTTTTCATTGGTCTAACTACTAAACCCGGTCAGCTTACAAGGCCGACCAAACAACACAACTAGCCTTAGATACCAT
>NZ_JAVKNB010000016.1:0-271561 GCF_031537875.1 Flavobacterium sp. | reverse complement strand
TGCACAATAATCCCGTAGAAGAAGGTTTAGTTTATAAACCAGAGGATTATGTTTATAGCAGTGCAATAGATTATTCAGGTCAAAAAGGACTGATAGATGATGTAGTAGTTTTTAGAATGTTTGGAATTTAATGACAACGAATCCTTTCGTGTGGTGCATGATTAATAAACAAAAATTGGTAGTGTATCAAAATTAGTGATGGATATAAATATACAAGTTACCATGTTGATAATTAAGATTTAAGTTAATTTATTTTAGAAAAGGAGAGGCTGTATGTCCCCGCTGTGCAAAGTCTCCTGACTTTGAGCTAACCGATTGAAAATAAAAAAACGCTCAAGCGGTTTCTGGATTACATATCCAGCAAAGCTCCGCTTTGAAAATACTATAAAAACAAGAAAAGTTCAAGCACTTTATGGATTACATATCCAGTAAAGCTCCGCTTTGAAAATACTATTAAAACAAAAAAACGCTCAAGCAAGCTTGATTATTTTGACAGGATTATAGATCCAGTAAAGCTCCGCTTTGAAAAAAAAAAAATCCAAAAACAATTTCAAGTAAACTTGATTATTTTTGGATTGTTTTGTTTTTATTCGTGACCTCGACTGGATTCAAACCAGTAACCTTCTGAGCCGTAATCAGATGCGCTATTCAGTTGCGCCACGAGGCCTTGTTGCGGGTGCAAATATAGGTAAAATTGGTAGATATCCAAATCGAAATTTAAAAAATAACTGCTTTTTTTGGACAACTTCTTCCTTTTAGTATTTATTTATCTAAGGCTCTACAGGTTACGTAATAGCGATAGCCTATCAGTGCCATTTGCCATTTCTTCGCTTTGGTCACGTCCAAGCCTTGTTTAGTTAAACTGGGTAATAGTATTTTATTGATTTTAGCTATAACTTTGAACATTACTTTTTTTGGTAAAAATAAAAAAGACCATTGATATAATGGTCTTTTTGTAGTTTATTTCTTTTTAGCTTGTATTTTGTTGGCTTTCTCCAAAGCAATTCGGGCTTTCTCTAATTCTTCTTTTGCCTTAATCATTTCTTCCTTTGCTTTAGCTAGTTCTGATTTTTCATCGGTATCCGTTTCGTCAGAATTAATTATTTTCTTGATTTTTTTCTTGAATTCTTGAACGCCTTTTTCATTTCGTAAATCAAATTCTCCAAGTGGATTCGCGTCTTTATTTCTAAAATCATCTGAAGTTATATCGGAATCCTTCTTAATTTTTTCGATTTCTTCAGCAGTATAATCGTCAGCCCCTGAAATCACTTCGCCATCTTCAATAATCAAGTCTTTTTTATTCGGTTTTTTGATGACGATTTTCGACTTTCTATTTGATTTAGGGGCATCGTTATTGTCAGAGAAATTAAATTGGAAATTGTCAGTTGAAGGATTTCCATCTTCATCGTGGAAACCAAATTGTTGTAGCATTTTCCCATTTGGAACTCCATTAAAGAAGAAATTTTCCATTCCGTTAGAATTTGCAGGTGTACCAAAACCGATTTCGCTTCCTGCTTTGTAAAAACTAATTGTGGAAATTGGAGATTGTTGATTGAGTTTTAATTCGCCTCTATTACCTTTTTCGTCTTCGTAACTTACTTTTAAACCGGTAATTTCATTTTTAACATTGCGTTTCACATCAGAGTAATTGATGGTCACGCCGTATTTTTTCAAAGCTTTTACATCATCGTTCATTTCCGACTCAGGCGTAGTTTTGTTCCAAGTCATCACCACATCTTTTGAAGTGTCATTGATTGTTATGAGGTCTTGTTTTTTCTTGTTTTGTGCCCAAATAGAAACAGATCCGCCTACAATTAAAGTGAAAGCAAGGGCCAATGTTAAGTACTGTTTTTTGGTATTCATGGTATAAAAAATTAATTAATACGTTGTTTTTTATAAGGCAAACATATTAATTGATTTTGGCAGCAGAAAAGTCCTTTACAAAATTTTAACGTAATTAACTTTTTGATAAGATTTTGCCAACATTTTTTTCTGAAAAAGATTATGATTCTTTTGACATTAAACGCTGCAACCAAATACAACACAACACTGCAATTACACCCAAAGTCCCCATTACAAACCAATTGGCTTGGTAATCAAAGTGGCTGATGATTTCTAATCCCATTTTAGAACTCGCAATATGCGCCAAACTAAAACTCATCGTAAAAAGTGCCATATAGCGACCTTCGTGACCTTTTGGTGCGCGACTCATCGCAAAGGAATTGGAGAAAGGGAAAATGAACATTTCGCCAAAAGTGATAAAGAGTAAACTCACAATTAGCATTCCTGCCCAAGCGTTGAAAAGTAAAATGTAAAAACTAATAGCCATCAAGACGCATCCCCAAAGAACGATGCTGAGTTTGCTACTATCTTTGCGTTGGCAATAACTCACAATTGGCATTTCCAAAAAGAAAATAAGTATTCCGTTGAAGGAAAGAATCAAACCACTTTGGAATTCTGTTAAGCCAAAATGCTCACTGTGATAGAGTGGGAGCGTCGTAAATAATTGAAAAAACAAGACCGCAGTAATAAAACATACGAATAAGAAAATCCAAAATATTTTGTCTTTAAATACGGATTGACGTCCCAATTCAGCTTCTTTTTTGGCGATTAAATCGTCAGGGACTTTCTTTTCTTTCACTAAGACCGCAAAGAGTACAATAGCAATGATGCAAGTACTACCATCAACCCAAAATAACGCTTGATAACCTTGGCTTAAAATAATCAAACCTCCTAGTGCAGGTCCGGCGGCAAAACCAAGATTCACCGCTAATCGAACGAGTGTTAAAGCGCGCGTGCGATTTTCGGGTTTTGCATAGGTGCTTAACGAAACAAACATAGCAGGACGAAACATATCGGCAATGACCATAATGGTAAACATACTGACGCACAATGCCCAAAACGAGGTTACGTATTGCAAGAAAAAGAACAATACACCACTTGTAAACAAACTGAAAATCATGATTTTGTAGAATCCAATTTTGTCGGATAATTTTCCACCTAACCACGATCCTAACATGGAGCCAAATCCAAAACATACCATAATCCAACCCACTTGAGAATAGGAAAGATGCAAGTCTTCTTTGAGATATTTGGATAAGAACGGCAACACCATTGTTCCTGCACGATTAATAAAGGTAATCAATGCCAAGATCCATACTTCTCGTCGAAAGCCTTTAAAGTTGTTGATATATCGTTGAAATCCTGACTGAATCATATTGAAGTTTGAATAGCAAAGGTACCAACTTTTTTGCTAGCGATTAATTTTAGATTCAATGTTAGCCAAATAAATTCCTTTTGCCTTGAAATCGCTTTGTTTTCTTTTGGATTGTACTATTTTTGCTAAAAAGATATTCAGATGAGAAAAGCATTCGTATTTTTAATGGTATTGCAATTTGGTTTTGGCTTTGCCCAAGCTCAATTTGATTTGGCTAACGTTGAAAAATTTCAAAAGGAATTGAATGCTGAATACGCTGATGCTAAAACAAGTCCGCTTTTACCAGAAGATTTGAAAGTATTCAAAAGTTTGGATTTTTACCCAGCCAACGAGAAATTCTTTGTAGTAGCAAAATTCATTCGTACGGAGAATGAACTACCTTTTGAGATGAAAACCTCTACAGACAGAAAACCTGTTTATGTAAAATATGGAGAAGCACATTTTACCATTGATGGTCAATCTTTTAAGTTGAATATTTATAGAAATATTGAATTGTCTAAAAAAGAGCAATACAAAGACTATTTGTTTTTGCCTTTTTCAGATTTAACGTGTGGAAATGAAAGTTATATTGGAGGAAAATACATTGACATGAAGATTCCCCAAGGCGATACGATTGTGATTGATTTCAATACTTCTTATAATCCGTATTGTGCCTATAGTCCTAAATATTCGTGTCCCAAAGTGCCTTTGGAAAACGATTTGAAAATCGAAATACGTGCAGGGGTGAAAAAGTTTCATGAGTAATGCAATACTTTAATTTACATACTCATTCGTATAGCAATCAAGAAGATGTGGTTGAATTAGTTAACCAATATCCTCAAGAGTTTACGGATACATTTCCTAATTATTCTATTGGAATTCATCCTTGGTTTATTGGGGAAGATCGAATAGAGGCCGATTTAGCTATTATAGAAAATAAATTGAAAGAACCGAATTGTTTGGCAGTGGGTGAATGCGGATTAGATAAACGAATTGAAATTCCGTTTGAATTACAGCAAACCGTTTTTGAACGCCAATTGCTTTTAGCAGAACAATACCAAAAACCAGTGGTGATTCATTGTGTAGCGGCTTTTCAGGAATTGATTGCCATTAAAAAGAGATTGAAAATTTCCGTCCCTTTTTTGATTCACGGATTTTCTAAAAATGAACAAGTGGCCAATGAATTAGTAGCCAATGGATGTTACATTTCTTTTGGAAAGTATTTGTTGCGAATGCCTCAATTAGAATCGGTTTTTCGTGCGATGCCCAACGATCGATTTTTCTTAGAAACCGATACAGATGAGCAAACGATTCAAGAAGTGTATGCTTTAGCAGCACAATATAAAGGACTATCAGTTGCCCAAATCAAAGAACTAGTGAATACCAATTTTAGAAAGGTTTTTGATTCAGAACAAATAACCAAATAAACGAATAACCAAATAAACAAAATAGTATGGCAGAGTGGACAGAAAGAGCCGAATTATTATTTAAAAAAGAAGGATTAGAAAAATTACAGAATGCTAACGTTTTAGTCGTTGGATTAGGTGGTGTTGGCTCTTTTGCAGCAGAATTTTTAGCAAGAGCAGGGGTAGGAAGATTGACAATTGTAGATGGTGATGTAGTCGATATTACGAATATTAACCGACAATTGCCCGCTTTGCATTCAACAGTGGGACAACCTAAAATTACCATTGTAGGCGATCGTTTGATGGATATCAATCCCGAATTACAATTGACTCGAATCCAAGAATTTTTGTCGCCAGAGCGCGCATTTGAATTGGTTTCACCTGAATTTGATTACGTTTTAGATTGTATTGACAGTGTGACTCCAAAATTAAATTTAATTATTGCTGCTAAACGAAAAGGAGTAAAAGTAATCAGTAGTATGGGAGCTGGTGGTAAAATGGAAGCGGCTAAAGTGAAAGTTTCGGACATTAGCAAAACGGAGAATTGTTTTTTGGCTCGTACCATTAAAAGACGTTTGAAAGAAGTGAAAATAGACAAAGGAGTGAAGGTGGTTTTTTCTTCGGAGATTCAGGACGAAACTAGTTTAAAAACTACTGACGGAAAGAATTATAAAAAATCATTTTATGGTACTAATAGCTATATGCCAGGTTTATTTGGCTTGTATGCTGCCGAAACGGTGATTCGTTATTTATTAAACAGAGACTAATTAGTTATACAAAACAACTATGATACAGACGGTGATTTTTGATATGGATGGTGTAATTGTGGATACAGAACCGGTTCACCGCTATGCCTATTACAAACAATTTGAGGAATTGAATATCGAAGTGACCGAAGCCATGTACACTTCGTTTACTGGATTTTCTACTCGAAATACATTTCAAACTTTAAAAGAGCAATTTCAATTAGAGCATGAGGTAGAAGACTTGATCCAACGAAAAAGAAGTATTTTTAATGATGCTTTTGATACCAAAGAAGATTTGGAGTTATTAGAAGGTGTTCGTGCTTTGATTGAAGATTTATACCAAAACGGAATCCAACTAATAGTGGCTTCTTCGGCTTCGAAAGTGACTATTGACCGAGTTTTTACTCGTTTTGGCTTGCATAATTTTTTTACTCATATTGTGAGTGGAGAAGATTTTCCAAAGTCGAAACCACATCCTGCAATTTTTGAACATGCCGCTTCTTTGTCGGTTGCGCCAAAAGAAAATTGTATCGTAATTGAAGACAGCACCAATGGTGTAAAAGCAGCAAAAGCAGCGGGGATTTTTTGTGTGGGTTATAATAGCGAACATTCAAAAGACCAAGATTTAGCCGAGGCAGATGTAGTAATCAATCATTTCAATGAATTGGATGCTACAAGTGTAAAAGCATTGAAATTAAATTAATTATCAATTAACAGTAATCCTTCATTTGAATTTGTAAATTTGGAAACCAATAAAAAATAAAACTATGAAAAAACTATTTTTTGCATTAGCAATTTTAATCACGCATTTTTCTTCAGAGGCGCAAGTAAAAACACCTCAAGCCAGTCCTAGAGCCAATGTGTTTCAAACCGTAGGGTTAACAGATGTGGAAGTAAACTATTCTCGTCCAGGCGCAAAGGGGAGACCTGTTTTTGGGAATTTAGTTCCGTTTGGAAAACTTTGGAGAACAGGTGCTAATGAAAACACAACAGTTTCTTTTAGCGATGATGTAATCATTGACGGAAAAACTTTGAAGAAAGGGAAGTATGCATTGTACACTGTGCCTAGAATTGAAAGTTGGGATGTTATTTTCTATACCACAACTGATAACTGGGGATTACCACAAGAATTTAACGAAGCTAATGTAGCGCTTAGAACTACTGTTAAAGAAGAAGCCTTATCAAAACCAGTAGAGAGTTTGACTATTAATATTGCAAGTTTAGATGCTAATTTTGCATATTTAGAAATCTATTGGGAGAATTCGTACGTTGCTTTAAAATTTGAAGTGCCTACACAAAAAACAGCGATTGCTAATATCGAAAAAGTCTTAGCCGGTCCTACTGCAGCGGATTATAATTCGGCAGCACAATTTATATTTCAATCCAATGGTGATTTAACAAAAGCCTTAGGTTATATCAATAAGGCGTTAGATATGAGTGTTGAAAAACCATTTTGGTTTAACCGCTTGAAATCATTAATCTTGGCAAAACAAGGAGACAAAAAAGCCGCAATTGAAGCTGCTAAATTATCTTTGGAAGCAGCTGAAGCCGCAAAAAATCAAGATTATGTAAAAATGAATAAAGACAGTATTGCTGAGTGGAGCAAGAAATAATTTCCAATTAGCATTCAATAAAAAATCCCGTTTGTATTTTCAAACGGGATTTTTTAATTAGTTAGCAAAGGCTTTCTGATTTTTAAATACCAATCGTTCCAGCAACCATGCCAAAATAATTGTCAAAGTCGCTCCGATAAAATTAAGCCATAAATAACCCAATCGTTCTTCTCCACTTGGGTAAATATAAATGGCAAAATAGTAGATTATAAATATGGTGATTTGACTTAATACAGCACTATAGAAAATAGCGCTGGACTGAATTCTTTTTGAGTAAATACCCACTAAGAATATGCCTAAAACGGTTCCGTAAAAAATAGATCCAATGATGTTGACTAATTGGATTAAGTTTTCGAATAAGGTTCCAATACAAGCAAAAAGAATAGCAATAATCCCCCAAAACAAAGTAAATAGTTTACTAGCATTTAGATAATGCTTGTCTGATTTCTCTTCTTGTAAATTGCGTTTGTAAATGTCTATGGTAGTGGTGGATGCCAATGCGTTCAATCCCGAAGCCGTTGATGACATTGCAGCGGATATAATTACGGCTAATAATAAGCCGATGAGTCCTTTGGGTAGGTAATTCAAGATAAAGTGAAAAAATACGTAATCTTTATCGTTGGTTTCGCTGTGACTATCTGCTTTAGAAATAATTTCTTTAGCACGATCTCTTAAATCTTTTTCTTTGTCTGAAAGTGCAATCATTTCTTTTCGAAGAATAGGATTGTCGTAATCTTGATTGAGTTGGTCAATATACAAGAGGTTGATTACTTTTTTGTCTTCAGATAAATCTTCTAATTTTTTTTCTAGCGAATGGTATTCTTTTTTGAAAGGAGAATTTTCAACAATAATTTTATTATTCGGATTGAAATTTAATGGAACTGGATTGAATTGGAAGAATACAAAAACCATGACTCCAGTCAAGAGAATAAAGAACTGCATTGGTACTTTTAAAAGTCCGTTCATTAACAAGCCCATTTGGCTTTCTCTTACGGATTTCCCTGACAAATAGCGTCCTACCTGAGATTGGTCTGTTCCAAAATAGGCCAAAGCCAAGAAAAAACCACCTGTTATTCCGCTCCAAAACGTATATTTTTCTTCAGGATCAAATGAAAAATTGACAATATTCATTTTGTCATTGGCACCAGCAATATGCATGGCATTACTGAAAGTCATATCGTTAGGTAAGTAGTATAAAATCCAGAAAAAGGTTACTAACATCCCTATTAATATGATAAACATTTGCTGTTTTTGGGTGACGTTTACTGCTTTTGTACCTCCAGTAACGGTGTAAATAATAACTAATAGACCAATTATTATATTAAGATAATTAATATTCCAACCCAATAAGGCTGACAAAATAATGGCGGGGGCATAAATGGTTAATCCGGTCCCTAATCCTCTTTGAAATAAGAAAAGAAATGCTGCTAAAGAACGGGTACGTAAATCAAATCGTTTGCCCAAATATTCATAGGCGGTGTATACTTTGTACTTATGGTAAATGGGAATGAATGTTACACAAACAATTACCATAGCTATTGGTAAGCCAAAATAGAATTGTACAAACCCCATTCCGTCATGATAAGCTTGACCAGGAGTAGATAAAAAGGTAATCGCACTGGCTTGAGTCGCCATTACCGAAAGTCCAACTATGTGCCATGGGGTTTCATTACTTCCAAGAATATAGTCTTGGACATTTTTACTTCCGTTGGTTTTCCATGCGCCATAAATTACTATAAAGAGTAATGTAACTACGAGTATGATCCAATCAAATACTTCCATAATTTAAGCGTATAACTGCATTATGAAATAAAATAACAAGATATATATGGCATTAATAACGAGTACCCAAGTATAACTTTTTCTCCAAATTTTAGTTTTTGCTTTCATCATCGTAGGATTGTCTCGTTAGAACTATTGATTCCATTTAATCTGTAAAATCGGTGGGTTCAAAATCAGGATTAATAATTGAAACTCCTTTTTGTAATAACAAGTTGTTAGGGTAAATAACGCGTTCCCCATCTTTATTCACCATACTGATATAAAAAGCGCTGATATCTTCAATTTCAGCAATTACTGGAAAATCTTTATCATGAATGTGAATAGTATCCCCAATTTTAAAAGGAAAGGAGAAAAATAAAATTATACCTGATGTGATATTGCTTAAAATCGACCATTGAGCTACCATAGCTACGCCTACAACTGTGGCAATAGAAGAAATAGCTAGAATAATGTCTTTGGCATCAACCCCCCAAATAATAATTAGGGCAACTATTAAAAGAATATTAATAAGCAAGTGCAAATATTTGATTACTAAATTAGTTCTTCTTTCAATGGTTTGACTCAGTCGGGCATAACGGCGAACTAATTTAGTGGTAACTATTCGAAGTATCACCAAAAGAATCAATACAATTCCAGTACCAATAGCTTCGCGTGCAAAATCGTTAAAAAAAGAGATGTACATAATTTTAGTTGTCTAAGTTGTTTAAATAGTCGAATACTTTATCTGTTGGCATTCCCATCACATTGGTGTACGAACCTTCTATTTTGGCTACACCAACAAAACCAATCCATTCTTGAATTCCATACGCACCCGCTTTGTCATACGGTTTATAATGATCCAAATAGTATTGAATCGCTTCGTCGCTCAAGGTGTTGAATGTTACTTTTGTGATTTCTGAAATTATTTCCGACTTCTCTTTTGTTTTAAAGCAAACTGAAGTAATGACTTCGTGTGTATCATTAGATAATGATTTCAAAATAGCAAAAGCATCTTGCTCGTCTTTAGGTTTTCCTAAAGCTTTGTTGTTGTGCCAAACAATGGTGTCGCTCGTGATTAGGATTTCATTTTCGTTTAATTCTCCGTCAAAAGCATTCGCTTTTAATTCAGCTAAATAATTGGTAATTGCTTCAGCTGTTAGTTCGGGAGGATATACTTCTTCTACTTCTTTAAGTCGAATTTCAAAATCCAAATCTAAATCTTTAAAAAATTGTTGGCGTCTTGGCGAACCCGAAGCTAAAATTAAAGAATATTGGGCTAATTTAGTTGCAAGCATTTGTTTGTTCTTAATCGTGTTTTCCATCAAAGTTTTCCATCCATTTTCCTTGCACTTTCATCACTTGTTCAATCACATCACGAACAGCGCCTTTGCCGCCATTTTTATGTGAGATATAAGTCGAAATACCTTTTATTTCGGGACTTGCATCTTGTGGGCAAGTGGGTAAACCTACTAATTTCATCACGTGATAATCAGGAATATCGTCTCCCATATATAAGACTTGTTCAGGCTTAATGTTATAAATATCAGTGTATTCATCAAAAGTAGCCACTTTATCTGGAGTTCCTAAATGAATATCAGTAATACCTAAATTGCGTAAGCGTACACGAACCCCTTCATTACTTCCTCCCGAAATGATACATACATTGTAGCCACTATCTACCGCTGATTTTAGTGCATATCCATCACGAATGTTCATTGTTCTTAACATTTCTCCTTCAGTAGAAACAAAAACGGAACCGTCAGTAAGAACACCATCCACATCAAAGATGAATGTGGTGATGTCGTTCATTATTTCTTTATAGCTTTTTGCCATTATTTTGTATAGATTGAGTTAGTAGTTTATAAATAGTAGCTTGGTTATCATCAGTTAAAAACTGCTCATGCGCTGCAATTGTTTTAAGATCGTTTCGTTTAGCAGGACCTGTTTGTGCTTGTTTTGGTGAAAGTGTCACAATTTTATTGGCTGTTTCTTGAATCAACGGTTTTAGAATGTCAAAAGGAATTTGGTTGTCTTCACAAATTTCATTTCCTATTTGGTACAAATGATTGACAAAATTATTGACAAAAACGGCACTTACGTGCAATGCTTTTCGTTGCTCGGAATTAATTTCATAAATAGCATTAGAAATAGAATGCGCTATTGTTTTTAAAAGTTGTAAATCCGTTTTGTTTTCGGCCTCCAAACAAAGGGGAATTGTTTTAAAGTCAACGGCTTTGTTTTTAGAAAACGTTTGTAGCGGATAGAAAACACCTTTCCGATTTTTCTCATGCAAAGTATCTAAATCTGCCGTTCCAGAGGTATGAACTACTAATTGATTCTCAAAAGGTAATTGAGAGGATACCTCAGCAATTGCATCATCTGATACGGCAATAATGTATACATCTGCAACTTGTAATTGGGAATAGTCAGAAGTAATAGCATCTGAATCGAGTAGGTGAGCGACACTCTTTTTGTTGCGTGCAAATACTTGAACCAGTTCGATTTGGCTATTCAATTGAAAAGCCTGAATCAAATGTTGCGCAACATTTCCAGAACCGATGATACTTACTTTAGTCATAGAGGCAAATTTAGCAAAAAAATGAAGATGTAAAGGATATTAATTTTGGATTAAATTAACAAGTGTCCGTTTATAGAAGTCAACATTTTTAAGTACTTTTGCGACACTTTACATAAAATAAATTCCTAACTAATGGATAAAAAAATAGGCTCAATTTTGTTCTCTACTCGTTTGATGGCAGTACTTTTTATAGTTTTTGCAGTAGCCATGGGAGCAGGGACTTTCATCGAAAGTAAATACAATACCGATACGGCTCGAATTCTGATTTACAATTCGTGGTGGTTTGAAGTAATTATGGTATTTTTTATGATTAATTTCATTGGAAATATTAAGCGTTACCAATTGTTAAAAAAAGAAAAATGGGCAACTTTGTTATTGCATTTGGCTTTTATATTTATTCTATTAGGAGCGTTCATTACACGCTACATTAGTTACGAAGGTATGATGCCTATTCGCGAAGGCGCTACAGAAAGTCAAGTGTTTTCAGATAAAACATTTTTAACTGTTTTTGTTGATGGAGAGTACAAAGGCGAAATGAAACGTCGTGTTTTTGAAAAACAATTATTGTTGTCTCCTGTGACTAATAACGATTTTAAACTTTCAGGAGATTTTGACAATGTGCCATTTGAAGTTCATTATAAGAATTTCATTATGGGCGCTAAACAAAAAATTCAACCCGATGCTAAAGGGACTTTGTATCTTAAATTAGTTGAAGCTGGCGCTGGCGGACGTGAAGAACATTTCTTGAAAGAAGGTGAGGTACAGAATATTCACAATGTCTTATTTGCTTTGAACAAACCTACTGACGGGGCAATTAATATCAATACAAAAGGTGCAGCTCCAACAATTCAAACGCCATTTGAAGGAAATTTTATGCGAATGGCGGATAAATTACAAGGTAAAGCAGCGAAAGATATTGAACAGCCTTTAATGATGCGTTCGTTATATTCTATTGGAGAAAAACGATTTGTTTTTCCTGATCCTCCTACTAAAGGGGTTATTGCTTATGAATCGAATAATGATTTTAAGGCCAAGACTCATGAAGATGCTTTAATGATTACTATCAAAGCAGAAGGACAAGAAAAAGAGGTCACTATTCTAGGTTCGAAAGGGAAAATTGGAGAACCTCAAACGGTAAAAATTGGTAACAAGGATTATTCTTTCTTTTACGGAAGTAAGGCCTATGTGCTTCCTTTTAAAATTCAGTTGAATGATTTTATTGCTAAAAAATATCCTGGAACAGAGAAAAGTTATTCGGCTTTTGAAAGTCAAGTGACTGTAAAAGATTCATTAGAAACATTTAATGCCCAGATTTATATGAATCATGTTTTGGATTACAAAGGGTATCGTTTCTTTCAATCGTCATTCGATCCAGATGAAAAAGGAACCGTATTGTCTGTGAATCATGATTTTTGGGGAACTAATATTACCTATTTAGGGTACTTTTTATTGTACATTGCTATGATGGCTATTTTGTTTACCAAACATTCTCGTTTCGCCGATTTGAAGCGAAAATTAGAAGCAGTAAAAGCTAAAAAAGCGGTATTAGCGGCTATTGTATTCTTGATGTTTAGTTTTAATGGTTGGACTCAAGAGCACAATCATTCGGGCCACATTCAAAAAATGCCTTCTACAAAGGAAATAGACTCTTTGATCAATAAATACAAAGTTTCTGAGGAGCATGCGGCTCAATTTGGACGTTTGATCATCCAGGATGCGGGAGGTCGAATGAAACCAATCAATACCTTTTCATCTGAATTATTACGAAAAGTAAGTCATTCGGATAAGTACAAGGATATGAATTCAGATCAAGCCTTCTTGTCCATGACACAATTTGCAAGTGCTTGGATTCAGGTTCCAATTATTTATATCAAAGCGGGGAATGATAGTATTCGTAAAATTATTGGGGTTGATTCTGAAGCTAAATTTGCTCCTTTTATTTCGTTTTTTGATGCCAAAGGGAATTACAAATTAACTCCTTATTTAGAAGAAGCATTTAAGAGTGCGAATCCAAATCAATTTGAAAAAGATTTTATCGAAACGGATAAAAAAGTGAACTTGATGGAAGCGGCATTAAGCGGACGAATCTTGAAAATATTTCCTATTCCGAATGATCCTAATAGCAAATGGATTTCCTATTTAGAGTTGAATGAATCCGGAATGAAAGGAATGGATGCGACCTATACAAAGAGTATTTTGCCTTTGTATTTTGGCTCATTAAGTAATGCGGCTACCTCAAATGATTATAAATCAGCGAATGAATTATTAGAAAGTTTGAATGGTTTTCAAAAGAAGTTTGGAAGTACCGTCATGCCTTCGGAAGATAAAATCGATTTAGAGATTACGTATAATAAATACGACGTTTTCAAAAACTTGCCGTATTGGTATTTGACAGCTGCCGTTTTGATGTTATTATTGACTATAATTGAAATCTTCAAATCAAGAAAAGCAATACGAGTAAGTATCAATGTAATTCACGTAATTATTGGACTTTTATTTGTTTTACATACGTTAGGATTAATTGCACGTTGGGTTATTTCTGGACATGCTCCATGGAGTAATGCTTACGAATCTATTATTTATGTAGCATGGGCAACAATGTTCTTTGGATTGGCCTTTGATCGAAAATCAAAATTAACAATTGCTTCATCGGCATTTGTAACTGCAATGATTTTGATGGCGGCGTATATGAACTGGATAGATCCAGAAATTGCTAATCTACAACCCGTATTGAATTCGTATTGGTTGATGATTCACGTTGCTGTTATCGTGGCGAGTTATGGACCATTTGCTTTAGGAATGATTTTAGGATTGGTTTCTTTAGTATTGATTTTGTTTACCAATGAGAAGAACAAAAACAAAATGGATTTAAACATTCAAGAGCTTACTTATATCAATGAAATGGCGCTCACTATCGGATTGATTATGTTAACAATTGGAAACTTTTTGGGAGGACAATGGGCTAATGAAAGTTGGGGACGTTATTGGGGTTGGGACCCAAAAGAAACTTGGGCTTTAATTAGTATTATGGTCTATGCCTTTGTAATTCACGCTCGATTTGTTCCTGCTTTAAGAGGAAAATGGATTTTCAATTTGATGAGTATGTTTGCTTTTGTGTCAATTCTTTTCACCTATTATGGTGTGAATTTTCATTTAGTAGGTTTGCACTCCTATGCTAGTGGCGAAGCAAAGTCGTTAGGATGGATTTGGGAAACATTGGGAGGTATAGCATTACTAGGAGCTATTTCATATCCTGAATATAGAAAATACTATAAAAAATAAAAGAATAGTATTCTGCTAAAAAAAGGTTCAACATAAGTTGAACCTTTTTTTTTGAACTATTCAAAATGTTTGTTTTTTAGTAGTCTGACTAAGTATTCTTGAGGCGTAATTCCTGTCACATCTTTAAAGCTTACAAAGAAAGTGTTATAAGCTGTAAAACCAATCTCTTTAGCTAATGATTCATAAGTGTTTGTCGTTAAATAACCTGAGTGTATTAATTCCAATCCATCTTGGATACGAACAATTTTTTTGTATTCAGGAAAAGATATTTTAGAATGGTATTTGAATAAATAGGTAAGGTGACTTTTTGGAATATTTAATTTATTACTTAAATCAGTAAGTGAAAATTTAGCATTTCTATAAGCTTGATGGTGAAATGAAAATTGGTCTACTTCTCCCATGTATTTTTTTATAGAACTTTTTATTTTTTCTTTTAATTGTAAATCTTGGATATTGTTTATTTCTGATATCGGTGTATCTGTCCAAAATGAAATAGTCGCATTTTCAGATCGCTTCTGTTCAGTGATTTTTTCATTTAAAAAATTGTATCCATACAATATCTCAGGAGAGGTAATAATTTTAAAATAAATAATTAGCCATAAAACACTAGAAATCCATAAATAGCTAGAACCGAAATTATAATTATTATTATTTATTTCTAAAAACAAAACGGCAATTAATCGTATTGCAATGATTACAAAAAATGAAAATAAATAAATACTCCATTTTCGTATGAGTTGGTTTTGTTGAATTACAATTCTAATTTCTCCTGTTCTATTCCATATGTTTTTATTTAATAAATTGTATATAAGTATAAAATACGCAAAAGTATAAATCGTAAAAAATATGTAATAATAGTAAGCAGTATTGACTGTTTTTAAATCATAATTTTCTAAAAAATAGTCAATTAAATTGAATGATAATGGAATTATGAAATGAATATAATTTTTAATTTCTATTTTTTTAAGATCCTTGATTAGATTGAAAAAATACAAATAAATACAAGGAACAATCGCTATTAAAAGATTATTATATTTATTCAGAATTATCAGTATAAAAGAGTCATTTATAATTGTAAAACTCCCAATTAACAACATTCTGGTGGATACAATGAGAAAAATAATAATAAGATAGCTATTTGTAATTCGATTTGTTCTGTAACGCAAAAGAATTAGAAAAATCGTTAAAAAGCCTATAAGTCCTGAAAAAGAAATTATTAAATTTTCAATCATCTGATGTAGGAATAAATTAAATATTTATTTCATCTAGAAAGGGGGAAGACTAGTTTTGTTTAGTATAATAGTGATATACAAATATAATACATTGTCTCGTAATATTATTTATTTTTTAGTAGTATTCGCAAATTTTAGTAGTTACTATTTGTTTAAAAAAGGATTAGTGAGATTTCAAACTACTTACTAAATACTTAAAAGTTGTTATTTTAATCTTTAAAAATAAGCTGCAGTTTGGTTAAGATATTTTTTCAAGATTAGGGTTGTTGTACTATTGTATAAAATATCCCCAACTACATGAAACAACAACTACTTTTATTCTTTATAGGATTTTCTTTATATGGACAACAAGTTCATCATCAAATGCTTTCTTCACAAGGAAGTTCAAATGTTTTACCCACAGGTACTTTAGTAAACCAGACTATTGGTCAACAAAGTGTGATAGGCAATTATAAGGTATCGAATTCAATTATTGGTCAAGGATTTCAACAAAGTCTTATTGCTAAATCAGGAGTATCTTCTGTTTCAAATTTCATTTCGACTACGACTTATCCTAATCCATTTGTAGATCAACTTAATTTTCAATTTTCTAGTCCAATTAGCGGATTGATTACCGTAACCGTTTTTGATTTATTAGGAAGATTAGTATACAAAGTACAAAAAGAAGCCTCACAAAATATTTTGACATTAGATAATCTGCATTTTTCTCAGAATGAATATCTAGTCAAATTATCGGCACCTAATTATAATTACTCAACACAAATAATTCAAACCCAATGAAACAAAAACTACTAATTCTATTTGTTTTTCTGTCATTCTATACTGTTAGATCACAAGAAATTTCCTTTAATGTAGGAACTAATTTTACTCAATATAATTTAAAAAATCCAGAAACGTATACGGGAACTCCTTTACAATCAGGTTCAGGTTCTTTTTATGAAATTGCTTATTTACTTCCTTCAAGTAAAGAAAAATTGATGTATAATTTCGGACTAGGACTTAATGAGTATAATGCTTTGGCAGGAAATACGGTAAATTCTTATAAATGGAATACAAAGTATTTAGGGATTAGAGCTGGATTTGAATATGAATTTGTTGAAATTCAGAATATTAAATTAGTCCCGCTCGTCGGGATGAATTTATCTTCAATAATTTATGGAAAACAAGAAATTAATGGGGCTATCTATGACATTAGTAATCATTCTGAATTTTCAGGTTTAAAATTGATTCCTTATTTAGGATTTAAGGCTAAATATAAAATTAAGGACTATGGATATATCTCATTAGGTTATAATCATTCGGTTTCTTTTAAACCCTCTCTTACAAATAAAGAGTATGTAAATATATCTACCAATCAAATTGTTTTTGGGCTTCATTTTAACATTAATAATTAATCATTATGAAAAAAACACTACTTCTAATAAGTTTATTAGTATCAGTTTTGACATTTGCTCAAAATAATGGGATTACCTACCAAGCGGTTATTTATAGTACAGGTGGAGAATCTATTCCTGGGATTCATAATTCTAATTCTCCTTTAGTCAATAAACCCATTTGTTTACAATTTGGTATTGTTGATGAAAATACTCAAATTGAATACCAAGAGAAAGTAACTGTCACCACAGATGATTTTGGAATGGTGAATTTAGTTATTGGTAACGGAACACAAATAGGAGGTTATGCAAGCTCATTTAATGCTATTGATTGGTCAAATTCTAGAAAAAATTTAAAAGTCAGTTTAGACGAATCGGGTAGTTGTTCTAATTTTTATGAAATAAGTAATCAAGTATTAACTTATGTTCCTTATGCTTTAGCTGCTAATAGTGCTGCAACTGTTTCAGGTGTAGTTAGTATTGCTCATGGTGGTACTAATTCTAGCACTTTAATAGGAGCGAAAACTAATTTGCAATTACAAAATGTAGATAATACGAGTGATTTGAATAAACCACTTAGTATAGCTACACAAACAGCTTTAAGTAGCAAAGTAGATAAAGTAGTAGGTAAGGATTTGTCTACAAATGATTATACTACAGCTGAAAAAACAAAACTGGCTGAAATTTTGGGTATTAATACAGGTGATCAGGATTTGAGTTCGTATGCAACTACTTCAGCATTAACTACTAAAGTAGATAAAGTAGTAGGTAAGGATTTGTCTTCGAATGATTATACTACTGTTGAGAAAACAAAACTAGCTGGAATTTCAGGTATTAATACAGGTGATCAGGATTTGAGTTCGTATGCAACTACTTCAGCATTAGCTACTAAAGTTGATAAAGTAGTGGGTAAAGAATTGTCTACAAATGATTATACTACTGTTGAGAAAACCAAATTAGCTGCGATTTCTGGGGTGAATACTGGTGACCAGGATTTGAGTTCGTATGCAACTACTACAGCATTAACTACTAAAGTAGATAAAGTAGTAGGCAAGGATTTGTCTTCGAATGATTATACTACTGTTGAGAAAACAAAACTGGCCGGAATTTCAGGTATTAATACAGGTGATCAGGATTTGAGTTCGTATGCAACTACTACAGCATTAACTACTAAAGTAGACAAAGTATCCGGTAAAGAATTGTCTACAAATGATTATACTACTGCTGAAAAAACAAAACTGGCTGGAATTTCAGGTATTAATACAGGCGATCAGGATTTGAGTTCGTATGCAACTATTACAGCATTAGCAGCTAAAGTTGATAAAGTAGTAGGTAAGGATTTGTCTTCGAATGATTATACTACTATTGAGAAAACCAAATTAGCGGCTATCACAGGAACCAATACGGGTGATCAAGATTTAAGTTCGTATGTTACAACTACTGATTTGGGCCTAAAAGCCAATAGTATTTCCCCTGCTTTTTCAGGAGTACCAACTGCTCCAACTGCTGTTTCAGGTACTAATACCACTCAACTGGCCACTACTGCTTTTGTTTCTGATGCTGTAACAGGAAAATTTGTGGATATAACAACCAATCAAGCGATTTCAGGAACAAAAACGTTTAGTTCTAATATTATTGCTAATTTATCTGGAAATGCATCTACGGCTTCAAATATTACAGGAGGTACTGTAGGACAACTACCTTATCAAACTAGTTCAAATACAACTAGTTTTCTTGCCGCTAATACATCAAGCACAAGAAAATTTTTAAGTTCTGTTGGTTCTAGCGGAAGTGCAACAGTACCAAGTTGGCAATCACTTAGTACTTCAGATATTGTTTCATCTTCTTCTCAAACTTCTGGGTATTTAAATTTTGAGACAGGAGTTTTTAGTGCTCAAAACTGGATAGAATTAAATACTCAATGGACAATAACTAGCGGTTGGGCAAATACAAGGGATTATAATGGAACAGCCTATCAAGGTTCATATTCGATTATTGCACCAGATTCTCAAGATTTTACTTTAGAAGGATCAAAAGATTTTAATTTAGCTTCTTTGTATATACAAAGAGATATGAACGGTACGGCTACATCGGTTGAATTTAAAGGATATAATGCGGCTGGGAATTTAGTAGGAACAGTTACTGTTGCAACTTCGTCACTTAATTTATTTAGTTATTCAAATATCAATATTAATTTTAATGGAATTAGAAAATTAGTTTTTCATCCAATAGGTTTTGATCCAAATGCAATGGGAGGCGGTAGTTTCTTTCTTGACTATTTTAATGTTAGTATCCTAACATCAAACAATTTAAATTCTGTTAATGGAATACTAAAATCGGATGGGAATGGTAATATTACTGCTGCGGTAGCAGGAACAGATTATTTGAATTCGACATCGTTATCTGGATATTTACCAGTAACTGGTGGTAATATAACAGGCACTCTTGGTGTTGGAACTACATCAAATTATGCTAATTCTAAAGTACACATAGCTGGGAATGGACTAGTAGTATGGGGGGGGACAGGAACACTACTTGATGCAAGTGGAAATAGTCATGGTTATAATGAAAATGTTGCATTAACTGTGGATGGAAAAGCAGGTAGTGATATTTTGCAATTGAGAAACAGTGCGCCAAGCACTTTATTGGTTGTTGATCAAAATGGTAAAATGGGAATTGGAAATACATCCCCCTCTGAAAAATTAGAAGTAACTGGGAATGTAAAAGCTAGTGGAAAATTAACTACAGGCACAATTACTTTACCTAATACAGATGGAACTTCGGGACAAGTGTTAACTACAAATGGTTTAGGAATTGTATCATGGACTACACCATCAACTATCTCAACTTCAAATTTTGTAAACTTAACAACTGATCAAACAATTGCAGGTAATAAAGCATTTAGTTCAGAATTAACCATTAATAATACTAAATTCGGAAGAGGCTCTGGAAGTAATACAGACAACAGAAATATTGGCATTGGTAATTTTTCTTTGTCGAGCAATGCCAGTGGGAGTTGGAATACTGCTATAGGGACATATGCTTTACAAAAAAATACAGATTCGTGGTCTAATACTGCTATTGGTAATGAAGCGATTAGTGAATCTATTCCGGGTTCTAATAATACAGGTGTAGGTAGTCGTTCTTTGATGTATACATCTGGAACAGGGAATACATCGGTTGGTACAAATGCCTTAATTAATAGTACTACAGGAAATAATAATACTGCCATTGGATTAAATGCTTTCTCAACTAATACAACAGGTTCTAATAATACTGCAATTGGTTCTTCTACTGTTGTTTCATCAACTGGAATTACTAATGCAACTGCTATAGGATTTGGTGCAACAGTAGCTTCAAATAATACAATTCAACTTGGAAATACCTTAGTAACTAATGTTAATACTTATGGTTCTATTACTGCTAATGCTGCAATTAGTGATGAAATAACTTCAGATTTAACGATAAATACTACCAATGTGGAACAATATAAAGGAAGGGTGTTGATTTGCAATCCATCAAATCCTATTACAATTACTTTTGGTAGCCAATTACCTAAAGGATTCAATTGTATGATCCTACAAAAAAGTATTGATGCCAATATAATCAATTTAGCAGGAGAAACAGGGGTAACAATAAAAAATAGAAATAATTATACATCTACAGCTGGAAATTATGCCATTGTAACTGTGGTTAGTATTGGTGGAGATATTATAGTCACTGCAGGAGATATGCAATAATCAAAAAAATATAATAAAGAATTTTTAATTTTTAACACATATATTATGAAAAAAAGTACGGTAATAGCAATATTATTTTTTGCAATCAGCTTTCAGAGTTTTGCAAATAATTTAATAATGGGAAATCCGACTGTTAGTGGGAATACAGTAACCTTTACTATTAAATGGGACAATAGTTGGAATGTAACGACAGGCCCTTCTAACTGGGATGCTGTTTGGATCTTTATAAAAAGACAAACGTGTGTAAGTGGTTCAACAAGTCCATGGACTCATGCTGATTTAGCTGGTTCAGGGCATTCGGTAACGGGTTCACAATTACGAGTTGATACGGTTGCAGATAATAAAGGAGTATTTATTAGAAGAAATGCGGCTGGAATTGGTAATATTAATCTAGCAACGGTTACATTGACTTTAGCAACTGCTATAGGTTCTGATAATATAGGAGTGTATGGAGTGGAGATGGTAAATATTCCTCAGGGGCAATTTTATATTGGTGATGGAAGATCAGATCTTAGATGTTTTACAGATGGAAATTCAAATAACCCCAAATTAATTGACGCTTCAGTACAATCTTCGGGTCTAGGGAGTGTATCTAATTATCAAAAAGATAATTTGGGGTCTTCAGTCGCACTTCCTACTACTTTCCCCTTAGGATATAATCGATTTTACTGTATGAAATATGAAATTACGGCTGCACAATACGTATCTTTTTTAAATACATTAACATACAAGCAGCAATTAAGAATGCAGCGGGATTATAATGCTAATACAACTCCTCCAACATCTCCTGTAGGAACACAATTTCATTGTTGGCCTTGTGGGAATAGATCTGCAAATATTGTAATTGCAACTCCTGGACAATCAGTTACTCAATTGTCTCCTGCAGTGTATGCAAATGATTTTGATAATAATGGTGTCTATAATGAGGACTCTGATGGTTTAGGATTCCCCGTAGTATTGAATATGAAAAATTTCTTTGCTTTTTTGGATTGGGCTGCAATTAGACCTATGACGGAATTTGAATATGAAAAAATATGTAGAGGGCCAATTACTCCTGTGATGAATGAATTTGCTTGGGGATCAACAGATATGTTCAGAGAATTTGATATGGCGGATCGCGGAAAATCTACAGAATACAATAGAAGATCAGGTTTAGGCGCAACAAACTGTGGTACTGATACTTTGTATAGAACAGGTATGTATGCGACAGCAATTTCTGATAGAGTTCACGCCGGAGCAACTTATTATGGTGTTTTAGATATGACAGGAGGAGTTTGGGAATCCTGTATAGGTGGATGGGGAATAGACTATTCCAATTTCACTACTGCTAATGGTGATGGAAATTTATATGAAAATGGAGATTCTAACAATAATGGATCTACTGATATGACTGAATGGATATCGAATAGAATCATTGTGAGAGGAGGAGGTGCTAATTGGCAGGATGTATGGCAAGATGTATCAGCTAGACAATGGACTCAATTTGATAATTATGGACATTATCAAGGAGGTAGAGGGGTACGATCTTATTAAATAAACGATTATGTATAAAGCAATTATACTGTTCTATCTATTCTTTGGGATGAATTTTGCTATGGCACAAATTAATTTACCTAGTATGCGAGGAGTTATAAATTCCAAAAGTATAATTTCTACTATGTTCTCTGGTGGTAAAGGTTTCGGGTCGAACCAAAAACAATTAATTCAAAATATGTGTTCACCGTTACAAGTGGAATCTATCTATTTTGGAGGAGAAGGGTATGGAAACCAAGCTAATATGCTTTCACAATTGATTTGTACTGCAGTACCTGTTGAATCCATTTTTTATGGAGGAGGAGGATACGGAAGTCAAATAGGCATGAATATACAATCAATATGTGCACCAATAACAGTAGAATCAATTTACTCTGGAGGTCAAGGTTTTGGAAGTCAAGAAGTAGTAGTAGTTCAGTCAACATGTCAATCCTTTTTAGTTGAATCTATCTATTATGGAGGTTTAGGGTATGACAGTCAGCAAAAAACAGTTTTTCAAACTATTTGTCAATAATTTAATATAAATAAGCTGTCCCGATGGACAGCTTATTTTTTTATACTATATTTATAAAAAAATAACCATGAAACTAGCTTCCCTTCTTTCCTGTATCGTATTCCTTTTCAGCTGTCAAAACAAAGCGCAAACTATTAGTAATACTCCGTCAACTTCAACTAATGTAACTATGACTAAACAATCTATTCATCAATTTAAAGTAACTGATTTATCAGGTGCTACTTTTGATTTTGCCTCTTTGAAAGGTAAGAAAGTAATGATTGTAAATACCGCTTCAAAATGCGGATTAACTCCACAATACAAAGATTTAGAAGCTCTGTATAAAATGTATAAAGACAAAGGGTTTGTTATTGTAGGATTTCCGGCTAATAACTTTGCTTCACAAGAACCAGGCACTAATGAAGAAATTGCGCAGTTTTGCCATTTGAATTATGGCGTGAGTTTTCCAATGATGGCAAAAGTATCTGTAAAAGGAACCGACATGTGTGAGGTGTACCAATTTTTGACTAAACAATCGAAAAATGGTTTACAAGATTCGGAAGTGGAATGGAACTTTCAAAAATATCTATTGAATGAAAAAGGAGAATTAGTAAAGGTAATTTCTCCAAGAACGTTGCCAACAGATGCTGAAATTGTCAATTGGATAAAAGGGTAATTTTATAATTAGAAATAGGAATTAAAAAAGAGATTTTCAACAACTGAAAATCTCTTTTTTGTTTTGGGCTACTATTCTGCTGCAATAATTTCTTTTACAGCCAATTCGTAATTCCGAATGTTTTTAGTCTTGTTGATTTTCTTCAATACCTTATGCGGATTGGAGAAGATAACCGAAAAGTATTCCCATAAATGGTGCATTTTTAATAAAATATGAGCTGGTCCTGAAAGCGATTCGCTATAACCTTGGTACAAAGTTTCGTGAAAATCACTGAATAACGCCATTTTGTTTTCGGGATATTCAATGGTATCTTTTTTTATCATGCTAGGCAAGAATGGATCAGCAATTAAGCCTCTACCAATCATCCAGTGATCGATGCTTGGAAAACGTTCTTGCATTTCTTTAAACTTGGTAACAGAGGTAATATCTCCGTTGTAGTATAACTTGTGCTTAGTATTGTCAATACAATGTTGGAATGCGTCCAAATGTACGCCGCCTTTGTACAATTGCTTGCCAATTCTGGCGTGAATCGCAATATTTTTAATGGGGTATTTGTCTAAAATTGGTAATACATCTAAAATTTCTTCGGTGGTATCATACCCTAAACGCATTTTCATGGATACTAAAATATCCGATTCAGCATGCGCTCTTTCTAAAATAGTATTTATTTTTTCGGTGTTGCTAATTAAACCCGATCCCATGCCTGATTTTGTCACCATTGGATAGGGACAACCCAAATTCCAATTCAACTCTTTATAACCTAATTCCCGAACATATTTGGCAACAAATAAAAACTCATCAGCATCATTGGTGATTACTTGCGGAATCACTTCCAAGTCTAAATTATTCTCAGGTAATAAATCTCTTTCATAAGACGATTTGATCACCATCTTACCATTCAATCGAATGTAAGGGGAGTAGTAGGTGTCAATTCCTCCAAAATAAGTGTTGACGGCATTTCTAAATCGAAAATCAGTAAATCCTTGTAAAGGCGAGGAGAGTAAAGTAAAATCCATACTATTGGTTATGGAGCAAAGATACGATTGTTTTTAATCTAAAATCAATTGAACAAAAACAGAATCAAGCCATCTTCCAAATTTGAAACCAGACTCTTTAATTATTCCAACCGTTTTGAAACCAAATTGATGGTGAAAGTCAATACTATTCTGGTTTTCGGCATCAATTACGCCAATCATAGTATGTAATCCTTGTTTCTTTGCCAATTGAATCAATTCGGTTAATAAGAGTTTGCCAATACCTAAACCTTGATAAGTCTGATTTACATAAACAGAATGCTCAACGGTAAACTTATAGGCTTCTCTAAAACGAAATTCAGAATACATTCCGAAGCCAACAACTTCACCATTATTTTCTGCTACAATTACAGGGAACCCTGATTGTATTTTGGATTCTAAAATCGATTCTTGTTGTGCTAAACTTCGAATTGTATAATCATACAAAGCTGTAGCATTCAAAATATTATAATTGATAATATCAAGTATTGCTACAGCATCTGATTTTTGATAATTCCGAATTGTAATTCCCATTATTTTTTGGTTTTCGGACTTGGTTTGGTAGGTGTTTTTTGTCTTTCTAAAAGATCGGCAAGTAATTTATCTGCTTCTTTGCCATCCCATCCCATACTAGTACTAAACGCTTTTGCTTTTTTTGTCATTGCTATAGCTGTAGGGATATTATTGAGTTTTCTTTGAACACGAGCTTCAAGCAAAATCCCATCATAGGATTCTTCTAATTCATTGGAGTGTTTGATCCAAGTTAAAGATTGATTTAAGCTTGGAGCGTCAGTTGAATTGCGCATTACATTTAAAACAATTTCTTTGATTGCTTTAGGACTATTCCAAGTGTGTTTTTTAATATTTTCAGCGGCTACTTTTTTGTATTTTGTCCAATCTTTATTCGCTTCATAATGATCTAAATCGTATTGAAATAATAAAGAATCTACTACTGGTGACATAATAGTTTGTGCAACAGCGCGTTGTTTTTTGTAAGCAGCTGTATCGTTAGTTTTAACAATAGGTTTTAATAATTCAATTATACTGTTAACAAACTTATCATTTACTCGTTTTTGAGAAGTAATAGCAGCAAATGCTTGTTGGTTGACAATTACAAATTTGTATTCTCTAGATTCAATATCGGTTATCCCATTAGTAAATATCTTCCAGTTGACTTCACTTACCATTTTGTCATCTGTAATTTTTTCAAAATAGTCATGAGCAATTGGATTCAATTCTTTTCTTTCATTTCCTTTTTTCAATGCAACTAAATAACGCATTAAATTGATTCCATTGGTTTTGTCTTTTTCGTATTCTTCTTTTAAATAAGGTAGTTGTTGTTTTGGATTTAGTGCAATTTTAACTTCCGTAAGGAATTTATCCTTTTTTAATTCTCCTGTAAAACGAGATAATTCAATTCCATTTTCATCTAAAACTAGGAAAGTAGGAAAGGATTTAATTTTATATTTTTCTTTAAAAGATTCTGATCCTGGTTTTTCAAAATCCAATCCTGCAAAGATATAATTTGCATTCATAAATGTAATTACGTCAGCATCTTTTAGCGTAGTTGCTTTGATGTTTTTGCAATGCGGACACCAATCAGCATAGACCATATAAAATATTGGTTTTTTCTCTATTTTGGCACGCTGCATTACCGCCTCCAATCCACTCTGATCAAAACGAATAGAGTCTTGAGCTTGAATGGATAAACTGCAAAATAGAATAAATGAATAAATTAGGTGTTTAAAGTGGGGCTTCATAACTTTTATTAATTTTAATATTGGCTACAAATATATTTTGTTTTTTAGAATCCACCTCAAATTTATATCGGATTTTACTAACAGAATGGAATTACAATCGTAAATTTGTTTCTCATTTGAGTTTTTATTCTAAAAGAAGTATTCAGAAACATGATATACCCCAAAATACCTTTAGCGCAAAGCATCCTTGAGATTTTGTTAGCCAAAGGAATCACCACAATAGTAATCTCACCCGGTTCTCGTAATGCACCTTTAACTATTGGTTTTGCATCGAATCCTGCTTTTCAATGTTACAGTATTGCTGACGAGCGTTCGGCCGGATTTTTTGCTTTAGGAATAGCACAACAAACCAAGCTACCAGTGGCTTTAGTTTGCACTTCAGGTTCTGCCTTATTGAATTATTATCCCGCTTTTGCCGAAGCGTTTTATAGTCAAATTCCCTTGGTGGTACTTTCTGCAGATAGACCACAGAGTAAAATTGATATTGGCGATGGGCAAACTATTCGTCAGGAAAATGTATTTGCGAATCATTCTTTATACAATGCGAATTTGGAAGAATTGGCAGGTCTAGAAAACGACATCAAAATAAACGAAGCCTTGGACACGGCTTCCGCCAAAAAAGGACCAGTGCATATTAACGCTCCTTTTGAAGAACCTTTGTACGAAACGGTTGCGGAGATGTTTATTCAGCCATTTATTTCAAATTTCACAAATGACAATACAGAAAAATCACTTGGAGATTTAACTTTGTTTTCTGAGATTTGGAATCAGTCTACCAAAAAAATGGTATTGGTGGGTGTAAACGAACCCAAAGCTATTGATGAAAAAACGATTGATTTATTGGCAAACGATCCTTCGGTAGTGGTATTGACTGAAACGACTTCAAATTTGCATCATCCTAGTTTCATTGCAAATATAGATACGATTATTACGCCTTTTACGCCTGAAGATTTTCAGAATTTTCAACCTGAAATTCTAGTTACTTTTGGCGGAATGGTAGTCTCTAAACGCATCAAAGCGTTTCTGAGAAAATTCAAACCACAACATCATTGGCATATTGACAGTTTAAGAGCTTATGATACGTTTAATGCTTTAACCAAGCACTTTGAAATCAGTCCGCAATTGTTTTTTGATCAATTTCTTCCTTTGACACAATCAGCAGCAAGTAATTATGCACAACAATTAGATAGTGTAAAGCGAAGTAGAAAAATAAAACACGAGGAGTATTTATCAACAATTCCTTTTTCTGATTTTAAAGTTTTTGAGAAAACAATTCCTCAATTGCCAAAAAATAGCCAATTACAAATTAGTAATAGTTCGGCTATTCGATACGCGCAATTAATTCCGATAGACGCTTCCATTGAAGTGTATTGCAATAGAGGAACGAGTGGGATAGATGGGGCTACATCAACCGCTATAGGTGCGGCTGTTGCCAATGGGAAACAAACCACTTTTATAACTGGAGATATTGGGTTCTTGTATGATACCAATGCACTTTGGAATAATTATATCCCCAAGGATTTCAAAATTATTTTGATTAATAATGGAGGCGGAGGTATTTTTAGAATCCTACCTGGTCATGAAGAAACACCAGTTTTTAATACTTTTTTCGAAACCTCACATTGTTTGACTGCGGAACATTTGGCAAAAATGTATGGTTTCAATTATTCTATTGCAAGTGATGAAAATAGTTTAGAAAAGGCTTTGACTAATTTGTTTGGTCAAAATGACCAACCTGCTATTTTGGAAGTCTTCACTCCAACTCGTGAGAACGATACGATATTGTTAGATTACTTCAAACAATTGGTTTAATAAAAAAGGCGTTCAATTGAACGCCTTTTTTATTGGAATATTTATTTTACAGGAACTGGAAAAATGGGTAAACTAGTATGTCCCAATTCATCAACGGATTGTATGGCAAAGAAATAATTGTCTTTTGAATACGGAATGGAGGTGACCGTGTCTTTTACAAAAAATGTTTTTTCCCAATGAGAAGAAGATGTTTCACGGATTAATACATTGTAACCATAAATTTTTTTCCCTTCTGGAGCTGTCCAAACTAAATCGGAAAAGTTGGTTAGTTCCGTTATTTTCACTCCTACATTATTCGGTGCTTTAGGAGACAAGCCCAAATTACTCAAAGTAGCCAAGTTGGCACAGGTCACTTTTCTCATATATTCAAAATCCATAAATTCAGGTAAATCACCAAATTGGGTTCCTTTTTCTAGTCTAATATCTTGATGTTGATGATCGTAGTTCTCGTTCATTTCGCAAAAGCGAATGGCGGTAAATCCGTTCTGCGAAAATGGAGTATGGTCTCCACCCCTAAGAAAGCGGTCGTTTCGGTATACTAAATTAATATTCAATTGATCCACATATTGACTTGTTGTTGTTTTAATGTAACGTGCTAATTGACGTGACGGACTATCATTTTCACGATTTGTAGATTTTCTCACTTTGGCTTCCGCTTCAGTTTCTAAATACGGAATAGTTTCACTAAAAACGCGTACATTTAAATTATCTCTTAAACCAGTTCCGTTTGATAAGCTATTGCCAATCATATCATTATTTAGCATGGCAACAACATTCCAATTTTCTGCTTTGGCTTTATCGGCTAAATGTTTAGCACCATATAATCCTTGCTCTTCTCCAACAACAGCAACGAAAATAATCGTAAAAGGAAATTCTCTTTTGCTCATAATTCGGCTAATTTCCATTACCGCCGCGACACCAGAACCATCGTCATTGGCACCTGGGGCGTCAATTGTAGTATTCATTACATCTGATGCTCGTGAATCTAGATGTCCACTGATAATCAAAACACGATTATCGGTTGGATCAGTTCCTTTTAATGTAGCCATTACATTGCCTAATTGGCTATCAGTAGCAATTCTTTTACCATCTGCTTTAACCGTGAAATAATCAATTTCGGCAGATAATCTTCCGTTGGATTCTTTAGCATATTTATCAAACTCGGATTTTACCCAGCGTTGCGCAGCTCCAATACCTCGTGTATTACTTTTGGTATCGCTTAAGGTATGACGCGTGCCAAAAGAGACTAGTTTTCGTACCGTATTTTCCATATTGGAAGCGCTAACTTCCGAAACCATTTTTTTAATTTCTGGATCGCTTACAATTGTTTGTGCAGGACTAATTTGAAACATCAATCCCATTAGAATTGTATAAATAAAAGAGGTAGTTTTCATAAATTGGATTTTATTGATGCGCTAAAGTTACTGAAAGAGTTCAATTATTGATTTTTATAAACTCAATTATTTTTTTAATTACTTGAGAATCACCTAATATTTTGCGGTGTTCTAGACCTTCGGTTAACATAAGTTCTCCTTTTTTACAATGTTGATGAATATTAATTCCAGCTTGTACTGGAACTTCAAGATCGTTTTTGTCGTGGATTACTAATATAGGAACGTCTAGAGTTCTCGCTGCTTTATAGGCTGAGAAGTTATCCATTGCTTCGTTATATTTTTTCTCGAAATAGTCTCTCAATTTGAAACTAATGATAGGTTTTAATTTTAGTCTTCGAATAAAATTATCCAAAATATCCTGAACACTATCTCCACTTCCAATGACCGCAATTTTTTGTACTTGTAATCCTGATTTTGCAGCATTTAACACCGCCATTCCACCTAAAGAGTGTCCAATAGCAATTTCAAAAGGGCCAAATTGTTTTTCTAATTCAAAAATAGAGGCAATAAATTCGAGCATAATACTTGAGTTACCTGGTGACTTTCCGTGAGCAGGCGCATCAAAACTAATAGTAGCATAGCCTTCTTGTAGTAAAGCATCGGCTATTTTAAAAAGTTGCGTTCCTCTTCCGGACCAACCGTGAACTAAAAGCACTTTTTTAGAACTATTCCCATATTCATACACCATAATCGATTTATTGATGTTAGGGATCAGAATTAATTGCTGTTTAGTACTATTATCCATGCCTAATTCTCGTTTAGGTACTTTGTGTTTGATGGGAGTGGTGAATAATTTTGCAGCAAATACAGTAACGGCTCTTGTAGAGATATGGCTTAAAAATGCACTAATCCATAGAATAATTTTAGGAATCGCTAAAGGCTTAGCTGAATTTATTGGTTTTTTTGACATTGTCGTAATTCTTTAAGAAAGTTCTAAAGTAATCGTTTTTTTACTAAATTTAGAAAAACATAAAAGTACTTTAATTAACAATGTATTACCCCAATATTTTGAAGAATCCATAATACTTTACTAACATTAAATATTCATTCGGAAATGAAGGCAAAAAAGAAAAATGTAATTGCGATTATTTTAGGAGGAGGACAAGGTTCTCGATTGTATCCATTAACAGAAACCCGCTCGAAACCTGCAGTTCCAATAGGTGGAAAATACCGATTAGTAGATATTCCAATTTCCAATTGCTTGAATTCTGATATTTATAGAATGTTTGTTTTGACTCAGTTCAATTCGGCTTCCTTAAATGCACACATTAAAAACACCTATAATTTTAGTGTATTTAGCCACTCGTTCGTTGATATCTTAGCTGCTGAACAAACTCCAGATAATCCAACTTGGTTCCAAGGGACATCGGATGCGGTGCGTCAATGCATGCCTCATTTTTTAAATCATGATTTTGATTATGCTTTGATTCTTTCTGGAGACCAATTATATCAAATGGATTTTAATGAAATGATTGAAGCGCATATTGCCGCTCAAGCAGACATTTCTATTGCTACGTTGCCTGTAAATGCTAAAGATGCACCTGAGTTTGGGATATTAAAAACCAATGCAGAAAGTTGTATTGAAGCTTTTATTGAAAAGCCAGCAGCGGAATTATTGCCTAAGTGGGAATCGGATGTGAGTGACGAAATGAAAGCGCAAGGAAAACATTATTTGGCTTCGATGGGGATTTATATTTTCAACAGAAAATTATTGGTGGAGTTGATGAAAAATCCTGACACCAAAGATTTTGGTAAAGAAATTATTCCTCAGGCTGTTGGTCATCAAAAAATCTTGAGTTACCAATACGAAGGGTATTGGACAGATATTGGAAATATTGATTCGTTTTTTGAAGCTAATATTGGATTGACAGATGATATTCCACAATTCAATTTATTTGATAACGAAAATAAAATCTATACACGACCAAGGTTATTGCCTCCTTCTAAATTTCAGAAAACATTAATAGATAAATCGCTCATTTCTGAAGGATGTATCTTAAATGCAAAGGAAATTAATAAGTCTGTTATTGGTATTCGTTCCCGTATAGGAGTGGGTACTATTATTCAAAATAGTTATGTGATGGGAAATGACTACTATCAAAGTATCGAGGATATGAACGATGATATTTATAATGACAAATTATTAGTGGGTATTGGAGAACGTTGTTTTATCAATAATGCACTTGTTGATAAGAATGTCCGTATTGGAAATGATGTTTATATTAATGGCGGTAAGCACTTAGAAAACTGTTCCAATGAATTGTACGCGGTTAAAGATGGAATCGTTGTCATTAAAAAAGGAGCTATAATTCCAAATAATTTTGTTGTGAAGTAGTTACTTGGGCTATTTTATCCTAAAAAGCAAAAAACTCAATTGGTAAAATATAATAGCGTGAATGTTGATAATTTTAAGTTTATTTATAATTATTAGCATTCAAAATCTATTATTTTTAGAATACCCATAATTTTTAGGGTAAAGTTTTGCGTATCTATTTTTTTTACTAAATTTCCAATTCAATATAATTTTATACAATGCAGTATCAAACCCGTATTATAATAGAAAATGTTTCACCTCAATTAGATGGAGGTGCTTTTGCAATAAAAAGAATTGTTGGTCAAAAAGTTCGTGTTACTGCATCTGTTTTTTCAGATGGACATGATGTAATTCAGTGTAGTGTAAAATTCAAACACCAATCGGATAAAAAATGGCAAGAAGTTCGAATGATTCCTATGGAAAATGATGAATGGCAGTGCGAATTTAAAGTCGAAAAACAAGGCACATATACTTATTTTGTTGAAGGTTGGGTGGATTATGCGCTGAATTGGCAGCATGGTACAGAACGAAAAATATTTGATAGTCAGCATGTGAAGTCTGAATTATTAGAAGGTGCCGAATATGTAAAAGAGGTTATTGCATTAGCAACAAAAGAAGAAAAGAAATATTTAGACAATGTGGTGACTTTATTTACGACAGATTCTGAATATGAAAATGGGGTTAGTGAAGCAATATCTCATGATTTGACGCAGATTTTCAAAAAATATCCTACGCGTTTTCTTGCGAATCAATCACAAGAACTTCAGGTATATGTGGATAGAGAAAAAGCTTTGTTTAGTACTTGGTACGAATTTTTTCCACGTTCGGCTTCGCAAGAAGAAGGAAAACATGGAACATTTAAAGATTGTGAAACGCTTTTACCAAGAGTTGCCGCTATGGGATTTGATACGTTGTATTTTCCTCCCATTCATCCTATCGGAGAAGTGAACCGAAAAGGAAAAAACAATGCTACGAATGCAGCGCCAGGAGATGTAGGATCGCCTTGGGGAATAGGTTCTCAATATGGCGGACATAAAGCCACTCATCCTGAATTAGGAACTATTGAAGATTTTAAATCACTAGTAAAAACAGCTAAAGATTTAGGTATTGAGGTGGCTATGGATTATGCTTTACAAGCGGCTCCTGATCATCCTTATGTAAAGGAATTTCCTCAATGGTTCAAATGGCGTCCTGATGGCACGGTACAATATGCTGAAAATCCGCCTAAAAAATACCAAGATATTTTACCTATTTATTTTGAAAGTAGTGATTGGAAAAATCTTTGGAAAGAGTTGCTTGATGTGGCTTTATTTTGGGTCGAAGAATGCGGCATTCGAGTGTTTAGAGTAGATAATCCACATACAAAACCATTTTATTTTTGGGGTTGGTTGATTGCCGAAATCAAGAAGAAACATCCTGATGTGCTGTTCTTGGCGGAAGCTTTTACGCGTCCAAAAATAATGAATGAATTAGCCAAACAAGGGTTTAGTCAATCGTATACGTATTTTACTTGGAGAAATTCAAAAAGTGAATTGACAGAATATGTAACTGAATTAACGCAATCCGATCAAAAAGAATTTTACCGACCTAATTTCTGGCCGAATACTCCTGATATCAATCCATTTGCATTACAAAGTGGTAACGAATCCGTGCATTTGCAAAAGTATTTCTTAGCAGCTACTTTAAGTTCTAGTGTTGGAATTTATGGACCTGTATTTGAATACCGAGTTTGTGAACCAATGGCTCCAGGCAAAGAAGAATACCTCAATTCAGAAAAGTATGAATTTGTGAAATGGGATTGGAGTGTACAAAACAAATTAACCACTTTAATAACCCGAATCAATTTCATTCGAAAAGAGCAATCGTCATTGCAACAAACGAATAATATTGTTTTTTGTGATACCCATAATGATCAAATTTTAGCCTATTATAAATTTGATGACGACAAACAAAATGAAACACTGATGGTAGTGAATTTGGATCCATTTAATACGATTCAAACTTCAATCAGAATTCCGGTAGAGCAATTAGGAACACAACAAATTCAAGTGACTGACTTGATTACAGGAAATAGTTATTACTGGAATCAGGAGTGGAATTTTATAGAACTTTCGCCAGAACTACCATTTCATCTATTTAAAATTCAGCGATAATGAAAGAACACAAGATCAACGAAGCCGAATTTCAAAATCCATTTGTTTTTAAAACAGATTGGAAAAATGCCTTTGATGACGAAGAATTTGTAAAAGTTTTTTCGTCAGATATTTTAGAAAACTACATTATCAACAAGCGTTGGTATGGCGGTAAGGCGAGTACATTGAAATATATCGAGGTAGTTGATTCTTTTAAAATTACCTCAAAAAACAATAATTACTATGGTGTGCTGTTGGAGGTAAATTTTAAAGAAGCTTTCTTTCAACATTATTTTATGCCTATTTCTTTTATGTTAGAAGAGGAATTGGATACCAATACGATTATTGCTCCTGTTAAATTGAACGATAAGGAAGGTTTTTTGGTAGATGCTTTGCATCAAGAAGATTTTAGAAAATTACTTTTTGATAAAATCATTAACTCAAAAGAAAATGACATTTCAAAAGTGAATTTTCACAAGGGGGTGAAATTAGTTGATAAAGAATATATTTCATCTAAATTCATGGGGGTAGAGCAAAGTAATACTTCCATTATTTACAATGAAAATTTAGTATTAAAGATCTTTAGACGCATCTATATCAGTATGAATCCCGACTACGAAATTAGTCGTTTTCTAACAGAAAGAATGAATTTTAAAAGTTCGCCTGAATACAAAGGAAGTATTAGCGTTAATTTTTCTGAAGGAGATATAACTTTAGGATTAATGCAAGAATTAGTTCCAAATCAGGGCGATGCTTGGAAATATATGTTGGACGAAGTAGATCGAATTTTCTCTAATTTGAGTTCGAAAAAAATAAATATTGATAGGTTACCTAATATTCAACTGTTTCAGAAATTACGATTGAATGAAGTACCTCCAGAAATTATCGATTGGGCTGG
Source organism: Flavobacterium sp. (assembly GCF_031537875.1). Classification (GTDB taxonomy): domain Bacteria; phylum Bacteroidota; class Bacteroidia; order Flavobacteriales; family Flavobacteriaceae; genus Flavobacterium. The sequence continues at coordinate 236,609 of NZ_JAVKNB010000016.1, read as the reverse complement.
ATTGAGTGTTATTTTGCGTATCCAAACTTTAGCAAGACGTACTGCTGAAATGCATATTGCCTTAGGAAGTGATATACACGAAACGGCTTTTACACCAACTACTTACAATGGTGATTACACGGTTTGGTTAAAAAACAGATTGACCTATCAATTTCAGAATCGATTGAATATTCTGGAAAATAATTTGCATAAATTAGATGGTTTAGCATTAGACTTGGCCAATCAATTTTTAGATCATAAAAAAGAAATTCGAAAATTATTCTTGGATTTTGATTGGACTAAAATGAAATCGGAACGTATCCGAATTCACGGCGATTATCACTTGGGACAAGTCCTTGTGAATGGCGATGATTTTTATATTTTAGATTTTGAAGGAGAACCAGAAAGTACTATTCGGGATAGAAAAGTAAAACAGCCGCCATTGAAAGATGTGGCGGGAATGTTCCGCTCCTTTCATTATTCTATTTATGCAACTATTTTCAACAATAAAGAGAAGTATCCGTTTGAACAAAAAGAGTTGTTTAAGGCAGGAGAAGTGTTATTCAAATATTTTGTTGGCGTATTTTTACAAACCTATGTAGAAGTTGCTCAAGCAGGTAATTTGAATATTGGTTACAACAAAGAAATTGACTTTTTGTTGAAATATTGCTTGTTAGAAAAAGCAGTGTATGAACTTGGTTATGAGTTGAATTCACGTCCGCGTTGGTCTGTGATTCCGTTGACGGGTATTGCAAGCATTATGGAATTTGATAAAAAATAATTTGAAAATAAAAGTAGAGTAACTACTTATAGAAATACAAACTTACAATGAACAAAGTACAAGGATATTCCCTTTTTACCGATTTTGACATCGATTTATTTAAGGCAGGAAAACATTTCAGACTGTATGAAAAATTAGGAGCACATCCTATAGTAGTAGATGGAGTTTCGGGTGTTTATTTTGCAGTTTGGGCGCCATCAGCACGATCAGTATCGGTTGTTGGGGATTTTAACTATTGGATTCAAGGAGAGCATCAATTACAAGTGCGTTGGGATTCTTCTGGAATTTGGGAAGGTTTCATTCCTGGAGTTCAAAAAGGAACGTCTTATAAATATAAAATACAATCAGATAATGGTGGAATTATTACTGAAAAAGCAGATCCATTTGCTTTTTATTGTGAAAAACCACCTCATACTGCCTCTGTAATCTGGGATTTAGATTACAAATGGAAGGATTCAAAATGGATGAAAACTCGTAAAGAGCACAACGATTTAGATAAGCCGTATTCGGTTTACGAGGTGCATTTGGGGTCTTGGAGGCGTCATGGTTCAGAGAATCGTTTTTTGACGTATTTAGAATTCGCAGACGAATTAGTTCAATATGTAAAAGAAACTGGGTTTACTCATGTAGAGTTTATGCCTGTTATGGAATATCCGTATGACCCTTCTTGGGGATACCAATTAGTTGGTTATTTTGCACCAACTTCTCGTTTTGGTACGCCACAAGAATTTATGGTTTTGGTTGACAAATTACACCAAGCAGGAATTGGAGTGATTTTGGATTGGGTTCCTTCTCACTTTCCTGATGATGCACATGGATTAGGTTTCTTTGATGGTTCTAATCTTTTCGAACATCCTGACAGGCGTAAAGGGTACCATCCGGATTGGAAAAGTTTAGTATTTAATTATGGACGAAATGAAGTGCGTTCCTTTTTAATTAGTAATGCATTATTTTGGCTGCAACATTATCACGTTGACGGTCTTCGAGTAGATGCAGTTGCTTCTATGTTGTATTTAGACTATTCTAGAAAAGACGGGGAGTGGGAGCCTAATATTTTTGGAGGAAGAGAAAATCTAGATACCATCAGTTTCTTAAAAGATTTTAATGAAGCCGTTTATGCTAATTATGAAGGAGTTCAAACTATTGCTGAAGAAAGCACCTCGTTTCCAATGGTTTCTAGACCCACATTTGTAGGAGGTTTAGGTTTTGGAATGAAATGGATGATGGGTTGGATGCATGATACGTTGCAGTACTTCAAAAAAGACCCAATTCACAGAAAATACCATCAAAATGATTTGACATTTTCCATGACCTATGCGTTCTCTGAGAATTTTATGTTGCCACTTTCTCATGATGAAGTGGTGTATGGCAAGAGTTCGATTGCAGGAAGAATGCCTGGTGATGAATGGCAGAAATTTGCCAACTTGAGATTATTGTACGGTTATATGTTTACGCATCCTGGAACAAAATTATTGTTTATGGGAGCTGAGTTTGGACAAAGTAGCGAATGGAATTTTGAACAAAGTTTGGATTGGCATTTACTAGAATACCCATTGCACGTGGGGGTTAAAAAGTTAATTTCAGGATTGAATGATCTGTATAAATCGCAACCCGCATTACACGAAAAACAATTTAGTCCAGAAGGATTTGAGTGGATTAATTATTCAGATCATCATAATGCAGTAATGGCTTACATTCGTAAAGGGAATAATTCAAAAGAAGATGTAATCGTAGTGTGCAATTTCACTCCAGTAGTCCGTAAAAATTATAGAATTGGCTTACCTCAAAAAGGGAAATTAGTAGAAATTTTCAATAGTGATGCCGAAATTTACGGAGGAAGTGGTGTAGCGAATCTAGGTAAATTAACGATAGAAAATTCGCCTTATGATGGACGAGATTATTCTGTAGCATTGGATTTAGCGCCATTAGCTGTAATGGTATTTAGAGTTTCGTAGTTTAGCTGTATATTTTGTTTTTATTCGATTTAGATTTTAAAAGATGTTTTAAAAATGTAATTTTGTAACTCTTAAATCTAAATCGAATGAAAAAATACTTTTTACTTGGATTATCCGCCTTCGGATTATTATTTTCTTGTGCAACTAACCCATTAACAGGAAAATCAACGCTTAACTTTGTTTCTAATTCTGAATTATTTCCATCATCTTTCCAGCAATATGGTACATTTCTAAAGGAGAATAAAGTAATTACGGGTACAGCCGAAGCAAAATTAGTAGAGAAAGTAGGTGTCAGAATTAAATTAGCCGCTGAGAAATATTTGAATTATTTGGGACAAACCCAATATTTAAAAGATTACGCTTGGGAGTACAAATTAGTAGAAAGTAAAGAAGTAAATGCTTGGTGTTTGCCAGGTGGTAAAATTGTAGTGTATTCAGGAATATTGCCTGTTACACTAAATGAAGCAGGACTTGCAACGGTAATGGGGCACGAAGTTTCTCATGCTTTGGCTAATCATGGAGCACAACGTATGAGTGCGGCTCAATTGCAACAAATAGGCGCTGTTGGGGTAGCGCTGGCCACAGGAAAAGAAAGTGCCGATAAACAAGAAATGTGGCAGAAATATTATGGTATAGGCTCTCAAGTAGGGGTGATGTTGCCCTTTAGTCGAAGTCATGAAAGTGAAGCCGATAAAATAGGTTTGGCTTTGATGGCAATTGCAGGTTATAATGTAGAGGAATCCGTTGTATTCTGGGAAAGAATGGCAGCCAAATCATCGGGAAAATCGCAGCCAGAGTTTTTGAGCACACACCCTTCTGATGCCACTCGAATTGCAGATTTAAAAGCTTTAATTCCTGAAGCGAAAACAATTGCAGCTAAAGTTGGAATAATTGCTAAATAATAAAATAAGTTGAATTTAAAAACAGGCTATTTTTTAACAGAAAATAGCCTGTTTTTTTTATCAAATACGATTTAAAACCCGAATTTGTTCTGGTTTTTGTGATACTAATTAAAAAATAAATAAATTAGTCCCCTAAACCAAAAGAATTATGGCAGATTTACTAAAAGGGGATAAGAAGTTATTAAATGCTTGGGCATTTTATGATTGGGCTAATTCAGTATATTCATTAGTTATATCTTCAGCTGTTTTTCCTATTTTCTACGAAGCATTATTTTCAGAACGAAGCCATTACATTACTGTTTTTGGATTCTCGCTTAAAAATTCAGCCTTAATTAGTTTTGTCACTGCATTTGCGTTTTTAGTAGTTGCTTTTATTTCTCCGATACTTTCTGGAATTTCGGATTATGTGGGAAATAAAAAATCCTTCATGAAATTTTTCTGCTATTTGGGTGCGCTTTCTTGTGTTGGACTGTATTGGTTTAGCCTTGAAAATATTTATCTCAGTTTAGTTTTTTATTTTTTAGGATTAGTGGGTTTTTGGGGTAGTTGGGTTTTTTATAATTCCTATTTACCTGATATTGCTTTTGCTGAGCAACAAGATGCGATTAGTGCAAAAGGATTTTCGTATGGTTATATCGGAAGTGTGATTCTTCTTGTGGTTAATTTGGCTATGATTATGATTCCAGATGTATTTGGAATTTCAGGTACTAAAGGGGAGGCAGCTATGAAAGCTATGCGGTATTCTTTTGTCATGGTAGGGATTTGGTGGATTGTTTTTAGTCAATATACGTATTACTATTTGCCTAAAGGGAATAAATTCGTGGCAAGTAAGATTAAACAAAACATTATTTTTAATGGTTACAAAGAGTTGCAAAAAGTATGGCATTTGTTGGCAGAAAATAAAGCTCTCAAAAGATATTTAGCTAGTTTTTTTGTGTATAGTATGGCAGTTCAGACTGTGATGTTGATCGCTACTTATTTTGGAGCACAGGAAATTCAATGGTCATCTCAAAGTGAGAGTACGACTGGATTAATTATTTGTATTTTATTGATACAATTAGTGGCTATTGTGGGAGCCACCTTTACTTCAAAAGCATCTGCTAGATATGGTAATATCCCCACTTTAGTAGTAATTAATGGCTTCTGGATTGTATTATGTGCGCTGGCCTATTTCATTACATTGCCAATTCATTTTTATGTTATGGCGGGCTTAGTAGGTTTAGTAATGGGAGGAATTCAAGCGTTGTCTCGTTCTACCTATTCTAAGTTGTTGCCACAATCTGAAGACACAGCTTCTTTTTTTAGTTTTTACGACGTAGCCGAAAAAATTGGAATTGTTATTGGAATGTGTGTGTATGGAATTATAGACCAGATTACAGGCAGTCCAAGATTTGCTATTGTGTTTTTGGGAGTATTCTTTGTTATCGGACTTGTTTTATTACGTCGTGTTCCTAAAACCACCGAATTAGAATAGGATACAAGTCTTTAATAGTACTTCATTTTTTTATTTTGGCACAAAGATTGACTTATTATGCTTCGGTCTAATGAAATACATTCTGTATAGTCTAGACCAATTGAATTTTAAAAATTAATGACAAAACGACTTATTATACTTTATGTCAAATCATAAAATACTTACTATTGACAATCTGTCACTTCAAGAATTTGATTCAGATGCTGAATTAATTCCATTATTGACTCCTGAAGACGAGGAGGAAATGAACAATGAAGAATTACCTGAAATGCTACCTATTTTGCCATTGCGCAATATGGTGTTGTTTCCAGGTGTTGTGATCCCTATTACTGCGGGGCGTGATAAATCCATTAAATTAATTAATGATGCTAATGCTTCAGGTAAAAATATTGGGGTTGTAGCACAAAAAAACGAAGAAGACGAAGATCCTACTAAATCTGATATTCATACTATTGGTACTGTAGCTCGAATTTTACGTGTGCTAAAAATGCCCGATGGTAATATTACTGTGATTCTACAAGGAAAAAAACGTTTTGAAATTGCAGAAGTAGTTTCAGAAGAACCTTACATTACCGCTACCGTAAAAGAAGTTCCTGAAAAACGTCCCAAAAAGAATGATACGGAGTTCAATGCTATTATTGATTCGTTGAAAGAGTTAGCCGTTAAAATCATTCAAGAAAGCCCGAATTTACCAAGTGAAGCAACTTTTGCAATTAAAAATATTGAAAGTAAATCGTTCTTGGTGAATTTTGTTTCGTCTAACATGAACCTTTCGGTCAAAGAGAAACAAGATTTGTTGAAAATTAATAACTTAAAAGATCGTGCTTTAGAAACCTTGCGTTTTATGAACGTAGAGTTGCAAAAATTAGAATTGAAAAATGATATTCAATCTAAAGTCCGTTTTGATTTAGATCAACAGCAACGCGAATATTTTCTTCATCAACAAATGAAAACCATTCAAGAAGAATTGGGAGGTGTTTCGCATGAAGAAGAATTTGATGAAATGAGTCAGCGCGCTAAAACTAAAAAATGGGACGAAACTACGCAAAAACACTTCGAAAAAGAATTGTCAAAATTGCGTAGAATGAATCCACAAGCGCCTGATTTTAGTATCCAAAGGAATTATTTGGATTTGTTTTTGGATTTACCTTGGAATGAATTTTCAGAAGATAATTTTGATTTAAAACGCGCACAAAAAATATTAGACCGAGATCATTTTGGTCTAGAAGAAGTAAAGAAAAGAATGATTGAGCATTTAGCAGTTTTAAAATTGCGAAATGATATGAAATCACCCATCATTTGTTTGACAGGACCTCCAGGTGTGGGTAAAACATCGATTGGGCGCTCTATTGCCGAAGCATTAGGCAGAAAATATGTTCGAATTTCTTTAGGGGGATTACGTGATGAGGCTGAAATTAGAGGGCATAGAAAAACGTATATTGGTGCTCTGCCAGGACGAATTATTCAAAGTTTGAAAAAAGCAGGAACCTCTAATCCGGTTTTTGTTTTAGACGAAATCGATAAGTTGTCAAATAGTCATAATGGCGATCCTTCGTCTGCTTTGTTAGAAGTACTAGATCCAGAACAAAACAATTCGTTTTATGATAACTTCCTTGAAATGGGTTATGATTTATCTAAAGTGATGTTTATTGCGACTTCTAATAATATGGCTACTATTCAACCCGCATTGCGCGACAGAATGGAAGTGATTCAAATGTCGGGCTATACTATCGAAGAAAAAGTAGAAATTGCACGTCAACACTTATTTCCAAGACAATTGAAAGAACACGGATTGACTTCTAAAGAGCTGACTATTGGTAAAAAACAATTGGAAAAAATCGTAGAAGGGTATACTCGTGAATCAGGGGTTCGTGGTTTGGAAAATAAATTGGCACAAGTCATTCGAAATGCTGCAAAATCTGTAGCAATGGAAGAGGAGTACAATAAAAAAGTAACCGACGAAGATATTGTGAAAGTTTTAGGTGTACCAAGATTAGAAAGAGACAAATACGAAAGTAACGATGTAGCAGGAGTGGTGACCGGATTAGCATGGACAAGTGTAGGAGGTGATATTTTATTTATAGAATCATTACTTTCTCCGGGAAAAGGTACTATGACTATTACGGGTAATTTAGGAACGGTAATGAAAGAATCGGCTACGATTGCCTTAGAGTACATCAAAGCTAATTCAGGGGTTATGGGGCTTAATTCTGAAATATTAAATAAGTACAATATTCATTTACACGTTCCAGAAGGAGCAACGCCAAAAGATGGTCCTAGTGCAGGAATTGCAATGCTAACTTCTTTGGTTTCTTTATTTACGCAAAAAAGAGTAAAGAAAAATTTAGCTATGACAGGTGAAATTACATTGAGAGGTAAAGTATTGCCTGTTGGCGGAATCAAAGAAAAAATATTAGCTGCGAAAAGAGCAAATATTAAGGAGATTATTTTGTGTCAGGAAAACAAAAGTGATATTGACGAAATAAAACCAGAATATCTAGAAGGGCTGACTTTTCATTATGTAAAAGAAATGAGCGAAGTATTAGCCATTGCTATCACAGACCAAAAAGTAAAAAATGCTAAGAAGTTAGTGTAAAACTAATTTTACTCAGAAATTTAATTCCAAATCCCAGACTGATTTTTTTCGGTTTTGGGGCTTGGAATTTTTCGTTTATTGTATTTATAATTTTATCTTCGCAATTCAAATATGGAGTAAAATTGTATTTTATTCAGCACTAAATACTATAAAAATTGACTAAAAAAATCACCATAGCCATAGACGGATTTTCTTCCACAGGCAAAAGTACTTTGGCAAAGCAGCTCGCAAAACACTTGGGTTATATCTATGTAGACACCGGAGCGATGTATCGTGCAGTAGCATTATTTGCAATGCAAAATGATTTCATATCAGTTAATTCATTAGATAAAATAGGATTAATTAATAGTTTGAAAAACATAATTTTAGAATTTAAATTTAATTCTGATTTAGGTTTTGCTGAGATGTACTTGAACGGACAAAATGTAGAAAAAGAAATACGTACTATTGAAGTGTCTGGTTTTGTAAGTAAGGTAGCTGAAATTTCGGAAGTGCGTTCTAAATTAGTAGAACAACAGCAAGAAATGGGAAAGAATAAAGCGATTGTTATGGATGGTCGTGATATTGGCACGGTGGTTTTTCCAGATGCTGAATTAAAGATTTTTATGACTGCGAGTGCTGCTACTCGGGCTCAAAGACGATTTGATGAATTACAGCAAAAAGGGGATTCGGTTACCTATGAAGAAGTTTTGAAAAATGTAGAAGAGCGGGATTATATTGATACCCATCGTGAGGACTCTCCTTTGGTAATGGCGGATGACGCAGTTGAAATCGACAATTCCCATCTTACCAGAGAAGAACAGTTTGAAGCTGTTTTAGATTTGGTGAATGCTATTGTTAAAGCGAATTAATTTTTTGCGTATTTCTTTTTTAATGTTAGATTTACAAACTATTTACTACAAATACATAAATCAGTTATGAGTATAAAATTTAGATTGACGGTCATGAGCTTTTTACAGTTCTTTGTTTGGGGAGCTTGGTTAATCACAATTGGAACCTATTGTTTTAATGCTAAAGGTTGGACAGGTGCTGAGTTTGGAGCTATTTTTTCTACTCTAGGGCTTTCTTCTTTGTTTATGCCTGCTATAACTGGAATTATTGCGGACAAATGGCTGAATGCCGAAAAATTATACGGGATTTTACATATTTTGTACGGAATCATATTAATTTATGTGCCAAAAGTTAATGATCCTAATGTATTGTATTATGTGATTTTTGGGGCTATGATTTGTTATATGCCTACTATATCATTGTCAAATTCAATTGCATATACCATCTTAAAAAATAACAAATATGATGTGGTAAAAGTTTTCCCACCTATTCGTGTTTGGGGAACGGTTGGTTTTATTGCGGCAATGTGGTTAACTAATATTTTTAGTTCGCCAAACCCGCCTAGTTTTATTCATGATTTTGGTTTGAGTGTAGGAAATGGAATAGCCACTTTATTGAATAGTCCAGTTACGGCGAATCAATTTTATTTTGCAGCATTTTTCGCTATAGTATTAGGAGTTTATTCTTTCACTTTGCCACAATGTCCACCACAACGATTGATTTCAAAAGAAGCTTCGTTTACAGAACAATTAGGATTAAATGCGTTTAAATTGTTTTCCAATTCAAAAATGGCATTATTTCTATTGTTTTCAATGTTCTTGGGAGCAGCCTTACAATTGACTAATATGTATGGAGATGCCTTTTTAAATGATTTTAAAAATTTTCCAGAATACAAAGATTCAATAGTCGTGAGTTCTTCTACTATTATTATGTCGATTTCTCAAATTTCTGAAACTGTATTTATTTTAGCTATTCCATTTTTCTTGAAACGCTTTGGAATTAAACAGGTGATGTTGTTTTCAATGATTGCTTGGGTGTTGCGTTTTGGATTGTTTGCCTTTGGAGATCCAGCCGAAGGACTATGGATGATTATATTATCTTGTATTGTATACGGAATGGCATTTGATTTTTTCAATATTTCAGGTTCGTTATTTGTTGAAACTACAACAGATTCTTCAATTCGTTCCTCTGCACAAGGATTGTTTATGATGATGACTAATGGAGTAGGAGCTTTTTTAGGAAGTTATGTAAGTGGATTGGTGATCGATAATTATTACACTCAAAACGGAATTAAAGATTGGCATAACATCTGGATTGCTTTTTCTACTTATGCTTTGATCATTGGTATAGCTTTCGCTATATTCTTTAAGCACAAACATAATCCAGCAGAATTAGAACAGGTTAAGCATTAATACATCGATTTAAATTCAATATAAAACCAAGACATGTTCTTGGTTTTTTTATGCTCAACATTCAAGATGAGTTGGGTAAAATGGAATAGGGTACTTTACTTGAATCATTACTATTGATAATCAAAGAATTAATAGTGAATTATATGTCGAAATAAATTTGACAAATTAATAAAGATGTATTACCTTTGCGCACCTTTTGGTGGATAAGGATTTCCTCTAGGTATCAATTCATTATACAAACAACTTCTGTTGTTTTCTTTCACATCAAGAAATCCGAGAAAATACAGAATACAAATTTTTAATCAGCATGTCTGAACAATTAAAATCACAAGAAGAGTTTTTAGCAAATTTTAACTGGCATAACTTCCAAGAAGGAATTGATGCAGTAGATGAGAAAAACTTACAAGAATTCGAAGCACTAGTTTCAAAAACTTTCATCGCTACAGATCAAGAAGAAGTAGTAGAAGGTGTAGTTGTTAGAATTACAGATAGAGACGTTATCGTTGATATCAATGCAAAATCGGAAGGTGTTATTTCATTAAACGAATTCCGTTACAATCCAAACTTAAAAGTAGGTGACAAAGTAGAAGTATTAATTGACATCCGTGAGGATAAAACAGGTCAATTAGTATTATCACATAGAAAAGCGCGTACTATCAAATCTTGGGATAGAGTTATCGCTGCAAACGAAACAGGTGAAATCGTTACTGGTTTTGTTAAATGTAGAACTAAAGGTGGTATGATCGTTGACGTTTTCGGAATCGAAGCATTCTTACCAGGTTCTCAAATTGATGTGAAACCAATCCGTGATTACGATGTTTACGTAAACAAAAACATGGAATTCAAAGTAGTTAAAATTAACCACGAATTCAAAAATGTTGTTGTATCTCATAAAGCGCTTATCGAAGCTGATATTGAGGTTCAGAAAAAAGAAATCATTGGTCAATTACAAAAAGGACAAGTATTAGAAGGTGTTGTTAAAAACATTACTTCTTATGGTGTGTTTATTGACTTAGGTGGTGTTGATGGATTAATCCACATTACAGACCTTTCTTGGTCAAGAATCAATCACCCAAGTGAAGTTCTTGAATTAGATCAAAAATTAAATGTTGTAATCCTTGATTTCGATGATGAGAAAACAAGAATTCAATTAGGATTGAAACAATTAAACGCTCACCCTTGGGATGCTTTAGATGCTAACTTAGCTGTTGGTGATAAAGTAAAAGGTAAAGTAGTTGTAATCGCTGATTACGGTGCATTTATCGAAGTTGCTGAAGGTGTTGAAGGTTTAATCCACGTTTCTGAAATGTCTTGGTCAACTCACTTACGTTCTGCTCAAGATTTCGTAAAAGTGGGTGATATCGTTGAAGGAGTTATCTTAACTTTAGATAGAGACGATCGTAAGATGTCTTTAGGTATCAAACAATTGACTCAAGATCCATGGACTGACATTACTTCTAAATACCCAGTAGGTTCTAAACATACAGGTATCGTTAGAAACTTTACAAACTTTGGTATTTTCGTAGAATTAGAAGAAGGAATTGATGGATTAATTTATATCTCTGACCTTTCTTGGACTAAGAAAATCAAACACCCATCTGAATTTGTAAATGTTGGTGAAAAATTAGACGTAGTAGTATTAGAATTAGATGTTGAAGGACGTAAATTATCTTTAGGTCACAAACAAACTACTGCTAATCCTTGGGATCAATACGAAGATTCTTTCGCTGTAGGAACTATCCATACAGGTGAAATTGCTGAAATCGTTGACAAAGGAGCTACTGTAGAATTTGGTGATGATATCGTTGCTTTCATTCCTACTCGTCACTTAGAAAAAGAAGACGGTAAGAAATTGAAAAAAGGAGAATCTGCTGATTTCAAAGTAATTGAATTTAACAAAGAATTCAAAAGAGTAGTTGCTTCTCACACTGCTATCTTCCGTGAAGAAGAAGAGAAAAATGTGAAAGCTGTTTCTGAAAATACTTCATCTGCTTCTACTAATGCACCAGCTGCAACTTTAGGAGATAACAATGATGTATTAGCAGCATTGAAAGCTAAAATGGAAAAAACAGAGAAAAAATAATTCTTAGTTTTTCTTAAATACAAAAGCCTCACAGAAATGTGAGGCTTTTTTTATTGCTATAGATTTTTTTTATATTTTTATTGAATTAACCAAATCTTATTTACAATGGAAGAAATTCAAACAACAGAAGAAACAAAAATGTACTTGACTGAAAACTCAAAATCATTTTTAAAGGAAACAGCCAAATGGGCGTATTTTTTATCAATCATGGGATTTATTGGAATCGCATTGCTCGTTTTACTAGCGCTATTTATGGGAACGCTTTTTGCAAAATTGGGTTCTTTAGGTGGAGGTTTAGCAACAATGGGAGCACTTGGAGGTGGATTTGTTACAACAATCTATTTGGTATTTGCAGTGATGTATTTCTTTCCTGTGTATTACTTGTATCAATTTGCTTCAAAAGCAAAAGCAGCATTTGCTACTGATAATAATGAACAATTAAATGCTTCTTTTGAGTATTTGAAGTCGCATTATAAATTTATTGGTGTTTTTACCTTAGTAATTACTATACTTTATTCACTTATATTCGTATTTGGTATCATTGGTGGAATTATGAGTGCAATGTAAAAAATAGTACGTAAAAAGAAACCCCTAAATCTAATTTAGATTTAGGGGTTTTATTTTTGCTAAAATTGAAATTATCTCAAAACAGCACCTAGTTCTGTTTCAAAATTCTTCTGTAGTTTATTCATGATTTTATCAATTTGCTCATCGGTTAAGGTTTTTGAGCTGTCTTGAATGCTAAAACTTAATGCATAAGACTTCTTACCTTCTGGTAAGTTTTGACCCTCGTATACGTCAAACAAATCAATATTTTTTAATAATGATTTTTCAGTTTGTCTAGCGATTGTATAGATACTTTCGTAAGTAACTGCTTGATCAATTAACAATGCTAAGTCTCTGCGAACTTCAGGATATTTAGGAATTTCGGTATACTTGATTTTATTCGAAACTAATTTCAAAATTACTGCCCAATTAAAATCTGCAAAAAATACTTCTTGTTTGATTCCGAAGTGTTTTAAAATAGATTTTTTTACTACACCTAATTCTACAACGGTCTCTTTTCCTAAACTGATCGCTATTCCTTCTGCAAAAATGTCAGTAGATAAGGGTTGGTTTTGTGTTTTTTGAATACCTAATCGTTCCAAAATTGCATTTACATATCCTTTAAATAAAAAGAAATCAGTTGGTTTTTGAGCAGAAGTCCAAGTTTCTTGATTTCGATTCCCAGTTATGAAAAGTGTCAAATGTTTCTTCTCTTCGTATCCAGAAGGGTAGTTGTGATAGGTTTTACCAAATTCAAATAATTTCAAATCGGTACTCTTTCTATTGATGTTATATGAAATTGCTTCTAAACCAGAAAATAATAATGACTGACGCATAGTTGCTAAATCGCTACTTAATGGATTTAACATAGTTACATTATGTTCTTCTTTCAGCATTTCTGAAAGTTGAATGTAATTAGCAGTTGTTAAAGAGTTGGCCATCATTTCATGAAATCCTTGTGAATTCAATTGAGTAGCAACTACATTCTGCATTTTATAATCTTCAGTTCTTGGCGAATTAGAAACCGTAGCATTTACCTTGTTAGAAAACTTGATATTATTGTATCCGTAAACTCTTAAAATTTCTTCAATAACATCAATTTCTCTTTGAACATCTACTCGGTATGCCGGAATAGTTAATCCTAACCCAGAGTCAGAAACACTATTTACCTTAATATCTAAAGAAACTAATATCTTTTTAATGATATCTTTTGAAATTTCTTGCCCGATAATTTTAGTCACTTTATTGAAGTTTAAGAAGACACTAAAATCTTCTACTTTTTTTGGATATACATCAATTACATCCGATGTAATTTCTCCTCCAGCTACTTCTTGAATTAATAATGCTGCACGTTTCAAAGCATATTCAGTAATAGAAGGATCGATTCCTCTTTCAAAACGGAATGAAGCATCAGTATTCAATTGATGTCTTTTCGCTGTTTTACGAACACTCACCGGATTGAAATAAGCACTTTCTAAGAAAATGGAATTGGTACTTTCTGAAACACCCGATTCTTTTCCTCCAAAAACACCTGCAATACACAATGGCCCTTTTTCGTCGCAAATCATGATATCCTCTTCGTGTAAACTTCTTTCTACATCATCTAGCGTAGTGAATTTAGTTCCAGCAGGTACTGTTTTTACAATTACTTTACCGCTAATTTTTGCCGCATCAAAAGCGTGAAGTGGTTGCCCTAATTCATGTAAAACATAGTTAGTAACATCCACAATATTGTTTTTTGGATTTAATCCAATGGCTTTTAAACGATTTTGTAACCAAGCAGGTGATGGTTTAATGCTAATTCCTGAAATAGTTACTCCGCAATATCTAGGAACTAATTTGCTGTCTTTTACGTCGATATCAATTTTTAAAGTACGCTTGTCTACTCTAAATTTACTAACCGAAGGTGTTATTAATTCTACATTAGCACCACTTTGAAGCATTCCGGCTCTTAAATCACGAGCTGTTCCTAAGTGACTCATAGCATCGGCACGATTGGGAGTTAATCCAATTTCGAATACTTCATCATTTTCGATTTTGAAAACAGTGGCAGCTGGTGTTCCAGGTTGTAATGATTGGTCTAAAACCATAATTCCGTCATGACTAGTACCAAGACCAATTTCGTCTTCAGCACATATCATTCCGTGACTTTCTTGTCCGCGGATTTTACCTTTTTTTATGGTAAAAGATTCCCCTTCTTTATCATATAAAACAGTTCCTATTGTGGCAACAGGCACTTTTTGTCCTGCGGCTACATTACTAGCACCACATACAATTTGAACTGGGATTCCATTGCCTAAATCTACAGTAGTTATTTTTAATCTATCTGCATCAGGGTGAGGGATACAAGTCAAAACGTGTCCAACGACAATTCCTTCTAATCCTCCTTTTACGGATTGGTATTTTTCAACCACTTCCACTTCTAAACCTAAATCAGTTAGTAAAGCGGCAGTTTCTTCTGATTGCCAATCTATTTTGATGAACTGTTTTAACCAGTTGTATGATATTTTCATTTTGAATAATTTTCAGGTTTGCAAATATAAGGATTGCTGATTGGAGTTGGAAACAATTTTTTTGATTTTTCAACACTAATAATAAGACATAATTTTAAAATAGAAGTTATAAATCCTATAATTAAACTAAAAATTAATTAGGAATAGTAAAGTATTATTCGGTAAAAATTACATATTTGAAATTTTAATGCTATCAATTGGAATAATTGTGCTATTAGTGACTAGATATTCAATTTAAATTTGGGTAACCTAAAAAATTATAATTATGAGTAACCTAGCACAAAGACCTGAATTTAAGGCAAAGTATGACAATTACATTGGAGGAAAATTTATAACTCCAGCAGGAGGGAAGTATTTTGATGTAGTTTCACCAATTGACGGAAAAGTTTTTACACAAGCCGCTCACTCTAGCAAAGAAGATTTAGATTTAGCTGTTGATACAGCACATAAAGCATTTCAAACTTGGGGGAAAACTTCTGCAACAGAACGCAGTATTTTATTAAATAAAATAGCTCAAGTTATGGAAGATAACCTTGAATATATTGCAACAGTTGAAACCATTGATAATGGGAAGGCAATTCGTGAGACTTTAGCAGCAGATATTCCATTAGCGATTGACCACTTTAGATATTTTGCAGGAGTAATTCGTGCAGAAGAGAGTTCGATTGCCGAATTAGATTCTCAAACGGTTTCTATCGCTTTGAGTGAACCATTAGGTGTTATTGCCCAAATTATTCCTTGGAATTTCCCTATTTTAATGGCGGTTTGGAAATTAGCACCTGCTTTAGCAGCAGGAAATACGGTAGTATTAAAACCTGCAGAAAGTACACCAATTTCTATTATGGTATTAATGGAATTAATTGGCGATATTCTTCCTCCAGGAGTAGTGAATATTGTTAATGGATTTGGAGCCGAATTAGGAAGAGCATTGGTTACTAATAAAAAAGTATCTAAAGCAGCCTTTACTGGTTCTACAGCAACAGGACGTTTGGTAATGCAATATGCTACTGAAAACATTATTCCTGTAACATTAGAATTGGGAGGTAAATCACCAAATATTTTCTTCCCATCGGTTGCAGATGCCGACGATGCCTTTTTTGACAAAGCAGTCGAAGGTGCTGTAATGTTTGCTTTAAACCAAGGCGAAATTTGTACCTGTCCATCACGATTATTGGTACATGAATCAATCTATGATAAATTTATTGCCAAAGTAATTGAGAGAACAGCTGCTATAAAACTAGTGAGTCCTTTGGATAAAACAGCGATGATGGGAGCTCAAGCGTCAATTGTTCAAAAAGAGAAAATTTTATCCTATATTAAATTAGGAAAAGAAGAAGGGGCAGAGGTCTTAATTGGTGGTGAAGAAAATAAATTAGGAGGTGATTTAGATGGAGGATACTATATTAAACCAACTATTTTTAAAGGACACAACAAAATGCGTATTTTTCAAGAAGAAATTTTTGGACCTGTATTGGCAGTAACTACTTTTAAAACTACTGAAGAAGCGATCGAAATTGCAAATGATACTATGTATGGTTTAGGAGCAGGGGTTTGGACGCGTGATGCACACGAATTGTACCAAGTTCCAAGAGCCATTCAAGCAGGGCGTGTTTGGGTAAACCAATACCACGCTTATCCAGCTGGAGCTCCTTTTGGAGGCTACAAACAATCAGGAATTGGTCGTGAAAATCACAAAATGATGTTAGGACATTATCGTCAAACTAAAAATATGTTGATTTCGTATGACAAAAATAAATTAGGTTTCTTTTAATAAAAACTGATTATTAAGTAACTTTAAGCCTGACAGATTTAATTTGTCAGGTTTTATTTTAAATAAAAAGCTATGAAACGTATTGCTGCTACAAAAAAAGCCATAGAATTAATTCATGTATTGCAAGAGCAACACGGAGATTTGATGTTTTACCAAGCAGGAGGTTGTTGCGAAGGAACCCAACCCCAATGTTTTGAAAAAGGAGGTTTTTACCAACGAATGGGGGATGTGTGTATTGGTACTGTTGAAAATGCGGAGTTTTGGGTAGATAAAGATTTATTCGAATATTGGAAACACGCTCATTTTACTTTGGATGTAATTGATGGTTTTGGTGCAGGTGGTTTTTCTTTAGAAACTCCAATGAAGAAAACCTTTATAATTAAATATCGATTATTTACTCCCGAAGAGGAAAAACTGTTAGAACCTGTAACCGTTATTGAATAATAGTATTTACGTGCAATAATTGGTATTGTTTTGGAGTAATTCCTTCTTGTTTTTTGAACAAACGGGTAAAATAATTAGCATCTTCAAAACCAGACAAATAGCAGACTTCGTTAATTTGAATAGTTGGATTTTTTAATAATTTTTTAGCTGCACGTATTTTCTCGTGCAACACAAAATCAATCGGACTCATACCTAATTCCCTTTTAAATAAGCGATAAAACGAAGTAGTACTCATACACGACTTTTCACTCAATCGTTTCAAAGTCATATTTTCTCTTAAATTCTTTCGAATAAAATCCACCACTTCAGTAATAGGATTGTTAGGATCTTTAAATGAGCCTTCTTCAATAGCCTTTGCTGTTTGAGTTTGTATGATTCGAATGAGTAATTCTTGTAGTGTTAAGTCGGCTAAAACGTCTTTTGTAATCGAAGTACTCATGCACTCTTTTACTAATTTATTGATGGTGGTAGCTAGTTCTACATTATTATAAAAAAAATAGTTTTGATAATTCAATTGCCAAAACTGAGTATTTCCTTCTTTAGGATAACGCTCGTTCAAAAAATGTAGCATTTCAGTAATTTTAGTTTGGTCTATAGCCAAAGCTAAGCATTGTGTTGGATTATTAGTAGTAGCTTCTGGAAAATCAATTTTCATTGCTACATTTGAAGGAATTACAACAGTTTCTCCCGGTAAATAATCAAATCCTGGTTCGTCAAAAAGGTGCATCACTTTTTTCCCTCTCAACATACTAGTCACGACCAAATCATTAAATTTCAAAGGGACTAATTGTGACGCTTCGTAGGTTTCAAAAAGATTCAGCTCACAATTATTTAAGGAATACACAGTCCTATTTTCCACTAAAGTTTTTAGTGATTTCTCATGGGTTAGGGCAGGAGTATGTAATAAGGTTTTAGACAACTTGAAATTATTTAATAATCTAAAGATACTAAATATTTCTTTTGCTCATTCAATTGTATTATTTTTTTAGAAAAGGAATTAATCCTCCAAAATACACTTTTTGATCATCATAAAAATCCATGTGACTTCCTTTTGGACAAAATAAATACGTTCCGTTTTGAACTAATTTTGACATCTCTTCCATGTGTTTAGGATCCATCGTATCGTATTTAGCTCCAATAACTAGAGTAGGGATAGTGATGTTTTTTAAATCGGCTTTTCTATCCCATTTTTCTAATTTTCCTGAAATACCAAACTCACTCGGACCTTGCATGGTTACATACAACGATTGGTTTAATTTACCCATAGAACGATTAACTGGTTCTGGCCAATCTTTTGAAGGGAATCGAAGAATGTGTTTTTCATAAAAATTAGGAACCAATAATTCCATATATCTTGGATTAGAGAAATCTTTGTCCGCTTCAATTTGGTTAATTTCAGCTAACACTTTCGGATCCATTTGTTTGGCTAATACTTCATCGGCGTATTTTCCATATTCAGGACAGCTAGACATCATATTGGATATAATTAGGCCTTTCATATTGTGTTGGTATTTTAAGGCATATTCCATAGCTAAAATTCCACCCCAAGAATGACCTAACATATAAAAATTGGATGAATCTAAATTCAAGGCTTTTCTAACTTGTTCCACTTCCTCAACATAGCGACCCAAATCCCAAAGCGCTACATCATTAGGATTATCTGAATTACCACAACCCAATTGGTCGTAATAAATTATTTCAATTCCTTCGGCAGGCAAGAAGTTTTCAAAACATTCAAAATATTCATGCGTAGCCCCAGGACCACCATTAAGAAGCAGTAGTTTTATCTTCGGATTGTTACCTATTCGCTTTGTCCAAACGTTGAAAGTGCCTTTTGAAGTAGTAATTGGAATTACTTTTACACCACCATTTTGAATACTATCCTTTGTTTTTTCAAAATATACAGATGAATTTTCTGTAGTTCCTTTTTGGCAAGACGCTAAAAAAGAAACCATTAAAATAAATAAAACTTTAATTGTAATTTTCATAGTATTCGTTTATAGGTTGTGTTATTAATTTAAATTAATTGTTCCTGCCAATTCTTTTAGAGCAATTTCAGATAATTTAGCTTGAAACTGTGCATTACTGTTGCGCACTTTTGCATTCACATAATTCAATTGTGCAGTTCTAAATTCTAAGGTAGTAATTGTTCCTATTTTAAATTTATCTAATGTAATTGCTAAATTCTGTTTAGCAATAGCTTCATTTTTTTCTTCTAAACTGATTAATTCCATATTGGTTAAATAAGTTTGAAATGAAGTCGCTAATTGTGATTGTAAGGCTAAATTTTGTTGCTCAATAGTGAGCTTTGAATTGTCGATTTGGAGTTGCGCAATTTTTTCATTGCGGTGCTGAGAAAATCCATCAAACACATTTACAGCAGCACTAAAACCATAGTTGAATCCACGTGCCGATGTTGCAGTAGCAAACCCTAAACTAGCCTGTGTATCAGCAAAATTATACCCGGTGTTCAATTTTAAGCTAGGATAACGATTAGCTCTCACTTGTTTCAACTGAAGTTCAGCAACTCTTTGTGCTATAATTTGTGCTTCTAATTGGGGATTTTGTTTTTCTGCCAAAGCGGTTAATTCAGGAAGTAGTAGTCCTGAATCTACTGTAATAGTATCAATTACTTCGAAATCCGTTTTGGTATCCCTTGCTAAAATTTGATTGAATAGAATCTTTGTATTGGCATACAATTCTTTCTGCTTTAGTAGGGTTACTTTATCAGTATTTAAATCGACTTGAGCATTTAAAACTTCTAATTTAGATGCTTTCCCAATAACAAAACGGTTTTGAGCTAATGCTAAACGTTGATTGGAAATCACAATGGTTGAATCCAAAGCTTTCAGCTGTTGCTGTTGTTGAACCAAATCAAAATAAGTATTTGTTACAGCACTAATTTTGGTTAAAATGGTTTGTTTTAACTGGGCTTCGCCTAATTTTTGTAATTCTTTTAATTGGTCTAATTTGGCAAACATTTTGAATCCGTCAAATACCGTCCAATCTAAATTAACCCCATAATTCAAACTGTTATTTTTAGCATTGTCTAACGAATTCACAACCCCACTTTGTAAAGTCTGCGAGCTGTTTTGAACACGATTATTGGCAGTTACTGAAGCGGCTAGAGTAGGTAACATTCCTGCATTACCAATAGCTACATTTGTTTTGCTAATAAGAGAATTGTTCGAAGCTATTTTTATTTCGTAATTGTTCTCCAATGCTGTTTTTACTGCATTTTCAAGTGTCATTACTTTTTGTGCTTTAGCATTGCTAAAACCCAATACAATACAACTTATTATGATGAATTTATAGTGTTTCATATTTATTTACTTTCTTGTTCATATTCGTTAATATGATCAAATTCAGGATAATGTTTGCGGGCTTTGGACCACATTAAATACAAAGCTGGAATAACGAATAACGTTAAAATTAAAGAGAAAACAGTTCCGCCGACAATAACTACCCCCATTCCAATTCTACTATTAGAAGCTGCTCCCAGAGACAAAGCAATTGGCAAAGCTCCTAAAGCAATAGCTAAACTAGTCATTAAAATTGGTCGGAGACGCGCTTCTGATGCTTCTAAAATAGCCTCTAATTTTGGTTTTCCTTGTTCACGCAATTGATTGGCAAATTCCACAATCAAAATTCCGTTTTTAGTTACTAAACCAATTAACATTACGGTTCCAATTTGGCTAAAAATATTCCAAGTTTGATTGAACAACCATAACGAGAATAAAGCTCCTGCAACAGCCATTGGCACTGTTAAAATGATAATCATTGGGTCAACAAAACTTTCAAATTGTGCCGCAAGAATTAAGAATATCAATACTAATGCTAATCCAAATGCAAAAGAAGTGTTGGAACTACTTTCTACAAAATCTCTCGATTCTCCGCCTAAATCAGTAGTAAAACTATCGTCTAAGACTTTGGCTTTGATTTCGTTCATGGCATCGATTCCGTCACTGATACTTTTTCCTGGAGCCAATCCTGCCGAAACTGTAGCCGACATATATCGATTATTATGATACAATTGCGGTGGGTTACTTTGTTCTTCAATTTTGATTACATTGTCCATTTGAATCAACTCACCTTTATTGTTTTTAACATACATGGAAGTCAAATCCAAAGGTTTTGCTCGGTCATTTTTTTTGAATTGACCAATTACTTGGTATTGTTTTCCATTACGAATGAAGTATCCAAAACGTTGTCCACTTAAAGACAATTGTAAGGTCTGTGCTACATCGATTACAGAAATCCCTAAACTTTCTGCTTTTTCTCTATCGATAGTCACATTAATTTCGGGCTTGTTGAACTTTAAGTTAACATCTGTAGTCGAAAAAGTTTCATTTTTGGCTGCTTCTTCCATAAACAATGGAATTTTTTCTCTTAATTTTTCAAAATTCGGTGCTTGAATAATATACTGAATAGGTAAGCCTCCACGTCGGTTTACAGCAATGGTCGGTTGCTCTAAAACTGCCGTTTTTGCCTCCGAATAATTGTTAGTCCATTTGGTTAACTTCTCAGCGATTTCTTTTTGTTTTAACTTTCTTTCTTCAGGTTGTACCAAAGAAATTCGTACTCTACCACTGTTCACCGTAGAAGCTCCAAATCCAGGAGAAGTGATTACTAAAGACACTTTTTTTTCTGGAATCGAATCGTCAATCAATCTCGAAATTTCCTGCATGAAACGATCGGTGTAATCATACGAAGCTCCTTCTGGCATGGTGATACTCATCATCATTCCACTACGATCATCATAGGGAGCTGTTTCCTTTTTCAATAGATTGAAAAATAAATAAATCAATCCAAAACAAACAATCAAAATAGGAAAACTCAACCATTTCTTTTTCATGAAACGTTCCAATGCATTAGCATAACCACTATTCAATTGTTGGAAGTAAGGTTCAGTCAGATTATAAAATTTAGACTTTTCTTGTTTGCCGCCTTTCATCAAATAGGCATTCAACATTGGTGTAAGCGTCAATGAAACAAAAGCCGAAACTAACACGGCAGCACCAATTACCACTCCAAACTCTCGAAATAATCGACCCACAAATCCTTCTAAAAATATTACAGGTAAGAATACTGCGGCTAAGGTGATAGAAATCGAAATGACTGCAAAGAAGATTTCGTTAGATCCCTTGATGGCTGCTTCGATTGGTGACATGCCTTCTTCCACTTTTTTGAAGATATTCTCAGTCACTACAATTCCATCATCTACCACTAAACCTGTTGCTAAAACAATAGCCAATAAAGTCAATACATTAATAGAGAATCCAAAGAGCCACATGATAAAAAACGTAGCAATTAAAGATACTGGAATATCAATTAAAGGTCGAAATGCAATAGCCCAATCTCTGAAAAATAAATAGATAATTAACACTACCAATAGAATAGAAATCCCTAATGTTTCCGCAACTTCTATTACTGATTGTTTAACAAAAATAGTGTTGTCAATAACAATGTTTAAGTGAATATCTTTCGGTAAGTCCTTTTTAAATCGTTGGTATTCTTTATAAAATGCAGTAGCAATATCTAAATAATTAGCACCAGGACGTGGTACAATTGCCACACCCACTAATGGAACGCCTGATTGCATCATTTTAGTTTCAACATTTTCAGGTCCAATCTCAGCTCTACCAATGTCACTAAAACGAACAATTTTTCGCCTTCTGAACGAATGATAATATTATTAAATTCTTCTGCTTTTGACAGATTACCAATCGTTCTAACGGTCAATTCGGTATTAGCTCCTGTAATTTTACCTGAAGGTAATTCTACGTTTTGTTTGCTTAATGCAGATCGAACTTCGGAAACGGTACAGCCATAAGACGCTAATTTTACAGGATCAATCCACAAACGCATAGCGTAACGCTTTTGACCCCAAATTTGGATACCGCTGACACCTGGAATGGTTTCCAAACGTTGTCCAATAACATTTTCGGCAAAATCACTTAATTCCAATTCATTTCTGGTATCACTTTGAATGGTCATTGAAATGATAGCATCACTATTGGCATCTGCTTTAGAAACGACAGGTGGTGCATCAATATCTTGTGGCAAACTACGTGTTGCTTGAGAAACTTTGTCACGCACATCATTCGCCGCTTCTTCTAAATCTTTGTTCAAGTTAAATTCAACAGTAATATTACTACTTCCTTGAATACTTGAAGAAGTCACGTTACGAATTCCGTCAATAGAATTGATGGCTTTTTCTAAAGGTTCGGTAATTTGCGACTCAATAATATCGGAATTGGCTCCCGTATAATTAGTACGAATAGAAACTTGAGCAGGATCTATAGAAGGAAATTCTCGAACTCCTAAAAAACTGTATCCTATCAGTCCAAACAAAATTATGGTTAGGTTGATAACAATAGTAAATACAGGTCTTTTTATGCTTAAGGTGGATAAACTCATTTCTGATTTTTTAATGAAGAGTTAGTATTAAATCCTTATTTTATTTTTACTACAATAGGTGCTTCGTCTTTTAATGACATTACGCCTGAAGTCAATACAGTATCTCCAGCTTTTAAACCTTCAAGCACTAAGATAGAAGCATCGGTTCGTGTAGCAGTTTCTACCATCACTTCTTTCGCCATTCCTTTATTGGCAATAAATACTTTTTTACCCTCTTGAACAGGAATAATTGCCTCCGTTGGAATTACCACGGCATCTTTGATAATGTCTAAAGGCAATTGAACGTTAGCAAAAGTTCCTGGTAATAATTTCCCATGGATGTTGTCTGCTAAGGCACGAACTTTTAAAGTTCGAGTAGCAATTTCAACTTCGGGTTCAATGGCATAGATTTTTGCAGAATACGACTCATTAGAACCTGTTACCTTGAAAGAAATAGTAGCGTTCTTTTTTACTTGAGAAGCGTATTTTTCAGGAATAGAAAAAGTGATTTTAAGTTGACCAATGTTGACTAATTTAGCAACCAAAAGGGTAGGAGTAACGTAGGTTCCTGGCGAAATGGAACGCAATCCAATCTTTCCAGAAAATGGTGCTCTCACCGATGTCTTTTCAATTTGTGCTTGAATCAATTGACTTTGTGCTTGTGCTGATTTGAAATCGGCTCTAGCCACATCGTATTCTTCTTGGCTGATAGCTTCTTTTTGTAATAATAGTTTGGCTCTTCTTTCGTTTTCAGAAGCTAAGCTTTCTTTTGTTTTGGCTTGTGCTAATTGGGCTTTTAATTCAATATCATTGACTTTGAATAGTACTTGTCCTTTGGCAACATTGCTACCTTCTTGGAAATAAATATTTTTAACAATTCCCGAAACTTCAGAACGAATCTCCACTTGTTCATTCGCTTCAATCGAACCTGAAAGTGCTAAATTATTATCAAATGTTTGTAAACGAACGACTGTTCCACTTACTGTAATGGGTTGTTTGTCTTTTTCCTTGTCTTTTGGACCTTTAGCGTCGCTGTTTTTTGTAATTCGGTAACCAATTAGGCCTACTAATCCTATAATTAGTAAGGAGTAAACTAGAGTTTTTATTTTCATAATTATTGATAAATCTATTATTATAGTGTCATTTTAACGCAATTGACAAATTTAGAACATTGGAATTAATTTTAAGCTAACTTAAAGTTATTATTTTTAATCTATGCCTAGTCAATACAGATATTAACTAATATAATTCCAAATATTTTTCTTTTTGGTCATTTCGATGAACACACTTCGCATTGTAGCATGTTCCGGTTTTTGCATACTAGTATCGTCTCGGAGTAATTTTATCGCATAATTTCTAGCTAGCATCAAAATATCTCTGTCTTTTACAATATCGGCTATTTGAAGATTCAAAACACCGCTTTGTTGCGTTCCCATCAAATCGCCTGGACCACGTAATTTCAAATCGACTTCGGCAATTTCAAAACCGTCATTCGTACTCACCATAGTTTCCATACGGGTTTTGCTATCCGAACTCAATTTGTGGCTCGTCATTAAGATGCAATAACTTTGTTCAGCGCCACGTCCCACACGACCGCGCAATTGATGCAGTTGAGATAAACCAAAACGCTCGGCACTTTCAATAATCATCACGCTGGCATTGGGAACATTAACACCAACTTCAATCACTGTTGTAGCTACCATAATATTCGTTTTTCCTTCGACAAAGCGCTTCATTTCGGCATCTTTATCAGCAGGTTTCATTTTACCATGTAAAATAGAAATGGAATACTGTGGTAATGGAAAATCACGTGAAATACTTTCGTAACCGTCCATCAAATCTTTGAAATCCATTTTTTCTGATTCCTGAATTAATGGATACACAATATAAATTTGTCTGCCTAAAGCGATTTCGTCTTTTAAGAACTTCCATACCTTGAGTCGATTACTATCAAATCGATGTACGGTTTGAATCGGCTTTCGTCCTGGAGGTAATTCGTCAATGACTGAAATATCCAAATCTCCATACAAACTCATGGCTAACGTACGCGGAATAGGAGTGGCAGTCATCACTAAAACATGTGGCGGTATTATAGCCCCACCAACCTCCCCAGAAGGGAGGCTTTCCAAGATTGAGGTTATTTTTTTTAAAACAGTTTCAGTATTGTGAATTACTTCTTCGTTAGTAAAACGAATTACTTTAAAACCAATCTCATTTAATATTGTAGTTCTTAATTCATCTGCCTCTCTCTGTTCTGTGGTATTATGATAACCACCATCAACTTCAATAATTAAATTTTTTTCCAAACAAATAAAGTCAACTATAAAAATATCTATAATATGTTGTCTTCTAAATTTGAAATTTAGATTTTTATCTCTAAGACATTCCCAAAGAATATTTTCGGCTTGGGTACTCTTTTTTTTATTTTCGTTTTTAAGCTCTTTTAAAAGTGTGTAAACTGAAGGCCTTGCCGTTTGATATTTTTTCAAGACACTTTCGGTTTCCCCTCTTTTGGAGGGGTCAGGGGAGGCCTTTTTCCACAATTTAGAACGTTGCTCTACGCCAAAGCGATGTTGCTCATCGATAACGGCTAATCCTAAATTCTTAAACTGCACTTTGTCTTCTAATAAAGCATGGGTTCCGATAAGAATATGTAAACTTCCGTCTTCCAGTGCTTCATGGATTTTTTTTCGTTCAGCAGTTTTGGTTGAACCTGTTAATAATTGAATATTGATATTGGCAGTCTTCGCCAATTCAGAGAGTCCTAAAAAATGCTGATTGGCTAATATTTCGGTAGGCGCCATCAAACACGCTTGATAGCCGTTGTCAATTGCCAAAAGCATACTCATAAAGGCTACAATGGTTTTTCCTGAACCTACATCACCTTGTAATAACCGATTCATTTGAGCGTTACTTCCCATATCGGTGCGGATTTCTTTAATCACTCTTTTTTGGGCATTGGTTAGCTCAAAAGGCAAATGGTTTTTATAAAAATCATTGAAATGATGTCCGACATTGGTAAAAGGATGTCCTTTTATTTTGTGTTTCTGAATCAGGTTTTTGGTAATTAATTGCAACTGAATAAAGAATAGTTCTTCAAATTTCAATCGGAATTGGGCTTTCGCCAAAGCTTCTGAACTTTTAGGGAAATGAATATTGAATAAGGCTACTTTCTTAGGAATTAGCTTTAATTCGTCCAGCAAATAGTCGGGCAAGGTTTCTGAAAACAAATTTTGTGTTTCTAGAAATAATTGCTGCATCATTTTGATGATTACCCTATTCGAAACACCTCGATTTGCCAAAGTTTCGGTAGAAGGATAAATGGCTTGCATGGCTGAACGTAAGTTTTTTTGGTGTTCGCTAAGCATTTCCATCTCGGGATGTGCCATGTTGAACGTTCCATTAAACGAAGTACATTTTCCAAAAATAACGATGACTTCATTCAACTTTAAACTTTCTCGAATCCATTTGTGACCTTGGAACCAAACCAATTCCATTTGGCCTGTATCATCCACAAAAGTAGCGACCAACCGTTTTTTGTTTTTGCCAAATTCCACCGTTTTAATATGGATGATTTTTCCAATAATTTGGACTTCAGAAACGGTGTTTTGCAACTCGTTAATTTTATAATAACGCGTTCTGTCTATGTAGCGATTCGGAAAGAAATTAACTAAATCTCCATACTTGAAAATCCCCAATTCCTTACGCAAGAGTTCGCCCCGATTGGGACCCACGCCTTTAAGGTATTCTATTGGAGTTTGTAGAAGATTTTGCTGCATACTGCGAAGATAGTTTTTTGTTTGGAAACTAGAAAATAGCGTTTGAAAATGATATATTTGAAAAAAATTAAACCCAGCACAATGATACTCGACACTCTTGAAAATTCCCATCTATATAATTCTATTTCTAAACGAATTGCTAAAGGCTTTGACTTTTTACTACATACTGACTTAGAAGCAATTCCTTCAGGTAAACACGATATCGAAGACGATACTATTTTTGCCTTGGTACAAGAATACCAAACCAAACCCCTGATCGAATGTAAACTAGAAAGTCATAAAAAATACATTGATATTCAGTATGTGATTCGTGGCGAAGAATTGATGGGAGTAACTACCAAAAGCAATCAAACAATTCTGGAACAAAATGAAGAAAAAGATTATACTTTTTATGAAGGAGCTACTTCTTTAGTGCGCGTTTCAAAAGGAATGTTTACCATCTTCTTTCCAGATGATTTACACCAACCTTGCGTTCAAGCAGGATCGGCTTCCGAAGTGAAGAAAGTAGTGATCAAAGTCTTAATTCAATAAATTGGTCCGAAACTTCGGGATCCAATATCGTAAATCTACCATCGCAAATCGTAAATTATTATGACAACTCATCTCGCTTTACTTCGTGGCATCAATGTTTCTGGACACAATATGATTAAAATGGAGTCGTTAAAAACCACTTTGGAAAACATCGGTTTTCAAAATGTGACGACTTACATTCAATCAGGGAATGTGTTTGTAACGACTGAAGAAGAAAATTCTGCTAAAGTAGGTTTCCTGATCAAACAAGAAATATTCAAAGCCTTTGGTCATGAAGTACCTGTAGTAGTGATTGCAAAAACCGATTTAGAAGGGTGTTTGGCAAACAATCCCTATTTGAAAGAAAAAGACTTGGATACCAAAAAATTGTACGTGGCTTTTGTGTCGATTGGGTTACGAAACGACTCGATTAATGATTTAAAAATGAGTCAAGTGAAACCCGATGAGGCTCATATTGACGCCAATAGAATCTATATTAAGTATGCTGTAGGAGCAGGAAAAACAAGATTGGATCAAAAGTATATTGAGAAAAAACTCAATGTTACGGCGACTATTCGCAATTGGAATACGGT
Organism: Flavobacterium sp.; assembly: GCF_031537875.1. Lineage (GTDB taxonomy): Bacteria > Bacteroidota > Bacteroidia > Flavobacteriales > Flavobacteriaceae > Flavobacterium. Next base: position 208,041 of record NZ_JAVKNB010000016.1, on the reverse strand, counting down.
GACGCAGTTGTTGGAAATGTATAATGCGTTTGATTAACCAATATCTTGTCCCTACGGGACAATGTTTCTTATTTTGATACCTGTTACCACTATTGCATCGCTACGCGATTAGGTGTTACCATATATTTTTTTATGATACTTGCTCCGTTAGGAGCAAAATATTGGTAATAAAATAAGTAGAATCAAGAGTCCCGTAGGGATGATATTTTTTGAACTACCACGCGAAGGAATTAGCTTCGCTGAATTTCATTTCGTGCGGCAACGAGGGTAAAGTTAAAGTGTTATTTTAATCTTCTACTTTTATGTAAATCAATTCAGCGTTCCCACAAACAATTTCCGTTCTTCCAAGTTGAGTTTCTTCCCCCGTATTCATCTGTCTTAGCGTACCATTGTTTTTATTAATACCAAACCACCAAATTTGATTGTCTGAAAATACAAATTCATATGAATAAATACTTTCATGCATACTTTTAGAAAACTTTATACCTTCTTGTTTAATCAATTTTAATTCTTTTGTTATTTTATTTTGGTCGTAAAACAGGAATTTATTTTTATTTATGATTAATATCCTATCATTTAAAGAATCTTTGTAATTTTCGAATCCCCAATTTGAACCAGTTTCTTTAAGTTTCCATTTTCCATTAATGCTTTCTATTAACTTTATCCTAGCAATTGGTTTTAAGGAATCGGATTTTATTTTAGCGATTTTACCTAAATCATTATTTGGATTTAATTCATTTACAAACTGAAAGACTCCTGCAGCACTAGAATATTCTAAATTTTTTAGATGTTCCTTTGCTTCATCAAACATTTTTTTTTGATATTCTGGAGATTTCCATTCTTGTGACCAAGATTGACAGAAAACTAATAAAATTAGTATTAGAATATATTTTTTCATAATTTCTAACATAGGTTTTATGAGTTGTTTTAAATAAATCTGTAAAGGAATTTCGATTGGGATCAAAGTGCAGTTACAGGGCGTTTCAAATATAACAAATTATTTTATTCTACCACAACTGTCCCACTTCTTGCTTAATCAAATCTAAGGCAGCATAAGTAGGTGCCGTTTTGTCCACCAAACTACTCACTATAAATTCTCTTAAATCAGCAGCGGTTTGTACTTTTTCGTTTTGAGCGGCAATTCGAATCATTTGAATTGTAGCATTCTTAGCCGTTTGAATAATGGACCAACATTCGCCAGAAACATAAATTTGTTGGCTTAAATTGTGTTCAAATTCTTGTTGGATTTGGTCAATAATAAAATTCTCATATTCGTTTTTATCATTGGAAACAGGAGTGTTGCGCAATAGTATTTGTGCTGGATGAATACGTTCCATTAACAAGGTCAATCGTTCGTAAGCTTGTAAACGCAAGGGTAAAAGGTCTTTTTTGTTTTCTTTTTGTAATAACCAACGACGAATTTTCTCTTGATCTTTGAAATAGTTATCAAATAAAAAATAAGCAACACCACCTGTTACTAAAGAAGGGAGAGTATATCCAAGGATTTCAAGTATTTTGACTGTTTCCATTTGTTTTTTTCTATTTTTGAAACACAAAAATACGCTTTTTGATTGTGCAACGAAAGATTTTTTCGCCTAACAATTAATTTCTAATACGTCAGTTCGAGTGGTTTTTGTGTAACAAAGTGAAGCAAAAAATGTATCGAGAACCTATAAAATACTTACTACTTCTCGATACAATTTAAAAATAAAAGCTAACGCATTTCTTTTAAAATCACTCGAAGTGACGCAAAAGGATATTTAAAAATAATTTGAACCAATCCATTATGGAAAATTATATTATTATTTTATTGTGTTTTGCTGCCTTTTTTGCAGGATTTATTGATGCTGTTGTAGGCGGTGGTGGATTAATTCAAACCCCAATGGGATTGATTTTGTTACCTAATTTACCTGTTTCAACGGTAGTAGGTAGTTTGAAAATCCCTGCTTTTAGCGGAACCTCATTTGCGGCCTACCAATACTTGAAGAAAGTAGATATGAATTGGAAATTGTTATCCATTATGATGCTGTTAGCTTTTCCATCGGCATTTTTAGGATCTACTTTATTGACTTATGTGAGTAATGATTTCATGAAACCTATTTTGTTAGTAGTACTTTCTTTTTTAGTGGTGTATACCTATGCCAAGAAAAATTTCGGTCAACAAATAGAAAAGAATATTTCCTCGAAAAGACAACTAATCAATGCTATAAGCATCAGTTTTGTAGTGGGATTGTATGATGGTTTTATCGGTCCTGGAACCGGGAGTTTTTTAGTAGTGGCGTTTATCGCCTTGATGGGCTTTGATTTTTTACATGCCTCTGCCAATGCTAAAATGGTGAATTTAGCAACCAATTTTGGTTCGATTTGTTTGTTTTTTATCAAAGGAAAAATCATTTGGGCTATTGCTATCCCGATGGCATTTAGCAATGCGCTAGGTGGTTTTTTAGGCGCTAAACTAGCTATCAATAAAGGGAATAACTTTATTCGAATCTTCTTCTTGGTGGTGGTGATTGGGACGTTAATTCGTTTTGGATACGATGTTTTTTGTAAGTAATTTAATTTAAAGATGCTTCATTTTTTCTCCTCGAATAATTATTTCATTTGCCCGTTTAACATTTTCTTCTGTTCTTGTAACTAATTTTACGAAGTGTAATTTTAGTTTCTCTTTCTCATTTTCAAAATCTTCTACAATTATTTTTAAAATATTTTTTTCATTTACTAAATATTCATCGTAATCAGCAATTACTTGTTCATTGTCAATCTGGAAAATTACAGAACCGATTAATGAACTTAGATATTTTGCTTTTAAATTATTTAAAGAAATTAAAGGAATAGGGCTGAAATTATAATTGTCTTTTGTCTTAATAAAAATCTTTTCATAGTATTTAATATGGTCAATTTCAATTTCACCTTTTTCAACATTCATTGATTCAATTCCATTTGGGTTTATAGCGAAAAGATTCATTTTTTTCATTAAAGTTCCATTAATATAAACTGCTGGTTTTTTAGTAAAATTCAATCGAGGTTTACTTTAAACCACTCTTATTATGGAATCATTCATAGAATAGGGTTTTAAAAAATTAACCCCAGGAACTTTTCCAGTTAGTACTTGCGAATAAGAAGCTGCTATGACTAATAGCATCACGGAAAGAATTATTTTTTTCATAATCAAAAATTATAATGGAATAAATATATACATTTATTTTCTAAACGGAGTTACAATTTGTGAATTTGCGGTTTAGCCAAATGGTTAATAAATTTATATATTCTTAGTTTTTTGCTATTCAAAACCTCATTCGAAATGCCTATTTTTGCTTTTAATAATATAAATTTCCAATGCAGCACTATATTGATCAACTGAACGAAGCGCAACGCGAACCCGTACTTCAAAAAGACGGCCCAATGATTATCATTGCGGGGGCAGGTTCTGGTAAAACCCGTGTGTTGACTATTCGAATTGCGTATTTGATGCAACAGGGAATTGATGCCTTCAATATTCTGTCATTGACATTTACCAACAAAGCGGCACGCGAAATGAAAAATCGTATTGCGTCTATCGTTGGAGCTAGTGAAGCTAAGAATCTTTGGATGGGAACTTTTCACTCGGTTTTTGCGCGTATTTTGCGTTCTGAGGCCGAACATTTAGGCTATCCTTCCAATTTTACCATTTACGATTCTCAGGATTCGGTGCGTTTGATTTCGTCGATTATCAAAGAAATGCAATTGGATCGCGATATTTACAAGCCAAAACAAGTGTTGAGTCGTATTTCGACCTATAAAAATAGTTTGATTACTGTAAAAGCGTATTTCAATAATCCCGAATTACAAGAAGCCGACGCCATGTCCAAAAAGCCGCGTTTGGGCGAAATTTATCAAAATTATGTCGAGCGTTGTTTCAAAGCAGGAGCCATGGATTTTGATGATTTATTATTGAAAACCAATGAGTTATTGACTCGTTTCCCAGAAATATTAGCCAAATACCAAAACCGTTTTCGGTATATTTTGGTGGATGAGTACCAAGATACGAATCATTCTCAATATTTGATTGTGCGTGCTTTGTCAGACAAATTCCAAAATATTTGTGTGGTAGGAGATGATGCGCAAAGTATTTACGCGTTTCGAGGAGCGAATATTAATAATATTTTGAATTTTCAGAAGGATTATGATAATGTAAAAACCTTTCGTTTGGAACAAAATTACCGTTCGACACGAAATATTGTGGAGGCGGCGAATACTATTATCGACAAGAATAAAACCAAGTTGGATAAGATTGTTTGGACTGCCAATGATTTTGGTCCCAAAATAAAAGTACATCGCAGTTTGACTGATGCCGAAGAAGGGCGTTTTGTTGCGAGTACGATTTTTGAACAAAAGATGCACAACCAGTTGAACAATGGACAATTTGCTATTTTGTACCGTACCAACGCACAATCGCGTGCTATGGAAGATGCTTTGCGTAAACGCGATATTCCGTACCGAATTTATGGCGGACTGTCTTTTTACCAAAGAAAAGAAATTAAAGATGTTCTGTGTTATTTGCGTTTGATCATCAACACTAAAGACGAAGAAGCTTTGATTCGTGTGATTAATTATCCCGCTCGAGGAATAGGAGATACTACCGTCGAAAAGTTGACCATTGCAGCCAATCATTATAAGCGTTCGATTTTTGAAGTCATGCAAAACATCGATAAAATCGACTTGAAATTGAATGCAGGTACTAAACAAAAATTGACTGATTTTGTGAATATGATCAAGAGTTTTCAGATTATCAACGAAAACCAAGATGCGTTTTACATTACCGATCATGTAGCAAAGAAAACAGGCTTAGTGCAAGAATTGAAGAAAGACGCTACACCTGAGGGAATGACTAAAATCCAAAACATTGAAGAATTACTTAATGGTATCAAGGATTTTACTGAAGGACAAAAAGAAATTGATGGTGCGCGTGGTGCCTTGTCTGAATTCTTGGAAGATGTGGCTTTAGCTACTGATTTAGATAAAGATACCAGTGACGAAGACCGTGTGGCTTTGATGACAATTCACTTAGCCAAAGGACTAGAGTTTCCACACGTGTTTGTAGTGGGAATGGAAGAAGATTTGTTTCCGAGTGCGATGAGTATGAGTACTCGTTCGGAGTTGGAAGAAGAACGTCGTTTGTTCTATGTAGCTTTGACTCGCGCGGAGCATCAGGCCTATTTGACTTATGCGCAATCACGTTACCGCTGGGGAAAACTAACGGATAGTGAACCTTCTCGATTTATTGAAGAAATTGACGGACAATATTTAGAATATTTAACGCCTGCCGAATCGAATTATCGCTATAAACCAATGATTGATAGTGATATTTTTGGTGATGTGGACATATCCAAATTACGATTAGCCAAACCGGTATCAGGAACGCCTCCTAAATACATTACGGATAATGAACCTAAGCCAGATAGTCCAATTCGTAGACTGAAACCAGTAGCAGGAAATGCTCCTAATTCTGGCAATGCCAATTTATTTGATAATAAATTAGTGGCTGGAAATATCGTGATGCACGAACGTTTTGGCAAAGGCGAAGTAATCAATATGGAGGGTGTTGGTGCGGATAGAAAAGCTGAAATTCGTTTTGAAGTAGGAGGGATTAAAAAATTGTTACTTCGCTTCGCGAAATTGGAGATTATTGGGTAATAAATTTATATTCTTTATGTCAGTTCGAGTGTTTTTTGTGTAGCGAAGCGAAACAAAACTTCTCGATACAATTTTTATAAAAAGCTAACGCATTTTATAAAAATCACTCGAAGTGACGTTTGTTTTAAACTACTAAATATACATTTATTTTACTCGTCAGTTCGAGTGTTTTTTGTGTAGTGAAACGGAACAAAAAATGTATCGAGAACCTTTTAAAGACAGATATAATGAAACAGTCTTTCGTATATATTCTAAAATGCGCTGATAATTCCTATTATACTGGTGTAACTAGTAACTTGACTCAACGTATATTTCAGCATGAAATAGCATTTTATCCCGATTGTTATACCGCAAACAAAAGACCAGTACAATTAGTTTACTACTGTGAATTTACGGATATAAATTTTGCAATAGAAACTGAGAAAAAAATTAAAAAATGGTCTAGAGCTAAAAAAGAAGCTTTGATTAATGAAGAGTTTGACAAACTTCCTAACTTAGCTAAAAAGAAATTTTGATAGATTAAAGATACTATCTATAATAAAGCTTCTCGATACAATTTTAAATAAAAAAGCTATCGCATTTCTATTTAAAATCACTCGAAGTGACGGGTATAAAAGATAATTAATGTGAAATTGAATTTACTCGTCAGTTCGAGTGTTTTTTGTGTAGCGAAGTGGAGCAAAAAATGTGTCAAAAAATTAAATAATTATTAAACTATGGCTGAATTTATAAAAATATACCCAGATAAACCGAGTGAAGCGGCTATTGCCAAAGTGGTAAAAGTCTTGAAAGAGGGTGGTTTAGTCATTTACCCAACCGACACGGTGTATGGTTTGGGGTGTGATATTACCAATACAAAGGCTTTAGAGCGCATTGCTAGAATTAAAGGAGTGAAATTAGAGAAAGCTAATTTTTCATTTATCTGTCACGATTTGAGTAATTTATCTGATTATGTGAAGCAAATTGACACGGCTACTTTTAAAATCTTAAAAAGAGCGTTACCAGGTCCTTATACCTTTATTTTACCAGGAAGTACGAATTTGCCAAAGGAATTCAAAAAGAAAACTACTGTGGGTATCCGTGTGCCGGATAATTCCATTGCTTTAGAAATAGTCCGCCAATTAGGAAATCCTATTGTATCGACTTCTATTCATGATGAGGATGATGTTATTGAATATACAACTGATCCAGAATTGATATTTGAGAAATGGCAGAACCTTGTAGATATGGTTGTTGATGGAGGATATGGAGATAATACAGCTTCTACCATAATTGATTTATCCGGACATGAACCGATTGTTATTAGGGAAGGAAAAGGAGATTTAGATATACTTTAGATTGTTATGTATAACTAATTGTATTTTAAAATTTTACATAAAAAAAACGTCTTGATATTCAAGACGTTTTTTTTATGTAATGAGAACAAAATTATTTTTGTTGTTTCTTCATTTCTTTTTCTACCATTTCGTAGAATTGGTCAATTTTAGGCAATACCACAATACGAGTTCTTCTATTACGAGCTTTGTTTTCAGCAGAATTATTTTCTACTAATGGCACATAAGAACTTCTACCAGCAGCAATCAATTGAGAAGGTTTAACACCTAAGCTGTTAGTTAATACACGTACAATTGAAGTAGAGCGTTTTACGCTCAAATCCCAGTTGTCAAGCAAAATACCACTTCCTGCAAAAGGAACATTATCTGTATGTCCTTCTACCATACATTCAAAATCAGGTTTGTCATTGATTACCTTAGCTACTTTAGCTAAAACACCTTTTGCTTTGTCAGTTACTTCATAGCTACCGCTTTTAAATAATAATTTATCAGCAATAGAAATGAAAACTACTCCTTTTTCTACATTGATTTCGATATCCGGATCAGACAAACCAACAGCACTTTTTAAACTTGTAACTACTGCTAATGTTACGCTGTCTTTTTTGGTTAAAGCATCTTGCATTCTGCTAATTTTTAAATCTTTCTCTTTGATAGATTCTAATGCTTTTTCAATATTTTGAGCTCCTTTAGTTGACAAAACTGCCATTTCTTTAGAAGTCTCCATTAAGTTTTTATTTTGGTCTTTTAGAGCAACCGCAGTAGCTGATAATGCAGCTTTTTCTTCTAAACAAGAATTTAATTTAACAGTACATGTGTTTAATAAATCTTGAGTTTCTTTGTTTTTAGCTTCTAGCTCAGCATATTTCTTTTTAGAAATACAAGAACTTAAAAGCGCCAATACTGATAAAGCAATTACAACTTTTTTCATAAATGATGATTTTATTGGATTATTTGATTTGTAGCAAATTTAGTTTTTATAATTTATTTGAACATAATTAAATCGTTAAAAAAACGAATTTTCTTTACGAAGTAACTATAAACGATACTTTTTGTGATATAGTATTCTGATCGTTGAAAATCACTTCTCTTTTTGAAATTTTCGGAATAGCGTGAGTAAAAAGCAGCATGTGCTTTTAAAATAGCTAAAAAGTGATTGAATTTACCTTTCAAAAGAAACTGAATTCCAGCAATTCCGTCTAAAACCATTCGGATAAAAAGTACTTTGTAGAGGTCTTTCTCTGGGAGGTTTTTGGTTAACATCAATAATGAATTTCTAAAATTCAATTCTGTTTTCTTTGGATTGCCTTGCTGTAGAGTTGCCCCTCCAACATGGTACACTTTGGATTCAAATAGGTATTGTATCGAGTACCCTTTATTGATTGCTCTCCAGCACAAATCGATTTCTTCTTGGTGTGCAAAAAAGGAAGTGTCAAACCCATTTAATTCTTTATAAACGGCACTTCTAATAAAAAAACAAGCACCTGATGCCCAAAAAATCTCTTGATTGGAATCGTATTGTCCGTTGTCTTTTTCTAGCGTATCAAAGATACGTCCGCGACAAAATGGATAACCGTATTGATCAATAAAGCCTCCTGCAGCACCAGCATATTCAAAATAGTCTTTATTTTTGAAGTCTAAAATCTTAGGCTGTATAATGGCAGTTGTAGGCTCGTTTTGAAAAGTATTAATTATTGGCTGTAGCCAATTTTCAGTTACTTCAATATCCGAATTCACTAAAGCATAAATATCAGCTTCAATGTGCTGTAATGCTTCGTTATAGCCACCTGCATAGCCGGTATTGGTAGAATTAACGACTATTGAAACCGTTGGAAAATTAGCGCTAACAAAAGCAACAGAATCATCTGTAGAAGCATTGTCTGCAACATATACAGTAGCTTCTTTAGAAAACTGAACCACTGAAGGCAAAAACTGCTCTAGTAATTGTTTTCCGTTCCAGTTAAGAATAACAACAGCTACTTTCATTTAAATTGTATTGGATTGGTAATTGGGTAATTCGTGTAAAAATTGGTATTTCTCATTTTCAAAATCCATTTGACAAAAGTAATGATTCAAACCATTGGTTACCATTAAATAATCCGATTTTAGAGTCATATTATACCGAGCTATTTGGTCAAAAGTACTTTGAGAAATGGTCACTTCGGGTGCTTTACATTCAATTAAGATAAAGATGGAACCATCTGAATTGTATACTACAACATCATATCTTTTTCGCAAACCATTGACTTTTAAAACTTTTTCAACATTAATTAATGATATTGGATAGTTTTTTTCAGCAATTAAAAATTGAACTACGTGTTGGCGCACCCATTCTTCGGGAGTAAGAATTATAAATTTTTTCCGGATAGCATCAAAAATAGACACTTTATTTTCGCTATTTTTGAAACGGAAAGAATAGGATGAAAAATTCAATTGTTGCATACAACAAAATTACTATTTTAAAATTCAATTTTCCGAATAAACGCATAACCAAAACAACTTTTTGTGGACGAAGTAGTAAAAATTGTAAATGACATCAAGGCAGGAAACATCAAACCAATCTATTTTTTGATGGGTGAAGAGCCGTATTATATTGATAAATTATCTGATTTCATTGAGCAAAATGTTTTGTCTGAAGAAGAAAAAGGATTTAACCAAACCGTTTTGTACGGTCGTGACGTGTCAATTGATGATATAGTTTCTACTGCCAAGCGTTATCCAATGATGGCAGAACGACAAGTGGTTATTGTAAAAGAAGCGCAAGAATTATCCCGTACTATTGATAAGATTGAAAGTTATGCTGAAAATCCAATGGAATCGACTGTTTTAGTATTTTGCTACAAATACAAGACCTTGGATAAACGTAAGAAAGCCACCAAATTATTGTCTCAAAAAGGTCTCGTTTACGAAAGTAAAAAACTATATGAAAATCAAGTTAGCGATTGGATTAAACGGGTTTTAGCGGGTAAAAAATATTCGATTGAGCCTAAAGCGGCTGCGATGTTAGTCGAGTTTTTAGGAACCGATTTGAGTAAAATTAATAACGAATTAGAAAAATTACAGATTATTCTTCCTGTTGGAAGTACCATTAATCCCCAACATATTGAAGAGAACATCGGTTTCAGTAAGGACTTTAATAATTTTGAATTGCTGAATGCATTGGGTTCACGCAATCAAGCCAAAGCCTTTCGTATTGCACACTATTTTGCAAATAATCCTAAGGCAAATCCATTGGTCGTTACTACAAGTACTGTTTTTGGTTTTTTTGTAAAAATCCTAAAATACCATGGATTGAAAGATAGAAACCCAAAAAATGTTTCAGCTGTTTTAGGAGTAAGTCCTTATTTTTTGAAGGATTATGATGTGGCTTTGAAAAATTACCCTATGAAAAAAGTGAGTCAAATTATTGCTTCCTTGAGAGATATAGATGTCAAGAGTAAAGGAGTAGGCGCTACTATGACACAATCAGATTTGTTAAAAGAAATGCTGTATAAAATTTTTAATTAGCACTAAATTTAGATATTTGCACGACCAAAAAAATAAAATACCACAAGTTATGGGAATGAATAAAAATACCATTTTAGGATGGGCTACTTTACTAATGATTATCATGGGGTTGTTATTGATAGGCTTAGGCGCTTTTCGATATGACGATGTTGCAGGTTGGGGATTTGCCGCTGTAGGAATTGGTTTTTTAGCTAATGCCTGGGTTTTTAGTTCGTTAAAAGGACGCGTATAGTTCCTTTATTTGAATTGCTGATTACCAAATTTCTTGGTTTCAACTCTTTTTTCTTTTACCTGTAAGACAAAATTACTTTCATTTATTGTTTCGGATGTGGCTTGGATATTGATATTGTTTGATACAATAGTAACATATTCTGAAATTCCGTTTTTTTCTAAAGTTATAGTATAATTATTTTTGGGAACGTAAAAAATAAATTTTCCAGATTCATCAGTCTTGGTATAATATGTATTTCCGGATTTGTCTGTCAATACCACTGAAAGTCCAGCTACTTTTTGATTGATTGGAAATGAATTCTCAGTAGATGAATAGCGTATATTGCCTTTAATAGTACTTGTTCTATTCAATCCGATTGCGATTTTTGTAGATTTTTCAATTTTAATTTTTTGCATCGGTGCATGCCATTCATTTGAATTAATAGTTCGTATTTCATAGAAACCCGCAGGAAGTTTTTTGTATTTTATAATTCCAAACTCATTTGTTTTAAACGCTTTGTCATTTATAAGTACTAACTGATTAATAGCAGGTTTATTATTTGAGTCTGACATTCCATTTCCTGTGGTGTCATAAAACAGATACAGTTCTAAATCGCTTTTATTAGCATTAACTTGTATAGGATTAAATCGCTTAACCAAACCGAATTGTATTGTATTCATCGGTTGAAAGCTATTGGAATAATCGCTGTAGAAATTATTTACAAAAAAACTTAAGTCTTTACTACAATCAAAATCAATTCGGCTATTAGATTGCAATGTGTTGGCTATAAAACTATTTTTAGAATACATCACTCCCGCACGAAGTCGTAATTTTTTATTGAATAAAGTCAGTTGTATTGAAGGAGTAATTATAAAGTTAAAATAGGTTTTTTCGGTTTGTTGTTGAAGCGCTATAATTTCACCAAGATAAAAATTATTGTATTGATAATAGCTTGTTAAATTGAAGTATTTCCAAGTATAATTAAGACTTGTTTTAAAATGAATTTGCTGTTTAGAATCTAAATTAGTATTGAATAAACCGCCTTCTAAAGACAGATTAATATTTTGATTATTCTTGAAATAACTTCCGTTCAAGTTGATTCTATTGGCTTCCATAGTAAACTCTTGAAATAAGTTACTAGTTATGGTTTGTTCTGTTTTCTTTTCAAAGAGAGTTGTAAAAGATACAGATAAAAATAAGGAATTAAATCGTTTTGAAATCCCGGTGCTCAGTTGTGTATTTGAAAATTCCGAAGGCAGATATGAGGAGACTTGTATAGTTTTAGGTGCAAATGAAAAATGGTTTGCACTAAACCACAAAGCATATTTTTCTAGACTTAAATTTATATTTTCATTCAAGTTGAGCGCCCCGCTTTTGATTCCTGCGAAATAAGCAGTGCTAAAATAATTCAAACTACTATAAAAAAGCTGAGTTGTTTTACCATGAAAATTGACTTCGGCTGCGGCACCTAATTCATGATTTTTAGTTGCTGAAGCATATACAGTACTCAAAGCACTACCTGTTTGCAATGAAAAATGCGGGCTTTGAACAATAGAAAATTGTGAAGAAACCAATGTCTTTTGAATACCTTCATTTAAGTCATTATCAAATAAAACAGAAGTTTTATATCCTTTATCCCAACCTTCTTTATTAGTAAAGCTAAACCAAGCTGATTGTCCTGATGATGGGGTTGAAAAATCGATAATCGAATAGGATTTTTCGACTAATCCCGCTTCAATTTTATTGTTAGCGGATGTCTTATAAAAGGTTTCAATTCCACGTCCTATCAAATTGAGGTCGTTAAACTTAGCCACATTTCCTACTTGTACGCCAAACATTTTTTCTTTATAACCCAACCATGTATTTCTCATAAAAGTTTGATTGGATTCTTCCCACCAATTAACGTCCAGATTGGTATATAAACTTCCCTTGTTACTATCCATTTGCGCATTGGCATACAAAGCCATTACACTTTGATTGTTATTACTTGTTTGCCGACTTGCTATAATTTGATTGACGGGTCTAAAACCGTTAGCATAATCAGTAACAAATTCAGGTACATAACGTCTGTTTTGTTTGATGGGGTTCGCACGAACATTGGCAATACCAACTATATCTCCATTCTGGTATAATGACCGAATAGCAATTGAGAATTCTTCTTGTTTTAGGATTTCTCGAGTGATTTCCTTTTTCAAAACGATCAAAGAATCAGTATGTGCTTTGATAGTAATAGCGATATTTTCAATCCTATTTTTAGAGACAAATTCGGGATAGTTAGCAATAAGAGTAATAGTTTGGGTTGAATTACCTTCATTTACCATTCGAATGGGAATTCGGAGGCTATCGCCAATTTGTTCGTAAAGCAAATTGGTTTCTTGTAGCACCATTTTGACCAATCGTTTTTCTTTAATGATTACGGGTAATGAGGTACTGATTTTTTCTTTTGTTGTAGTACATGTAAAATGCGCTTCTAAATTAGCAGGTGATTCAGAAGTAGCAGAAGTAGTAATTAAAGTTTTAATCGCTATAAACAAACTATCTTTTGGTTTTAAGACAATGGCTTTGGGATGTGGCTGAACAACAAATAAGTTTTCTGTAGTACTTACCACTTCCAGATTTCCTTCAATAGATTGATTTGATTTGTTTTTAAGTTTGACAATAGCCTCGAATACACCATTCCCATTCGTTTTTTCTTTATTTTCTACAAATGAAATTGTGACTGAATTGGTTTGTGCTTGTACAGAAAATAATGAAAAAAAGAATACTATTTGGACAATAATACTAGCTAAATGATGACGCATTTTTCAGAAATTAATTGGGGGTCAAAACAAAATAGACAAAAGTCGAATAAGTAGCAGCGGGTACGTTCATACCGGGGGTATTGGGTAAAATGGAAAATGTTAAGTCGTATTCTATGCTTGGAATCCATGCGGTTCTAATTGCTATGACTTGATCAATAGCGCTTAAAGTTAGGGGGGAGTTAATAGTCAATCCGTTGATTGCAGGGCTAGTTGCGAGACCTACTTTTAAAATAGAAACAGGAAGTGTAGCTGATGTTGTCGCTGATGTCAGTACTGAATTAGCTGATTTAATTGAGAGTTGATAATTCGAATCGGATGTGATTTTTATTCCTTTACTCACCGTACTCGATTTTCCTGTTACAAAATCATTCGCATTCGTAAAGGCGAGATTAAATTGGTCTGCACCATTTTGTAATACGATAGTATTATTGGCAATATTACCGCTGTAATTTATGGTAAAGCCTGCACTGTTACCAATAGTGGTTGTATAAGAACTGACTAATACATCACTATTACCTTTAATTTCATATAATTTAAATTCGTAAGCAGATTGGTAAGAGCCATTGGGAACAGAAATTAACTGATTTCCACCTAGAATATTCAAATTGAAACTAAAAATTCGATTTACATTTCCTTTTAAAGGGATAGTACTACTAACTAGAATAGTTTCGGTATACTTGTTTAATGGGAATAATCCTGCACCAAAATTAATCAGACTAGGATTGTCACTTGAATTGTATTGCGTATTGTACTGCAAGGCCGAATATTGAGCTCCAACAGTAGAATTCAAATAGCTAAAATCCTGAATTAAACGGGCTGTCAATTTCCAATTGCTTAAACTATTTTGCCCCGTTTGTCTTGTGATGTTGATATTTACTTGATTCACTTGTGTCTTACCACCACTCAATTCATTGTATGTATTGAATATTGGTTGTCCATTACAATTAGCTGAAATACTATTTTGTGCCAGGCACCACATTCCGTTGAGTAGATATGTAATCATGATTAATTTTTTCATAGTTCAAAATCTAATTCGGCCACCTTAATGACATCGGTTTCACCAAAGGTCAATTGTGCAGAAATGGTATATTTCCCTTTTTCTAAATCTTTGGGTAATTGTAATTGAAGTTCTCTTAGATCGGAGGGAAGAGTAAAAAAATCGGTTTCGTTTAAAGTGTTTTTTTTGCCCGTAGTGTTATTGAATAATTCCCATTTCACTTTGCCGTCTGCCCAAATAGTGCTGTTGTTGCTAATTTGTAGTTTGACAAACTTGGTTTTATCCGTATCAGTATAATTCTTAAAATCAGCTATTTCTAAAATAGGGTCTGCTTTTTGAACAAAACTATGATAGATTTTTACTCCCATCCGAACGGTTACTTGAATCGCAGCCCCACTTTCATCTTTGGCTTGACCGGGATTTAATTGAGTAAAGAATACCATTGCATTGTGGACAGGAATAGTGGTTTTTACATCATTTGGAACTTTAAAAACAATCTCGATTTCCTTTGTTTCACCAGGTTGAATTACAAAATAAGAGGAAGGCAAAACCTGAATCCAATTCACACAAGAGTTGGGAAGACTATTGGATTCTACAATGTGATTGGCTCCTGAATTTTCATAATTCCAATCGCTAAAGGACACTCCAATTTCTAATTCCTTATCGTTAGGATTCATTAATTTAATCGTTTGTGAATTAGTTTCACCAAGGCCTAGTTTATAATACAAACGACCTGGAGTGACTGATATTCCGGCTTGTGACCAAGCTATAGAAATGGTTACTGTCAAAAAGAGTGATACGAATAATTGTTTCATGAATTTAGATTTGAAATTATTGAGAAGCTAGTGTATATATGATAGTTGTTGAATAGGTCCCTATAGGTTTATTCAAATAATATGATGTTTTTGAAGCGGGAATAGCATAAGTAACATTATATCCGCGCGCACCTTCAGCAGTGGCATTACTAATTACAATGGTATCAGTAGTACCTAAAGTTATAGTAGGAGCTATTGTAGTGGTTGTGGATGCAGGAGTATTACTTCCTGTAAGATCAGAACCCATAGTGGTTTGAAGTGCTATTGTGTTTACAGGAATAGAGCTACTACTACCATTAAAAGAAAGATAATCAGATTGTGCCTTAACACTCACCTGATAATTTGTTGTAGAGCCTACATTAATATGATTAGTTTGAATGGCAGATGTGTTTCCAGATACATATTGACTCATCTGAGTCAATTGAATATCTACGGAGGGTTGTGTAATACTAATGCTTTGAGCTTGAGCTATAATAACATTTACTTGAGTTTGTGCTGTTTTAATTTGTCCAATGACAAGTAAAGGCATCAAAATAAGTAACAATAAATAGGTCTGATTTAGTTTCATAATACTACGATTAAAATGCGGCATCAATAGAGCTAAAAAAAGCACCAACCTTAGTCGATGCTCTTATTAACTACAGAAAAAATGGCTATTTGGCATATAAAGAATAAGTAACTTTAGTAGAATACACTCCAGTATTTTTATTTAAATATTGATTGGCTTGTTCTGCAGAGATGGCATAAACCACATCATATTCTCGTTTCGTTTCCCCTGAATTTTTGGCAATAATTGTTTTCTCAGTGCCTACTGCTAATGCATTTTGTGTTAGCGTTAAATCGGCAACTGTAGGAGCGGTACCACTTCCTTTATAAGCGCCCAAAGTAGGGGTAACGGTTACTGTACTTACAGGAATAGATACCCCATTGTTTAGCAACTCGGTTTCGGCAGCCACTTTAACTTCAAATCCAGTATTTGAACTTACTATGACATGCCCTGTCTTTTTTCCAGAATCATTTCCTTGTTGGAAATGGTCAGGGGTTTTCATGTCAATAGAAACACTACTTTGACCAATTTGGATGTCATACGCATTGTCTAAATTAACATTCAATGTTGTTGATGCTGATTTTCCTGTTGCAGTTTGTGCAGCAGCTACAGCACCGGTAAATAAAACGGTTGCTAACAAAGCATTTTTAACTACTTTTTTCATTTTCTTGTGATTTAATTGATTAATATTTATTTGTAACTATTTTGAAATTCATTTAGATAATTCAGATTAGTGAACTATGAAAAAGTAAGTTGAACAAATACAATTGGGGGCACAATTATTGGCAACAAAATGATTGAATTACTATAAAAAATACCTTACTATGTATTCATGAAGTAATTGCCCATCATGTAGTTAAATTTATTTCGGATGATAATTTTTTTGGATTTAAAAATAGGTGTTAAGATGTATGCTATGCGTTCAGTCTCTTTTAGATAGGCATCTTGACCAAAATCAGAATCAATTTGATGATAAAACACATTGGGTTTTATTTTTCTCAATTTAAGAAAGGTAATACGGTTTTCATCAGCCGGAAAGAGTCCGCCAGTGTCAATACCAATTAAATGAATATTGGCTTTAATTGTATTGGCTATTGATGAAAAATCTCTTCGATTACGCATTAAATCATTTGTTAGTAGTAAATGATTCATTAATCGATATCCTGAAATTCGGCATTTATTATTGGTCAAAACACAATTTTCAATAGGAGAAATTGAACTGATTTCTAGATTAGTTCTTTTGAAAATTTGATTTACATATGCTGGATTTCTGTAAAATAAATTAGCAAAATAACGCGCTTCAACAATTGGATCTTCTGAATTATTTAAAATTTGATCTTGAATTAATACATTCGCTATGATTCGGTCTGTAGTTTTCCAATCCGTGGCAATGGGTATTAAGTTTTCAATTCGGTTGGGTTGTAAAGCCGCCATTTCCCACGCAATAGCACCACCTAAACCTCCGCCAATTACAGAAAATACAGTTTTAATTTTAAGATAAAAAAGTCCTTCCCAAAAAATACTCGCAATATCTCGAATTGTAAAATCACGATAATTAGGAATTAAAGTTTCATAATCTTCTCCAAATCCATTACCCGGAATATTAAAAGTGATGATAGTGTAACTATTTGTATCAATGGTTTTGTTTTCGCCAACTAAACCATTCCACCAACCATTTCTACCACAAACAGTAGAATTTCCTGAAATGGAATGATGGATTACTATTACTGGAGCTGTTCCTATAGGTTGCCCAAATGTTTGATACGACAATGCAATGTGTTCTTGCTTTTTGCCTTTTTCTAAATTGAAATCAAATAAATCAATAGTTCGGATATTTTTCATAGCTCAAAAATTTAAGATGAGGCTAAAACTACAAACTATGTAAAAGCGTGATATATTTTGTCTTTGACTGGCACAAATACTCGATTATCTGTACTATTTGAGGTGTAATCCTCTCTAAAGGCTAATAATTTCAATTCCAATTATTGTATTGTTTTTATTTAAAACTATCTTTGTAGCTACAAGAATTTTAAATATAAAAACAAACTATATGTCAGACGATAAGAAAGTAATATTCTCAATGTCCAAATTGAGTAAGACGTATTCAAGTAGTAATAAACAAGTATTAAAAGACATTTACTTGAGTTTCTTTTACGGAGCTAAAATTGGTATTCTAGGATTGAATGGTTCTGGAAAATCTTCTCTTTTAAAAATCATTGCTGGGGTAGATAAAAACTATCAAGGCGATGTGGTTTTTGCTCCAGGTTATACAGTAGGTTATTTAGAGCAAGAACCGCAATTAGACGATTCTAAAACCGTATTGGAGATTGTTCAAGAAGGTGTTGCCGAAACCATGGCTGTTTTAGAAGAATACAACCAAATTAACGATTTATTCGGACTTCCAGAAAATTATGAAGATCAGGATAAAATGGATAAATTGATGGATCGTCAAGCGGCTTTGCAAGACAAAATAGATGCTTTAGGCGCTTGGGAAATCGATACTAAATTAGAAATTGCAATGGATGCGTTACGTACTCCAGAAGGCGATACTCCAATTAAGAATTTGTCAGGAGGAGAGCGTCGTCGTGTGGCTTTATGTCGTTTGTTATTACAACAGCCAGACGTATTGCTTTTGGATGAGCCTACGAACCACTTGGATGCCGAAAGTGTACTTTGGTTAGAGCAACATTTAGCGCAGTATGCAGGAACTGTAATCGCAGTAACGCACGACCGTTATTTCTTAGATAATGTAGCGGGATGGATTTTGGAATTGGATAGAGGAGAAGGTATTCCATGGAAAGGAAATTATTCGTCTTGGTTAGACCAAAAATCAAACCGTATGGCAATGGAAGAAAAAGTAGCTTCAAAACGTAGAAAAACCTTAGAACGCGAGTTGGACTGGGTTCGCCAAGGAGCTAAAGGTCGTCAAACCAAACAAAAAGCGCGTTTGCAGAACTACGATAAATTATTGAATGAAGACCAAAAACAACTGGATGAAAATCTAGAAATTTATATTCCAAACGGACCTCGTTTGGGAACCAATGTAATTGAAGCTAAAAATGTAGCGAAAGCCTTTGGAGATAAATTATTGTATGATAAATTAAACTTTACGTTACCTCAAGCCGGAATTGTTGGAATTATTGGACCAAACGGTGCTGGTAAATCGACTATTTTCCGAATGATTATGGGAGAAGAAACACCTGATGGTGGCGAATTTAGCATTGGCGAAACGGTAAAAATAGCTTACGTAGATCAATCGCATTCTAATATCAATCCTGATAAATCAATTTGGGAAAACTTTGCCGATGGTCAAGAATTAGTCATGATGGGAGGGAAGCAAGTGAATTCTAGAGCGTATTTATCTCGTTTTAACTTTGGAGGAAGCGATCAAAACAAAAAAGTATCGATGCTTTCAGGTGGTGAAAGAAACCGTTTGCACTTAGCCATGACGCTGAAAGAAGAAGGAAACGTATTGCTTTTGGATGAGCCAACGAATGATTTGGATGTGAACACGCTTCGTGCCTTAGAAGAAGGTTTGGAAAATTTTGCAGGTTGTGCGGTGGTAATTTCTCACGATAGATGGTTTTTAGATAGAATTTGTACTCATATTCTAGCTTTTGAAGGAGATTCTGAAGTGTATTTCTTCGAAGGTAGTTTCTCTGATTACGAAGAAAACAAAAAGAAACGTTTGGGTGGTGATTTAACTCCAAAACGATTGAAATACAGAAAATTAATTAGAAGTTAATTACTGGTATTTGTATAAAAAAAGAGGATGTCGTTTGATATCCTCTTTTTTTTTACTTTAAAAATTTTGATTCTAACTCTTTAGTTAGAACTAAACAGCTTTTCTTTTCACCAAACCATCTATAACGATTTCTCGCAATGAAGTCATAGATTTTATTTGTAATTGCAATAGGTATTAACCTGAAAATAAGCAAACAGTAGAAAATTCCACCAACACTTTTTACAATTTCAAAAACAGCTTCTGACTTATACAAATAAGTGTTTTGTACAGAATTATAGAGTAAAATACTATCTACTTTTTGAGTGTCTAATTCTAAATGCTGAACAATTTGCTGTCCTAAATTAGATTGTAATGAAACAAAGCGAAAAACATCTTTTGAATCTCTTTTTATAATGAATTGCACTGATGCATCACACAAATTACAAAGTCCGTCAAACAAAATGATTTTTTTATGTTGAGGGAGATTTTGCATAGTAAGATTTAGTTTTTAAGTTCATTTATAGAATTACCCACATCACTGCCTCCCCATTCAACAAGGGTAAATCCTTTTCTTTCGGTTTTTACCAATTTTTGCTCGGGTATATTTATTGATTTCTCAACACCATAAAACTCCATAAAAAGACGAATAGAAGTTTCTGGTTTTGGATCAATTGTGTTTTTTGAAATCATTTCATATTCAGAATTGACATAAAAATGGATAAAATTCCATTTGTTCTTTTCTAAAACAGGTAGCCAATACTGAATAAAATCATTTGTTTCGCTCGTATTTAAGCCGATAAATTCTAATTTTTCAATCAAAAAAGAAGTCAATTTATTTTTAGGAATTATAAAACCTGTTTGATAATTGTAATGTTCTTTTGGAAAATCTAGCATTCCGTCCCAAAATAATGAGCTATAAAAACGTTGCGATTTCTTATCGAAAATTTGCCCGTTTGGATAAGCGGTCACGTCCCAATTACCAATGTATTTTGGAAAAGTAGTTTGTAGGTTGCCTTTAAAATCAAGTGTAAGTTTTATATCTGTTTTTTCGGTTGGATAGAGATAGATTACAGGTTTTTTAATAGTAATTTCTCCTAATTTACTTTCTTTAATTGGATATAAAACAATATCAATTATAGATTGATCATTCACAACTATTTTTTTGGATTCAAAACCATTTTTATAATAAACTAAAACATCATTTTTATGTGCTTTTAATGAATAATGACCATCAATATCACAATAGAAAGATTCTTTTCCGTTCAAATTTGATATGATTACATCTGATATAGGATTACCATTAAGGCTAATAATTTCCCCACTTATATCTAATGATTTTTGGTTAATATTAGAATTGTTTTCTTGTAAATTCGTTTTTTTAAGTTGCTCAAAAGTGGGACTATTTTCGTTTTTTAGTGTTATAATTATAACACCATTTATTCCTTTTTTTCCATATTTATCAAAAGCATCTTTCCCTTTTATAATGTTAATTTCTTTAATCTCATCTTGTATAATATCATTAATGTTTACGATTTCAAATACTATGTTATTTATTACATATAAAGGATTCTTTTCATTTTGATATAATTCTTCAAATAGTTTTTGGCTATCCGATTTTTTAATGATAGAAAGTGAATCAATTACATTGGAATTCTGACCAATAGATTGAAAACAAATTAAAAGGAAAAAATTCCAAACTAGAAGTTTTAGTATTTTCATGGGGCTAAGATTGAGGTTAATATGAATTATAAAATTAGTTATAATTCTAATAGATTTTAGTAATAAAATTACTTTTTCACAGCTTCTACTAATTCTAACTCATCTAAACTGACTTTAGAAGTAAACAAGCCATAATTGACAGTAGCTTTGTTCTTTTCGATACTATCAAGAGTACCGACTGCTTTTCCGTCTATCATTCTTACTCGGTCGCCCACTTTAAGAATGGGACGTGGTTTTTCGACTACCACTTTTACTTTTTTGGCTTTCTTTTCTGCACGAATTTCTTCAACCTGAACAGCTACCTCTTTAATCACTTCTTTTTTCTTTTCGGCAATGATCTTACTTTCTTTAGCAGTTGCTTTTTTTCGTTTGGAATTTTCGATTTCAATAATTTTCAAAAATTCGCCAATCAGGTCTTTTTTGTTTTTATTATTGAAATATTTCTCGGCAATATCTTCAATTTTTTGACCAATGTAAATTGTCTTTTGATTGCTGTCGTATAATTCCTGATAGCTTTCCAATTTTTGCTTGATTTTAACATTGATGTTCTCCATTTTTTTGCTTTCTTCACGAACTTTGGTTTCTTCCTCCTTGAGCGTTAAAGAGGTTTTTTCCAATTTAGAACGTTCTTTTTGAAGCGTGGCAATGGTTTTGTCAAAACGGACTTTCCCCACCTCAATTTTTTTCTTTGCACGGTTGATTAAACCATATGGAATTCCGTTTTTCTGGGCAACTTCAAAAGTAAATGAACTACCTGCTTGACCTAAAACTAATTTATACATGGGCTCTAATGACTTTTCATCAAAAAGCATGTTGGCATTGGTAGCAAAAGGCAATTCGTTCGCCAAAATTTTTAAATTCGAATAGTGCGTTGTAATGATTCCGAAAGCCTCTCTATGATAGAATTCTTCTAAGAAAATCTCTGCCAATGCGCCTCCTAATTCAGGATCAGAACCAGTACCAAATTCATCAATCAAAAACATGGTTTTCTTATTGCACTTTTTCAAGAAATAATTCATGTTTTTCAAACGATAGCTATAGGTACTCAAATGATTTTCTATCGATTGGTTGTCTCCAATATCGGTTAGGATTCGGTCAAACAAAAAGGTTTCGCTCCGTTCGTGAACGGGAATCAACATTCCTGATTGTAACATTAATTGGAGTAATCCTACTGTCTTTAGTGAAATGGTTTTTCCACCAGCATTCGGACCTGAAATGACAATGATTCTATTTTCTTGTTCTAATTCAATAGTTTGTGGATAGGTAACTTCGTTTTTTTCTTTGTTGGATAAAAACAAAATAGGGTGGAAGGCATCTCTAAAATACAAGCGACGATCTTCTGTTATTGTTGGCAAAATCGCATTGATTTTATTCGCATATTTTGCTTTGGCAGCAATCACATCAATGTCACTTAAGAAATTTTGATATTCAATAAGCAAATCTAAAAACGGACGAATTCTATTAGATAATTGTTTTAAAATTCGGGTGATTTCTTCTTTTTCTTCGTATTCTAAATTACTTAATTCACGGGAATATTTTAAAGTAGTTTCGGGTTCGATATAAGTAATACTTCCCGTTTTAGAACTCCCTAAAATGGATCCTTTTACTTTACGACGGTACATGGATAAAACGGCTAAGACACGTCGGTTTTGAACAAAACTTTCTCTAATATCATCTAAATATCCTAAGGAATTGTATTGCGTTAAAGCCACTCCAAAACTTTGATTCACTTTGCCACGAACTACATTCATATCTCGACGAATGTTTAACAAATCAGGCGAGGCATTGTCTTTGATTTCGCCGTATTTATCAACCACTTCGTCCACCATAGTAATGATGTCTTTGGTCAATTCTACCTTGGAAGCTCGGTTGTTTAAGTTGGGGTAATAATCATGGAACTTTATTAAGAAATTTAATAAAAAATTGACCGTACTAGATAAGTTGGCAATTTTTCTAAAACTTCCTACTTCCAAAAAACTGTCTTCAATTCCTAAAAATTTGATTTCGTGTGTAATCGCATCAAATCCGTGATTGGGAATAGCATTGTTATTTTGAAAAGAAGATACATATTCCGATGTCTGTAACAAAGCTTCCATCAAGCTTTCCTTGTCTTTAAAAGGTGTGATTTCTAGTGCTTTTTGTTTACCAATATCGGTATTACAAATAGCAGATAACGTTTCTAAAACGGTAGGAAATTGTAAATCTTGTAAAGTCTTTTCGGTAATGGATATCATGGATTGATTTGTTGCAATGAAGCAAAGTTACAAAGTTTAAGAGGAGTTTCTTGAAGAAAAAGTATAATTTTACAATGAATCATTTTAAGTGTCTATGCAACTCCAACTCAATCCCGAATGGCAATCCATTTTAACTAATGAAATTCAGAAACCCTATTTCAGTGAATTACTAGAAATGGTGGATTTGGAGTATCAAAATTACACTTGTTATCCTCCCAAAGATTTGATTTTTTCAGCTTTCAATCAGTGTAGTTTTTCGAATACGAAAGTGGTCATTATTGGTCAAGATCCTTATCATGGAAAAGGTGAAGCAAATGGTTTGTGCTTTTCAGTGAATGATGGAGTTAAAATCCCTCCTTCGTTACGTAATATATATCGTGAATTAGTTGATGATTTGGGTAGTATTTTTATGCCGACTTCTGGCAATTTAGCATCTTGGGCAAATCAAGGAGTATTATTACTTAATGCCACTTTAACGGTTAGAGAAGACTTACCTAATAGTCATAAACAGTTGAAATGGAATGTGTTTACCGATGCTGTAATTCAAAAATTATCGGATGAAAAAGAAGGATTGGTTTTTCTACTTTGGGGCAATTTTGCGCATCAAAAAGGATTGAAAATTAATCGGGACAAACATTTGGTTTTAGAATGTGGACATCCATCTCCGATGAGTGCTAACCAAGGAAAATGGTTTGGTAATAAACATTTTAGTACAGCCAATTCGTATTTGGAATCTAAAGGCCTGAAACCAATAAATTGGTTGAATTTGTAAAAATCTAAACTAGTAAGAAAATAAGATAATTTAAGGCTTAATGAGACTTAATACCTTAATGGTTTAAATATTTATTAAATAAGGATTAAATTATTTTTTAGCTATATCCTCTAAAACTGCTTTATCAGAATAGTTGGTAATGGTAAGTCTAATTTCTTGATTTTTTAGAGTTTTGCCTTCAATTACATATTTTTTACCTTTTCCTACCGCTATATTACTTTGGTCAAAATCAACATCGCCAAATTGTAATGTATTTTTAATATCAGTAGTGTCAACCCAAGATTGTGCTAAAATTTCAGAGGCCTTGGGAGAGTAGTTGAATGGTTTATTTCTCAAATCATTCAATACACGGGCATTAGGGAAATAGTTACAACGTGTATCCTTTCCACTAAATACCATTGAAACAAAGAATAGTCCCATAATAAGACCTACAAAATAATACGCAAAACGTTGAAAGAATTTCATAAAATAATTTTTGGCAAAGGTAAAGGAAACTTAGTTTAAAAAACAATTAAATTGATATCACTATCCGATAATCCAAACCAGTCGCCAATGGCTTTGTTAGTCAAAATTCCGTGATACATATATACTCCATTTTTTAAGCCTTTGTTACAGCGAATAGCACTTTCTATTCCGCCGTCTTCGGCAATTTGCATCAAATAAGGCGTAATGATATTACTTATAGAAAGCGAGGCGGTTTTAGAGTAACGCGACGGAATATTGGGCACACAATAATGCACCACATCATTTTTAATAAAAGTAGGTTTTTCGTGAGTGGTGACTTCTGAGGTTTCAAAACAGCCACCCGTATCAATGCTAACATCTACAATTACAGCGCCTTTTTTCATGTGTTCGACCATGGTTTCGGTTACTACAACAGGACAGCGTTCAATTCCGCGCATGGCACCAATAGCAACATCGCAACGTCGTAAAGCTTTTAATAAAGATTTTGGTTGGATGGTTGAAGTAAAAATGCGTTGGTTCAAATTATTTTGCAAACGACGTAATTTAGTAATAGAATTATCAAAAACTTTAACGCTTGCTCCTAAACCAATAGCGGTTTTTGCTGCAAATTCGCCAACAGTTCCCGCTCCTAAAATGACAACATCAGTAGGAGGGACTCCTGTTATATTTCCAAAAAGCAAACCCTTTCCAAACTGATTGGTAATCATCAACTCGGCCGCAATTAAGACGGATGCTGTGCCTGCGATTTCACTTAATGACTTGACTGCGGGATAGGTACCGTCTTCATCTTTAATATATTCAAAAGCTAAGGCCGTTATTTTTTTCTTGGTTAAAGCCTCAAAATATTCTTTTTTTCTGGTTTTAATTTGGATAGCCGAAATGACAATTGTTTTTGGATTCATCATTTCAATTTCAGTTAAACTAGCAGGCTCTACTTTTAAAATCATCGGGCAGCCAAAAACTTTTTTTGTGTCTTGAGTCACCTCAGCTCCTGCATCGGAGTATTCTTTATCCGAATAGCTTGAACTTGCACCAGCACCCGCCTCAATCATCACTCGATGACCATGGTAGGTCAAAGAATTTACTGCATCAGGAGTCAAACAAATTCGGCGTTCTTGATGACTGGTTTCTTTTGGAATACCAATAAAGAGTTCGCTTTTTTGTTTGGCTATTTCTAATTTTTCCTCTTGAGGCAATAGCTGTTCTTTAGTAAATGGCGTTAATGACATGGTGTGTTCAAATTTAAGAGGTACAATTTACGTAATTTTTTTTACCCTTTTTAATTATTAGGAATTAGTCAGTTGAAGATGGCGTTTTCCATCGGCAAGTAACTCAATGGTTATTATCGAATGTGCTTCGGGAATGAGATTTGGAATTTTTTCTGCCCATTCGATAAAACACCAATTTCCTGAATAAAAGTAATCATCAGCACCCATATCCAAAGCTTCCATTTCATTTTTTAATCGATAAAAATCAAAATGATAAACTAGTTGATTGTTAGCTATTTCATATTCATTAACTAAAGAAAAGGTTGGGCTACTAGTAGCTTCTAAAACGCCCAAATTTTCACACAACTGCTTGATTAAAGTAGTTTTTCCAACACCCATTTCGCCATGAAAAAGAATTACTTTTTGAGGCTGTTGAGCGATGATTTGTTGCGCTACCGATTCCAATTGATCAATTGTAAAGACTATTTCCATTTATCGAGGATTAAATACCAAAAACGGAACAATCATTTCTTCCAAAGAAATGCCTCCATGTTGGTAGGTGTTTTTATAATAACTGACATAATGATTGAAGTTGTTGACGTAAGCCAAAAACAAATCATTTTTCGCAAAAATATAAGAACTGCTCATATTGATACTAGGTAAACCGATTTTTTTAGGATCTTTTACTGCATAGACCTCTTTATTTTCATAGGATAAACTTCGTCCGGTTTTGTAACGCAAGTTTAAACTGGTGTTTTTATCTCCCACTACTTTTGACGGATTTTTAACATTAATTGTACCGTGATCAGTAGTAATAATCAATTTAAAACCCATTTTTTGCGCTTGTTGAATCATGCCTAAAAGAGGCGAATTTTTAAACCAACTCAGTGTTAAAGAACGGTAGGCTTTATCGTCAGGGGCTAATTCTTTAATCACCTCCATTTCCGTTTTAGCATGCGATAACATATCTACAAAATTGTAAACAACCGTTACTAAATCATTCGTTTTTAATGTTTTAAAGCTATCTACTAATTTACGACCGCTGGCTAAATTGGTAATTTTAAAATAGTCTTGCTTAATGTTTAATCCTAATCGTTTGAGCTGTGCTGTTAAAAATTCGGCTTCAAACATATTTTTGCCACCTTCATCAGTGTCGTTTTTCCAATATTCTGGAAATTGTTTCTCCATCTCTATTGGTAATAAGCCTGAGAAAATAGCATTTCGAGCATATTGTGTGGCTGTGGGCAAAATAGCATAATAAGGTATTTCTTTTTCAAGTTTATAATGGTTGCTCACTATATTTTGAATAATTTCCCATTGATCATAGCGCAAGTTATCGATCACAACAAAGAGTACAGGCTTATCTTTTTTTATTATTTCAGGCACCACCAATTCTTTGAACAAAGTATGGGATAAAATAGGTCGGTTAGCCTTAGGTTCAAACCAAGATTCGTAATTGCGCTCTATGAATTTTCCAAATTGGGAATTGGCTTCTGTTTTTTGCGATTCTAAAATCGAACTCATTCCAGCGTCATTAATATTTTCAAGTTGTAACTCCCAAAAAATCAATTTTTTATACAATTCAATCCAATCTTCAAAAGAATTAACCGAAGCCATTTCTAGCGTGATTTTTCTAAATTCTTTCTGGTAGTCTAATGTAGTTTTTTGCGAAATTAAACGGGAATGATCCAAATTCTTTTTTAAGCTCAATAGAATCTGATTGGGATTTACGGGTTTAATTAAGTAGTCGGCAATTTTGGAACCAATGGCTTCCTCCATGATATATTCTTCTTCACTTTTAGTAATCATTATCATAGGAACGGAAGACTTCTTTTCTTTCATCTCGGATAGCGTTTCTAAACCACTCATACCCGGCATATTTTCATCTAAGAAAACAATGTCGAAATTATTGTTTTCAAAAATTTCGATAGCATCTAAGCCATTGTTACAAGTAGTTACACTGTAATTCTTATTTTCCAAAAACAAAATATGAGGTTTCAAAAGGTCAATTTCGTCATCTACCCAGAGTATCTTTATTGTATCTACCATAATTGTTTGTCTATTATCAAAGGGCAATTTACTGTTTTTAAAACGTTGCTTTGCTAAAATAAATATAATTTTTCGAAATTAAGTAATCTAAAATAGTGACTTACTGAGTTTTTCAATTTTTTGAAAAAAATAATTATTTTGTTTGTGAACGTAATTGTTTTTTCTACTTTTAATATTTTAATTACAATTTATTTAACCCCCTAAAAAATCCCAAATCATGAAATTTGCTACGATTTACCTAGATCAAAACAAAATTGAAATTGACAATTCAATTTTTGGAAAAGAAACTATTCGATTGAATGGTTCTGTAGTTTCTCAAAAATATTCCTTACTTGGAACAAAACATCAATTTTTTATTCTTGAAAATGAGAAAAAAATAAAATGTCAACTTAATTTAGGTTATGGACCCAATGGTGTTGTAATGGACTTATACAAAGACAATCAGCCTGTTATTGAATCATACAAAGGATTTAATTTACTAATAGTAGCAGGCTTGTTTGTAGTTTTGTGCTTATCAATTATTTTATACTTTGTATTGTGAAATCTTTTAAAAAAGGTTTTCTTGTCTTAGCCGTTTTATTTTCTATTGATTTTATTTTTTCTATTTTCAACTCACAAACTAAACATGAATTCTTTTTTTGGGAAATAGATATTTTATTCTACAGGTTATACAGATTAATTCTAGCTGCAATTTTTATAGCATTATATTTTTGTGACAACAAATCAAAGCAGAACAAATAAGTTGTATCCGTTGGGTGTAATTAATTTATAACCAAATAGATAAATAGAATTTCTTTGCATTTAAAATAGTATAATTTCTATCCATTCTTTAACTATTAATCATAAATCTATGTGTCTATGTGATTCATTATTTTATTTAATTATTGAGGGTTAGTATAAAAAAAAGTTTCTTTAATTTGTATGATTGTTTGGTTTTACTACTTTTATACTTTATAAAATCAACTAAAAACTATGAAAACTAAAACAATTAAAAACGCGGTATTACTCACTATTTTTTCAGTTACTGCGTCTTTTGCACAACACGCTTTTGTAAACACACCTCCTGAGGTTTCACCAATGCCAATGAAGCCTGAAATGACTGAGATATGGAATCCAGAAGTAAAAGTAATTACTCCAGCAAAAAAGGTAGGTGATGCTCCATCAGATGCTATCATTTTATTTGATGGTAAAAATTTAAACCAATGGGTAAATAAAAAAGACAATACTAAACCAGCTGGATGGAAAATTGTCAACAACGATTATTTTGAAGTAGTGCCAGATTCAGGCGATATTCAAACAGTAATGAAATTTGGAGATTGTCAATTGCATATTGAATGGAGTGCTCCAGACGAAGTGGTTGATGGAGGACAAATGAGAGGAAATAGCGGAATCTTTTTCCAAAATCGTTATGAATTACAAGTTTTAGATTCATATAACAACAGAACATACAACAATGGACAAGCGGGAAGTATTTATAAAGATCATCCACCATTAGTGAACGCAATGAAAATGCCGCTTGAATGGAATGTGTATGATGTAGTTTATACTGCACCTCGTTTCAAAGCAAATGGGTTAATTGATGCGCCGGCAAGAATTACTGTTTTTCATAATGGAGTAGTAGTTCAAAACAACACTACAATTAACGGTTTAACTTTATATATGGGATTGCATAATTATCCTGAGTCTCATGGTGAAGATGTTATTTCACTTCAAGATCACGGTTGTAAAACCCAATTCAGAAATATCTGGTTGAGAAGATTATAAGAAACAAAAACGGAGAGCAATGCTCTCCATTTTTTATTATAATTCATAATCCGTTTTCGAATCAATTGGTAACGAATCAATATCCTTTCGAGATCCAATTTCTTTTCCTTTCTCAACTTCTAATATTGACTCTTGTTCTTTGGTAAGATGAAGATTTTCATTGGAAGCACTCATCAATGATTTAATTTTTTCTATCAAATGATGATCTTGAATTTGAGTAATCCAACTAATCAAATGTAGTTTGTCATTTTGCAATTGTTTATGATCCATATCTTCTGTAATTAGGTTTGATTTAGCAGCCCTTTCTATAACAAATTTAAGCAAAAAATCGATTCAAAATATAAATCAATTTTCCTTATATTTGTTGCCCTAAAGCCACCAAATTGTGAGTCAAATCAATAAATTAAAAATATTCAACGATCCTATTTATGGATTCATTACCATTCCCAATGCTTTAATCTACGATTTAATTCAACACCCTTATTTTCAACGATTGCGACGTATTTCTCAAATGGGGTTGTCGTATTTAGTTTATCCTGGTGCAAATCATACTCGATTTCATCATGCTTTGGGCTGTATGCACTTGATGCAAAAAGCGGTTGATGTATTACGATTTAAAGGAGTTTCCATTTCTGAAGAGGAAGAAAATGCTTTATATATTGCGATTCTTTTGCATGATATTGGACATGGACCATTTTCTCATGCTATGGAAAAAAGTATTGTAGAAGATGTTCACCACGAAGCCATTTCGCTATTATTTATGAACCAATTGAATGAGGAATTCAACGGACAATTGAGTTTAGCAATCCAAGTTTTTAAAGGAGAATACCATCGTAAATTCATGTTACAATTGATTTCAAGTCAGTTGGATATGGATCGAATGGATTATCTTAAAAGAGATAGTTTTTATTCGGGTGTCGCTGAAGGAAACGTCAATTCAGAGCGATTGATTCAAATGATGAATGTGGTAGATGATGTTTTGGTGATTGAAGAAAAAGGAATTTATTCGGTAGAGAAATTCTTAATGTCACGACGTTTGATGTACTGGCAAGCGTATTTGCATAAAACAAGTTTAGTAGCAGAGTTAATTTTAACGAAAGTATTAAAACGTGCCAAAGAATTGACATTGAAAGGAGTGCAATTACCTTGTAGCGAAGCATTGTTGTTTTTTATGCAAAACCGAATTGCGCTAGAAAATTTTGACGCCAATACACTTGATTTGTTTTCTCAGTTGGATGATTTTGATATTATTAGTGCATTAAAATCTTGGCAAAGGCAAGATGATTTTATTTTATCTTCTTTGAGCAAAATGATTATTAATCGTGATTTGCCAAAGATTAAAGTAGTAACTGATAAAGTACTTTTGGACGAGATGCTACCACTACAAGAGCGATTTGCAAGTGAAAATAGCATTTCTATTTCGGATACGAATTACTTTATTTTTAAAGGGAAAATTAAAAATCAAGCCTACAGCAAAGAAGCCGAGCCTATCCGAATCCTGAAAAAAGATAAAACAATTGAAGATGTGGTAGAAGCATCAGACCAGTTGAATTTAAAATCATTATCGAAATTAGTAACTAAATATTACATTTGTTTTCCAAAACAACTGGTGTAAAAACACTATAATAAAATCTATTTTTTATATTTTTGTCGGAATGAAACAAACAAGGCTATTTTTAAAACATACCCCAAACACTTTGATTAGTGTGTTTCATCTTATAGCAATGAAACAAATGCCTCTTTAGAATGAAGTTTACAGCAGAACAAATAGCGGGAATTTTAGAAGGAGAAGTAGTAGGGAATCCTAATGCCGAAGTTTCAAAATTATCTAAAATAGAAGAGGGGCAACAAGGTTCATTGACCTTTTTGTCCAATCCAAAATACCAAAATTTCATTTATACCACACAGGCTTCAGTAACTATTGTAAACAATACGTTCGTACCTGAATCACCTGTAACTACAACTTTGATTAAAGTGGAGGATGCTTATGTTGCTTTCACTAAATTATTAGAGTTTTACAATCAAGTTAAATTAAATAAAACTGGAATTGAACAACCTTCATTTATAGATGAGACTGTTCAATATGGTGCTGATTTGTATTTAGGTAGTTTTAGCTACATAGGTAAAAATGTTGTGATTGGTAACAATGTAAAAATATATCCCAATTCATACATAGGAGATAATGCCATAATTGGCGATAATGTTACTATTTTTGCTGGAGGAAAAATATATTCTGAAACCGTAATTGGAAATAATTGTACCGTTCATTCAGGGGCAATTATTGGATCAGATGGTTTTGGATTTGCACCTAACGCTGACGGAACCTATAAAAAAATACCTCAAATAGGTAATGTTGTTATTGAAGATGATGTAGAAATAGGCGCATGTACTACTATCGATAGAGCCACAATGGGATCTACTGTAATTAGAAAAGGGGTAAAATTGGATAACCAAATCCAGATTGCTCACAATGTGGAAATAGGTGAGAATACAGTAATTGCTGCTCAAACTGGAATAGCAGGCTCTACAAAAATTGGTAAAAATGGAATGATTGGTGGTCAAGTTGGTTTTGCGGGTCATATTACAGTTGGAAACAATGTAGGGATAAAGGCAAAATCAGGGATTACTAAAAATGTAAAAGACGGACAAATTATGCAAGGAAGTCTTGCTTTTGGTTATACTGATTTTTCAAAATCGTATGTTCATTTTAAAAATCTACCAAAGATTGTAGCCGAATTAGAAGAGTTAAAAAAAGAAATACTAAATCTAAAAACTAAAAATAATGGTTAAACAAAAAACCATCAAAACAGAAATTTCGCTTACAGGTGTAGGATTACACACTGGAAAAGAAGTAAAAATGACTTTTAAACCAGCCCCAGCCAATAATGGTTTTACTTTTGTTCGAGTAGATCTAGAAGGCCAACCCGTTATTGAGGCTGATGCGAATTATGTAGTCAATACGCAACGCGGAACTAATTTAGAGAAATTAGGAGTTCAAATTCAAACTCCTGAACACGTTTTGGCAGCATTAACAGGTTGCGATTTAGACAATGTTATCATTGAATTGAACGCCTCCGAATTGCCAATTATGGATGGTTCTTCAAAATATTTTGTTGAAGCTATTGAAAAGGCGGGTATAGAAGAGCAAGAGGCTAAACGTAACGTTTATGTAGTGAAAGAAGTTATTTCTTTTACTGACGAAGCAACGGGAAGTGAAATATTAGTAATGCCTAGCGATAGCTATTGTATTACTACTATGGTAGATTTTGGTACTAAAATTTTAGGAACTCAAAATGCTACTATGAAATGCCTTTCTGAATTTAAAGAGGAATTTTCAGATTCAAGAACCTT
Source organism: Flavobacterium sp. (assembly GCF_031537875.1). Lineage (GTDB taxonomy): Bacteria > Bacteroidota > Bacteroidia > Flavobacteriales > Flavobacteriaceae > Flavobacterium. Next base: position 174,873 of record NZ_JAVKNB010000016.1, on the reverse strand, counting down.
CAGTTTTTTACATGAATTAGAATCTCTTTTAAATAATGGATTAATTAAAGGTGGTGACTTGAATAATGCTATTGTCTATGTTGATAAAGAAATATCAGCAAGTACAATGGAAAATCTTAAAAAAGCATTTGGTAAAGATGAGTTAACAGTTAAACCAAATGGTATTTTAGATAACCTTACGTTGCATTATCCTAACGAGGCTGCACGACATAAATTATTAGATGTTGTGGGTGATTTGTCTTTAATTGGAACTAGAATTCAAGGTAAAGTAATCGCGAATAAACCAGGGCATTATGTAAACACTCAGTTTGCAAAAAAATTAGCGAAAATTATCAAAATAGAGCAACGTAATTTTGTTCCTACTTATGATTTGCATCAGGAGCCTTTGATGGATATCCATCAAATTATGGCTACATTGCCACACAGACCTCCATTTTTATTGATTGACAGAATTATTGAAATGTCTGAAAATCATGTGGTAGGTATGAAGAATGTAACTATGAATGAAAACTTCTTTGTAGGCCATTTTCCAGAAGCACCGGTTATGCCAGGAGTTTTGATTGTAGAAGCAATGGCGCAAACCGGAGGAGTTTTAGTATTAAGTACGGTTCCAGATCCAGAGAATTATTTGACTTATTTCATGAAAATGGATAATGTTAAATTCAAACACAAAGTACTTCCAGGAGATACTTTACTATTTAAATGTGATTTGATTACTCCTATAAGACGAGGAATTTGTCACATGCAAGCTAATGCTTATGCTAATGGTAAATTAGTTGCCGAAGCAGAATTAATGGCTCAAATTGCTAGAAAACAATAAAATGTAGAAAATTCGCACTAGATTTACTGCAAATTTCCTACTGAATAGAAATTATAAAACAAAATAGATGAATCAACCTTTAGCATATGTTCATCCTGGCGCCAAAATCGCTAAAAATGTAGTTATTGAACCTTTTACAACCATTCACAATAACGTAGTTATTGGAGATGGAACTTGGATTGGATCTAATGTAACCATTATGGAAGGAGCTAGAATTGGAAAAAATTGTAATATTTTCCCAGGAGCTGTAATTTCAGCTGTCCCGCAAGATTTAAAATTTGGAGGAGAAGATTCTTTGGCAATTATTGGAGACAATTGTACCATCAGAGAATGTGTTACCATCAATAGAGGAACGGTTGCTTCTGGACAAACAGTCATTGGAGATAACTGTTTGGTGATGGCGTATGCTCATATTGCACATGATTGTGTTGTGGGTAACAATGCAATTATCGTAAATGGAGTCGCTTTGGCAGGACACGTTATTGTAGGTAATTATGCTGTTATTGGTGGATTGGCTGCAGTACATCAATTTATCCACATTGGTGATCATGCTATGATATCTGGAGGATCTTTGGTAAGAAAAGATGTGCCTCCATTTACAAAAGCGGCTAAAGAGCCTTTGTCTTATGTTGGAATCAATTCAATTGGTCTAAGACGAAGAGGATTTACAACCGAGAAAATTAGAGAAATTCAAGATATTTACCGTATTCTTTATCAAAAGAACTACAATACCACTCAAGCTATCGGTATTATCGAAGCTGAAATGGAAGCTACTCCTGAACGTGATGAAATACTAGATTTTATCAGAAATTCATCAAGAGGAGTAATGAAAGGTTACAGTGGTAATTATTAATCAAAATAGTAGAAAAACAAAAATAAATACAATTTAAAATGGCAAGTACATCAGATATTAGAAACGGATTATGTATCAAATACAATAACGATATTTATAAAATTATTGAATTCTTACACGTTAAACCAGGTAAAGGACCAGCTTTCGTTAGAACTAAATTAAAATCTTTGACTAATGGGAAAGTATTAGATAATACATTTTCTGCGGGTCATAAAATTGATGAAGTTCGTGTTGAGACCCATACGTTTCAATATCTTTATGCAGAAGGAGATGATTTTCACTTTATGAATAATGAATCTTTTGAGCAAATTACTTTGAACAAAAACGTATTAGATAATCCTGATTTATTGAAAGAAGGAACTAATGTAATGATTCAGATTAATGCTGAAACAGAAGCACCACTTTCAGTTGATATGCCTGCTTCTATTATTTTAGAAGTTACGTATGCTGAACCAGGAGTAAAAGGAAATACTGCAACCAATGCTACTAAATCAGCAACAGTTGAAACAGGAGCTACAGTAAACGTTCCTTTATTCATTAATGAAGGAGACAAAATTAAAATTGATACTGCTTCAGGTTCTTATATGGAACGTGTAAAAGAATAAATAAATTACTAATCTAAAGGTTGATTGTCCACCGACTCTCAACCTTTATTTTTTCATATTAAATAATACATGAAATTCCCTAAAACACATACACTAAAAGAAATTGCCAACTTAATTCATTGTGAATTTGTTGGGGATGCGAATTTTCCTGTTTTGGGGATGAATGAAATTCATGTAGTAGAAGCGGGGGATATAGTTTTTGTAGATCATCCTAAGTATTATGACAAAGCATTGCAATCGAATGCTACCATAATCTTAATCAACAAAGAAGTGGATTGCCCAGAAGGTAAAGCCTTGTTGATTTCAGACGATCCATTTAGAGATTTCAATACTTTGACAAGACATTTTATGCCTTTTCAATCCTCTAATGTGTCTATTTCAGCTTCTGCAAAAATTGGGCAAGGAACTATAATTCAGCCCAATACTTTTATTGGAAACCAAGTAGTAATCGGAGAAAATTGTTTGATTCATTCTAATGTAGCGATTTACGATCATACCATAATAGGGGATAATGTAATTATCCATGCAGGCACAGTAATAGGAGGAGATGCTTTTTATTATAAAAAACGCCCTGAAGGATTTGATCAATTGCTTTCAGGAGGAAGAGTAGTGATTGAAAATAATGTTGGCATTGGCGCACTTTGTACCATTGACAAAGGAGTTACAGGCGATACCACTATTGGAGAAGGAAGTAAATTAGACAATCAAGTACATGTGGGTCACGATACTGTAATTGGAAAAAAATGTCTTATCGCTTCACAAACAGGAATTGCCGGTTGTGTAATCATAGAAGACGAAGTAACTCTTTGGGGGCAAGTGGGAACAACTAGTGGAATTACTATTGGAACCAAAGCCGTTGTAATGGGACAAACAGGTGTTACCAAATCTATTGAAGGTGGGAAATCGTATTTTGGTACTCCAATAGAAGAATCCAGAGAAAAATTGAAACAATTAGCCAATATCAAAAAAATACCCGAACTATTAAATAAATTGAAATAATGTCTGCCAAAAAATTAGTACAAAATTTTTACAAATCAGATGCTTTAATTGATGCTGAAGTCATGAAAGACTTTTTGCATCCTGAAATTATTTTAGATTGGAATAGCAGCAAAGGATTTGTGCAAATGAATTACGAATCAATAGTCAACTTAGCGGGTGAATTAAGTAAAGCATACGTTCGTTCTAAAGTTAGAATTAGTCATATTCTTGCTGAAAATGACTTAGTTTCTGTTCGCTATTCACATTACGTAAAGACTATTGAGAATCCAAGAGAAGAAATGTTTTTAGCAAATTTTATAGTAATTTGGCAACTAAAAGACGATAAATTGTACAGAGGCTATCAAATGAGTCAAATTTCTTAATTTATTTTCAATTAAAAAGTTCGAAAATAATTTCAAAACCTTACTTTTGCATAACAATTTTTAAAATCATATAAAAAATATATCATGAGTGTTTTAGTTAATAAAAATTCCAAAATAATTGTTCAAGGATTTACAGGAAGCGAAGGAACGTTTCACGCTTCTCAAATGATTGAATATGGTACAAATGTTGTAGGTGGTGTAACTCCAGGAAAAGGAGGAACAACACATTTAGATCGTCCTGTTTTCAACACAGTAAAAGATGCTGTTGAACAAGCAGGTGCCGATACTTCAATTATTTTTGTACCGCCAGCTTTTGCAGCTGATGCTATTATGGAAGCCGCTGATGCTGGAATTAAAGTAATCATTGCTATTACAGAAGGAATTCCTGTAGCAGATATGATTAAAGCCAATAGTTATGTTAAAGAAAGAAACGCAAGACTTATTGGACCTAACTGTCCAGGTGTTATCACTGCAGGTGAAGCTAAAGTAGGTATTATGCCAGGTTTTGTTTTCAAAAAAGGAACTGTAGGTATTGTTTCTAAATCAGGAACGTTAACGTATGAAGCCGCTGACCAAGTAGCTAAACAAGGTTTAGGAATTACTACTGCAATTGGTATTGGTGGAGATCCAATCATTGGAACTACTACAAAAGAAGCAGTTGAATTGTTAATGAACGATCCAGAAACTAATTGTATTGTTATGATTGGAGAAATTGGTGGGCAATTAGAGGCTGACGCCGCTAAATGGATTAAAGCCGATGGTAACCGTAAACCGGTTATTGGATTTATTGCAGGAGTTACTGCTCCAGCAGGTCGTACAATGGGTCACGCAGGTGCTATTGTAGGAGGATCAGACGATACCGCTGAAGCTAAAAAACAAATCATGAGAGAAAATGGAATTCACGTAGTTGACTCTCCAGCTGAAATTGGTAAAAAAGTAAAAGAAGTTTTAGGTTAGTCCTAAATACACAATAGAATCTAAAATACCTCACGGTTTCGTGGGGTATTTTGTTTAATAAATACGGTAAAGAATAATGTACAAAGAATTAAAAAAGTTTAAAGTAACTAAGAGTTTTACTTTTGGTCAAGAAGATAGTTTAGAAGAAGTGTGTAATGCTCCAGAAAGTGCTAGTGGTATTTTCTTGGTATACGCTGTGGATGGTGAGGAGAAAGAATTGATTATGGTGGGCTCTACAGGGACTATCCAAAACAATGGGACTTTAAAAAGTAAAAATGGAGGATTGTATGACAAAATTGTAAATGGTCATCAATTTGCTAAAACAGGAAGAAAATATTCTTGGCCTGCCCAAATGAAATTAGAAAATATAGATCGAATAGAAGTTTCGTGGTACGATACTTTTAATGAAAAAGTAAAAGTAATTCCAACTTTTATTGAAGGTCAGGTTTTACAAAATTTCTTGGATGAAAATGGTAGTTTACCAAGATGGAATGTAGCTTTTTAAGTAATACATTTTTTATAAAACAAAAGCGCCCATTGAAAAATGGGCGCTTTTGTTTTTATTTAAATGGGCTAGACCATTTAGGGTCAGTATACACATTAGTTCCTGTGAGGGTTTTTATAAAAGCAATTAAAGCAGTCACTTCAGTTGCATTTATATTCAATTGTTGCCCAAATCCACTGGGTGTCAATCTTGGATCTAAATTAGTATTTCTAGGAGCAATGGTAATGGTTCCGTAATGACCTATTACATTTTGTAAAGTAGCAAAGCTCCCCGTATGCATCATTGGACCATTTGGAGTTCCATTGGCGTTTAGCAAATCTCTTAAAGAAGGCGCTTTGGTATTCGTAATGTCAATTCCTGTTCCGTTAAGTACACCAATTACTCCATTATTTTTAGTATTAGGGTCAATATCAAATTCAGGTGGTGCGTGACATCCTGCACAACCAAAACCTCCTGAAATTCTAACTCCTGAAGTATCAAAAACAGGAGGTGTTAAAAATAAATTCTTTCCTTGATTTTCTTGAGCAGTAAAATTAGAGAATGGTTGATTGTCATTTTGAACGGCAGCTCTTCCTATATCATATTTTGAATCAAAAGATTGAATACTTCGGATAAATTGAGCTAAAGCATTCTGCAATTTTGTTTCTGTTATTTCTTCTGAACCATAAACGTACTTAAATAACTCTTTGTAATATCCGATTGCTTGCAGTTTAGTAATCAAAGTAGTGATTGAACCGTCTCCACTTGTGCCACTAAATCCCATTTCAATGTGGTTTTGAATGGGTTGTGATGTCTGAGCTTCTAAAGTCGTGGCTCTTTCATCCCAGAAAAATTTAGTTTCATTTGAAAATCGAGAATTAACTAATCGCATAGCGTGTCTAGTCGTTGTTCCATTAACACCATCACTTGCATCTGTATCATCACCAAAAGCATTGGCTTGAATATGACAAGATGCACAAGAAATAGTGTTGTTTGACGATAAATTCTTATCATAAAACAATACTCTGCCTAATGTTGCCCCTTTATCTGTAATAGGGTTTCCAGCCGTGTTATCTTTTGTAATGTAGGCTGGCTTACTTTGATTTGCATAATTGCTTAAATTATTTAAATCTATTTTGCCTGAAAAGGCAGCAATTACGTTGGGGTAAGTTTCCGTTGGGGTTGAAACACTATCACTGCTGCTACAAGAAAAAATGGTAAAAGCAATTGAAAATGTTATAAAAGAAGTTAATTTCTTCATAGTTTTAGGTTTAGGTTAATTTGGGATTTATTTTAAAAACGGAAAAGTATCTATTTAATTATATAAAAGTAAAATAGATTCTCAATTTTAATAAATAATTATGATTAAAATTAAATTTCGTAATCATTTATTTTTGACTATTATAACTTTTAAATTGAATTTGGGCTTTTTTTCAAACCACAATTATTCCTATATTTGAAAACTGATATTTATCCTTGTTAGTAAGGATAAGAATTCAATATTATTACAATTGAATCACAACACTATTTAGTTTATACTATGAAATTATTAGAAGGAAAAGTGGCTATCATTACTGGTGCCAGCCGTGGAATCGGTAAAGGAGTTGCAGAAGTATTTGCACAACACGGAGCAAATATTGCATTTACATACAGTTCATCTGTAGAATCTGCTTTAGCATTAGAAAATGAATTGAATGCAATGGGTATTAAAGCCAAAGGCTACCAATCCAATGCAGCCGATTTCAATGAAGCGCAAGCTTTTGTTGATGCCGTGATTGAAGAATTTGGAACAGTTGACATTCTAATCAATAATGCTGGAATCACAAAAGATAATTTGTTAATGCGTATGTCAGAGGCTGATTACGATCAAGTAATTGATGTGAACTTAAAGTCGGTTTTCAACATGACTAAAGCTACTCAAAAAACTTTCTTAAAACAACGCTCAGGTTCTATTATCAATATGAGTAGTGTGGTAGGAGTGAAGGGAAATGCGGGTCAAGCCAATTATGCTGCTTCTAAAGCGGGTGTGATTGGATTTACTAAATCTATTGCATTAGAATTAGGTTCAAGAAATATTCGTTGTAATGCTATTGCACCAGGGTTTATCGAAACTGAGATGACAGCTAAATTAAGTCCAGAAGTAGTTCAAGGATGGAGAGACGGAATTCCGTTGAAACGCGGTGGAACTACAGATGATGTAGCTAACGCTTGTCTTTTCTTCGCTTCAGATATGAGTGCTTTCGTAACAGGTCAAGTACTTAACGTTTGTGGTGGAATGCTAACATAACGGTTTGCTAATAGTTTGATTTTTGTATTCAAACTAAATCTAAAATATAATGAACACCAACACAATCTTGTTACTGATTCTTTCTGTTTTGATTGCTGCGGGTTTCGCTTATTTTCATTATTTATATAAAGCTAAAAACAAATCCAATCTGAATTTGTTTTTGGCTTTTTTACGTTTTTTGGCTTTATTTAGTATTTTTCTATTACTGATAAACCCAACTATAACAAGTAATACGCTCGAAATCCAGAAGACACCTTTAGTAGTGGTGATGGATAATTCAAGTTCGATTCCTTTTTTAAAATCAGATAAAACAGCCAACGAATTCTATCAGAAGATAGTTTCTAACACTGATCTACAAGAGAAATTTGATATTCAATCCTATCAATTTGATACCGACTTCCTACCATCAAAAAGTTTTACTTTTAAGGGCAAGCAAAGCCATATAGATGCAGTTGCCAAAGGATTACAAACCACATTCAAAAATAAAACGTTTCCCACAGTGTTACTTACCGATGGTAATCAAACAACAGGCAATGATTATGTGTATAGTTTTAATGCTGCTAACAAAGTTTATCCAGTAATATTAGGAGACACTACGCAAGTATTTGATTTAAAAATCAATCAACTTAATGTAAATCAGTATGTTTTTCATAAAAATAAATTCCCTGTTGAAGGATTTATTCAATATTCGGGAACACAACCAATAACCGCTAATTTTATCATTTCAGAAGGGAAATCTATCCTTGTACAACAACCTATTTCTTTATCTACCCAAAAAAGAATAGCCGTTGTTCAATTGGTTTTGCCTGCTAATAAATTAGGGTTACAGGTTTTAAAAGCGCAAATTACTTCTCCAAAAGAAGAGAAAAATAAATTCAATAACAGTAAAAATTTTGCTGTTGAAGTGCTGAATCAAAAGACCAATATTGCAATTATTTCGTCTTTAAATCATCCTGATATTGGAGCTTTGAAACGAAGTATCGAATCTAATGTACAACGTAAGGTTAGTGTATTTAAACCTAACACAATAAGTGATTTAAGAAAATACAATGTTGTTATTTTTTACCAACCTAATTCCACTTTTAAAGCTGCTTTTGAGGCTTCAAAATCACTAGGTTTAAATGCTTTTATTATTACTGGAACAGCCACAGATTATTCGTTTTTGAATCAACAACAAACTGATTTGCAATTTAAAATGGGAAATCAAACAGAAGACTATTTTGCGGGTTTCAATTCGCAATTTAATGTATTCGCCTTAGACAATATCGGATTTGAATCTTTTCCGCCATTGCAAAATAATTTTGGAACAATTTCTTCGAGGGGAAATGTTTCCGTTTTACTTTCTTCTACAATTAGAGGAATTGACACTCAATCACCTTTGCTTGCTTTTACTGAAAATCAAGGTAAAAGAACGGCTTTTTTATTAGGAGAAAACAGCTGGAAATGGCGTTCACAGAGTTTTGTCGACCATCAATCTTTTGAAAAATATGATATTTTTATAGATAAAATTATTCAGTTTTTAGCCTCTAATCCAACTAAGAAACCATTAGTGGTGGAACATGAATTGGTGTATAATTCAGGGGATAAAATTGAAATTAATGCCCAGTATTTTAATAAAAACTTTGAGTTTGATGAAAAGGCCCGCTTGAATATAGCTATCATAAACAAACAAACTAAAGCAGTTACAAATTTTGATTTGTTAAAAGGAAGTAATTCGTATAAAGTTAATCTTGACGGACTACCAGCAGGAAAATATAATTTTACGGTTACAGAACTAAACTCAAAAGAACAGTATTCCAATTATTTTGAAATTTTAGATTTTGATATTGAAAAGCAATTTGTAAACCCAAATTTTCAAAAGCTACAACAATTGGCAACTCAAACTCAAGGAAAAGTCTATCTACCTAATCAAAGTGCTGATTTGATCCAACAACTATTAAAAAATGAGGACTACAAAGCAATTCAAAAAAATGTAATTACTCAAAATGCATTAATCGATTGGTCTTATTTATTGGTGATCATTGCATTTTTACTGACTACGGAATGGTTGGTTAGAAAATACAATGGATTATTATAGATATTCTTATTAATGAATATATTTACACTCTAAACTTACTATTATGAATTTAAACGTTAAAAAACCAATCGTGCTTTTTACAGCAGTTACTGTTGTATCATTTATTGCTATTTCATGGGGACCTTTTGGTCATGAACGTATTAACAAAGCTGCTGTTTTGGCACTTCCAGAACCAGTGCGTACTTTTTTTTACAATCATATTGATTTTGTTACACAAGAATCTACAGTACCCGATTTGAGAAAATATACTTTGAGAGACAATTCAGAAAAACCACGTCATTTTATTGATTTAGAAAATTACGGTGCTGCGGATACTGTTCCCAGAACTTCAGAATTAGCGAAGAAAAAATACGATGAGAAATTCTTATCTAGCAATGGAATTTTACCTTGGTACATTCAAGATGTAATGGCAAAGTTAACCAAAGCGTTTAAGGACAAACGCAAAACTGAAATCTTGTTTTTGGCTGCTGATTTAGGACATTACATAGGTGATGCACACATGCCCTTACATACTGCGGTTAATCACGACGGGCTATTGACTAATCAAAAAGGAATTCATGCTTTATGGGAAGCGCGTATTCCTGAAATGTTTGGTAAAGACTATAATTTGCACACAGAAGGCGCCACCTATATTTCAAATATTGAAGAAACAACTTGGGGAATTATCAATGATTCTCATAGTTTGATTGCGCCATTGTTATTGGCAGATAAAAATTTAAGAGATGCTGTAGGGGTGGATAAAATGTATAATTTGGATGCCAAAGGTACTATTGCAAGAAACAAGTTTAACGATCTTATTCATACCGATGAATATGTTAAAAAATACAATCAGGCTTTGAACGGAATGGTAGAAAAACAATTACGAAAAGCAATTGTGATGACTTCAAGTTACTGGTACACTGCATGGGTTAACGCTGGTAAACCTGACTTATCAGGTTTAGATACTCCTGATCAAACAGAACGAAATAAAGAAAACTTGAAATCCGATTTAAAACTTTGGAACCAAGGCAAATTATTTGGTTTAGAAAGCGAAAAAGATTTCGATTAATTTCAAAAAAAGGGGCTATTCTAAATAGCCCCTTTTTTTATTTAGTTTTTCTGGTATTTCTTTTTCTTCAACATATCCGAAGCTGTTTGATAATATGAAACAGTTTCTTTCACTAAGTCGGTTCTTTCTTTTTTTAACAAGACTTGATCATAATACAATTGAAATTCAGGAGTCATTTTTTGATCTGGTTTTAAACTCAATTGGAATTGTTTGACTTGTTGTTTTGGCGAAATAATAGTCAATACATCGTCTTTTATCAACCCTAAATCTTGGTAAGTAGCTATCAATGCTCTTGGTTTATAATCCGCCTTTAAAACGTCTTGCCCGTAAAATTTGCTTTTATAATTGAAATTCAACAAGCCCATTACAGTAGGCATCACATCAATTTGCGACATCAATTGAGTATATTTCTGTGGTGCAATAAATCCTGGGCTATAGACCAAAGCTGGTATCCTGTATTTATCTAACGGCAATTCTGTTTTTCCTGCACTTGAGGCACAATGATCCGCCACAATTACAAAAACAGTATTCTTGAACCAAGTTTGCTTTTTAGCCATTTCAAAAAACTGTTTCAAAGCATAATCGGTATATTTTACTCCGCCATCTCTAGACTTGGCATCGCCAGGAATATCAATTTTATTATTAGGATAAGTAAAAGGTCTGTGATTACTTACCGTCATCCAATGATTAAAGAAGGGTTTGCCAGTTTGTGCTTCTTCATTCATTACTTTAATGGCTTTGTTAGCCATATCTTCATCACAAACTCCCCAAACATTAGCAAAGGTAATTTCGTTTGGACTCAAGGTTTTTTTATCGACAATAGCATACCCATTTCCAGAGAAAAAATCTTCCATATTATCAAAAAAGGCATCTCCACCATACAAGTATTTCACATTGTAACCTTTTTGTTTGAAAACATTTCCAGCTGAAAATTTATTCTTGTTGTCTTTTCGTTTTACTACACTTTCTCCCGCAGTAGGAGGAAAACAAAGCGTTACAGCTTCTAGTCCGCGAACTGTTCTATTTCCAACAGCATATAGATTAGTAAACTGCAAACTTTGATTGGCCAACTCATCTAAAAACGGAGTGATATTGTTTTCATTCCCATAGGCTTTCATGAAATCAGCACTATAACTTTCAAGGGTGATTAAAACTACATTTTTATGATTTTCTTGCGCTTGTCCTTTTATTGCTCGTAAAGTAGATTCGTCTGAAATTCCAGGGATTTGCTCTTGCAAAGTAGCATAGGCTTCTTGAGTTGGAATGGTTTTATAAAATTTAAAGTAATCCAATTCGCTATGAATAAAAGCCAAATAGAATTTATACACACCGTTAGATTGCAATTCATTCGTAAAAATATTTTGAGAGTTTTCTTTGGCAGCCAAATAAGGTATGGTGACCAAGGAGAATACCAACATACCAATATACATTCCTGAAATTTTGATTTTTTCAGTAAAGGAAGGAATTGACTCTATGTAGTTTTTAGAACGTTTTACAATGAAATAGGTAATTGTACCTGAGATTACAAAAAGAGTTGTGAATATAGGGATCACAGGATACGATTGCATGATATTTCCAATCACTTCATTGGTGTAAACCAAATAATTTACAGCAATAAAATTGTATTTTACACCAAATTCATTCCAAAAGAAAAACTCACTAATGGCATTTTGAAGTATCAAAGTCACAAATAGAAAAACAACAAACGAGAACAACCAAAAACGGATGGTATCTCTATATTTTGGAAGGAATAATAATAGTCCAAATAACAAAGTTTTGAGTCCGATGAATGCCATACCAATCTCGGGTAAAGCACCTCCGTATTCGTTTAAAATAGTATTTCCGAAAGTCACATATAAAAACAAACTAACTAATAGTCCAAAAACAATATAACCAGTTGGTTTTAGGTATTTCGAGTTGGATATAAAAATCAAATACAACCACAAAAACCCACTCAAAACCGTAAAAACTAAACAATCTGAAAGGATACCAAAAGTAAATATTTTGATTGTGTCTAGGCTAGAAAAAGAGGCCTGAGTAATGGGATGAAATAACAATACTATTCTAAGTATTAAACTTACAAGTATATAAAACAACGTAAGATTATAAAAAGGAGATAGTTTTTTTAGTACAGACATAGTGAAAATATTTTTGCAAAAATAAGCAATTTGAAACAATAAAATAGGGATAGTAAATAGAGCAATAATATAACCTATTTAGAGTTATTTGTTAATCAACCTTAATTTTAACTTAAAAATAGAATTCCTATAAATTATATAATTCTAATTTCGATTACATTTACGTTCAGAATTAATTATACTACCAAATGAAAAAAACATTTTTATTCTTTTTCCTATTGATTTCGACTTTAAGCTTTTCTCAAAATTGGAAAACTAATTTTGAAGATGCGAAAGTTCAAGCCGCAACTGAAAACAAAAACATAGTATTGGTTTTTTCTGGATCTGATTGGTGCGGACCTTGTATCAAATTAGACAAAAACATTTGGCAATCAGATGCTTTTAAAAAAGAAAGTGCGAAAAAATGGGTTTTAGTTCGCGCTGATTTCCCAAAGAAGAAAGCCAATCAACTTTCAGATGAATTGACTTCAAGCAATAAAAAACTTGCTGAAAAATACAATAAAGAAGGAAATTTTCCTTTAGTAGTTGTAGTAGACAGCAACGGAAAAGTTATTGGTAAAACGGGGTATGCTAATGTAGAACCCGAAGATTATATAACCATCTTACATGGATTAGAAAAGAAATGAAAAAAATACTTCTCTTCTTTATTTTAGTTTCAATTTCCTCTTTTGGACAGATTATCCATAAGAGGAAATTGATTTTACTGACAAGTCCCTTCGAAATGACTGTTGTCGCTAAAGATACTGTAGAGGCCAATCAATATATCGATTTGGCAATAGCCGAAGTAAAAAGAGTGGAAAATTTAGTTTCTGATTGGAAACCAGAAACTCAAATTTCACATGTGAATCAAAATGCGGGGATTCAACCTGTAAAAGTAGATGACGAGGTATTTCAATTAGTAAAAAGGTCAATTAAAATCTCCAAGCTAACTGATGGTGCATTTGACATTTCGTATGCCTCTATGGATAAAATCTGGAAATTTGATGGGTCAATGAAAGAAATGCCTACTGCTGAAGCAATCAAAAAATCAGTTGAAAAAGTGGGCTTCCAAAAAATAATTTTGGACGAAAAAGAGAAAACTATTTTTTTAAGAGACAAAGGAATGAAATTAGGTTTGGGTGGAATTGCTCAAAGTTTTATAGCTGATAATATTAGGGATTTATTGAAAAGTAAGGGGTGTACTTCTGGAATTGCTAATGTATCAGGAGATATTGCTGCTTGGGGAAAACAACCAGATGGTAAACCTTGGACGATTGGGATTATCAATCCAATGAATAAAAATAAAATTTTCGCTACTTTTCCGTTAGTAGACAGCTCAGTTGAAACATCAGGAACGTATGAGAAATATGTAGTTTTTGACGGCATTCAATACAGCCATATTATCAATCCCAAAACAGGCTATCCGGCACAAGGAATTGTGAGTGTTACTGTATTTGCAAAACAAACTGAAATTGCCGATGGTTTAGCCAAAGGGGTATTTTTGTTTGGAGTGGAAGCGGGGTTAAATTTGGTCAATCAACTCAAAGGAATTGAGTGTATAATAGTTGACAGCAAAGGTAAAATCTATTCGTCAAAAGGAATTGATATAAAAAAAATGAGTTTAAATTAAAAAACAGCCCTATACTATGAAACAGAAATTAGTAGTGTTATTTTTTATTCTTATAGGATTACAATCGTGTAATACCGTTAAAGAATACGAAAAACAAAAAATAAATGATCCCGATATGAAACTTTCGGCACGTACTAATGAGAAATTTGAAAACACGTTTCAAGTCTATCGTGAAGCTGCTGCAGGTGCTAATGGTGGAAAATCAGGTGGAGGCTGCGGCTGTAATTAATTTATAATACAATGAAAAGAATAATAGTTATAGTAAGCTTAGTAATTAGTACACTATCTTTTGCGCAAAAGAAAGATTCTACAGCTGTGTTTAAAAAACGTGTACTCGAAACTACTGAAGTAGATTTTATTTCCAGTTATTATAATCAGGATGGCTCACACGCTGCTGTATCTGGAGGTATTGGAACAGAAAAATTAAGTGATTTTGCCTCAAATATCATTGTAGCAGCACCTCTAAATGATGATGATGTGCTGACTTTTGATGTAGGAATCTCTGCTTATACTTCGGCTTCGTCAAGTAATGTTAATCCATTTAATTCGCATACTACTTCAACTTATACTTCGACCGGTGCGTCGGGTAGAGGGGGGTCGATTTCTACGTCAAGTTCTCCTCCAGATGGAACACCGTGGCAGTCTTCAACAGGAGCATCAGGCCAAGGGGCTTTGTATGCGTTGAATGCTAATTATAGTCATAGTTCAGACGATAGAAATTTTATGTGGAATAGTGATGTTTCTCTTTCGACTGAGTTTAACTACAATTCTTTTGGTTTTGGAGGGGGAATTACCAAATTATTTAATGATAAAAATTCAGAAATATCAGTTAAGTCTAATATTTACTTAGATAATTGGAAAATAATTTATCCGACTGAATTACATCAATACGATACTTATGGTGCTAGCTTTTTAACTTCAGGCTACTTTACTGGTGTAACTGTTCTGGATCAAAATGGAGCTGCTTCAAGAGCTTATTTACCAAGCAATTTTAAACCTTGGGACTCTACAGCCCGAAATTCATATTCAGCTTCGGTTAGTTTTAGTCAAGTTGTTAATACTAGATCACAACTTTCTGTTTTCTTTGATGTTTTACAACAACAAGGACAACTTTCTACGCCATACCAAAGAGTTTATTTTGCCGATAAAGCCAATTATTACATCGGACAAGCAAAATATATTCCCAACTATACCAATTCATCTAATATAGCGGTGTACCAATTAGCAGATGATATTGAAAGAATGCCTAACAGCCGTTTTAAATTGCCTTTAGGATTGCGTTGGAATTATTATTTCAATGAAAAATTGACTATGAGAACGTATTACCGCTATTATTGGGACAATTGGGGGCTTCGTTCTCAAACAGCCAGTTTAGAAATTCCTTTTAAAATCTCAGATAGTTTTACAGTGTATCCAATGTACCGTTATTATGTTCAAAATGCAGTGAAGTATTTTGCTCCTTATGAACAACATGTATCAACGGAACAATATTATACTTCAGATTATGATTTGTCACCGTTTACAGCTAATCAATACGGTTTTGGATTTAATTATACTGATATTTTTGAATCTACAACATTCTTTGGATTGGGAATTAAAAATGTAGATTTTAGATTCAATCACTATTCTAGAACTGATGGTTTAAGTGCTAATATTGCCACTTTTGGAATTAAATTCGTAGCTCCTTAAAAAGGTCACCTATGCGCATACTACTAGTAGAAGACGAAGCTGGAATCGTTCAATTCTTACAACAAGGATTGGAGGAAGAAGGCTATAGTGTTACTACAGCAGCTAATGGTGAATTAGGGTTGCAACTCCTTTTAAATGAAAGTTTTGATTTGGTTTTATTAGATTGGATGTTGCCCCAAAAAACGGGACTAGAAATATGCAAAAGCTTTCGGGAGAAAGATAAAACTACGCCTATTATTTTTTTAACAGCTAAAGATACTGTTCAAGAAACCATTGAAGGACTTCAGGCTGGAGCCAATGATTACATCAAAAAACCATTTAGTTTTGACGAATTAGTGGAAAGAATCAAAATTCACTTTCGGAATCTTGAAACGAATTCAATACTTCAATTGGGACCAATTGAAATTGATTTAAATAAACATATTGTTTCGTCGTACAAAAAAGAGATTAATTTAACCCATCGTGAATTCGAATTATTACATTACTTAGTTAAAAATAAAGGAAAAGTATGTACGCGAACTCAAATTATCGAAGATGTTTGGGACATTCATTTTGATTATGATACAGGTGTAATTGATGTTTTTATGAATGCTATTCGCAAAAAACTAAATTTAAAAAAAGAAGACGACTATATTAAAACCATTAGGGGTGTAGGTTATATTACTAACGACTAATTCATGCAACAACTCTCTTTTCGAAATAGAATTGCTTCCTATTATATAATCACAACGGCATTATTGATTTGCGCTGTGTTTTGTATGATTTATGCTATTGTAAGTTTTAGTGTTTACAATCATGTCAAAGAGGATATCAATTCAGAGGTAGAAAAACATTTAGAGGAAATTGAAATAAAAAACAGCCAGTTTCACTTAATTAATAAAGAAGAGTGGAGAGAACGAGAACATAATACTATTGATGTAAATCCTGTTTTTGTACAATTTATTGATCAAAATAAAAATATTAAAGAAAAATCGCCTAATCTTAAAAACTTAGAATTAAAATTTAATGCTCAATCTACGCCCTACCAGCTATATGATTCAAAATTAGCTCATAAATTAATTAGACAAGCACAAGCGCCTATTCGTGAAAATGGTAAAATTGTTGGCTATCTTATCGTAGCCCTGTCGTTAGAGGCTCCTAATTTATTGCTTCACGATTTGTCTGAAGCACTTTTGATTTCATACCCCATAATTCTATTAGTTTTATTCCTAATTGCCCGCTTGATTGCCGGAAGAAGTATTAAACCTATTAGTTCCATAATGGCGACTTCAAATGCCATTACAAAAGATAATTTAAAGTCCCGAATTCCGTTACCTAAGACTCGGGATGAATTGTACATTTTATCAGAAACGATTAATAATTTACTGGATCGTTTAGAAACCGCTATTGAACGTGAAAAACAATTTACATCAGATGCTTCTCATGAACTGCGTACTCCTTTAACAGTTATCAAAGGAACTTTGGAAGTTTTGATTCGAAAACCTAGGACTACTACAGAATACGAAGAGAAAATCAACTTTTGTGTAACTGAAGTAAACCGACTCAATCATTTAGTTGATCAATTGTTATTATTGGCTCGATATGAAAATGAAAAGCAATCGTTAAAAATAGAATCGGTTAATTTGAGTAGATTACTTATTGAAACTATTGATAGACAATCGTTTTTAATTGATTCTAAAAATATCCAAATTTCAAATCAGATTGAAGATAATGTACTTTGTGAATCTGACCATCATTTATTGCCCATAATTATTACCAATATAATTTCTAATGCATTAAAATATTCTAACGAAAACGGAGTGGTTGAAATTCAACTTAAGAAGAGTAATAATAGAATAGAATGTGTTATTTCCGATTCTGGAATTGGTATTTCGGAAGAAGATTTAGATAAAATTTTCCATCCTTTCTTTAGAACTAAAGCAGCAAATCAGGCACATATTAAAGGAATGGGATTAGGCCTATCAATTGTACAACGATTATGTACTTTACTTACAATTGATTTAAAAGTAATTAGTACTGAAAATATAGGTACTCGAGTATATTTATTTTTCAGTTGAATGCTAAGTAATTCTTAAGATTTAACTTATATTTATATATTACATTTGTGATATTAAATTTTAAGATAAAAAATGTTAGAAAAAATTATAGCTTTTAGTCTAAAAAATAAACTTATTATTTTACTCTTTACACTTGGTGTATTTGGTTTTGGAATATTTTCTATATTCCAAATTTCAATTGGAGCCGTTCCTGATGTGACCAATAATCAAGTCCAAGTGATTACTACTTCACGTAATCTTTCAACTCAAGATATAGAGCAATTTATTACCTATCCCGTAGAAATCGAAATGGCCAATTTACCAGGCGTAAAAGAAATTCGTTCGATTTCAAAATTCGGATTATCAGTAGTAACCATAGTTTTTGATGATAATTTAGGCACCTATTTACCGAGACAATTAATTGCTGAGAAAATAAAATCAGCTTCTGAAAAAATACCCGATGGTTTTGGAACTCCAGAAATGGGACCAATTACAACCGGTTTAGGAGAAATTTATCAATATACTTTAGAAGTACAACCCGAGTTCAAGCACAATTATTCTGTTGCGGATTTAAGAACTATACAAGATTGGGTAGTGAAACGACAATTGTCTGGAATCAAAGGAGTAGTAGAAATCAATACCTGGGGAGGTTATTTGAAACAATACGAAATTGCAATTAGTCCTGCTAGTCTAAAAGCGATGAATATCACCATGTCGGAGGTGTTTTCTGCCTTAGAAAAAAATAACAGCATCGCCGGTGGTGCCTATATTGAAAAAGTAAATCAAAGCTATTTCATTCGTGGAGAAGGAAAAGTGAAGTCTTTGGAAGACATCGAGAATATCGTAGTCAAAAACAACAATGGCATGCCCGTGTATGTTAAAAATATTGCAACGGTGCAATTTGGTCATGCTAACCGTTTCGGCGCTATTACCGGTAATGGAGAAGGCGAAAAAGTGTTAGGACAAGTAATGATGCTAAAAGGAGGTAATTCCAAACAAGTGATTACTGATGTTAAAAATCGTGTAGCCGAAATACAAAAACATTTGCCTGAAGGGGTTTATATCAACGGATTCTTAGAGCGAAGCGAATTGGTTGGAAAAACCACTTTTACGGTGGCAGAAAACTTAATTTTAGGTTGTCTTATCGTCATTTTTGTGGTGGTTTTATTATTAGGAAACTGGCGTTCAGGCTTGGTGGTAGCTTCAGTTATTCCGCTTTGTTTACTATTTGCCATTTCTTTTATGAATATTTTTGGCATTGATGCCAATTTAATGAGTTTAGGCGCCATAGATTTTGGAATCATTATCGATGGAGCTGTTATTATTGTAGAATTTATTGCTTTCCAGATAGCACATAAATCCGCTCATTTGGCTTTATTAGCCAAAGAAGAACAACAAGTAGAAATTGATCAAATTACGTTTAAAAGTGCTTCAAAAATGATGAACTCGGCTGTATTTGGTCAGTTGATTATTTTAATCGTTTTCATTCCTATTTTATCGTTATCAGGAATCGAAGGTAAAATGTTCAAACCTATGGCAATGACTTTTAGTTTTGCCTTGCTAGGTGCGATGCTTTTCTGTTTTACCTATGTGCCTGTGGTGGCTTCTTTATTTTTAAAACCCAAAGAAGAAAATCCAAATTCTTTTTCGCACAAATTGATACAGAAATTGAATTCGTGGTATATCCCAATCATCACTTGGTCTTTGGCAAACACTAAGAAAGTATTGTATGGTGCTTTTGGTTTGTTAGTTTTTGCAATAGTATTGTTTAGTACTATGGGAGGAGAATTTATTCCGACCTTAGACGAGGGTGATTTTGTAATTCAGCCTGTTTTAAAAACAGGAACTTCCTTGACTAAAACGATAGCAACTACGACCAAGATAGAAAAAATCATCTTGAAAAATTTCCCAGAAGTTACGCAAGTTGTCAGTAGAATAGGAGCTGCTGAAGTCCCTACAGACCCAATGTCTATGGAAGAAAGCGATGTTATTGTTAAATTAAAACCCAAATCAGAATGGGTTTCAGCTGAATCGAAAGACGAATTAGCTGATAAAATCAAATCGTCTTTAGAAGCTCAAATTCCTAATATGGAAATTGAGTTTACACAGCCTATCGAAATGCGTTTTAACGAATTAGTTTCAGGGACTCGTTCGGATGTGGCAGTGAAAATATTTGGAGAAAACTTAGATGTTTTAGCACAAAAAGCACACGAAATAGAAAATGCCATTAAAAATGTGGAAGGAGCCTCGGATATTATTATCGAAAAAACAGAAGGCTTACCACAAATGGCTGTGCAATACGACCGTTCTAAAATTGCTCGTTACGGATTGAACATTGCTGATTTGAACGAAATGATTGCGCTAAGTTTTGCAGGAAAAACAGTAGGTAATGTGTTTGAGGGTGAAAAACGATTTGATATGGTGGTGCGTTTGAATGAAACGAATCGTAAGGATATTGATGATTTGAAAAACTTATATGTTTCGACACCTAATGGACTACAAATTCCGTTAAGCGAATTAGCTACTATCGAATACACACAAGGCCCAGCTAAAATTTCAAGAGACAATACCAATCGTAGAATTGTAGTAGGTATCAATGTAAGAAATCGCGATTTACAAAGTGTGGTAACCGATATTCAAAAAATTGTAACTACTAAAATTAAACTTCCTTCAGGCTACTATGTAAAATATGGCGGACAATTTGAAAATCTTCAATCTGCTAAAGCCCGCTTGTTAATTGCAGTACCAATCGCTTTATTTTTAATTTTTATCTTGTTGTATTTTGCCTTTGGTTCAATCAAAGAAGCCTTAATGGTTTACTCCGCAATTCCGTTATCTGCCGTAGGTGGTATATTGTTTTTATGGATTCGTGATTTGCCTTTCAGTATTTCGGCAGGGGTTGGATTTATAGCTCTTTTTGGAATCGCTGTTCTCAATGGAATTGTCTTAATTGAGCATTTTAAAGAATTAAAACACCACGGAATGAAAGATATGGACGAATTGATTTTAAAAGGAACTACAGATCGTTTACGTCCTGTTTTATTAACGGCTGCTGCAGCTGCTTTAGGTTTTTTACCGATGGCTATTTCATCTTCGGCAGGTGCTGAAGTGCAACGTCCATTAGCTACAGTAGTAATTGGAGGGTTATTTACGGCAACAATTTTAACGATGATTGTTTTGCCCATTTTATTTAAAGTATTTGACGGAAAAGAATTCAGAAAAGCCAAATTTAAAATGCATCATAAATCCACTTATTTAGTATTGTTTTTACTAAGTTCTACTTTTTTAATGGCACAAAATCCGCCTTTAGAACGCGAGCGAATTGTAGCATTAGCTTTAGAAAATAATAAAGAAATCAAAGCAGCACAATTGCAATTAGAAAAAACAAAGGCGACTATTCAAACGGCTTATTCATTTGATAAAACCAATGTGTATTACAATTATGACCAAAATAATTTAGCTTTAAATAACGAGCCTTTACGAGTATTTGGTGTCCAACAAAAATTTGAATTTCCAACAGTATATGGAGCCAAGAAAAAAGCATTCGAATCGGAGTATGAAAAAGAAAAAGCTAAAGTAGAATTGCAAAAAAACAAATTGACTTTGGCTGTTTCTAAAGTGTATGAGCATATTGTGTATTTGCAAAACCAAGAAAAGCGCTATGCCTACTTGGATAGTTTGTACCAAAATTTTTCTAAGGCCAGTAAGCGTCGTTTTGAATTAGGCGAAACCAATTATTTAGAAAAGATTACAGCTCAAGCTAAGTCGGGTCAAATCCAAACTAAAAAATCTCAAATTGAAAAAGATATAGTAGCGCAATATGAATTGTTAAATGCTTTAGTACAATCCGAAACTAAAGTAACAGTTTTTAATGCTCAAATGAGTCCGCTAGCTATTACATTAAGTAGTTCAGGAAAAGAATTGCACTCGGTTTATTTAGAAAGAGTTAGCGAAACCTACAAGAAACAATTAGAATTACAAAAACAACATTGGTTGCCTGATATTAATGTAGATTATTTTCAGGGTAGAAATAATGGATTATCTCAGTCTTTGTATGGTTTTCAGCTAGGAGTAGCGGTACCTATTTTATTTACGGGAACGACTTCAAAAATTAAAGTGGCTCAATTGGATTTAAAAAGTTGGGAACAACAAAAACAATACGAAGAACAAAAAATGACTCAATATCTTAGTCAAAAGGAAAATGAATTAGCCAAATACCAAGAAGCTATTAATTATTACAATCAATTTGGTCAAAAATTATCTGAAGAAATTATTAAAGTAGCTAATTTGAGTTACAAAAATGGTGAAATTGATTTCTTTCAATACATTCAAAGTTTAGAAAACGCCACGACTATTCAAGTCGATTATTTAGATACGTTGTTGCAATACAACACTACCCAATTAGAATTGTATTACCCTAATTTTTAATCTGTTGACAATGAAAAAAATATTATATACACTTGCATTAACAACTATTCTGATCAGTTGTAAAGAAACCAAAACAGAAGCAACCGCTCCCAAGGAGGACGGACTCATTCACGTTACAAAAACTCAATTCGATTCAGGCGGAATGATTATCGCTAGTCCGACAGAAGAGGATTTTGATGTTAGCATTAAAACTTCGGGAAAAATTGATGTGCCACCTCAAAATAGAGCACAAGTAACTACTTTTATTGGTGGCTATGTAAAATCTACCACTCTTTTGGTAGGGGATAAAGTTCATAAAGGTCAAGCATTGGTTACCTTAGAAAGCACTGAATTTTTAGATATTCAAAAAGACTATTTGGAAGTCGCTGAACAAATAAAGTATTTAAAATCAGAATACGAACGTCAAAAAACTTTGTTTGACGAAAAAATAAGTTCGCAAAAAAATTACCTTAAAGCAGAAAGCGATTACCGAAGAGCTAAAGGAATGTATCAAAGTTTGAGAAAGAAATTACTTTTGCTAAAAATCAATCCGGCTAACGTAGAAAAAGGAAAACTAACTTCTACAGTCACTATTACATCACCTATTTCAGGAGACATTGTGATAATGAATGCTAATGTAGGAATGTACATAGCGCCATCAGCGGTAATTTTAGAAATTGTAGATACGCAACATTTACATTTAGAATTAGCCGTTTTTGAAAAAGATATTTTGAAGGTAAAAGTGGGTCAAAAAATTAATTTTACGGTACCTGAAGCATCTAAAGAAGTGTTTCCAGCCGAAGTGCATTTAGTAGGAAAATCAATTGAAGGAAACGACAGAACTATTAATGTTCATGGTCATTTAGATGAAACTATCAAACAAAAATTACTAACAGGAATGTTTGTGGAAGCTAAAATTGTAACTAGTAGCAAAAAGGGATTAGCAATTCCTGCGGAAGCATTAGTGACCGAAAACAATAAAAATTTCGTACTTTTATTAAAGAGCAATAAAGATAACGGTTATTCATTTAAGAAAGTAGCCATTACAATTGGAGAAAAAAATAAAGATTTTATTGAAATTCTACCTAATAACGAGATTCAAGCTGCTTCTAAAATTTTGACAAAAGGAACTTTTGACATAGTTAACTAGAAAATTATGGATGTAAACAAATTAAAAAAACAATTACAAGTAGAGGTAGATACAGCTTTTTTGTATGATAGTATAGCTTCCATACAATCGGATGTGAACTTAACTCGTGTTTTACAAAGTCTAGCTGAAATAGAAAAAGGACATGCTAAACACATGTTCGAGAAAGTAGTGACTATAGAACCTAATTATTCCATGCCGGTTACATCTTACAAGGCAAAATTTCAATTGAAGGTAGGTAAGCTTTTTGGTTATAGTTCAATAATTAGCAGTTTAGCCAATATTGAAAAACAATTTGCTGTTAACACTATTAAAAATAAAATTGAACATGGAGAGAAACTAACAGGTTTTGAACACAATCATTTGCAAATTATTGAAGCGGTTAATAATAATGAAGCTTTAAATGTTTCTGGTGGTTTGTTATCTAAGTTTGAAAGCCGGCACAAATCTGTAGGAGGAAATGCGTTACGTGCTGCCGTTTTAGGTTCAAATGATGGTTTAGTTTCTAATATGAGTTTGGTTATGGGTGTGGCTGGTGCAGCAGTTTCTAATAATACCATTCTACTAACTGGAATTGCAGGATTATTAGCTGGAGCTATTTCTATGGCTTTAGGCGAATGGCTTTCTGTACAAAGTTCAAGAGAATTAAATCAACGCCAAATAGAATTAGAAACCGAAGAATTAGAAGCTTCTCCAGAGGAAGAAAAGAAAGAATTGGTATTGTTGTACCAGGCCAAAGGAATGAATGCAGTTGATGCTCAGAAACTAGCAGACAAAGCATTTGAAAGTCCAGAAACTGCAATCGATGCAATCATTGCAGAAGAATTAGGTATTGACAAAGAAGAATTGGGAGGATCTGCTTGGGAAGCTGCTATTGCTTCTTTTGTACTTTTTTCCATTGGAGCTGTTATTCCGTTGTATCCTTTTATCTTTTTAGATGGTAATAACGCAATTTTATTAAGTATTGGGAGTAGTGTAGTAGGTCTATTTGGTATTGGGGCAGCCATCACTTTGTTAACAGGTAAAAGTGTCGTGTTTTCAGGCTTTAGACAAGTAGCTTTTGGACTTGCTGCCGCAGCAGTAACTTATGGGATAGGAACTTTAATAGGAGTTTCATTAGCAGGATAATTAACTAAACTAAATTTTATATTATGAACGATGCACATTTACACATGGTGGTTAACCATTTTCCAATCATTGGAACCATTTTAGCAATTGGAATTTTAATTGCCGGATTAATTTTGAAAAATACCACTCTAAAAAACACTTCTTATTTCTTGTTTATTATTGCAGCTGTTTTTGGTGCTTTAAGTATGGGAACAGGTGAGGGCGCTGAAAAATTAGTAAAAGATATGCCTACTATTGGCTGGGAAATTATTCACGAACATGAGGAAATAGCCGAAAAACTGGCCTTATTACTATATGTCTTAGGTTTACTTTCAATAGTTGCATTGTATTTAAATTATAAAAAGAATACCAAAGAAAAACTAGTTTCCTTCTTTATCTTAGGAATCGGGATTGCGAGTTTATTTGTAGTTCAAAAAGTAGGTACTTCTGGAGGCGAAATTCGACATACTGAAATTAGAGAGGGTTCTCAAAATACTTCAGTCGAAAAAATAGATAAAGATCTTGATGAAAAGTAGTAGGTGCTTTTAATAGATTAGCCTTTTTATTATTGTATTTAAAAAAATAATACCAATAAATTGACACAAATGTTTTTATTGATAATTTTTGTTACAAAAGTCATAATAAGATACTATTCGTGTTATATTATTTGTAACTATATCGATTTCGTAATTTTATTTTTCTTAATTTTGAAAATATATACAATACGATTTTTTTAAATATTATTAGAGATGAGAAACATCAAAATCATTCAAGAATTACACGGTTTGGGAATAACAGGTTATCACGAAGTATCCCATAATCCATCTTATGAAGAATTATATCAAGACGAAATGTCTCATCGTAGAAAAGGCTTTGAAAAAGGTGCTTTAACGGATACAGGTGCAGTTGCAGTAAAAACAGGAATCTTTACAGGACGTTCTCCAAAAGACAGATATATTGTAAAAGACGATGTAACTAAAGATACGATTTATTGGGATGACAAAGTTAACTTTCCTACAACTCAATCGGTTTGGCGTGATTTAAAGAAATTAGTCTTAAAGCAATTATCTACTTCTCCAAAGTTATATGTTGTTGATGCTTTCTGCGGTACCAATGTCGATACAAGACTGAAAGTTCGTTTTGTTATGGAGGTTGCTTGGCAGGCTCATTTTGTAACCAATATGTTTATTCGTCCTTCAATATATGAAATAGAAAATTTTGGAGAACCTGACTTTGTGGTAATGAATGGTTCTAAAATAACCAATCCAGATTGGCAAAAACACGAACTTAATTCCGAAAATTTTGTAGTATTCAACCTTACTGAAAAAATTCAAATTATCGGAGGAACTTGGTATGGTGGCGAAATGAAAAAAGGAATGTTCTCCATGATGAACTACTATTTACCTCTAAAAGGAATGGCGTCAATGCACTGTTCTGCTAATGTAGGAGAAGAAGGAGATGTAGCGATATTCTTTGGCCTTTCTGGAACTGGAAAAACAACACTTTCGGCTGATCCTAAACGCTATTTAATTGGAGATGATGAACATGGTTGGGATGACAATGGAGTATTTAATTATGAAGGAGGATGTTATGCCAAAGTAATTGACTTGTCAGAAAAGAACGAACCCGATATTTGGAGAGCTATCAAGAGAGATGCTTTATTAGAAAATGTTATGGTAGACGAATACGGAGAAATAAATTATTATGACCATTCTATTACTGAGAATTCTAGAGTTTCGTATCCTATTTATCATATTAATAAAATTGTTTTGCCTTCCAAAGCGGGACATGCTAAAAAAATTATTTATCTATCAGCAGATGCTTTTGGAGTTTTGCCTCCCGTATCTATTTTGGATGACGACCAAGCGCAATACCATTTTTTATGTGGTTATACCTCAAAATTAGCAGGTACTGAAAGAGGAATTACGGAGCCTGTTCCTTCGTTTTCTCCTGCTTTTGGAGAAGCGTTCTTGACATTACATCCCACACGTTATTCTCAAACTTTAATTGGAAAAATGAAAGAACATGGGGCCAAAGCGTATTTAGTAAACACTGGTTGGAATGGTACCGGGAAACGTATTTCGCTAAAAAACACTAGAGCGATCATCGACGCTATTATTAGTGGTGAAATTGAAGAAGCTGAAACAAGAGCAATTCCATTTTTGAATTTAACTATTCCAACTGTTTTACCTAATGTAAGCGATGGTATTTTAGACCCAAGAGATACTTACGAAGATAAAGCAGAATGGGAGCGAAGAGCTAAAGATTTATCGGCTAGATACATCAAAAATTTCGAACAATATACCAATACTGAGGAAGGAAAACGTTTAGTAAGCGCAGGACCAAAGTTAAGTTAGGTTGTTTTAGATTTTAACAATAAGATAGTGTTAAGTTAAATTTATAATTGGGATGTTACTATATTTTGCTTTATATTTGCACTCGAAATAAAAGAATTTCTAATTAATTAGTATGTTATCAAATCAATTACATCATCATCATTTACTAAATTGCTCTCAAGCGATGTGTTAATGGTATGCGTGTAAGTCACATATTTAAAAACCCGTTTGAGTACATCAAGCGGGTTTTTTATTAAAAATCTGTTGTACTCAAATCACAACAAATTAAAAAAAACAAAAAACAATGAGTACTTTAAAAATTGCTATTCAAAAATCAGGACGCTTAAACGAAGACAGCATCCAAATCCTTAAAGACTGTGGTATTTCTATCAATAATGGAAACGACCAATTAAAAGCTACGGCATCTAATTTCCCATTGGAAGTATTGTATTTACGGAATTCAGATATTCCTCAATACTTAATTGATGGAGTAGTTGATGTGGCTATTGTAGGTGATAACTTATTAGTTGAAAAGGGAAAAAACATTGAAGTAGCCGAAAAATTAGGTTTTTCTAAATGCAAAGTTTCAGTAGCTGTACCTAAAAACTTTCAATACAATTCCGTAAAAGATTTAGATGGTTTACGAATTGCTACTTCGTATCCCAATACCGTTTTAGATTTTTTCAATTCTAAAAATGTGAATGTTGATTTACACCAAATTTCAGGTTCGGTTGAAATTGCTCCAAACATTGGTCTAGCGGATGCTATTGTTGATATTGTTTCAAGCGGTAGTACGTTGTTTAAAAACAATTTAAAAGAAGTAGAAGTTATTTTTAAAAGTGAAGCAGTTTTAGCGGTTTCGCCAAAAATGACTCCCGAAAACAAAGCGATTTTAGATAAATTACAATTCCGAATTCAATCGGTTTTAAGAGCGCGAAAATCAAAATACATCTTGATGAACGTTCCGAATGATAAAATTCAATTGATTAGTTCCATTTTACCTGTTTTGAAAAGCCCAACAGTAATGCCATTGGCACAAGAAGGTTGGTCAAGTGTACATACTGTGATTGAAGAAGATCGTTTTTGGGAAGTTATTGACGAGCTAAAATCAGCAGGAGCCGAAGGTATTTTGGTTTGCCCAATTGAAAAAATGGTGTTGTAATTTCTTAAATCTTAGAATCACAATGAACAAAATATACAATCCAAAACAGACAGATTGGGCTTCTTTATTAGAAAGACCAACTAAAACTGTGGACGATATTGAAGCTACGGTAAAAGAAATTTTCACCGCAGTGCAATTAAAAGGAGATGAAGCTATAAATCAATATACCGCTCAATTTGACGGAATTACATTAAATACTATTCAGGTTTCTGATGCTGAAATTCAAACTGCAATTGCCCAAGTGGATGACGAATTGAAAGGAGCCATTCAACTAGCAAAATCAAATATTGAAAAATTCCACCAAGCACAAAAAACCAATCGTATAAGCGTTGAAACTGCTTCGGGAGTACAATGTTGGCAAGAAAAACGACCGATTCAAAAAATCGGATTGTACATTCCTGGAGGTACTGCACCCTTGTTTTCAACGGTTTTAATGTTGGCAGTTCCTGCAGCAATTGCTGGTTGTAAAGAAGTGGTTTTATGTTCGCCTCCTGATAAAAACGGAAACTTAAATCCGGCAATTTTATATGCTGCTAATTTATGTGGAGTAACCAAAATACTGAAAGTAGGCGGCATTCAGGCAATAGCAGGAATGACTTTTGGTACAACCACCATTCCTAAGGTCTATAAAATATTTGGCCCTGGAAATCAATATGTAACAGTAGCCAAACAATTAGCGACTCAATTTGGTGTTGCTATTGATATGCCGGCAGGTCCATCAGAGTTACTAGTAGTAGCTGATGAAAGCGCTATTCCTGCCTTTGTAGCTTCTGATTTGTTAAGTCAAGCCGAACATGGCACGGACAGCCAAGTAATTTTGGTTTCTACTTCCGAAGCGATGATTGAGGCTGTAGAGCAAGAAGTACAATCGCAATTAGCTGTTTTACCAAGAAAAGAAATTGCCGAAAAAGCCATTGCTAATTCGAAACTGATTTTTGTCGAAAATAAAGAAACGGCCTTGGACTTAATCAATGAATACGGACCAGAACACTTTATAGTGTGTACTGCAGACAATGATTTTTATGTAGACAACATCGAAAATGCCGGTTCAGTATTTATAGGGAATTATACCCCAGAAAGTGCTGGAGATTATGCTTCAGGAACTAATCATACGTTGCCAACCAATGGATATGCTAAGAATTATAGTGGCGTTAACTTGGATAGTTTTATGAAATCGATGACGTTCCAAAAGATTTCTGAAACCGGTATTCAAACTATTGGAAAAGCCATCGAAATTATGGCGGAGAAAGAAGGATTACAAGCGCACAAAAATGCGGTTACATTACGTTTAAAAGCGATTGAAAATGAAAAATAATTTTGACATCAATACTTTAGTTCGAGAAAACGTCAAAGCCATGAAGCCTTATTCTTCGGCACGTGATGAATTTGAGGATTTTGATACGGCGGATATGATTTTTTTGGATGCCAATGAAAATCCCTATGAGAATGGGGTGAATCGTTACCCCGATCCACAACAAGCAACAGTAAAATCAGTTTTAGCCGCACAAAATGGAGTTGAAAAAAATCAAATCCTTTTAGGAAATGGGAGTGATGAAGTATTGGATTTGTTGTTTCGCGCTTTTTGTGAGCCAAAATTGGATAATGTAATTACATTACCGCCTACCTACGGAATGTATAGTGTTTTGGCGAATTTGAATGCGATAGAAAATAGAGAGGTTTTGCTTTCGAATGATTTTCAACCGCAATTAAATGAAATCATGAAAGTGGTGGATGCAAACACGAAAATGATTTTCCTTTGTTCGCCAAACAACCCTACGGGGAATTCATTCTCAACAGAAAGTGTGCAGTATTTATTGAATAATTTCAACGGATTAGTGGTCATTGACGAGGCGTATATTGACTTTTCGGACAAAGCGTCTTGGATACCAAAAATCAAGGATTATCCTAATTTAATTATTACGCAAACTTTGTCTAAAGCGTATGGCTTGGCAGGAATTCGATTGGGAATTTGCTATGCTTCTGCAGCAATTATTGCAGTTTTGAATAAAATTAAACCTCCGTATAATGTTAATGAACTTACCCAAAAACGAGCGTTAGAACGTTTGAATGATTCATCTAAAATAAAAGAAGAAATAAATTCTATTATAGCGCAAAGAGAGTTATTACTTAAAGTATTACATGAAGTTAATTTTGTATCGAAAATATATCCTACCGAAGCCAACTTTATTCTGATTAAAGTAGATAATGCTAATCAACGCTATGATGAGTTAATAGCTAAGGGAATTGTGATTCGCAATAGAACGACGCAACCTTTGTGCGAAAACACTTTGCGGTTGACTGTTGGTACAGAAGAAGAAAATAAGAAATTAATAGAAGCTTTACAGAGTTTAAATTAATCGGCATGATTACAAATGTAGAAACGTATTTTGATGAAGGTTGTGGACGTTGTTCTAAAATGGCAACACCTTTGTGTCGTGTGCGAACTTGGGAGACAGAATTACAACTCTTACGAAAAATTATATTAGAAACTGGCTTGGTGGAAGAATTGAAATGGAGTCATCCTTGTTATACGTTTCAAAATAAAAATGTAGTAATGATAGGTACTACAAAAGCATGTTGTGCAATTAGTTTCTTTAAAGGTGTTTTATTAGAAGACAAGCAAAAAGTGTTGATTGCTCAAACAGAGAATATGCAGGCTACGAGACAATTGCAATTTACAAACACCGCTCAGATTTTGGAATTAGAAAATACTATAAAAGCCTATATTTTTGAAGCGATTGAAGTTGAAAAATCAGGCGCTAAAGTTCCTTATAAAGAACCTATTGCAATTGAAACTCCAGAAGAATTTCAATACTTTTTAGATAGTGACGAAGTATTAAAATTAGCTTTTGAAGGATTAACTCCTGGAAGACAAAAAGCCTATTTACTTCATTTTTCTGAACCAAAACAATCTAAGACAAAAACAGCTAGGGTTGAAAAATGGATGAGTCAAATTAAACGTGGAAAAGGAATGAATGATTAAGAAGTTGTTCTTAATCAGAAAATATTAGAATAAATTGATATGAAAAAAGTATTATTTATAGATCGTGATGGGACCATCGTAATTGAACCCGCTGATTTTCAACTAGACAGTTTAAACAAACTAGAATTCTACCCGAAAGCCTTTCAATATTTGGCTAAAATTGCCAATGAATTGGATTATGAATTGGCAATGGTAACAAATCAAGATGGATTAGGTACAGCTAGTTTTCCAGAAGACACCTTTTGGCCAACACAAAATTTCATTTTGAGAGCTTTTGAAAACGAAGGTATTTTGTTTGATGATATTTTTATTGATCGTTCTTTTCCAGCAGAAAATGCACCTACGCGTAAACCTCGTACAGGAATGCTGACGAAATATATTGACAATCCTAATTATGACTTGGCGAATTCATTTGTACTAGGAGACCGAATTACAGATGTTGCTTTAGCAAAAAACTTAGGAACCAAAGCTATTTTCTTGCAACAACAAGAAGGTTTGGGTAGTGATGAAATCAATGAAAATGAAGATTTTAGTGGCGTTATAGCCTTGCAAACTACCGATTGGAAAACCATTTATGAGTTTTTAAAACTAGAAGCTCGTTCGGCCAGTATTGAAAGAAAAACACACGAAACGGATATTTTTATCAAGTTGAATTTAGACGGAACTGGTAAAAGTAAAATCGATACTGGAATTGCATTTTTTGACCACATGCTAGATCAAATTGCACGCCACGGACAGATGGACTTAGAAATTGCGGTAAAAGGCGATTTAGAGGTAGACGAACACCATACTATTGAAGATACTGCGATTGCTTTGGGAGAAGTTTTTGCCAAAGCATTAGGAAACAAACTAGGAATTGAGCGTTATGGTTTTTGTTTGCCAATGGATGATTGTTTATCGCAAGTAGCAATTGATTTTGGAGGCAGAAATTGGTTGGTTTGGAAAACCGAATTCAAACGCGAAATGGTAGGTAAAATGCCAACAGAAATGTTTTACCACTTTTTCAAATCATTCTCTGATGGTGCTAAGGCCAATATCAATATCAAAGCAGAAGGAACTAACGAACATCATAAGATTGAAGCGATTTTCAAGGCTTTCGCAAAAGCGATAAAAGTTGCTGTAAAACGTGATACAGAGAAAATGATTTTGCCTTCAACAAAAGGAATGCTCTAATAATTATGAATTATAAATTATGAATTGTTGAGTGTATTACCTTAATATTCTTAATTTCTTAATGGTTAAAAATAAATGAAAATTGTAATTATCAATTACGGTGCAGGAAATATTCAAAGTATTCTATTTGCTATAGAACGCCTAGGGTTTCAAGCGGTTTTAACTAATGATCCCGTAACAATTCAACAAGCAGACAAGGTAATTTTTCCGGGTGTAGGAGAAGCGAGTTATGCGATGAGCAAACTCAAAGAAAGTGGTTTAGATACTTTGATTCCTAACTTGAAACAACCCGTTTTGGGAATTTGTTTGGGAATGCAATTGATGTGTCACCATTCTGAAGAAGGAAACACAGATGGCCTAGGCATTTTTGATGCTAATGTAGTTCGATTTTCAAATAATGTCAAAGTCCCTCAAATGGGTTGGAACCAAATTTACAATTTGAAATCACCTTTGTTTGAAGGGATAAAAAATAACGAATACATGTATTTAGTGCATAGTTATTATGTACCTAATTGTGATGAAGCCATTGCTGTAACGAACTATGATATCGAATATGCTTCGGCCTTACAAAAAAATAATTTTTATGGAACCCAATTTCACCCAGAAAAAAGCGGCGATGTTGGCGAACAGATTTTAGCTAATTTTTTAAAGTTATAAATTTTAAATATCGTAAATCGAATATAAAATGAGAATAATACCAGCAATAGATATCATTGACGGAAAATGTGTTCGTTTATCCAAAGGGGATTACGATACTAAAATCATTTACAATGAAAATCCACTTGAAGTAGCCAAATCGTTTGAAGCGCATGGAATTGAGTATTTACACCTAGTGGATTTAGATGGTGCTAAGTCAAGCAAAATTGTGAACTATAAAATTCTCGAACAGATTGCAACACAAACCAAATTAAAAATTGATTTTGGAGGTGGTTTGAAATCGGATGCCGACTTAAAAATTGCTTTTGAATCTGGGGCGAACCAAATTACAGGCGGAAGTATTGCTGTTAAAAACAGAGCTGTTTTTGAACAATGGATAGCTGAATATGGTTCCGATAAAATCATTTTAGGAGCGGATGCAAATAATGAAAAAGTAGCTGTTTCGGGCTGGTTAGAAGACTCTAACGAAGATTTAATCCCTTTTATTCAAGATTATCAAAATAAAGGAATTCAATACGTTATTTGTACGGATATTGCCAAAGACGGTATGTTAGCTGGGCCTAGTTTTGATTTATATGCTAAAATTTTGGCCACAGCCAAAGGAATTAAATTAATTGCCTCTGGCGGAATTTCTACATTTGATGAATTGCCACAATTAGCCGAATTGGGTTGCGAAGGAACAATCATTGGGAAAGCGATTTACGAAGGAAGAATTTCGTTGAAACAATTAGAAAAATATATTTTAAACCAATAGATTATTACGCAAAGATGCGCAATGCATAGCACAAAGAGGCTCTAAAATCTTTGTGATTCTTTGCGAAGTCTTGGTGAATATCTGTGAAACAACAATATAAATGTTAACAAAAAGAATAATTCCTTGTTTGGATATCAAAAACGGCAGGACGGTCAAAGGGGTCAATTTTGTGGACTTGCGTGACGCGGGAGATCCTGTAGAATTAGCTAAAATCTATTCGGATGAAGGAGCAGATGAATTGGTGTTTTTAGATATTTCAGCAACTGAGGAACGCAGAAGAACCTTGGTGGATTTGGTTCGCAAAGTTGCGGCAACAATTAATATTCCGTTTACTGTTGGAGGTGGAATTGCCTCTGTAGAAGATGTCGAAATCTTATTGCAAAATGGAGCAGATAAAGTTTCAATCAATTCATCGGCAGTTAAGAACCCGCAATTGATAACTGATTTGGCTCAAAAATTTGGTAGTCAATGTGTAGTTGTGGCTATTGATGCGAAACAAATTGATGGGGAATGGGTGGTGCATTTAGTAGGAGGTAAGGTACCTACAGACATTAAATTATTTGATTGGGCCAAAGAAGTTGCCGCTAGAGGAGCAGGAGAAATCTTGTTTACCTCTATGGATCACGACGGAACTAAAAATGGATTTGCGAATGAAGCCTTGGCTACATTGTCACAATTAGTGAATATTCCAATCATTGCTTCAGGGGGAGCTGGGAATATGCAACATTTTATTGATACCTTTGTTGAAGGAAAATCAGATGCTGCATTGGCAGCAAGCGTTTTTCATTTCAAAGAAATTGAAATACCCACTTTAAAAAAAGAACTAAAAAATAATCATATTGAAGTTAGAATTTAAAAACTACAAATTCAATACTCATAATTCATAATTACACACATGAACATCGATTTTTCAAAAAGCGCCCACGGATTAATTCCAGCCATTATTCAAGATAGTGAAACCAAAGCCGTTTTAATGCTAGGTTATATGAACGAAGAGGCTTTCGCTAAAACTCAAGCAACTCAAAAAGTAACATTCTATAGCCGCTCTAAACAACGTCTTTGGACTAAAGGAGAAGAAAGTGGCAATTTCTTAAATCTAGTGAGCATCAAGAACGATTGTGATACCGATACGTTATTAATTCAAGTGCGACCTGTAGGACCGACTTGTCATAATGGAACGGATACCTGTTGGGCGGAAGACAATCAACCTCATTACGGTTTTATTTCGACTTTGGAACAAACTATCAAAACGCGTCGTGAAAATGCCGATGCTGAGAAAAGTTATGTTGCTTCTTTATTTGAAAAAGGGATTAATAAAATCGCTCAAAAAGTTGGTGAAGAAGCAGTAGAAGTGGTAATCGAAGCCAAAGATGATAACGATGATTTGTTCTTAAGTGAAAGTGCTGATTTACTTTTTCATTATCTTATTTTATTGCAAGCTAAAGGCTATCAAATGAATGATGTAATTGAAGTTTTAAAGAAAAGACAGAAATAATTCCTTTTAATTATTAAATAAAATAAACCCCAATGATAAATATATCATTGGGGTTTTATATTTACTGCACAATCTGTTATATTTACTTATTCTTTAAAAGATTGTTTAAACTATACATTTCGTTATGAATAAAAAAGTCATTTACCTGTTCCTTATATTTTTGGTAACCAATACCATTTTTGCTCAAAAATTCACCAAACAAGACAGTTTACGTGGGAGTATTACCAAAGAAAGAGTTTGGTGGGATTTGAAAAAATACCACTTGGATATCAAAGTCAATCCTGCAGACAGTACTATTGTAGGTTCGAATACAATTGATTATCTTGTGTTAGATAAGTACAATGTGATGCAAATTGATTTGCAAGAACCCATGCAAATTACCAAAGTCATTCAAGATGGAAATAGTCTGAAATTCGAAAGAGAAGGCAATGTGTTTCATATTTATTTGACAGCCAATCAAAATAAAGGTGATTACAAACAAATTACAGTTTTTTATAATGGGAAGCCTAAAATAGCTGTTCGCCCACCTTGGGATGGCGGAATCACTTGGAAAAAAGATGAAAATGGAAAATCATTTATAGCCACTTCTTGCCAAGGTTTGGGAGCTAGTGTTTGGTGGCCTAATAAAGATCACATGTATGACGAAGCCGAGTCGATGTTGATAAGCGTCAACGTCCCTAAGGGACTAATGGATATTTCGAATGGTCGTTTACAAAGCGTAAAACAATTGAAAGACGGAACAACTACGTACAACTGGTATGTTTCTAATCCGATTAATAATTACGGTGTCAACATTAATATTGGCGATTATGTAGCGTTTTCTGAAAAATACAAAGGCGAAAAAGGCGATTTAGATTGTCAATATTATGTGTTGAGAAATAATTTGGCGAAAGCAAAAAAACAATTTCAAGATGTGACGAAGATGCTGAAAGCCTTTGAACATTGGTTTGGACCATATCCATTTTATGAAGACAGTTACAAATTAGTAGAAGTACCGTATTTAGGGATGGAACATCAAAGTTGTGTCACCTATGGTAATGGCTTTCAAAATGGGTATCGCGGACGTGATTTGAGTGGCACAGGTTGGGGATTAAAATTTGATTTCATCATTATTCATGAGTCGGGACACGAGTGGTTTGCCAATAACATCACCTATAAAGACATTGCCGACATGTGGATTCATGAAAGTTTTACCAATTATTCGGAGAGTTTATTTGTAGAATACTATTACGGAAAAGAGGCGGGAGCTGCTTATGTGAGAGGTACTCGAAAAAATATCCAAAATGACAAGCCCATTATTGGTCAATATGACGTCAATAATGAAGGCTCTAGTGATATGTATTACAAAGGCGGTAATATGTTGCATACCATCCGTCAAATAGTTAATGATGACGAAAAATGGCGACAAATTTTAAGAGGCTTGAACAGCACTTTTTACCATCAAACTGTCACTACCAAGCAAATTGAAGGGTATATCAGTCAACAAGCGGGAATTGATTTATCGACTGTTTTTAATCAATATTTGAGAGATACTCGAATTCCAACATTTGAATATTATTTCAAAGATGGGTATTTAAATTATAGATGGATGAATTGTGTTCCTGGTTTTGCAATGCCTATGAAAGTAACTATTAATGGACAAGAAGTAGTGTTGCAACCCACAACGGAATGGAAATTAAAACCAACAAACGCCACTAATTCTCAATTAGAGATTAATCCTAATTATTATGTGAGTGTTTTAAATTCAGTGAACTAACTATCTTTTTTTAAATTCTAAAGGATTTTCTCCAACTACTTTTTTGAAAATACGATTGAAATAGGACAGACTTTCAAAACCACATTCATAGCAGGTTTCAGTTACGTTCTTATCTTCTTTTAAAAGTCGTTTGGCTTGTTCAATACGATATTGATTTAAGAACCCGATAAAAGTCAATCGAGTCATTTTTTTGAAATACCTACAAAAAGCAGCTTTGGATAAATGAGTGAGTTGTGCCATTTCTTCAATACTAATGGTACGCTGGTAATTACTTTCAATGAATTTATAGACTATTTTAAGTCGGGATTGTTCTTTGTTATTATAAAAGTTTTCAAAAGGTTGTTCGTGTAAAAAAGTCCTTTCTTGAGATGTAGCCAAAGATTGGAACAAAGACAAAACAGCAATAAATTGTTCAAAATGTGGCAATAGATGAATTGCTTTAAGTTGTTTCCCAATTGTCGCTTTCGTGTTTCCGTGAAAACAAATTACTTTTTTAGAATTTTCAAATAATTGGTGAATCGCTTCTAATTCAGGGGTGGAAGCAAAATCATTTTTAAAAAAATCAGCGTTGATTTGTAATACTACTTTTTCATACTCGGTTCTAATCCCATAATCGAAATTCAAATGGGGGATATTAGAACCTATAAAAACCAAATCACTTCCTTCAAATTGTCCCACATGATTTCCAACACGTCTGTTACCTTGAGGTGCTTCAATAAAAGTCAATTCGAATTCAGGATGAAAATGCCAATAATAAAAATCGTTCAATTTTGGATTGACCAAAATTCGGAAGGAACTACCCGCTAAACGTTTGATATCTTCAAAAACAATTTTCATATAATTAGTGTTTTATAGTATAAATGTACTATTGAATAGTTTAATTTCCAATAAAATGTCAATATAGTACAAATTATGGTAAATTTTGTGATAATTCAACTGCTAGATTCCAACTAATTTTGGATTATCAAATTAACCAACTATTACATTATGGATACTAAAAATCAAACTATGACTCCGACAATGACGCCAACGATGGCGACTAACGCACACGCAGATATTCCTGGAAATCCATCAGTGGCAAAATCTAGTGTACACAAATTAAATGACCGTTCTAACGGAAAACCACTTCGTTTATTAACCGACGAGCAATGGAATTTCTGGATTACCAATGGTTATATTGTTATTAAAAATGCCGTACCAAAAGAGAATGCAGAACGATTGGCTAATTTCATTTGGGAATTTGAAGAAAAAGATCCAAACGACCCATCCACTTGGTATGCACCACCAAGAGCAGAAATGCAAATGAAAGAACTAACGAATAGTGGAATGGTAGAATTGTACAATCACCAATACCAATGGGACAACCGTCAAATGCAAAAAGTTTATGATGCCTTTGCGGATGTTTGGGGAACAGAAAAGCTATGGGTTACTATTGATAGAGCCAATTTGAATTTTCCAGTTCGTCCTGATCACGAGTTCAAAGGATTTATACATTGGGACTACGATCCAGAAACAAAGCCTCAAAATGTACAAGGAGTTCTAGCATTAGTAGATGCAACCGATGAAAATATGGGAGGTTTTCAATGTATTCCTGAGTTGTTTCGCACTTATGATACATGGAAATTAACACAACCTGAAGACAGAAATCGTTTCCAACCCGATATTACAGGTTTTGAAGATAAATTAGTAAAAGTTAAAATGGAAGCGGGCGATTTAATGATTTTTAATAGTTCGCAACCACACGGAATTCGTCCTAATTTGACCAAAGACAAGGTGCGTGTTGCTCAATACATTTCAATGATGCCTGCAGAAGAAGATAATGAAGAGTTAAAAGCGTGGCGAATCAATTCGTGGAAAAACCGAATTGCACCAGAAGGATATGCTTTTCCAGGCGATCCGAGAAAATGGGAAATCACCAAACACAAAACAGCTGAATTAAGCGATTTAGGAAAAAAGCTTTTGGGATTAGAAAAGTGGTAAATTTACTTTAAATAAAAAAGGGTATTTAATTGCAAAACAATTAAATACCCTTTTTTTATTATTATAAAAACTAGATTAGATTTTTAGAAATATAATCAAAACTTGTTTTAATAGATTCTAATGGATTTGGAGTATAATTCGTTTCATGCTCTAAAAAGAAACGTTTCATTCCTGACAATTTAGCTTGTGCAAAAATAGCCTTGAAGTCAATAGCTCCTTTACCAATTTCGGCATTCAATTCTTTATTGGCTTTGTCCATGTCTTTTACATGCCACATAGTGAAACGTCCTGGATGTTGTTTGAATAAATCCAATGGATTATGACCCGCACGTACAGCCCAATACAAGTCTAATTCAAAATCTACTAGTTTAGGATCTGTTTCGTTCAACAAAATTTCATATCCGTTAGTATCTCCAAATTTAGTGAATTCAAAATCGTGATTATGATACGCTAATTTTAATCCTGCAGCATGGCATTGTTGCGCTACTTTATTAATTCCTGCTGCTAATTTTTTATAATCTTCAGCTGATGTACCTCTTAATTCAGGTAAAATCCACGGAATAGTAACATATTCGCTTCCTAAAACTTTGGCAGCATTGATATAGGCGTTCAAATCACTTAAATCTCCAGTTTTGATATAGTTGTTAAAATCAAAATGGTTACTAGTGGCTTTTAACCCATTAGCATCTAAAATCGCTTTGAAGTCGTTTAATGAAGTACCAAAGAAAGTATTGTCTTTTGGAGAAAAACCAAAAGTTTCCACTTCGGTAAATCCCGCTTTGGCGATTTGTGCCAAAACACCTTTTACGTCTTTAGGCAAAGTCTCACGCATTGTCCATAATTGGATTCCAATAGGTCTCTTTTTAGTTGTGAAGGCTAGGGAAGGAGTAATGGCTAAAGTCCCCAATACTAAACCACTATTGATTAAAAATTCTCTTCTTTTGTTCATGGGTTTTATTTTTAGTTAGTTAAATGTCGCAAATTGTGATGGCTTGTTGTAATGAAGCTAATTTATCGGTGTATTTAGGTACAAATTCTTGACCTACAAATCCTTTAAAACCTGTTCCTGCAATAGCTCTCATAATAGCAGGATAATTTAATTCTTGTGTTTCGTCAATTTCATTTCGACCAGGAACTCCAGCTGTATGAAAATGAGCAATATGTTGAATATTGTCTTTGATAGTTCTAATTACATCACCTTCATCAATTTGCATGTGGTAGATATCGTAGAGTAATTTGAAATGATCTGAATTTATACGTTTTACCAATTCAACACCCCAAGACGTTTTATTGCACTGGTAATCTTTATGATCTATTTTACTATTCAATAATTCCATCACCAAAGTAATATTATGCTTTTCAGCC
Organism: Flavobacterium sp.; assembly: GCF_031537875.1. GTDB lineage: Bacteria > Bacteroidota > Bacteroidia > Flavobacteriales > Flavobacteriaceae > Flavobacterium. Next base: position 134,587 of record NZ_JAVKNB010000016.1, on the reverse strand, counting down.
AATGGAATTAGTTTTTGTAATCCAATAACGCAATTATTCCAGCCTTCTTCATCTGTTTTTCCTCGGCGATTCCCACTGAAACAAATTAAGTTTTTATAACCTGCTTCGGCTACGCGAGGAATTATTTCGGTATAGCGTTGAATTAATTTTTCATGGAATTGAATATCATTAAAACCATCCACTAAATTCAACTCAGCGCCATTGCACATAGTTGAAATTAGATTGTATTTTTTCAATGTTGGCCAAGCTTCTGGACCTACCAAATCAATTCCAGTGATTCCCATTTTTTTAGCTTCAATACAAAGGGTTTCTAAATCCAACGAATTAAAACACCAGCGTGAAACAGAATGGTTGATATTACCTTTCAACATAGGAATAGTAGTAGTTTTTTCTTTTGACAAACCAAAAGCAGACAATTCTAAAGGAATACTTAGCGCAGCAGTACTGGCAAGTATTCCTTTGATAGCAGAACGTCTATTGAAGTTGGTTTTCATTTATAATTAGTGTGAAACTTCTGTTTTATTTTTATCATTAAATGTTAATGCAAATAAAACAAAAACAGCTAAAGCAATTCCTGCAGGAATGATCCATACCATTTCCCAGTTGATTGTTCCAGTTGTCGTTTTATAATTATCAGTAATCCATCCTGCTACAGCAAAACCAATTAGCATTCCTACTCCATAAGTAGCTAAAGTAATTAAACCTTGAGCAGCACTTTTGTATTTCTCACCTGCTTTTGAATTGGTATAAATTTGTCCAGAAACAAAAAAGAAATCATAACAAATACCGTGTAAAGCAATTCCAATAATTAGCATAAAACTTAAATCAGTACCATTACCATAAGCAAATAATGCATAACGAATAGCCCAAGCTAACATTCCAACTAAAATCGTTTTCTTAAATCCGAAACGAGTAAAGAAAACAGGAATTAATAATAAGAATAAAGCTTCTGATATTTGACCGATTGCCATTTTACCTGTTGGATTTTCAATTCCAGCTTCAGTTAAAAAAGGATGCGCATTTTGATAATAAAAAGCCAATGGAATACAGATTAAAATCGAAGAAAGGAAAAATACAGCAAAGTTTTTATCTTTCAATAATTTCAAAGCATCTAAACCAATGATATCTCCAATTTTAATTTTCTCATCTGAAACCTTAGGTGGAGTAGCAGGTAAGGTAAAGCTCAATAATCCTAAAACTAAAGCTGCAATTCCAGCTAATAAGAACGTATTTTTCAACATTCCTTGAGCTATATTCTCAGTTGAATCCCAATGGAAAACAAAACTAATTGCTAATCCAGCTAAAATCCATCCAATTGTTCCCCAAACACGGATGTTTGCGAACTCTTTTTCAGGATCTTTCATTTGGTTAAAGGCTACTGAATTTACCAAAGCTAAAGTAGGCATATACAAAACCATATAGCTTAACACATAGATATAAAATGAACCTACCTCATTAGATTGGTACATTTGATACATCAAAAATGCGCCAACTAAGTGTAATACTCCTAAGATTTTTTCTGCATTAAAATAACGGTCGGCAATTAATCCAATGATGAAAGGCGCAATGATAGCTCCCCAAGATTGAGTCGAAAATACAGCAGCACTTTCAGCTCCTGAAGCTTTTAAATTACTTCCTAAAAATGTTCCTAAAGTTACAAACCATGCACCCCAGATAAAAAATTCCAGGAACATCATAGTTGATAATTTGATTCTATTGGTTGTATTCATAAATTTATTTTTTGGTTTGGTTAGTTAATTTTGATTAATTATTTACACCCTGTTGTAGGTTGTAATGAATTCCATTCTTTGATCATTACGTTTCTATACCATACATTTTCACCGTGATCTTGTAAGGCAATTTTTCCTGTTTGAAAAGATGCAAATCCTGGCCAAGTAGCAAATTTACTTTTCGCTACTAAAGCTTTAAAGTTATCGTCCCAAAGCATGGTTTCTACGACTTTAACTCCGTTTAGCAACATTTGTAATTTTCCGAACTTACAAACAATATCAACAGAATTCCATTCGCCAACAGGTTTAACAGGCTCAGTAGTACTTTTGATTAAATCGTATAAATCACCTGCTCTGTGTTTTTCAATTTTTCCGTCAGGATGTCCATCGTTATCTAGAACTTGCATTTCTAAACCTGTTTCGTAAGTGTTTTTGAATTTAGCTAAGTCTTCGTTAACAAAGAAGATAATCCCACTGTTCGAATTAGGAGCTACTTTCCATTCTAATTTTAAATGGAAATTAGTATATTCTTTATCGGTAACTAAATCGCCTCCTTGTCCGTTTTTAGCAGCAGCTGGGTCAAAATGTAGGACCCCATCTTCAACTTTCCATGCAGAAGTAGCTGTTTTTTTTCCGTAAGTATGCCAACCTGTAGTCGTTTGACCATCAAATAAAGAAACAAATCCTTTAGGCAATGCTGTTTGAGCGTTTGTAGTTTGTATCAAAATAGTAAATAGTGCTATTTTAAAAATATTCTTAATCATTTTAAATTGTTTTTATAAAGTTAAATTTTTCCAACCTTCACGGTAATTACGTTTTACGAATTGATTTACTTCATCAAAATTAGTAATTCTCATATTATCATTATCCCATAACAATTTAGCTGAACGACCTGGGTACACATCTTCACCTAATTCGTCACGAACAACATCATAACCTCTGATTGCTAAATTAGCCATTAATAACGCTTCTGTTAAAGGACCTGCGATTTCAAAACCAGAACTTACTTCTTTTTTACCGTAACCTGCTATAGCTGCTTCCACCCATTGTTTGTAGTGACCATCAGCACCTCCTTCAACACGAGCATATTTTTTAGCTACTTGTAAATTTTCATTTTTGCTTAATGGCAATAATCTAGGGTTTAATCCATAAGTATCACACATCATTTTTCCTTTGGTTCCAACGAATAATGTTCCGTTTCCACCATCCCCAAAAATTTCATTAGCCCCTAATTCAGCTGGTCTTTCTGGTTGAATTCCACCGTCCATCCAGTGAACAGTAACATCTCCTAATGTTTTTTCTGTTTTAGGGAAAGTTAAAGTTACGTGACTTGAAGGAGGGCAGCTTTCTGGGAAATAGCCGCGTTTAAATTCGTCTACATAAACAGAACCTACGCTACATTGTACATCTTTAGCATATTTCAATTTCAAAACGCTAAAAGGAGTTTCTAATAAGTGACAACCCATATCTCCTAATGCACCTGTACCATAATCCCACCAACCTCTCCAATTGAATGGAACTAATTTGTCAACATAGTTTTTATAAGGAGCGGTTCCTAACCATAAATCCCAATCCAGTTCTTTTGGCACTTCAGGTTTTGCAGTTGACCAAGGAATTCCTTGTGGCCAAACTGGACGATCAGTCCATGCATAAATAGTATGAACATCTCCAATCAAATCAGCATCATACCATTCTTTAAGAATTCGAGTTCCATCATTAGATGCACCTTGATTCCCCATTTGGGTAACTACTTTGTATTTTTTAGCGGCTTGTGTTAAAACTCTAGCTTCATAAATATCATGAGCCATTGGTTTTTGCACATAAACATGTTTTCCTAGTTGCATTGCCGCCAAAGCTGCAATAGCATGGGTATGATCAGGAGTAGAAACAGAAACAGCATCGAAGTTTTTATGTTCTTTGTCTAACATTTCTCGCCAATCTTTATAAAATTTAGCTTTTGGAAATGCATTAACACTATTTGCGGCTCTACGAGTATCTACATCACATAAATAGGCAATATTCGCTTTTCCACTTTTATCAAACATAGCAACATCCGATTGTCCTTTACCACCAACACCAATACTTGCAATTAGTAAACGATCACTTGGAGCAACAAAACCTCTTCCCAAAACGTGACGAGGAACAATCATGAATGCAGCTGCTGCCATTGCACTCGTTTTTATAAAATCACGGCGATTATTGGCTGGTTTATTTTCTTCTTCTTTTTTCATACTATGTGAATTAAAGTTAGTGAATATGGTTAAAAACTAAGTGTTATTTTTTTAATGATAAAATATATTTTACCATTGATTTTGCATCTTCTTTTTTCAATGAAGAGTGAGCAGACATTGGCATTGTTCCCCAAACACCTGAACCTCCTTTAATTACTTTATCCGCCAACGAATTGATGTTTTTATCTGTATTTGGATATTTTTTTGCAATATCTAAATAGGCTGGGCCAATTAATTTTTTATCCAACTTATGACAGCCAACACAATCTGATTTAGCAATCAATTTTTCACCATCATTAGATTGAACTTCGATAGTAGTTTTTTTAATATATTTTTTGTCAGAATCAATTCTTGAAAAAGAAGTTAATGTCAACATGGCTAAGCCAAAAAGTAAAAAAGTACGTTTCATTTTAATAGTTTGAGTTTTTTATTATAATCCTAAATTTTTTCTATTCAATTGGGTATTGGTCTCTACCGCTGCAAAATCATCAAAAGCCTTATCAGTCACTTTAATAATATGTTTTTTGATAAATTCAGCACCTTCACAAGCACCGTCTTCTTGATTTTTAATACAACATTCCCATTCCATTACTGCCCAACCTTTGTAATCGTATTGTGCTAATTTGCTGAAAATAGTTTTGAAATCAATTTGTCCGTCTCCGGGAGAACGATAACGTCCTGCGCGATTAGCCCAACTTTGGTATCCGCCAAAAGTTCCTTGTTTTCCGGTAGCATTAAATTCGGCATCCTTAACATGAAATGCTTTAATACGTTCGTGGTAAAAGTCAATATATTGAATGTAATCCAATTGTTGTAATACAAAATGTGACGGATCGTATAATAGACAAGCTCTCGAATGATTATTCACTGCTTTCAAAAACATTTCGTAGGTTTCTCCATCGAATAAATCTTCTCCTGGGTGAATTTCATAACAAACATCCACACCATTTTGATCAAATTCATTTAAAATGGGTAACCAACGTTTAGCTAATTCAGCAAATCCTTCTTCAATTAACCCCGGTGGTCTTTGTGGCCAAGGGTGGAAGTATTGCCAAAGTAACGATCCACTAAAAGTGGCATGGGCGTTTAATCCCAAATTTTGAGATGCTTTAGCGGCATATTTCATTTGTTGTACTGCCCATTCCTGTCTAGCTTTAGGATTACCTCGCAATGCAGCAGGGGCAAAGCCATCAAAGAAATCATCATAAGCAGGATGAACTGCTACTAGTTGTCCTTGTAAGTGAGTCGATAATTCTGAAATTTGTAATCCATAAGAAGCTACTTTTCCAGTCAATTCCTCTGCATAGGTTTTACTTTCTGCTGCTTTTTGTAAATCAATAAAGCGAGCATCCAATGTTGGCATCTGAATCCCTTTAAAACCTAAATCAGCTGCCCATTGACAAATTCCATCTAACGAATTAAACGGTGCTTCATCTCCAATAAATTGAGCTAAAAAGACCGCTGGTCCTTGTATTGTTGTCATAATTATAAAACGTTAGGAGTCCATTTTTTATCAGACTGTGCTGATGCTACCACATTATCAATAAATGCCATTCCTCTTAAACCATCTTCAACAGAAGGGAAGTCTAACATTTCTGGAGTAGGTTGTGCACCATCTATTTTGCATCCTAAAGTCAAAGCAAAGTTTCTGTAAATGTTAGCAAAAGCTTCTAAATAACCTTCTGGATGTCCACCAGGAGTTCTGCAATTGTGTCTTGCAAATGAAGATAAATGAGCATAATTAGAACCCGCTCTTAAAATTTGCATCGGCTCTTCTAACCATTTCACTATTAATGAATTTGGTTCGTGTTGCAACCATTCGATGCCCCCTTTTTCACCATAGACTCTAATTTTAACTGCATTTTCTTCACCAGCCGCTACTTGAGAAGCCATCAAAACACCTTTAGCTCCATTATCGAACTTTAACATTACAGCTCCATCATCATCCATTACGCGTCCTTCTACCAAAGTATTTAGTTCAGCGCAAATTTCTGTAATTTTCGAACCTGTAATATATTCAGCCAAATGAGCTGCATGAGTTCCAATATCTCCCATTACTGAACTTTTCCCTGATTTTTTAGGGTCAGTTCTCCAAGCCGCTTGAGCATTTCCTTCTCTCTCAGATAATTTACTTAACCATCCTTGAGGATATTCAACCCAAACTTTACGGATTTTGCCTAATTTCCCTTCACGAACCATGGCTTTGGCCTGTTTTACCATTGGGTAACCAGAGTAGGTGTGAGTCAAACAAAGTGTTAATCCCGTTTCTTTTAATTTCTGTTCCAATTGTTTGGCTTCGTCTAAAGAAAACGTAATTGGCTTTTCAATTACTACGTTAAAACCATGATCTAATGCCATCATAGCAGGTGCAAAGTGAGCAAAGTTGGGTGTTACGATAGTAACAAAATCAATTCTTTCATCTGCAGGTAAAGCGGCTTCCGCTTTGATCATCTCTTCATAAGTCAAATAGGTTCTTGACTCTGGAAGAAATAACGCTTTCCCAGAAGCTTTAGCCACTTCAGGATTGATACTCAAAGCGCCACAACTTAATTCAATTAAGCCATCCATATTGGCTGCTAAACGATGAATTGCCCCGATGAAAGCGTCTTGGCCACCACCGACCATTCCCATTCTTAATTTTCTTGTCATAATAATAGTAGTAACCTAGATATTTTTTTTCTTTAATTCTTTTACTGCATAATCGGCTGCACGAGCAGTTAACGCCATGAAAGTTAACGATGGGTTTTGGCATGCAATAGAAGGCATACAAGATCCATCAGTAACAAATACATTACTTACTTCATGCATTTGATTCCATTTGTTTAATACAGAATCTTTAGGGTCGTTACCCATACGAGCGGTACCCATTTCGTGGATTGCCATACCAGGATAACAATCATTGTCATAGGTTTGAATATTTTTCATTCCAGCTGCTTCTAACATTTCAGCAGCATCATTCATCATATCCTCACGCATTTTTGCCTCATTCTCTTTGTATTCACAATCAATTTTAAGCACTGGCTGACCCCATTTGTCTTTTTTAGTGTGATCAATAGTTACTTTATTTTCATAATAAGGTAACATTTCTCCAAATCCTCCAAGACCCATTTTCCAATGATCAGCAGGTTTAGACATATTATTTTTGAAATCAGTTCCAAAAGCCAATTCAGCAACATCTGCTTGCCAGTTGCCACGACTTGCACCACCTTGGTAACCAAATCCTCTTAAATAATCACGTTTGTCATTACCATAATTTTGGTAACGAGGTACATAAATACCGTTGGCACGACGTCCATAAGTGTATTTGTCTTCAAATCCTTCTGCAGTTCCTTCAGCACCACAACGGAAATGGTGATCCATCAAGTTGTGACCTAATTGACCACTTCCATTACCTAAACCATTAGGATGTGCTTCAGAAGTAGAGTTTAATAAAATGAAAGTAGATCCAAGAGTAGAACCATTTACAAAAACAATTTTAGCATAAAACTCCATGGTTTCATTTGTTTCTGCATCAATTACCATAACTCCTTTAGCTTTCTTTGTATTTTTATCATAAATGATATGATTTACAATAGAGTAGGGTCTTACAGTTAATCTTTTAGTTGCCATAGCAGCAGGTAAAGTAGCTGATTGCGTGCTGAAATAAGCTCCAAATGGACAACCACGACTACATAAATTTCGGTATTGACAATTACCACGTCCATTATGAGGAACCGTTAAGTTGGCTGTACGACCGATAGTTAAGATTCTTTCTCTGTTATAATGTTTTTCGATTCTTTCTTTTACTGATTTTTCAACACAGTTCAAATCCATTGGTGGAAGAAAGTGACCATCTGGTAGCATTGGCCAATTTTCATTTTGTCCACTGATTCCAGCAAATTTTTCAGCATAATCATACCAAGGTGCTAAATCTTTATAACGAATAGGCCAGTCGTTTCCATGACCATCCTTCTTATTGTCTTCAAAATTGACATCACTAAAACGGTAACTTTGACGTCCCCACATTAATGATTTTCCACCCACGTGAAAACCTCTATACCAATCAAAACGCTTTTCTTCAGTATAAGGACATTCTAAATCATTTACCCACCATTTCTCATTTGCTTCTTGATACGGATAATCTCTAATTTGAACTGGATGCGTTCTTTTTTGCTCTTGAGTCATTTTTCCTGCATGTTCAAATTCCCAAGGGCTTTTCATAGCAGATTCGTAATCTTTAACATGCTCAATATTCATTCCACGTTCTAACATTAAAACGCGTAACCCTTTTTCGGTCAATTCTTTTGCAGCCCAACCGCCACTTATTCCTGAACCTATAACGATTGCGTCATAAGTATTTTGTTCTTTTAAATTGGTGTTTATATTCACGATGTGTATTTTTTTGAGTTTAAACTAATTTCGAAAGTTAAAATTATTATGAAGTAGCCCACGCTTTTTGACCTGGCTCTAAAGGTGCGCTTCCGTCATATCGTCCTGGAATTAATAAATATTCACGGGCTTGTGTACATCCAATTTCAGAAGAATAATATCCTAATATTGTTAAATCTCTGGCAATTGTAAAGAATGAAGGCTGTTTGTGGTTTGCTTTTGCATCCTCTCTCAATTCAGTAACAACTTGCAAACGTTCCGCATCTGAAAGCGTTACAAAGTTTTTCCCAAAAGTTTTGATACATTTTTCATCCATAGCTTTTAATCCCGAAGCAAATAACTCTTGTAAATTAGCCGGATAACAGTCTCTAATCATTTTCGGAATAAAAGTGCCTAATCCAGCCGCTTTAGCTCCTGGACAAGCTGCCGTTGTTGGAATAATAATTTCAGCAAATTCAGCTAGAATTGCTTCGTCTGACACTGAAAAGTTAACCATTTTAGATTTATCTAAAACTGTAAAACTTTCAAATAAAACGCCCATTGTAGTTGCTGAAATGGCTCCTCCCATTAAATAGGCAACTCTTTTTAGTGCTTCCCTTCTTTCCATTTGGTTTGTTTTTATGTGTTATTTAGTTTGTTAATAGAGTATTATTAGTTACTTACAATAATAATAAATAAAAAAACAGATTCGTTTTTTTAATGTTAATTTATTGATAGAATTCAATTTTTTTCAATTATTTAAGACATTCTGATTAAATTATGTCGAATAAAATCAAATTTTATGATTTTACGATACAATTTTTAAGTTTATCTGATTTTATAACTGTAAAAAAAATAAAATTAATTCAGTTTTTAAAGTCAATTTGTAATTCAAAACTTACATTTTAATTATTGTTAAATCTTAAATTCGTTTTTCAATGCGTTAAAATGACGTAATAAGTCGTTAAAAGATTATATAACTCAAAATTTAAAATTGTAAAAAAATAAAATTAAACCATCAGAAAACGATTTCGCTTCCTGATTGTAAAAGTAAGTTCTTTATATGTTAAAAAGAGTGTCGCTTAAAAAAAAGTAGATTATTTAATTATTTAAGTCATTGATATTTAATTAAATAAATAATTCTAATCTAAATAAAAAGTAGATTTATATTCTTAAATTAATTGCAATTGGCTCTGTAATCTTTCGATGAGCATGGAGCGGATTCTTTTGTTAAAACCTGAAGTATTGTTTGAATATAAAGAAAATTCGTTTATAGTAAATAGCCCTACAACTATCCCTTTAAGCGTGTTTTGAAACGAAATGTCTTTCAAAATAGCGACCTCAATTGTTTTCATTTTCTTATCTAACGAAAAATCATCGAAAGGAATCTTATTTTGATTTAGGTACGATTGAAAAACAGCAATAATCAAATCATTTTGAAGTTTTAAAATGGGACGTAAAGTGCTATTCTGGAATACTTCCTCTTCAGAAGATTGACTACTGATTTCACCTAAAGTTAGTCCGCGAAATTCTTTTATGAATGATTCTCTTGTCATGTTTAGTTTAAATATTTTTTGTCTACATAAAAAGTCCCAAAAGGTACTACTGAAGCGACACTGATAATGCCAAACTTTTTAAAAGTCCAATTGCATTCTATTTTTAGCATAACAGCCATGATTATATACGCTATAAAAAGTACCCCATGAGCCATTCCTATCATTTGAACAAATATAGGTATCTGAAAGATGTATTTCATTGGCATTGCAAATAACAATAATAGTAGGAGGGAAGTACCTTCTAATAAAGCAACTACTTTAAAAAATTTCAACATAGGTCTATTTTGTAGATTTTATTGCTCAAAATTAGTAATAACATTGATTTTAATCGCATGAATTCCTAAAGTAATTTACCTTTGCATCATTAAAGCCGAGATTATGAGTAAACGCGATCTAAAAAAATATCTTTCCGAATTGAGTAAAGAACAACTGGAAGAACAAATTATTGAGTTGTATGAAAAATTTAGTCCGGTAAAAGTATTTTACAATTTTGTTTTTAATCCTAAGGAAGAATTACTATTACAAGAATGCAAACTCAAAATTTCTAACGAATATTTTCCAATAAAGAAATTAAGCCGACGCAGTAAACCAAAATTACGACGTTCAGTAGCACAAAAATTCATTAAACATTTTATAGTATTAGGTGTTGATCCTTTTATTATTGCTGATGTAATGCTTTATAATATTGAAATTGCACAAACCTACTCATCTGAAAATCCTATTAAACAAGAATTATTCTATAAGAGTATGTTCAATTCCTTTGAACAAGCTACAGATTTTATAATTTCTAATGGTATTTATGGTGAATTTAAAGCCAGAATTAGTACTATTCATCAAGAAACATTGAATCAAAAATGGATTAATGAATACGATTTTGAACGAATTATTTCTCGTTTAGAATTTTAAAAAACTTATTTTTTAATGAAGGGGATTTTTTTAAATTAAAAATAACCGAATAACTGTTTTTTAGCTGTACTTTTGCAAAAATCCAAAAACAGCAATGCCTCAAAACACTTTAGACACAGAATTTGAAGACAGAAAAGAACTCTATGATTACCAAAAAGGTGATATAGATGCCATTTTTGAGCGCATTGATAACGCCTCTCCACAACACCATTTATTATACCAATTGCCTACTGGTGGGGGGAAAACTGTGATATTTTCAGAGATTGTTCGTCGTTACATCAAAAAGCACGACAAAAAAGTAGTGGTGTTAACACATCGAATTGAATTGTGTAAGCAAACTTCTAAAATGTTAAAAGGTTTTGGCGTTAAAAACAAAATCATCAATAGTAATGTAAAAGAGCTTCCAGATCAAAATGACTATTCCTGTTTTGTGGCTATGGTTGAAACGCTTAAAAATCGTATCAATGATGAAAAGCTGCATCTGGATAACATTGGATTAGTTATAATTGACGAGGCACACTACAATTCTTTTAGAAAGCTATTGAGTTCTTTCAAAAAAGCATTCATTTTAGGAGTTACAGCAACTCCTTTGAGTTCCAATATTAAATTACCAATGCATCAAAACTATGATGAATTAATTGTTGGAGATACTATTCAATCCTTAATCAACAAAGGTTTCTTGGCAAAAGCCATAACCTATAGTTATGATGTGGGGTTAACCTCTTTAAAAGTAGGTATCAACGGAGATTATACGGTAAAATCATCGGATGATTTATATACGAATATGGCAATGCAAGAAAAATTATTGCATGCCTATACCGAAAAATCATTGGGCAAAAAAACGTTAATTTTTAACAACGGAATCAATACCTCTCTATATGTGTACGAAACTTTCAGAGAAGCAGGGTACGATGTAAGACATCTCGACAATACAAGCAGTACTGAAGAACGAAAAGATATTTTACATTGGTTCAAACACACACCCAATGCTATATTAACTTCTGTTGGGATTTTGACCACTGGATTTGATGAACCAACAGTTGAAACCATCATTCTTAATAGAGCTACAAAATCTTTGACACTTTATTTTCAAATGATTGGTCGTGGTTCTCGAAAATTAGATAATAAAGACGAGTTTACAGTAATTGATTTAGGAAATAATGCAGCACGATTCGGACTTTGGAGTGATCCTGTAAATTGGCAACATATTTTCAAATCACCCGAATATTATTTAGAGAACCTGCGTGATGATGCCGAAATTGAAATGTATTTCAAGTATGAAATGCCACCCGAATTGCGTGCCAAATTTAGTAAAACTAAAGTCGTTACCTTTGATGTTGATGAAGAACACAAATTAGTCATTCGTCAAAATTTACGTTCTAAAGTCGTGTTAGAAAAATCATTAGAACAACACGCCGCCATGTGTGTAGATAATACCGAAGATTTACAAGGAGCTAAAACACTTGCCCGAGAACTAGAAGAAGATATTGAATGTAGGGTAAAACGTTTTTCAAAATGCTTGAGCCAATGCAGTAAAAACTACCGAGAATGGTTAGTAGAAGACTATAAGATGAAATTAACGGTATTGATAGGGAAGAAGTACCGCGAAAAAATAATGAACGAAGCCGATTAAATTACGATATTTAATCCTTTACAAAAACTGAAACCATGTCCAAACAATTTTCTGAATTAGGAATTTCAAATCCATTAGTACAAGCATTAACTGAATTGAAAATTGTTGAACCGACAGAAATTCAGCAAAAAGCAATTCCGCAATTACTATCCAATACTACCGATGTAGTAGGGTTAGCCAAGACGGGAACTGGGAAAACAGCGGCTTTTGGATTACCACTTTTGCAATTAATTCAAGTTGAAAAACCTGCGATACAATCTGTTATTTTGGTTCCAACACGTGAATTAGGACACCAAATCCATACTAATTTAGAACAATTCTCAAAATATTTAGACGGAATATCAATTGCCGCAACTTGTGGTGGAATTCCAATAAAACCACAAATAGAGCGACTTAAATTACCTACACATATAGTAGTTGCCACTCCTGGAAGGCTAATCGATTTAATTCAACGAAAAGCAATCAATTTAAAAGAAACCACTTTTTTAGTGCTCGATGAAGCAGACGAAATGGTGAGTATTTTAAAAGAAAGCTTAGATGAAATTGTTGCTGAATTGCCAAAAAATCATCGTACTTTTCTATTTTCAGCAACTTTACCTGGGACTATCAAACAACTCATTCAGAACTACTTATCTAAAAATGTAGTTGAAATTAGTGCTAGTATGGAAACTATTGGTAATCAAGGGATTGATCATCAATTTATTGTCGTAGATCCTATAGAAAAATTAGATGTTTTAATGCATTTTTTAAATTCTAGAGAAAACGAAAGAGGCATTATTTTTTGCAAAACCAAAGCAGCAGTAAATAAATTAGCTAAAAATTTAGCGATAAATAAATTTTCTTCTGGTGCTATACACGGAAGTTTATCACAAGGTATTCGAGATAGAATCATGGGGCAATTTCGTGAAGGACATATTAATCTCTTGATTGCAACTGATTTAGCTGCAAGAGGAATTGATGTAGCCGATGTGTCTTTTGTAGTTAATTACCATTTACCAGATGTTTACGAAGCCTATGTACATCGAAGCGGTAGAACTGCAAGAGCTGGAGCTAAAGGGCTTTCGTTAACAGTTTTACAGGCTGAAGAAGTTGCCGAAATTGCTGATTTTGAAAAAGAATTGGGAATTCAATTTTTTGAGTATAAAAAACCAACCGTTGCCAGTATTGAAGAAAACAATACTTTATTGTGGGCAAAAAAAATATTCAAGACAAAACCCAATCACGATTTAGATTCTGAATTAAAAACTAAAGTCAAAACTATTTTTCATCATTTGACTAAAGATGAATTAATTGAAAAATTGTTGGCCAATCATTTACAACAGGTGACTGCAACCATAGAACAACCAATTAAAAAACAAAAAAGATAATTTTTTGGTATTAAACGACTTATTCTTTGACAATTTTAATTTAATATAATTGAACTATAATTTATATTATGTAAAATAGAATATTTCAATAGCCTATATATATCAACAATAAGCAATTAAAAATAGTTAATAGTATTCTACTTCTATTATTGCTAGCACAGTATAAATTCTTAAATTAGCCTTTGTAAAAATTATTCCTCACCGATTATGAATACTGTTGCAGAACATATTGCAGACTTTTTAAAAAAATTTCCACCATTTGATAATTTGACCTTTGAAGAATTATCAGAAATTGCTACTAATATTCGAGTGGTGAATTTGGAAAAATATAAAACCTTGTTCCAAATCGATGATAAATTACACGATTGTTTTTACGTAGTTGCTTCTGGGGTAATTCACTTATCCGTTATAGCAGATGCTGAAGAAACTTTATTAAATAAATGTCATGAAGGTGATATTTTTGGTTTACGCCCGTTTTTTGCCAAAAACAATTATATGATGACGGCAAAAGCACGTGAAGAAAGTATTGTATATGCTATTCCAATTGCTACTTTTAGACCATTTGTGGCTAACAATCCTAATGTTTTGGATTTCTTGTTAGAAAGTTTTGCTACCAACACAAATAACCCGAACGACAAGAATATCAGAGGGAAATTGCTTTCAGACAACGTGGTTTATTCCGACCAGCAATCCTCTGACATGCAGTATTTTCAGTCCTTAACATACAATAGACTTCCGCTAACAACTACCACCGATAATGTTGTTCTAGAAGTAGCTAAAATGATGGCTGAAAACCTATCCAATAGTATCATAATTTGTAATAACAATAAACTCCCAATCGGTATTGCAACTCATACCGATATGAGTACAAAAATTGCAACAGGGCGTTTTCCTATTACTGCTACTATTGACAAAATTATGTCAAGTCCAGTGGTAACTGTAGTAGAAAACATTTCTTTGGCTGAAGCCCAATTAGTGATGCTAAAAAATAATGTAACTCATTTAATTGCTACTACTGACGGGACAAATCAATCAGAAGTGAAAGGAATTATTTCAGAACATGATTTAATTGTTTCCCAAGCTAACAATCCAGGCGTTTTAATTAAGCAAATTAAACGCACCCAGTCTGCTGAAGATTTAAAGCAAATGCGAGATCGATTAACCGATATTATTCAAAATTCCATCCATAAAAACATACCGCTATTTCATATTTACACTATTGCAAGCGAGATTAACTTAGCTTTGATTAAGCGTTCCGTTGAATTAGCTATTTTGGATTTAGGCTCCCCTCCTGCTCGTTTTGCATGGTTATGCATTGGTAGCCAAGGAAGAAAAGAACAGTTATTATTAACCGATCAGGATAGTATTTTAGTTTTTGAAGATGTAGTTCCTGATAAATATAGAGAGGTTAAAGATTATTTCTTGAAATTAGCCAAACGATCAACTACTAATCTTGAAAAAATTGGTTATTCATTATGTCCAAACGGTCACATGGGCAGTAATACGCTTTGGTGTAAGTCATTGAGCGACTGGACTAATCAATACAATAGTTGGATGAATACTCCAGGTAAAAATAGTAATGATTTAAGCAGTATTTTCTTTGATTACGAAATGGCTTTTGGGGAAGCTAAAATTGAAGAAGCTATTGAAAATGTTATTTATAAGAATGCTAAAAACAATACTTTATTCTTTGATTTCTTAGGAAATGATGCCTTACGAAATAATGCACCTCTAAGCTTTTTCAAAAAATTTAATCTGGAAGAAGAAGGTCCTAATAAAGATAGATTTGATATTAAAACACGTGCCTTAATGCCGTTGATTGATAGTGCGCGTCTTTTTGCCTTAAGCTATTCTATCAAAGGAGTTAACAACACTTATTCTCGTTTCAAACAATTAGCTATTGCTGACCCTAGAAATGCTGAAATTTATATTAATTGCGCCGAAGCCTTTTTGACCTTGTCTAAATTCAGAACGATTGAAGGATTAAAAAATGAAGATTCTGGCCAATATATCAATTTAAGCGAGTTGAATAAAATGGACAAAGAGCGATTGAAAAATGCGTTGGCACCAATGAAAGAATTGGAAGAATTAATCAAAGACAAATTTCAACTCACCCAATTTTCATAATTATGTTAGACTGGCTGAAAAATATAACAAAAGAACACCCTGAATTTTGGAAAGAATACCTTTCTAAATTTGAAAAAAAATCCAATCGTTACGTAGTTCTTTCAACTGAAAAAACAGGATTAGATCCCGATAAAGATGTGATACTCTCTTTTGGATGTTTTGCAGTAGTAAATGACAATATTTATATTGGTGATAACTTCGAAGTTACTTTATTACAGTACAAATACTTGCATGACAATGGACTTTCAAATGAATTTATAGTAGAAAGTAAATTGAAAAAACTGGGAGAACCTGAAGCGATGGAAGCTTTTCTTCGTTATGTTGAGAGTGCGACATTAGTTGGATATCGAACTGATATAGATGTCGAAATCATTAATTCTGCTTTAGAAAAAATGGATTGTGGTCGATTAAAAAACGAACCACTAGATCTAGAAATTATGCATCGTAGATTACACGATATTAATGACAAACAATTTACTTTAGACGAATTGTGTACGCTATATAAAGTTCCTATAAGCGATAGGAATTCAGCTTCAGAAGAAGCTTATAAAATGGGATTACTATTCTTGAAATTGAAATCAAGATTAGGACTGAAATAAAAAAAGGGCGTTATTAGTAATAACGCCCTTTATATTTAGTGTAATTATTTTATAATTTACCTTCTTTAATTTCTTCAATTACTTCCGGATTCAATAATGTAGTGGTATCTCCAAAGTTTGAGAAATCCCCTTCTGCAATTTTACGCAAAATTCTACGCATAATTTTTCCAGAACGTGTTTTTGGCAAACCAGATACGAATTGGATTTTGTCCAATTTAGCAATAGGTCCAATGTGGTCTGAAATATGTTGGTTAATCTCTTTACTCAAATTATCTCTATCCCGGTACTCCCCTGTTTCTTTTAAAATTACATAACCATATAAAGCATTTCCTTTAATATCATGTGGGAAACCTACAATAGCAGATTCAGCCACTGCTGGATGTTCGTTAATAGCATCTTCAATTGGTGCTGTACCTAAATTGTGTCCAGAAACAATCACCACATCATCGACACGACCAGTAATTCGGTAATAGCCTACTTCATCACGTAAAGCACCGTCTCCTGTAAAATATTTTCCTGGGAAAGCACTGAAATAAGTATCTTTATAACGCTGGTGATCCCCCCAAATGGTTCTAGCAATTCCTGGCCAAGGAAATTTAATACATAAACTACCCACTACTTGATTACCTTCTATTTCATTACGCTTATCATCCATTAAAACGGGTTGAATTCCAGGCAATGGAAGTGTTGCGTAAGTTGGTTTTGTTGGAGTTACAAAGGCTAAAGGCGAAATCATAATTCCCCCTGTTTCGGTTTGCCACCAAGTATCGACCACCGGACATCTTTTTCCTCCTACATGGTCATTGTACCAGTGCCAAGCTTCTTCATTGATTGGCTCTCCTACCGATCCAATTACTTTTAATGATTTAAAAGGAAATTTTTGAACGTACTCCAAACTTTCTTTTGCCAAAGCACGAATAGCTGTTGGAGCCGTATAAAACTGAGTTACTTTATGTTTTTCAATTACTTCCCAAAAACGACTAAAATCAGGATACGAAGGAACTCCTTCAAAAATTACAGTAGTCGCTCCATTTAATAAAGGTCCGTAAAGAATATATGAATGACCTGTAATCCAGCCAATATCAGCTGTACACCAGAAAATATCATTGTCTTCATAATGAAACACATTTTTAAAAGTGTACGCCGTATACACCATATACCCAGCTGTGGTATGCACCATTCCTTTTGGTTTCCCTGTAGAACCTGAAGTATATAGAATAAACAAAGGATCTTCAGCATCCATTATCTCAGCAACATTATTCGTCAAAGCTTCATCCAAAAGTGGTTGTAACCATTGGTCACGTCCTTCTTTCATATTGACGTTGGTATTGGTTCTCTTGGTTACTAAAACTGAAGTTACAGAAGGACAATTTACCAAAGCTTCATCGATAATGCCTTTTAAATCTATCGTTTTATTACCACGATAACCGCCATCAGAAGTAATGACCATTTTACATTCAGAATCAATAATTCTTGAAGCAACTGCCGAAGCTGAGAACCCTGCAAAAACAACCGAGTGAATGGCTCCTATTCTAGCACAAGCCAATACAGAAACTGCTAGTTCAGGAATCATTGGTAAATAAATACAAACTCGATCTCCTTTTTTAATTCCCTGTTCTCTTAAAACATTGGCCATTTTACCTACTCTCTCATACAAGTCATTATAGGTAATATGTTGTGCTGCTTCTGAAGGATCGTTCGGTTCAAAAATAATAGCCGTTTTATCACCTCGTTTAGCAAGGTGTCTATCGATACAATTTTTTACAATATTGACCTTAGCTTCTGTAAACCATTTAATGTCAGCTTCAGCCATATCAAAATCAACAACTTTATCCCATTGCTGGTACCACGTGAAATTTTCTTCGGCTATTTTACCCCAAAATTTTCTAGGTTCACGGATGGATTTGTTATAATGTTTGAAATATTGTTCGAAATTATCGATTTTATAATAACTCATGATTCATTTATTTTTTATAAAAGTATTAAATCTATCGTTATTGTTAAAATATTTTAATTTATAAATTGGCATAAATATTTTAACAAAATGAAAAAAAATCAAATTTATTTAACAATATGATTGATTTTTGTATGTTTTGTCATTTTTATTAAAACTAAAAAAGCGAGACAGTAAAACTATCTCGCTTTTTACGAACAAAATTCAACAACAATTAATTGCTTCTTTTATGTTAGGAATTACATCACTCCACTTTCAACGAAAGTGAAGTGAAAATAATCTGTAATTCATTATATCCATTAGCCAAAATTGCTAACTAATTCAAAATTTGGGATTTATATGATATAATTTAAATAACAGTTTTACAAGTTGTGTTGTAATTCCTTTACTAGTATGACTAAACGATTTTTTTCATTGCAGTCATTGACTCTCTCAACCAAGCACCTACTTCTTCAACAGGGTGGTTACGAATGATGCTATTTACTTCAATTAATTCTTTATTATCAACACCGTTATTTCCGTTGTTAAATGGACGACCAACTAAATTAGATGGTGCATTTTTAACATACTCAGCAATTAATGGCTTACAAGCATGGTCAAACAAATAACATCCGTACTCAGCTGTATCTGAAATTACTCGGTTCATTTCGAATAATTTTTTTCTTGCAATAGTATTAGCAATAAGTGGTGTTTCGTGTAAAGATTCGTAGTAAGCTGATTCTTCAATAATTCCTGAATCAGTCATAGCTTCAAACGCTAATTCTACTCCAGCTTTAACCATAGCTACCATCAATACTCCATTATCATAATATTCTTGCTCAGAAATTTCAAAATCACCTGCGGGTGTTTTTTCAAAATTAGTTTCTCCGGTTGCAGCTCTCCATGCTAATAAATTTTTATCATCATTAGACCAGTCTTCCATCATCGTTTTAGAGAAATGACCTGAAATAATATCGTCCATGTGTTTTTGGAACAACGGACGCATAATGTCTTTCAATTCTTCAGCAACATTAAACGCAGCAATTTTAGCTGGGTTTGACAAACGATCCATCATGTTTGTAATACCACCATGTTTTAACCCTTCGGTAATTGTTTCCCAACCATATTGGATTAATTTAGAAGCATATCCAGCATCAACACCTTCTGCAACCATTTTGTCAAAACACAAGATAGAACCTGTTTGCAACAAACCGCAAAGAATAGTTTGTTCTCCCATTAAATCTGATTTTACTTCCGCTACGAAAGAAGAACGTAAAACTCCTGCTCTATGGCCACCTGTTGCTACTGCGTATGCTTTGGCTTGAGCCAAACCTACTCCATTTGGATCATTTTCTGGGTGAACTGCAATTAATGTTGGTACACCAAATCCTCTTTTGTACTCTTCACGTACTTCAGAACCTGGGCATTTTGGAGCACACATAATAACTGTTAAGTCTTTACGAATTTGCATTCCTTCCTCAACAATATTAAAACCGTGAGAATACGCCAAAGTTGACCCTTTTTTCATCAAAGGCATGATTGCGTTTACAACAGCAGTATGTTGTTTATCCGGTGTAAGATTACATACCAAGTCAGCTGTTGGAATTAATTCCTCATACGTTCCCACTTTGAAACCATTATCAGAAGCATTTTTGAAAGAAGCTCTTTTTTCTGCGATAGCTTCAGCACGTAAAGCGTAAGAAATATCTAAACCAGAATCTCTCATGTTTAAACCTTGGTTCAAACCTTGAGCACCGCATCCTACGATTACTACTTTTTTACCAGCTAAGGCTTGAATACCTTCTGCGAATTCTGATTGATCCATGAATTCACAAACTCCTAATTGTTCTAATTGTAATCTTAGTGGTAATGAATTGAAATAATTTGCCATTTTTTACTATTTAATTTATGATTTTAATTCCTCTAATAAACTGGTGATTTCCATTTTTTCTTTGGAAACCGAAATTCTTCCTGAACGCACAAATTGCATGATTCCGAAAGGTTTTAATTTTGCATATAATTCATCAATTTCAGAGCGGCGTCCTGATTTTGATATTACAAAAAAGTCTCTTGAAACTGTTACAATTTCAGAATGACTCTCTTTGATAATGTTTTGAATTTGTCTTTCGTCAAATAACAAACTTGAATTGATTTTGAAAATCGCACTTTCTAAGAAAATGGTTTCTTCATCAATATGATAGAATGCCTTGATTACCTCAATTTGTTTTTCAATTTGACCTACAATATTTTTAACCCATTTTTCAGTTGTATCTACTACAATCACAAATCGAGATACATTTTCGATTTCAGATTCAGATACATTTAAACTTAAAATATTGATATGACGTTTCAAGAATATCACTGATATTCTATTTAGCAAGCCCACATTGTTTTCTGAATATACAGAAATGGTGAATGTTTTATTTTCCATATTATTAACTTAATCGGATATCAGAAACCGAAGCTCCTGTTGGAATCATTGGAAATACGTTGTTCTCTTTTTCTACCAAAACTTCTAAGAAATAGGATTCTTTTGAAGCCATCATTTCGGCAACTGCTGCATCTAAATCTTCTCGTTTGGTTACTTTCTTCGCTTTAATGTAATACCCTTCGGCAATTGCAATAAAGTTTGGATTGATCATTTCTGTAGAAGCATAACGTTTGTCAAAAAACAGTTGTTGCCATTGGCGCACCATTCCTAAGAATTCGTTATTCAGTACTACAATTTTAACTGGAACTTGAGTTTGAAAAATTGTTCCCAATTCCTGAATGGTCATTTGGAAACCACCATCACCAATAATAGCGACTACCTCACGATCTGGTCGTCCCATTTTAGCTCCAATGGCTGCTGGTAAAGCAAATCCCATTGTCCCTAATCCGCCAGAAGTAATATTACTTTTAGTCGAATTGAATTTTGAATAACGACAAGTAAACATTTGATGTTGTCCCACATCCGAAACCATTATCGCATCCCCTTTCGAGTGTTTGTTAATCATTTCGATAGTTTCTCCCATAGAAATTCCTTCTTTCTTTGGTTTCAATTCATCGTCAATAACCGCTTCTAATTCAACTTTATATTTTTCTTTAAATTCGTTATGCCAAGATTCGTGTATCTTAGTTTCCACAATAGGTAGAATTGCTGCTAAAGCTTCTTTTACATCTCCTAAAACAGCAACTTCTGTTTTTACATTTTTATCGACTTCGGCAGGATCAATTTCAAAGTGAATTACTTTGGCTTGCTTGGCATAGGTTTCCAAATTACCTGTAACACGATCATCAAAACGCATTCCTAATGCAATCAATACATCACATTCATTGGTTAAAACATTTGGCCCATAATTTCCGTGCATCCCAACCATTCCTACATTTAATGGATGATCTGTTGGTAATGCTGAAAGTCCCAATACGGTCCAAGCTGCAGGAATTCCTGTTTTTTCTACGAAAGCTTTTAATTCAGCTTCTGCTTCGCCAAGAATAATTCCTTGACCAAAAACAATCATTGGTTTTTTCGCATTATTAATGATATTCGCAGCGGCTTTAACTTGATCTAGTTTTAAGGTAGGTTTAGGAACATAACTTCTAATACTAGTACACTTTTTATAACTAAAATCCAATTCGTCAAATTGTGCATTTTTCGTAATATCAATCAATACAGGACCTGGACGACCTGATTTTGCAATATAAAATGCCTTGGCAATAATTTCTGGAATTTCACTTGCTTCTGTAATTTGGTAGTTCCATTTGGTTACAGGAGTAGAAATACTGATAATATCCGTTTCTTGAAACGCATCCGAACCCAACAAATGTTTTCCTACTTGCCCTGTAATACATACTAAAGGTGTAGAATCAATTTGTGCATCAGCAATTCCAGTCACTAAGTTAGTTGCTCCTGGACCTGAAGTTGCAATGGCTACCCCTACTTTTCCAGTAGCTCTTGCAAATCCTTGAGCAGCATGAGTTGCCCCTTGCTCGTGACGAACTAAAACATGGTGTAATTCTTCTCTAAATTTATATAATTCGTCATAAACTGGCATAATGGCTCCACCTGGATAACCATAAACCAAGTTTACTCCTTCTTCTAATAAGCATCTAATAACGGCTTCTGCACCTGATATTCTCATTTTTTTTACTCTATTTGATTAGTTAAATAGCTCAGGACAATTCTTATTTATCAGTTACGCAACCTGTTGAGGCGCTTGAAACTGCTCTTGCGTATTTTAATAATACTCCTTGTGTTACTTTTAATGGTGGTTGGACCCAATTAGCTCTTCTTTTAGCCAATTCTTCGGCAGAAATTTTCAAATCGATGGTGTTTTTAACAGCGTCAATTGTAATCACATCGCCATTTTGAATTAAAGCAATAGCTCCACCTTCATACGCTTCAGGAGTAACGTGTCCTACCACAAAACCGTGAGAACCTCCAGAAAAACGTCCGTCAGTAATTAATGCTACTGTACTTCCTAAACCAGCTCCCATTATAGCCGATGTTGGTTTCAACATTTCTGGCATACCAGGGCCTCCTTTTGGACCACAATAACGAATGATTACCACATTTCCAGGCTTCACTTCTCCTCCTCTTACTCCTTTGATTACGTCGTGTTCATTTTCATAAACAATAGCTGTACCTTCAAAGAATTCTCCTTCTTTACCGCTAATTTTAGCCACACAACCTTCAGTTGCAATGTTTCCGTAAAGAATTTGGATATTTCCTGTTGGTTTCAACGCTTTTTGAATTTCATAAACCACTTCTTGACCATCATTTAAATCAGGAACAGAAGCTAAATTTTCAGCTAATGTTTTTCCTGTTACAGTCAAACAATCTCCGTGTAAGAATCCTTCTTTTAACAAATATTTCATTACTGCTGGAACACCACCTACATCGTGTAAGTCTTCCATCAAGTATTTTCCACTTGGTTTTAAATCTGCCAATAGAGGTGTTTTATCACTGATATCTTGGAAATCTTTTAATGTAATTTCGATACCAACCGAATGGGCAATTGCAATTAAGTGCATCACCGCATTGGTAGAACCTCCCAAAACTGCCACCATAGTAATTGCATTTTCAAATGCTTTACGGGTCATGATGTCTCTTGGCTTAATGTCTTTTTCTAATAGAATTTTAATGGCTTTACCCGCATCTACACATTCTTGTTTCTTTTCAGGACTTAATGCTGGATTTGACGAACTGTATGGTAAACTCATTCCTAAGGCTTCAATTGCTGAAGACATGGTATTAGCTGTGTACATTCCGCCACAAGCACCAGCTCCTGGACAAGCATTTTGGATTACTCCTTTAAAATCTTCAGGTGTAATTGTGTTGTTGAATTTTTTTCCTAAAGCTTCAAAAGCCGAAACAATATTTAACGACTCCCCTTTCCATTTCCCTGGATGAATAGATCCACCATACACCATAATTGACGGACGATTTACTCTACCCATAGCCATTAAAGAACCTGGCATATTTTTATCACAACCTGGAACAGCAATCATAGCATCGTACCATTGCGCTCCCATAACAGCTTCAATCGAATCAGCAATGATATCTCTAGATACTAATGAAAAACGCATTCCGTCATTTCCATTCGAAATACCATCACTTACTCCAATAGTATTAAAAATCAATCCTACTAAATCAGCATCCCAAACTCCATTTTTAATTTCTTTTGCTAAATCGTTCAAGTGCATGTTGCAAGTATTTCCATCATACCCCATGCTCACAATTCCTACTTGCGCTTTTTTAAGATCTTCTTCAGTTAATCCAATTCCGTACAACATGGCTTGAGAAGCAGGTTGTGTTTCGTCTTGAGTGATTATCTTACTGTATTTATTTAATTCCATTGTATTGTTTCTTATTTTTTTGAGGTGTTTTAGATAACAACCTAAATTTTAATTTCTAATTATACTATTGTTGATTGACCTAATTGGACAAAATCTTTTTTGAAATACAAATCCCCTTCATTTAGAATGTAGTTGGATACAAAATCACCTACTTCATTAGTTCCAAACTGAGAATCTACTTTCAAATCCACGGTGACGACATTACTCACAATTGCTTTTTCTATCGCAGCGATTACTTTTTTCGATTCGGTTTCTAAACCAAAATGCTCTAATAACAAAGCCACAGAAAGAATTGAGGCGATTGGATTCGCTATATTTTTTCCTTTAGCTTCGGTATAGCAACCGTGTATTGGTTCAAATAAAGAATGTTTTTCTCCCAAAGAAGCGGAAGACATTAGTCCGATAGATCCTGAGATTACACTGGCTTCATCGGATAAAATATCACCAAACAAATTATCGGTTAATACAACATCGAATTGTCTTGGATTGACAATAATTTGCATTGAAGCATTATCCACATACATATAGTCTAAAGTAACGTCTGGATAGTCTTTAGCGATTTTAGTTACCACTTTACGCCATAATCGAGAGGTCTCTAATACATTAGCTTTATCTACCAAAGTCACTTTCTTGCGTCTAGACTGAGCCGCTTTGAAAGCTAAATGTGAAATTTTTTCAATTTCTTCTTCGTTATATTCGCACAAATCAGAAGCATAAGTACCTTCTTCATTGGTGGTTTTTTCGCCAAAATACATTCCACCATTCAACTCTCTATACACTACAAAATCAGTACCCTGAAGTACTTCTTTTTTTATAGGAGAGGAATTCATTAATTTTGGATAGGCTTTGATTGGTCTAATATTAGCAAACAAACCTAATTCTTTACGCAATTTAAGTAAGCCTTGTTCTGGACGTACCTTAGCTGCGGGATCATTATCATATTTTGGATCTCCAATAGCACCAAACAAAATCGAATCGGTATTTTTACACAAATTCAATGTTTGTTCCGGAAGTGGTTTTCCAGTTTTTTCAATAGCAATGGCGCCAATGTACGCATCTTCAAAAACAAACTCGTGATTGTATACCACACCAATAGCATGCAACGCTTTCTTAGCTTGCAAAGTTACCTCTGGACCTATTCCATCTCCTGAAAGTACTGCTATTTTTAAATTCATTTTTTTACTATTTATGTATTAAGCTTGTAAACATTTACTTGCTTCAACGATTTGATGAATATCCTCGTCCATCACTTCTTTCTTAATATCGGCAAATTTCAAGAATTCGACATAAACGATATCCAATTGTACTTTAGTCAACTCATAGCCTACTTTTTTAGCTCGGTAAGCCAAAGCAGCTCTACCACTTCTTGCAGTAAGAATAATTGACGATTCATTAACACCTACATCCAAAGGATCAATAATTTCGTATGTCGCTCTGTTTTTGATCACACCGTCTTGGTGAATTCCAGAACTGTGAGCAAAAGCATTGGCGCCAACAATAGCTTTGTTAGGTTGCACCATCATTCCCATACTATCTGAAACCAATCGGCTCATTTCATTCAACTGTTTTGAATTTACATCAGTATATAAATTCAAATAAGGATGTTGTTTGAACACCATTACTACTTCTTCTAAAGCTGTATTTCCAGCTCTTTCGCCAATACCATTAATAGTACACTCAATTTGACGCGCTCCATTAATAGCTCCTGCGATAGAATTAGCAGTTGCCATTCCTAAGTCATTATGACAGTGACAAGAAATAGTCACATTTTCAATTCCTTTTACGTTTTCCTTAAGGTATTTTATTTTGGCTCCATACTCATCAGGCAAACAATACCCTGTAGTATCTGGAATATTAAGTACAGTTGCCCCTGATTTAATTACTTCTTCGCAAACTTGTGCTAAAAAAGCATTATCAGTTCTACCAGCATCTTCTGCATAAAACTCTACATCTTCCACATACGATTTAGCATGCGCTACAGCAGCTTTGGCTCTAGCAATAATATCTTCTTTTGTAGTGTTTAATTTGTGAACAATGTGCGATTCAGAAGTTCCAATTCCAGTATGAATACGAGGTTTTTTAGCATATTGAAGTGCTTGAGCCGCCACGTCTATATCATTTTTTACCGCTCTGGTCAAACCACAAACAGTAGCATTTTTTACAATCTTACTGATTTCTGAAACAGATAAAAAATCTCCAGGGCTTGAGACGGGAAATCCCGCTTCGATAATATCAACACCCATTTCGTCTAATCGACTGGCAATTATAAGCTTTTGTGCAGTATCTAACTTGCATCCAGGGACCTGTTCGCCGTCTCTTAAAGTGGTATCAAAAATTTGAACTTTATCTTTATTCATTTTCGTTTATTTAATGTAATTTCACATCTTGAAACAAAATTAGATTTTAATAGTTTATTACAAAAATCATTTTACTAAAATATACTGCTTATAAAGCCAATAATTACTATATAAGCAACTGATATTCAATATTTTAAATCTTTATATTTTACAATGGCTAACCATCAAAAAGATTTCTTATTTGTATTAATTAAATCGCTTTCAAAATCAGAGAAACGCCAATTCAAGATTTTTGCCAGCCGATTAGAGACTAGTTCGAATACAAAATTCATCGAACTGTTCAATATTTTGGACAAGTCCGAGTTGTATGATGAGAAGCTTATTTTGAAAAGTGGTAGTATCAAAAAAGTACAATTATCGAATTTAAAATCCTATTTGTACAAACAAATTTTAGTGAGTATAAGGCTGAATATTCCAAGTCAGAATATTCGCTACCAATTGCGAGAACAGATTGATTTTGCTACTATTTTATACAACAAAGGTTTATACAAACAGAGTTTGAAAATCTTAGACAAAACCAAACAACAAGCCTTAGAAAACGATGAAAAACACATGGCGTATGAAATTGTAGAATTCGAGAAACTTATCGAGTCGCAATACATTACCCGAAGTATTCAAGGGCGCGCAGATGAATTAGCTGTTCAAGCCAAAGAATTGAATTACCGCAATACTATTTCAAGTAAATTATCTAATTTATCGCTTCAATTGTACGGCATCATGCTGAAAACAGGCTATGTAAAAAGCGATGAAGAATACCATCAAATTGACGATTATTTCAACAAACACATTGCTAAATTTGACGAAGATAAATTCGGATTCCGAGAGAAATACTGGTATTTCAACGCTAATCTTTGGCGAAGTTTCTTAGTTCAAGACTTTTTATCTTGCTATAAATTTGCCAATAAATGGGTGACTCTTTTCTATGATAATCCCAATATGATTTATTTGAATCCCGTATTTTTCCTAAAAGGAAACCATTATTTATTGGAATCTTTATTCATGTTGAAATACAAAACTAATTTCAAGAAATACTTAATTCAACTAGAAGAAACCATTAACGACCCTAAATTTCCGGTCAATGATAATATTGCGTCTTTGTCATTCCTCTATTTGTACAACAATAAATTAAATTATCACATTCTGGAAGGTAGTTTCGCTGAAAGTGAATATTTAATTCCTGAGGTTTTGTATAAAATGAATATTCATAGCGAGCATTTAGACGAACACCACGAAATGTTGTTTTATTATAAAATCGCTTGTATTTATTTTGGAAACGAAAAATACAATGAATCGCTATTCTATTTAGAAAAAATCATCAACAATAAAAATCTTACGATGCGCGAAGATTTAATGTGTTTTGCACGACTATTGTATTTGATTCTACACTATGAATTAGGTAACGATTATTACTTAGAGAATCAATTGAAGAGTACGTATAAATTTCTATTGAAAATGAATGACTTACATGAAGTTCAAAAAGAAATTATTCGCTTCTTAAAAAACTTAAATACGATTTATCCTGGAGACATCAAAAAAGAATTTATCAAGATGAAGGAACGCTTCGTTGAATTAGAAAAAAACACCTACGAAAAACGCGCTTTCTTATACCTTGATATTATTTCGTGGTTAGAAAGCAAAATTGAAAATCGAAAAATTGGCGATATCATTCGTGAAAAAGCCCAATTAAGCAATCGATAAAACTACATTTCCCTTAATTAAAAATATTACTTACATTTGTGAGAAGCGTTTACGCTTTTTAGATATTAAATACATACAATATGCAAAACATTCCTAGTGTTGACTTGCGTGATTTCCTGTCGGATGACCCGGCACGTAAACAAAAATTTGTAAATGAAATCGGAAGAGCCTACGAAGATATTGGCTTCGTAGCATTAAAAGGTCATTTTTTAAATGATCAATTGGTTGAAAATCTATACAGTGAAGTACGAAATTTCTTTTCGTTACCACTAGAAACCAAATCAAAGTATGAAATCCCAGGTATTGGTGGTCAAAGAGGTTATGTTTCTTTTGGAAAAGAACATGCTAAAGGACGCTCCGCTGGAGATTTAAAAGAGTTTTGGCATTTTGGACAATACGTAAGTGATGATTCCAAATACGCTAGCGAATATCCCAAAAACGTTACCGTAAATGAGTTAGCTAATTTCAATTCGACCGGAAAAGAAGCCTACCAAATGCTTGAAAAAACAGGTATTTATGTTTTAAGAGCATTAGCTTTACATATCGGTTTAGATGAATTCTATTTCGATAATTTTATCAAAGATGGTAATAGTATTTTACGACCAATCCACTACCCTCCTATTACAGATGAACCTAAAGATGGTGCGGTTAGAGCCGCAGCGCATGGCGACATTAATTTAATTACTTTGTTGATGGGTGCTCAAGGTAAAGGCTTGCAAGTTCAAAATCATAACGGAGATTGGATTGATGCCATGGCACAACCTGACGAATTGATGATTAATGTGGGCGATATGTTGTCAAGACACACGAATAACAAGTTAAAATCTACTATCCATCAAGTGGTAAACCCTCCTAGAGAATTATGGGGAACGTCTCGTTATTCGATTCCTTTTTTCATGCATCCTGTAAGCGATATGCCCCTAAATTGCCTGGAACAATGTATTGATGCGACACATCCTAAACAGTTTGACGACATAACCGCTGGTGAATACTTAAATGAACGTTTAGTTGAATTAGGATTGATTAAGAAATAAACTCAACTCAATCTTTTATAGTTTATTAGAACACAGATTATTAAAATTTTAAAAATTTTTAAAATCTGTGTTCTAAAAATAACCTAATCATAGATTTTTTTTAGATTTCTCTAGTTTCTTAATCCGTGAACCAAAATAATATATTTATACCCAAAAATAACTTCCCAAATCAAAATGAAAAACTACCCCCACCAAGAATTAACCAAATCGATAATTGGTATATATTATGACGTGTATAATGAATTAGGCTATGGCTTTCTTGAAAAAGTATACCATAGAGGTATGATTATAGAACTAAATAAAAATGGATATGAAGTTGAACACGAAAAGAAAATAGAAGTTTTTTATAAAAATGAAGTAGTTGGTATTTATATCCCGGATTTAATAATCAACAAAGCAGTAATTCTTGAATTGAAATGTGTTGAATACCTTATTGAAGCTCACGAAAATCAGTTAATCAACTATTTAAAAGCAACAGATTGTGAAGTGGGCTTAGTATTAAATTTTGGTAAAGACCCTCAATTTAGAAGAAAGATTTTCACAAATGACTTAAAAAAACGCAATAAATACAAGAACTAAGATTTCTCTAATCTGCATTCAAAAAAACAACCAAATTATAAATTTTAAAGATTTCTCTAATTTCTATAATCAGTGTTCTAAAAAAAATGTAGCTAAAATATTAATTTTCAGATTTCTCGAATTTCTCTAATCTGCGTTAAAAAATAAACAAACAATGGACTTACAAGAACAATTAAAAAACCTTTTTCCCGATCATCAAATTTCTGAAGAACAAGATGTTGTCGAAGAAAATGAGCATGAATTATTCGTTCAAGCCGAACCTATGATTTGTAAATTTGAAAAGCGCAAAGGAAAACCTACTACCATCATTGCCGGTTACGAAGGTGCTGACGAAGATTTCAAAGTTTTAGCCAAAGAAATTAAAAGCAAACTTGCAGTGGGTGGAACATTTAAAGATGGAGAAATTATCATTCAAGGAGATTATCGCGATCGTATCATGAAAATGCTTCAAGATAAAGGTTTTAAAACCAAACGCGTAGGCGGATAAATTCGATGTACTAAGTACGATATTCGATTTACGAATTTAAATTTTACACATAAAACAAAATGATTGCATCATCAGAATTGATATTAAACCCTGACGGAAGTGTGTATCACTTAAGTCTAAAGCCCGAAAATATTGCCCACGATATAATTTTTGTGGGTGACCAAGATCGTGTCGAAAAAATTACACAGTTTTTTGATAGTATCGAATTCTCCACACAAAAAAGAGAATTCAAAACCCAAACTGGATTCTATAAAGGCAAGCGACTAACAGTACTTTCGACCGGAATTGGCCCTGATAATATTGATATTGTCTTGAACGAATTGGATGCCTTAGTTAATATTGATTTGAATACGCGGCAGCCAAAAGAAAACTTAACTTCTTTAAATATAATCCGAATTGGAACCTCAGGTTCTATACAAGCGGATATTCCTGTAGATAGTTTTGTAATGTCAAAATTCGGAATAGGTTTAGACAATATGTTGCGTTCTTATATTGTGGATGCGGTAACTCATAACGAAATCGAAGACGCATTCATTGAACAAACCAATTGGGATGCGCGCAAAGGAAGACCTTATGCTATCGCTTGTTCTGAAACCTTAGAAAAAAGAATTGCAAGTGACCGAATGCACAAAGGAATTACCTGTACTGTAGGCGGTTTTTACGGTCCCCAAGGGCGTGTTTTGCGTTTGCCTATACAAGATAGTCAGTTGAATGCTAAAATGGATCATTTTCAATTTAACGGTAACCGAATTACTAATCTTGAAATGGAAACTACCGCTATTTATGGGCTTTCGGCTTTATTAGGACATAATGCCTTATCCTTAAATGCGATTATTGCTAATCGAGCTAAGGGAACCTTTAGAGAAGATCCTACCAAAGCTGTCGATGAATTGATAGCCTATACTTTGGATAAATTAGCCCAATAAATATGACTTCTTTAAAGATTGTTGGCGTTCCAGAACATTTCAATTTGCCTTGGCACCTATGCCTTGAAAATGGCGAATTTGAGAAAGAAAATATCGATTTGCAATGGACCGATGTTCCTGAAGGAACGGGTAAAATGTGTCAGATGCTTCGCGATGGAAGTACTGATATTGCCGTTATTTTAACCGAAGGCATCATCAAAGATATTGTGAATGGGAATCCATCTAAGATTATACAAATCTATGTTGAATCACCATTAATTTGGGGAATTCACGTTGCTGCTCAAAGCAAATACAAAACGCTAGATGATCTAGAAAACACCAAAGTAGCCATTTCACGACTCGGTTCAGGCTCCCAATTAATGGCATATGTTAATGCTAAAAATCAACATTGGGAAGCCGAAAAATTGCAATTTGAAATTGTCAATACTATTGAGGGTGCAGTAACCGCTTTGACTTATGGAACAGCTGATTATTTTATGTGGGAGCGTTTTATGACGCAGCCGCTAGTGGACCAGGGCATTTTTAGACGAATTGCAGATTGCCCTACTCCATGGCCTTGTTTTGTGATTGCGGTGCGCGAAGACGTATTGGCTACACAACCCGAAGCTATTGCTAGTCTGCTCAAAATCATCAATGCCAAAACTCGGGATTTTAAAACCATTCCCAACATTACAGACCGTTTAGCCACTACCTACCATCAAAAAATTGATGACATCAAAGAATGGCTATCCTTAACCGAATGGTCTCAAGAAAAAATGGACAGTGCTATGGTAGATCGTATTCAAAAACAATTGTTGGAATTGCATATTATTGACAAGACAATTCCTGTAACAACTTTTGTATAACTAAAAAACTCCTTCAGTATTGAAGGAGTTTTTTGTTTTGAAACAATTTTCTTATTTCCAACCACCTCCTAAATCTCTGTATACATAGACTGAGGCGTTAATTAAGTCTTTTTGGGTTTCCACCAATTCTAATTTGGATTCCAAAGCATCTCGTTGTGTCATCAATACTTCAAAATAATCGACTCTCGCTGATTTAAACAAATCATTGGAAACCGAGATAGAACGATCCAAAGCACCCACTTGTTGGGTTTTCAAACTGAAGCTTTTTTGTAAATTATCAATTTTTGACAATTGGTTTGAAACTTCTACGTACGCATTTAGAATTGTTTTTTCATAATTGTACAAGGCTTGTAACTGACGAGAATTCGCACTTTTGAATTCGGCTTTAATTGCATTTCTATTGATCAAAGGGGCTGCCACATCGCCTACTAGAGAATACAATAATGATTCAGGTGTTTTAAATAAATACGACGATTTGAACGCATTGAATCCTACTGAAGCAGAAATATCTAACGAAGGATAGAACTCAGCTTTAGCCACTTTTACATCTAATTTAGAAGCTTCTAATTGCAACTCGGCTTGTTTTATATCCGGACGATTGGCTAACAATTGTGATGGTATTCCTGATTTCAGTTGCGAAGGCAATGCGCTAACTAAACTTGTTTTATCTCTCTTGATTTCCTGAGGATAGCGTGCTAATAAGAAATTAATTTTATTCTCCGTTTCTTTAATTTTCTGAAGAATATCAAACTCCATACTTCGAGAAGCAAATACTTCTGCTTCAAATTTCTGAACCGCTAATTCAGTAGCGCGTGCAGCTTCTTTTTGGATCTTTACAATTTCTAAAGCATTTTTTTGGATTTCAATACTTTGTCTCACAATTTCTAATTGGCTATCGTAAGCAACTAATTCGTAATACGAACTAGCTACTTCAGCAATTAAATTAGTAATCACAAAATTCTTTCCTTCAACTGTAGCTAGATAGCGACTAATTGCCGCTTTTTTACTATTGCGCAGTTTTTTCCAAATATCGACTTCCCAATGCGCATAAGCGGCTAATTTATAGTCTTGCAAGGCTTCAGGAAATTCATTGCCAGGAGTAATTTCAGTAGAAGCATCACCAGCACCTTGACTAGTATAACGTCCCACTTTTTCTACTCCTGCACCCGCTCCTAAACCAACTGTAGGCAACAAAGCACCTTTTCTAACTCGAATATCATTTTTAGCAATTTCAATTTCTTGCAAGGTTATTGCTAATTCTTGATTGTTTTTTAAGGCTACGTCAATTAAATCAACCAAGTTTTTATCCTTGAAAAAATTATGCCACAAAATGGTCGAAGTATTAGCTGTATCCTTAGTATTTACAAAAGCCTCAGGAAGCGGGTTAGTTGCTGTTAATGGCTTTATGTCCGGTGTTTTACAGCTTATTACCGCTAGGCATAAGCCTAACGGAATAGCTAATTTATGTATCTTAAATTTAATCATTGTTATTAATTTCTTCAGTTAAAGGATTTTCGTCTTCGTTTTTAATGAATTTAACTTTTTCTGACATTGTTCCAAAGATGTAATACAAACCTGGAATAATCAAAACCCCACAAATAGTCCCTATAAGCATTCCACCAGCAGCTGCAGAACCTAATGTTCTGTTTCCTATTTTACCTGGATCAGAGGCTAAAGCCAATGGAATTAATCCTGCAATAAACGCAAAAGAAGTCATCAAAATAGGACGGAATCGAACTTTTGCTCCTTCCATGGCTGCATTGATAATTGTTGCACCTTGACTATGTTTCTGAGCCGCAAATTCAACAATCAAAACGGCATTTTTACCTAAGAGTCCTATAAGCATGACAAAGGCTACTTGCGCATAGATATTATTGGCTAGACCAAATAATTTTAAAAATAAGAAAGCACCAAATATACCGGCAGGTAATGATAAAATGATTACCAGTGGCAAAATAAAGCTTTCATATTGAGCGGCAAGAACTAAATAGACAAATCCAAGACAGATTAAGAATATATACAATGCTTCATTTCCTCGAGCTACTTCATCTGCCGAAATACCAGCCCAGTCTATTCCAAAACCTCGAGGTAATGTCTTTTCTGCCACTTCTTTCACTACCTCAATTGCTGTTCCACTACTATAACCTATTGCAGGAGCTCCACTAATTTCAGCAGCATTATACATATTGTGTCTTGTGATTTCTGACAATCCATATACTTTTTTCATTGTCATAAACGCAGAAAAAGGGACCATTTCATCTCGATCATTCTTTACATATAATTTTAAGATGTCTTCAGGAAGTTCTCTGTATTCAGGAGCTGCTTGAACGATAACTTTATATTGTCGATCGTATTTAATGAAATTAGTCTCATAGTTACTACCTACTAAAGTTGATAAAGTATTCATTGCATTTTCAATACTTACGCCTTTTTGCTGTGCAAGATCATTATCAATATCAAGAATATATTGAGGAAAACTAGCACTATAAAAAGTAAAAACTGAGGTCAATTCGGGACGTTTTTTTAATGCCGCAACAAATTCCTTACTTACGGTTTCCATTTTTTTATAATCTCCAGAACCCGATTTATCCAATAAACGTAATTCAAATCCACCTGCAGCACCATAACCTGGAACCGCTGGAGGTTGGAAAAATTCAATTGTGGCACCTGGAATGTTTTTGGCTTGTTCTTCTAATTCTTTGATGATTTCCTCAACATTTTTACCTCTCTCGTGCCAATCTTTTAAATTAATTAAACAAGTTCCTGTGTTGGCTCCTGTCCCTTCGGTTAAGATTTCATATCCCGCAAGTGCAGAAACAGATTGTACTCCATCTATTTTTTCAGCAACTTTTTGCAATTTCTCGGCTACCTCATTAGTTCTCTCTAATGAAGACCCTGGAGGGGTTTGAATAATAGCATAGAACATACCTTGGTCTTCCCCAGGAATAAATCCTGATGGTAAACTATTATTAATAAAAAATATTCCTGTACAAAAAACCAATAGAATCCCTATTGATATGGTTCGTCTATTAATAAATAGCGCTAGTATTTTTTGATAGGTATCCGTTAAATTATTGAATCGATGATTGAAGGCATCTAAAAATCGGTTCACTAAATTTTTTGGTCGGGCAACTCCATGGTTATTTTTTAACATTATAGCACACAATGCTGGTGTCAAAGTCAATGCTACAATTCCTGATAGGATAATGGCTGTAGCCATTGTTATTGAGAATTGACGGTAAAAAATACCAACAGGACCAGACATAAATGCTACCGGAATAAATACTGCAGCCATTAAGAAGGTAATTGCTATAATGGCTCCTCCGATTTCGGACATTGCTTTTTTAGTAGCTTTTCTAGCAGAAAGATGTTCTTCTTCCATCTTAGCATGCACCGCTTCAATAACCACAATGGCATCATCTACAACCACACCAATGGCTAATACCAATGCAAATAATGTAATTAAGTTAATGGTGATACCAAATAATTGCATAAAAGCAAATGTACCTATTAAAGATACGGGAACGGCAATGGCAGGAATAAGTGTTGAACGCCAATCGCCAAGGAATAAGAAAACCACTAACCCTACTAAAATAAAAGCTTCTACTAGTGTATGAATTACTTTTTCGATAGAAGCATCCAAAAATTTAGAAACATCATAACTTATTTCATAATCCATCCCTTTAGGGAACGATTTTTTTAATTCATCTAATTTTGATTTAACATCTTTGATAACTTGACTAGCATTACTACCATAGGATTGTTTAATAGAGATTGCTGCTGATGGTTTTCCATCTAAACTCGAATAAATATCATACATAGAACTTCCAAACTCAACATCAGCTACATCTTTTAGTCGAAGTAATTCTCCATTAGGATTTGCTCTAACTACGATATTACCATATCCTTCTTTGGTAGTATATCTTCCTTTGTATTTTAAAACATATTCAAAGGCTTGAGATCTTTTACCAGAACTCTCACCTGTTTTTCCTGGTGAGGCTTCTAAGCTCTGATTACTCAATGATTCCATAATTTCATCAGCCGATATCTTATAGGCCAACATTCTATCTGGTTTCAACCAGATACGCATGGCATAATCACGGTTTCCTAGGATATCTGCAAATCCAACTCCATTAACACGTTTTAAATCCGAAAGAATATTGATATCGGCATAGTTGTATAAGAATTTTTGATCAGCGCTTTTATCTTTACTAAATAAATTAACATATAAAAGCATGTTAGGCTCTTCACGGGTTATCTTCAAACCCTCTCTAACCACCAATGGTGGTAGTTTATTAATTACAGAGGCTACCCTATTTTGAATGTTAATCGCTGCTTGATTAGGATCGGTTCCTAAATTGAATATCACTTGTATGGAAGCTTCACCATCATTTCCTGCATCAGAAGTGATGTATTTCATACCAGGAACTCCATTAATGGCTCTTTCAATCGGAATAACAACCGCTTTAATCATTAATTCACCATTAGCTCCAGGATAGGCAGCAGTAATATTAACTTTTGGAGGTGATATGGATGGGAATTGTGTTACCGGTAAGCCAGTCATTGCTAATACTCCCAAAAATATAATAACAAGGGATATTACTATTGATAATACCGGCCTTTGTATAAATTTATTAAACATTGATTTATGATTTTAAGGATTAAATTACTCTGCTTTCAATCTCAAATGAGAAAGCACATACAATGGTTTTTGATACACATAATTAATCTTATCATCATCATTTACTTTCTGAACACCTTCTAGTAAAATTTTGTCTGTCTCATCAATACCACTTTGAACTACATATACATCTGGTAATTCTCCTGTAATTTTAATTTCCCTTGATTTTACAACATTATTTTTATCTACTACAAACACATATTTCTTGTCTTGAATTTCGTAAGTCGCTTTTTGAGGAATAATTAAAGCATTTTTAACTGGCACAGTCATTAACACTTTACCTGTTTCTCCATTTTTCAAGAGTTTATCTGAATTGGGGAAACTAGCTCTAAAAGCAATATTACCTGTTTCACTATCAAATTCACTTTCAATCACTTCAACCTTACCTTTGTATTTATAGTTTTGACTATTTGCTAAACGTAAACTAATTGTATTGCTACCACGTCCACTTTTATTAGATTGATATTCTAAATATTCTGGCTCAGAAACATTAAAATAAGCATACATTTTACTATTATCTGAAAGGCTTGTCATTAACTCTCCTTCTTCAATTAGACTTCCTAATTTTTTAGGAATTCTGTCAATTGTCCCTGAAAATGGCGCTTTAATATCAGTGAAAGACAAATGTAATTTTGCCAATGCCACTTCAGCTCTAGCTTGGTCTAATTTAGCCTGAGCCATTGCTTGTTCATTTTTAGACACAATATTTTTGTCGGCTAATGTTATTGCATTTTGCAATTCGATTTCTGCTGCTTTTGCCTCTGATTGTGCTTTTAGTAATTCAGCCTCGTACATTTTAGGCATAATTCGAAACAACAACTGACCCGCTTGTACAAACTGACCTTCATCGACATAGATATTTTGCAAAAAACCTTTTTCTTGAGCTCTAATCTCGATATTTCGAACAGAACGTATCTGAGAAACATACTCTTTTGTGAATGAAGTATCGATTCGTACAGGATTGGTAACGGCATATTTACCTTCCTCTTCTTTAGTTTCTTTTTTTTGATTACAACTTAAGTTGCATAATAGGGCTACAAAGCCAGCGAATAATAGTATTCTCTTCATGGTAATAAATAATAAATTAAATGTATTGAAAATCGGAAATAAAGAACGCCTAAAAATTAGGTTTACAACATTTATAAGAGATAATGCTTTTGTAAACTAATCAAATTTAGGAATCTAGTTTTGAGGAAATCAGATTCTTAAAACTCTGTTTTTAATGTATATAGGTGATGAGGCTAAACAAAAGGAAGTGTCAAAATGAATTGTAGTACAATTTAACAATAATGGATATGAAAAATCCAAATACCAATTATCTAAAACGTTGCTTTTGAGTAGAAAATTTTTTTGATTAGTCGCACCACTTTCATCATTATTATGATAGTCTTCTTCTAATTCAAGATCAGCACAATCAGTAACAACAGTAACTTTTTGTTCTAAATTTCTAAAGTATTCGTGATTATTTTCTTGTAAAACAAAAGAATTTGTTTCAGCTGAGTGCAAATTTTTCAGATTAACAGAAAAACCTTGACTATAGCCAAGCAGAAAAAAACAAAACGATATGAAAAATACTACTACTCTCATTGGGATCCAAAAATAAGTAAAAAAAGTATGCTAATTCTATTTTTGTGTTTTTTATAACATTAAGAAACTTCCTAATTAAGTAAATAGTTTTTTTTGTAGTAAAGAGGGATAGTAGTACATTTGAAACTTATTAAAATAACATGGCACGATTCAAAGAAAACGATTTACCAAAATCAAAAATTACCCTAAGCGCCCTTCAAAAAGCAACACTCATATTTCAATATTCAGGAAAGCACCGCTGGAAATTTTATGTTGGCTTAGTATTCTTGCTATTAACTGGTGGAACTGCCTTAGCGTTTCCTAAATTGATGGGATTGTTAGTAGATTGTGTCAAAAACAAAGACAATGCGCAAGCTAATTTCATTGCTCTCAGTTTAGTAGGAATTCTATTCATGCAATCTATTTTTTCATTTTTTAGATTGTCTTTGTTTGTCAACTTTACTGAAAATACGTTGGCTAATCTTCGTCTAGCATTATACAGTAATTTGGTTAAACTTCCTATGTCGTTCTTTTCTCAAAAGCGTGTGGGTGAGTTAAACAGTCGCATCAGTTCTGATATCACACAAATACAAGATACATTAACCTCTACTATTGCCGAATTTTTAAGACAATTCATCCTTATTATTGGAGGTATTGCTTTATTGGCAACCGAAAGTTTCAAACTCACACTGTTAATGCTTTCTGTAGTTCCTTTGGTTGCTGTTGCCGCTGTAATCTTTGGACGATTCATCAGAGGCTATTCTAAACGTGTACAAGATAAAGTGGCCGAAAGCCAAGTGATTGTAGAAGAAACGATGCAAGGAATTAGCATTGTTAAGGCTTTTGCCAATGAATGGTACGAAATTGCCCGATATAAAACCCAGATAAAAGAAGTGATTCAAATTGCTATCAAAGGAGGGAAATACCGTGGATACTTTGCTTCTTTCATTATCTTTTGCCTTTTTGGTGCTATTGTCGCGGTAGTTTGGTACGGTGTACAATTGAGTATCGCTGGAGAAATGAGCGTAGGTCAATTAATCTCTTTTGTTTTATATTCTACGTTTGTAGGGGCTTCTTTTGGAGGTGTTGCCGAATTGTATGCGCAAATTCAAAAAGCAATTGGAGCTACTGAACGTGTTTTTGAATTATTAGATGAAACTCCTGAAAAAATTGAAGGAACATCTACTCATGAAACAATAGAAAAAATTAGTGGAAATGTAAGTTTCAAAAACGTTGCTTTTCAATACCCTTCAAGAAAAGAAATGAAGGTATTAAAGGATGTCAGTTTTACTGCTCAATTTGGACAAAAGATTGCCATAGTAGGACCAAGTGGTGCTGGAAAATCAACTATTGCTTCACTCCTATTACGATTTTATTCAATTGCAGAGGGAAGCATTGAAATTGACAATAAAAACATTTACGACTACGATTTAGAGCAACTTCGTGGCAATATGAGTATTGTGCCTCAGGATGTCATTCTTTTTGGAGGAACCATTCGTGAAAACATTGCTTATGGAAAGCCTAATGCTTCTGAAGAAGAAATTTTGGCTGCAGCCAAACAAGCCAATGCCTATAATTTCATAGAAAGCTTTCCTGAAAAATTAGATACTTTAGTGGGTGAACGTGGGGTGAAATTATCCGGAGGTCAAAGACAGCGTATCGCTATTGCAAGGGCATTGTTGAAAAATCCAAGTATTTTAATTTTAGACGAAGCTACTTCGTCATTGGATAGTGAAAGCGAAAAACTAGTACAAGAAGCACTCGAAATCTTAATGGAAGGAAGAACAAGTATAATTATTGCACACCGTTTGTCTACAATTCGTTCTGCTGATCAAATTTTAGTTTTAGACCAAGGAATAATAGCAGAGCAAGGAACCCATCAAGAATTAATAGCCTTAGAAAAAGGTATTTATAAAAACTTGAGTAATTTACAGTTTAGCAATTCCTAACTCATGTAATTTCTATATAAAAAACGCCATTCTTTCGAATGGCGTTTTTATGTATTATTGCAAACTTTTTCTACGAGTCCGTTCTGCTTTTATCATTGATAATTCTCGACTGGTTTGTCCTGCAACCGACGTATTTTCTTCGGCACGACGAATTAAATAGGGCATTACGTCTTTCACTGGTCCAAAAGGCAAATATTTAGCTACATTATACCTATTGGCTGCCAAATTATAACTGATATTATCACTCATTCCGTACAATTGCCCAAACCAAATGCGTTCGTCATTATTTTTTATTCCTCTTTCCTGCATTAAATTCATCAAAGTATACGAACTCAATTCATTGTGAGTACCCGCAAAAATAGCCATCGAATCAATATGGTCTAACATATACAAAACAGCTGCGTCATAGTTTACATCTGTAGCTTCTTTGGAAGGACAAATTGGTGTAGGATATCCTTTTTCTTCTGCTCTCGCATTTTCTTTTTCCATATACGCGCCACGCACCAATTTCATTCCGATATAAAATCCTTCTTGTTTAGCTCTTTCATGTAATTGTTTCAAATAGTCCAAACGATCCCAACGGTACATTTGTAATGTATTGAAAACAATTGCTTTTTCTTTATTGTATTTCTGCATCATTTGAGCGACCAAATCATCTGCAGCATCTTGCATCCAACTTTCTTCTGCATCAATCAATAAAGCAACATCTTTATAGTGAGCCGTTTTACAAACCAAATCAAATCGATCTACTACTCTGTCCCACTCTGCTTGTTCTGAAGTTGTCAAGATTGCTTTCGAACCCACTTTTTCATATAAATCCAATCTTCCTAAACCTGTTGGTTTGAAAACCGCAAAAGGAATGGCTTGACGTTCTTTGGCAAATTCAATCGTCTTTAAAGTCATTGCTAATGCAGCATCAAATTGCGATTCCTCTTCTTTACCTTCCACTGAATAATCCAAGACTGAAGAAACGCCTTTGGTATACATTTTATCCACTACAGAAAGACAATCGTTCTCATTTACACCGCCACAAAAATGATCGAAAACCGTTGCTCTAATCAAACCTTCAACTGGTAAATGCGCTTTGATTGCAAAATTAGTTACCGCCGTTCCAATGCGAACAAGTGGTTCATTGTCAATCATTTTAAACAAAAAATAGGCTCTATCTAACTCTGTATCGCTTTTTAATGCAAATGCAATTTGTGTATTATTGAAAATATTTTCCATTAATTGTTATATTTTTTTACAAATATAGAGAGAGTTTTCAATACTATTAATCAAAAAATCCCTTATTTTGCGTTCTCAATTAAATCAAGACAATGCAAACAATTCAAGCCAACAATTATCCTGTTCATTTCAATGAAAAAGGCTATGAAGCCTTAAACTTACATTTGAAAGAAACAAAGTATTCTAATCTGTTTATTATTACTGATAGCAATACAAACGACTATTGTTTGCATAAATTTTTGCCGTATTTAGAAACGGATTTGACTATTGAAATCATCGAATTTGAAGCAGGGGAAATCAATAAAAATATTGATACGTGTATCGAAATTTGGAAAGTCTTAACTGAACTAGGTGCCGACAGAAAAAGTTTAGTCATCAATTTAGGAGGTGGTGTTGTAACCGACTTAGGTGGTTTTGTCGCTTCCACATTTAAAAGAGGGGTTGATTTTATTCATATCCCTACTACTCTATTATCCATGGTAGATGCTTCAGTTGGAGGAAAAACAGGAGTGGATTTAGGAAACTTAAAAAACCAAATCGGAGTTATCAACGTCCCATTAATGGTTTTAATTGACACCCAATATCTTGAAACAGTTCCTCAAAACGAAATGCGTTCTGGTTTAGCTGAAATGTTAAAACACGGATTGATTTTTGACAAACATTATTGGGAGCAATTTTTAGATATAAGTACTATTGATTTTTCTGATTTAGACCAATTAATCCATCGCTCAGTTGCTATTAAGAATGAAATTGTAATGCAAGATCCTACTGAGAAAAACATTCGTAAGGCTTTGAATTTTGGACATACTTTAGGTCATGCTATTGAAAGTTACTTTTTAGAAAACGACAACAAAACAACTTTGCTGCATGGCGAAGCAATTGCTATCGGGATGATTCTTGAAAGCTATATATCATTACATAAAAATTTAATCTCAGAAGCTGAGTACATTCAAATAAAATCAGTGATTAAAACGATCTATGATAATATCACTTTTGAGGAAAATGACATCCAACCGATACTTGATTTGTTAATTCACGATAAGAAAAATGAATTTGGTACCATTCAATTTGCATTAATTGAAGGAATTGGGGCTATAAAAATCAACCAATTGGTTGAAAATGAATTGATTCTTAGCGCATTTCAAGACTATAATTCATAATCTTATTTTTAATTAAAAGGATTGCATTTCGTATATATATTTTTTTACATTTGCCTCGATGAAAACGAATCAAAACACAATTTACTTTACACTGAATAACCGCTTAAGCGAGAGCTCCTTTTTAAGGATGTGGAAACGTTTTAGTGCATTCAAAGGAAGTTTTAGTTTTGATATTTTTCAGTTTCTAAAAGCTGAAAATGAAAAACTTCAAATTGTGTATGCTAATATTCGAGTTTGAATTTTAGTTTAATTATTATTTAAACTATATTTAATCTAAAATTCTGACAACTAAATGAATACAAAATATTTCGACTTAATCAATCAAACGTATTACTTCCCACAAGAAGAGTTTACTTTAAATAAAGACAATCTTCAGTTTCACAATATTGATTTGATGAAATTGGTGGAACAATACGGAACGCCTTTAAAATTCACATACCTTCCTCAAATTTCCAATAACATTAACAAAGCCAAAGCTTGGTTTCGTAAATCAATGGAGAAGAACAAGTACGAGGCAAAATACTATTATTGCTATTGTACCAAAAGTTCTCATTTTGAATATATTATGAACGAGGCTTTCAAAAACAATATTCATATCGAAACGTCATCGGCATTTGATATTAATATTGTAGAGAATCTTTTGGAGAATGGGAAAATCAATAAAAGTACTTATGTAATCTGTAATGGTTTTAAAAGAGATTTATATGTTGAAAATATTGCTCGTTTAATTAATACAGGTCATAAGAATACTATTCCTATAATTGACAACTACGAAGAATTAGATTTACTTCAAGCTCAGATAAAAGGAAAATTTAAAATAGGTATTCGTATTGCCGCAGAGGAAGAACCTAAATTTGAGTTTTACACTTCGCGTTTGGGTATTGGTTATAAAAACATCGTTCCTTTCTATAAAAAGGAAATTAAGGAGAATAAAAAATTGGAACTTAAAATGTTGCACTTTTTTATCAATACAGGAATCAATGACAACGCTTACTATTGGAACGAATTAGTAAAATGTATCAAAGTATATGTAGCGTTGAAAAAAGAATGTCCTTCGCTTGACGGTTTGAATATTGGTGGTGGTTTCCCTATCAAAAATTCATTGACATTTGAATACGATTACCAATACATGATTGACGAAATTATCAATCAAATTAAAATAGCTTGTGACGAAGCCGAAGTAGCGGTTCCTAATATTTTTACTGAATTTGGATCTTTTACTGTAGGTGAAAGCGGTGGAGCAATTTATCAGATCTTGTATCAAAAACAACAGAACGATAGAGAGAAATGGAATATGATTGATTCTTCATTCATTACTACTCTACCAGACACTTGGGCAATTAACAAACGTTTTATCATGTTGGCTGTCAATAGATGGAATGATACTTACGAAAGGGTTTTATTGGGTGGATTGACTTGTGACAGCGATGATTATTACAATTCAGAGCAAAACATGAATGCCATCTATTTACCAAAGTACAATAAAGAAAAACCGTTATATATTGGTTTTTTCAATACCGGTGCATACCAGGAAACCATTGGTGGTTATGGTGGATTACATCACTGTTTGATTCCACAACCCAAACATATCTTAATTGATCGAGATGAGAATGGCATCTTAGCAACTGAAGTCTATTCAGAACAACAAACTTCAGATGACGTTTTAAAAATATTAGGTTACAATAAAAAATAATTATACACACAATAGAGCATTTAAAAATTTGTTATATTTGATTGTACCATCAACTATGACATTCCATTTTTAAATATTAAATTTTAAAAAATGAGCAAAGGACCAATCAGTCAGTTTATCGAAAAGCACTACTTGCATTTTAATTCTGCATCTTTAGTTGACGCCGCAAAGGCTTACGAACAGCAATTAGCTAATGGAGCCAAAATGATGGTGAGTATGGCTGGAGCCATGAGTACCGCTGAAATCGGAAAGATTTTCGCAGAAATTATTCGTCAAGACAAAGTGCAAATTATTTCTTGTACAGGAGCTAACCTTGAAGAAGATATCATGAATTTAGTTGCGCACTCTC
Organism: Flavobacterium sp.; assembly: GCF_031537875.1. Taxonomy (GTDB): domain Bacteria; phylum Bacteroidota; class Bacteroidia; order Flavobacteriales; family Flavobacteriaceae; genus Flavobacterium. The sequence continues at coordinate 89,769 of NZ_JAVKNB010000016.1, read as the reverse complement.
ACTATGAAAGAGTACCTAACTATCGTGATTTAACTCCTCAAGACGAATGGGATTTGTTAGAAAGAGGATTGAATCGTGTAACAGATACTTGTATTCCAGAGCATGAAGCTTTCCGTCGTTTGCAAAAACACATTTATAAAATTTGGAAAGACGCTGATGATAAAGGAGAACGTTATTTTCCACATGAATTTATGTACAAAATGTTACTTTCAGGTGTTCTTGAAGAATATTACGAAATTGACTTAAAAGATAGTTGGATGTATGCGGCAGCAGAAAAAAACTTACCTATTATTGTTCCAGGTTGGGAAGACAGCACTATGGGTAATATTTTTGCTTCCTATGTAATCAAAGGAGATTTAAAAGCCTCCACTATGAAGTCAGGTATTGAATACATGACTTTTCTAGCAGACTGGTATCCAAAAAATAGCGCTAACGGAATTGGATTCTTCCAAATTGGTGGTGGTATTGCAGGAGATTTCCCAATTTGTGTGGTACCTATGTTGTACCAAGATATGGAAATGCACAACATTCCATTCTGGAGCTATTTCTGTCAGATTTCAGATTCTACAACCAGTTACGGTTCGTACTCTGGAGCTGTTCCGAATGAAAAAATAACTTGGGGTAAATTGGACATCAACACTCCAAAGTTCATTATTGAATCTGATGCTACCATTGTAGCACCTTTAATTTTTGCTTATTTATTAGACTTATAGAATACACAACTTTATGAAAAGAGTAATTGTTGATTACGCAAAACTTACAAACGAAATTTTAAACTTATTAGTAGAAAAATTTCCTGATGGTTATGATGATTCAGACATTATCCGTTTTAGAAACGCTAAGAATGAATTAGTTGAAGCAGTAGAAGTTAGAACTGAAGACACTATTTATTTAGTAAAAGTGAGTACTAAACTTTCTGACAGAATTGAAAACTACGATGAAGATGATGAAATCATCGATGTAGTCGTTGAACCAATCAAAGGACTTGAACTAGACGAAGATGAAAATGACGATGATACAGAAGACGAAAATCTAGATAAACCAGACACTGATGGTGAAGATGGAGACGACGATGATGATAATTTTGATGACATCGCTGACGAAGAAGATGAGGACGAAGAATAATTATTAATTCGAAAAAAAAACAAAAGGCTACCTATGAAAATAGATAGCCTTTTTTAATTTATATAAACTGTTATTCTTACAAATAGCGTTCTTCAAAAACTTTTTGATGTTGTTTTTGGTGTCCAATAATCATGAAACCAATAGCTCTAACAGAAATTGAATGTTCAGAAGCTACACCTACTCTTTTCAATTGATCTTCAGAAAAACTTTTAAAAAGCAACAAATTAGAATGTCTAACCGCTGATAATTCGGTTAATAAATCTTGAAGACTTCTTTTATTCCCTTCAGTATTATTTGCGAAAATAGTTTCGTCAAAACCTGGCAAAGGTGTGGTGTCATTTCTTGAAATTCGCAATGCACGATACGCAAAAATTCGTTCTGTATCAATAATGTGTTGAAGAATTTCTTTGATTGTCCATTTGCCTTCGGCATAACGATAATCAAACTTATCCATCGGAATGTTTTGTACAAAACGAATAAAGTCATGCAAACAAATTTCCAATTCTTCAATCAAATCTACTTCGCCTGCCGCCTTAATATAAGTAGCATTAAAAGTTGAATACTCATTATCGGATAACTGACTTGTTTTCATAAATACTAATTAAGCTGAGTTTCTACTCGCATTGGTATTACCAAAAAGTGAACGGGTTACAATTTTTTCATATACCTTAATTAACTTTTCGTCTGGATTTTTTTGTTTCAATAACTCATTAATCCTTGTCAATCCATATTGTTGTATTGTCAACAAAGGCAACACAATACGCTCTCTAATGTCAATCGAAGCTTTACCGTCAGGATAGTTTTCCATCAATTCTTGATGCCCTGCAATTTTCAACAACAAACGTTTAGTTTCCAAAAATTCATTGTATATGATTTGCCAAAACTCACCAAACTCTGGATCTTTACTCATATAAGCTGTCAATGGGAAAAACGATTTAGCCAATGACATCATACTGTTTTCTAATAAGGTTTTAAAGAACAAAGAACCATCATATAAATTTTGAACTTTATCCCATTGATTCGTATCTTCAAAATGTTTCAAAGCAGTTCCAACCCCAAAGAATCCTGGCACGTTTTGTTTTAATTGACTCCAAGAACCTACAAATGGAATAGCTCTCAAATCAGCAAAATCTAAATTTTCAGACTTACTTCTTTTAGAAGGTCGGCTACCGATATTTGTTTTAGCATAGTATTTCAGCGTACTCATTTGCTCTAAATACGGAATAAATTTTGGGTGGTTTTTAAAGTTCAAATACTTTTCATACCCTAATTCAGCTAATTGATCTAAAATGGCTTTTTCATCAATTGTCAATTCATTTCTTCCTTTGGCAAATACTTGATTTGTCACACCTGCACTTAACAGATTCTCTAAATTATGACGACACGAATCTAAAGTACCAAAATTAGAACTAATCGTTTGACCTTGTACAGTAACTTGAATTTCGTTATTCTCAATTTTAGGCCCTAAAGAAGCGTAAAATTTATGTGTTTTACCACCACCACGAGCAGGAGGACCACCTCTACCGTCAAAGAAAATAGCCTTTATTCCATACTTTCTGGAAATTTCGGTCAATGACTCTTTTGCTTTATAAATACTCCAGTTTGCCATCAAATAACCTCCATCTTTAGTTCCGTCAGAGAAACCTAACATGATGGTTTGTTTATTATTTCTTGATTCTAGATGTTTTGCATAGGCTGGATTAGTATACAACTTCTCCATAATTTCATGCGCATTTTGCAAATCATCAACCGATTCAAATAACGGAATAATATCAACCGAAGGAGCATTCCAATTACTCAATTTAAAAAGAGCAAAAGTTTCCATTACATTTAGCGCACTTTCATTATTACTAATAATATAACGATTAGAACCAAATTCACCATTATTATGTTGAATCGTTTTTATCGCTTGAATAGACCCTAAAGTAGAATTAGTCATTTCGTTATCAAAAGCAGCTGGATCTAGATCACCTGATACATTTGATAAAACTTCCATTTTTTCCTGCTCAGAAAGTTCAAAATAATTCGCAGGAAAAACTTTCGAATCAGATTTTTGATAATAGCTAACTACATCTTTAAAAACCGCATCATGGATTTTACTGTTTTGACGAATGTCTAAAGTCGCAAAATGAAATCCAAAAAGATTTACCTTAATTAACAAAGCGTCTAATTGATCAACATACAACGACTGATGTTGTTCTACAATAATCGATCTGATTTTTTTCAATTGAGTTCTAAATTCCTCAAGGGTAATAAAAATTTCGCCTTTTGAATAAAAAACAGAGCGATATAATTTTTGTTCTAATTCCGAAACTAACGTATCAACACCGGGAAATGTTAACTTACGTTTTAAGTTTCTCATTTCGATATAATAACATTTCAAAATAGACGTACGCAAACGATCTGCTACTTTTAGAGTAATATCAGTTGTTACAAAAGGATTTCCATCACGATCACCTCCTGGCCAGAATCCTAATTTAATTAAAGGATTATTGATTGAATTCCCGTTAAATAAATTTTTCTCTAAATAATGAACCATCTCTCCTGCTGTTTCGTAAAAAACATTTTCAAGATACCAGATCAAACTCACCGCTTCGTCATACGGATTGGGTTTTTCATTTTGTATAAAAGGCGTTTTTCCTAATTGGGCTAACAATTGTTTAATACCTAATAGATTGTTTTTACGAATAGCATCCGTTAAATCATTGATAATTCCTAATACAGCTCCTGGATAAAACTGTGTTGGGTGCGCCGTCAATACCGTTCGAACATTAAAGTTTTCTAAGAACTCTATCAATTCTTCTTGACTGTTTTTATCATCCGCTTTTTCTTTAATATCACGAAGCGAACCTCTTCCTTCCATATTATTCACAGCAGGGAAAGCAGCATCTTCAATAGCATCAAAAAGTACAATTTGTCTTTCAATGTATTGAATAAAACGAAACATTAAATCTATTTTATCTGATTCCGAATCTGTGTGCAAATATTTTTTAGCAAAAAACTCTACAATCTCTCCGGGAGTTTCTTGTTTTTTAAAACCCGTTTCACAAACTTCTGTAAACAAAGGAAGTAAAACCCCCGTATTATCTATAGAATCAAATGGTAAGGTTATAAACACACTATTATAAATGTGATACTTAGAAAGAACATCCTGATTAAAACGTTCTATTTTGGGAAGCGTATACATAATTTTATAAGTTGGTTGTAGTAGTTATTAATCAATTTGGCATAAAAAAACCCCAAGCGTAAACTTGAGGTTATATATAATATATAGCAACAAGTATTACATGTTTTTGAAGATCGTATGCATCAAACGCTTTTTGTCGTTGATGCTTTCTTCTAATGAAATCATTGTTTCTGTTCTGTACACTCCGTCAATGTCATCAATCATAAAAATAACATCTTTTGCATGCTTAGTATCCTTTGCTCTAATTTTACAAAAAATATTGAACTTCCCTGTAGTTACAGAAGCAACCGTTACAAAAGGAATCTCGTTAATTCTCTCTAAAACAAATTTAGTTTGAGAAGTATTATTAAGAAATACACCTACATAAGCAATGAAAGAGTATCCTAACTTATCATAATCTAGCACAAGAGAAGAACCCATAATAATTCCAGCATCTTCCATCTTTTTAACCCTAACATGGACTGTACCAGCAGATATTAATAATTTTTTTGCAATATCCGTAAAAGGAACTCTAGTGTTGTCAATCAACATATCTAAAATCTGGTGATCTACTTCATCTAAACGAAACTTACTCATAATTTTTTCAATTAATATTATTAATTATCTAAAACAAAGTATAAAAATATACATAAAAATCAAACAATGAGTAATAAAATTATTTTTTTATCAATCCGTTAACAAATTCTATGTTTTTATTTAAATAAAAATTGGCTTTCTGATCTAATCTAGGAATACTATCATAATCATCTGAATAAGAAGCTCCTTGAGCATCATATACGAAATGACCAAAACGATTTTCTAAATCTTCAATTTGATTAATGTAAGCATTAAAGCAAATTGCACCGTCAATCAATTCTTCTTTGTATTGTGAGGCAAAATTGATGATTTTTTCCTTACCATCATAATTTATTTTGACATTTTTATACAAAAAATCACAAAAAACTGGATTATTTTGTGAAATATTCAAATATTCTTCGATTCTATTGCTAACTATATCGTTTTCGCTAATTAGATTGAAAGCAGCAACCAAAGAAATAAATACATATTTTCGAGTTTGCTCTCTTTCATAATCATTTGGATAATGACCCGCTTCAAATAAAATAGTAGGTACACCTAAATATTGAAATGTATCTCCAATACAATTAATATTGAATGAATCATCAAAACGTCCAACTTGTCCGGGAATAAATTGCTGTAAAACCTGATTGATGCCCGAAATCACATTAATTGCTTTTAATCGTGACTCATTAATTTCTCTTTCTTCGTTATAAGAAGGCGCCAAGAATGACATAGTTGCTGGTTTACCCGTATTGGCAACGCCAAAAATAGTTCGCTGATCGTGTAGGTTAAAACAATAATCTGGCTTGAATCGTTCAAAAGTAGCTCTCAACACCTTGCTTTCAGGCTGGGTTAAGTCTTGAGAATCACGGTTCAAATCAACTTCATTAGCATTAGCACGAGTATAAAGAGTAGCTCCATCTGGATTTAACATCGGAATCCAACAAAAAGTATAGTTGCTCAAAAATTGTTTTGCCAAATCAGAACCACTATGCAATAGATTTAAAAAATCAAACACTCCTTTTGTTGTGGTACTTTCATTTCCATGCATTTGTGACCAAAGAAAAATTCGAGTGGCTCCTTGACCGATTTGATATTCATATATAGGTTTATTTAAAACCGATTTCCCAATTACTTGTAATTGATTGTTGGTATTTAAACGGTTTAAAACAGGGTCAATATGATCTAATGTTAGGTACCTACCTTGGATAGTTTGTTCTTTATTCTGAACAAATAATTCTTCTAAATTCATAGCTTTTAATTTGATTTTACAAAAGTAAACATCTTTATATTTACAAATGTAAACTAATTATGATTATAAAATTTCAACAATGTAAACAGATATCGTAGTGTTTAGCTTATCCTGAATATATTACTAATTGTAATTTGTAAACAATTTCATGTTTTTTAATTAAAGTGTTAAAAATCATATATTTAAAATATTTTAATTCTACTAAAATTTCAATTAAAACATACGCATTTAAACCGATTTAGAACTATTTAACATTGAGGTGTAATTAATTTAATTACATTTGTAAACAATTTATTATTTTAATATTTTACACAATGGTAAACATCGATGATTTTGTAAAAAGACTTGAAACTCTATTAGATTATTACAATTTGAATGCATCTTCTTTTGCGGATAAAATTGGTGTACAGCGTTCTAGTTTGTCTCATCTTTTGTCGGGACGAAACAAACCTAGTTTAGATTTTATTCTTAAAATTTTAGAGGTTTTCCCAGAAGTAGATTTGTATTGGATACTAAATGGAAAAGGAAGTTTCCCGAAAACAATCAACACCGAACAACAAATTGAGACTCCTCCTACTCCTTTGAATGATAATGCAATTAGTTCCAATTTGTTCTCTGAAGTTCAAGAAACAAAAAAGACTACTCCTGTAGAAATTAAAAAAGTAGAAAAGAAGCCAGAATCTATTTCAAGCGAAATAGAAAAAATCGTTTTCTTCTATAAAGACGGTTCTTTTAAAGAATTTACGCCGCAGTAAGGCATTTACACTTTGTAACCACAATCCGGAATTTTACCAAAAACACCAACAAAATGATGTTTAAGAATTGTTATATCCTCCTCTAAGTTTCCTGTTGGAAGTAATGGTTCTCCAAAACGAACTTCTTTTTTACCGAAATCAAAAGCTACAGGAATAACGGGTACATTCGCTTTCAAAGCAATGTAATAAAAGCCTGTTTTAAGTTCAGCTACATATTTACGTGTTCCCTCAGGAGCTATTGCTAAACGGAAAGTTTCTTTTGTATCAAATATTGCGGCTATAGAATCTACTTTGTTCAAACCTCCTGATCGGTCCAAAGGCGCTCCTCCCATATAACGAAAATAATATCCAAAAGGAAAACGAAACAATTCTTTCTTGGCAACAAAATTCATTTCTAAACCCATAATTCCTCGTGTAAAAATACCTAAGTAAAAATCGTGTGCGCTTGTATGAGGCATTACCATCATTACACATTTCTTTATTTCGGGATTAATGGTGCCGACAATTTTCCAACCCATGATTTTGAAAAATAGCCACTTATAGAATTGTCTTTTCATTCTCTTTTAATTTTTTACAAATAAAACAATTAAAATCTTATTTTTGAACAAACCCCACACTATGATTCGCAAACTATTGAGTTATCTCCTGCCTATAACGGTATTTAAGACCAAATCCAATTGGAGTAAATCAATTGAAATCACTTGGGCAAATGGCGAATTAGTACTAGATTCTGAAAACACCAACTACTCGTACGGAAGTTTACAACGCATTTTACGTCTCGGATTAAAAACCATTGGCTTTCGCCAAATTAGAAAAATGAATACCATATTGGTTTTAGGTGTTGCTGGCGGAAGTGTAATCAAAACTTTAAATGACGAAATTCAATTTAAAGGTAAAATTATAGGGGTTGAAATTGATCCTGAAATTATTAAAATAGCCAATTCTTACTTTCAATTGAATCAAATTCCGAATCTTAGCTTATTAAATACCGATGCTTTTGAATTTGTTTTACAAGCCAATGATAAATACGATTTAATTATCGTTGATATTTTTCAAGACACAAAAATGCCTAGTTTTTTATTCGAAAACTTCTTTACGCAAAGACTTTGTGCGTTACTTCAAGAAAAAGGCTGTATTCTATTTAATACAATGGTATTAAGTGAAAAAGACAATCAGAGAAATAAGAAATATTGTACTGAATTTTACCAACCCAATTTCAAAATAAAAACAATTCCTAGGGTTGAAATTCACAATGAATTAATTGTAATTGAAAAGATATAATGCTATTTTTTTACTAACTTGTAGGTACTTATTCTATCACAAATGAGAAAAACAATCCGAAAACTATTTTTAGGCAAATCATCCAATGGAAAGCAAGCTGAATTCGATCCTATTGAAAAGCGAATTCAAAACATAAAATCCATTTGGAATAACGATCATCAAGACGATAACGGATTAGAAAAGATTTTTCGTTTGTTACTATCTTCTTCTCAATTACTATTTCCTGGAATTTATATTAAATATTTTTCTAGGAAAAAGGGAATTGAATACCAAGACTTAGCGACTGATTTTTACATTTTACTCAAAGTTACTTTTCCGATTCTTATTTTAGTAAACCAATGGCAACAGTACCAATGGGTCATTGTACTAATGACGTATGTGTTTTTAGAAACTATATTTTACATTCCTACCCTAATTTTTGCCTCTGATCTCTTTTCAAGACCGCGCTCCTACAGAAGGTCGATGCTATTACTATTCTTCAATTATTTAGAAATTGTCTTTGCTTATGCCGTTTTTTATTCGTGTGGAAATTATCTAAACAAACCTTTTCTAAATTGGTTTGACGCAGTATATTTTAGTATTATTACTTCGTCATCAATTGGGTATGGCGATTTTCATCCTATAGCTACAATAGGAAAGTTTTTAGTAAGTACACAGGCCTTACTATTCTTGTTTTTTATTATTCTTTTCCTGAACTTTTTTTCAACCAAAGTAAAAACTAAAGGCTATTTTGATCACGAAAATCAGGATTAATTAAAGCATTTTTCTGGCTTTTTCTAGATCTTCAGGAGTATCAATTCCGATACCTACATGAGTAGTTTCTACCATTTTAATGCGTTTGCCAAATTCCAAATAACGCAATTGTTCGAGTTTTTCGGAAGCTTCCAACGATTGCATTGGTAAACTATAAAAATCAAGTAAAGCCTGTTTTCTAAAAGCATAAATTCCAATGTGTTGAAAATAGCGTACTCCTACATTTTTCTCTCTTGGATACGGAATTACCGAACGGGAAAAATACAAGGCAAATCCGTTTTGCGCTACCACTACTTTTACGTTATTGGGATTATTAATTTCGGCTTCGTCTTTGATTTCGCGCATTACAGAAGCTAAATCGACTTGTCTAGCCGAATCATTTTTAAATACTTCGATTACTTTTTCCAAAGGATCGATATCAATAAAAGGCTCATCACCTTGCACATTGACCACAATATCTACATCTAAATTCTGAACGGCTTCAGCAATCCGATCACTACCTGACTCGTGTTCTTTGATACTTTTAATAGCTTTGCCACCATTAGAAACAATCTCTTCAAAAATAATATCCGAATCCGTGACCACAAAAACATCATCAAACAACTTCGTAGAAAGTGCCGCTTCGTAGGTTCTTAAAATGACTGTTTTTCCTCCTAAATCTTGCATTAATTTAGCAGGGAATCGCGTGGAAGCGTAACGTGCAGGGATGACAGCTATTATTTTCATTTGTATATAAATTGCCCCAAAGGCAGTAAGTCACAAAGGTTTTATTATTGCAACTATTTTGTTACTAATTTTAAAAAACTGATTATTATTTTTTATTAATCATTCTCCAAATATACCATTTTACTAAAAACCTATCTACATAATCTTCACCGAAGTCATACTCAAAGAACCCGCTACTAATTTATCATTGAATAAACTAAGTTCTTCCTTCTTTTCTTTTAATCCCAATGTATAAAGTAACGGTAAAAAATGTTCTGGCGTTGGAATGGCTAATTGCAAGGCTTTACTTTGCCTTTCGTAATCAAACAAAGGTTTGAAATTACCATCTAATAGATAATTGTTCACTATTTCTCTAGCTTCGATAGCCCAATCATAGCCGTAATTATCTTTATCAAAATTCGGGTAATCAACTAATCTCAGGTTATGGACAATATTCCCGCTACCCACAATTAAAATGCCTTTGTAACGCAAATCACTTAATTGTTTAGCCAACTCAAAATGATACTCTGGCGGTTTTGAATAATCAATACTCAACTGAATAACAGGAACATTAGCCTCAGGATATAAATGTTTAATAACACTCCAAGCTCCGTGATCTAATCCCCAAGTATCGTCTAGTTCAACTGCTACAGGCTGTAATAGTTCTTTAGTTTCCAAAGCTAATTCTGGACTACCTTTGGCAGGATATTGAACTGCAAACAATTCGGGTGGAAAACCTCCAAAATCGTGAATCGTTTTAGGCATTTCCATAGCCGTAACTTTAGTTCCTTTGGTGTACCAATGGGCTGAAATACACAATATAGCATTAGGCTGCGGTAGTGTTCTTGCAAGATCTCTAAAACCTGTTACAAACTGATTTTCTTCAATAGCATTCATTGGGCTTCCATGTCCCAAAAATAAAACAGGCATTTTATCTGTTGTAGGGAAACTCCCTGAAATAGCATGTAAATCGTTTAAATTATTCATCATAATTACTGTTTAAATTTAGTCCACAAAACTTTCGTCTTTAAAACCAATCAAATATAATTTATTTTTTGCTCGCGTCATAGCTGTATATAACCAACGAATGTAGTCACTGTTGATTCCGTCAGGCAAATAGGGTTGCTCGATAAAAACGGTATTCCACTGCCCTCCTTGCGATTTGTGACAAGTTATTGCATACGAGAATTTCACTTGCAAGGCATTAAAATAATCATTGTTTTTTACTTTCTGGAATTGCTTGAATTTGGTTTCCCCTTCATAATCTTTCATCACTTCTTGGTACAAACGATTGGATTCTTCATACGTTAATGAAGGAGATTCGCTTTTTATAGTATCCAATAACAAAACAGTTTCCAATGGTTTTTGATTGGGATAATCCACCATCCGGATTTTTACTTTCGCAAACTTGAAGCTGTACAACTCTTGAATAGCAAATATTTCTAATATTTCAATAATATCACCATTGGCAATAAATCCCGCTTCGTCAGAATCTTTTAGCCAAAAGTAATTGTTCTTTACTACCATCAAAAAATCTCCCGTTGACAATTCGCTTTCACGATCTAAAATTCGGGTTCGAATTTGTTCATTATACTGATTCGCACGTTTATTAGAACGAACAATAAAAGCGGTATCTTCAATACTATAATTACTATATGCCGAATGAATGGCATCTTGGATATCGTAACCATCAACTAATCGGACAATATCTTTAAATTTTCTCACATCAAATTGAAATTCGTTTATAAACGAATCTTTCAACAACTCCCTAAGTTCTGTTGCATTGAATAAAATACCCGAACTTTCCTCCTGACGCATCACCTCGTCTAATTCAATAGATTCTATTTCTTTGTCATAATGCACTGCCAAAGTATGGGTGTCTAAAGCGGGACTGATATCTAAATTCACTGGTGGTAGCTGAGCTGTATCTCCCAAAAGAATCATTTTACAATTGGTTCCCGAATACACATACGAAATCAAATCATCTAACAACGAGCCATTTTCGTATAATTTTGAATCCGAATTAGCATCAGAAATCATCGAAGCCTCATCAACAATAAAAATAGTATTCTTATGCTTGTTTGGTTGTAACGTAAAAGACACACCACCTCCAGAAGATTTCTTTGGAAAATAGATTTTTTTATGAATGGTAAAAGCAGGCTTATTCGAATAATTGGCAATTACCTTAGCCGCACGACCTGTTGGCGCAAGCAAAACATATTTTTTATTAATCTCAATCAGATTATTGACAATGGTAGAAATAACGGTTGTTTTCCCCGAACCTGCATATCCTTTTAAAACAAAAATGGTGTTGTTTTCCGTTTCGGTCAAGAAAATAGCAATCTTTTGAAAAAAAATATCCTGCTTGTAAGTCGGTTCAAACGGAAATTTTTTCTTTAAAAGACTGTAAAACAGAGAGGAATTCATTAGGATTAATTTGACTGCAAAGTACGCAATTGCAGTTACAATGGCAAGTTCAAAATTCAATTTCAAATTGTAATTCCTTTTTGAACAGAAGTTTTGAGATTCATTTATGCCATTGTCATTGAACTTGATTTTTGCTATTGTTATTCGTATGTTTGCATTGTTGAACTAAATGCTATGAACACAAACATCACCGAAAAGAAATATAAAAAACTATCCATTCAGGTTGCCTTGAACGGTCTTTCTTTTTGTTGTTTCGACACACTCAACAACACGATTACTTCTTTTAACGAAGTTCGTTTTGATACGTTTCATAAAGCTACTAAAACCGAAGATTTGTTTGCAGATGCATTTAGTGATTTCCCTGAATTAAAGGATTCGTATGATGAAATTTTGGTCATTCACAACAACAATCTTTCTACGTTTGTACCAGAACCTTTGTTTGATGAAAACTTTTTAGGAAGCTATTTACAATACAATACCAAAGTTTTTGAAACTGATTTTTTTGCTTTTGACGAAATTGCCAATTGCCAGATGAACACTGTTTACATTCCGTATGTGAACATCAATAATTTTTTTATTGATCAATTTGGTACTTTCGATTACAAACATGCCAATACTATTTTAGTATCCAAATTATTAATTGGCTCTAAAAACAATCCAGAGAAAAAAGTATTCGTTCATATTAATTCCGGACATTTTGAAATTATTGTAGTCCAAAACCAAAAATTATTATTATTCAACTCTTTTGACTACACCACTCCCGAAGATTTCTTGTATTACATTTTGTTTACAGCAGAACAACTGGGTTTAAATCCAGAAGAGTTCCCTTTAGAATTGATTGGAAAAATTGATGCTGAAAGTGAGTATTACCAATTAGCCTACAAATACATTCGCAATGTATCGTTATTGGATGTAAGCGATTTACAAGCCAAAAATAATTTTTCAGAAGCGGATAACAGAACCCATTTTATACTTTTTAATTCATGAGAATTATTTCAGGTAAATACAAAGGCCGACGCATATTCCCTCCCAAAAACCTTCCTGTACGCCCAACCACCGACATGAGTAAAGAAGCTTTGTTCAATGTCTTGAATAATCATTTTAGTTTTGAGGGATTGAAAGTGTTGGACTTATTCTCGGGGACAGGAAATATCAGCTTTGAATTTGCTTCCAGAGGGAGTTCACCTATTACTTCTGTGGATGGCGATTTTGGCTGTGTAAAATTCATCAAACAAATTGCAGCCGAATATGATTTCAATATTGCAGCAACTAAAAGTGATGTTTTTGCTTTCTTAGAAAAGAATAAAACGACTTATGATATCATTTTTGCTGACCCGCCTTATGGTCTAGACCAAAAAACCTTCGAAAAGGTTGCTACTTTAGTTTTTGAAAGAGAACTTCTTGAAGAAGAAGGTATGTTGATCATTGAACATTCTAAGTATACTAAAATGGAACATTTGCCGAATTTTTCTTTTCAGAAAAGTTACGGAGGTTCATTTTTTAGTTTTTTTGAGATGGCTACTTCTGAAGAGTAAGAAGAATAGTTTTCTTTACAAATTATAAAAAAAAGCAGACCTATAAGCCGGATTCTGTCTCCGATAAACGGAGCCTTATCATTTATCTAGATCTTACATTACTGTAAGACTCAAGCTATCTACCCTTCAACAACGGACGAGAAGCCCTTAAATGCTGATATACTTGATATTTCACCGCATAGAGTTTACCTGGTTTCACTACAGCATTACCTGTACATACTTTCTGTTGCACTTGTCCTTCCCGATAGCTATCGGGAGACGGGCGTTACCCGCTATGCTTCTCTGTGGTGTCCGGACTTTCCTCCCTCCTAATAAATCAGGACGGCGATAAGGCGGTCTGCGGTGCAAATTTACGACATAATTTATGGTAATTCATAATTGATTTAGAAGTCCACTAATTAATATTAAAAACCGCGGCTTCATTTTGTTAGTAAATTGGGGATAAGTCCTCCTCTTTTGAAGCTAGAGCTATTGCTTTTTGAAATTTCAAATCCTATATTTGCTTCCTAATACGTTTTCAATGGAACAATTTATAGTATCGGCTAGAAAATACCGTCCGCAAACATTTAAAGATGTTGTGGGGCAGAAAGCCATTACGAATACTTTGCTAAACGCCATTGAAAATAACCACTTAGCTTCTGCCCTTTTATTCACAGGGCCTCGTGGAGTGGGTAAAACTACTTGTGCTAGAATTTTGGCACGAAAAATCAATCAACCTGGTTATGACGACCCGAACGAAGATTTTGCTTTCAATGTTTTTGAATTGGATGCTGCTTCTAACAACTCGGTAGATGATATCCGAAACTTGATAGACCAAGTACGTATACCACCACAAACAGGACAATATAAAGTATATATCATTGATGAGGTACACATGCTGTCTTCAGCTGCTTTTAATGCTTTCTTGAAAACGTTAGAAGAACCGCCTAAACATGCTATTTTCATTTTGGCTACCACCGAAAAACACAAAATCATACCTACCATTTTGTCTCGTTGCCAAATATTTGATTTTAAAAGAATTACCGTTAAAGATGCTAAAGAGCATTTAGCAGATGTAGCCACTAGTCAAGGTGTTCAGTTTGAAGATGACGCTTTACATATCATTGCTCAAAAAGCAGACGGTGCTATGCGTGATGCTTTGTCTATTTTTGACCGAGTAGTTTCTTTTTGTGGTACTAATTTGACTCGTCAGGCTGTTACAGAAAATTTGAATGTTTTAGATTACGAAACGTATATCAATGTGACTGAATTAATTTTGGAAAACAAAATTCCAGAATTATTAGTGGCTTTTAATGAAATATTAGCCAAAGGATTTGATGCCCATCATTTTGTTTCTGGATTGGCTTCGCACTTCAGAGATGTATTGGTTTCTAAAAACCCTGCTACTTTATCTTTATTAGAAGTGGGAGAACAAGCACAACAATTATACAGAATCCAAGCACAAAAATGTGATGCGAATTTCTTGTTGAAAGGAATTGAAATTGCCAATGATTGTGATTTGAAATACAAAGTCAGTCAAAATCAACGACTGCTTGTTGAACTTTGCTTAATGCAATTGGCCTCCATCACTTTCGATGGAGAAAAAAAAAAGTTGAACAATTTATAATTCCTCCTACTTATTTTAAAAATTCAGGCTATTCAATAGTTGAGGTAGTTAAAAGTACCGAAACTCTGAAAGTAGCAGAAGAAACTATTACTATTCCCTCGCCAGAAATTAAAGAAGAACTTCCTTTAGAAATCGTCGAAGTCTCTAAACCAGTGACTGAGACTGTTCTTGAAATTCCTAAACCAATGATTCCAAACGAATCAGAGCCTAAAGTTTCTGCGCTGTCTTTATCAAGTATTCGTGCGAAAAAAGCATTAGAGGAAAATTCTAAAACTATTGTAAAAGATATTCTTCATTTACCAACAGAGCCTTTTACAGAGACTGAAATGTTATTGCAGTGGAATAAGTATGCACAGCGTTTGGGAGATAAAGGGTACAAAATTATGGAATCGTTATTGTTAATTAACGACCCTGTTTTGAATGGTACACATATTACCATTGAATTACCCAATGAGGGTTCTAAATTAGATTTTGAAAGCGAAAAATTAGGATTATTAGGCTATTTAAAAGGTCATTTGCACAATCATGACATTACGATTGAAGTCATTGTCAATGAAAGTTTTGAAAGCAAACGCAGTTTTAATGATCAAGATCGTTACAATCGTTTGCATCAAATCAATCCGAATATTGAACTATTAAAAACAACATTCGGATTGGATATTACTTAATTCTTTGCATATTATTATTAAAAACGTCTATTCGAGTGTTTTTTGTGTAATGAAATGAAACAAAAAATGTATCGAGAATCGTTTTTAATGAAATTTCACTTGTTCTCGATACAATTTTCTGTCGAAAATTACTCGAACTGACGTAAAAATTATCATCAAAAACTAATTACACTCAACGGGTATTACTTACTATTTTTTTAAATTTTACCGTAGTACATCGCTTTAACAATTCCATCTGCTAAACCAATCTTTGGAACATAAATATTTCTCGCTCCACTCCATTTCATTGCATTCAAGTAAATTCTAGTTGCAGGAAGAATTACGTCGGCACGATCCGAATTCAATCCTAATTCAGAAATACGTTGTTCATAAGTTAACGAATTCAAAAATGCATATTGAGAATTTATATAAATATAAGACAACGGCTTTTCTTGAAGTTTTCCAGACATCTTGAACAACTTATTGATATTTCCTCCAGATCCAATTAATGTGACTTCATCGTATTCTTCAGTATTGGTGCGAATCCATTTTTCAATTTCTTCCCAAACCACCTCGTGAACCATATCATTCAACAAACGAACTGTTCCCGCTTTGAAAGATCGGGAAGCAATCATTTTTCCATTAGAAAACAAAGTGAATTCAGTACTTCCACCACCCACATCAACAAAAAGATACGTTTGATCCGTTTTTAATAAATGGTGTAAATCTGTCGACGCAATAATAACCG
This sequence comes from Flavobacterium sp., assembly GCF_031537875.1. Taxonomy (GTDB): domain Bacteria; phylum Bacteroidota; class Bacteroidia; order Flavobacteriales; family Flavobacteriaceae; genus Flavobacterium. The sequence continues at coordinate 73,190 of NZ_JAVKNB010000016.1, read as the reverse complement.
CCTCTTGTTTACCATCAATAATTTCTATTTTAACACCCGCTTTTTTCTTAATAATTTCAACCACTTCTTTCCCATTGTACGCTTCACGCATGGCTGAAGTAGCAAAAGCTTTGTATTGCTCTACTTTATGAACTTTCATTAATAGACTGAATGCTTTCATGGCATCGCACATTCTGTCAATGTTTTCTTCTGAGATGGCGCCAACAGTAAAGGCGTCTTGACCCAAACGAATTGGTACACGAACTAAAGAGCTTTTACTAAATTGAGTTTCTTTGCCGTCTTGTTCAACAATATTTGCAATAAGCAATCGCATGGCATTAGATCCAATATCGATAGCGGCGTATTTTTTTATTTTTAACATCAAAAATTAATTCTGTGGGTAAATAAATTTTTAGGAGTTTAATCTGTAATTAGACTATTTCTTCTTGATCTACTTTGTTCTTATAGTAATTATACGTTTCTAACTGCGCTCTAAAAACAGGATTATTCCCTCTTTGTCTGTATTTATTGTCTAATTTTTCTGAATGAAATCTCGCCTTTACATTTCCTTTCCAACCTAAATCGAAATTATCAATTAACTCTTGCTTGATTTCTTCGTCTAAAATTGGGCAAGTAACCTCGACTCTACCATCTAAGTTTCTTGTCATAATATCAGCCGATGAGATATACACTTCGGTTTGTCTTGCATTCCCAAAAATATAAATTCGAGAATGTTCTAAATAATTGTCTACAATACTAATGGCTTCTATATTCTCACTCATTCCTGGAACACCTGGAATTAAAGAGCAAATTCCTCTAACTTCTAATTGTATTTTAACTCCCGCTTTGCTTGCTTCATACAATTTATCAATCATTTCAGTATCTGAAAGGCTATTCATTTTCAATTTCATATAGGTTTTTCTTCCTGCTAATGCATGCGAAATCTCTCTATCTATCAATTTATGAAAACGACCTCTAGTATAATGAGGAGAAACGATTAAGTGTTTGTAACGATGTACTCTATAATTAGTATCGAAGAAATCAAAGATTTTAGATACGTCTTTCAGGATTTTTTGATGTGCCGTAAAAAGTGTTACATCAGTATATACTTTGGCTGTTGCCTCATTGAAGTTCCCTGTAGATATAATTCCATAACGTTTGATTTTCTTACCCTCTAATCGTTCAATAACACAAATTTTACTATGTACTTTCAGTCCTTTAATTCCAAAAATCAGTTCAATTCCTTCGGTTTGCATTTGCTCAGCATACGAGATGTTACTTGCTTCATCAAAACGAGCTTGCAATTCAATTTGAACTGTTACTTTTTTACCATTTTTAGCAGCATTAATTAACGAACTGATAATTTGGGAATTCTTGGCTAATCGGTACAACGTGATTTTAATTGTGGTAACTTTTGGATCCAAGGCAGCCTCTCGCAAGAACTTAATTACATAGGAATACGATTGGTATGGAGCATTGACCAAATAATCTTTTACCGCAATTTTCTTCATGATATTTTCATCCAAACTCAAGCCTGGAATTGGTAAAGGCGGATTATTTTTATACAACAAATCAAATCGACCTAGGTTTGGAAAATCCATATAATCTCTTCTGTTATGATATTTCCCCCCCGGAATAATACTATCCGTAGCATCAATTTTCATATTGGTCAAAAAGAAATTAAGCGTATCTTTTTCAATTGTTTGATCATAAATAAATCGAACTGGCTCTCCTATTCTTCGGTCTTTGACACCCGCAGATATTTTCTCTAGCATACTCTTACTCATATCGCTATCAATATCCAATTGGGCATCTCTAGTAATTTTTATCATGTGAGCCGAAACACTTTCGTAATCAAAAATATCAAAAATTTTATTCAAATTCAGACGAATCACATCGTCCAGCATAATCACGAATTGCTTTTCACCTTCGGGAGGTAAAACAACAAATCGGTTAATTGTTTTTGGAAGCTCAATTACTGCATATCTTATTTCTGAATTTTCATCTGTATCCTCAACATCATTATCTTGAGTTTGATTTTTTGTCACCAACTTTACTGCTAAATAGCCCGCAGTGTCTTTTAAAACAGGAAAATGATCGAGGTCATTCAAAATAATCGTGACTAATTCTGGGCTCACCTTTTGAACAAAAAATTCTTTTAGAAAATTTTCTTGCTCTTCAGTCACATCATTTTCATCAATGGTAAAAATGTTTTCTTTTTCCAGCCTAGCCTCAATATCATTTAGGATGTCTAAACTTTCTGCTTGTTGATCGATTACAATATCGGTAATATCATTTAGCAATTGTTGGGCTGGAATGCCATTAAAATACTTTTCTCCAGAAATTCCAGTTAAAGTCAACCTTCGAATAGCCGCAAAACGAACTCTAAAAAACTCATCTAAATTATTAGAGAAAATCCCTAAAAAACGCATTCTGTCTAAAAGTGGTACTGTTTCATCTCCTGCTTCTTGAAGTACTCTGGCATTAAATGCTAACCAACTTTTCTCTCTGTCTATATATTTATGATGCGGCACTTTATTTATTTTAAATCTTTTGGAAAAACAATTTTTTGGGTCCTACCCTTATCTATTTTATCCCAATGATTAACTCCAAATTGTATTGAAACAAATCCTGAAGTAGGAACATTAGGAATAAAACTATCTCCAAATTTATTAACAAAATTTGTAATAGCCTCATTATGTCCGAAAAGAATAACACTTTCATAAAGATTATCACACGATTTAATTACTTTCTCTAATTGATTCTCATCAAAAGTGTACAAATCGTCTTTATAAACAATATTTTCAATTGGAAAAGAAATGTTCTGAGCAAAAATCAAAGCCGTATCTGCAGCTCGTTTAGCCACACTACTCCAGAGTAAAAATGTCTTTGGAATGTACTTTAAAATGGAGGAAGAAACTAAATGAGCATCCATAATTCCTCTTTGAAGTAAGGGTCTGTCAATATCTTGAATTGGAGTTTCCCAACTCGATTTTGCGTGTCTAATTAAAATCAAATTTTTCATATCGTATGGGGGGATTAGGGGTTGATGCTTTAGAAAATGATTTGCTCTTATAAAATACAATTTACAAAAGAAATACAAACGAATATTGATTTTAATGCTTTTTATTATTCAACATCTTTTTTGCTACCTAAAAAGAAAGAAAACAATCACCAAAATAATCAAAACGAACTGTTTAACGAGTTTTTTAGTCTTTTATAAGGACTGCACTGTTTTTTATATTCTCACAAAGTAACTTAGATATAAATATCACTATATCAAATAGTTAAATATTTAACTATATATAATAGGTAACTAATTTTAAAGAAATCAATTCTACAATAGTCCAATTATTTCTTTCTAACGATTTAAAAATAAAATCAATATGAAACCAACATTTACTCGTTTGGGAAGACTTTTTGTCTTCGTATTTTTCCATTGTTCACTAGTACTTTCTGCTCAAATTGGACCAGGAATAGCTCCTGTTAGTTCTCCAAGCGGAGGATTTAATATTAATGGTACACTTTCATCTAATTCAGCTATTGGAGATTGGGTATTTGGTACTGGATCAGGAGGCTTTGTTTTGGCCAATTCAGGAACTCCTTTAAACATAAAAACCACTTACCATTTGTATGATGAATACAATAGTTCAACCGACAATATTTTTGGTGGAGGTGACAAAGTAAGCGATAATCCTAACAGTATGTCTTGGACATTGGGAACGGCAAATAATAAAACCGACATGAACAATGCTTTAATCCATTTTACTACGGATGCTAATGGCAATGTGTGGTTTGTTTTTGCGGCTGACCGTTTGAGTAATAGTGGTAATGCGTATATCGATTTTGAATTTCTTCAAGATGAATTAACTAAAACAGCTACAGGTTTTGCTTCAACAGGTTCTAGCGTAACAGGAGGAAGAACACAAGGTGATTTTTTATTAACTGTCTATTTCGAAAATGGCGCAGCTAATTTTGATATTCAGCATTGGGAAAATGTTAGTGGAACTTGGCAGTATAAAACCTATTTTTCATCTCTTCCACTTAATTCGGTTTATGCGGCAGGAAATTCGACTACTGTTCCAGTTCCTTATTCTGCTTTTGGAACCAATAGTTATCCTCAAAATACTTTTATAGAATCAGTGGTTAACTTAACCGAAGTATTAGGAGCTATTGATCCGTGTGCCAATCTCAAAATAAAAACAATTTTTGTAAAATCAAAAACCTCAACAGCTCCATCAGCATCAATTAAAGATTTTTTTGAGCCACTGGCCGTTACCAATCTTACTTTAGGAAGTGCAGACGCTGGCGATGATGATACCATTTGTTCAGGAGGAAATTACAAACTACAAGGGGTTGCAGTGCCAAGTTCAAATTATGCAGTTGTCTCTACAACCTGGTCTGTACTAAGTGGAAGTGTTACAATTGCCAGTCCAACCACTCTGGATTCTTATGTAACAATCAATGGAAGTTCTGCTACACTCCGACTTACTGTAGAAACCCATCCTTCTAATGGTATTGGGACTCACTGTATTGTTTATGACGATGTTACTATTACTACAACTCCATCTCCAAGTTGTTCAATTACAGGATCTAATGGACCATTATGTCCTTCTACAATAGCTAATAATTATGCTGCTCCTGTTAGCTCCAGCTATTCATGGAGTATTTCCGGCAATGGAACCCTAAGTGGCAGCACTACTTCTCAGACTGTAAGTGTTACTGCTGGACAGAATTGTAATGCATCATTTACTTTAACCTTAAATACTACTGATACTAATGGATGTACTTCAGAATGTACAAAAACCGTTGCTGTAAATAATACTACTTCACCTATAATAACAACAACATCAGGTACTTTGAATCATACACTGCAATGTAATAATACTAGTGGAATTACAGCTGCTTTAGAGGAAGTGCCAACAGCAACCGACAATTGTTCGGCTACACCAACAATCCATCTTGTGAGTGATGTTACTACTCCTACTACCGATTGTGCTAATGGATATTCAAGAGTAAGAACTTGGAACTTCACTGATGATTGTGGTAATACAAGTGCCAATTTTGTACAAACTATTACCGTGATTGATGACGTTGCGCCTGTTGTGACAACAACTTCGGGAACTTTGAATCATACATTACAATGTAATAACGCTAGTGGAATTGCTTCTGCTTTAATGGAAGTGCCAACAGCAACCGACAATTGTTCAACTACTCCAACCATGCATTTAGTGAGTGACGTAACAACACCCGATGCCAATTGTGCTAATGGCTATTCGAGAGTAAGAACATGGAACTTCACTGATGGTTGTGGCAATACGAGTGCCAATTTTGTGCAAACCATTACCGTAATTGATGATGTTGCGCCTGTTGTAACTACAACTTCGGGAAGTTTGAATCATACACTGCAATGTAATAATGCTAGTGGAATAGAATCCGCTTTGATGGAAGTGCCAACAGCAACTGATAATTGTTCGGCTACACCAACAATCCATCTTGTAAGCGATGTTACTACTCCTACAACTGATTGTGCTAATGGATATTCAAGAGTGAGAACATGGAACTTCACTGATGGTTGTGGTAATACAAGTGACAATTTTGTTCAAACCATTACCGTAATTGATGACGTTGTGCCTGTTGTGTCAACAATCTCTGGAACTTTGAACCATACATTACAATGTAATAATGCTAGTGGAATAGAATCCGCTTTAATGGAAGTGCCAACAGCAAATGATAATTGTTCGGCTACGCCAACAATGCATCTTGTGAGTGATGTTACCACTCCTACTACCGATTGTGCTAATGGCTATTCAAGAGTGAGAACTTGGAATTTCACCGATGATTGTGGAAATACAAGTGCCAATTTTATGCAAACCATTAACGTGATTGACGACATTGCGCCTGTTGTGTCAACAATATCTGGAACTTTGAACCATACATTACAATGTAATAATGCTAGTGGAATTGCTTCTGCTTTAATGGAAGTACCAACAGCAACTGATAATTGTTCGGCTACGCCAACGATTCATCTTGTAAGCGATGTTACTACTCCTACTACCGATTGTGCCAATGGGTATTCGAGAGTGAGAACGTGGAACTTCACTGATGGTTGTGGCAACACAAGTGCTAATTTTGTGCAAACCATTACCGTAATTGATGATGTTGCGCCTGTTGTAACTACAATTAGCGGTGCTTTAAATCATACACTGCAATGTAATAATGCTAGTGGAATAGAATCCGCTTTAATGGAAGTGCCAACAGCAAATGATAATTGTTCGGCTACGCCAACAATGCATCTTGTTAGTGATGTTACCACTCCCACTACCGATTGTGCTAATGGCTATTCGAGAGTAAGAACTTGGAATTTTACCGATGGTTGTGGCAATACAAGTACCAATTTTGTGCAAACCATTACCGTAATTGATGATGTTGCTCCTATTGTGTCAACAATATCTGGAACTTTGAATCATACACTGCAATGTAATAATACAAGTGGGATTGCTTCTGCTTTGATGGAAGTACCAACAGCAACTGATAATTGTTCGGCTACACCAACAATGCACCTTGTGAGTGATGTTACTACTCCCACAACTGATTGTGCTAATGGATATTCGAGAGTGAGAACGTGGAACTTCACTGATGGTTGTGGAAACACAAGTGCTAATTTTGTGCAGGAAATTATAGTTCAAGATACAATAGCTCCAACATTTGTAGAGACCGTTCCAAATAATACTACCGTAGAATGCAACACAATTCCTATACCTGTAACTTTAACAGCAATAGATAATTGTAGTGAAGCAATAGTAGTATTCTCAGAATCAGAATTACCTGGGTCTTGTCCTGGATCTTATACAATAAATAGAACTTGGACCGCGACAGATAGTTGTGGAAACCAAAACTCTCACACACAAATAATAACTGTAAAAGATACTACAGCACCTACATTTATTGCCCCAGTTGATATCACTCTTACTAGCGATTCAAATTGCTATGCTGATATTAGTACTACATCAACAGGAGTCGTAACAAATATTAAAGACAATTGTGATCCTAATCCTATTACCTCTTATGAAGATTCGGATTGCTTTGGCAATTTCAATTCCGCTTCTGTAAATTCGGGAAATGGAAATTATTTTCCTTTCACCGTTTCTGGTTTTGATTCAATCACGGCTAATAACATTAAAAAAGTAGCATTAGCTTTTGAAACCAATCAAGGAAAAGGTCGAGCTGAATTTGTTTTAGTAGCTCCAAATGGACAAGGGATTGTTTTAGTAGCCCCTTATTGTAAAGGTGGGGATTGTGACAACCTAACCTCAAGTGAAAAAGAACTTTATTTACCCGTTTTTTATCCTAATAGTTCCAACTATCCAAAATGGGACAATAGCAATCCAATTGTAACCAATAGTATTCAAAATTTTACCCCAAATGGAGTGCTATCTACAACTAATACTATTACAGGTTTGAGTTCATTAATATCTAGTTTTGAAGAATTCACTGGGGATTTAAATGGTAACTGGTTCGTTTTTGCCAGAAAAGACGGAACTGAAGAAGGACGAATTGAATTTAAAAGTATTTGCTTAACTCCTAGTACCAACTTATGTGGAAGCAATACCGTAATTGTTAGAAAATGGTCCGTTAGTGATGCATGTTCAAATACAGTTACATTCAATCAAATTATTAAAATAGTTGACACAACAGCGCCTACTTGGATTACTGAAGTTGGAAGCTTGAATACCTCTATTGAATGTAGCGATGAAAAAGCCTTGGGGAATGCTCAAAACTTATTTCCTATTGCTTCAGATAATTGCGACAAAAACCTAAGTAATATTGTAAAAGTAGCAGGCGAATTTGTAGCTTCATCTACTTGTGCTACTACTGGAACCTATACCAATACGTGGACAGTAACTGATAGTTGTGGCAATACAAGTGCCAATTATGTACAAACCATTACCGTAATTGATAATATTGCGCCTGTTGTGACTACAACTTCGGGAACTTTGAATCATACATTACAATGCGACGACGCTAGCGGAATAGAATCCGCTTTGATGGAAGTGCCAACAGCAACCGATAATTGTTCGGCTACAACAACAATGCATCTTGTGAGTGATGTTACCATTCCCACAACTGATTGTGCCAATGGCTATTCGAGAGTGAGAACGTGGAACTTCACTGATGGTTGCGGCAATACAAGTGCTGATTTTGTTCAAACCATTACCGTAATTGATGACATTGCGCCTGTTGTGACAACAACTTCGGGAACTTTGAATCATACACTGCAATGTGATAATGCTAGTGGAATTGCTTCTGCTTTAATGGAAATTCCAACAGCAACCGATAATTGTTCGACTACACCAACAATGCACCTTGTGAGTGATGTTACTACTCCTACTACCGATTGTGCTAATGGATATTCGAGAGTAAGAACCTGGAACTTCAATGATGGTTGTGGAAATACTAGTGCCAATTTTGTGCAAACCATTACCGTGATTGATGATGTAGCTCCTATTGTAAGTACAACATCAGGAACTTTGAATCATACACTTCAATGTAATAATGCTAGTGGAATTGCTTCCGCTTTAATGGAAGTGCCAACAGCAACTGATAATTGTTCGGCTACGCCAACAATGCACCTTGTGAGTGATGTCACTACTCCAACTACCGATTGTGCCAATGGATATTCAAGAGCGAGAACGTGGAATTTCACCGATGATTGTGGAAATACAAGTGCTAATTTTGTGCAAACTATTACCGTAATTGATGACGTTGCGCCTGTTGTAACTACAACTTCGGGAACTTTGAATCATACACTGCAATGTAATAACACTAGCGGAATAGAATCCGCTTTAGCAGAAATCCCAACAGCAACCGACAATTGTTCGGCTACGCCAACAATGCATCTTGTGAGTGATGTTACTACTCCAACTACCGATTGTGCCAATGGCTATTCGAGAGTGAGAACGTGGAACTTCACTGATAGTTGTGGCAATACAAGTGCCAATTATGTACAAACCATTACCGTAATTGATAACATTGCGCCTGTTGTGTCAACAATATCTGGAACTTTGAATCATACACTGCAATGTGATAATGCTAGTGGAATTGCTTCCGCTTTAATGGAAGTGCCAACAGCAACTGATAATTGTTCGGCTACGCCTACAATCCACCTTGTAAGTGATGTTACTACTCCCACAACTAATTGTGCTAATGGGTATTCGAGAGTGAGAATCTGGAATTTTACCGATGGTTGTGGTAATACAAGTGCCAATTTTGTTCAAACCATTACCATAATTGATGATATTGCGCCTGTTGTGACTACAACTTCGGGAACTTTGAATCATACACTGCAATGTAATAATGCTAGTGGAATTGCAGATGCTTTGATGGAAGTGCCAACAGCAACTGATAATTGTTCGGCTACACCAACAATCCATCTTGTAAGCGATGTTACTACTCCTACTACCGATTGTGCTAATGGCTATTCGAGAGTAAGAACCTGGAATTTTACCGATGATTGTGGCAATACAAGTGCTGATTATGTACAAACCATTACCGTAATTGATAACATTGCGCCTGTTGTGACTACAACTTCGGGAACTTTGAATCATACACTGCAATGTAATAATGCTAGTGGAATAGAATCCGCTTTAGCAGAAATCCCAACAGCAACCGATAATTGTTCGGCTACGCCAACGATGCATCTTGTGAGTGATATTACTACTCCCACAACTGATTGTACCAATGGGTATTCGAGAGTGAGAACGTGGAACTTCACTGATGGTTGTGGAAACACAAGTGCTGATTTTGTGCAGGAAATTATAGTTCAAGACACAATAGCTCCTATTTGGATTACTCAAGTTGGAAGTTTGAATACAACTATCGAATGCAATGATGCACAAGCTTTAGCGAATGCTCAAAACTCATTTCCAATTGCTTCTGATAATTGTGATACAACTCTAAACAATATCAAAAAAACAGCAGGCGAATTTGTAGCTTCATCTACTTGTGCCAATTCTGGAACCTACACCAATACATGGACTGTAACTGACGACTGCGGAAATAATTCTGAAACTTTTACTCAAGTCATTACTATACAAGATTCAGAAAGTCCAAAAATGATAACTAAAGCAACTGATATAGTTGTAGAATGCGATGGTCAGGGTAATCAAAATGCTATTACTAATTGGTTAGCCACTAATGGTGGGGCAATTGCTTCTGATAATTGTTCTGAAATCATTTGGACCAATAACTTTAACTCAATTGCAAATGATTGTTCTGCTGCCGTAACTGTTGTGTTCACTGCAACCGATGCATGTGGAAATTCAACTTCTACATCAGGAACATTTAGTGTTCAAGATAATACACCTCCTACAGTACCTGATAGTCCAGCAAGTATAACCGTTGGATGTGCTGCCGAAATTCCTGAAATGATTTCGCTTACAGCAAATGATAATTGCTCTGGTAACATAACTGTAGAAGGCATTAATACTATTGAATTAGGAGATTGTGATGCTACATACACAATAAAACGTACTTGGACTTTTAGAGATGCATGTAATAATATTTCAACCGTATCACAAACTATCAATGTGGTTGATACCACAGCTCCTACAATTGCCCAATTACCTGAACCTTCAACGATAAGTTGTCCAAATACACCCATTTTTGCTCAAGCAACAGCTACTGACGAATGTGGTTTAAATTTCAGTTTAACTTTCAAAGATGTAAAAACTGAAGGAAATTGTGCAGGTTCGTATTCCATTACGAGAACTTGGACCGCTGCAGATAGCTGTGGAAATAGTACTACAGCATCCCAAACAATTACTGTCCAAGATACTGCTGGTCCTGTATTTTCAAGTTTACCTGAACCGACAACAATAAGTTGTCCTAACACACCCGTATTTGCATTTGCCACCGCAACCGATGAATGTGGGTCAGATTTTAGTTTAACTTTTAACGATGTAAAAACAGAAGGAAATTGCGCTGGATCGTATTCTATTACGAGAACTTGGACAGCTACAGATACTTGTGGCAATAGTTCTACCGCATCTCAAACAATTACTATTGAAGATACAACAGGACCTACCACTACAACTGAATTTAGTACTACTATTACTGGTAACTGCGATGCAATTCCTGCCAAACCAGAATTAGTTTTTGTAGACGCCTGTTCAACAGTTTTACCCGCTTCTTTTTCAGAAACAATTAGTAATTTAACTGCTGATTCGTATGTAATCAATAGAAAATGGATTGTTTCAGATAGCTGTGGAAATGCATCAGAATTTGTTCAAACCATTAATGTAACTATTACGAATAGCCTAACATCCCTTTCGGGAACTATTTGTAATGATGGTGAAACTACAAGTATTGATTTAACTTCTTTATTTCCTGTTGGAACTCCTACTAACGGAACTTGGACGGATGTCTCAAATACCGGAAAATTAGTTGGCAATACCTTTAATGCAGCTAGTCTTAGCGTTGGCGATTATCTATTTGAATATATGATAAACGATACTAATTGTCCTAGAACTATTCGAATCACAATATCTGTAACAACAGGTTGCGGCGGTATTGTATTACCTTGTGGAACCATCGTTATTCACAATGCTTTCTCTCCAAACGGAGATGGAATCAATGAAAAATTTGTAATAGATAATATCAACGACACCAACTGTTATCCAGACAATACTGTAGAGATATACAATCGTTGGGGAGTATTAGTATATTCAACTAAAGGTTATAACAATACCACCAATGCCTTTGATGGTATTTCAGACGGACGTTCAACAGTAAGTCAATCTTCAGGTTTACCTGCTGGAACCTATTTCTATATATTGACGTATACTTCTTTTGATAACAACAATGTCATTCAAACCAATAAAAAAGAAGGGTATCTATTCCTAACTAAATAAAAATCAAATAACACATTCTATTGAATGATACAATAAATAGCAATTATGAAAACTAAATTATTTTCTTTCGCCTTAGTATTGACATCGATGTTCAATTTTGCTCAACAAGATGCCCAATTTACACAGTACATGTACAATACAATCAACATCAATCCTGCTTATGCAGGCTCTAGAGGAGCATTAAGTATATTGGCTTTGCATCGTACACAATGGGTAGGTCTTGATGGAGCTCCTGTAACCACTACCATTTCTATGAATACTCCTTTCAATGAAAGTAATTTAGGTTTAGGATTGTCAATTGTGAATGATAAAATTGGGCCAACACAAGAGAATACAATCTCTGCCGATATTTCTTATTCTATTCCTACTTCGGAGACGTTCAAACTGTCATTTGGAATGAAAGCCACGGCTAATTTATTTAGTTTGGATGTAAACAAATTGAATCCTGTAGATAACGATCCTAGTTTACATGACTTTAATAACAAATTTACACCCAATATTGGTGCTGGTATTTATTTACATTCAGACAAAGCCTATGTGGGATTTTCTGTGCCAAATTTCATTGAAACCGATCGTTATAATGATAACGAAGTAGCCATTTTTAAAGAAAAAATAAATTACTACCTCATAGGTGGATATGTATTTGACATTACAAGTGATATCCAATTTAAACCCGCAGGATTACTAAAAATAGTTCAAGGCGCTCCGTTACAAGCTGATATTTCTGGAAATTTTATGTTTATGGAAAAACTCACTGTCGGTATTGCCTACAGATGGAGTGCTGCAATGAGCGGCATGGTAGGGTTTCAAATTTCTGAAGGTCTACATATTGGGTATGGTTATGATTTAGAAACTACACATTTAGACAAATACAATTCAGGCTCACATGAAATTTTCCTTCGCTATGAATTATTTAAAAACAATAATAGAATGACTACACCAAGATTCTTTTAAAAACTATCACTATGAAAAAACGTACACTACTTTACTTCGCAATCCTAAATTTAGCTTATTTAAAAGGCTTTAGCCAAAAAGCAACTATATTCATTACTGACAAAGTCAATGAAAAATATGCCTATGTTGATGTTACTAATACTTATGAACGAGTTGCAGCAAAGGGCTATAAATCGGTGGACTTATTTAAAAAACTAGGCGACTCATATTATTTCAATTCCAACTTTGAAAAAGCAGCCAAATGGTATGGTGAATTATTTGCCATGAAGACCCAATTAGAACCTGAATATTATTACCAGTATGCGGATTGTTTGCAATGTATTGGTAACAATAAATTAGCCCATGAAATACTGCTACAATTAAATCCAAAATGGGAAGTAGCTACAGTTAAAAAATCTAAAAAGAGAACCTAATTCTTTTAAATACGTCTAAAATAAACGATCATGAAAAAGTATTTTACCCTTTATATCGCTATTTTGAGTCTATTTTCACTCAATGGCTTTTCACAAAAAAGCAAACTAAAATCTGCTGATACTAAATACAATAATCTAGCTTATATTGATGCCATCAAAGCCTATGAAAAAGTTGCTCAAAAAGGATACAAATCTGCTGATATGTATCAAAAAATAGGTAATTCCTATTATTTCAATGGCGAACTAGAATCAGCAGCAAAATGGTATGGCGAATTATTTGCAATGCATACCGATTTAGAACCCGAATATTATTTTCGTTATTCACAATCTCTAAAATCGATTGGCGAAAACAAAAAAGCAGATGAAATGCTTCAGCTATTCCATCAAAAAATTGGAATCACAAGCAAATCAATGAATTATCTTGACCAAATTAAAGCCAATTCTGGTCGGTATCAAATTGAAAATGCAGGGATTAATTCTCCGTATTCAGATTATGGAACTGCAAAATATGGAAATAAAATTGTGTTTACTACAGCCCGAGATACAGGTGGGCTAACTCACCGAACTCACTCCTGGAATAACCAATTCTTTACCAATTTATACACCTCACAAGTTAGCGAAGAGGGAACACTAAGCAAGCCTGAACCTTTTGACGATGCTGTGAAATCAAGATTTCATGAAGCTACTCCAATTTTTACCAAAGATGGAAAAACAATGTATTTTACCCGTAATAATTTTTTAAAAGGTAAAAAAGGTAAAAGTCAAGATAAGACGACTCTTTTAAAAATATACCGAGCGAATTCTGTAGATAATCTATGGACTAATGTTACTGAATTACCATTTAATAGTGACCAATTTAGCACTGCACATCCAGCGTTAAGCCTTGATGAAAAAACACTATATTTTGCTTCAAACCGACCAGATTCTTTTGGCGAATCAGATATTTATAAAGTCCAAATTAACACAGATGGTAGTTTTGGAACACCAATAAACTTAGGGGATACAATTAATACAGTGGGTAGAGAAAGTTTCCCTTTTATATCCGATGAAAACGAAATGTATTTTGCTTCAGATGGTCATCCTGGATTGGGAGGTTTTGATGTATTTGTAACCAAAATCAACTCTAACGGAACCTATTCGGATATTCAAAATGTGGGAGAAAATGTCAATTCAGCCAAAGATGATTTTGCTTATTGTATAGATTCGAAAACCCGAAGAGGTTATTTTAGTTCGAATAGAACTGGTGGACAAGGATCCGATGATATCTATCAATTTTTAGAAACCAAAAGATTGACCTGTGACCAAGAATTGTATGGCGAAATTACTGACGAAATTACAAAAGAACTGTTGCCAAATGTTAAAATAAGTTTGTACAACAATCTGTTTGAGTTACTGAATACCACGATTTCCGATGGTAACGGAAACTACTCTTTAAAAGTAGATTGTGGTAAAGACTTCCAAGTCAGAGCCGAAAAAAGCGAATACAATACCAAAGAACAAAAAATTAGTATTTCAAGTTTAGAAGGGAAGACCTATTTACCAATTGCATTAGAAAAAACAAAATGTAAAGTGACTATTGGTGATGATTTAGGAAAATGTTTTGGCATAAAAAATATCTATTTTGATTTTGACAAATACAATATCCGAGTAGAAGCTGCTATTGATTTAGAAAAAATATTAATTGTGCTAACCGATAATCCTGGAATGAAATTGGATATTCGTTCCCATACTGATAGTAGAGGCACATTCAAATACAATGAAGTTTTATCTAATAATAGAGCCAAAAGTACTATTCAGTGGTTGATTAAAAATGGTATACACCCCAATCGTTTAACAGCAAAAGGGTATGGAGAAAATCAATTGGTAAACCACTGCTCCGATGGAGTATATTGTACTGAAGAAGAACACCAACTCAATAGACGTAGTGAATTCATCATTACTGCTTTATAAAAAAACAGGCGAATTTCTAATGAAATTCGCCTGTTCAATAGTAATAGGACAGTATTTTAAATTTTAGCAAAAATATTGGTATAGTATTTTTTTCCAGTGGTTGGATTTTCTCTAACCGAGAGTCCAAAGTGAGTATAATTCCCTTCTAAATTAGCCTTATGTCCTTCACTGGCCAACCAAGCATCTAAAACTGCTTGAGGAGTATTGTAATTATAGGCTACGTTTTCAGTCACATATTTAGCCCCTAAAGTTTTCATGATATCCTCAGATCGTGCAACAAAATCATTATGATTCACCACGTTATTAGCAATCATATAATTGTTATGTTCTTCGGCTTTGTATGAAATATAATCGGACTTAGCTAAAGCATTCAAACCAATACTCAGTCTGTAGTTATTGATTAAGGTCAGGGTTTCATTTTCAAAAGTAGTGTACGGATAAGGGACAGTAGTTTGAGAAACGGTAGTTGGTGTCGCAGGTGCAGAGGCATCTGCTGTACAAGAATTCAAAGTGTAAAGTACAGAAACGAGTACTGCTACACGAGATAAAAATAATTTCATAAAAGTAGGGCAAGCTTAAAGTAGATTGTGGGGCAAACTGCTTTAATAATTTTTAAATAGTATTAATTCGCATTGCAAAGATACAACATCAATCGACAAAAGTCAAACAAATACAGTTTAAATACTTCATTTTCAATTATTTACAAATAAATTCTTACATTAAGGAGAAAGTCGGTCTATTTTCCAAGAAAAATCCGACTGCGAAGTATAGCGTATCCTATCATGAAGACGATTAGGACGACCTTGCCAGAACTCTACTTCCAAAGGAGTAATTAAAAATCCACCCCAATGTTCCGGTCGTGGAATAACCATTCCTTCGTAATTAGCCTCTAATTGTTTTAGATTTTCTTCTAAATATTCTCTAGACGGAACCACTTCTGACTGATTAGAAACAATAGCTCCTAACTTACTCCCATCAGGTCTTGATGCAAAATAATTGTCCGAAATAATTTCAGAAGTTTTTTGAGCTATCCCTTTAATAATCACTTGACGTTCCATACTTGACCAAAAAAAGGAAAGACAAACATTAGGATTCGTCAGTATCGCTTTTCCTTTCTCTGAATTATAATTCGTATAAAATATGAACCCTTCTTCGTTGAACTTCTTTAGCAAAACAACTCTTGATTTTGGGAATCCATCTAATCCTATAGTGGACACCGTCATCGCATTGACCTCCTCATTCCCTCCAAAATCTTCAACTTCGTGAAACCATCTATTAAATAAATTGATTGGGTCTTCTGGAATAGAAGTCTCTAACAATTCACTCTTCTCGTAGGATTTTCTGTAATTACTTAAATCTTTCATGACTTTTTGTTTTTGGGTAGTGTATTACAATTCAAAAGTAGCGCCATCTTCTGCTAAAAGAACTTCTGAAAATACGGCTTGAGCTTCGTCTTTAAACAAATTAATACTATCGTATCGCGTTGAATAATGCCCTAAAATTAATTGTTTTGCATTAGCTTTCAAAGCAATTCGTGCGGCTTCTTTTGCTGTTGAATGCAAAGTTCTTTCTGCTAAACTTTGTTCCGATTCCAAAAAAGTGGATTCGTGGTACAATACATCTACATTTTCAATAATTGGAAGTATTGCTTCGTGATAAACGGTATCTGAACAGAAGGCATAACTTTTAGGCTGAATAGGATCAAACGTTAATTCTGCATTTGGAATTACTCTGCCATCTTCTAGAGTGATGTCTTTACCGTTTTTAATCTTTTGGTAATAACAACTTTCAATTTCATAATTCAGCACAGCATCCATATTCAACTTGCGTTCCCCCACTTTTTCTTGAAATAAAAAACCATTAGTATAAACGCGATGTTTCAAGGGTATGGTTGTAACCAAAACTTTATCATCTTCAAAAACTACCACACTTTCATTCGATTCTAATTCATGAAAAAACAAACCATAATTGGTCCACGAATTAGACAACCTCAGTTGTAAAATAACAATCTCTTTGATTCCTTTTGGACCATAAATATGTAAATCAGTAGTTCTTCCTAACAAACTAAATGTTGAAATCAAACCAATTAAACCAAAAAAATGATCTCCGTGCAAATGAGAAATAAATACTTGATTGATTTTAGAAAACTTAATCTTGTTTTTTCGAAGCTGTACTTGAGTTCCTTCTCCACAATCAATCAAAAACATTCTGTTTTTAATCTCAAGTAACTGAGACGTAGGATTAGTAATAGTACGTGGTGTAGCGGCATAGCAGCCTAAAATGGTTAGCTTCATTGTTTACTATCTAATTCGAAACTAATCGTTTTTTGAATTGGATATTTTACCCAACTTATTAATTTTAAATGCAAAAAAGCCTACGCAAATAGCGTAAATAATTAGACTTATAAAATCGAAATTTCCCGTTTTAAGTCCGTGAATACTATCTCTGGCTAAAAGAAACGTAAGCAAAAACAACGCAATTGTATAGAGATAAATAAGTGTTTTGATGTTGATCTTCATACCATTAAAATCCTAAATCACGTTCAATTTCTTCCATCTCAATAATATCGTGTGCTTCTAATACTGAAGGAACTACCATTAATTGAGCAGGAACAGCGTTAAAATCAATTCCTTCTGCTACTACAACAAATGATTTCTTCGCTTTTTTGTGTTGCTTAGATAACGGCAACAACAATTTTAAGTCGGTATTTGTAACCGATTTATTATGAGACAAATCAATAATTAAATTATGAGATTCAAAAGAAGCATTCGATTGTGATACTTTATCTAAAAATGAGCTAAAGTCTCCTTGAGTATCTTTTATAGTGATAGTATGTCCTTTTTGATCAACTTTCATAAAATGGATTTTAACATCTGT
The DNA here is from genome assembly GCF_031537875.1 of Flavobacterium sp. GTDB lineage: Bacteria > Bacteroidota > Bacteroidia > Flavobacteriales > Flavobacteriaceae > Flavobacterium. The sequence continues at coordinate 55,105 of NZ_JAVKNB010000016.1, read as the reverse complement.
ATAGCACAGATTATTTAGAACGAACTAATTTACACAATTAGTCTTGAATTATTTGATTTTTGAAGCCAAAAGATAAATAACAGCCATTCGAATCGCTACTCCATTTTCTACTTGGTCCAAAATAACTGATTGCTGCGAGTCGGCTACATCGCTCGTGATTTCTACTCCACGATTAATTGGTCCTGGATGCATAATCACAATCTCTTTATGGAGTGAATCCAAAAGATTTTTATCTACTCCATATTGTTGAGCATATTCACGAGTAGAAGGAAAATAGTTCACATCCATACGTTCATTTTGAACACGTAACATATTAGCTACATCACACCATTCAAGCGCTTTACGCAAATTTGGTTCAACTGTTACTCCAAGTGATTCAATGTGTTTTGGAATCAATGTTTTAGGCCCACAAACCTTTACTTCAGCTCCTTGCATTTGCAAAGCATAGATATTAGATAAGGCAACACGAGAGTGTAAAATATCACCCACAATTACTACTTTTTTACCCGCAACATCTCCGAGTTTTTCTCGAATGGAATAACTATCTAATAAAGCTTGCGTAGGATGTTCGTGTGCGCCATCTCCCGCATTGACAATACTCGCTTTTACATTTTTAGATAAAAAGTAGGCCGCACCTGGATTAGCATGACGCATCACTACCATATCTACTTTCATAGAAAGGATATTGTTAACGGTATCAATTAGCGTCTCCCCTTTCTTAACAGAAGATTGTGCTGCCGAAAAACTAATTACATCGGCTGACAAGCGTTTTTGAGCTAATTCAAAAGAAAGTTTGGTACGGGTACTATTTTCAAAAAAGATATTGGCAATGGTAATGTCTCGTAAAGAAGGAACTTTCTTAATAGGTCTATTGATAACTTCCTTAAAATGATCAGCGGTTTCAAAAATTAAGTCAATATCATTTTTGTTAATGTATTTTATTCCTAATAAATGATTTACGCTTAATTCTTTCATTTTTTCTTTACTATTATATTTTTTAATGATTGACTTTACTTATTTAATTCGTAATTAAATAAACTCCGTCTTCACCATCATTTTCTTCCCAACACACTTTTACTTTTTCATTGTTAATTGCGTCTACCTGTCTACCTCTATAATCAGGCTGAATCGGTAAATTACGACTAAAACGTCTGTCAATTAATACTAATAATTCGATCTCAGAAGGTCTTCCAAATGATTGGATAGCTGTCAAAGCGGAACGAATACTTCGCCCAGTAAACAACACATCATCAATGAAAATGACTTTTTTATTTTCTACAATAAAATCGATGTTGGTTTTATTTGCCTCTAAAGGTTTTTCTGTTCTTCTAAAATCATCTCTAAAAAAAGTAATATCTAAATATCCCAAAGTAATTGAAGGAGTTTGGTATTCTTTTTCTAAAATTTCTTTCAAACGTTCTGCCAAGAAAACGCCTCTAGGCTGAATTCCAACAAGTATTGTATCCGAAAAATCTAGATGTTTTTCAATTAATTGACAAGCCAAACGATGTAGTATGATAGTAACTTCTTTTGCAGTAAGTAATACTTTTTGACTCATGATTAAGTGTAATGTTTGGTTGGGCAAATATACAAATTCTGTTTTATGATTGATAATTAAAAATTACAGAAAATTAGAACTCAAAAAAAAGCCTTGAAAATTCAAGGCTTTTTAATTTATTTAAAATTAAGAATACATTTTGGTTCTCAATTCTTGAACTTTTTCATCATCCAAATAATCGTCAAAAGTCATGTAACGATCAATCGCACCATTTGGAGTTAATTCCACTACTCTATTACCCACTGTTTGTGCAAACTCGTGATCATGAGTAGTAAAAATCACAGATCCTTTAAAGTTTTTCAATGAATTATTAAAAGCTGTAATCGATTCCAAATCCAAGTGATTAGTCGGCTCATCTAACATTAAGATATTCGCGCGCTCCATCATCATTCGAGACAACATACAACGTACTTTTTCTCCTCCTGACAAAACACGGCTTGTTTTTAATGCTTCTTCTCCAGAAAAAATCATTTTCCCTAAGAAACCTCTAATATACACTTCATCTCTTTCTTCTTCTGTTTTAGCCCATTGACGCAACCAGTCTACCAAAGTCAAATCGTTCTCAAAATAGGAATGATTTTCAGCTGGCAAATACGCTTGATTGGTCGTAATTCCCCAATCAAAAGTTCCTGAATCAGCTTTTTGATTGCCATTCAATATTTCGTAAAAAGCAGTTGTAGCACGAGAGTCTTTTGAGAAAAGAACAATTTTATCCCCTTTTGCCATATTCAAGTCTACACCTTTAAACAAGATTTCTCCATCTATAGAAGCACTTAAATTTTCTACATTTAAAATTTGATCACCTGCTTCACGATCTTGGTCAAAAATAATTGCGGGATAACGGCGGCTTGATGGCTTGATTTCAGAGATATTCAATTTTGAAATCATTTTTTTACGAGAAGTCGCTTGTTTTGATTTGGCCACATTCGCAGAGAAACGACGAATAAATTCTTCCAATTCTTGTTTCTTTTCCTCAGCCTTTTTATTTTGTTGAGCACGTTGTTTAGCGGCTAATTGACTTGATTCGTACCAAAACGTATAATTCCCAGAGTAATGATTGATTTTTCCAAAATCAATATCTGAGATATGAGTACATACCGCGTCTAAAAAGTGACGGTCGTGAGATACTACAATTACCGTATTTTCATAATTAGCTAAGAAATTTTCTAGCCAAGCAATGGTTTCAAAATCCAAATCATTGGTAGGCTCATCCATAATTAGTACGTCAGGATTTCCAAAAAGAGCTTGTGCCAAAAGTACACGCACTTTGATTTTTCCTTCCAAGTCGCCCATCATGGTGTAATGATTGTCTTCAGTAATTCCTAGATTGGATAACATAGACGCTGCATCAGAATCTGCATTCCAACCATTCATTTCTTCAAATTGCACTTGCAACTCTCCTATTCTATCGGCATTGGAATCATTATAATCTAAATACAATTCGTCCATCTCCTTTTTGACAGCATACAATACTTTGTTTCCCATCATTACAGTCTCCAAAACAGTGTATTCGTCAAACATATTGTGGTTTTGGTTCAAAACCGACATACGTTTTCCTGGCTCTAAATGAATGTGCCCTGAAGTAGGATCCATTTCGCCTGAAATGATTTTTAAAAAGGTAGATTTTCCAGCACCGTTGGCTCCAATAACTCCATAAATATTACCTTGAGTAAAGGTGGTATTTACTTCGTCAAACAAAATTCGCTTGCCAAACTGAACTGATAGATTATTAACTGATAACATGTGTCTATTATTTTTTTGCAAAAGTAGCAAAAATCTAAATAGTATTCTATTTAAATTCTGCGAGCTAAAATCAATTTTTATACGATTATGTATTAGAAGAAAATCAACGATTCCGACAAAAAACTATTTATTCTATAATTTTAACAATATTTGTTCCGATTTATTTTTTTTTAATTTATGTAACAAATACTTTTACACTCTTACAGCAATTAATTTTTATAACCTAAAAACCAAAAAAAATATGAATTCAGAACAAACGAAGTCGAATAACTCGGCGCTATCGACCTTAATTACGGTCTTTTTCTTCTGGGGATTTATTGGAGCATCTAATGGTGTTTTTATTCCCTTTTGTAAAGCAAAATTTGGATTAGATCAATTTCAAAGTCAGCTAATTGACTTCGCATTTTACGGAGCCTATTATATAGGAGCTTTACTTTTATTTATTTTTAGTAGCGCTGCCAAAAGAGATATTCTAAACGGTTGGGGATTTAAAAAAGGAATTATCAACGGACTATTGATTAGTACTTTTGGTGCAGCTTTAATGATATTGGCTGTTATGCAAGGAAGTTATTTATTCATCTTGGGAGCTTTATTTATCGTTGCTTTAGGTTTTTCTTTACAACAAACTTCAGCGCAACCTTTTGCTGCATCATTGGGAGAACCTCATACAGCAGCAAGCCGATTGAACCTTGCAGGAGGAATCAACTCTTTAGGAACTACAATCGGACCAATTGTGGTTTCTTTTGCTCTTTTTGGAGTAATTTCTGGTGTAAGTATTGAAGAATTTGCTCAAAAACCAGACTCATTAGACTCAATGATTACTTTATACATTGCAGTAGGAGCATTATTTTTATTAGCAGGTGCATTATTCTTTTTCTCAAAAAAATTACCTTCTGGAAAAAGTGATGATACTTTTGAAACTGCTAACAAAGCATTGAAAACCTTAGTGATTATTACTGCTATTTTAATTGCCATTTTTGCTTACATATTCTCGCGCTATGAAGACCCTGAATTCATTTCTCGTTTTATTGAAAACAAAGAAAAAGATTATTTAGGATTAGGACTATCTCTTTCTACTTTATTGGTTGTGGTTATTGGGCTATTATTTGCTAATGCTACTGCTCAAAAAAATGCGGAAGGTTGGGGAGCTATGAAATACCCACAATTAGTTTTAGGTATGTTAGCCTTATTCACTTATGTAGGTGTAGAGGTAACTATTGGAAGTAACTTAGGTGAATTATTGAAAACAGAAGATTTTGGAGCTATTACAGGTCCTGCATTAGCTCCTTTTATGTCTATGTATTGGGGAAGTTTAATGATTGGACGTTGGGCTGGAGCTATTTCGGTTTTTAATCCATCTTCTCAAATGAGAAAAATATTGCTTATTGTAGTTCCTTATGTAGCTTTTGGAATAGTATTAACTGCTAATGCCATTTCAGGTCAAGACATTACTCCATTGTATGCTTATGCTTTTGTAATCGTATTCCAAATTGTTGGTTTCTTCTTAGGAAAAGATCAACCATCAAGAACTTTAATGATTTTTGGTTTAATGGGAATGATTGCCATGTTAATCGGCTTAGCAACAACAGGACCAATTGCAATTTTTGCTTTTATGAGTGGCGGTTTATTCTTAAGCATTATGTGGCCTTGCATCTTCTCTTTAGGAATAGCTGGTTTAGGCAAATATACTTCTCAAGGATCTGCTTTCTTAGTAATGATGATTTTAGGTGGAGGAATTATTCCGCCGCTTCAAGGAAAACTTTCTGATATAATCGGAATCCATCCTTCTTATATCGTTCCAGTTGTATGCTTTGGATACATCGCATTCTTTGGATGGAAAGTGATTGGAATTTTAGAAAAACAAGGTATCGGACACGATATCGAAGTGGGTGGTGGACACTAAAAATACGCAACTAACCAAAACCAACTACCTCCAAAGAGCAATCGCAATTTGGAGGTTTTTTTTTGAATCATCCCGAAGCTTCAGGATCGTAAATCTAATATCGTACTTCGTAAATTAACAAACCATATAAGGAATATAAAGGACTATACGATTAGCCTCACTCTCATTACATTGTTACATTTTTAATTGATTCATCGTTACATTTTAAAAATAAATAATTTTCAAATTAAAAAGAATTACTACATTTGAAAGTCTCTGTAGCTGGAATCGCCTTAAATAGTTTTACATTACAGATTACATAAATTTAATGCAAACGTCGACAACTGTTTGTTTAACAACCTCTATTGGTAGTTTAAAATTAAAAAAATACGCAACTATAGTTAAGCATAGCTATGGAAATTAGGTTAGCTATGCTCAACAAAAGAGCAAAAAACTGAGCATATAAAAGAGTTCGCAGTAATAGTCAAAAAAAAAATGAGCAAACAAAAGATATTTTGTAGAGGAAATGTTATTTTAACTAATCTTTCAAATGGCTATTTTGGAATTGCTGTTGTTTTATCAGAACGAGAAAAAACTTCTGAATTTCTTGCTCAATGTCATATTGCTATAACTCCATTATTATCAGAAAAAGAAATTAAATTTGAAGACATTGATTTGAAATATTTAAAACCATTTTATAAAACAGTAAATTATAATCTAAAAAATATACCCGAATTCTCAACACAAGAATTAACAATAGGTGTTTACAATCGAAGAAATAAAATGAACTTAAAAATCATAGGTAATATTGATCCAAATTTAGTTTATGACGGACCATTACCGTTCGATCCATTTTATAATTTAGAAATAAAGTGGCCAATTTATGGTGATTTTGAAGAATCGTCCGCAAATGTAGCATTACAAAAGTTAAATACGGAATGAACTACTAATGCTAACAGCGGTTTCAAGAAATGGCGTGGCACGTGATTTATTTGAAATAAAAAAAGATTTTAATTAAAAATTTAGCCTTTTTTATAAAGGCTTGGTCTTGGTTCATCACCACTTCTTGAAGCCGCGGAACGTTAAACTCCAAAACCAAAAAAATCCCATCAATGATGGGATTTTTTAATTTAAACCAATTTTTGGTTTTTACTTATTTCCTTTTTCGAAATCAGCCACAAACTGTGCTAATCCAATATCAGTTAAAGGATGTTTCAACAATCCGTAAATGGCTGAAAGCGGTCCAGTCATAACATCAGCACCAATTTTAGCACAATTCATAATATGCATAGTGTGACGTACAGAAGCTGCTAATATTTGAGTTTCAAATCCGTAGTTATCATAAATCAAACGGATTTCTTCAATAAGCGCTAAACCATCTGTAGAAACATCGTCCAAACGACCAATAAACGGTGAAACATAAGTAGCTCCAGCTTTAGCTGCTAACAACGCTTGTCCTGCAGAAAATACTAAAGTAACATTCGTTCTAATCCCTTTGTCCGAAAAGTATTTAGCCGCCATTACACCTTCTTTGGTCATTGGTAATTTTACCACAATTTGCTCATGTAAGTCCGCTAGCTCCTCACCTTCTTTCACCATGCCTTCAAAGTCCAAAGCATTCACTTCGGCACTTACATCACCATCCACTAAGTTACAAATGTCAACATAATGTTTTAAGATGTTGTTTTTTCCTGTGATGCCTTCTTTGGCCATTAATGAAGGATTCGTAGTTACTCCATCCAAAACACCTAAAGCTTGGGCTTCTTTAATCTGAGCTAAATTAGCTGTGTCAATAAAAAATTTCATGTTTATTTATTTTATTTTGTTCAATTAATTGGGCGTGACCCAAAGGGTCGGGCTTTACGTTACAATCTTTTTCTTTAAAAAAGGATTTTCACTTCAATCCCTCACGCAAATGCAGTGCAAAATTACAACTTATAATGATTCATCAACATTTTTTCATATACTTTATCTGGGAGTATTCTTTTTAAAACAATCGAAAACTTTTGCATAAATACGCCGACTTTATAATGAATTTTGGGATTTGGATTTTGAATAATTTGATAGACTGCTTCCGCCATTTCATTCGGATTACTACCACTATCAACATGCTCATCCATTGTTTTTAAAACAGTCCCATACACCTTTTCGTAAGCCGAACCTTGAATCACAGGAGCATGAAAACGACCTGCCGCAATATTTGTAGTAAAATCACCTGGAGCTACATTCGTAATTTGAATCCCAAAAGGCTTCACTTCCATTCGTAACGATTCGGTAATTAATTCCAAAGCTCCTTTAGAGGCCGAATACACACTTCGATAGGGCAATCCCATATAGCCTGCAATAGAAGTAATATTAATAATTAATCCTGATTGTTGAGAACGCATTTGAGGTAAAACTGCTTTCATCACTTCGATAGGACCAAAAAAATTAGTCTCAAAATTATTCTTAATCTCTTGCATTGGGATTTCCTCTAAAGGGCCTGTAATTCCAACACCTGCATTATTAATAACTATATCCAATCGTCCTGCTTCTAAAATAATTTGAGAAACTGCCGTTTGAATTGAATTAGCATCTCGAACATCTAAAGCAACTAATGGGAAAACCGAATTTGAAATTGAGTCAGGATTTCGGCTAGTGCCATACACAGTAAATCCTTTTCGAGATAAAAACTCTCCAATAGATTTTCCTATTCCCGAAGAACCTCCAGTTATTAAAACTACTTTACTCATACTACGATTTATTATTTTTAATTGCTTTGAGCTATAAAAATACTCAAAAAAGAAATTAGGAATAGCCCTAAACAAAAAAATCTTCCTAATGGAAGATTCATAAAAAATGGCAAGCGACCTACATCGCACCGCTCAACCGCTTACCCTTGCTATGTTCCCATCCTGGGGGAGTCTGCAGGAGCTGGTCGTGTAGGACTTGCCGATGCAAATATACAACCTTTTTATATTTTTACAAGTGCATTGCTACTAATAAAATAAGGTTGTATATTCGAGGATTCAAATTTTAAACCATGAAAAAATATAACTTCTTATTTATCATTTTATTAGGCACAATTTTATCCAATTGTGGCGGAGCAAAAAAAGAAAATAACAGCCTATTTACTTTTGACACCGCTCATTTTAAAGAACAATACCAACCCCAAGAATCAATTGAATTGAATCTATTAAATCCAAATTCAAAAGAAGTCGATAGTGTCGTTTATTTTGTCAACGATGCTAAAATTAGTAGCGCTAAGGGATTAGGGAAAATTTCTTTTGAACTTAAAAATCAAAAATTAGGGTATCAAAATCTTAAGGCTATCATATATTATGAAGGAGAAAATACCGAAGCTACTGACCGAGTAGAATTGGTTTCCAATGTAGAGCCTAAATTATTAAAGTATACTGTTGTGAATACATTTGCACATGATACTGCCTCATTCACCGAAGGTTTAGAATTTCATAATGATACTCTCTTTGAAAGCACTGGTCAAAAAGGAAATTCCTATTTTAGAAAATACGATTATAAAACAGGAAAAGTCTACAAACAAACTAATCTTGATGCAAAGTACTTTGGTGAAGGTATCACCTTCGTTAACAACAAATTATACCAACTAACTTGGCAAGAAAAAACGGGTTTTGTTTACAATGCTACTACTTTAAAATTAGAAAAAACTTTTACCTATAAGAAAGATATTGAAGGCTGGGGAATGACCAATGACGGGAAATATATCTATCAAACAGATGGAACTGAGAAAATTTGGAAAATGGATCCTGCTACTTTAGAAATGATTGATTACATCAATGTATATTCTGGAAATGCTAAAATAAAATCAATCAATGAATTAGAATGGATTAATGGTCAAATTTATTCTAATGTTTGGCAAAAAGATGCAATTGCAGTTGTAAACCCTACAAACGGATCTGTGAAAGGAGTTTTGGATATGTCAGGCTTACGGAAATTCATCAAAAACCCAACGGCTGAAGTTCTTAACGGAATTGCTTATAACCCTAAAACTAAAACGATATTCGTTACTGGAAAAAATTGGGATAAACTATTCGAAATCAAGGTTTCAGAATAAATAAAATCAATAAAAAAAGGGAGCAAATTGCTCCCTTTTTTTATGTAAAAACATTTTTTATTATCTCAAAGAAAAACTAGTTTTAGAAACTAATTCAGCTTTGTCAAAAACATTAACAGTATAAGTTCCTTTAGCAAAATCTTTTCCTGGCAAGTCTTGAGAAATATCAATTGTTTTGTTTTCATATTTCACATTAGTTGTAAAACTATATGTCAATGATTTAACTCCAAAAGATTCGGTTTTTTTATCTCCTAGAACATTATTATTAGCATCAATAACTTGAACATAGTATAATTTGTCCCCTGATTTAGCAATTTTATTTTCTGCAATTGTAAAACTAACTTTAAGAACATCTGCTCTACTCGCTTTTTCAGTTTCAATTTGTCTTCCTGAACTTCTTACTTTAAAAGCAGCTCCTTTTGTATTTAAAACTGTCAAAACCGACCCTTTTTCTACTGTTTTAGCTAAGTCTGTGTTTTGTGTAGTCAAAACTTCATTCGCTTTTTTAGATTCTACTAAAACAACTCTAGTACTATCACGTTGTGTAGTCAAAGTAACATTTTGTTTTTTCAAGTTGTCATTCTCAGCAATCAAAACTTTCATATTGCTTTGCAGTGTAGTCAATTGCGTTTTGAATTTAGAAACATCTCCGTTAGATTTTTTCAAATCTTCCATTAATGCCACTACTTTATCTCTTTCTTTAATCAACTCTTCAGACATGGTTGTGTTTTCTGCAATAGCCGCATCATAAGTTGCTTTTAATTCTTGCAAATCTTTCATTACTGATTCTTTCTCAGTCAATGTAGTTTTCAATTCTGTTCTTACAATTTCAGCATCGGTAGACATTTTAAAAATATAACCTAAACTTCCCAAAAGCAATAATAGTAATACAACTACAACTGCTTTCAAATTTGAATTGCTTTTTTGATTTTCCATTTTAATTTATAGTTTAATAGTTTTTACAAAAATAATAATATATCCATAGGACACAACGAATTTTAAGACAATTATAGTATTTTTGGTCAAAAATATTTTTTATCATGGATAAACTAATTCCTTTTACACTAACCGATCTTGGCAAAATTACGAACCATAGAAATGGGGAAATAAAATTTGGCGAAAAAATGATCACTGTACCGAAAGGAATTGACCCGCTAAAATTTCTTGCAACCTGCGAAGCTAAATATGTCTTATTGGGTATACCAGAAGATATTGGTATTAGAGCCAATTACGGAAGACCCGGAGCTGCATCTGCTTGGAATAGCGCTGTTAAAAGTATTGCTAACATTCAACACAATCAGTTTTGCAAAGGAAGTCAAATCGTAATTTTAGGCCAACTTGATGTTACCAATGAAATGGCAGAAGTAGCACATTTAGATTTTAACGATATTGATGATCGTTCTAAATTAAGTCAATTAGTTGAACAAATTGACAAAGAAGTCTCTCATATCATTTTCAATATTGTTAAGTTGGGGAAATTTCCAATTATCATTGGAGGTGGACATAATAATGCCTACGGAAATATAAAAGGAACGGCTCTTGCCAAGGGAAAACCAATCAATGCAATCAATTTTGATGCTCATTCTGATTTTAGAATTTTAGAAGGTCGTCACAGCGGCAACGCCTTTTCGTATGCCTACGAAGAAGGATTTTTGAAAAAATATTTCATTTTTGGCTTACACGAAAACTACACTTCTAAAAGTGTATTAAGTACACTCAAAAAGATTGAAGATCGTGTACGCTATGTGACATATGATAGCATCAATATTAGAAAAGAAAAAGAATTTGAGCAAGAAATGATTCAAGCTTTAGACTTTATCAATCAGGAATCGTTTGGCGTTGAAATTGATCTTGGAGCAATTCCAAATATTGCTAGTAGTACCATGACGCTTACCGGTTTTTCAGTAGAAGAACTACGACGTTTTGTTTCTTTCTTTGGAAAATTCCAAAATGCGACCTACTTACATCTTTGCGAAGGCGCGCCGGATTTAGGTGAAGAAAAGAACGATCATTTGATTGGAAAAATCATTGGACACCTTATCACCGATTTCATAAAATCGAATAATCAAAATGAAAATCAGCAATCCCAAGTTGAGCTAAAATAATACATCAAAAATAATAACACTATCTTTGCCAAGTATTGCTGTACTATTACAGCATATTTAATATCAAAAATATGTTATTCGAAGATTTATCACTTTCAAAAAGTATCCAAAAAGCCGTCTATGAAGAAGGCTATACGCAACCCACCCCTATTCAAGAACAATCCATTCCATTAGTTTTAGCAGGAAGAGATGTAATTGGATGTGCACAAACAGGAACCGGAAAAACGGCAGCATTTGCCATCCCAATAATTCATCAACTACACCGAATTGTAGGTTCTTCTAAAAAAGCCAAGCAAATTAGAGCATTGATTGTTACTCCAACACGTGAGTTAGCCGTTCAAATTGGGCAAAATTTTGACACTTATGCTAAATATACTAACCTAACTCAAATCACTCTTTTTGGTGGCGTTTCTCAAATTCCACAAGTAGATACCTTGAAAAAAGGAGTTGATGTAGTCATTGCTACACCTGGTCGTTTATTAGATTTACATAAACAAGGGTTTATTGATTTAGACCACTTACATACCTTAGTCCTTGACGAAGCCGATCAAATGTTGGATATGGGATTCATCAATGATGTCAAGAAAATTGTTAAGCTTACGCCTAAAAACAGACAAACTTTATTATTCTCAGCCACTATGCCAATAGCGATTAGAGAATTAGCCGAAATGTTTTTAAAAGACCCTGCTAAAGTGGAAGTATCTCCCGTTTCTTCTACTGCTGAAAAAGTAGAGCAACGCATCTATTTTGTTGAAAAAACGGAAAAAAGAAATTTACTATACCATTTGATCAAAAATGAAAATTTATCGGATGTATTAGTTTTTTCAAGAACGAAACACGGGGCTGATAATGTGGTGAAAGCATTGCGTAAAAACAATATTGCAGCTGAAGCAATTCATGGAGACAAATCACAAAATGCAAGACAACGTGTTTTAGAAGCATTCAAAAATAAAGAAGTTGGTGTACTTGTAGCGACCGATATTGCAGCTCGAGGTATTGATATCGATCAATTACCATTTGTTATCAATTTTGACTTACCTAATATTCCAGAAACATACGTCCACCGAATTGGTCGAACAGGTCGTGCAGGTAATGGCGGAATTGCTATTTCATTTTGTAGTAAAGACGAACATCCGTATTGGAAAGACATTCAAAAGTTGATTAAGGTGGATGTAAAAACCATTTCAGATCATCCCTACCCTTGGCACGCTGGAAGTCCAGATGCAATTGCTGAGCAACCAAAAAATTCTAATCGAAGTGGTGGCGCTCATAAATCAAGAAAATCAAGCGCATCAAAACAAAACAAAAAACGTTGGTATTAATACCAACGTTTTTTGTTTACACTTTGTCGATAATAAACTAATTTACAACGTTTTATATGTTAAATATAATTCCATGAATTAATTACTTAATTAAGTTTGTTACTCTTAATCACAAACAATTAAATTTTAATAGTATGGAAACTTTAGTAAAAAGAAACAGTTTGTTGCCGCTAATCCCAACAACCAATCTAATCGATGATTTATTTTCAAGAGATATTTTCGATTGGACAGACAGAAATTTTTCATCCATTGGTAGTAATTTACCCTCTGTAAACTTAAAAGAAACAGATACTAAATTGCAAGTCGAACTAGCGGCTCCTGGAATGAAAAAAGAAGATTTCAAAGTAGAAATCGATAACAACACCCTTCTTATCTCTTCTGAAAAAGAAGAAGAAAAAGAAGAAACTAGAAAAAAAGACAATTACATTCGAAAAGAATTTAATTACCAGTCGTTTTTCAGATCCTTTGCTTTACCAGATTCTATTGACGAAAATAAAATTCAGGCCAATTATAAAGACGGTATTCTTCATGTTGAAATTGCAAAAAAAGAAGGTAGTAAAAAGAAAACTGCCAAAACTATTGCAATTCAATAAAATAGTGCAAGTAAAAATACTACTAGTTTTTATTTGTATTAGAATCGTTGCGTCTTTGAACCCCTTAGACGTAACGATTCACTTTAATAAAACTTAACAAAAACGATTATGAACACTACTCGATACCTTTTAAAAAAAGCAAAATTGATGAATGCTGATAAACAAAAGAACTCTAAAAAATCATCGGTTTTAAAAACTACTACTAAGCATAATAGTGACCCTATGAAAGAAACATATGCTTTGCTATCCCAACTGTATTTACAAGAAAATGACCCTTTGTTTATCTAAAAATGAAGGTGTAAAAAAACAGAAGTTTTTTACTTCTGTTTTTATTTTATAAAGCTATACAAATTATTCAGTAACTTCAGATTCAGATTCCCATTGCCCTACTACAGAAGTTGCAAGCGCATTTCCTAAAACATTGGTTGCTGTTCGAAACATATCACAAAAATGATCGATTGGTAAAATCAAAGCAATACCTTCAACAGGAATTTTAAACATTCCACAAGTAGCTGCAACAACAACTAAACTTGCTCTTGGTACTCCTGCAATTCCTTTACTTGTAAGCATCAAAACTAAAAGCATTGTCATTTGTGTTCCTAAATCTAAATGAACTCCGTAAGCTTGCGCAATGAATATACTGGCAAAAGTCATGTACATCATACTACCGTCTAGATTAAACGAATATCCTAAAGGCAGCATAAACGAAACTATTTTATCTTTTACCCCAAAACGCTCTAATTCTTCTGTTAATTTTGGAAAAACAGCTTCACTGCTTGTTGTACCAAAAGCAACAATCAACGGACTCACAATTCTTTTTAATAAAGTTGACATTCTTGACTTCAAGAAAATATAACCCACTACAATCAAAACAGTCCATAGTGATGAAATTCCAATTAAAAAAGAACCGAAGAATTTAAAATAGGTAATAGCCAACTCTTGAAAATCTCTTACTGCAAAAACTCCTGCAATAGCCCCAAAAACACCTATTGGAGCAAATTTCATCACATAATTTACCATTTTTAAAACGATATGCGATGTTTTATCTAAAGCATTGATTACAGGTTTTACTGTCTCGCCAATAGCTGCGGCGGCTAAGCCAAAGAAAATAGAAAAAATAACAATTTGTAAAATCTCATTAGTTGCCATAGCCTCAAAAACACTTTTGGGAACAATATGCTCAATGAAATTTTCAAAAGATAAGGTTTGTGTTTTAGCCGTAACCTCTGAAGCCGTTGTCAAATCAATATTAGATAAGTTCAACCCAACTCCTGGTTCTAAAATATTAACAAAAAACATTCCTAATAATAGCGAAATGAAAGATGCTGTAAAAAACCAACCTAACGCTTTTCCTCCAATTCTACCTACAGCTTTAATATCTCCTAATTTAGCAATCCCCACAACTAATGTTGTAAAGACTAATGGAGAAATAATCATTTGTACTAAACGAATAAAGACGGTGGCTAACATTTTTATCTTAGAACTAAATGATTGCGCAATTTCATCAGTACAATTAGTATGAATGACAATTCCTAAAACGGCTCCTAAAATCATAGCCGTAAGAATTTGTCCTGTTAGACCTGAAAAAAAAGAAGGTTTATTGGTATTCTTTTCCATTTTATAGTAGGTTTATGGTTAGCCCTGATGGCAGCGACATCCTGTTGCGGCGGGGTTCGCCGGAACAGATATAGCGTACAGCAGGAAATAGCTCCTGATTATTTAGTGTATGTTTTATTTATCAAATGAAAATCAGCTAAAACAATAGCTGCCATTGCTTCTACGATAGGAACTGCACGAGGAACCACACAAGGATCATGACGTCCTTTGCCTGTCATTTCAACAATATTTCCTTTATTGTCTAATGCCTCTTGTTTTTGCATGATCGTAGCAACTGGTTTGAATGCTACTCGGAAATAAATATCCATTCCGTTGCTAATTCCACCTTGAATTCCACCAGAAAGATTGGTTTTGGTTGTTCCATCTGCAAAATACAAATCATTGTGGTCGCTTCCTTTCATCTCGGCGCCACAAAAACCACTACCAAATTCAAATCCCTTAACTGCATTGATAGATAGCATTGCTTTTCCTAATTCAGCATGTAATTTATCAAAAACGGGTTCGCCTAATCCCACAGGTACATTTTGAATTACGCAAGTAACCACACCTCCAACGGTATCTCCTTGCTTGCGAATTTCACGAATGTATTCTTCCATTAGAGCTGCCGATTTTTCGTCTGGGCAACGAACTGGATTACTTTCAATTTTAGAAAAATCTAAATCTTGGTACTTTTTATCTAAGTGAATATGTCCTACAGAAGATACGTAGGCATTAATTTTAATTGCTGGCAACATTTGTTTTGCAATAGCTCCCGCTACTACTCTACTTGCTGTTTCACGCGCTGAACTTCTACCTCCACCACGATAATCTCTAAAGCCATATTTTTGATCGTATACATAGTCGGCGTGACTTGGTCTGTAATTATCTTTAATATGCGAATAATCGTCTGATTTTTGATTGGTATTGGGAATAATAAAACCAATAGGTGTACCCGTTGTTTTACCTTCAAAAATACCTGACAAAAACTGAACATCGTCTGGTTCTTTTCGTTGCGTCACAATAGCGGATTGTCCCGGTTTTCTTCTAGACATTTCAAATTGAATCGCTTCTAAATCTATGCTTACACCAGGAGGACATCCATCAATAATTCCGCCTAATGCTTCTCCATGTGATTCTCCAAAAGTGGTAATTCTAAATAGTGTGCCGTAGCTATTTCCTGCCATTATAATTAGTTTTGAACAAAAGTACCATTTTAGTTTAAAGTTTAAAAATTTAAGGTTTAAAGTTTTTCTTGAGGTAACTAATTAATTTTCTTTTCAGTAACTAAAAAACAATACTTTTAAATAAACAAATCACACAATTTATTCATTTTTGGTGCGTTTTTTGATTAAATTACATAAAAATAAATTACTATGAAAAAATTAATTGTATCAGCGGTAATGCTAATGGGATTAGGGTTTACTGCAAAAGCTCAAGAAATTTCAAAAAATGCATTAGGACTGCGTTTAGGAGACAACAATGGTTTTGGTGCTGAAATTTCATATCAAAAAGGACTATCAGATAACAATCGTTTGGAAGCTGATTTAGGGTGGCGAAACAATCATGATGTGAGTGCCTTCAAATTAACGGGAATTTACCAATGGGTTTGGGAAATTGACAACAACTTCAATTGGTATGCTGGTGCTGGTGCTGGCTTAGGAAGTTGGAGTGCTTCAGGTAGTAATGGTAGTTTTGCTTATATAGCAGGTGATGTAGGGATTGAATACAATTTCAAGGAAGCTCCTATTTTACTTTCTTTAGATTACCGACCTGAATTTGGAGGACATGGTTATTTTGACAATAATTATGGATCTGATATTGCATTAGGAATTAAATACAAGTTCTAGGAAATAAATTTAAAATGCCACTTTTGTAAGTGGCATTTTTTTATTTAAGAATATTTAGCAATTGCTCTACGGTATAAATCTTCGTACAGCGGTAAAATCTTTTTAATATCAAATTTTTGGGCTGTAGCCAAAGCATTTTGCTTAAACTCAGCTAACACATCGTCATTTTTAAGTATTTTCAAGGCATTTTTAGCCATTCCTTTAATGTCTCCTACTTCGCTTAAATAACCCGAAAAACCATCACTATTTACTTCTGGCAATCCTCCTGCGTTACTTGAAATTACCGGAACTCCACAGGCCATAGCTTCTAGTGCAACTAACCCAAAACTTTCCGTTTTTGAAGGCAATAAGAACAAATCCGTTTGGCATAAAATTTTATCAATTTCGTTACTGTTCCCAAAGAAAATTACTTTGTCTAAAATACCTAATTCTTGACATAAATACTCTGCTTTTTCTTTTTCTGGACCATCACCTACCATCATTAATTTAGCAGGAATCTCTTTCTGAATAGCATAAAATATTTTAATAATATCTGGAATTCGTTTAACTTTTCTAAAATTACTGATATGAGTAATTATTCGCTCATTCTCGTTTGCCATAACAGAACGCTGACAAGGTGTTTTTTCTTCTTTTTCAATTTGATCCAATTCAATAAAATTAGGAATCACTTGAATTTCATTTTTAATATTGAATAATTTGAGAGTATCGTCTTTCAAACTTTGGGAAACTGAAGTCACAAAATCAGATTTATTGATACTAAAGGTTACAGCTGGTTTGTAAAATGGATGATTCCCTACCAAAGTAATATCAGTACCATGTAAAGTAGTTACCATAGGAATATCAATTCCTTCGTCTTTCAGCATCTGCTTGGCCATATAACCTGCATAGGCATGCGGAATAGCATAATGTACGTGTAAAACTTCTATCTTATACAATTTTACCATATCAACTAATTTGCTTGACAAAGCTAATTCGTAGGGTTGGTAATGAAATAATGGATATTCAGGAACGTTTACTTCGTGATAATGGACATTGGGATTTAAAAGTGCTAAACGAACCGGTTGGCTGTAGGTTATAAAATGAATTTCATGACCACGACGCGCCAATTCAAGACCTAATTCAGTAGCGACAACTCCACTTCCACCAAACGTGGGATAACAAACTATTGCTATTCTCATTGATATAATTTAAGAATACGAATTTACAGAAAATAAGCTGTTAATACTACGAAGAAGTAAATAAATGAACTATTTTATAATAGCCTCTGAAATGACTTTTTGGATATCTTCTCGAATATGTTCTTTTGATAACACATTTACAGGATTTGTAGGGTAGGTTCTATTCGACATAAAGACATAGACAATCTCTGAAACTGGATCAGCCCAAGCCATAATTCCCGTAAAGCCTGTATGACCAAAGCTAGACATCGATACACATCCACAAGTAGGGCCATCGCCTTCTAGTTGTGGTTTATCAAAACCTAACCCTCTTCGGTTGCCTTCTGAACAAAAGTAACAGGTGTTAAAATCATCAAAAGTCTTGGTCGAAAAGTATTGGTGGTTGCCATAATTTCCTTTTTGCAAATACATCTGCATAATTTTAGCAATATCCATTGCGTTAGAGAAAACACCAGCATGTCCTGCAACTCCACCTTCCATAGCTGCAGCCATATCGTGGACATATCCTTGAATTTTTTGATGACGGAAATACGAATCGATTTCAGTCGGTACAATTCGATTTTTATCAATTTTTTGCAAAGGATTATAAAAGGTATTGTTCGCTCCTAATGGCTTGAAAAATTGTTCAGTAGCCAACACATCTAATGATTTCCCAGTAACTCTTTCTAAATAATTACCTAGAATAATGAATGTAAAATCACTGTATTTGTATTCTTTTTTCGTCGACAACTTACTATCTACAATCAACTTCATAATTGTATCATGATAATCATTACGAATAAATAAACTATCTGCAACCTGTTTTGAAAATTGAGCATCAGGCACTTTTCTGTAATATTTAGCTAAAGGTTTTTCTTTTGAATCTAAAGTTGCTTTGTAAAATGGAATCCAAGAAACTAATCCAGCATAATGAGATAACAATTCTTTAAAACGAATGTCTTTTTTGTCTGAAATAGCAAAAATGGGCAACATCGATCCTAAAGTAGTTTCTAAGTTCACTTTTTGTTGGTCGTATTGTTGCATCACATTAGGCAATGTTCCTACAATTTTACTTACTGAAGCCGCATCAAATACAGTCTCATTAGTTACTTTTACATCCGAATCATAGGTGTAATTACCAAATGCTTTTTGGTAAATAACTTTTCCTTTACGAGCAACTAAAACTTGAACTCCAGGAGCCATTTTACCCGTAATTGCTTTTTGTGCTAAAGCATCAATTTTAGTTAATTTATCAGAACTCATCCCCACATTCTCTGGCGCTGTAAATCCTAACCGATTTAGTTTTTCTGTTGAAAGACCATCGTTTACTTTGAAATTATCGTTTATAGAAACTGGTAATTTTCCCTTGGCTTCAATTGCTCCAAAAATCAATTCTGCTCCTACTTGTTGTGCAATATCATTATTTTGATACGATAGAATCAAGCCTTCTATTTCGCTATAATTTGATAATGGCAACAATGAATACGGCTTAGCAAAAACATCCAAAATCACTTTGTTGTTTCGTGCAATTTCTTGAAGCCAAATCAATTCAGTTGAAGTAAAATCATTATTTTTCCAAGGTTTATCTGCTTTATGATACCCTACAATTACCGTAGTGAACTCTTTTAATTTTACATTCAAACTATCAATTGTAGGAGCTGTAACCTCAGTAACCTCAGTGTATTTTTTTAAGGTCGAAAGAAAAGAGGTGTTTATGTCATCTCCTAATTTCACATACGCAATTTTACTATTAGCTAAATCTTTGATAGGCAATATATCTCCTCCGTTCTTTGGAACTGTGGTTGCATTTTCGTACAACTGGTATTGTAACGCTTCATTTTCTGGTGGATTGATATCGCTGATTAGGTTTGGAATCGCGATTGGTCGGTAGCGATTTAAACCTGCTTTAAATTTGTATTTCAAAATCTTTTTGACCGACAGCGATAAGCGCTCTTCTGACAACAAATTATCTTGATACGCTTTTGAAATTGTTGTTACGGCCAAAGGCACATTCTCTGGAAAAAGCAAAATGTCATTTCCAGCTAATAGAGCGTCTAACTCCAATTCTCCGGATTTTCTGTACTTACTAATTCCTTTCATATTCAAAGCATCAGTAAAAATCAACCCATCAAATTCCAATTCTTTTTGAAGCAAATTAGTAACAATGTTGTACGAAATAGACGAAGGATAATTTTGGCGGAATTCCAAACTAGGAACATCTAAATGCCCCACCATTACCGATACTAGACCTTCATCAAACATTCGTTTGTACGGATACAATTCGACTACATCTAAATGTTCTTTAGAAGAAGTTACAGTTGGCAATCCTAAATGTGAATCTATAGCAGTATCGCCATGTCCTGGAAAATGTTTACCCGTTGAAAAAACTCCTTGATTTTGAACTCCTGTCATTAAAGCAATCGCTTTTTCGGTAACATTGACTTTGTTTTCGCCAAAAGAACGGTTGCCAATAATAGGATTTTTAGGATTAGTATTGATATCTAATACCGGTGCAAAGTTAAAATGAACCCCTACTCGCTTGCTTTCCTTACCCATCATTTCCCCAACTCGCTCAATCAATTTTAAATCTTTGATAGCACCCAAGGTCATATTCCAAGGATAACGATAGGTAGAATCTAATCGCATGCTCAATCCCCATTCCGCGTCTATGCCTACAAATAAAGGTATTTTGGATTTAGATTGATACCGATTGGTTAAATTTGCTTGACGCAAAGGTCCTCCTTGAAAAAAGATAACCCCTCCGATTTTTTGGTTTCGAATTAACTTTTCAATAGCATTCGTATGGGTAGTATCTTTATTTGAATAAGCAGCTACCATGAATAATTGGCCTACTTTTTCTTCGAGAGTCATTTGATTATAAATACTATCTACCCAGCGAGTTTCGGTATCTGAATCTTTAAAGAAGTTTTTTCGCTCTGATTTATGTTGGGGGATATACACTTCTTCAAAATCTGAAATTTCTGGTTTTTGAAGCGTAACATTATTGGGATGAGTTAAGAACTTGCTTTTGATAATCCCACAATTGGCTACCAAAAACAACAATGACAAACAAAGTACAATCCTTAACACAAAAGTTTTCATTAACTATTTCTTTTTAGAAAAAACGGCTGTGCCAACTATCAGCAGCAGCTACTTCCCATGATTCATTATATTCTTGAATCGTATTAATCAAATTATTGAAAACTATGGTGTTTTCTGTAACGGC
The DNA here is from genome assembly GCF_031537875.1 of Flavobacterium sp. Classification (GTDB taxonomy): domain Bacteria; phylum Bacteroidota; class Bacteroidia; order Flavobacteriales; family Flavobacteriaceae; genus Flavobacterium. Next base: position 34,004 of record NZ_JAVKNB010000016.1, on the reverse strand, counting down.
TTTGTCTTTGACCATTTTTTTAAAATCAATCAAAGGTTTATGGGCAATATGCTCCCCTAATTTAAAGGTCACATTCATTTTGTCTAACAAGTCAACACTGTATTTTCTTTCTAAACTTTGAATAAATTCAACCGAAGCATCGATAGAACAACCTGTTGCATTTTGCACTTCTTGATTAACCGCCAAAATAATAAAACGATTGTATTTCAATTGATACGAAGATTCCAAACTAGTTCCGTGTGCTGCCCAGTTTTCTAGAAAAGCTTTTAATGCCGTTTCTATTTCCATCATTTCTTCATCAGAAAATTTTCTATTGGATTGGTAAATCCAGATTCGTGATTCTTCAGGTAAACTTTCAAAAGGAACGTACATGTTTTTTATGGTATAAGGTTAATTGTAAAATGGTTTACAAGTCTTGAGCATTCGCAATAAGTTCAGCGATATCTAATACTTTTACATCGCTTTCTTTTTCTTTATTTTTTATTCCATCCGTCAACATCGTATTGCAAAACGGACATCCCGCTGCAATAATATCCGGTTGTGTTTCTAAAGCATCTTCCGTTCTTTCGATATTGATTTCTTTAGAACCTGCTTCAGCATCCTTAAACATCTGTGCTCCACCCGCTCCACAACATAATCCGTTGGCTTTAGAGCGTTTCATTTCAACTAATTCTACATCTAATTTCTGAATTAGGTCTCTTGGCGCTTCATAAATTTTATTGGCACGACCTAAATAACAAGGATCGTGGAACGTAATTTTTTTACCTTTAAATTGCCCTCCTTCAATGGTTAATCGACCTTCGTCTAATAACGATTTCAAAAATTCGGTGTGATGAACTACTTCATATTGACCACCCAATTCAGGGTATTCGTTTTTCAAAGTATTGAAACAATGCGGACAAGCAGTAACAATTTTCTTTGCTTCATACGCATTAAGCACTTCAATATTCATCATGGCTTGCATTTGGAACAAAAACTCATTCCCCGCTCTTTTAGCTGGATCTCCTGTACAACTTTCTTCTGTACCTAAAACAGCAAAAGATACATTGGCACGATTTAGAATTCGTACCAACGCTTTTGTGATTTTCTTAGCTCTATCATCAAAACTCCCTGCGCAACCTACCCAAAATAAAACTTCAGGTTGTTTTCCTTGGGCTAGCATTTCGGCCATTGTTGGCACAACTAAATTTTCTGACATGGTTTAGATTTTATAGTGTAAGATACTCTTCTTAAAAGAACAATCCATTTATTCATTTTTCCAGTTCAATCGATCCTGCTGACTATATTGCCAAGGCGCTCCATTATTTTCAATATTGGTCATCATAGCATTCAAAGGCATTGGTGCAGCACTTTGTTCCATCACAAGATAACGTCTCATGTCCATAATAATAGACAACGGATTAATATTTACAGGACATTCTTCTACGCAAGCGTTGCAAGAAGTACAAGCCCAAAGTTCTTCGGGAGTAATATAATCGTTTAATAAAGTCTTATTATCTGGAACAAAAACACCTTTATTAGTGTCTATATTTTTACCTACTTCTTCCAATCGATCTCTAGTATCCATCATAATTTTACGAGGAGATAGTTTCTTTCCTGTTTGATTGGCAGGACAAGAAGAAGTACAACGACCACATTCGGTACAAGTATAGGCATTTAGTAACTGAACCCAATTCAAATCTTGCACGTCACTTGCTCCAAATTTAGATGGAACAGTGGTTTCAGGAGCAGCTGCAAACGGATCGGCATTAGGATCCATCATTAGTTTGACTTCATTGGTAACCGAAGCTAAATTATCAAACTGTCCTTCAGGATTTAAGTTGGCAAAATACGTATTGGGAAATGCTAATATAATGTGCAAATGTTTGGAAAAATAGAGGTAATTCATAAACACCAAAATACCTACTATATGCAACCACCAAAATAGCTCAGAAAGCAACATTACCAATTCATTAGACATTCCATTAAATAGTGGCTCAATAAATTGACTAATTGGAAACGATCCTGCTTTAATGAAATGAGAATAACCTCCAGGAATATTTTGCAAATGCAAATCAGAAGCATTCATCAATAAAAACAAAGTCATCAAAACTACCTCAAAATACAAGATATAATTGGCGTCTTTTTTAGGAGTACCATTCAAATCAGGACTTGTAAAACGTTTTAGTTTGATTATGTTTCTTCTAGTCCAAAAAACGAAAACAGCTACTAAAACAAGAATAGCTAGAATTTCAAAAGATGCGATTAAAACATCATAAGCTACGCCTAATGATGAAAATATACGATGTGTACCAAATAAACCATCAATAATAATCTCTAGTAATTCAATATTGATGATAATGAATCCAACATAGACAATAATATGCAAAGCTCCAGCAATAGGACGTTTAACCATTTTAGATTGACCCAAAGCAATCATAGCCATATTCGACCAGCGTGCTTTGGCATTGTCTTTACGATTAACATCTGTACCTAAATTGATGTTTCTGATTATCTTTTTAACGTTAGAATAAAAATAACCGAATCCCAAAAAGAGAATAATTGCAAATAATATGTTATCCAAGTAGCTCATAAATGCTAATTTTTAACTTTAGAAGTAGAGACTTTTGCAGGTCCTACATAAACTGAATCTTGAACAGGAGCTACATACGGTTTGTTTTTCTTTCCAAAAACAGAAACATTAATATAACGAGTAGGATACAATCGTACATCTTGCAACAACAATTCCATTTCTTTTGTAGTGACTTTTAAGTTGTTGTATAATGTTTCATCTTTTAACAACTTCCCTGCTGATCCTTTTCCTGATTGCAAGTCAGTCATCAGTCCATCCACTTTGGCCAATGTTTTATTCAAACTTTTAACTGTTTTACCTAAATCTGCTTTATTAATTGAATCTGAAATTTTAGCAAAATCGGTTGAAACTTTCTTGAAGTTGGTAATGACCCCTTTCAAATCGGCTTTATTATCATTTAAAATTGAACTAGCACTTGCTGAAGTAGCATGAAGTTCAACCATTGTTTGACTCAACTCAGATAAACTATTCTTTAAATTCTCTTGCGATTTTTTATCCAATATATTGTTAACTCCTAATAATAATTGATCAACTTCAACCATTACTTTATCAAATTTCTCTTGAAGTGGAACCAATTTCTCCTGAATTGAAGAGGTCAAACTTAATTTCACATTCCCCTTTAAATTTTGACGATCTAATGCCAATGTTTTATTACTAAAGTCGGGTTCGATTGCAATTTGCCTTCCTCCTATCAAACCTGGTTCATATAGAGTGGCTGCACTCGTGCTAGATATTGGGAAATCAGTTGTAATTTGTAATTCTACTAACAATTTACCTGTAACTGGATTAATAGTAATTGAACTCACTTTTCCGATAGACAAACCATTTAAAGTTACTGGAGCTGATTGAGTAAGCCCTTCTACATTATCATATTCAACATAAAATGTTTTATAAGAAGAAAAAAGATCTTTACTTTTTAAAAAGCTATATCCCCAAATGAACAACAAAATAGATGCTATAACTAATACAGCGGTTTTAATTTCTCTTGATATTTTCAAAATGTAAATTTTTGTGCAAAATTAATATAAAATAATGGACTAAAGCTATAATTTCAATGCTTCTTGAATACTTATTTTTTCACCATTTTTGAAGGCAATTAGGAATGATGAAGAATAGCCTTTACTCTTAGATTCTTGCAATAGTTTTTTAGCCTCTTCATAATCAGAAGTTTCACCATACATATAAATGTATGATTTATTGTTAGTATCCATTGTTATAGGACTTAACCCTTTAAAGTTTTTGGCTTCTAAAGCTACTTTCTTCACACTAACTCCTATTTGAACTTTGTAAATCAACCCCAAAGAGGTAGTTTCTTTTTTAGGCTCCACTTTTTTAATTTCTGGAGCTGGAACAACAGTTTTAACTTTAAGTGGTTCAGTAGTATCTTTAGTTGATTTTTCTATTATTATTTTTTTGGATGGTTTTAAAGGTTCAATTGCTATTATACCATCCCCAAAATATTCATTCCTATATCCAATGATAGCGTTTGCTATGGCTTGTGCTATTTCTTGTTGCCCTTCTTCTGAATTTAATTTTTCTCCTTCAACAGGATTAGAAACAAATCCCATTTCTATCAATACTCTTGGCATATAGGCTTTGTGTAAAACCATAAAAGGAGCTTGTTTAACCCCACCATGGCGAAGTTTTTTACCTAATGTTCCAAATTGCTCCTCCACTTTACTTGCCAAAGAAATACTGTTGTCTAAAAATTCTTCCTGCATCAATGTCATTCCTAGCAATGATTCTGGTGAATTAGGATCAAATCCTTGGTATTTTTGTTTATAATCTTTTTCATAAACAATAACTTTGTTTTCGCTCTTGGCTACAGCTAAATTTGATGCTAATTTATTCAAACCCATTACATAGGTCTCTGTTCCATCTGCTGCTAAATTCGGATTTGCATTACAGTGTATCGATACAAATATGTCTGATTTGGCTCTATTGGCAATATTCGCTCGTTCAATCAAATCAATAAAAGCATCTGTTTTTCGAGTATAAATCACATCTATTTTATTCGTTTTTTCTAATAGTTTACCCACTTTTAAAACAACAGCTAATGCAATATTTTTTTCAATACGCCCACTATAGACCGCTCCGTAATCATGATCTCCGTGACCTGCGTCTAAGGTTACTTTAAAACGTGAATTTTGACTAAAAGAAGTTAGCGATGAAACTAACAGAAAAAAAGAAAAGAAAACTTTAATTTTATTGGTAAAAGACATAAATCTGTATGTTAATTTTAATTAAAACTCTACGGTTATAAATTATTTATTTGACTATTTTTGCCGAAAAATAATATGTAAGTTTGGCACATCAAAAAACAAACCATATTTTTACAAAAATAGCATTTAAACCTTTGCGTACAAACTTATTTAATATCGTTTTATTATCAATTTTCCTAACAATTGGGTCTAGCAAATTGTACTCTCAAGATATTACTAAGAAAACCCCTTCTATTCCATCTAAAACCGAAGTAAAAAAAGGAAAAAACAACCTTAATTCGAGCAAAGAAAAAATAGAAGAAAGCAAATCAGATACTATAAAAAAAGACAGTATCAAGCCTAAAAAAGCGTTTCTTGAAGGTAAAGTACGTTATAAAGCAAATAACTATACTAAAATAGATCAAAAGAAAAAACACATTACTTTATACGATAAAGCAGAACTATACTATCAGGATGTCGAACTAAAATCCGGAGTTATACTTTTAGATTATGAAAAAAATGAAGTGTATGCTGGAAGAATAAAAGACTCTACAGGAAAATACACTCAATTCCCCAATTTCAAACAAGGAGCTAATGTTATTGAACCTGATTCAATCCGATTTAATTTCAAAACCAAGAAAGCCATTATTTGGAATTCGAGAACAGACCAAGGCGAATTTAAAGTAAAAGCAGCAATAACTAAAAAAGAAAACGACTCTGTTTATTTTCTTAGAGGAGCCCGTTTCAGTACTTCAAAAGAAGTTGATAATCCCGAATATTATTTTCAAACTAACAAAATAAAATTTGTTCCAGGAAAAAAAGTGGTGACAGGTGTAACCAATCTGGTTATAGCTAACGTTCCTACTCCAATTGCCTTACCATTTGCTTTTTTCCCAATGAGTAAAGAAACAAGTGTTTCAGGGATTTTGTTACCAAGTTACAATGATTCCAATACTCGCGGATTTGCACTTCAAAATGGAGGATATTATTTTGCCCTTAGTGATCATTACGACTTAACTGTTTTAGGTGATTACTACACCAATGGTAGTTACGGAATGCGCTTTGAATCGAATTATGCCAAAAGATATAATTTTCGAGGCAATATGAATATTCGTTTTGAAAACTTAGTCACAAGTGAACGTGGTTATCCTGACTATTCTAAACAACGAATTTTCAACATTCAATGGTCGCATTCAAGGGATAGTAAAGCCAATCCCAACTCTAGTTTTTCTGCCTCTGTTAATCTTGGAAGCAGTAAATATTTCAAACAATCCATCAATCAAATCAATATTGGTTCCAACTTAAATAACACCATGAGTTCTTCTGTTTCTTACAGCAGAACTTTTAATGGATTAGGGCCACAATCTAGATTATCATTAACAGCAACCCATTCCCAAAATACCCAAACCGAACGAATTGATATGACGCTACCTACCTTACAATTTAGTGTAGATCGTATTTATCCTTTTGTAGGGAAAAATGGTGTTAAAAAAGGTTTTTTCAAAAATATAAATCTACAATACGACTTAAGTGGTAAAAACAGTATTACTACTACCGACTCACTATTTTTCAAGAAAAAAATGTTTGACGATGCTAAAATTGGTTTTCAACATAGCATTCCGCTAAGTACCAATTTCAAATTATTCAAATATTTCAGTGCCTCTTCTTCTATGAATTACAAAGAAGTTTGGTATACCGAAACCATCAATCGAAATTATGATTCCAATCAAGGAAAAGTTGTTGATACCAAAGTGAAAGGATTTGATGCTTATAGAACTTACTCTTTCTCTTCAAGTGTTGGAACTACTATCTATGGAACTTTTAATTTTGGCTCCGATAAAAAGATCCAAGCCATTCGACATGTGATGCGACCTTCTATCTCTTATGGTTATACTCCTAGCTTTGAAAAATACTACGATACCTATGCAGCAGATGGAAGTGGTACAATGTTAAAACAATACTCTCGATTTGAAGCGGGAATTTATGGCGCACCAGGAAGCGCTAATTCTAATACTTTAGGATTTGATTTGAGTAATACATTTGAAGCTAAAGTAAGGGATAAAGACAGTACTAAAACCGACCCTAAAAAAGTAATGCTGCTTAACAACTTAAATCTTTCTACTAGCTATGATTTGAATGCTGATGGAGTTAAAAATTTGGCTTGGTCTCCTGTGAGAGTTAGTGGTGGAACACAGTTCTTCGACAAAAAAATGAATGTCAATTTTGGGGCTACTTTAGATCCTTATGCTATCGACAATTCAGGAAAAAGAATTAATGTTTACAATATTGATAACGGTGGAAGTTTGTTCAGAATGACAAGTGCCAATATGACTTTGAATTATTCTATTTCTAGAGAAAAAGGTAAAAAGAAAGAAGATACTAGCCAAACGCAACGAAACGGAGGTCGTGAAGATGACTTATTTGGTAGAGCCAATTTAGGTAACACTAAAAAGAGTTTATTTGATGAAGACGAAGACAAGAGCAAAGGAGACGATGCGCTTTCTGAATTCTTTCAATCAAAACTACCTTGGGACATGACTTTTGCTTATTCATTGACTTATGGAAATAACAATCGTGAGAATAAAATCATTGGAAATTCACTTATGATTTCAGTCAATGCGGATTTAAGTAAAAAATGGAAAACAGGAGTTTCTACTGGTTATGATTTTGTACAAAAAGGGGTTACGTATACACAACTCCGATTTGAAAGAGATTTATTAAGTTGGAGAATGGATTTCAATTGGTCTCCTTTTGGAACGTATGCCAATTGGGGGTTCTTCATCGGAATCAAATCAGGGGTATTAAGTGATATTAAATGGGATAAACGAAGTACATTAAGTAGATAAATATAATCCCTTAACGGCAAGTTTGTACAAGTAAAGACAAAAGCAACATTATATGTTACCACTAAAAAATAAAATTTAAACATATGAAAAAAATAATTTTTACAGAAAAAGCACCTGCACCAATTGGCCCTTACAATCAAGCCGTAGTATCAGGTAATACTTTATACACTTCAGGGCAAATAGCAATTAATCCGGCTACTGGAGAATTAGTTCTAGATACTATAGAAATAGAAACTAAACAGGTAATGGAAAACATGAAGGCTGTTTTAGAAGCTGCTGGGATGACATTTGAAAATGTAGTAAAGTCTACAATATTCATTTCAAACATGAATGATTTTGGAACAATCAATTCCATTTACGGAGCTTATTTTAACGAAAAAACCGCTCCAGCTCGTGAAACGGTTCAAGTGGCTTGTTTGCCAAAAAACGTAAATGTAGAAATCTCTATGATTGCAGTGCTATAGCATTTAATAATAATTGTGCCGTTGCTTCGTTAGTTGCCAATGGCACATTATGTACATCGCATACGCGAATTAGCATATTAATATCAGCTTCATGCGGATGACTAGACAAAGGATCTTTAAAGAAGAAAACCATTTGTGTTTTCCCTTCAGCTACTCTACCCGCAATTTGAGCATCACCTCCTAGAGGACCTGACAACATTCTTGTTACTCTAAATCCAGCTTGTTCTGCTTGACCTCCAGTAGTTCCTGTTGCAATCAAATTGATGTTTTCTCGCTGTAAAATTGCTTTGTTTTTTATCAAAAACTGAACTAAATCAGCTTTTTTCCCATCGTGTGCAATAACAGCTATTTCCATTTATTTTTTATTTATTAGCAACGTGATACGCAATCAATCCATCGATTGGTCTTCGTAACACATTACCTAATTTAATTTGGTATTTATCAAAAGTAACCTCTAGTTCTTCTTTTAAATAGAAAGCAATAGATCCTACAAAATGAACAGGTACTTCTTGATAATTATCGTATTGTCTGATGTAATTTTTAACAAACGATTTCATCCCTTTGTAAATGATTTTTTTACAGAAAGGATCTTCTTTGTGCTGAATCAAAAATTTGGCAAAAGTCGCTAAATATGCATTTGGATTCGCTTCTTTATACAATTTACTCTTGATATAATCTGGAGTCATATCGTATTCTTTTTCAAATTCGACAGCTAAATGCTGAGGCATTTTATTGAAATAATACTTTCTAATCAATTCTTTTCCAAAAACATTTCCACTACAATCATCCATTACGATATAACCTAATGATTGTACTTTTTGATGCAATTCTTTTCCATCAAAATAACTACAGTTTGAACCTGTACCCAAAATACTAACTATAGCACTTTCTCCTTTTGGTGTAGTTGCATATACCGCTGCATAAGTATCTTCTTCTACTACAACTATAGCATTAGGAAAATACGCTTGAAAAACCTGAGAAAGAAATAATTTCATTCTTTCAGTACCACAACCTGCTCCGTAAAAGAACAAGTGAGTTGCCTCATTTTTATTTTGTAGAATATCAAAGCGATCATTCAAACGATCAACAACTTCTTCTTCGTCAAGAATTTCTGGATTCAAACCTAAGGTTTGCGTTGTGAACAATACTTTTCCACTATCGTCTATCGCAATCCAATCGGCTTTGGTAGAACCACTATCAACTATTAATTTCATCTTTTGGTTTTTTTGGTTTTTTGAGTTTTGGAAATCTATTTAAAAGTTTATAAAATTAAGCATTTTATACCGTTTTGAATAGATGAAAATAGTAAAAAAATAAAATCCCGTTACAATAACAATAACGGGATTTTATTGAAAAGGTTTAGATTATTTTAAACCTGCAATATGAACAGATAAATCAATTAATTTACTTGAATAACCATATTCGTTATCGTACCAAGAAATAATTTTGAAGAAAGTAGAATTCAAACCAATTCCAGCTTTTGCATCAATAATAGAAGTTCTTGAATCAGATACGAAGTCATTAGATACTACGTCATCTTCTGTATATCCTAAGATACCTTTCATGGTAGTTTCAGATGCTTTTTTCAATACAGCCATAATCTCAGCATACGAAGTTTCTTTAGCTAATTTTACAGTTAAATCTACTGCAGAAACGTCAACAGTAGGAACACGCATTGACATACCAGTTAATTTTCCGTTTAATGAAGGAATTACTACTCCTACCGCTTTAGCAGCACCTGTAGAAGAAGGAATCATATTCACTAATGCAGAACGACCTCCTCTAAAATCTTTTCTAGAAGGACCGTCATTAGTCATTTGAGTTGAAGTTGTAGCGTGAACAGTTGTCATTAAACCTTCAACAATTTCGAAGTTGTCATGAATAACTTTAGCCATTGGAGCTAAACAGTTAGTAGTACAAGAAGCGTTAGAAACAACTAAGTCAGAAGCTTTTGCAGTTTCATGATTTACTCCCATAACAAACATTGGAGCATCAGCAGAAGGAGCAGAAATGATTACTTTTTTAGCACCACCTTTAATATGCTCGCTAGCAGTTTCAACAGTTGTAAAGAAACCAGTACATTCAGCAACTACATCAACATCAACTTCATTCCATTTCAAATCAGCTGGATTTCTTTCAGCAGTGATACGAATGTGTCTTCCGTTTACATATAATTTACCTTCTTTTACTTCTACAGTTCCATTGAAACGACCGTGAACGGAATCATACTTTAATAAGTAAGCTAAGTGATCAACATCTAATAAGTCATTGATAGCTACTACCTCAACATTGTCTCTATTGAAAGATTCTCTAAAAACAATTCTTCCAATTCTTCCGAAACCGTTTATTCCTAATTTTACTTTTGACATTTTAATTTAGTTTTAATTTTAGATTTAGTTTATTTAGTGTGATTTTTGATTTATTAAATCGATACGATATCCGAAACACGGATTAATTCTCTATCAATTTCTGAATGTCCTTTTATAGCTTGTTCCAAAGGAGTCAATGTGATTTTATCTTGATTGATTCCTGCCATTAAATTTGATTTTCCTTCCAATAAAGATTCTACAGCCTTTACTCCAAGTCTACTCGCCAATACTCTATCGAAACAAGATGGAGAACCTCCTCTTTGCATGTGACCAAGAACAGAAACTCTAACATCATACTCAGGTAAATTAGACTCAACATAATCTTTTAATTCGAAAACGCTTTTTCCAATTTTATCTCCCTCAGCAATCACGACTATACTAGATGATTTTCCTGTTGCTTTACTCTTTTTAAGTGAATCTAACAATCGTTCTAATCCCATATCTTCTTCGGGAATCAAAATTTCTTCTGCTCCTGCTCCAATACCTGCATTTAATGCAATGTGTCCCGCATCACGACCCATTACTTCAACTAAGAATAATCGGTTATGAGAACTTGCTGTATCACGAATTTTATCAATTACTTCTACCACTGTATTCAAAGCAGTATCGTATCCTAACGTATGACTAGTTCCAAAAATATCATTATCAATAGTACCAGGAATTCCAATTACAGGAAAATCATATTCAGAATTGAACAATAAAGCCCCAGTAAAACTTCCGTCACCACCAATAACAACAAAAGCATCAATTTCGGCTTTCACCAAATTATCATACGCTTTTTTTCTTCCTTCTGGAGTTTTAAATTCCATAGAACGAGCTGATTTTAAAATCGTCCCTCCTTTATTAATAATATTATTAACGCTACGAGGTCCCATTTCTTTGAAGTCACCTTCAATCATTCCTTGGTATCCTCTGTAAATCCCTATACATCCAATATTATGAAATGCACAAGTTCTAACTACTGAGCGTATTGCAGCATTCATTCCTGGTGAATCACCACCAGAAGTTAAAACACCTATTTTTCTTATTTTATTTGGCATTATTTATAGTATTTGGCGTAAAATTAATAAACGCGAATTAGTTTCAAAGCTATGTTTTTAATAAATTAAAAAAACGTCTTAAATTCAAACGTTTTCGTTAATAAGTTTTCAAAAAAGCAATAAAAATAAACTTTTTTTAAAAAAATATAATTATTTAGTTATAATTTGAGAATTAATGAATTATACTCAAAAAACCGTATTTAATCTTCTTCTGGAATACGTGCTTCTTGATTTACTTTAGGCGTTTCTTTGGTGGATTTTTTAGAGCCGGAAAACCGAATGAAATCAGGGGCTATGTCCGAATCCTGATCTAGATACTCCGAAGGAATTGCCTGTTGTACTTGTCGTTTTGCAAACATTTTGTTTACCAATTCTCTAAAAGTATCAAAATCAACTTCGTACGATATTCCTAAACCTTGGGTATAACCTATTCCCTGACCTATATAATTGATGTCATTTTCTTTATTAAAAATTCGACCATTCAGTGTACCGTCTTCGTTCAATCGCCAAAGTAATTCTACATTGCCAATAAATGCCGTTTGATTTATTCCGCCAAAAGGGACTCCTAGTTTTCCATTAAACGTAATTCGTTCATTAATTTTGGACGAAATAGAAGCTTCAAATCGACCATCGGTCTCTTTTCCTAAGCGTTTATCAGCACCTACTACATTTATTCCTATATTGAATTTTTCGTCATTCGATTTAATCACATTCCCTAATAATCCTGTAGCTGTCTCAAATAAGCTTCCTGACAAATCTGCTTTACTCATCCCTTCTGTACTCAAGAAACTTCCTGAAGAAAGCAAATACAAAGCCTGAGTTTGACGGACTTCTTTATCGTATAGTTTTGTTTGAATTTCTGACTTTAACACATTACTCACCGTTGGAAAATCAATATTAAAATCAGGCTCCGGACTCATTAAATCACCTCGTATACCTATCACTACTTCAACAGGAACTTTTTTGTTAAATGAAGAATTCTCAATTAGCAAGGATGGATTTGCTGTAGTTTTATATACCGCTTCTAAATTCAATTGGGCTTTCAAAGGATTCCCTTCCCAAGAAATTGACCCCCCTTTTTTAACGGTGAATTTTTTATTAATTCCTGTAGTTTTAAAATTATAGGTACCTTCATACGCTTGGAAATCTCCCCACATATTGAATTTGCCTAACGTATTTATTTTAAACAAAAGAGAACCATTTCCTCTTCCCTTCATCCCGTGTCCTGAATTTCGATCTAAAATAACCTCTACTTCAGCATCTGGAGTAATATCAAAATCAAACTCTAAATCTAGTCCTTTGTAATTACTCGGTTTTTCTACAATTCCTTTCTTTAGATTAAACTTTTCTTTAGGTGTGACAAAATGAAGAAAACTATTCTCTCCAACACTTTCGGCATTGTTAATAGGAATTTTCACATCTGTCCCTTTTTCTGACTTTGCATCTACCTTAATTTCTAAATTATTTGTTGGCCCTTTAATGGTTGCACTTCCATTGATAAAGGCTGTTCCAAAGTAAGCTGCATCTTCGCTGTCTTTTGAATTCAATGCTAACAATCGTTTTGAAGCAATAGCCAAATCCAATTTCCAATTAGAAAAATTCTTATGTTCTATACTCCCATTCAATATTCCTTTGGTGCCAAATTTTGAATCGGTTAATGAATTATTTCTAAACAAAAACTTCTCGTCAGTTAAGTCGACAATCGTTCGCTCAGCCAACTCATAATCAACGCCTAAATAAGGAATACCCATTCCCGCTTTATCAATATACAAACGGCCATTAATCTCTGGTTTATTTACATTTCCTTGAATCGTAGCATTCCCAGAAGCAAATCCCCTAATATTAGATAATACTTCACCACCTAAAGAACCTAAGGTAGCCAACTTGAATTGATCAAATTTAACTCGCAAATCCAATAAGGTTTCATTATTTTTCACCTCAAGATTTCCACCCGCGTTAAACGATTCAAAATCTTCGTTTTGAATTGATGAATTGATAGTGAATTTAGACAAACTCTCATCTCCTTGAATATCAAAGTCAAGGGTTCCTAAATCGGTCTTATTAAGATTCAGATGGTCAATAACTAAAGAAGCTGTAGGCTGATAAATAGCTTTGTTTTGCTTAAAATTTACTTCTCCATTAATATTCCCATTGAACACAAAATGTTCGTTTTCTGGAGTAATTTTATTCAGATTTACCTCCTTGAAATTCAATTTCAGGTCCTTATACGAATTTCCTCTAAGCAGTCCCGACAACTCAATTCTTTGATTTTCGTGTGACAAGACAATGTCTTCAATAGCAAATTCTTTTAACGCTTTATCAAATACAATACGATTATCCTGTGTGTCATTTTCGTTTAAAAACCACAAATAATCCTTGAACTTGACTTCGGACTTACTGATACCAACCACATTATTTTTGTCTTTATTAATGGTGTGGTATAAGTTCAAATTAAAATAATCTTCTCCTTTAGCTCCGCCCTTAAATTCTGTTCGAAAAAACAATGAATCTTTCATGGTAACATTAATCAAACTAAAGTCACGAATTTTATAATACTTTGATTTGATAGAATCTAATTCGATGTAAGCATTATACAATGGGTTTTTATTATCCACATTAATTCTTACATTATCAAAGGTATTCTTGGCGGCAATAATCTGAGGCGAATTGAAATTAAGCTTAAATTCATTCTTATCCGAATTAATATTCCCTTTTACAATGGTATTAGTTTGTATCGAAACCTCAGGAAAAAGTACTTCTACAATCTTGTTGTTAATGGCGAAATTAAAATTCAAAAACTGCCCTTTTTCAACTTTGTTAGGCTTGTAATTAGTATATAAACTTCCTAATGAATTCTCAACTAATTTTTGTAATTGGTTGAATTTGTATTTCCCTTCTATTTTCCCATCTACAATATCAGGAGAATTGACTGTAATCGTTCTTATTTTATTTGTATCAAAACTAGAATTAATAGTGAAATCATTAAAGAAATAAGTCGACTTCGAATTTTCGTAAGTCGCTTGATTTACAAATACATTTCCTTGCAAATTATCAATGGTATTTCCTGAAACCTGAACCGCAATATCTCCTTTTACTAGTGATTTAGCATCATTGCTTAGTTTTAGCTGATACAAATTAGCATTCACAATCCCAATATGAAAATCGAATCGACTGTCTTTTTTTGTCCAATCAACAAGTCCATCAAAATTCAAGTTCAAATTAGGATCATTTACGGTAACTTTTCCTTGATAAATAGGCATTTTGAAATTACCATTCACTTCTAGATTGTGGTAAGAATAATTATTATAATCTAATTGAGAGATGGCTCCCTTAATTTGTGTATTCAAATATTTCTCAGTAAAACCGATTCCATCAATATCCAAATTCAAACTAATTTTACCTAAGTCCTTCTCTGCCACAAAAGTGCCTAAATCAAAATTATCTAAAACTACATTCCCAACATAAGATGCCTTATCAATAAAATCAATGGAATGCATTACAAAATTAGATTTCACTTTCCCTAAAGCAGTAGCCATCGTAAAATCAGCATCAATAAATGTTCTTGTTAATTCCGTCTTGCCCACAAGATTAAAGGTTCCTAATTTTTTCAAATTCGAAGGCAAGGTTTTTCCTAAAACATTAGGCAGCAGAGCCACTAGATTATCATAGCTAGATAAAAGAGTGCTAAACTTTCCTTTCATGTAAAATTGTTGTCCTTTTTTGGGAAACAAATTCTTAAATCGAATTGCGCCAACCATCTTGCTTTTCTTAGAATCTACTAAATGCAGTTGACTTACTTTTAAATTATTCAGTGTACCCTGCAAATTGGCTTTAGTGTAAAAGAACTGATTCTTCCCTAGTTCATTATAAAAACAACGGATATCATTAGAAGCTAAAGTGGATGATGCCAATTGAACATCAAATTGTACTTTATTATTGAAATCTGCAAAATCTGCAATTGTATAATTTAAGACGACATTCGCCTTTATTTCTGATTTTTCTTTGGTAACCGCTTCTAACTTGGTTAACTTGATTTGTTTTTTAGTGTAACTAAATACGCCGCTTAATTTTTTAATATAGACGCCGCGATGATCCAAAAAAGACATTTTGAGGATATTGGTATTCACATCTGGACCATACAATTTAAAGTCTGACAACTGAATATTCAATTTGGCAAAATCAACATCTTTAGGAACAACTCTGTTTTCATCGGTTAAAATAAAACGACCTTTGGTAATTTGAGCTTCTTTCGCAGTTAATAAAAAATGTTTTTTAGAAGGTTTTCCCTCTCCAAAAGCATTAATAAAAACATCAATATTAGTTAGTTTTTCCTTTTTATAGGTTTTTAGATTGAATACTAGACCATCCAAATGTAAATCACTAAAAATGAGATCTCCATCTAATAATTTTTTACCATCTAAAATTGTGGTTTTAATTCTGTCGGCATAAATCAACGTATCTTGGTGATGATCCCGAATCAATACCTTTTTAAATTTAACTCCACCAAAAGGAGAAATCGCGACTTGATCTATCGAAATATTGGTACCAAAATCTTCATTAATTGTAGTCATAAAATGCTGCGCAATCTTTGTTTGCACGACAGGTAAACTGAGTGCAATGCCAAGAATCAGTAAAAGGAGTACAAATCCAATTAACGAACGAGATACTATTTTTTTGACGTTTTCGATACGGTTTATAATTTAATTCTTTGAAATTCTAATTTGGCTTCACAAAGAGAGCCGCTTTAAATAAAATTCTTTAATTTTGGCTGCTCTGTAAAATAGAAACAGAATGCCAAATATAATTTAAAATTCGCGCTTTTTTATGCAAAATTCCGAGGTTTTTATTCTTGCCATCGAAAGTTCTTGCGACGATACCGCAGCTGCCGTTTTACACAACGATAAAGTACTCTCTAATGTTGTTGCTAATCAGCTCATTCACAATCAATATGGCGGTGTAGTTCCTGAATTAGCCTCACGAGCACATCAGCAAAATATAGTTCCCGTAATTGACGCTGCTTTGCGAAAAGCAAATATACAAAAAGAACAGCTCTCGGCAATTGCTTTCACTCAAGGCCCTGGATTGATGGGTTCCTTGCTCGTGGGAAGCTCTTTTGCAAAATCAATGTCGTTAGCCTTACAAATTCCTTTGATTGCAGTCAACCACATGCATGCGCATATTTTAGCCCATTTCATTGACGAAGAAGGATTTGAAAAACCCAAATTCCCTTTTCTGGCTTTGACAATTAGCGGTGGTCACACACAAATTGTTCGTGTGGATGGTTTTTTTGACATGACCATTATCGGAGAAACGACAGATGATGCCGTTGGCGAAGCTTTTGACAAAAGCGCTAAAATACTTGGCCTACCCTATCCCGGCGGACCATTGGTAGACAAATATGCTCAACTAGGAAACCCAAAAGCCTTTCCGTTTACCAAACCTAGAGTTCCTGGATTGGATTTTAGTTTTTCGGGATTGAAAACGGCTATTTTGTATTTTATCCAAAAGAAAAAACTAGAAAACCCGAATTTTATAGACGAAAACACCAATGATATTTGCGCTTCTATTCAACACACCATTATTGAAATTTTGATGGATAAATTGAAGTTAGCAGTAAAAGAAACTGGAATCAAACAAATCGCTATTGGCGGAGGCGTTTCAGCTAATTCTGGCATACGCAACACATTAAAAGAAGCCGAAAAAAAATACGGATGGAAAACTTTCATTCCTAAATTTGAATACACCACCGATAATGCTGCAATGATTGGAATTGTAGGTTATCAAAAGTTTTTATCCGAACATTTTGAAACTTCATCAGTAGTTTCTAAAGCACGAATTCAATTCTAATACTATGCAATTATTTTATAATTCTACCATAAACGAAACTACAGAAAGCTTTACTTTTGACAGAGAAGAGAGTAAACACATCATTAAAGTATTACGTAAGAAAGATGGCGATATTTTATTTGTAACGAATGGTTTAGGATATTTATTTAAAACTGAAATTACCTTAGCATCGGATTCTAAATGCACCGTTCAAATGGTTTCTTTTGAAAAATCAGCACCTTCCAATTTTAAATTGCATTTAGCTGTTGCTCCAACCAAAATGAACGATCGTTACGAATGGTTTTTGGAAAAAGCAACTGAAATTGGTATTCAAGAAATTACCCCTATAATTTGTGATCGCTCTGAACGAAAAGTAATCAACACTGATCGTTTTGAGAAAATTATTCTTTCGGCCATGAAGCAATCTAACGAATTGTATTTACCCAAACTGAATCCAGCGATTTCGTTCAAAGAGTTTATAAAACAACAAAACGAGGGGCTGCAACTCATCGCTCATTGTGAAGAAACGGATAAAAAAACATTGAAATCTGTTGTACGACCCAATACAAATATCACTGTATTAATTGGTCCTGAAGGCGATTTTTCTGAGAAAGAAATTGCTTTGGCATTGGAACAAAAATACATTCCTGTATCTTTAGGAAATACACGTTTGCGAACAGAAACAGCAGCTGTAGTAGCTTGCCATAGCGTGGTGTTTTTTAATGAGAAATAAATTATAGACTATGAGAAAAATCCATTTCTTATTGTTATTCCTATCATTTCAATGCTTTTCACAAGAAATTGCTTTGGTCAAATACCATGGCGGTGGCGATTGGTACGCTAATCCTACCTCTTTGCCTAATTTAATTCGGTTTTGTAATTCCAGTATTAACACCAAAATCAAATCAAAACCAGCTACTGTAGAACCCAATAGCCCCGATATTTTTAGCTATCCTTACATTCATATGACAGGTCACGGCAATGTGATTTTCAATACTGAAGAAGAAACCAATCTTAGAAACTATTTAAACTCAGGAGGTTTTTTACATATTGATGACAATTATGGCATGAATGAATACATTAGAAAAACCATTAAAAAACTATTTCCATCTAACGAACTAGTTGAAATCCCTGCCAATCACGCTATTTTTCAAAAGCCTTTTAATTTTCCTAATGGTTTACCTAAAATCCACGAACACGACAACAAACGTCCGCAAGCCTTTGGAATTTTTGTAAAAAATCGCTTGGTCTTACTCTATACTTTTGAGTGTGACTTAGGAGATGGTTGGGAAGATGCTGAAGTTCACAATGATCCTGTAGAAGTTCGTCAAAAAGCATTGAAAATGGGAGCTAATATTATCTATTATATTTTTAATAATTAATGCAACTTACTCACGAAAATACCAACTTTCAAAAACAATCATTTCCAGTAACCTTGGTTTGTGATCATATTTATTTTCAACAAAACATTGGTTCGTTGTTCCGAATTGGAGAAGCTTTTGGTATTGAGAAAATTATTTTTATTGGTAAAGATATTCCTTTAACTCCAAGAAAAATCAATAAAACTTCTCGGAGTACGCATCTGCAAGTTCCCTACACTGTTATTGAAGAGACTACTGCCGCTATAGAGTATTTATCTAGTAATAATTACGAAATTATAGCTTTAGAAATAGCGAATACAAGTAAACCTATTAACGAAGTTAAAGTATTAAAAAATCATAAAATAGCCTTGTTAATTGGAAGCGAAATCGCGGGTGTTAGCGAATCACTTCTAGCAACAGCAAACCAAATTACCCATATCAATATGTATGGTTCCAATAGTAGTATGAATGTAGTTCAAGCCGCTAGTATTGCTTTGTATGAAATTACTAACAGGCTAAAGGAATAAGAACTAATTAGATTTTAAAATTCCCTATCTTTATAACATCAATAAAAAACTAATTGAAATGATTACATCAAAAACAATTGCTAACGGAATCTTGAAAGCTATAGGAACTTTGGTCGTGATAGCTATTGGCCTTTATTTGTTGTATCAAATTCAATCTGTTCTTATTTACCTAGTTGTAGCCTTGATTCTAACATTAATTGGGAATCCTATTTTAGACTTCTTAAAAAAACGATTGAAGTTTAAACATACTCTTGCTACTGTTACTACACTACTTTTTTTCGTGCTTATTATTGTTGGATTTATTGCTCTTTTTATTCCTTTGGTGCTTTCACAAAGTCAAAATTTATCATTGCTAGACACCGAATCAATAGAAAAAAATGCCACTTTCTTAACCAACCAATTAATTACTTTTCTAGAAAGCCATCATATCGATGCATCCAGAATAATTAAAGAAGCTAATATTAGTTCTAAAATAAATTTCAGTTTTATCCCGAATTTATTGAATACAATTCTAGGAACAATCAGTAGCTTCGGAATAGGTTTAGCCTCTGTTCTTTTCATAACTTTTTTCTTTTTCAAAGACCGCGAACTATTTGTAATTGGCGCAAAAAAATTAATTCCAGACAGTCACGAAACACAAATTTTAAATTCATTAGAGAAAATCAATCACTTGTTATCTCGATATTTTATTGGACTATTACTACAACTCGGTATCGTATTTGTTTTATATCTAATTGTTTTATCTATTTTCAATATTCCAGATGCTATAATCATTGCTTTTTTATGTGCGGTATTAAACATCATTCCTTATATCGGACCACTAATAGCTACTGTGCTAGCTGCTATTTTAACTATGATTAGTCATTTGGGTAGTGATTTTCAAACTGTAACTTTACCTACTACTATTTCTATTTTAATTGGTTTTTGGATTGTTCAACTTATCGATAATAATGTGTCGCAACCTATTATTTTTTCGAAGAGTGTCAGCTCACATCCGTTAGAAATTTTCTTAGTCATACTAATTGCAGGATTCCTTTCAGGGATTTTAGGAATGATAATCGCTGTACCATTATACACGATTCTGAAAGTTGTTGGAAAGGAATTTTTTCCTAACAACATTGTGATTCAATTATTAACTAAAAACATTTAGTCTTGGATTTACCTTTTTTAAATCCTGAAATTCAGCAATTTATCCAAGATCAAATTGGGATCTCTGTTGCCAAATTAGCACTTCAAAAAAATCCGTTTCATGAAGTAGAATGGATTACTATTTTGAACCAAATTGAAGCAAAGACAAAGGCAAAAGATAAATTACCCACTTGGTACAACACCACTAATATCATTTATCCTTCTAAAATATCGGTGGAGCAAACTTCTTCAGAAAGAACAGCCGAATACAAATCGGGGCTTATCGAAGGAAATAGTCTAATTGATTTAACAGGTGGTTTTGGAGTAGATGATTTTTACTTTGCTAAAAATTTTAAAAGCGTTACGCATTGCGAAATCAATACCGATTTATCAAAGATTGTCAAACACAATTATGATCAATTAGGGATTACCAACATCGATTGTCATCCAGGAGATAGTGCAGCCATTTTACAAAAATCACCTCAAAAATGGGATTGGATGTATATTGATCCTTCTCGCCGAAACGACGCCAAAGGCAAAGTCTTTATGCTCAAGGATTGTTTGCCTAATGTTCCTGAAAACTTGGATTTCTATTTTGAAAAATCAAATGCTATTTTAATAAAAACAGCGCCCTTATTAGATATTGCAGCTGGATTATCTGAACTGAAAAATGTAACAACAATTCATATTGTTGCTTTGGATAACGAAGTAAAAGAATTGCTTTGGGAATTACACAAAGACTATCAAGGTGAGATCACTATCAAAACGGCGAATCTTACTAAAGACAAAACAGATACTTTTGAATTTGTACTGAATGTAGATGCTCATGAAGCAAATTATTCGCTCCCGAAACGCTATATCTACGAACCTAATAGTGCTGTTATGAAATCTGGAGGTTTCAATGAAGTGGCTTCCACTTATTCGTTAGAAAAACTACATAAACATTCCCATCTCTATACTTCTAACGATTTGATTGACTTTCCAGGTCGTATTTTTGAAATTCAACAAAGTCTTCCTTACGCTAAAAAAGAACTCAAAACTCATTTAGAAAATTCCAAAGGCAATATTACGACTCGTAACTTTCCAGAAACCGTAGACGCTATTCGAAAAAAATGGAAAATTAAAGAGGGTGGTAATTTGTATTGTTTTTTCACAACCGATATGAATAATGATAAAATAGTTTTAATTTGCACCAAAATAAAATAACCATGAAACACGTACTTGCTATTGCACTATTTATATTCAGTTTACAATCATTTGCACAAAAACCTTGCGAATACACTACCAATGTAACTGATTCAATTGGCACTTATAAGTCCACCAAAGAATATATGATTGCTGAGAAAAACTTTGCTGGAACATCTAGCTATATTTTCTTTTCTTTGGCTGTAGCCGATGGAATGCCTTTATTGAACGTTCAATTGATTCAAAAAAGTAAAGGTTTTATGAAAGCCAATTGTTTCGATAAAAATTCCAAATTATTTTTACAATTGAATAATGGAAAAGTGGTTACGTTGATTCACATGGACCAAGAAAATTGCGGAAGTATGCTTCGTGATGACAAAGGCTTTGATAATCGAATTACTCCAGGAACTTTCATGTTTATGAAAGATAGTTTTGAAGAATTGAAAAAATCTCCTGTATCGATGATGCGTATTAAATACTTGACTGATACTGAAGATTATGTACTGAAAAAACAATTCACATCAGAATTAAATAACGAAGTCTACGAACCTGAAACTTATTTTGTTCAAAACATTGATTGTGCGAAATAAAACCAAAGGGATTCTTTTCAGTTGAATTACTTCAAACTCCCGACGCTTCGGGATGTGGTGGAAAATCGTTTAATTCACAACTAAGTACCTTCTTTGAGCTCCTTTGCTGTTAAATAATTTCCTTTCATTCGCATTTCCATTTAGTATTGGAAACTTTCTCTTTTGACGCATTTTGTAGATTATAATGCCACCATTCCGAATCAAAGGAGACAAAGCCGTTTTCTTGCATGATTTGTTTAAGGAATATTCTATTTTGCTTCACCTCATCAGAAAGAAGTTGGTAATTATGACTGGCTTCAGGACCAAAAAAATCAAACGGAGTTCCCATATCTAATGCCTTACTATTATTGTCTACTAAAGTAATATCCACCGCTCCACCTCTATTATGAATAGAACCTTTGGCGGGATCGGCTACATATTCCGGATTGGAAACAATTTGCCACATTTTTTTTTGGATATCCAAAGGGCGGTAACAATCAAATAGTTGGATTCGGTAGCCTTTTTGAATGAATTTTGTATTGGCTTTTACCAATGCTTTCACCGTTTTCAAACGTAAAAAGCATTCCGCACAATCATATACCTTAGCTTTCAAGAAATTATCCGTTGTGGCGTATTTCATGTCATATACAAAATTGGCGCTATAGTCTTTTAAATTCACAAAAGTAGTGTCCGAAATCGCTGTTGCATTCTGAGCTTGAAGCAAATTAGTCGCTGAAAAGAAAACCAGTAGTAAAAAAGGGAAAACCAATCGCATCGTATTAATTTCTTATAATTATCTGTTAAAAGTATTTCTTTTTTTTGACTCTTTAGTAACACTTCTATTAAATTTGATTTCGTTAAATTGTATACCAATTGAAATTCTTATTTTTGAATAAAATTAATTTCATGAACATTCAATCTATTTTTTATAGCTTCTTAGTATTTATAACAAGTTTTTCTGTATTAGCACAAACCAAAAAAATAGTGCCTCAAAGCCAAATTGAATTTCAATCTCCTGAATACAGCAACAAAATGTATTATTTAGCGAGTCACTATGGTAAATACCAAACCTTATTGGACTCTGTCAAAGGAACTGCTGAAGGAAAATTGGTATTCAAAAAAGACCAGAAATACGTGGAAGGACTTTATATGCTTGTCACTACTGACAAAAAAATAGAGTTGGAATTCATGATGGATACTAACCAAAAATTCAATATCCAAGTTACTAATCCATCTGATAAAACATTGGCTGTAACCAATTCTGTTTTAAATCAAGATTTCAACACGTTCAATTCCTTTTTCAAAACTAAAATGGAAGGAATCAAATCTTTAGAAAAAAATTTAGCCGATAAAAAAACAAAACAAGATAGTGCGGTAGTGATCAAAGATCTGAAGAAAATTCAAAACGAAATTAATGTATATAAAAACGGTTACATCCAAGCTAATCCGTCCAACACGTTGGCTTTGCTATTTAAAATGAGTCAGCCCGTTGATAATTTTTTAAACAAACCTACCGAAGAAAAACTAGCAACCAAAACCGATTCTATTGCGTATTTAAAGAAACATTTCTTTGACGGAATTGACTTTAAAGACAACCGTTTGCTGCGCAATCCCTTTTTAGAAAATCGCATTAGTACCTATTTCAACACATTTGTTCCTGTAACACCCGAGGCGGTTACTTCAGAAATTAGTCAAATCTTAAATCAAACCGACCAACCCAACGGAGACGTTTTTAAATACTTGAGTTTACACTTTGTTGATTTGTATTCAGAACCTAAGATTATGGGTATGGATCGCGTGTTTATCAACATCTACAATACTTATTTTAAAAACAAAGAGTACGCTTGGTTACAACTCAAACAAAAAGAATTTTTTAAATTCAAAGTATCTAGTATCAAAGACAATTTAGTGGGCGACAAAGGGCGTAATCTATTCATGCTGAACCAAGATCAAAAGCGAATTGACTTATATGATGTCAAAGCCAAATATACCGTTATTGCCTTTTGGGATCCTACTTGTGGACATTGTGCTACTGAGATTCCTAAAATGCATCAATTGTATGAAACCGAATGGAAACAAAAAGGAGTTGTCGTTTTTGCAGTGAACAATAATACCAATGAAATGGTAAAATGGAAAGAGTTTATTGAAAAAGAAAAACTATCCGACTGGACGAATGTGTACCCTGCACCTGTAGTGACTGGAAATTATACCAAAGAAGATGTCGATTTCCAAACGCTTTACAACGTGAGACAAACCCCTGTAATCTACCTACTAGACCAAGACAAAAAAATCATTGCTAAAAAAGTAGGACCCGAAAATTACTCTAAAATTATAGAGCAATTAGAGAAGAAAAATTAATTAGCTCCCCAAAAAGAAATTTGATTGTTTTCCAACAATTGAAATTGAGAAGATGAAAGATCAATGTTATATAATATAAACTCAGGAATATTTCCTGTAAACCCATTTTGACCAAACGAGGTATCAAGCGAACCAGTAGTTAATCCTACACCAAAAGTTGAATTTGCCTGCCAAGTTCTTGATGTTAAGCTAAGTGAAGTGTTATTTTTATCAATTCCACTTACCCTAACGATTTTACTGTTTATAAGTCTAACTATAGAATATTGCTTATATTTATTGAGCCCTACTGTTCCATCATTTAAAAAACTTCTTACCCCTTCCATAGATCCTAAATCAGTGTACATTTGATTTGCACCGTCTGGCCAGTTTATGTGCGCTGACCAACGAATATTATTGTCGTTTGCATCTGAATGTCCTAAGGAGTTGTTAGTCGAAGTACCATTTGATACTTTTGCTATAGTTAAAACACTTCCTCTTATTCCACTTGTTAATAATGTATTCATAGACTTATCTACAACAACACTATGTTTAGATGTACCTGTAAACTGTAAAGTTGCATATTGATTAGTCGCACCCGCTGAAGTCAATGCAAACACAGGTTGCCTGGCAGTCGTTGTCTGTATTCCATTATAGCCATTTGCTCCTTGATCATACCAAACAGTAACATATAAAGGATTAGCTCCTTTATAAATAGACAAGGTACTGGTTTGTCCTAATACAGCGCCACTACTACCAACAGCAACTAATGTAACTATACTATTACCACTAACTACTCCATCGCTATCAAAAGCAACATCTACTTCTGAATTGTCAGTTGATCGACGTAAACGAATAGCAGGACCTGTATATGCTGTTCTTAGTTTTCGTGTACTAAATGCAAAGGAGGGATTTATTCCAACTTTATCTAAAAGTAACCCGTTATCAATAGGTACAATATAGGGTGTCCCCACAAATTGAGCATGTATACTCCCTGTCAAAAGAAGTAAAAAGCCGTATTTTATAATATTGACAAAACGCTTCATGGTTAATAGGATATCGTAATTTTTCCATTACCAGTATTAAAACCACTAGTATAAACGATATTAGTACCATAAGTAGCACTCACAAAAGAAGCACCACCGCCTCCGGCTCCCGCAGAACCGCCGCCTCCGGCTCCTCCACCGCCGCCAAAATAACCTGCCCCCCCGCCGCCGCCTGCTTGCCATGTAGCTGTACCAATGGTTGCTCCTCGACCTCCCGAAAGCGCAGTACCGGCAAGAGGAGCAATCACTTGTGGGTCATATCCTTGCCCCGCTGCTCCTCCTGCGCTTTGGGTGGCTCCTCGACCTCCTTCTTGTTTACTACTGTAATTTCCTTGACCTCCATTAGTCCCATTAGGAGCACCCGCATCTCCACCTAGGTGAGTATTTAGTCCTTCATTTCCTCCTCCTCCTCCTGCTATTGCAAGTACATTCGCTTGAGAGACAGAGGTTAAGTAAACACCCGCTAAACCTCCACCAGCATATCCATTCCTTGAAGTAGCTGCTGTATTAACACCTCCAATAGCTCCACCACCATATACAGCAATATCACTTGATGGTTGTCCTCCTACTACTACTTGTAATGTAGCTCCAGGGGTTACCGCTAGCTGCGCCGTTACTTTACCACCTTTACCTGATCCTGTTCCACCACCTTGAGCACCTACTAATTCTATTGCTATTGAAGTTACTCCTGTTGGTACAGTCCACGATTGCTGTACGCCAGTATAGCTAAAAATAATAGTGTTTTGAAAAGAAGGTCCAATAGGAACAATATAGGGTGTGCCCACAAATTGACCCAAAACTGTTGTACTCATAAATAGCACTAAAAAACAAACTATTTTCTTCATTTCTAAAATCCTGTTGCCATATACACATACACGTTAGTACCAATTACTAAAAAGGTGTACAGCGTGTGTTTATTTGCAGTTGTTGGTCCGTTATTTACTAATTTAGGCGTTAATGTAGCTCCTGATGGATTTGTTATAGTGAAACTCGCTGTCCCAGAGGTAGCGCCTTGAACCGCTAGCGTATAGGTTCCTCCATCTTTCATATTAGTTAAGGTAAATGCCCCTGCACTGGCAGTAGTATAAGCTAAATTACTTGATGCAAAATTAATAGTAGTTGTAGCTGCTGCGTTAAATGCTGCAGTATTGGTAGCCGATCCATTGACTTCGAATCTTGAAGTAGGTGTTGTAGTCCCAATACCCACAAGTCCACCAGGAGTAAGAGTTAATGGTTGCGTCCAAGTAGTACCATCCCAATAGGATGCATAAAAAACATTGGTTTGTGGACTAGCCCAAGCATTTCCTCTAGCTCCTAATTGCCAACCTCTATTATTTGCAGTACCCATTCCTCCCGCACGATCATACTTAGTAGCAAAATTGATATTGACTTGTTCTGTACTAACCGTTCCTGCAGTTCCTATTGTCATAGAACTTGCACCAGCACTTGGAGAGATATCTAATACAGTTTGAGGTGTTGGAGTGGCAATTCCAACATTCCCATTACTTAATATTGCTAAACGTTCCACACCATTACCGCTTGGACTGGTTAAAAATCTAAATCCACCTGTGGTTGCTTTGGAATTTTTTAACAAAAAGTCATTCGCATCACTAGAAAATTGACCTATGTAAGCACTATTATAAACCCAATCAATCCTTGGAGAATTTGAACTAGTATTAATCTCTATTCCATAATTTGACCCAGCTACACCAGTTGTATTTCGTAAGCTAATTCCACCTACTACATCTAAATTTGTGGTTGGGCTTTGAGTTCCTATACCTACGTTGCCATTTGCAGCAATTCGCATTCTTTCTACATCATTCGTTGCTAAAGCCAAAGGACCATTATCTATATTATTCAAGGTTACCTTATTAGTCGTTGCATTTTCCCATTGTGATGCAAAACGTGAATTAGCATTTACAGAAAGAGTACGTAACCATGTGTTTGAAGCAATAGTAGATGTTGGTCCTCCTCGAAACCAAAATCCACCATCGTTCAAGGATGTTTGCCCAAAATAATTGGAACCATTCGCAACTTGCGATAAGGTAAACCAAGCTCCACTATTAGGAATCCCGTTACCAATAGCTCCTCCTAAATCTGTCATGTAAAAACCATTCCCTCTATTGGCCCATACATTATAATCTCTGACCTCTGTTGTAGCCGAATTGGTTCCATTTGCAGAAATTAAAGGTAAAGTCAAACCCGTTGTAGCATAAATTACGTTACCAGTGGCATCTACAGATAGAAATTTAGTACTTGCAACGGTAGAAGCAGTATTAGTTAAATTGGTGAATTTTAAACCTGCTGTTCCAGCTGTTCCAGATGTAATTTCTAATTTAGTACTTGGAGCATTGGTACCAATACCTACATTTCCATTACCTAATACATTGAATAAGGGGGTCGAAGTTCCGCTTAAAGTTGCGTTTTGTCCTACTTCTAAGGCAATGGTTTGATTAGATGTATTGGCTACTTTGACTTGAAGTCCATTTGCACCTGCCCCTATATTCGAATTATATAAAGAGGCTGTATAACCTGTGGCACTATTCAGCCAAGAAATACCGTTAGTACTTTGTGTAGAATTATTGGAAGAAACAAAATTAGTAGTACTTGCTGCATTAGAAAAGAGCGAAAGTGGATTCCCCACTCCAATACCAATAAATCCAGTATCATTTTTTAGAAAAAAAGCATTGTTTTTAGCAGTACTCATCAAGTTAAAATCTCTTGTTTTGGTATCTAAATTATTCATCGAATTGTACGCACCCATTTCAAAATAACCATTTGGAGTGGCAATTGGTCCTAATTTTAGCCTAGGGCCTGAAGCTTCTGTTGGATCTAAAACAAAGGTATTCCCATTTGCAATCGCTTTTAAATAGCCGCTTTTCACTTCAATACTTCCAGTTCTATCTATCACACTGGTTTTGTCAGTACCTGCATCGGTTGATGTTCCTTGCAAGGTAAAAGGAGAGCCAGCGGCTGGTGTAGGAATATTTAAAGTTGCTCCTGTTAAGGTAGCAGCACCTGAGCCAGTAGTAGTTAATGTTAGTGTATTTTGTTTGGAAGCTAAACCAGGTACAGTTGGTAAATCTGCTGTACCTCCTAAATCACCCGCCAACTTAATTTTACCTTTAACAGTAGTTGTAGCATCAGGAGTAGCTGTTGCAACTGCTGCAGTTACAAACTCAGTCGTAGCAACTTGGGTAGTATTAGTACCTGAAGCTGCTGTAGGAGCTGTAGGCGTACCTGTTAAGGCAGGTGATGCTAATGGGGCTTTTAAATTTAAAGCTGTTAGTGTAGCTGTAGATATAGGCTTATTGGCATCCGATGTATTATCTATATTACCTAAGCCTACCGCTGATTTATCTAAGGTTTGCCAAGTTTTATCTCCACGCCAATATTGAGCGGCGGTACCTGCTGTGATGGTATTTTCTTTATTAGCTAAACCAGGAACTGTTGGTGCTGCTGCAGTTCCTCCTAAATCGCCTGCCAATTGTATTTTCCCTTTAACGGTACTACTTGCATCTGGTGTAGCAGCGGTAATTTGAGCATCTACATAAGCTTTGTTAGCCGCATCAGTCGCATTTACTGCTTGGTCTGCTATAATTATTTTTTTACCTGTTGGTACTGTAATATTTCCAGTCATAGTCCCACCCGCTAATTTTAAATAACGAGCATCTAATGACGCTTGATTGGCTGTAACTTCTTGCCAGTTAGTTCCATCAAAGATATAGGTGTTCCCATTATTGGCTGTATTCGAATCTCCCGAAACCACATAAATATCTCCGTTATGTGGACTACTAACTACAATAGCTCTATTGGCAAAAGTTCCTGTGAAAACAGTTCCAAAAGCAATGGTTACTTCGCCAAGTGCATTTGGTGTACTGCCATTTACTTTAGCAACTGCACCGCTGACTTCTGCAACAGGAATTAAAGTTACTGATGTAAAAGCAGAAGTACCATTACCTTTAACATATCCTGTCAAAGAAGTCGTTCCTGTTCCTCCTTTGGCTACTGATACAGTTTCTCCTAATTTTGCATTAGTAATACTGGCATCCGCCAAATCTATAGTAGCCACAGTTCCATTTACAATTTTGGCACTGGTTACTGCATCATCGGCTAACTTGTTTGTACTAATAACTGCATCTTTAATAATTGGTGCAGCAGCAGTAGTTCCTGTACCTCCTAAATCGCCTCCTAACTGTATTTTTCCTTTTACTAAAGTAGTGGCATCCCCCACTGCAGCTGTAGAAATTGCTGATGTTACAAATGCCGTAGTTGCAATTTGAGTAGTATTAGTTCCGGCAGCAGCTGTAGGTGCCGCTGGTGTTCCTGTTAATATTGGGGAAGCCAAAGATGCTTTCAAATCCAATGCAGCTTGTGTAGCCGAAGATATTGGTTTATTCAAATCCGAAGTATTATCGACGTTTCCTAAACCTACAGCAGTCTTATCTAACGTTTGCCAAGTTTTGTCACCTCTCCAATATTGAGCTGTTGTCCCTGTTGTAATCGTATTTTCTTTATTGGCTAGCCCTGGCACTGTTGGTGTATCAGCCGTTCCTGCTAAATCACCTGCTAATCTTACTTTTCCCTTGCTCGATGTAGTAGCATCTAGGGTTGAAGCGGCAGTAACAGCCGTAGTTACAAATGCCGTAGTTGCAATTTGAGTGGTATTAGTTCCTGCAGTAGCTGTAGGTGCAGCAGGTGTTCCTGTTAATATTGGAGAAGCCAAAGGCGCTTTCAAATCTAATGCCGTTTGTGTAAGAGAAGATATGGGTTTGTTAGCATCTGACGTATTATCAACATTACCTAACCCTACTGCTGATTTATCTAAGGTTTGCCAAGTTTTGTCTCCTCTCCAATATTGAGCAGTGGTTCCTGCTGTAATTGTATTTTCTTTATTGGCTAATCCTGGAACAGTTGGTAAATCAGCTGTACCTGCTAAATCTCCAGCCAATTTTATTTTCCCTTTAACAGTCGATGTGGCATCAGGTGTTGCAGAAGTAACTTGTGCATCAACATACGCCTTGTTAGCCGCATCAGTAGCATTTACTGCTTGGTCTGCTATACTTATCTTTTTACCTGTTGGAACATCAATATTCCCTGCCATTGTACCCCCAGCCAATTTTAAATAACGAGCATCTAAAGAGGATTGGTTTACTGTAACCTCTTGCCATGTTGTACCATCGTAAATATAGGTATTCCCATTATTGGCAGTAGTGGCGTCTCCAGAAACTACATAAATATCTCCATTATCAGGGGTTGCAACCACTGTACTTCTATTTGCTAAAGTACCCGTATAAACTGTCCCAAAAGCAACTGTAACATTCCCGTATGTATCAGGAGTGCTTCCATTTACTTTTTGTACAGCTCCTGAAACTTCTGTAACAGGAATTAAAGCTACTGTTGTAAAATTAGCTCCAGAAGACGCTTGTTTCACATATCCTATTGAACTACTCATATTGGCTCCTGTACCTCCTTTGGTTACTGATATCGTTTCGCCAAGTTTAGCATTGGTAATACTTCCATCTGCTAAATCTGCTGTCACAATAGTTCCATCCTCAATCTTAGGGCTTGTAACTGAATTGTTGGCTAATTTGGCCGTAATAATGCTAAGATCTTTTACCTTAAAAGGACTTGAAGCTGTACCGTCTCCTTCTATTGTAATCATATCAGCCACTGCACCAAAAGCAGTTTTACTTATCCAAACTACTGTTCCGGTATTATCCGTAACAAAAACGGTATTATTAGCACCTGGCGCCACTTTGGAAGGGGTAATTGCTCCTGCTGAAATTACCGGAATATCAGCGGTTCCGCCAAGGTCACCAGCCAATTTGATTCTTCCTTTTTCTGTACTTGATGCGTCTTTGTTAACGGTAGTCTCTTTACCCGATCTAGTGACAACGGTTTCTTGAGCTTGAGCTGCTAAACCTACTAAAAACAATCCCGTAGTGTATATAATTTTTTTCATATTAAAATGAGTTTTGCTATCTATAAAAAAGAGTTTTAATATATGTAATCGAAAGCTATTCTATCCGTACTTAAAATGGTATACCCCCCATTATTAGATGGAGTATAAGTAATTGTAGTCCCAGAAACTGCAATCGCCGCTTTAGGAACACGTACCCCATTTATAAAAAAGGCTACTTTACCTATAGGGGTATTTGACATACTGAAAGTTGTTTGTCCTGCTGTTGGGGTTATTTCCTCTGTTTCCATTCGAACAACTGAACCTATTGTTATTGGTGTCCATGCGGTTCCGTCAAATTGTAATAATTGCCCTGTTGTTGGCACTGTTGGGCTCACAGGAACCGTTCTTAATTTCAACACTAATGGTAAACCTGCAACTCCACCCAAATCACCTGCCAACTGAATTTTTCCAAATGAGGTGGTGGTTGCATCAGGGGTAGTTTTGTTTGCCACATAAGACTCTACAGCAGCTACACTAGGATACTTAGTACTAGAACCAGTATCTGTGGTAATACTAGACGATACATTTGCAACCGTCTGAGCGCCTGTTACATCTGCTACTGGTATAGTCGTTGCAGCAGTCATAGCACTTGTTCCATTTCCTTTTACATATCCTGATAAGGTTGTTGTTCCTGTTCCTCCATTAGCAACAGTAATCGTTTCTGCAAGTTTGGCATTGGTAATTACCCCATCTGCTAAATCTGCAGTAACAATAGTAGCATCAGTAATTTTTGCACTCGTAACTGCATTATTAGCTAATTTACTGGTATTAATTGCTGCATCAGTAATAATTGGAGCATTAGCAGTTGAACCTGTTCCGGCTAAATCGCCATTTAATCGAATTTTACCAAGTACTGATGTAGTGGCATCTACTGTTGCATTATTAGCTACAAATGTTTCGACCGCAGCTACACTTGGATACATTGTGGTTGAACCAGTATTAGTAACCATATTAGAAGATAAATTAGTTGTAGTTTGTGCGTCAACCACATCTCCAACTGGTATTGTAGCAGAAGCTGTCATAGCACTCGTACCATTACCTTTAACATACCCTGTTAAAGTAGTCGCTCCTGTTCCTCCTTTGGGTACCAAAATCGTTTCGGCTAATTTAGTATTAGTCACTGAATTATCAGCTAAGTCCGCATTTACAATGGTTCCGTTAGCAATTTTAGCCGAAGTAATTGCGGCATCTGCTACATCTATAGTAGCAATAGTTCCGTCTAATATTTTAGCAGTGGTAATAGCTCCCACAGCAACCACTGGCGCAGCAGCAGTTCCAGTTATATCTCCTGCTAATTGAATTTTTCCTTTCGTACTGGCTGTAGCATCAGCAATTGTAGCAGCCGCCACAGCGGTAGTTACAAATTCTGTAGTGGCTATTTGAGAAGTATTATCCCCAGCTGTTGCAGTAGGTGCCGTAGGTGTTCCTGTCAATGCCGGAGACGCTTTAGGTGCTTTATCATCTAACGCTGCTTGAGTAGCGGTTGAGATGGGTTTATTGACATCAGAGGTATTATCTACATCGCTTAAACCTACTTTTGCTTTATCTAACGTTTGCCAAGTTTTGTCTCCTCTCCAATATTGAGCAGTGGTTCCTGCTGTAATTGTATTTTCTTTATTGGCCAATCCTGGAACAGTTGGTAAATCAGCTGTACCTGCTAAATCTCCAGCCAATTTTATTTTCCCTTTAACTGATGTAGTAGCATCTACAGTAGCATTGGTAGCAACATAGGATTCTACTGCCGCCACACTTGGATACATTGCAGTTGAACCAGTATTCGTAACCATATTTGAAGATAGATTGGCTGTAGTTTGTGCTCCCGTTACATCTGCCACGGGAATCGTAGTCACTGCAGTCATTGCATTCGTTCCATTTCCTTTAACATATCCTGTTAAAGTAGTTGCACCTGTTCCTCCTTTTGCTACCAATATAGTTTCTCCAATTTTGGCATTGGTCACAGCACCATCTGCTAACTTAGCTGTGATAATACCTAAATCTTTTACTTTGAATTTATTTGTATCTGTTCCTAAACCTTCAATGGAGTTTTGATCTGCTACGGCCCCAAAAGCAGTAGTGTCTATCCAAGCTACAACTCCTGAATTATCAGTTACTAATACTTTACCATTTCCTCCTGATGCAATCTTTGTAGTGGTTACAGCGGCATCGGCTAGTTTAGTTGTAGTGACGTTCAAATCTTTGATTTTGGCCGTCTCAACAGCGTTGTTCGCTAAATCATCTACGATAATCGTTCCGTCTAATATCTTAGCTGTAGTAACTGCATCAGCTGCTAGTTTAGCATTGGTAACATTCAAATCAGCTATTTTAGATGTAGTAACATTCGAATCGGCAATCTTAGCTGTCGTTACATTCGCATCCGCTATTTTAATAGTGGTTACAGCATTATCAGCTAACTTAGCTGTGATGATACCCAAATCTTTTACTTTGAATTTATTTGTATCTGTTCCTAAACCTTCAATGGAGTTTTGATCTGCTACGGCCCCAAAAGCAGTAGTGTCTATCCAAGTTACAACTCCTGAATTATCAGTTACTAATACTTTACCATTTCCTCCT
>NZ_JAVKNB010000015.1:0-50582 GCF_031537875.1 Flavobacterium sp. | reverse complement strand
TAATGAACCATATCCTAGTGATCCCGCATAAGCCGGGTTTATCACCGATGGATTGTACATGTACTGTGTGTACTGTGGCTCCTGTTGGGCTGAAGCACTCAGCCCTAACAAAAGCATTAAACTATAAACTATTTTTTTCATGTTTTAATTCTTATTCCTCTCGGAAACGGATTACTGTTTAATATATAAATATCCCGAAAGGTTTTTCTCGATCCCTTTTGTATTTTTATAGGTCAATGTATAAAAATACGTTCCTTCTGGTAATTCTACATCCCTACTCACTGTTGAACGACCATCTGATAATCCTTTAAAGAAGTTGTCATTCTGACCGTAACTATTAACATGATATACCTCTACCCCCCAGCGATTGTAAATACTTAATGTGTTTTCTGGATAAAAATCGATATTACGAATTCTGAAAATATCATTATCTCCATCACTATTTGGTGAGATAGAATTATACACTTCAATATCATCCTCAATAACTACGCGTACATCCAATTGTTGAATTGGGCTAACACATCCATAAGAAGAGATGGACGTAACTCCAATAGTAGTAGATTTATTTCCAACCACCACATTAATATCTTTGGTTGTAGAACTACCCGTCCAATCGCTTGGTAAAATCCAGTTATAGCTTAAAGCACTTGCTGCATTTACTACACTATAGGTTTGCGAAGTTCCTGCACCCACAAAATCATCTCCAGAAATAACAGTGGGTTGTTCTGGTAGTGCATGTACTTCAATATTGATTTCAGTTCTTTCACTCTCTGCACCATTAATGGTCTGACTCACATAACAGGTTTTAACTCCAACAACAGTCGTATTAGGTGTTGGAGCTATTGATGAAGCATCTCCACCAGTTGCATTAGTATACCAATTAACAACCGCTCCAGATATAGCATCAACACTTAAACTTGATGTCGTTGCATCTTTGCAAAAATGATACGTATTCCCTTGTAGATTAGGCGTTCTTTTAGGTGCTGGTTTTTCAGTAGCAGACTGCATACACATCGGAACAAAGTTAGCCGTGTTTGAAAGATATTCTACTATTTGCCCAAATTCAATTGTAAATGTTTGCGAATTTCCTTTCCAAGAACTTGGATAATTAGAAACTGAATCCGTCATATTTGCATTATCATCTACAATAATAGAATAAGTCCCGTCAAATAAATCCGTATTAAAAGAAAAATAATAATACGCATCTGCATTTGTAGAGGTAACCTGTACTACTTCTTTATTACTATTTAATAATTTTAAGTATATCGTATTTCTTGGTAATCCATCCTGTGTATCATTCTCATCATTACAATTTTTATCTACATCATTATAAATAATACCATCTATTTGAGTAGTAACTGGTGCGCAACCTGTAAAGACCATCCCAACGGTAATGTCTAAATTTGAAGCTGACACACCTGCTATTGTTCCACCAACAACAATTCCTGAAGCTGTTCCGGTATAGTTAAATCCAATAATCTGGTGAGGTATTCCTGTAAAAATAGAAGTAAACTCTCCTGTAGTGTTTACTTGAACAAAATTCCCAGAAGTTAAATCCAAAAGTGCATATTGTTTTGCATTGGAAATAGTTTGACTAAAACTAGGTGCTGAGCTACAATCTTGAGACAGCACAGTTAATGAAAATGTAGCTGTAGTGCCGCAAAAAGGTTGTATTTGTGCTAATTTATTCCCAATTTCAATTCCTGTTGGAGTAGCAGTTGGTCCAAAAACCAAAGCATGAACGGTATAATCTCCAGCTAACACAGCTGTAAATTCAGGTTTAAGAGAATTAATTTGTTTTATTTTTCCATCTACATTATTAACTAAAACATAATTTACTATACTTGGTTCGGTAAAATTAATATGTTCCAAGGTAGTTATATCTGCAGGTGCATAATGAAGTAAATAAAAAGGGTTGTTTTCTTGAATAACACCAACATTAGCAGCACAACAAGGTGTAATCACAACTGCTACTTCTGAACCTTCAGCATTATAACACGATTCATCGCTAGTTTTACTCCATAAGTAAACATTTCCTGTTGTATTATAATTGGTAATGTTAGTAATTTGGGTTTCCCTGGTGGTGGTAGTCCCTGTCCACCATTCATAAATAACTCCGTTCGCTCCATTGGGTTGAACACTCATTAAATCAACTGTTTCTGAAGGACAATTGTTATCTAAACGCACTGATGTTGCAATCGGATTAGCAGTGCTATTTACAGTTGCGGTTACCGAGTCTGATGCTGTACATCCTGTCGCAGTTTTAGTAGCTATTATTGTATAAGTGGTGGTTACCGTAGGGTTAGCTATTGGATTAGACAATGCGGCATTAGATAATCCTGCCGACGGACTCCAAGAATAGGTAACTCCCGCAACAGCTGTAACCCCTATTTGTTTTCCTGTCGAATTAGTAGCACAGGTTTTTGTAAAGTCTGAACCTGCATCTGCAACTGGTAGGGTTTTATCTACAACCACCTCAACAGAATCTGTAGCCGTACAACCTGTTATACGATTTGTAGTAGTCAAAGTGTAAATTGTAGTAATAATTGGATTGGCAATTGGATTGGCAACTGTAGTATCTGACAATCCCAAAGCAGGAGACCAAGAATAACTTACTCCCGTTACCCCTACAACTCCTATTTCCTTACCAGATGTATTGTTGACACACGTTTTTGTAAAATCAGTACCTGCTTGAGCAATAGGCGTTGCTTTATTTACAGTAACTGTACAACTAGCCTCTGACCAACAACCTGATGCACTATTAGTTTTTCGTACTGTATAAGTAGTAGTAATTGTAGGGTTAGCCACTGGGTTAGCACTATTTGTATTTGACAAACCTGTTGACGGACTCCATACATAACTATAACCCGATTCTGGATTTTCCCCTATGGTTCTTCCTGATGTATTGCTAACGCAGGTAATAGTAAAATCAGAACCAGCACTCACTATTGGTACATTAGTATCTACTGTTGCTATTACCGAATCTGTTGTTGTACATCCCGTCGTAGTTTTAGTCGCTGTCAAAGTATAAGTTGTTGTCACTGATGGATTCGCTAATGGATTCGCTATTGATGTATTATCTAATCCTGTGCTTGGTGTCCAAGAATAGGTAACTCCGGAAATTGGACTCACCCCAATTTGTTTTCCAGTTGTATAAGTAGAACAATTTTTGGTGAAATCAGCTCCCGCATTGGCTACTGGAACTGATCTATCTACGATCACCTCTACAGTGTCTGTGGCTGTACAACCGTTTTCAGATTTAGTAGTAGTCAAAGTATAAGTTGTAGTAGCTGACGGATTAGCAATAGGATTAGACAATGATGCATCAGACAATCCTAAAGAAGGATTCCAAGAATAGGTGACTCCGGAAACGGCAGGAACACCAATTTCGTTACCCGATGTATAATTGATACAGGTTTTTGTAAAATCAGTTCCTGCTTGTGCATTGGGAGCCATTTTATTTACAGTAACTACTATGTTTGCTTCTGACCAACAACCTGTTGCGGTATTCGTTTTTCTGAGAATATAAGTTGTAGTAGCTGATGGATTAGCAATAGGATTAGCGATCGCAGCATTTGACAATCCTGTTGAAGGACTCCATGAGTAACTAAACCCAGATGCTGGATTTTCTCCAATGGTTCGTCCTGTTGTATTAGCAGTACAAGTAATAGTGAAATCAGATCCTGCATTTACGATTGGTAAAGGATTAATAGTCACACTCACACCACAAGAAGTAGCTGTTACACTTGAGTTATTTCGTTCAGTAACTTGAAGCGTGTAATCACCATCTTGAGAGGCACTATAATTTGCATTGTTACCCCCTGACACAATAGCTACACCATTACGTTTCCATTGGTATACAGGATCTGTAAAACTAGTTACATTAGAATTTAAAATAATTGGATTACCAGCACAAGTCTCTAAACTAGTGGGTTGGATAGTTGGTGGAGGAACTAATAATGTAGGTTGAGATGTTGCTACACACCCACTATTTTCAGTAACTGTTACCGAGTAAGAACCTGGAGTAGTAGCAGTGAAAATTCTTGCTGTTCCTTGTGGTGCAGCAAGTAAAACACCATCCAATGCCCACTGGTAACTAGCGCCTACCGACGCTGTAAGTGTTAAAGTATTGGTGCAATTTAAAAATTCGATTGCTACTCCATTGTTTATGGTAGCTACAGGATTGTTATTTACTTCTACTTGAATTCCTGCGCTAGCGGGACTAGAACAGCTGTGACTATTTGTAACAACTAACGTATAGGTTTCTGGAAGTGTGGTTCTATAAATTCTTGTTGTTCCATCTGGTATTGCACCTGACGAAGTAAACCATTGATAGGTGTATGTGTCACCTGTTGGAGCAATAGGGCCTTCTAAATCTACATAACCCCCTTCACAAAAAGTGGTAGCTCCATTCACTACTATTGAAGGAGTAGATGGGATTGGAGGTTGAGGATTAACAACCGCTGCAATAGCATTACTAACACATCCATTAGTCCCACTTTTTACTGTAATGTTGTAAGTATTTGGAAGTATATCAGTAAATATAGGACTTAATTGATAATCAACCCCATTAATGCTATAGCTATCTGTCGAAACACCTGTAGTATTTATTCTAATTGTTCCTTTATCAGTAAGACAACTAGGCTGATCTATTCCTTCTAATGTTAAACTCGAAGGAACTGTGGTATCTACCGTAACGACCACTGAATCAGTTGACGTACAGCCTGTGGCTGTTTTAGTAGTAGTCACCGTATAAGTAGTGGAATTCATTGGGCTGGCTGTTGGATTAGCCGTAGTTGCATTGGTTAATCCGGTAGTAGGGCTCCAAGAATAACTAGCACCTGAGACTGCTGTAGTACCAATAAGTTTACCACCTGCATTCGTAGAACAAGTTTTAGTAAAATCAGTCCCCGCATCTGAAAGTATTGTTGATTTATCAACAGTTACCATTACTTTATCTGTAAGAGTACATCCAGAAGCGTTATTCGTGGTTGTAAGCGTATACTCCGTTGTGACTAACGGATTGGCATTCGGATTAGAAATTGTATCATCACTTAAACCTGTTGTTGGGCTCCATGAATAACTAATTCCTGTTATTGGCGCAACTCCTATAGTAGCCCCAGTAGCGTTTGAAATACAGGTTTTTGTAAAATCAGTACCTGCATTTGCCGTTGGCACAGTGGTATTCACTGTTACCACAACAGCATCGGTAGTGGTACAACCTGTCGCTGTTTTGGTCGCTGTTACTGTATATGTAGTGGTTGCGGTTGGATTGGCGTTTGGATTGGCAGCTAAAGGATTAGACAGCCCTAAAGTAGGACTCCAAGAATAGGTTTGGCCAGCAATTGCAGTTGCTCCTATTGTTGAACCAGAAGGATTAGTTACACATGTTTTAGTAAAATCAGTCCCCGCATCTGCAGTAGGTCGAGATTTATCCACTGTAGCTATCACAGAATCTGTCGCAGAGCAGCCCGTATTCGTATAGGTTGCAACCAATGTATAGGTTGTTGTTTCACTTGGATTAACGGGTAAAGTGGCAGTAGTGGCTAAATTAGCATTGGTTGGAATGCTCCATTTATAAGTAGCTCCTGTAATCGTACTGCCTAGAGTTTTTCCGGATGGATTTGTGGTACAAGTAATACTAAAATCAGCTCCCAAATTAACTGTTGGCGCTGCTAAATTAACTGTAACACTAACCTTATCAGAGGCTTTACATCCATTGGCTCCTGTAACGGTCAATGTATATTCAGTGGGTGCAATTGGATTGGCATTTGGATTGGCAACTGTAGAACTGGATAATAAAGACAAACTAGCTGCTGGTACCGCTGTCCATGCATAAGTATTGCCTGCTTCAGCTTGCATTCCAATGTTTGTGCCATTTGGATTTTGCGCACAGGTTTTAGTAAAATCGGCCCCTGCATCAGCTGTTGGTGCAGCATTTACAATAATTTCTGCTGTATTTTGTAATAGTACTGGGGTACAATTCGTACTAGTAGCTCGAATAGTAAACACAGTAGAAGCTCCAAGTAATTGGTTAGCAGGCACCGTGAAAACCAAATTACCTCCTGTTCCTGTTTTCTTGAGCACTGGTGCTAAAGATGCATTGGAACGCAAAACTTCGTATTCTACTCCCGATTCTGACCCTGATATTGTAATAGTTCCGTCTATATTAGGGCAAACAGAACTTCCTGTAACAGTTAGATCAGCTCGTTTAGAACCCGCCACTATAGCAACTACTTTGTCTAAAGTTGCGGTACACGAAGCATTTGGATTCGTACTTGTAGGTTTGATCTTTAAATTAGTTCCAGGTGTCAATGAATATCCTGTTAAGTTAAAAACCAAGTCCGACCCTGTTCCTGATTTTTTAAGTACTGGAGTAAAGGAATTACCATTAGTGTCTACCACTTCATAGTTGAATCCTGTTGTCGAGTTTTTAACCGTAATAGATGGAGAAGTATTCCCACACAAATCTAGCTGAGTAGGGGTTACATCAATATTCAAGTTTAGAGGCAAAACAGTCACGGTTACATCTGATTCGTATTGAGTAGAACCGCAATTATATTCTGATTTTAACTGATAATGCGCAGTGTAGGTAGTCGTAACATTAGGTGTCACAATTATGGAAGACCCTGTTCCAACTGTTGTACTATCATTTTTTTTAGTCCAAGTAACAGTATATAAATCTTTAGTTGTAAAGATCGATAAAGTAGCCGGTGACCCCTGGCAAATCGTACTATTCTCTGTTTGGGCCGTAGGAACATTCCCTGAGGTAGAAACCGTTACATTACTGTCTACAGCATAGCATGGGGTAGAGGTTCTTACAAAATAATTCCCTTGGGGTCTGTTTTCAAAAGAAAATGAACGGATATTAACACTTGCATATTCTTCTCCTATCTCTACTCCATCTAATGGATTTTCAGCATTGACATCTGCCGCATCGTATAAAATAAAAAACAATGGATAGGAAACCGTTCCAGACGTAATTTCCACATTGATAATCCCACTATTCGGATCGTTTGAATTACAGAATACGGTAGATGTTTGGGTTTTTAAAGGGGTAAATTCTGGAATTGTTACCGATACACTATAATCCCAAGGTCCAAAAGCGGGTTTGTTGACTGAAGCTTCTGCTGGTGAGTACCCACCATAAATATTCTTGACTCTAACCAAATAATTTCCAGGAAATAAATTACTAAATGTACCCGATAATGAGGTGGTTCCATTTCCTAAATCACCTGCACTTCCAATATAAGCAATGGGCGCTCCTTGAGGAGTTGCTGTCCATAACTCTGTACTTCCAGAGGAGTTCGCATAGGCATTTTTACCCATGTTAAAAATAATTTTACTAGAGCCTAAACAGCCCAACTCTACTTTAACTGGAGTATCCTGAGTACTGTTATTCCCATCTAACATTGCATATTCTGCCCCTCTTGTAAGATTTATGGTTCTTATAACGGGAGTTGGTAATGCGGGACATCCACCACTACCATTGCTCATCTCAATATTGTATTCGCCTAAAGGCAAGTCAGAGATTGTATACGAACGCGCCACATTATCAGTAAACGTATATACTGCATTAATAGGGAAAGTAACATACTTTGTCCCGCCTAAACCTAGAGGGCCTGTTGCATTAATTTCTTTAAGCTCTGCCCCATCTTTTCTAGTTATCTTGATATTAATGGGTGACTTATAGGTAATGGTACCAAAACTTATATTTATAGCCGAAGTCCCTTGTAAGGTCGAAGCTCCTTCAGACACTGTAGCACCATATAATAACGGATTGGCTTGGTTAACATCAACTATTCGTTCTACTTCGTGACAATCGTCTTTGGCTACTATTCTATACCTTCCTGGTTGGTTTAAAATGTATTCGGCCCTACCCCAAGCTATCGCATTCTGGTTAGTATAACCCAAACTAAGTGGATTCGAATTGGCATTGGGCATTGGGGAAATTTCAGCGGATGTAACGTCTACATAATAGTCTGGATTTTCACTCACTCTTCTTTGAATTTTTAACGTATTGGGTTTGCAAAAATTAATCGACCGGAAATTAATATCATCCCAAAAAGTTTCCACCCTAAGTGCATATTTAGTGGTACAGGTAGCTGGATCGTTGAATGGAAGAGGATAAACATGTAAATAATTGTCTGACATATAAACTCTAGAATTAGCGGTTAAATCACCACAAATATCAACGAATGTAGCCGTAACCGACATGTTGTGTACTAGTATAGGCCCACCTGTTGCCACACGGTCGTATTTGTATTGCGCCGTTGCGCTTGATGAACTGTAGGCAGCCAAAGTAAGCGGATAGAAAACCCCGTTTAATTTAATTTTAGCGTTCATTGGGTTTTCATCCAATTTTGCTTTACGAGCTGGGGTAACATTAGATAAGTTAACAACTAAGTCAATAGTCCCACAACTGGATGTATTCGAACAATTTCTATAATAATTAAAAGCACGAACCCCGTCATTAAAAGCCAATCCTGCAAAAGTTTGATTGGCAGTTGTATAAGAAGGTCTAAAAACAGTTACTTCACATCCTGCCGCGCCGTTAATTTGATCTGTAATCGCCAAACTTACATTTTCGTTTCCTTTCAAACCAGTAAATGTGTAAGTTCTCGATGCTTGTGGCGTAGAAGTAAGCACTGTTCCATCTGCTCTAGTCAATTTATACACAAAAGGCCCTGTACCCTTCCCTGCGCCGATAGTAGCTGTTACAGTAGCATCAGAGGAGTTAGGACAACTAGGAGGAGCTGTAGAAAAGCTGTAAGTCATATCCACATAATTGGAAGTAATCGCTATGGGATTCCCAGAGTAGTTAATAGAGGTGGTTCCATTAGTTAGCCTCAAATCGTAATTACCGGGTCCTAAAGAATTGAAATCTATAGCACCCCCAGTAACAGGAAAATTTACTGAAGAAGAACCCCCTCCACCTTGTTTAACGAGTTCTGCTATCCAACCCGTACAATCAGTTGAGGTGGGTATGGTTACCGTTATTTTTCCGTTAGAACTACATGATGCATTGGTTTTAGCAACTGTAAAATTAGTGGTAGTACACTGCGCACCAACTAATTGAGAAATAAAGAGAAAAAAGATAGCTAGGGCTACATTTTTTCTAAGCATTCTATTCCATTTAAAAATCGTATTCTTCATATTTTGTTTTATCCTATCTCTTTTGGGGAGCAAAAGAGCATTTGTGTATAGATTGGGGAAATAGGGCAGATTGGGGATTGTTTTTGGGGACTCGTATTGAATTGAATTAATTATCAATTTAATTTGGAACAAAAGCTATATTACTATTTATCTTTCAATTCCGTCTTTTGAAACAAGTACTAACTAGATTGTATCATATTGTTGTCTTTTTACTGATTTATTTTTA
This sequence comes from Flavobacterium sp., assembly GCF_031537875.1. Taxonomy (GTDB): domain Bacteria; phylum Bacteroidota; class Bacteroidia; order Flavobacteriales; family Flavobacteriaceae; genus Flavobacterium. The sequence goes on along the minus strand of NZ_JAVKNB010000015.1, from coordinate 41,200 downwards.
TTGAATCGTATTTAATTTAGCGTTATATCCTTGATAATTAAACTATAATAAATACCGTGTTAAATTAAAAAATGTTCGCAAAAATAAACTAGTCTTTTTATAAAAAAGTTGCAAAATCACAAGTTTTTAAAAAAAGATTACTTTTTTTAGATTTTTTTAACAAAAATTAATGCTTTTTGGTAGCAATAAGTTCCTAAAATATTCGTTTTGTGGGAGTTAAACTGTTGTAAAACAATAAAAAAACTAGTTCATTTTAGGATGCATCTTAGTAATCCTAGGAACAAGCCGAATAGGAACAAAATGAATGAAGTCCAATAAACAAAAATGCTGTAGAGTACTATTCTTTTGAATAGTCCTACAGCATCGAATTGTATAATGTGATTGATGACAACCTAATAGTACTTAAACAACAATAGTACACTAGGATATATTGACGATCATAGGGAAATAAAATATACCATGGTACTTTCTTGAATTACCATCAAAAAAATAAAAATTAATACGAAATAATCATCTTACCATCTCCGGTATTAGAGGCGGTATAAAACTTAATACTTGTTGTATTAGTTGGAAAAACATACGAAGAGCCACCGCCACCAGCTCCATAATATGTGCCGCCGCCAGCTCCACCGCCACCACCGTAGTAACCAGCGCCGCCACCGCCACCTGAATTATATGAACTCAATGTAATTGATCCTCCTCTTCCACCAAAACCTAATCCTCCTGCAGCTGGCGGAGTAAATTGCCCATCTAATTCACTTCCTCTTGCGCCACCGGCAGTTTGCGTGCCTCCTTTACCTCCTCTGGTGTCGTCAAAGGCCGCAACGCTACCCACTAGCCCTCCAGCGTGACCTCCAATCCTGCCAGTTGCTGCTCCACCGCCGCCCCCTGCAACTAACAACACATTAGCCATGTCAATCGAATTGCGAAATAAGGCTGTCATTCCTCCTCCTCCTGCTGACTGATTGCTAGTATCGGTTGTATTCGTTCCTGCATTCCCACCATTCCCATATACGGCCGAAATTCCTGAAGGCTTTCCGCCTACCATGATGCGAAGGGTATCGCCAGGAGTAACTTTAATAATGGCTTGCATTCTACCGCCAAAACCGCCCGCTGTAGTATTCTTGTCACCACCTTGAGCACCATAAGCATCTACTAAAATCTTAGTGACATTAGCAGGTACTATCCAAGATTGAGCTGCTCCTGTAAAAATTAAGGTGTCTTTGTGGGTATAATTTACTAGTTTTGGTTTCATCTGAATAAATGGAGAGTTCAACTGACCGTAACTCCAATTAAAAAACAAAACAACTAAAAGAGAAAGTAGTCTATTTTGATTCATCTTGTGTGTATTAAAATTCACTATCTCCTGAAATGTACCCTTCTGTACCCGATTCCATCAAAATTCCAATGGAACTGTATCGCGCTCTTGTTTTAGTACCATTAGCTGAATTAATAGTTACTCCTGAAGCTCCCGCAACTGTGACTTGTCCAGTTCCTTTTTGAATAACTTGGCAGAAAAATCCTTCTGATAAAGTAGTAGGAACTGTTACTGTAACATCCGCAGCGCTATCCATGATAATCACTCCTTTTGAATCATTGGCTGTTAAAGTATAATTTGCTGTTTGCCTATTTACCGGTGTTGATTGCCAAGTAGCATTTCCTGAAGCATCAGAAGTTAATACTTTTCCTGCTCCTGGAGTACCTGCTCCTGCAAATCGAACTGAACCTGTGGTATGTAATTGTGCAGTAGGTGGTGAAATTGTACTTGTTCCAATACCGACATTACCATTATTAGCAATTCTAACTTTTACTGTACCAACTGAAGATGCATCAGCTGTATAAAAAGAAAAACCTCCAGTTGTTGGTTTTGAATTTTTTAATAAAAAATCATTCGCATCCGATGAAAACTGACCAACATATTGACCTTGATACAACCAATCAATTCTTGGAGCGGCTGAATTTGTATTAAATTCCATAGCATAACCTCCAGTTGTATAACCTGCCGAAGGGGTGTTTTTCAAAATAAAACCTCCCACTACATCTAAATTAGTTGTTGGACTAGTGGTTCCAATTCCAACATAACCGTTGTGATCAATACGCATTCTCTCTAAGGCAGAGTTAGTAGTAGGATTAACATTAAAAGGCATTGTTCTGAATAATATCCCCCCACCATTATTGCTAGTTGACTGAGTTCCTACTGTATACCCGACAATATCTGTTCCGTTTGTAGGATACGATGATCCGTTAGAAGCGCTAAATACAATTCGACCCACAAATTCTCCGCTAGGTACAGCTGCATGTGTATTGGGGTCAGCATTCCACGTTTTTTGTAAAATTAAATTCGCTGGTGTTAGACTCGCTGTGCCTCCTCTTCTAATAACAGCAGTCAAACCATTAGTAGAGGCCACCTCAAATTGTCCGGTTGGTGCATTGGTTCCTACTCCTACACTACCATTACCCAACACATCAAATAAAGGTTTTGAGATTCCAGTTTGAGTCGTATTTTGTCCTACTTCAAAAGCATAGGTTTGGTTCGAATTATTGGCTACTTTTACTTGTAACCCATTTGAACCTACTACGTCATTTGCATTATATAAAGAAGTGTTGTATCCTGCTGTATTGGTTAACCAAGAAATGCCGGTTGTACTTTGTGTTGCACTGTTAGAACCTACAAAATTAGTTCCAGATGGCGCATTAGAAAAAAGTGAAATTGGAGATGTAGTACCAATACCTACTTTACCATCTGGCTGAATTCTCATTCTTTCTTTCCAATCATCAGTAGCAAAAGTAATAGGTTGTAAACCAGGTGTATTTAGCGATAGCTGGGTAACACCATCAACACCTGCTAAGTACATGGTTCCTGGAATTTGACTATTATATGTTGTTGATCCTGAGTATATCCCCATTCTGAATTTTCTTGACGAACTATTAATATCAAGAGATGGATTATTGGCGTCTAGTACAATGGAATTACTATTCGCAGAATTTCTGGATTTAATTTCCCCAACTGTTTCTAATTTAGTTGATGGGGAAGTAGTTCCAATACCAATATTACCATTATCAAAAATAGAACTATCAGCCAATGTATTACTAGGGCTTGTTCCAGAAAATTTAGGTATAAAGTTAGAAGTACCACTGCCTCCAATTTTAGTATCAACATACATTTTATTAGCTGCATCAGTAGCATTTGAAGGTACATCTGTTAAAATTATTTTTTTACCTGTTGGAACAGTTAAATCGCCTTCCATAGTATCTCCTGTTGTGTTAACATAACGGGGGTCTGTAGACACTAGATTAATAGCAACTTCCAACCATGTTGTTCCATTAAAAATAAATGTACGACCATTATTGGCGCTATCACTATTACCAACAACGATATAAATATCAGATTCTTTAGTATTGTTCAACAGATTCGTATCAGTATTAACATTAATTATAGAGTTAGCTTGCGTTGGGTCTACATTATCTCCTTGAAATACTCTACCTAATAAAACGGATACATTACCATCTACAGGTGCAACCCCATTTACTTTTCTAACTGCACCGTCAACATGTGCAACTGGAATAGAAGATACCGTTGTAAAATTAGCGCCATTAGTGTCTTGTTTTACATACCCTGCTCCCGCATTGCTCATATTGGATCCTGTACCACCTTTGTTTACCGAAACTATATCCCCAAGTTTAGCATTAGTTACTGCGTTATCCGCAATTTTAGTAGTGGTAACACTTCCGTTTTTTATTTTGGATTCTTCAACAGCATCATTTCCTAATTTTGTTGCTGTAATTGCTCCTGATGTAATTACTGGAGCGGCGGCTGTTGATCCTGTTCCTGCTAAATCTCCTCCTAACTGGATTTTACCTAAGTCCGAAGTCGTTGCCACAGGTGTGGCTGCGTTTGTAATAGCGGTGCTAACAAATGCAGTCGTTGCAACAGATGTGTCATTATCTCCTGTAGTTGCTGTTACTGCTTTTGCATCTCCAGTAAATGTTGGTGAAGCTAAATTGGCTTTCAAATTTAATGCCGCTTGCGTATCGTTTGAAACGGGTTTGTCAGCATCAGCAGTGTTACTTACATTGCCTAATCCAACGGCTGCTTTATCTAAGGTCTGGAAGGTTTTGTCACCTCTATAATATTGAGCTGTAGTTCCTGAAGCAATAGTGTTTTCTTTAGCATTTAACGCAGTTTGAGTAGCTGTTGAAACGGGTTTGTCAGCATCAGCAGTGTTACTTACATTACCTAATCCAACAGTCGTTTTGTCTAACGTTTGCCAAGTTTTATCCCCTCTATAATATTGAGCAGTAGTTCCTGTAGCGATAGTGTTTTCTTTAGCGCTTAATGCCGTTTGGGTTACTGTTGAAATAGGTTTGTCAGCATCAGCAGTGTTATTTACATTACCTAATCCAACTGCCGCTTTATCTAAAGTTTGCCACGTTTTATCGCCTCTATAATATTGAGCAGTAGTTCCTACAGCAATAGTGTTTTCTTTATTGGTTAGTCCTGGAACAGTTGGCGCATCAGCTGTACCGCTTAAATCGCCTGCCAACAGGATTTTACCTTTTACAGTTGCAGTTGCGTCCACTACACCCGCACTAATTTGATTGTCCACATAGGTTTTTACAGCCTTCTGTGTTGGAAACAAAACATCGCTAGTTCCTAATGCAGTATCAGCTGATTTATTAGCCGCTGCTTCTTTAGCTGCTAATGCGGTTTGGGTTGCTGTTGAAATGGGTTTGTCAGCGTCAGTAGTGTTATTTACATCGCCTAATCCAACTGCCGCTTTATCTAAGGTTTGCCAAGATTTATCGCCTCTATAATATTGAGCTGTAGTTCCTGCAGCAATAGTATTTTCTTTAGTATTTAATGCCGTTTGGGTTGCTGTTGAAACGGGTTTGTCAGCATCAGCAGTGTTACTTACATTACCTAACCCAACTGTTGCTTTATCTAAGGTTTGCCACGTTTTATCGCCTCTATAATATTGAGCTGTAGTTCCTGCAGCAATAGTATTTTCTTTAGCGTTTAATGCCGTTTGAGCAGCTGTTGAAACGGGTTTGTCAGCGTCAGTAGTGTTATTTACATCGCCTAATCCAACTGCCGCTTTATCTAAGGTTTGCCAAGATTTATCGCCTCTATAATATTGAGCAGTAGTTCCTGCAGCAATAGTGTTTTCTTTATTGGCTAGTCCAGGAACAGTTGGCGCATCGGCTGTCCCGCCTAAATCACCTGTTAATTTAATTTTCCCTTTTACAGTTGCAGTTGCGTCTGAGGTTGCAGCAGCAATTATTGCTGAGTTTACAAAGGCAGTATTGGCAATTTGAGTGGTATTAGTTCCAATAGTTGCGGTTGGAACAGTTGGCGTGCCTGTAAGCGCAGGCGAAGCCAAGGGCGCTTTATCATTTAGTGCGGCCTGTGTCGCAATTGAAATAGGCTTATTGGCGTCACTCGTATTATCTACATTATTTAATCCTAAGTTGGTTTTAGCACCCGCAACAGTAGATGCACCAGTACCCCCATTAGCAATAGCTACAATTCCAGATATATTTTCAGCAATTTTTGACGCGTAGGCAAAAGGCACTGCTGAAAAATCTTGGTCACTTACCTCAATAAAACCAGAACAAGTCGCAGTTACATCTATCTCTACCTGAAGTTTTTTATTGGAACTATTCCAAACTATCGCATTAAAGTTAGGGGCATAGCCTCCTACTTGACCACCAGACCCTACAACCAAGTTTACCATTCCAAACTCATCGGTTTTGACCTTTTGAGTTTCTTGATATTCTATATTTGAGGAAGCATCTTTGATACTAAAACGAAGACAAATATCCTTATTAGACAATACGGCATTGACATTATTATTCCCAGGTAAAATCTCAGCATTAGGATTATATATAACCGCTTGATACGTTATGCCTGAATTTTGAGCATAAAATAAGGTAGTGGTCAAAAAAACAAATAAAGTAATAATTTTTTTCATAAATTCTTAATATTAATACAATTCAAAAGAAACCCCAAATACAATTTGATTCGTTAAAAAGGATAACTTTTTATCCGAATTATTCGTTAGACCAATGCTTTTAGAATAGTTATAACCTAAACTCAAATAGCCATATTCTGATAAATTACATTTTGCTTGAAATCCTAACAACGGACTAATTATAATTCCATTAAAATCTTTTTGACTGGTTAAATCAAATCTAGAATTGTTTATTTTTTGATTCCCATAAAGTAGTGTTGCTATATTAACCCCTCCTTTTACGGCCAAATCAACATGATCTGTTTTAACAAATGAAAACACTAAAGCATTTTGAACACCAATGTACTCAGTTTTCCATTCGTAATTATTAGTTGCGTCTCCTGCCTCTGCATTGTATTGGTTTAAGGTCAAACCTACAGTATAATTCAAATTATTATCAAAGGCGAGTCGTTGTACTTTGATAGGGATAGCTAATCCAATTTCATAGCTGTCCCCTTCTCCTTTTTTCTCAAGAGGATTTATAGTCGCTTCTCCACTATATCTCAATTTATATTTGGAATAATTCTTCCCGTTCAAGAAATAAATTTCTTGTGAATAGGCTGTATTCACTAATAGAAGAAAGGCGATTAATTGCATTAATTTTTTCATTTGGACTTTATTATTTTAGTAGAAAATGTATAGATTGAGGAGGTAATTTTAGCAAAATAAACGCCCTCCGAAAGCGAAGAAACATTTACTGATAAAATATCTTGTATAAATTCATCCCGCTGACTAAAAACTAACCTACCTCTAGAGTCAAACAAATAAAGTGTAGTTGAGGTTCCTATAGGAGATGAGAATTTAAAATTAACAATTTCATAAACTGGATTGGGATAAACAATAACAGTAACTGATTTTTGTGTCGGCACAGAAGTAGAAGCAATTGCAAAACTTTGAATGTATCCTTGTCCTATAATTAGCTTGGGGTTTTTAAAGTTCCCGATTGAGCTATTCACTTGACCTATAGATTGCGAAACGAACATGCCGTTAGCTATTTTCAGGTTGGCACCTTGAGCTGAAATTACCTGATGATGAAGTTTTTGACTCCAACATGAACAACAGAAGAAAATGAATAAAATAGTCTTATGCATATTTAGCATACTTTAATTCTTTACAAAATTAGATTTTTTTAGTTAAAATCAAAAACAATTGAATTATTTTTAATAAAATAGGCAATATTGATAAAAAAAATGAATTATTTTCAATTTTAAAACTCGCGAAAAAGAAATTTTATAATCAAATCATAAAATTAGCCGCGATTTGCGGCTAATTTTAATCATGATTTGAAAAAGACTTGGAATCAAATTTTAGGGGCAACTGGATCGAATCATAAATATATTGTTAAATTTCAATTTTCTCAATATTATAGTTAGGATAGAGCTTAAACATAATTTTTTTTACATTCAAATTAGGATGTCTCTTTTTCATTTTTAATAACATTTTGTGAAATAGAATAATTTCATCTTGACAAATATTGGGCAAATTTGTTTTCCTTCTCGAAAAAAAACTTGTCATTGCCATAGTCAGTAGTGATCTTTAAATTATACGTTATTTATTTTTTCTATTTCTATGTGCCAAAAGTAAATACCTCATTTTTAAAAAAAGTTGTAAAATCACAACTTTTCGAAAAAACTTCATTTTTTTTCTATATTTGTTGTATTAATAGAGTCTATTATTCATAAATACCCAATAATGAAACAATAAATTCAACCCATTAACCCAAATCTTAAAAAATGAAATTACCCCCAAAAAAACAAGAACAGGAAGCTGTTTCAAAGAAAACAGACCATCCTATTATGAAACAATTTGCTTCTTATCTTTTTTTAAAAAAAATTAAGAAAAAGGAATTTCTCCTTAAAGCCGGAGAAATAAACGATAGTATTTTTTTTGTAAAAAAAGGATTATTGAGAGTATTTCTAGAATATGAAGGAAAAGAAATCAACACTTGGTTCGTTAAAGAAGATGATTTTATTAACTCCATCAATAGCTTTCATTTTAACACTCCAAGTCAAGAATTTATCCAAGCATTAGAAGATAGTGAAATCCTAATTATTAATAAAAACACCTACAATTTTCTTTTAAAAAACAGTCACAAACTAGCACTCTTTTCAATTAATGAACTTTACATTAAACTATGTGAATATCAGGATCAATGCCAGTCGCTCCGTTTTATGAATGCCGAAAAAAAATACGATTTTCTAATCTCAAAAATGCCTGAAATACACAGCCGATTAAGTCAAAAGCATATTGCCTCCTTCTTGGGGATTGAAACCACTTACTTGAGTAAAATTATTGCTAATTATAAAAATGAAAATTAAAAAATCCCTATGAATATTATTAAAAAAGTACTGACATCTGGGAGTTTTTTTGCAAATAAAGACTTGCCATTATTGGAACAATTAGCCAACTTTTTATTTGTCAAAAAAATTAAAAAAAAGGACATTTTATTAAAAGAGGGACAAATTAATAGTAAAATCTATTATGTACAAAAAGGATTGTTGCGTGTTTATAGAATACACGAAGGGAAAGAAATTAACACCTGGTTTGTCAAAGAAGGAGAATTCATCACCTCTGTCCCTAGTTTCTATTATGAAACCCCAAGCAGCGAATACATTGAAGCGATTGAAGAATGTGAAGTATTGGAAATAAAAAAAACCACTTACAATATGATGCTAAAAAACAATTTAAAATTAGCTTTATTTGTAATTGACCAACTATATGTCAATCTTTGCGAATACCATGACCAATGTCAATCGTTGCGATTCTTAACTGCTGAAAAAAAATATGAATTTTTAAAAACAAAAAAACCGTAAATTTTAGATCGACTAAGCCAAAAACACACTGCTTCATTTTTAGGAATTGAAACCACTTATTTAAGTAAAATAATTGCTAATTATAAAGAATAAAATACCCACACAAATACCACAATCATTATGAACATCATTGAGAAAGCACTTCAGGGAAATCGGTTTTTTGGCAAGAAAGACTTGTTTTTAGTAGAAAAATTAGCCTCTTTTCTTTTTACGAAAAAGATAAAAAAAAGAGAACTATTACTCAAAGAAGGAGAAATTAACGACCGAATGTTCTATGTCCAAAAAGGGCTGCTAAGAGTCTATTTCATTAATGATGATGGAAAAGAAATTAACACTTGGTTTGTTAAAGAGGGGGAATTTGTTTATGCTTGCCATAGTTTCCATTTTCAAATTCCATCAGAAGAGTATATAGAGGCAATGGAAGATTCAGAAATAATGTCGATAAAAAAAGAAACTTGGCTAATGTTATTGCGAAATAACCACAAATTAGCCTTGTTTACTGTACATGAATTAATGGCCAATATAGCCGAGTTTGCTACACAAGCCAGTGTTCTACGACTCATGACTGGAGAGAAAAAATACGAATACTTGAAAACTCATAAAAGCGATATTTTAGAACGTATTAGTCAAAAACACCTTGCCTCCTATTTAGGGGTAGACACCACCTATTTAAGTAAAATTATTAATAATTACAAAAACAACGAAGAGAACAAAAATATCCAAAAAGCCATTTAGCCCCACACTCCCAAATTAGCCCCAAAAACCATGAATATTATCGATAAAAGCCTTGAGTCAGGCTTGTTTTTTAAACAAAAAGACCGTCATGTTGTAGAGAAACTAGTTTCTCTTATGTTTACTAAAAAAATAAAGAAAAAAGAGACGCTTTTAAGACATGGTGAAATCTGCAAAGAAATTTTTTATGTTCAAAAAGGACTTCTTAGAGTTTATATTATCAACGAAGGAAAAGAAGTAAATACCTGGTTTGTTCAAGAAGGCGACTTCATTACCTCTATCAACAGCTATCACCGACAAAAACCAAGTGAACATTTCATCGAAGCATTAGAAGATTGTGAAATTATTTCGATAAAAAAAACAACCTTAGATTTTATCATGAAAAACAATCATAAAGCGGCCTTATTTGCCACAAATGAACTTTTTAATAAATTGTGTGATTATCAAGAGCAAGCTAGTGCATTGCGTTTTATGAATGCAGAGAGTCGCTATAGTTATCTATACGAAAAGCAAAGCGAAATTTTCAATAGACTAAGTCAAAAGCAATTGGCTTCTTTTTTAGGTGTAGACACTACGTATTTAAGTAAAATTATCAGTAAATACAAAAGCAAGTAATAAATTAACTTAATTGTAATTCTTCGGGTAAATGCCCTAAAGTATAAAACTGCTTATTCAAGTATTCACTAATAATGAATTCATCTTGATCTGATACTTTGAGATGCATAGAGGTGCTTTCTCCAAAACATTTCACAACAAACAAATTAGAATCCACATCATAATTTAATATCAAAAACCCTGCTGAAATACCTTTTTGCATAATTTCTCTATGCATAATTTTTTCACTAAAAATTACAGGAATTTTTTCTTCGTTAATAATGTATTTTAAAATGTTCATTGCTTTTGTAGGAATCTATTTAATAGCGACAAACGCTTTCTATTGTATGCTGTTTTAGAGTTAGAAAAAAATCAAAACCATACTGGCAAGAGGTTAGCCAGTATGATACTTGATTTCCTATAAAATTTAATAGCGATTGAAACTAAATCGATGCGCTAAAAAAAATTCAAGGAAAATGGTTAGAAAAACATTACATGATTTTGATAAAAATACATACTGTTATAAATGTCCCCACATCTCTTCTAACCATTATTTTTTTAAACTATCAATCTTTTTTTTTAAATCCAACATAAAACTGCATTAATCGCCGTTTGATTGTTTTGATTTTCTGATTCCAAAGTAAAAGCATCTGATTTTAAAAAAAGTTGTGATTTTACAACTTTTCAAAAAAATTTAATTTTTTTTACAAAAACTTCCTATTTAAATAGAATTTATAAATTTATAATTAGATTTAAACAATTGATTTTCAAATACATAGTTTCATTTTGGCAAATTGTAAATTCGGTAGCAAAAATTTAATTTTTGTTCATTTTTAGTTTAAAAAACGGCTGTTTTAACACTTACATGCCGAATTTAACGATCTGGAAAAACGTCATGAAATAGATTTTGAAACAAAAAAAGCCTCTTTTTTTAGCAAAATTTCATTCGGTTTTAATTCCTATCAAAAAATTCAAACGGAAATCATAGTACAAGATATCGTATATTTGCAGTGTAAAAGTGTCCCCACTCTTTTCAATATTATTTTTAAAAAATACTAAATTTCCGTTTTCATAATCTGAAAACGGATTTTTTGTTTTAAACCAGTCCGGCTGTATTTTATTTTTCAATGCTCGATGAAATACTAATTCCAAACCAATTATACTCAATAATAATACTATAAAAAATGCACTTTTGAAATTAAATAAAGAGGATTTTTGCAGAATAATCAGCTGTTTTTAAAAGACATTTATATAAATTGCACTCAGAATTTAGAGAGGAATATTATGCCAGAAAGAGACGCAGAACGATTACGATTACAATTACGAAACGACAATAAAGGCTGGAAAAAATGGGGTCCCTATCTTACAGAACGTCAATGGGGTACTGTTAGAGAAGACTACTCTAAAAATGGGGATGCATGGAATAGTATCACGCATGAAATGGCGCGCTCCAAAGCCTATCGTTGGGGAGAAGAAGGAATTGGTGGTATTTCAGATAACAAACAACACATTTGCTTTGCTTTTGCTTTTTGGAACCACAATGATCATATTCTAAAAGAACGTTTTTTTGGTTTAACTGGAAGTGAATCAAATCACGGAGAAGATGTAAAGGAGATCTACTACTACCAAGATTCCACTCCAACGCATTCCTACCAAAAAATGCTGTACAAATACCCACAGGGCGCCTTTCCTTATAACAAATTGGTTGAAGAAAGTAAAAAACGCTCTCGTTTAGAACCTGAATACGAATTACTTGATACTGGAATTTTCGATAACGATGCCTACTTTGACATTACCATGGAATATGCCAAAGCAGACGAACAAGATCTTTTAATCAAGGTTACTGTCGAAAATCGCTCTAAAACAGCAGCACCAATTACCGTTTTGCCTACGGTTTGGTTCAGAAATACATGGTGTTGGGGGTATGAAAACTACAAACACAAGCCAAGCCTAACCGGTATTGGAAAATCACACATTGAAGTCAACCACCAGGTCGTAGGCCGATTTAAATTATATGCGGAAGATGCTGACGAATTTGTTTTTTGTGATAATGAAACCAATTTCGAAAAACTATACCACTCACCTAACCTAAGTCATTATACTAAAGATGGTATCAACGACTATATTGTGAATAAAAAAACAGACGTTATCAATCCTAATAATATTGGTACCAAAGCTTCTGCAAAATACACACAAACTATTCCTGGCAATGGAAAGAAAGTGTTCAAATTGCGATTTACCAATCAAACACCAAAAGATGCTTTTGCTGATTTTGATACTATTTTTGAACAACGTCAAATAGAAGCCGATGCATTTTATGCTTCGCTCCAAAAAGGAATTGAAGACGAAAACTTAAAATCAATTCAGCGTCAATCTTATGCTGGTATGTTGTGGACTAAGCAATGGTACTATTTCAATGTTTTTGAATGGACCAAAGGCGACCCTGCTATGCCAAAACCAGATGCTGAACGAAAAAAAGGACGAAATAATGCCTGGAAACACCTCTATGCGGCTAACATTCTTTCAATGCCTGACAAATGGGAATACCCTTGGTTTGCCGCCTGGGATTTGGCCTTTCATACGCTACCTTTAGCTCGACTAGATCCTGATTTTGCCAAAAGACAATTATCCGTAATTCTGAGAGAATATTACATGCATCCTAACGGACAGATTCCTGCTTACGAATGGTCGTTTTCGGATGTAAACCCGCCTGTACATGCCTGGGCAACTTGGAAAGTCTATGAGATTGACAAGGAAATGAATGGTGGCAAAGGAGATACTGTTTTCCTAGAACGAATTTTCCATAAGTTATTGCTTAACTTCACTTGGTGGGTCAACTTGAAAGACGAAGGTGGGAATAATATCTTTGGTGGTGGGTTTCTTGGAATGGATAATATTGGGGTCTTTGATCGCTCTGCTGATTTACCAACTGGCGGGCATTTAGAACAAGCAGATGGTACGGGCTGGATGGCGATGTACAGTTTGAACATGTTGCGTATTGCTTGTGAAATCGCTATTGAAAATCCCGTATACCAAGATATGGCGTCCAAGTTTTTTGAACACTATTTACATATTGCAGGAGCCATGCAAGCCATTGGAGGAGACAAACTGAACCTTTGGGACGAAGACGATCAGTTTTATTACGATATGCTTCACAAAGAAAATGGCGATGCCGAATTGCTGAAAGTACGCTCAATGGTGGGATTGATTCCGCTATTTGCAGTAGAAGTTTTAACTCCTGAATTGTTAGAAAAATTACCCGAATTCAAACGTCGAGTAGAATGGGTATTGAACAACCGACCTGATTTAGCTAGCTTAGTTTCAAGTTGGGACAAAGCAGGAACAGGAGAAACCCGTTTGCTAGCCATTTTGAGAGGTCATCGAATGAAAATGATTATGAAACGAATGTTTGACGAAACCGAATTTTTATCGGACTATGGAATTCGTTCGCTTTCAAAATACCATAAAGAACATCCGTACCAATTTAATTATGAAGGCGGAACAGTACGGGTAGATTACACCCCTGCCGAGGCAACTGGAGATATGTTTGGTGGTAATTCCAATTGGAGAGGACCTATTTGGTTCCCTATGAACTATTTGATTCTAGACTCTTTGGAGAAATTTTCGAATTATTACGGTCCTGATTACGAAGTAGAGTACCCAACTAACTCTGGAAAAATGATGAATATCAAAGAAGCTGCAGAAGAAGTCTCTAAACGATTATTAGCGCTTTTTGTACCTGATGCGAATCAAAAAATTCCAATGTATGGTGAGTATGATAAATTTCAAAAAGATAATGAATTCAATAAAAATCATTTGTTTTTTGAATATTTTGATGGAGATACAGGAAAAGGACTTGGAGCTAATCATCAAACGGGTTGGACGGGACTAATCTCTGAAATTATCCGACATTTGTATGTTGCTAAAGAGTAATTAGATTTACGATGAGCAATTTTGAAACACAGGTTTTTGAAATTCAATAAATTAGAAAAATCAGCGAATCTTTGGTAAAAAAATTGGTGGCAATTCGTGTAATTCGTGTTTAAATTTATAGCAAAAGGTGAAATCTGTGTTTAAAAATTATTGGTCTCTCTTACTCTTACTTTTTGTATCCAATGCGCTATTGGCACAGGATGATTTTGACCATTTTAAAAAGGAACTGGATCAAACCCTTGCCAATGAATCTTTGTATTTAAGCCAAAAAAACAGTACGATTAATTCGATCAAAAGTAAACTTCGTAGAACTACCTCAAATGAAACTCGCTATTCCCTTTACGAAAAATTATACCAAGAGTACAAATCCTACCAGTCCGATTCTGCCTTAGTATATGCCAAACGAAGTTTGCAAATTGCTTACAAAAACCGAAATCAAACGCAGGTAAGTAAAGCCCAATTCAACCTAGCTTCTATTTTAGGAACGCTCGGCATGTACAATCAAGCTTTAGAAATTCTAACCGTAATGGAACCTCAACTCCCATCTGAATTGAAAGGAGAATTGTATTGGACCAAAAGAGTCATTTACGGAGGACTTTCGGGCTATGCCAATGATGATGAGGAAAAAAACAAATACAACCAACTTGGAGACCGTTATAGAGACAAAGCAATAACTAATTTGCCCAAAAATTCAACCGAATTAGTTGTCGCCTTATCTGGGCAATTTTTATCACAAAAAAAACACAATCAAGCCATTGAATTGTTACTACCCTATTTTGAAAAAACTCCCAAAACCGACCCTAATCGAGCCGTGATTGCCTATTTAATATCTGAGAATTATAAAGCAACTGAAAATAAGGAACAAGAGAAAAAATGGTTAGCTATTTCTGCTATTTCCGATTTGGAATTGGTTAAAAAAGAAAATATTTCCCTGAGAGAGCTCGCTTTTATTTTATATGAAGAGGGCGATATTGAATCGGCTTATGAGTACATTAAACGTTCGTTGGACGATGCTGTTTTCTGTAATTCTAAATTAAGAACCTACGAAATTTCGAAGATGTTGCCCATCATTAACGAAACGTATGAGGCCAAAAACAAGTCGGCAAAATCCCAATTGATTGTGTTTTTAATCAGCGCGAGTGTATTATCCTTGTTTCTTTTAGGAGTTTTGATTTTGCTTTTCAAGCAAATGAAAAAATTGGCGAAAGCCCAAAAAAATGTAGAATTGGCCAACAACCAACTCTCGGTATTGAATCAGCAATTACAAGGTTTTAACGACAAACTGAATCAAACCAATTTGGAATTAGCCGAAACGAGTTTGCTCAAAGAGATTTATATTGGGCGGTACATGGATCAATGTTCTATCTATATAGGAAAAATGGAGGAATATAGTCAGCGACTAAAGGTAATGGCGACCGCAGGAAAAGTCAATGACTTAGTAAGTACTGTGAAATCAAAAGCGTTTATTGACAAAGAATTAAAAGAATTTTACGCACAATTTGATGCTACTTTTATACAGCTTTTTCCAACATTTGTAGAAGAATTCAAAGCATTATTAACCGAGCCTGAAAGTATTCAAATTAAAAAAGGAGAATTGCTAAATCCAGAGTTACGCATTTTTGCACTTATTCGTCTTGGTATCAAAGACAGTGCAAAAATCGCCGATTTCTTACGCTACTCCGCCTCTACTATTTACAACTATCGTTCTCAAATCAAGAATAAGGCCACTGGGCCTAGAGAGGAGTTTGAAACTAAAGTACGAGAAATTGGAAGTTCTCATACTACTTAAAATTAATATTAACTCTTATGATTTATTCCTTCAAAATTCATTTTAGTTTTTTATCTTTTTGAAAAAAAATTCGAAACTCAACAGGAGTTTTTCCTTCTTGTTTTCGAAAGTATTTGATAAAATTAGTTGGTTCATCAAAACCCAATTCAAAACCAATTTCTTTGATTGAATAGTTCGTGTGAGCTAACATTCTTTTAGCTTCTAAAATAATTCGTTCATCAATTAATTCCTTTGCCGTTTTGCCTAAAACAGCTGTCAAGGCTTTATTTAGTTTTCTTTCAGAAATTGACATTACACTAGCATAGCCAGACACTGTCTTTATTGATCTAAACTTGTTTTCTAATGTGTTTCTAAACTCAATTGTTTTGTCTAAATCTATTCCTTTTTCTATTTGATTGAAGCCATTTTTTCTTCTTTCCCTCTCGGATAAGAGCAATAAATTGTGGAGCAAATTGTGTAAGATATGATACTGAACCTCATCATTACTCTTAGATAGTTCTATTTCAATATCCTGAAAGACAGAAATTATAGATGAATTCCCTTCTATGTTAAGAACCGGTTCTTCTAATAAATCATTAAACAGAATATTGTTTCTTAAATATTTGATGTCTTCAGGATATTTGTCAAAAAAAGCTTCAGTAAATAACAAAAATTTTCCGTCGTAATCTGCTGTTGAATCAAGGGTTTGAATTCTATTTTTATTAACAAATAAAAGCGAATTTTCTCTTATTTGAATGGGTTTAAAATCTATTAAATGGGTTGCCGAACCTTTTTGATACCAAAATATATTGTAATAATTATCTCTGTGGGGGAGTACAATATTATTACGATGCTTAGCAACAGTGTCAGCTATAGAAATTATTTCTATCTCATTAGACAATCCTTTTCTAAACGATATACTTTTTATTTGACTCGTCATGAGTACAAATATATACTATCTATTATTCTTTTATTATCCTAAGAATAATTTATTACAAGTTAGTTAGAGTTATTAAATTTATAGAAATAGTAAATTGAAATTTAAATAGAATTACACCCAAGGGATTAATTTGTAATCTATCGAATTGAAATTGGTATTTGGAGATGCTCCCATTTGATGACTAAATGGTTTTTATTTAATACAAACATTAGCGCTTCTTCAAAATCAGATGAGATAACTGGATTTACAGCTACTTCAATTACATCTTTTTCTGGATTATGAGTTGTTTCTCCTGATCTTTCAATACCCCATTGGCCTGTTTGTGAGCTAATGATTATCTTCCATTCTTTTTCACCTGGTATAGTATATAAAGTATATTTTCCCGCAACTAATTTTTTCCCTTCAACCATCAAATCTTTATCTGTTTCGATTTGTGTAGCCTCATTGGCACCTGTTCTCCAAATTTTATTATATGGGACTAACTCTCCCCAAATTTTTCGACCCTTAACGGAAGGGCTTCCATAAGTAATGGTAACATTTGTCTCATTTATTTTGCCAGTTACCACCATTTTGGGGCTTTGTCTAACACGTGATTTAGCATTTAAATTCAAAATTCCGAAAAAGGCAATTACTATTGTAAATAATACCGTTTTAATTGATTGATTTTTTATTTCCATTTGATTATAAAAAGATTAAAATGATTGTTAGAACAATTCCTGCTAATGTAAAATAAATTCCTTTTTTAAAAATAGTTGTTTTTGGTAAAAACATCCAAAAAGATGAAATCACAAAAAATAATAGTGAAAGCCCAAAAAACACATTTAAAAAAAACAATGGATTATGACTATCTGCTTTGTGTATTCTTGTAAGTTTCTCAATTAGAAGAGGAAATTCTATCGACTTATATTTTGCTAAACCTTTAGATTTACTATATGTTCCTTGTTTAAAAACTATTAAGTCTCCTTCTTCTTTTTCAACTTTAAAATCCCTTATTCGTAATTCTTTCCCTAAATTTTCCGCTTTTAAATTCGGTTTTATTTGTTTCTCTATTTGTTTTTCGCTTTTCAGAAAATCGGAATCTCTAAATATTAATGCTATTCCACTTATGGAGTATACTGCCATTATACCTGCTAAAAAAAATCCCAAGTATCTATGATAAATTCTCATTTTACTATTCATAACTATTTGTTTTTTAAATTTTTAAATAATCCAACCCCTATTTTTGAAGCTTCAGAACCAGCTATTGGATGTAAAAAATTCTTGCTTTCTTGGTTATAATCTAACTCAACTGGCTGATCTATTAGCTTGGTATTATTAAACTTTAACAAGATTGGTTCTATATCTTTAAAATTTAATTGAGGACCTCCACCTGTTCCGGTAATTTTTTTATTCCCTGCAAATAAACTATTGTTGACTTGGTAAAGAATTGGTTCTGATTTTTTAATTTCTACTGCTCCTAATTCTTGCTGACCTTGATCGCGATCTAACTGACTAATCCAAGCATATTGACTATTGGCAATTACATTGTTTTCAAAAACAAAATCATTTGCAATAGCAGATGTCCAAACTCCACAACCATATCCTCCATAAATTAAGGTATTTCGCATTACATGACCTGTACTTTTTCTAGACCAATACACAATTGCTTGTTTTAAATTGTAAAAAATACAATGATCGACTACAATCCCCGTTCCATTAGCGATGATGCCTAAATGATTTGGACTATTAACCTCGTCTCCCGCAAACAGACATTGGGTAATTTCTAAATCATCAAGAGCAGGATTAGTTCGAGTTATTGGATATACCCTTATAATTTTTCCCTTTTCAGGATGTTCAACAACGGGCGCACCTAAAATTTTCAGTCCTTGTAGGGTAACATGGCTCATTTCTATTTTAATCCCATACATACCCCCTCCAAAAGGATCTTTTACTCCCATCCAATCATCTGACAAAGGCATTGTGTGGATAAATGTAGGCATACTTCCTGTATTCCAATCTGGATCGTCTGGAAGAACTTCGGCACGAATCGTTAAACGAGCTGTTTTTGTAAAACTTCTTTTAGTTGGAAGGAATTTGGCAGATTCATTTACTGCATAAACTCCTGAAGACAAATAAATTGTTATAGCGTCATTCCCTTCGTTAGAATTAACCAACTTAGATGCTCCTGCTAATGATTTCAAAGGCAATTCTTTAGTTCCTGAATTTGAATCATTCCCTATAGCAGGGTTTACATATATTGAAATAGTATTTTGAGCTGATGATAAAATACTAATAGTAATTAAAAATAAATAAGTAAAAAATTTAGTTTGTAATCTCATTGTGTCAATTGTTAGTTGTTAAAATCGCAACAAAATTGCTGCAATAGAAAACAAAAACAATGATACAATTCTACAATTCAATGATACTTTTTACCCTTTGTGAAAAAATCTATAATCCCGTTGACTGTCCGATACATTTGTTTTATAAACTTTTGCCATTTTACTTTACTACTTTTTAATTTGCCCCTAATACATTTCTATCTTGCCAAACAAAATTAGAAACTCGTTTAGAAATGAACCACTGATTTCCTTTCTTAACAAAATCATCATTGTAGTATATCCCAAAAGTTGTTTTTATTTTTTGTTGGTTTTCATTTCCAATTAAAGTAACTAAACAATATGAAATCGCATGAGCAGTAGCACCATCAAATCTAATAGTTTGTTGCCCGTTAATATGATAAACAACATCAAATAGATTAAGGAAAGAGGCAAAAGCATCACCAATTTGTTTTCTTCCAGTTAATATTGTTGTTGGTTGGCCTTGGATTTTGGATTCTACAATGGCATCTTCGGTGAAAAGTAATGTTTGTTTTTGAGTTTCTTTTTGGTCTGCTAAAATAGAAAATGTGTCAACAATGTTTTTTATTGCCATTCTATCTTCCATTTCAGAACTAAATTGATTCGTGTTTTTCATTGTTTGCGTTTGTGAATAAGATGTTGTGTACACTAAGAATAATAGAAAAAGCGGAAGTAGGTTTTTTTTCATTTGATTTAGATTTTAATTTATTGACAAAATTAATTGTCGAAACACAATATAGGATAACACAAAATACTGATGTTTATACCAATTTTACTGAATTGACTGACTTCAAGATAATTAGTCTAAGAAAAACAATATTTTTGTACTCGTAAATCAAGAATAATGAACGAAATAGGAGTAATAAAAACCATTCATGATTATAATTCTATTATTGGACTAGAGACAACACATCCTCTGATTAGTTTTGTTGATTTTTCAAAAATCGAAGCTACCTCTAACAAAGAAGTTAAATCATTAAGTTTTGGGTTTTATTCTGTTTTTTTTAAAGAAGGGAAAAATTGTACGCTAAAGTACGGGCGAAATAACTATGATTACCAAGAGGGTTCTTTAATTTTTATAGCGCCAAATCAAGTTGTTAGTATAGAAGATGATGGTGCTAATTACAAACCAGACGGATTTGCACTATTATTTCATCCCGATCTTTTACTTCGAACATCCCTTATGCAAGGTATAAAAGAGTTCACTTTTTTCTCTTATAATGTTACTGAAGCACTCCATCTTTCAGAAAAAGAGAAAGAAATTGTGATGGATAGTTTTAGAAAAATTGATTATGAAATTGCGCATTCCATTGACAAACAAAGTAAGCAACTTATTGTGGCTAATATTGAATTGTTTCTGAAGTATTGCTTACGTTTTTATGACCGTCAATTCCTAACTCGTGATACTATTAGTAACAGAATAGTAGAAAAATTAAACCATTTACTTCGTGATTATTTAGAAGGTAATAAGCCACAAACCATAGGTACTCCGTCTGTGGCATATTGTGCAAGTCGGCTAAATTTATCTCCCAATTATTTCGGAGACCTGATTAAAAAAGAAACTGGAAAATCAGCACAAGAGTTTATTCACACCATCATTATTGAAAAAGCAAAAGAAAAAATAATTGACTTCGATAAATCAATAAGTCAAATTTCTAACGAGTTAGGATTCAAATATCCACATCACTTTACAAGACTTTTCAAACAAAAAGTTGGTATTACACCTTATGAATTTCGTTCGAAAAATTAAACAATCGTTTTCTTTACAATCCCGTTGACTGCTCCATGGCATCCGTATAGCGATTACCAATAATTTTAATTTGAGAAGATGCTTTTTCAATCGCTGTCAATTCATCTGAACTCAACTCAATAGATACCGCACCATTATTTTCCATTAATCGGTTAATTTTTGTAGTACCTGGAATAGGAACAATCCAAGGTTTTTGCGCCAAAACCCAAGCCAAAGCGATTTGAGCAGGTGTAGCATTTTTATCCTTGGCTACTGCCTGTAATAAATCAATCAAAGCTTGATTAGCTTGTATGGCTTCAGGTGTAAAACGAGGCAATACATTTCGAATGTCGTCTGCGCCAAAACTAGCTTTTTCGTTAATGGCACCAGTTAAAAATCCTTTCCCAAGCGGACTATAGGCTACTAAACCTATTCCTAATTCTTCAATAGTAGGAATAATTTCTTTTTCATGTTGGCGAGTCCATAACGAATATTCGCTTTGCAAAGCCGAAACTTTTTGAATACTATGTGCTTTTCGGATCGTATTAGCTCCCGCTTCAGACAAACCAAAATGCTTCACCTTACCCTCTTGGATCAAGTCTTTTACAGCTCCAGCCACTTCCTCAATGGGTACATTAGGATCTACCCGATGTTGATAGAACAAATCTAAAGCATCCACCTTTAATCGTGTAAGAGAGGCTTCAGCTACTTTTTTAATATTCTCAGGTCGGCTATCAATTCCCACATGCTTCATCAATTGAGGATCTATTTTAAATCCGAATTTAGTGGCAATAGTCACTTGTCCTTTGAATGGTGCCAAAGCTTCGCCAAGTAATTCTTCATTGGTAAATGGACCGTACACCTCGGCGGTATCAAAAAATGTAATTCCCTGCTCTACTGCTGCACGAATTACTTGAATCATTTCATTTTTATCTTTGGCTGGGCCATAACCAAAACTCATTCCCATACAACCCAATCCTAAAGCAGAAACTTCAAGACCACTTGTTCCTAATTGTCGTGTTTTCATCTTATCTTATTATTTAATAATCTATTTATCTAAAATAGTGGCTTTAATAGCTAGTGCTTTCCATGGAGAAGCGCCATCTTTTCTTGTAAAGACCTCGATATAATCCAAATGCAAATCCGCTTTGTTACCAGAAACAGTCACGGCAAATCTCCCTTTTCCAGTTACTACTGCTGTGTTTTCCGTTACTTTGGCTTTATTTTCTTCTACATTGATACTATTGTGAATAAAAGCGCCACTTTGTAACCGTTTGATATAATCCTTTTTAAACTGATTCATTCCATTAGAACTGAATACTACAAATTGTTCATGGAAAATAGTATCCAAAGCAGTAAAATTATTTTCTACTTCCCACTTAAATATATCAGCAGATAATTGAAGTACTTCTTTTTCAGAAGTAGTTTGTGAAAATGACTGTAATCCGGTCAAAAGTAAAACAGCAATAAGACACTTTTTTATCATAATTATGGTTTTTGATTGATTAATTTATTGTTACCAGCCTGAAGTAGTATGCAGATTCACTAACTTCCAATGGTTATTTTTATTTGTATAGACTTCGGTATAGACTAAATGATAAACACTACCTCCGTTGACTGTAAATTTCGCTTTCCCTACTAAAACCGCAGTGTTTCCATAGACTTTAGCAGATACTTCTTTAGGCTCTATTGTATTGTAAACAAAACTCTTACAACGCAGTTGCGAAATCCACTCTTTTTTAGTTGTAATGTGACCGGTGATATGAACAAAGACCAATTCATCATCAAATAGATTTTCAACTAAATCTATTTTACCTTCTGTTTTCCAACGGAATTTTTCTAGAGAGAAATCTATTATTTCTTGTTCGGTAGGATTTTGTGAGATGATAATCATGGTTTAATTTATAGATGATTCAAAATCACTCTTTTCTATATTTCAAAGGTGATGTCCCTAGTTGTTTTTTAAAAAAACTATTAAAATGTGTTGGCTCTTGAAATCCTAAAGCAAAGCCTATCTCGGCAACGTTCCAATGGCTGTGTTTGAGCAAAATTTTAGCCTCTTGAACGGTACGTTCTGCTATAAGTTGGGAAGTTGTTTTATGAGTTACCTCTTTCACTGCTCGATTCAAATGATTGACATGAATATTCAATTGGCCTGCAAAATCAGAAGCGGTACGGAATTGCATTCTTTGATGTGCATCATCAATTGGAAATTGACGTTCTAATAATTCTAAAAACAAGGCAGCTATTCGTTGCGAGGCATTCCAATTTTTGTTTTCCAAACTCGCTGACGATTCCGTTTTCATAGCAAAATGCAACAATTCAAAAACCAAATTACGCAACACATCGTATTTGTAAACGTAATCAGAATTGATTTCATCCAACATTCTTTGATAAATAGGCTCTATTAGTGCCACTTGTTCATCCGTCAATTCAAAAATATGCGTGCCATTGGGTTGAAATACCGAATATTGATTGAGGTTTCCAAATTGATGAAAAAAGTGCGTATTGAAAATACAAAAATATCCGGATCTATACTCTTCTAAATGTTCCCATTTGTAAGGAATCTGAGGATTAGAAAAACACAATGCCTGCTTTTTCACCTCCACCACTTGATCTGCAAAATAGACTTTACTATTTCCTTTGGCTAAACTAATTTTATAGAAATCACGTCGTTTATACGGAATAGGCTGGGCTTTTTCTCCTACAAAAGGTTCCAAAGGAAATACATTGAAATGCCCCATTTCATTTTTGAAATTATCCGGCATCCAATCGAATTTATTCTTGTAAAAATCAGCTAAAGATTCTGGTTTTTCCATATCGAATCCCTTGTATTAAAACCAATTAATAGTTGTACACTAAAGATACATTCCAAACAAAATCATCACCAGGTATCTCTGATTTAATAATTTTATTCATAATTGATGAAACGGCAAAAGGACAGTTTTTTGTAGTTAGTGTTAGTACAGAAGAAGCATAGTAACCCTCTCTACTGTCCATTTTTAAATAATAGGCTTGTGGTTGCCATTTCAAAAACGAACTTTCACTCAACTTAATATTTGAAATTGCCGTATTTAATTTAATAAAGTGGCTATTGGTTGTGGTTCCCGGATCAACGCCATGAGAATACAAATAGTATAAGCCTACGCTAAAGTTTTTGGAAAGTATAACATTAGGCACAAATTCTGCTGCTGCATAACGATATACATTCATAACTGTTTTTGAATCACCATTCAAGGCCAATACATTTTCTTCCTTAAACGAAAAAGCAGGATGCGCTCCAATCGTAAATTTGAATTTTTTATCATTTACTACCTTGTACCTTCCCCAAAAGATAAATGTCCAGGGCTTTCCTTGCATTGAAAATCGCAATTGAGGATCAAAACTCCATCGTTTTGAACCCATAGAAAAGTCAAAAATAGCCGCTGGTTTACCCAATGACAGATTAGGGAATGTAGATATCCCATTATTAGTAGCGGTAATTGCGCCTGAAAAAGTTCTGATTTTAGCGGTCTCTTGTGAAAAAACAGCGGTGGTAAAAAGAATCCCTACCACACTCAAAACAAAATGCTTTCTTAATTGTATAATTTGTGACATAAAACAAATAACTTGAATTTAATTTAAATTACAAAAATCCTTATTTTATGGGAATAAAAAAAATACAAATCAAAGAAATTATTATACAAATCAAACAATGTTGTTATTTTTGACAATAAAAAATAATACTTAATTTTTCATTTTTATGACAATGACTCCGCTAGACCCTCGCGAACCATAAATCGATGCGTCTGCATCTTTGAGTACTGTAATGCTTTTTACCTCACTAGGCACTATATAATCAATACTTGATACTACAGAACCATCAACTATAAATAGTGGCTCCGAATTATTTTTAATCGAATTAATCCCTCGAATAATAATAGTATTATCTGGTTGAACCACAACTCCGGCAATTTTTCCGCGAATCATATCATATATTGTTCTGTAGGTAATTGTGTTTTTATCTTTTTCAAGACTTAAAGATTGAGGATTACTAGCTCCTTTTTCATTTTTGGACTTATCGGTTTCCAAATACACAAAATCCATCTTAGTTTCCTTGTTGTAGGTACTACTTAGCCATCCGTATTTTTTAGAATGCACTTTGATGATTTTGACTTGTTCAGGTACAGTCAAACTAAACTCTCCGTCTTTATTAGTAACTACATTAGAATCAATAGTATCCAAATATATAGAAGCATTTGTTACTGGTTTCTTTTTATAATTCAATACTTTTCCTGAAAGTATGGTTTGGGCGTTAGCAAAACTAAACACTAAGAAGAAGAATACTATTTTATAGAACGATTTCATATTTGGTTTATTTAAATTAATAGCACTCTAAATGTACTGATTTTTTAAACATGTATTAAAAAAAGACCATCAATATGATGGTCTTTTTTTTATCTTGTTTGTACTACTAATCCGAGTCCGATTTGATTTCCAATTTGTGGATATACTAAGGCGGTAGTCTTTTTAGATTTCCCTAGATTGAAAGATTGAAAAGGATGCCAATACGATACCAATAATCCAACTGCAGTTCCTATTCCGGCTCCGGTCAATACATCTGAAGCGAAGTGTTTATTGTTTGCTATTCGCAACACGCCTGTAGCTGTTGCAAATAAAAATCCACTACTGGCATACCACAAATTACTGTCTTTATATTCATAAAACAATAAAGATGCATTAGTAAAAGCAGTGGCAGTATGTCCCGAAGGATAACTTAAATTATTAGAGCCATCTGGTCTTTCTTCTTTAAACGAATGTTTCATCACAGTAACCACCGTTCCCATAATAGCATTGGCCACTGCTATATTAATCGTTTGATGTACAAAATCATTTTTAGGCTTAAATCCTAAATATTTCCCCGCATAAATTTGAGCCACTGGAACCAACTGAATATAATTATCAACTGAAGTATGAAAATCAGTACCAAATTCTTTTCGAATATCCGATTGAATGTTTTGATTGGCTTGTGTGTTTAATAATAATGCCCCACTAGTTACTAAAACTGCCGGAACAACAAACTGCTTTAAGGCTATTTTATCGTGTTGCTTAGCTGTTGATAGGGTATCTATTACTTGTGCATTCCCTTTAAATACTAGCAATAATAGTACTAAGGCGGTTACTTTATTCATCATATTTAAAAAGTCAATTTTGCGCCAATCATATTGTACCCATAAGCGCGTGAGGCGTTGTAGTTTATTTTATATTTTTTATCTGTAAGATTTTGTTTGCTTTTGGTCATTTTACTATTAGCAATGTTTTTACCGATTATATATCCCATCACCATTGCTATTGGATAATCCGATGCCCAATGCACATTAGCCTGTACCATCTCAAACCCTAATACTCCAATCAAAGTATAGCCAACTGGTCTAATCCACTTTACTTCTGGATAATTCCCCATAATAACATACAAAGCCGATGTAGCGGTCATCATGTGACCTGAAGGGAAGGCATCATAATTAGGTGTATTTTTAGCAAAAGCCGAAAAACTTGGAAACGGATTCCAATCTCCTCCTGGATTGCCATCCATTAAAGCCGGCGCAGGACTTTGTCTTCCCGAAATACGTTTTACGGTTTGACTAAAAATACCCGAAACGGCTAAACTCTCTATCAAACCCGAAGCTGTATTCAGCGAACGATAATCATTTTTGATTAAACCATAAGTGGCAAACCCCATACTCAACAATATAGGTGTTGTTCCATTTCCAATTAAATAAATCCCCGAAGTTACATTGGGCGGTATGTTACTTAAGGGGCCAAAATTATTATATAGCGCTTCTGATTTTAACCCGATTTTTTCTCCAAAATCGCGTGAATGTTCTAAAATGGTTTGATCTGATTGAATTAAGACTACCGTAGCCAATGTACTTGCGCCTAACGCAATGAGGTTGTTTTTTTTGGTTACATCATGTATTGTACACATGAAGTCTTTAGGAACTTTAGTTATACAATCCGAAAATTTAGGCTTTTTGTAAGTATACATTTCACCATTAGGCAAGGTGTAAATTTGTGATCTTACATCGGCAATAATCGTGTCTTTTACTTGTGAACTTACGTGTATCGTAACCAATAATAAACTACAGAGAAGTACTAATTTTTTCAAAACATTCAATTTAGATTGAGGAAGGTACAAACGTATAAAAAAAATCAGCGTTTTGACTTAATTATGGCTTAAAAATAGCCTTGATCCAATAAAAAAGCCTCCGTTATTATGACGGAGGCTTTGCCAGTTTCAAACGATTTATTTCTTACCACTGTATTTTTCGGTTCTTGCGTCTTTGATGACTCCTTTCCAGTTCAGTCCAAAACCAAAATCATATACATTCCCGTTGGCATCTTGATATGGAATCATATCGTGAGGCACATCTTCTAATTGTTTTTCAACTGTGGTCATATCTTTTGGCATTTGCAATGGCAATAAACCTGAAGGCTCTACTTGTCCAGAAACAATATCTAATAAGGCTTCGGTTTGCACTCCAAATTCGCCTACAATAGCATCAACATCTTTTTCAAATTCACCAAAAACCATCGGATTAGAGACTGTAACAGCAACTAGTACCGGTTTTCCGTTCATGGTTTTTTTAGTGTCTAAAATCGTATTCAAATCTGGATACGAATTCGATTTTGATGTTTTATTCAAATACGAACGATTCGTAATTGTTGGGTCAACCACTGGGTCCCCTGCCGCAATACTTTGTGCTCTGGCATCCACTGCAGTGTAGTCTTTCAACTGCAAACTGATCGGCACATAGCCATTTCCACCTGCTTCTCTATCGGCTTTGCTGTATCCATTACTTACAGGACTTTTTATAAAAACCATAGCAAAATCAGCTTTAGCAGGATCATCTGTAACTGTATAGAATTTTTTAACTAATTCTAAATTAACTGGATAAAGCGTTTTTTCTGGTGTTGGAAATCCAAAAAAGTCCACCCCTGGAGGAGTCGTTCTTTTTGGAATATAAACAGTCTTACCTTTCGCAATAGGCAATGTGTTTTTTTGATTTTTGATTAAAACAATCGATTTTAATTGAGCATCGTATCCTGCTTTCATAAATTCAGGTTTTCCTACGATGGCTTTAGTTTGTTCTGGATCTAAGTAAGCATTTTCAAACAACCCTACTCTAAAAATATTCAACAACAAACGCACGGCAGATTTTTCAAAACGATTGCGCATGAAGGCTTCTCCGTGTTCTTTTACTCCCATTTGGTAGGCTTCCAAAACAGGTTTAATATCGTTGTTTCCTCCAAATTGATCTACTCCCGCCATCATTGCTTTATAATGTCTTTCGGCAATGGTCATTTTTTCTGTTCCCCATGATTTTCCAGCAAAAACATCTGGTGTTTTTCCTTCGTCTCCCGTAATTAGCCAATCGGTACATACCACACCATCATAGCCATATTTGTCTCGCAACAAATCGGTCACAATGTATTTGCTAAAACCGTTTCCTACGTTCTCTCCGTACTTTTTATCTTGGTTAAACGATATGGTATAATATGGCATCACGGCTGATGCTTTTTTAGTACCTCCTTTTAATTTAAACGCCCCATCAAGAAACGTTTTTAGGTGTGTTTCAAAATTATTTCCTGGATAAACGGCAAATTTTCCATACGCAAAATGTCCGTCACGACCACCTTCTTCCGGACCACCACTAGGCCAGTGTTTGATCATCGCATTGACACTTTGGTTACCCCAACCCTCATAGGCAGCTATTGCTTTTGGAGACGACTGAAAACCATCTACATAGGCTCTTGCCATATCCGTTGCTAATTTTGGGTCTTCGCCAAAAGTTCCTACAAAACGATTCCATCTTGGTTCTGTAGCTAAATCGATTTGAGGTGAAAGTGCCGTTGCAATTCCCAAAGCTCTATATTCTTTCGCAGCAATAGTTCCAAATTGTTCTGTAATCGCTGGGTCAAAAGTAGCTGCCAAACCTAATTCTTCAGGCCATTGTGAAATAGCACCTCCTGAACCTGCATTGTATTCTGAATCTTTATTGGCTCCATGTCTTGGATCTGAGCTATTGTTCGCTGGAATTCCCACGCCAATACTCTCTACTAATTCTTGTACATTGTTATTCCAAAGCGCTGATACCGTTGGGTTTTCTACCGATGTCATCAAAACGTGACGCAAATTATCCGTTGTTAAAAACGCTTTTTGTTGATCTGACAAATCAGTGGATTTAGCACCACTTTCTGGGAAAGGTTTTCCGTTATACGTTCCTGCAAAATACCCTCCTGCCGCAGCCGGAACAGATTGATGACGACTGTACAACATTAAACCTGCAATTTGATCCACAGACATTTTACTTGCCAAATCTTTTGCGCGTTCTGCTACGGGTTTTCTCCAATCTTCGTAACTGTCTAATTTCCCGTTTTTATTAAGGTCTTTAAACGCTAAGCCATCAACAGTCAAGATTTTTACGCCTGATTTTGGCGAATAGCCCAAAGTTTGTCCGCCTTTGTTCTCAACAAGATTGAAATTTCCTTTAGGAGTTTCAGTCCATTTTTTTTGCGCCTCCATTTGTGTTGCAAGGAACAGCAACAAAGCAGGTAATACAATTTGTCTTTTCATTATAAGTGGTTTTTTTGGTAGTTTAATAACTATAAAGTATTTCAAATATATAAAATATTGCGTCTGTTAAACACAATGGAGTTAACTATTTACAAATTATATCTAGCGCCTAGTGTCCAAGTAAATTTCCCGTCAGATAAGGTTTTATTAGCAAACCCTCTAAGGTCTATATTTTGGGTCATTTTATACGAAATGGTTTCTGAAATCCCAAACGTATGATCCAGGTCAAGAACGTATGCCTGAGACAAAAAACTAAAATTACCTTGAACTACGTTGGTGTTAAATGCCAAGAAATTAGCTTCAAAATCATTATTTTTTCCCTTTCCGTGTAAATAGAAAGCACCTACGGTAACGTTGCTAGAAACGGGGTAATTTGCAATAAATTCTTGTGCAAAAAAGGTGTCAACATTATAATCATCACTAATTTGAATAGCAGGTAAATGGATTCCAATAGTTGCTTTTAATTTTTTATCAATCAGTTTGTATCGAGAAATAAAAACAACACCTCTTGGGGTGAAATTACTCATTCTAACAGTAGAAAGTAAGTGAAATGAAAGTGGTTTAGCATCATTTGTTCCCGCATTAATTATGAAATGAGGAACTTCTGATGTGAAAGCAGGAATAAAAGAAAATCCGCCTGTACTAGCTTCAAAATTAGCATATTGAGCGTGGGCTAAGGTTCCGAAAAAGAACGTAATGATTAGTAGTAGTTTTTGGTTCATACAATGAGGTTTAAGTTAGTTTTCTATAAAAAGAGTGCAAATATATAATTATTGTGTCAATTATACACAATGAAAAATAAATTATTCAGAAAATCACTAGATTAGATTGTATT
Organism: Flavobacterium sp.; assembly: GCF_031537875.1. Taxonomy (GTDB): domain Bacteria; phylum Bacteroidota; class Bacteroidia; order Flavobacteriales; family Flavobacteriaceae; genus Flavobacterium. Next base: position 10,895 of record NZ_JAVKNB010000015.1, on the reverse strand, counting down.
TTATAACCAATTCGTTTCCATTTGAATATAATTCAACCCGTTTTTTAAATAACACTCTCCTTTGGCTAGCATTCCAAATTTTTCGTAAAAGCCTTGTTTTTCGTAACGCGCGCTACAATAAACCGACTTGAAATTTTGCTGTTGCAAATACTGGAAAGAATACCGAAGAAGTTGGCTTCCAAATCCTTTGCCTTGATACGTTTGCAAAGTGGCAAACTTTCTAAATTCGGCTCGGTGATTTTCTTCTTCGAAAAGGGAAATACACGACACCCACTGTTGGTCTATAAAAACTCCAAAATGAATGCCTTGAGCATCTTTAGGTGTTTTTACAAATTCTAAGTCTTTGTCAGGCCAAAGTACTTTTTGACGTAATAACAGGACCTCAGCTATCGGTATTTCTTGAATGGTCATGAATGAATAAATAAAAGTAAATATACTAAAAAACAAAAAGCCCGACAGAACTGTCGGGCTTTTGAAAAAAGAATTCAAAATAAAGTTGTTGTTACTAATTCACTTATCTTGGCATAAGACCCAATTGTCTTAAAAATTCTAAATTGTCAAAGAAATCTCTTTCCTCAGTAATTTTACCGTTGACAATGGTTGCAATAGTACACCCTTCGACGTTAATCGTCTTTCCTGTTGCAGGAATTCCAAAAAAGTCTCCCGTGTGCTTTCCTTTAAATATCCAGTATTTAGTTAATTTATTGCCTTGAGCAAATGTTTCTTTTACAATAAATTCGCGGTTTGAAAATCCAGTTACATAATTGGCATAATACGCTTTGGCATTAGCTGCTCCTTTAATTTCAGGAACGGTATGCAACACTACATTAGGTGCATAAGCGGTGTCTAACACTGAAACTTTACCTTCATTTATAACTTCGTCCCAAACTTTTGAATAAAATTTGATGTTATCTTGCGCTATTTTTTCATTTTTATCTGCATCACTTTTACAGGCAAACAAAGACATGCTAATAGCAAGTACTATTATTATTTTTTTCATTGTTTAAACTATTATTTTAATAATTCTGTTAATGGAGCAGTGTCATACGTATCCCATTCCTCTTGGATTTTTCCGTCTTTGATGGCAAAATTCATATTAAGGATAACCGAAGCTTTTTTATCTCCTTTTGTAAACGTAACTTCATAATATGAAATAACATAATTAGTGATGCCGGTTTTTTCGTCTGGTTTATTGTTAACCACTTCCCAAACTAAAGGATCTTTAGGCAAAGTAATAGTAACTCCTTGAGATTGCAAAAAGATTAAATTTTTCATATTCTCCTCAATAGTCATCGTTTTCAAATTATCATGAATAACTGTTTTAGGAGCATATAATTTTTTAATGCTTTCGGTATCAAATTTACTTGCAAACTCATTCATTTGCTTAATCATATCGGTATTCTCCGAAGTAGTAAGATTGATTCCTCCTTCATTTGGATTTTTAGCTACCGCTTCAACAGCGGCTTCTTTTTTACAAGACACCAATAGTAAACTTGTAAGTGCGATAAGTGCAATTGTTTTTTTCATTTTTAATTGAGTTTTGAATTAATTATTATTTAAAAACGTCAAAAGCAGCAGAATCATAAACATTCCATTCTTCCACAATTTTTCCGTCTTTTATAGCATCAACTTGGAAAGTTACTACTTGAACGGATTTATCTCCTTTTGTCCAAGTATTGGTACAATACGCTAAAACGTAATTTTTAACTCCTTTTTCGTTAGCCTTATAATTTACCTCTTCCCAAATTACATCGTATTTGATTGTTGGTTTAATACCGCTTTTTAAAAATTCTGTATTAAAGGCTACGTTTTCAGCAAGGGTGGTTTGTTTATTGTTGTCGTGAAAAACAGCATCCTCTGCATAAAAGGATTTGTATCCGTCTACATTTCCTGCTTCCCAGGCGGCATTGCATTTTTTTTGCAAATCAATGTTTTCTGAAGTTGGAAGTGAATATCCATTGGCCGTTTTAGGAATTTCAGGCGAAGTCGTTTCTGGTGTTGCTTCTTTTTTGCAAGAAACAAACAACAAACCTGTTAGGGCGATAAGTGCGATTGTTTTTTTCATTTTTATTGTATTTTGAATTAATTATTTTACTCCTTGATAATACTGACTAATGGCATCAATTTTCATGTCTAAATTAAACATGAAGAATTCGTTTAGTTCTTTTTTCCAAACGGTTCCATCTTTGCTTACACGAGTTTCTGTTGCTACTACAAAAACTCCTGAAGAAGGGTCTGTATCTTTGATTCGGATTGGAACGATGGCATGTATCTCCCAATTTAACGATTTGTATTGTGCAAAATAAGCTTCCCAATCTTTTTGAGTCATTACCTCTTTATTTCCATCAAAATCGGTAAGATTTACTTTATTGGCTGATAAAGACGCGCAGGTAGCTACATCCATTTTATTGTAAGCTGCATTCAATTTTAGAATGGCTTCGGTTTCTCCTCTATTCGAAAAAACAAAAGGTCTATTGTTGTATTTTGAAGTCGCATCAAGGTATTTTCCAGCTTCTGTTTGCGCATTCATTTGTGTCATTGATACCGCCATAGCGATAATAAAAAGTACTTTTTTCATAATTTGTGGGGTTTTTGGTTTATTTAGTTGTTGCATCAACATACATTACTAGTTGATATACTGGAGATAATTCAAATCCATTAGGGGTGATCGTACTACTCATTTTAGAATCTTTAACAATCGATGCAAAACGCGATTGGCTTAACGGTCTGTATTGAACATGATCTAAAGCTTCTGACAACTTAGTAAATCCATCCCAAGTCAATGCAGAAAAATCCACATTGCTTCCTTGAGGATACACTACTGTTTGTAGCCCCCAGCCGTTTAATTTAAAACCCTTTTTTTGTTCATTTTCAAAAAACGGTTTCCATAAATTGGTGTTTTCTTCGACAAAGTCCTGAACACTTGTTGGTTTAGCATAATTAATTACAACGAATTTAGGCGCTCCCTCAATTTGTGCTTCCGTTTTCATGATGTAAGTAAATAGAACTTTAGAAATAGAATTGGTTTCCATAGCCGCCAACTTCATGTTAGGCAACACTTTTTCCGGATCAGCCCATCCGCTTTCCATAGTATCGAAATCAGTTACAGATTTAAAATCGTTAACAAACAAATAGTTGGGTCTGGTATCGGGATCGCCAATAACACCGACTTTTTTCCACAGACTCCAGGCTTGCATTTTACCTGATTTAATGTTGGCTTTGGCAATTTTTGACCAATATTCCGTTTCTCTTTTTACAAATTCAGCTTCGTTTTTTTCAGATACATTTCTGTATTGCAAAAATTTGTACTGTGCTTGTGCTTGTTGCATCCCTAATGCTAGGATAACACATAAAATTACTTTTTTCATACTGTGGGGTTTTTGGTTTGATTTCAAAAGTAGAACCCCAATCGTTTGTAAATGGTAAATCGTAAGTAAAATCTGTTCCGTTTTAGCATTAGGGAACACTTTGCGGTTTTTATTAATCATTAAAAAAAACAGAGCGGTTTTTAAAAAAGCCCTATATTCGCACTAACACAACCTATTTATCAGCGTTTTATGGAAATGCTTACGCCGTTTTTCGGATTATTTACTTCGTTTGTCCTTTTTTATTACCGAAAGGACTTTAATCGGTCAAATTTGTATTTAGCCTTGTTTTATTTGTGTAGTAACCTCATCGTTTTAGTATATTTTGGGTTGCATTTTACCAAAAATCCTTTTTGGGAGGGAGTATTTTTCGTCAACTTTATGCCGTTGTCCTTTGTCATTGGTCCGCTTTTATTTTATTATGTTAAATATGCGGTTGCAGAAAACAAAAATATTGTACCTAAAGATTACCTGCATTTAGTTCCCGCTTTAATTGTAGTCATCATTAGCCTACCCTATACCACACTGCCTTTTTCTAAAAAAGTAGCAATTGCACATCATATCCAAGCGGTCACTCAAGACTATGATTTTAAAATATCCATTTTTTCTTTGAAACAAATGATGTTTTTGCGTCCATTACATCTTTTTATTTATTGCGTAGCAAGCTTAGTATACTTTAAAAAAGCGACACAAAAAAGGCTAAATCAATTTGGAATTCTTCCTTCCAACCATATTACTATTCAACGATGGATTTATGCATTAGTTGGACTCCAATTATTTATTTCTACCTATTGTTTTTTAGATACATTTGCCGCCTTTATTCTAAAAAATGAATTGGGGATTTTCAGCTACCAAAACTATTTTAGAGCCGTTGGAGGTACTTTTTTTCTTCAAAATATAGTTTTGTTTTTATTTCCTAAAATATTATTTGATTCTATTTCTTATCCCGATCCTTCTTTAGCTAAAAATAGAGCTGCTCAATTGAAAAAAAACAACTCCCAAGAAATCAATCAAAATATTACAGTTCAATTAGAAACGTATCTTGGAAATACCCCTTTTTTAGTGCCTGGATTCAGCTTGTCTAAAATGGCATTGGATTTACAACTCTCTGAAAGAGTTTTGTCCAATTATTTTAATACTGAACTAGCTGTTTCGTTTAGCGAATGGAAAAACAATCAACGAATCGATTATGCGTGTAAATTGATTGACGAAGGGAAAGCAGACAAGCTTACCGTTGAAGGAATTTCGCTTAATGTTGGGTTCTCTTCAAGGTCAAAATTCATTGATGCCTTTAAAGAACGAAAAGGTGTTGTTCCTTCGTCGTATATCAAACAATCGAATTCAAACTAACCATCAAAATGGATATTAACAAAACAATACTACCTGTTATTCTATTACTTTCCACTATTGTTTTTGGTCAAAAACCTGAGCAAACAATTGCTAATTTAAACTCCAAAAAAGACTTTTATAGCAGCATCGCTCAAAAAATATGGGGGTATGCCGAAATGGGCTTTCAAGAAGAAAAAAGTGCTGCCGCATTACAAGAAACATTGCGCAATGAAGGTTTTACCATAACCAAAGGAGTAGCTGGAATCCCCACCGCTTTTATTGCCGAGTATGGGGAAGGGAAACCTGTTATTGCCATTTTAGGAGAATACGATGCGCTTCCTGGATTATCGCAAGAGGCTGTTCCAGAGAAGAAATCGGCAGGAAAAACAGCTGGTCACGCTTGTGGTCATCACCTATTTGGCACTGCATCTATGGCAGCGGCCATTGAGGTAAAAAATTGGTTGAAAACCAACAAGAAAAAAGGAACTATTCGTTTCTATGGTTGTCCCGCCGAAGAAGGGGGTTCAGGAAAAGTATATTTAGTACGCGAAGGTTTATTTAATGATGTGGACACCGCTTTACATTGGCATCCCACTGATGCTAATGATGCTAATCCGGGATCAGCTTTGGCTAATAAATCGGCTAAATTTAGGTTCTACGGAGTCGCTTCTCATGCAGGAATGGCTCCTGAAAAAGGTCGTTCAGCCTTAGACGGCGTAGAAGCTATGGACATGATGGTGAATATGATGCGCGAACACATTCCGTCTGATGCGCGTATTCATTATGTGATTACCAATGGAGGAAAAGCACCCAATGTTGTACCTGATTTTGCCGAAGTCTATTATTATGTGAGACACGGTAATCGAAAAACGGTGGTAGAAATTTTTGATCGCATTACTAAAGCAGCCGAAGGAGCTGCCTTAGGAACGGGTACTCGAATGGACTATGAACTTATTGGAGGTACGCACGAATTACTTCCCAATACAACACTTCAACAACTAATGTATACTAATTTGATTAAAGTGGGCGGTGTAAATTATACCGAAGAAGAAAAAATATTTGGAAAAGCCATTATAAAAAGCCTCGGCATTGAAAATGAAAATCTTGAAAAAGCGAGTATAATCCAACCTTATAAAACATTAGATCTTAGTTTTGGATCGACTGATGTAGGCGATGTGAGTTTTACTGTTCCAACTGCCGGTATGGGGAGTGCTACCTGGGTGCCAGGAACGCCCGCTCATAGCTGGCAAGCCGTTGCGGCTGGAGGCACTGATATTGGTAACAAAGGTATGATGGTGGCTGCAAAAACGATAGCGTTAACAGCTATTGATTTGTATTTGCATCCCAATATGATTTTGAAAGCTAAAGAAGAACTCAACCAAAAAAGAGGAAGTGATTTTAAATACATTCCTCTTCTTGGCGACAGAAAACCTGCCTTAGATTATAGAAAATAACTTCTAATTATTTTCTTTTTTTTCGGCAACAAATTCAGGATATAACTTTTTCATCACCGCTTCTAAATCAAAATTTGGGTGTCTTTGTTTGAATTTTTGAAGTGTCTTATAAAACATTCGAATGTCTTTTAAGTCCAAAGCTGCCTGAATTTTTTTTCTGTTGTATTTCATATTATGTACCATTTAACACTCTTAATCGTTATGTTTTTGGGGTGATAACCAAAAAATTCAACCCAAAATAAACAACGAAAATCAACTATTCTTTTTTATAAATACTAGATGCAACAATTACAAACGAACTCCTTCTATTTTGTTGATGTTGTACTTCAGTACACGGAACGGCATCGGCGCAGGGGTTTACTAATTGACTTTCGCCATACCCTTTAGCCGTTAACCGCTTCTGATCAATACCTTTGTTTACTATATAGGCCATTGTAGCTTCTGCTCTTCTTTGCGAAAGTAATTTATTGTACTTTCTGTGTTGGCGACTATCTGTATGTGATCCTATTTCTAATTTGATAGTTGGATATTCCTCTAAAACCTGAACAATTTTATCAAGTGATGCAATAGCGTCTTTTCGAATTGTGGATTGATCTAAATCAAAATAAATTTGATTGATTTGAAAAACTTTGGCTAAATCCAAACCTACCGAAATTTCATAGGTGTCTTTTTGCAGTTGAATGTCTTTATTGATTGTATCTCCGTACAATCTAGCTACTATTTCAATGGCCGCTGAGTTATATTTGGTTTTTGAAATTTGAATCGTATAAGCTGCATTTGAAGTTACATTTTCAAAACCAAAATTACCGTTCTCATCAGCAATAGTTTTAGATACTTCTTTATTGTCTTTATCTAATAAAACCACCTCAGATTGAGCTAAAGGATTGGAATTTGTAATGTCTACTACTTTTCCTTTAATATTAGTTACATACTCAAACACAAATGGTGTACCTACGTTTTGAAAACTATACAAGTCATCGTCTCCTTTACCTCCAGGGCGATTACTGCTAAAAACTCCTTGATTGGTGGTACGATCCCAATTGATGCCAAAATCGTCAAATGGACTGTTAATTGGCGATCCTAAATGAACGGGTATAGCGTTTGGAATAGTTAAGTCCACTGCATAAATATCAAAACCACCCATACCTAAACGACCATCTGAGGCAAAGAGTAAGATGTTGTCTTGTGTAACAAAGGGATAACTCTCTCTCGCTTCGGTATTGATTGTGCTGCCTAGATTCACCGGGTTACCAATAGTACCATCGGAGTGTAATTCTATTTTGTATAAATCAGACTGTCCATAACTTCCTTTGGCATCTGAGGCAAAATACAATGTTTTTTCGTCGGGAGATAAGGCTGGATGCGCTACCCTAATACTATCTAAGGCAAAGATGTCAAGCACACCTTGATTTACCCATTTCCCGTTTTCATTGACCGCTTTGTAGATTTTATTCAAACCATTGATTAGTTTTCTCTTATGGTTTTCTTTGACTTCATTTTGTGTGTAGTACATCGTCTTACCATCTTTAGTAAAAATAGGAGTGGCTTCGTGATAAACTGAAAATATTTTTTTAGAGAATAATTGAGGTTCTGAATAGTTATTAATGCTGTCTTTATTCCTTACACAATAGTACAAATTAGTAAAAACTTGTCCTGTTCGTTCATAAATTTGATTGGCTATAATTCTTGGCCTAGAGCTTGCAAACAGTAAGGTATCTCCTTTGAAAAAAGAACTAAAATCAGCGTATTTGGAATTGATATTCAAATTAACAACACTAAAACCATCCGATCCTTTTTTAATACTATTTTGAGCTCTAAGCGTAGGTATTTGATTTTGAACACGCAATTCTGTTGGTTTTTCTTTAGCATATTCTGTCATCACTTTTTGAGCTTGCTCTAGCATTCCTGCCGATTTAAGCGATTGGCTATAGCGGTATAAAAAACCTTCGGGGAATGGTGCGTTTAGAGCATAACGCTTTTCATACCATTTTTGAGCTTGGATATAATTCGCATTGAAGTAATTCGCATCGGCTAGTTTTTCATAGATCTCTGCTGTTCCTTTGCCTTTATTAGCTAAGTGCTCATAAATCTTAATGGCCGAAATGTAGGCTTCTTGTTCGAATTTCGCCTCGGCTCTACGCAAGGGTTGTTGAGCCAATGCGATTATGGGGAATAACAAAACTAGTATTAACTGTTTTTTCATGGTATGTTGTCTTCTCAGTTGCATTGTACTATGAATTAAAAGAAACGGGTAGATTCTACTTTTTGACCATTCTTCAATAAATCAAATTGCAAGAATAGTTCATGTGAGCCTGAATTGAAGTTGGCTAGCCTTGTTGTTTCTCTATCGTAGCCATAACCAATGAATAACCTATCACTTACTTTAAATCCTAATAAAGCGGATACTGCTGCTCCCCATCGATACGACATTCCCATTGTAAATCGCTCATTGTATAAAAAATTAGCCGACAGATCTACTTGCAAAGGTGCTCCTGAAACAATTTTACTTACAAAGGAAGGTTTAAATTTCAAATTGTATGTTAGGTCATATACCTTACCTCCTACAAAGTAAAAGTGTTGTTTTCGCTTGGTTTCTGAATAAATCAACACATCATAAAATTTAGTTTCTAAAAGCCTCGGTACTGATAATCCTAAATAACTATTCTCGTTATAATAGTACAACCCAACCCCTATATTAGGCGAAAATTGACTTTTGTAATTGGCTTCTAAAAAAGGGTCTTCTGGATTAAAATTATTTAATTTAGAATTGTCAATAGCAAACAATTCTCCTCCTCCCTTTATACCAAAAGCCAGCCTAGACTCATTTGAAAATGCAATTGTATAAGAAATGTCTATGCTAGCAAAAGTGGTGTTTGTAGGGCCAATTTTATCATGTAGAATATTCATACCTAGTCCCAAATGACTGTTCTCTAAAGGTTGGTGATATGTTAAATCCATAGTTTCTGGAGCCCCATCAAGGCCTATCCACTGTGCGCGATACATACTAAAAATAGAACCATATCCTGTAGAACCCGCATAAGCGGGATTAATTACAGTTGGGTTAAACATATACTGGGTGTATTGGGGCTCTTGTTGGCCCCAAACACTCATACTTAGTAATACTAATAAACTATATAGTTTTTTCATTTTATTCTATTTTGTAATATACAGATAACCTGAACGTTGCTTTTCAATTCCTTGTTTATTTACATAACGTAGAATGTAATAATACGTCCCTTTGGGTAATTCTGCAGACGCAGAAATGGTTTTGCGTCCTTCTGATAATCCTCTAAAGAATTTATTATCTTGAGCATAACCCTCTGCAGAATAAATTTCCACACCCCAACGATTGTAAATACTCAACGTATTGTCAGGATACTTTTCAATACCTCGAATGACAAAAACATCATTTAATTCATCTCCATTGTTGGTCATCGAATTATAAATTTCAAGATTGTCTTCACTATCTTGATGATTATTATATTCTATGTAATCAAACAACCCATCATCATCAGAATCCATTGGTTTTAAAGGATCATCCCCCAATTCATTTTCATTGGTTAAACCGTCTCCATCACAATCCCCGGATAAGAAAGCAACCGATAATCCTTGACTGATATTAGCGGGTATAGCGTCACAAGAATTAATTGGATCTGTTCCATCTAGGGCTTCCTGACCATCATCTACTCCGTCGCCATCCGTGTCTATTTTCAACGGATCAGTCGTAATTCCATTAGGATTAGCAGCTGTAGAAAGATCATCTAATCCTGTTTTCTCTTCTTGATTTGTTAAGCCGTCTCCATCACAATCGGCAACTTTCCATGCTGCAGTAGTAGGTTCTGTCTGACTTGTTAATTTAAATGAACAAGCGTTAGTTGGACTAGTCCCATCTATTCCTTCTTGTACATCAGTTACACCATCGCCATCCGAATCTATAACAAGTACTAGATTTGGTATGTCTCTATAATCAGGGATTCCATCTCCATCAGTATCTATAGGACGGTTTCCGTCAGGACCTTTTTCGATAGCATCCGATATTCCATCATTGTCTGAATCTAAGTCTCTATAATCTGGAACTCCATCGTTATCTGTATCTATTGGAGACGCTCCATTTCCTTTTTCAACTGCGTCTGGAATACCATCATTATCTGAGTCAGTATCTATATAATCCAATATTCCATCATTATCCGTATCCAAACTATTGGTACCTGTTCCTTTCTCAATTATATCTAAAATGCCATCATTATCAGCATCAGTATCTCTGTAATTTGGTGTTCCGTCTCCGTCTGAATCTAATAAAGTAACTCCTGTTCCTTTCTCAACTGTGTCTGGAATTCCGTCATTATCTGAGTCTGCATCTTGACAATCGGGTGTACCGTCACTATCGGTGTCTAAAATCCCTTCAACCTCATTGATCAAGCCGTCATTGTCACAGTCTGAAGTGTTCCAAGAAGCCGTTGGTACTAGTGTTTGATTTGCCAGTACAAAATCACAGGTGTTGGTTGGACTTGTATTGTCTGCGATTTCTGTCCCATCTTTAACTCCATCTCCATCTGAATCAGCACTTAATGGATTAGTACCTGCTGCTACTTCTTGACCATTAGTTACCCCATCACTATCACAGTCTGAAGTGTTCCATACACTACTCACGTTAGCTAGAACTTGACCACTTACTGTATAAATACATCCGTCTGTACTGCTTGTTCCATCTAGTGACTCTTGTGCATCACTTACTCCATCACCATCC